>CALUFO010000033.1 GCA_944320015.1 uncultured Barnesiella sp. | reverse complement strand
GTAAAAAGTAATGTGGTCATCTTTTTCTATAATAAAACAAAGAGACCGCCCAAAATCTCTTTTGGGTCGGCCTCTTTGTCCATCTCTTAGGAGTTGTTGCCTCGCTAAGGTACTGACACAAGAGTCGCTTGGTTGCCGACTTTTATGATATACAAGCCCGCTTGGGGGAGAATAAACGAAGACTCTTGTTTGTTGAACAGAAGCTGTCCTGTTGTTGAAAATACCGATATAAGTTCATCGTTATACTCTTTAATTATGACTTGTCGTCCGACGGTATATATGTGGGTATCGATTTCTTTCGGAATAGAGCTCGAGGTCTCGCCGTCGTATTTGAGTGAGACGTGAATTGAAGGCAACGTGTTATTCCCCGTAAGGTAATCGTATTCGATATATGAATCTTTGAAATAGAGTAGATTTCCCTTTAACTCGGCGTTTTTCAGATTACTGATACAATCGGGATTGAACCCTTTTTCGTTGATCCATTCCGAGAGGTCGAACGCTCTTTCTTCGTTGAGGGTTACCGAGAAACTGCAACCATAATTTTCGAATCGAGCGGAGGTCAGTCGGGTGCTGGCGGTTAAATCGAGCATGAACAAGGGACAACCGAGTGAAGAAAAGTCGGATAAGAGAGTGCTGGACGAAAGGTCGATATAAGCAAGTTTGGGGTTTTCGTACAGCAGGATAGAGGTAAGGCTGGGATTATCGGTCAGTACGTCGGAGAGTACGGGACAGGATTGTATATGAAGGGTCGATAGCATTTCACAGTTCGATAAATCGATGCTTTGGAGATTATTGTTGCCGGAAATGACCAAGGTCTCTATGGAGGTACTTACCGGAGAAAAAGAGGTCGCTTGACTGTTTGCCAAGTTGAACATTTTAAGTGCAGGAAGTTTCTCGAAATCGAAGTCCGCTATATGAGTCAGTGGATTATTGTCGGCGAAGAGGTCGGTCAACTGTGGCATGACGTCGAAGTCGAAATTCTGTAATTGGTTGTTCCTGCAAAACAACATGCTCAACGAGGGAGCATTGTATATGCGCAATTGGGCAAGCCGGTTATCGTTACAACTTAGCCATGAAAGTTGGGAGTGGTTCTCCAAAATGAGGGAGTCGAGTTGATTGTATTGGCAGTTGATTTCGGAAAGCTGGCTATTCCTTGAAAGATCAAGCCGGGTAATCTCGTTGTGGTTGCAGTCCAGTCGGGTAAGGCGTTCGAAATATTCGATGCCTTTCAAGGACTGTATTTGTTGATTGTTGACGTTTATATAGGTAGTTTGATGTAATTCATAATCCGAGATATATCCGTCGCCGAGCCAGTCGATCGAGTGGAGATAACGTTGGAACTCCGTGTCGGGGAAAATTGTGGGATCCTCGATGGCAAGATAGTGCTCCGGATCAACCAAGAAAGGAATTCTGTTGTATGACTCAGGCCCGATAAACGAACCGGTCCCCGATTGATCGACCAGTAGGACAGCCACTTCGGCGATTGTGCCTTTGGCCGCAGTTAGTAGCGGGGTGTGTTTCAACGACCATTCTTCACCTTCTTGCAGTTCGAGAAACTCACTTACAAACGGGTCGGCTATGCCGTTGCCGTTTGAGTCGAAACATTCGATGAACACTTCACCTACAAAAGAACCTTCGGTACATCGCAGGGTAATGTCGGCTTCGAAGTCATCGGGCGATACGGCTCCTTGATTTTTGACCGAAATGGGGGCGGCGAGCTCAATTACACTCGGTTCGGGGAGAGGCAATACGGTTATGTCTTGTTCGAAAATCGTGTTGTATTGGGCTTGTATTCGCAACTTGTATTCTCCGGCTGGTATGGGGCTGCCGCTTGAAGTAGACAATACTCCGTCCCATGTGAATTGAACAGGTTCTTCGGGCGATAGGGCGATAGCCCGGGTTAACTGCCACGTGGAGGAACTGTTGAGATGGGAGAGAATGAGTTGCATGGTCCCTACATACTCGTAGCCGTGGGCGGTGATTTCCATATTGAACTTGGCGTTCTTGCCGCTATATAGCCGGTGAGGGGTGGTGATTTGTATGTCGAAGGTCGGTTCTGGTACCGGTAGGGAGATTGTCGTACCCGATTCGGAAACAGACAGAGATAAGTATTGCACTCGGTCGGCGGCAAATGGGATTATGGTTGTTTTGTCTTTATTGGCTATGTAATAAGCCGGGTAGAGACGGTATTCTCCTACGGGGAGTTGAGGCAGGTTTTGAAGATCGGCTTCGAATTGATATTTCGTTTGGGAGTAGTTGGCCGGGAATGATACCTCTGTTATGGAATGGAATTGTCGTTCGCCGCTTTGTATCGATTCTATTTCGAGTCCCGATTCTATTGTGAGAGACTCCTCTCCGGCATGGACCACATCGGCGCCATAGTAGAGATATTGACCGTCTCCCATATCGACCAAATGTATGAAATTGCCGATAATGGACAGGGGAATATGCCGGTTTGTGTCGGGCCGTTCTATGCCATAGATGGCTTGTTGTGAAGAGCTGTAATCGCCAGTACCTCCCCCGATTCCGATTTCTCCCGGAATGATGGAGTAGAGGCGGAAATAGCCGTTGCTGAAACCGCCCCACCCGAAGTTGAAGTGAAAATATCCGTTCCCGTCGTATCCGTCGCAGACAAAGGCGTGGCTTCCGCCGGCATATAATACCGGCCTTCCTTCGGCCAGTTCGTTGTAAATGAGGTCGGTCCATGCGGCGGCTCCATATTGGTCACGATAGGCGAACAAGGCTCCTTTGTATCCGAAATGGTTGTTTAAGGCGGGTGCTGCTAATTTGACGACGGCACTGCTTTCGTTTACACCATATTTCATATTTACGGACACACCGCAATGGTACATGAGTTGAGCCACGGCTTGGCATGACTCTTCGGAACTTTCCTCGTTATATACGGGGGTCATCTGGTCCCACCCGTATCGGGCAGAGCTAAAATCGACTTCTCCTGAACTCCCTTCGCCTTGCTCCGGCCAGCGGTGATGATACATGATAATAGCCATAGCCGTAGCGACACAACCCGTAACACAAGTTTTCCCATCTTTTACAGGAGCCATTCGGTTGTAGGGGTCATTTTGATTCCATAAAGCTTCGCACATGGGGGCGATTGCCGGTCTCTCAATCGAGTTGCTTTGAGATGCCGGGGCGAAGGCATCGGGGTGGTTGCTGGCCCATTCCAGTTCCCGGGTATAGTCGTCCAGCATCTCTTGGAGTCCAACTGGGATTTGGTCGGTATCGAATAGGCCATTGTCGGCATATCCCAATACGGTGGCTTCGTTTTGTGCGGCAATTACGATAAATCCCTCGGCACTTCCCCGGTTGAAGATATAGTAGGCTGGCTCTCCGTTGCTCAGCTGTCTTTTTTCTGTCAAGAGCAGTTGGGTATTGGCAGAAGATATGTTTTTTTTGTGGGAGACTCTTGACGTATTTTCTTGTAAGAATCGGTAAGCTTCCTTGCGAGCAACTTCCTCGCTAATCGATTGGGCTTGAAGATAAAATGCACATGAATAGAATAGGCAGAGCAATAAAGTTAATGATTTTGTTTTCATCTTATTGTTGAGTAAAAAAGGATAAAAGAAATCTATTTTGACCTTTGGGGAAAATATAATTGTGAAATGATCCGGTACAAAGATATAAAAGTTTATGATAAATGGAATATTTAAGTAAAAATTTCCCCAATTTTAGTTTCCCCTCCCCCCCCCCCTAATGTGAAGGAGTGGGAATATTTTGGAACATTGATAAAAAATGTTTATTTTTGCCCAATAGAGGAACGAGCCGAGGCTCTGATTAAGCAAGGCCATTAGTCTCGATAGATAGAATCTTTTTGCTGTTAGACAAAAGGGGATAATATGGATAGAAGTCGTTACAGAATAATTGAGAAAAATGAAGATATATGGCGCATATTTTGTGGTATCGTCATCTATGTGGGATTGCTTTGCATATTGCCGTGGGGTAACTTCGGGTTGTGGAATATGCTTGACTATGCTTCTTTGAAATCGGAAGAGGTGCGGGAGCATGCTCGAGAAGTGAAGGTGCAATGGAGTACCGAGATGCAGGTGGTGGACAGTTCGGGCAAGGAGGTGATGCGAAAATTGCGGGCTGGGACCATAGTAAAGGTGTTGGCTATCTGTTACGAATTGCCCGATGAGCCGGTTTTGTTGAGTTACAAGCCGTGGGCTAAATTCCAAATAGAATTACAAGATGGTACTCGGGGCATTGCCGAACTCCCCGAAGCTGCCACCGGATTGGAGGTGAAACTTTTGGTCGATGGCGAGTTGAAACCTTTTCGTGTGGAACGAGTGGAGCGGTTGGCAAAGAATCCGATGAAATCGGAGAAAAAACAGAGCGATTACCCCTACTTGTATCATCTCGACAATGGAGAGAAATTGGCTTTTGAACCGATATATTGGCCTATCAAGGACCAAATACCTATTTACAATCCATGGCACGAAGGCGAATTGCATACCGATATAGATCGCATGACTGTTTTTGTTAAGGATTTGGAAGGTTTGAAAGGCGATAGTTTGAATGTAATTGAAGACCGATATGAGCCGGCTGAAAGTATCCTTGTGAAAGGCAACAAGAAATATGCCTATTTCCCGGGTCAGTCTATCATGGTAGGGGACGACAGCATAAGCATGGTACATAAGACTATGTTTTTGGTTTTTGAGAATGATACATTGGCCGATTATCAGTTGTCGGAAGATTCTTATCGTTCGTTCCCCCAATATTCTCGGGTGCTTAATGCTCATATACGGGTTAATCCCCATTATATGCGTACGGGGTATTACGAAGCATTTCCGTTTGGAAATTTTGTGAACAGTCGAGCCCTTCCGTTATGGGCTGCCCGGGGTATTGCCGGGGTGGTCGATACGCTCATGGTGCTGTTGTTGGCCTTTTTGGTTCCAGTGTTGATGCGCTATGTGTTTCTCTACATAAGGCCGTTCCCCAATAAACTGGTCAAACTGTTGTCGATATTGGGTATTATAGTTGTGTTTCATTTGTATATACTCTTTTTTTCAACGCCATCGATCAATATCTTTTTCGTTTATGTAGGAATCGCGGTCGCTTGGATGTTGATGTCGGTTGAGGTCAGTTCCCGTTGTCCCCGTTGTCATAGGGTCAATGCGATGGAATTTTTGGGTAATGGCGATACACGTACGGTGGTCTCGGTCGATGAACATGACGAGAGTAAGTTGCTCGCCCGCAAGGTGGAAAGGCATGGGGATAAACTTGTCATAACCGATACGGTCGATGAGTATGTCGAGAAAGAGACAACCGTTACCGAACATTACTATTCGTACTATCGTTGCAAATATTGTGGTAACTCGGTTCGGACGAAAGGTACTCGCTTGGTGGGAACAAGTATCGAGTATCGAGATCGGGACAAGCGGAAATAAAAAACACCTGCAAGCCAAATCGCTTACAAGTGCGGACATATATGTTGTTTTTGTTGGGTGGTGGGCGTTGACGGATTCGAACCGCCGACCCTCTGCTTGTAAGGCAGATGCTCTAAACCAGCTGAGCTAAACG
>CALUFO010000032.1 GCA_944320015.1 uncultured Barnesiella sp. | reverse complement strand
TCATTGTGACCATCTGGCGTAATCCAAACAAAAAAGGATGACCCTTGAAAGTCTTTGACTTTTGGGTCACCCTCTTTATATTCGCATGAAACAAGCGGCTCTCTTTCTTCTTCCTTTGTATTTTCTGCCCCTCCACCTTTTCTTATCCACACACCTCCGGCTCCCTCCTATATTTCCTTTGCGGAAAACGCAGGGAGGGTGAGAATTTAAATCTTCTTTCAACTCACACAGGGAGAAATACTTTCGAGGAAAAAGAAAAGGGGAAAGTACAAATACCGGCGACCCCATAAAAAAGCTCCCTGCCCCCGAGACGGGACAAGGAGCAAATTCCAAATTGGTTATCGAATATTCCGGCCGCCTATCCACGGCATCTCCCGAGAGGGAGACGAGTGCTCATCGCCGCTTTTTCAACATATCGAGCAACAGCACCGGTTCGTTTGTGGTGATATAATCTACTCCCTTATCGATAAAATATTGCAAATCATCGACTTTATTGACAGTCCACACATTTACCGACAGTCCCAAGTCGTGAGCCTCGCGAATCCAATGAGAATGTTTTTTCAACACCCCAGCCTGGTAATCAAGCCCGGTGTAGCCTTCCGATTTGAGTTGAGCCGGAGTCTTGTCGCCATTCAAATAAGCCACCTTCGCCCCGGGAGCCAAACGGATTAACTCGCTCCCCACCAAGTGACTGAAAGCGATATACTCGACTTGCGACTCCATATTCATCGACTCGACCATTGCCACCACTTTCCGGGCAAGTTTTTTGTTCCGCTCCGGCGTAGACTGGGTTTTCAGTTCCAACACCAGAATCATGGGCGACAATTTTTTCCCGGCTTCCAAATAAGCCTTCAAGGAAGGAATGGTCTCGCCGTTTTTCAATTTCGACGCCGTTACCGCTTCAAAATCGGCATCCTCGATTATCAACCCGTCGAGGGTCCGGGGATCGTGATTCACTACCAACTCACCGTCGGCCGTGAGCCAAATATCCAGTTCGGAGCCCCAACAACCGGCATCGTAGGCTCGCTGCAACGCTGTCAAAGAATTTTCGGCCGAGCCTTCGCAATTCCAATACCCTCGATGAGCCACCGTTTTTACCGACGACTCGGCATAAACGCCCGAAATCATGGCCAATCCCAACAATGTGGCCGCGATCATTCTCTTTTTCATAGTCTTTTTGTATTAAGTGTTCTATCGTTTCAACTGACCAACAGAGCCAAACACCAACCGGCGATTTCACTTAGCCTGCCGATGGCCTTCTCTGAACGGACAGGGCTGCCCGGCGATTACCAAAATCGATTCTGCCGGGGATTATACTCAAACCCCACGCTTCCCAACTTGGCCACCAAATCGGATTTACAGATGTGCATATCGTCGCACAACTCATCGAGCGACGCATAATTATCCCGCAATTTCGTATTGATATACGAAAACAAAATCATCGGGTCTTCGGGTAAAGCATTCATACTTATCTCTTTTATTTCGAGATGCAAAGATAAAGTTTTTCAAACAAATTGGTCTGGCTTCGACCCGATTTTTTCCAACGCCCGGCTCTCTCGCCTCACGAAAGGAGGCAATGTTCGAGCAAACCCTCGCAAGCATCTTCGAGAATATTCAACACATTTTCAAATCCATCGGCTCCCCCATAATAAGGGTCGGGGATACAGTCGACCGGATAATGGCGGCAATAATCGGTAATCCGCCGCACTTTGGCTGTCTGTTCCGGTGTATCGGCCATTGAGCGCAAGGTATCG
The DNA here is from genome assembly GCA_944320015.1 of uncultured Barnesiella sp. Taxonomy (GTDB): domain Bacteria; phylum Bacteroidota; class Bacteroidia; order Bacteroidales; family Barnesiellaceae; genus Barnesiella. The sequence goes on along the minus strand of CALUFO010000032.1, from coordinate 6,923 downwards.
ATATTGTAATCGTCCATGCCCAAAATCAAGTCAAACCGCTCGAAATCCCCGGGACACACCTGCCTACTGCGATGATCCAGCAAATACCCCCTCCGGGCGGCATGCGCCCGCATACGGGGGTCGGGCAAATCTCCCGCATGCCCGCCATAGGTTCCCGCCGAATCGACCTCGAATCTGTCGGCCACGCCTCGCTCCCGCGACAAATGGGTAAACACTCCCTCGGCCGCCGGTGACCGGCATATATTCCCCAAGCACACAAACAAAATCTTGACAGGCTTCTGTATCTCGTCTTTTCTCATAAATCCATAATTAAAACTCATATCCATTGCAAAATAAATAAAAATTTATCACTTGGCCGACAAAAGGACGCAAGCTCGACAATTAAAAGTCTCGTAAAAAAGGCTTTTCTGCATATCCTATCTCGTGTGGGGCTACAATATAGGGTGAGAGAATTGAAAAAGAATAGGGAGAAAAGTAAAGGATTGCGTGTGTGGATTTAGTATTCTGGGTATGAGAGCATTTTAAACTTCTCCTCTGTGTCACGAAGTGATATAGGGGAGACACCGAGGGACGGTAGTCCCGAGGAGAGGGGTTAAGGAAAATAACGCCAGCATGTCCGGCAGGGAAGCCGCCTTTATCGGGCCGGGAGGACGCCTGTCGGCGGAGGAACCCGGGCGAGGACTGTCTGAGCGAAGCGAGTTCCGCAGCCCCCGACGGCGGCAGCAGCGGCCGAGCGAATAAGCCCGATAACAGCGGCAGCGCTTCTTGGTTCGTTCTTCTCGCTGTTGAGAAGAATGAACAACAACCCCTCCGTCACTGCGTGCCACCTCCCCTATATTTTGCTCCGCAAAACACAGAGGAGGAGTTTAAATGTGTCCTCTGCCATTTGTAGAAAACTTAGAGGGAGAGTTTAAATGTACCCGCAGCCACACAGATAGGGCGTTTAAAAGAAGGGGGAGGTGAGAACTATCTACACTTCTCCTCTGTGTCACGCAGTGATATAGGGGAGACACCGAGGAACGGTAGTCCCGAGGAGAGGGGTTGGAAGTTTAATTATGAATGTTTATATACAAGATGTACCCATATAAAAAAACGGGAGCGGCCCGTTGGGGTCGCTCCCGCTATTATTATGGTTAAGTAGACTTATCAGAGTCTTACTTTGGCGCGTTTCACGCTTCCGGGAGTTTGTACTTCTACGACATAAATGCCTTTGAGTCCGCCGGCATTGATGACAGCCGATTCACTGGCCGGAGCTTCGCTCGCACACAGGCTTCCGCTCATCGAGTATATCTTGACGGTCTCGATGACTGCGCCGGCTTCGATGTAGATATTGCCCGAGTGGGTGTATATCTTCATTGCTTTTTCGGCGGTGTGGTCGATGCCTGTGATTACGGTCATGCTGAAGTTCTTCTCGATGTCTTGGGTTTCAACCAGGACGGTTTCGCCTTCGATGACTGTGAACTCGTCGTGACTAACCGAGATCGCATACTCTTTGTTCGGTTGCAATACATCGATGCTGTATGCTCCCGTCTCGTCGGTCGTGCCGGTGTAGATCACTTCGCCCGATTGCAGGGTAATGGTCGCGCCTTCGATCGGGCTCGAGTTGTCGGCGCGGGTTACGATACCGTGAACCTTGGGCGCTTCAAGAGCCAATGCGAATAGAATCGTCGGGTATGAATTAGATCTCTTCGTATTGTTTTCACCGAAGTTAGGAGCAGGATCATCGCTATCGCTACCTGAATACAGAGTCAAGTTACTTTCATGATCGTTCTTGTATAATTTAAAGTCGCTTGTATATGCTTGAGTGTGCTCCCATGCAATGACAAGGCTTATACTGTTGCCTGTATATAGGAATGGTTCGTTAAATTCAATCACAACATCACTGGATATAGGTCCTTCTTCAACGGTATAGGATCCTTCATAAACCTTTGTGGCTGTGTCGATGCTGATAGTGTCCATCGTCGACGCATCGGTCAATTCGCTGTTCTCTATCCATACATGAATTGTTCCTGAGGTATAACGGTCATTGTTTTCGGGAGCGGTAGGTAATGTGATACCGTTAATAGATGTCCCAGTAGGTATATTTAATATTTCAGCGGGGAAGATGGTTTGGAATGCCGAGTGGTAATTATAGATATTCAAGTAGACTTTGCCAGCATCAATTGTTTCTTCGGTTCCCACTTGTAGCTCTGAAATGAATTTTTCTTCGGCCACATCGACGGTGATGGTGTCGGTCGAGGTCACCACGCCGTTGAGCGTGAGCAAAGCGTAGATCGAGGCTTCGCCGGCGGCTCTCGGGGTCCACGAGCAGGTATAGCTCTTCATGTCGCCCAAAACCATAGGTTCAACGACGTAGTTGCCGATGTTCTCTTCTCCGTTCATCAAGGCGATCGAGTAGCTTTCGGCTGTTTCGCCTTCGGTGCCCAAGCAAGCGATGTCGATGGTAAACTCTTGGGTATAGTTGACCATACCGGTGTTCTTGCCCGAGAATCCTTTAATGTCGATGCGGTGGTCTTGATAAATCACCTGCGGGCCATAAACCAAGTCGATGTAGGTTCTCTTGCTGGCAAAAGCGATGTAGTAGTCGCCCTCGGCGAAATCTTCGGGTATGTAGGCTGCCAGTTGAGCCCAATTGCTGTAATAAGTCCCGTAAACCGCGAATGTCTGCAACAGATTCCATGCCTTGCCGTCGGGAGAGTAGAGCACATCGGTCTCGTAGCCCGAGCTGCTGGTAGCTCTTGCCGAGAAGGCAATGGAGTCGCCTGCTGCCAAGTGGAGCAGCGGAGTCACGAGCGTGTCGGGGGTGTTGGTCGTGTTGACGGCACTGGCTTCCCCATCGTATTGGTCGTTGGAGGTTCTTTCCCATTCACCTTGTTTTACTTCCCACAAGATGGGCGGGAACACTTCGCCTTCGAACGACTCGAGCAGTGTAGTGGGCGACAGCATCGTACCCGAAACGGGAATCTTCGTGTCGCCTATACCGTCGTGAACGACAGTGATGCTGTCGGCATAGGTGCCGGCGTCCTCGGTGGCGAAGGTGACTTGTATCGTAGCTTCGTCGTTGGTGGGAATAGTGATAGGCAACTCGGCATTTACCGAGAAGGGCGCGCCTTCGGGCACGTTAATGGCCGATACGGTCAAGGCGCCGTTGGTGCTGCTGTTGTCGATGGTGTAGCTTACGGTGGTCGCTTTGTTGGCGAGCCCAAATTCCAGTTTGGACAACGACGCGCGTCCCTTGTTGGGATGCAGGGTGATGTTGTTACCGGTCTCTACGGTGGCGAAGTGGGTGTTGTCCACTCCGTTGGCATGAACGCGGAATGACAGTTTGTTGACCTCATCTTCGCACTCGATAATGAGGTAGCCTGTCAATGTCTTTTCGGCACCTACGACCAATTCGGGGCCGGGGATTACATTGTCTTCATAGATGGTCTCTTCCTCGCCGTCGACGATGCAGGTCTTATAGGAGATGCCTTCGACGGGCGCGCCATTCGCGTCGACCAATTGGGTCGTGAAGTTGTAGGAGCCGCCTATGATACCAGCCGAACCGATATTCTTGAAAGAGAATTGAAGGGCGTTTTTTTCGGCTCTGTCGGGCCCGGCATACAGGCTGTAGAAGCTGCTCGGGCGATTGTAGTCATCTTTAATTAGTTGAACACCTTTGGTAATCTCTTCGTGCGAGAAGGCAATGAAGTTGTCGAGGTATGTGCTGAACATCAGGAACGCGATGCGCGAGCCTTCGGGCACGTTGTCGACCTCGACGAGGTTCCAATTGGTATTGGGGTCACCGAGTTCGACGGGGGTCAACTCACCGGCTGCGTTGGAGATATAAACTTCGAAGATAGAAGACGACGTGTATTGTCTCTTAAACTCGAACGAGACCTTGCCCGAGACAACCGGCGAGAACAAGGTGTCGCTTACCGACGAAACAGATCCCCAACTGTTTACCCTCGATGAGGTAACCACGTTGTTATCGTCGACGTCAGAGATCTTGTATTCGATCTCTTTGTCGTTGAAAGACGTAACCCATTCGTTGGGCAAGTTGGTCGAAGCCTCGAAGTCTTGGTAATAAGCCGTGGAAGGATAGGTCTCGGCAACGAGGGCGATAGCGTCGTTACCGCCGTTGGTCGAGATGAAAAGAGAGTCGTTGAACGCGCCGACCTCGTCGGTTTGGAAACTTACGGTGAAGGTCTGTTGTTCGTTGAATGCGATATTGCCCGTTGTGGGAGTAATCGAGAAAGGCGAATCGGCAAGCTCTTGCGAGAAAGAAACTTTCAATGGTTGGGCTCCGACGTTGGACAGCGAAAATTCCCGCGAAACGGTTTCGCCGGCTTTTACCAACCCGAAGTCGATCGATTCGATTACCTCGCCCAGTTTCGGGGTGTTGGGTACCAACTCGATTTTAATGTTGTCGATATAGTTGCTGCTACCATATTCTTGAATCGCCTCGAAGATGACATAGAACTCTTGCCCGGCCATTTCGGCAGGGATATTCACTTCCATTTGGTACATGCCTGCTGCGGAGACTTCGTCGCCGGCATATCTCGGGGCGCGAAGAATAGGCTCTACCAGCGTGGTGACGGTGTTGTCATCGTTGATTACGATGTTGCCGTCGCTGTCGTAGCTGTAAATGTCGTTATCGGAGCTGACATACACTTTGAATCCTTCGTTTTGTTTCGATTCATGAGAATCGGCGATGCGGTTCATGTAGAACGAAATTTTTGCCTGACGGTCGGCGTTGTATTTCAACATGGGGCTTATGAGCAGCGTCGTGGCGGTAGCTTGCGCATCGACGGCTTGCAACGATTTCCCATCCACGGTGTATGGCGACGAGGTGTTTACTTTCCACGAGGTGGAAGAGCTACCTGTGGCATAGCCCGGCTTCATGGCCCAGTAGAGCAACCCGAAGTTGTCGGCACTTTCGTCGAGCGCATTGAAGTCCTCGAACAAAGGGGTATCGTCGGTAATCTCGATGGCCGCATAGCCTGTTCCCGAGAGGGAAACCGTAGCGTCGTCGCCATTGCTGTGAATGGTCATCGTGCCGGTTGTCTCGCCCTCCGAAGTGGGAGAGAATTGTATCTGATAGGTCTTGGAGCCGCCCAGCGCAGCGATAGACTCGGAGTAATCGGGCGTGCCGGCAACGCTGAACGCGGGGTTGTCGAACGTTATACTCGAGATCGTGAGCGCCCCGCCACCGTTATTGGTGATGGCCAACGAAGCCATAGAACTTCCGCCCACTGCGGCGGTGGGAAATTCGAGGCTGGCGGCCACGTTTATTTCGGGTTCGTTGGACATCTTGGTGATATTCACATTGTCGATAGCCACGGGAGCTTCGCCTCCGCTCCCGTCGTTTTTCCAATAGAATACCAATTTATAACTGCCTGCGGGAAGGCTCTGTGAGACGAGTTTCGTTTCCCAGCCCGATTGTTCCGAGATATAGGTTCCCCCGTCGAGTGCGACGCAACCCTCGGGTAGCTCGGTGGTGGAGATACCGGTAGAAGAACCGGCCGTGAACTCCATGTTACCGGGAGCCAGGAAGACCCGAAGGTAGTCATAGCGCCCTTCTCCCATGATATTTGAATCGAAAGATATCGTGTATCCACCCTCTTCGGTGATTTCGATGGTACGGTAGGCATATACCGAACTTGTCTCAGAGGCGTTGTAACTGTTCGTAGCACCGGCGTCGTGGGATATGTACAGTCCTTTTTCGCCTTCGTGCTTGGCGGTCGTGCCTATATACCATTGGTTTGTTTGGGTACCGTTGACAAGTGTCCACTGTGCGTTTTCTGTATCGTCCTCGAATCCGCAAGAGTACGGAAACGTTTGGCCATGAGCAAGGGGTGTGAATCCCAGTGAACTCATTACCAATCCGATAAAAGTGAATAGGTAAGATTTTTTCATAATTAAAATAAATTAGTAAAGAATTTATGTGAAATATTAATTTACCTTTTCTATATAGTTTGCAAATATAGAAATATATTTGAAAAATTGATATAAAAAATATATTTTTTTTGTCTAAATGTCGGGGTAAGGCTTGTTTTGGTGATAAATATATTTTTGCAAAATACTGCATAAAATCACTCTCGGGAGTGTGAACGCTGCCGCCGGGCTGTTGTGTAGTTGTTAACGTGTTTATATAGAGTGTGTTGTGCGATAGCGGGAGGCGTGAGCCTTTGGAGGAATGCGGTTTTGTGGGCAATAAAAAAAGAGCTTTTTCTCAAAAGCTCTTTTTTTATAGGTTTTCAATAGGTATTAATTTTTTTAAGGTAAAAAAGATTGTTTTAGGTTATTGACACAAAGGACAACCTTTTTTTGCAGATAAACAAACAAAAAAATATGTTTTATAATATGCTTTTACAACTACTTTTTACACCGATGATTGGCTAAAATGCTGATAAATATATTTTTACACATGTTTTTGGGGAGTATTGTGAATGTATAAAAAATATTAAATCGGTGCTTTTTGCTGTCGTTTTGTTCAATAAAGGTTGCAAATTTCTTTTTTCAAGCCCTCTGGCTTTTTCAACCCCTCTGGCTTTTTCAAGCCCTCTCCTCGGGACTACCGTCCCTCGGTGTCTCCCCTATATTGCTGGCGCAACACAGAGGAGAAGTGTAGATAGTTCAAACTCCTCCTTCTCTTTGGTTTTCAAGTAACAGAGGATAGTTTTAGACTCCTCCTTCTGTCCTTTGTAACCGGCAAGGGGTTACATTTAAACTCCTCCTCTGTGTTCCCCGTAAGGGGAATATAGGGGAGGTGCCCGTTAGGGCGGAGGGGTTTAAATACCTTTATACACAGCGCTTTTAATTTATTTTTTCAACCCCTCTCCTCGGGACTATCGTCCCTCGGTTTCTCCCCTATATTGCTGGCGCAACACAGAGGAGAAGTGTAGATAGTTCAAACTCCTCCTTCTCTTTGGTTTTCAAGT
>CALUFO010000031.1 GCA_944320015.1 uncultured Barnesiella sp. | reverse complement strand
ACCTCGATCACCATTCCCGAGTCGGTGACGAGTATCGGTAGCTCTGCTTTCTCGGGTTGCACGGGCTTGACCTCGGTCACATGGAATGCCCGGAATTATGAAGTCAATAATCCGGACGAGGCTCTGTTCCAAGACGCAGCCGATAATATAGAGACATTTGTGTTCGGGGAGAGTGTGGAACAGATTCCCGCCAATCTCTGCCGGAATATGAGTAAGCTAACTTCGGTGACGATTCCCGAGGGCGTGACGAGTATCGGGGATTATGCTTTCTCGAGTTGTAGCGGTTTAACTGAGGTAACCATTCCCGCATCGGTGACGAGTATCGGGGCTGGTGCTTTCGGGAATTGCGATGGCTTGACTTCGATCACCATTCCCGAGTCGGTGACCAGTATCGGTTATAGTGTTTTCTTGGGTTGCACGGGCTTGACTTCGATCACCATTCCCGAGTCGGTGACCAGTATCGGTAGCTCTGCTTTCTCGGGTTGCACGGGCTTGACCTCGGTGACGATTCCCGAGTCGGTGACCAGTATCGGTAGCGCTGCTTTCAAGGGTTGCACGGGCTTGACCTCGGTGACGATTCCCGAGTCGGTGACCAGCATTGAGTATAGTGCTTTCATGGGTTGTACGGGCTTGACCTCGGTGACGATTCCCGAGTCGGTGACCAGTATCAGTAACTCTGCTTTCTGGAATTGCACGGGCTTGACCTCGGTGAAGATTCCCGAGGGGGTGACCAGTATCGGGGAGAACGCTTTCGTGGGTTGCACGGGCTTGACCTCGGTCACATGGAATGCCCGGAATTATGAAGTCAATAATCCGGACGAGGCTCTGTTCCAAGACGCAGCCGATAATATAGAGACATTTGTGTTCGGGGAGAGTGTGGAACAGATTCCCGCCAATCTCTGCCGGAATATGAGTAAGCTAACTTCGGTGACGATTCCCGAGGGCGTGACGAGTATCGGGGATTATGCTTTCTCGAGTTGTAGCGGTTTAACTGAGGTAACCATTCCCGCATCGGTGACGAGTATCGGGGATAATACTTTCACCTACTGTACCCGGTTAGGGTCGGTCACCTCGCAGGCCACGACCCCGCCCGAGATATGGCCCAACACCTTCGACGACTATTACATGCCACTCTATGTGCCGGCCGGAACCAAAGCGAAATATCAAGCCGCCAAGTACTGGCGCAACTTTGTCAATATGCAGGAGACGGGCGTGAACCGATACACCGTCGAGGTCGCTTCGGCGGACGAGGCGATGGGCAGCGTGATGGGCGGAGGCACTTACGACGAGGGCGAGACCGTCACCCTCGCCGCCATACCGACGAGCGGCTACCACTTCGTGCAATGGAGCGACGGCAACACCGACAATCCCCGGCAGATGACCGTCACCGAGGATATGTCGCTCACGGCCGAATTTTCGGCCTCCTGCAAACTCACGGTCAGCTCGGGCGACGATACCAAGGGCAGTGTGACCGCCGTGTTGACGGCCACGCCGAAAGAGGGCTACCGCTTCGTGCGGTGGAACGACGGCAACACCGACAATCCCCGCACGGTATTCGTGACGGAGAGCGTCGATCTGGTGGCCGAGTTCGAGTCCATATCCACCGGCGTGGAGGCTGTATCCGGCGAATCGACCCGGGTCTATGTCGTCGGCCGCACCCTGCATGTCGAGAACAACACAGATACCTATCGGGTATATACCGCCACGGGGCAACTGGTCTATATGGGCAATGACACCACGGTGTCGCTGGCCGACGCTGGCGTGTATCTCGTGCGCACAGGGGAGCGGTCACAGAAGGTGATCGTGAAATAACCTCTCTTTTCAGGTAAATTGTATGGGCGGCAGGGCGATAACCTGCCGCTCTTTTTTTACTCTTCTCGGGAGCTATCTTTTTTTAAACCCTCCGTCAAAAATTAAAACACTGAGTATAAAAGCATTTCAACCCCTCCGTCACTGCGTGCCACCTCCCCTATATTCTCCTTACGGAGAACACAGGGGAGGAGTTTAAATGTATCCCTTACCACAAACAAACCAAAGGAGAGGAGGAGTTTGAATCTATCTCTCGCCATTTATCGTAAATGTAGTGGGGGAGTTTGAAGCAATGAGGGAGAAGGGGTGATGTGGTTGGTTAATATTTCAAAATATATAAAGCTCGTGGAGCGAACTCCATGACAGGTGCGAAATATACTGTTTCGTGAGTGACGATTTCGTGGGCCGATTCTACCCCCGAGAGTATCTCGTTGTAACGACTCATATCGACAGTCAAAGGGGAGTCGTTGCCATTCATGATGACCAGCACATTTTTCCCCTTGTAGCTGCGGCGATAAAGATACAATCCGTTGTTGGGCATAAAGTGTGTCATTTCGCCGTGCGACAAGCAAGGATTGTTTCGTCTCCATTTCAAGAGCGTGCGGCAAAAGTCGAAAGCCTCGTTTTGGAGCGGGGTGCGGTCTTGGGGAAGGAAATCGTTGACGGTGTCGCCCGGGAATCCTCCCGGGAAGTCGAGTCGAACCAGTCCGTCACTTTGTTGTTTGCTCCCGTGCATGAGAATTTCGGTGCCATAATAAATCTGAGGGATTCCCCGGGTAGTGAGCAAGAATGCGACGGCCTGTTTGTAAAATCCCAAATTCCGGGGTTCCGATAATAGGAACCGATCGGTGTCGTGGTTGTCGAGGAAAGTGAGTACATTCATCGGGTTGGCATACATGAAGTCGAGCGCGATATGGTCATAGACGAGGTTCAGCCCGCCCCAGCTATCGGTAGGCGAGGTGAACGCCTCGTGCGCGATGCCTTGTAATGGGAAGTCCATGACACTTTTGAGGTGGGAGTTCCGCCGGGAGTCGAGGATACTGTTCTCTTGCCAATAGGCCGATCCGGCCTCGGTGCCATACCAACACTCGCCCACGATGTTGAAATGGGGGTATTCTCGGTCGATGGCGGCGCACCATTCGGACATGGAATCAAAAAACACATAAGGGTGGGTGTCCATGCGAATGCCGTCGATTCCTGCGAACTCGATCCACCAGATGCTGTTCTGGGTGAGGTATTTCATCAAATGAGGGTTGTGTTGGTTCAAGTCGGGCATGCTCTCTACGAACCACCCCTCTACGGTCATGCTCCGGTCGTATTGCGAGGCGTAAGGGTCGAAGTGAGGTGTAAGCCGGTAGGAGGTTTGGCGGTAGCCGTCGGGAAAGTTGAACCAGTCGTGCGAGGGGCGGTCCAAAAACCAAATGTGTTGGTCGCCACAGTGGTTGAATATCATGTCCATGACCACTTTCAAACCCCGCTTGTGGCACTCGGCGATTAAGTTGCGGTAATATTCGTTGGTGCCGAAACGAGGATCCACCCGGTAATAGTCGGTAGTGGCATATCCGTGGTAGGAGCCTCCGGGCATATCGTTCTCGAGAACCGGGTTCAGCCAAATGGCTGTCACGCCCAAGTCCTCTATGTAGTCCAAATGTCGGGCAATTCCTTGCAAGTCCCCACCGTGCCGGGCGTTGGGGTCTTGCCGGTTTACGGGAGCCGGGAACCGCATGGAGGGTATGACATTCGTGGCAGGGTCGCCGTCGGCGAAACGGTCGGGCATGATGAGGTAAAGCACGTCCGAGGCATCAAATCCTTTTCGCTCCTCGCCGGGCATGCTCCGCTTGTGCAGGGTGTACCGAAGGGTTTGCGTTTCTCCTTTTCGGGACAATCGAATGTCGAAATTTCCGGGCTGGGTTTCGGGAGCGATGTCGAGATAGAGAAACAGGTAGTTTTTGCTCTCGAGCGCCACAGCTTTGGTGAGCGATACTCCCGGGTGTTCAATCTGCGTGTCGCAGTCGGCTATGTCTTTGCCATACAGCATGATTTGCAACTCGCGGTTTTCCATGCCTGTCCACCAGCAGGGAGGGTCGACGCGTCCTATCTCTATTTGGGCGTAGCCGGTGTTTAACGAAGCACACAGCAAGAGCCACGAAACCAACTTTTTCATATACGAGGCTTTTATGGGTTTTGAGTAGAGAAACAATCGAGCGCAGGAATTGGTTCGTCGTGGAGAACGGGTATAAAAAGAGGAGCAGCGTCGCGCTCGCACGATGCTGCTCCATACATGTATGATAAGGAGAATGTTATACGATACCTTGTGCCATCATGGCTCGGGCTACTTTCATGAAGCCTGCGATGTTGGCGCCCTTCATATAGTTGATATAGCCGTCGGGTTCGGTGCCGTATTTCACACATTGAGCGTGAATGTCACTCATGATTTGGTGCAAACGTTGGTCTACCTCTTCGGCGCTCCACGAGATGTGCATGGCGTTTTGCGTCATTTCCAATCCCGAGGTGGCTACGCCGCCGGCATTGACCGCTTTACCCGGGCCATACATGATTCGGTGTTTGATAAAGAGGTCGATAGCTTCGGGGCGGCAACCCATATTCGAGATTTCGCCTACGCAAATCACGCCGTTTTCGATCAGGTGTTTAGCGTCCTCTTCGTCCAATTCGTTTTGGGTGGCGCACGGGAGGGCTATATCTACCTTCTGTTCCCAGGGGCGTTTACCCGGGAAGAATTCGACGCCATACTTCTCGGCATAGGGGGCGACGATGTCTTCGCCCGAAGCCCGCAATTCGAGCATGTAGTCGATTTTTTCGCCCGATATGCCGTCGGGATCATACACATAACCATCTGGTCCCGATATGGTTACCACTTTGGCGCCTAATTGGGTGGCTTTTGAGGCTGCACCCCATGCCACGTTGCCGAATCCGCTGATGGCAATCCGCTTGCCGGCAATATCTATTCCTTTGGTCGCCAGCATTTGTTTTACGAAATAGAGACCTCCGTAGCCGGTTGCTTCGGGACGGATAAGCGAGCCGCCAAATTCGAGTCCTTTGCCGGTGAAGGTTCCGGTATGCTCGTGCGTCAATTTCTTGTACATGCCAAACATGTAGCCCACTTCGCGGCCACCCACGCCGATGTCGCCCGCAGGCACGTCGGTATCGGGTCCTAAATGGCGCCACAATTCCAGCATGAAGGCTTGGCAGAACCGCATGATCTCGGCGTCGGATTTGCCGCGGGGGCTGAAATCGGAACCGCCTTTACCGCCACCCATAGGCAGTGTGGTCAGTGCGTTTTTGAAAGTTTGTTCGAATCCGAGGAATTTCAGAATCGACAGGTTTACCGAGGCGTGGAATCTGATACCTCCTTTATACGGGCCAATGGCGTTGTTGAACTGTACGCGGTAGCCCAAGTTGACTTGTATTTCGCCCTTGTCGTCTACCCAAGGAACTTTGAAAGTGATAATTCTGTCCGGTTCGACAAGCCGCTCGATCAGTTTGGCTTTTTCAAATTCGGGGTGTTGGTTGTAAACCTCTTCGATAGAGAGCAACACCTCGTGAACTGCTTGTAGATACTCCGACTCACCGGGGTGCTTTGCCGCCAATGATGTCATGATGTGTTCGATGTTCATAGTCGCGATATTGTTTAGTTAAATTCTATTTTGGCACCTCCTTGGAGAGATGCTCCTTTCTCATACAGCAAATGTACATATTTATGTGGATAAAAAAATTTTTTTTACTACTTTTGAACAATAAAATTGTAAAAATAAAAAATGGCAATTTGTAAGCCGAAATCGACAAGAAAACAATGAATGAACCAAATATAAATCAATTATATCTAAAAGACACCTCTTTTGCTAACTTAATGCAAAAAAGAGTCTTCAATGTCTTACTTGTTGCGAGCCGGTACGATGCGTTTATTATGGAAGAAGACGGGCGGGTCGAGGAGCAAATTTACTTCGAATATGTGTCGTTGAACCTAAGTTCTCCGCCTCGGGTAAAGCAGGTGACCACCAACGAGGAGGCCTTTGAAGAGCTGGCGATGAAACGCTACGACCTCATTATCACCATGCCCGGTGTCGATTGTTCCGAAACCTTTTCGCAGGCCAAAGCCATGAAACGGCTGTATCCCTATATCCCTATCGTTGTTTTGACCCCTTTCTCGCACGAAGTTTCCCGGCGCATCGCCAAAGAAGATTTGAGCGGTGTCGACTATGTGTTCAGTTGGTTGGGAAATGTCGATTTGCTGGTGGCCATAATCAAGTTGATAGAAGATAAGATGAATGCCGAGGGCGATATTACCTCGGTGGGTGTGCAGCTTATTTTGTTGGTCGAGGACTCCATTCGGTTCTACTCCTCTATTTTGCCGCATCTGTATAATTTCGTGTTGAAGCAGTCGCAAATTTTCTCGACCGAGGCGTTGAACGAACACGAACGCATGCTGCGTATGCGGGGACGTCCCAAGGTGATGCTGGCAAGAACCTATGAGGAGGCGATGCAGATTTATGAGAAATACTCGGGGAACATGTTGGGCATCATTTCCGATGTCTCTTTTATCCGGGGAGGCGAGAAAGACAAGAAGGCCGGAATCAAATTCTGCTCCTATGTGCGTTCGTGCGACCCTTATTTGCCGCTTATCATAGAATCGTCGGAGTGGGAAAACCACAAAGACGCCATTAAGTTGAACGCTTCGTTTCTGGATAAGAACTCCAAGAAACTGCCCGTCGATTTGCGAAAAACGATTCTGAAAAATTTTGGATTCGGTGACTTTACGTTTATCAATCCGCACACGGGAGAACCCATTGTCACGATAAAAAACTTGAAAGACCTGCAAGATAATATCGACATTATTCCCGATGAGTCGCTCTACTACCATGCCGCCCGCAATCACATTTCGCGTTGGCTCTATTCGAGAGCCATATTCCCGATGGCCGAGGCGTTGCAGCCTCGGAAAATAACCGATTTGAGCGAAATATCCGAGGTGCGTCAACTCATTTTCGATGCTATCGTGCAGTATCGTAAAATGAAAAACCGGGGCGTGGTCGCCATTTTCAAGCGTGACCGCTTTGACAAATACTCCAATTTTGCCCGTATCGGAAACGGCTCCTTGGGAGGAAAGGGCAGAGGATTGGCGTTTATCGATGCCATGATCAAGCGGAATCCTATATTCGACAATATCGAAGGGGTGAATGTGACGGTGCCCAAAACTGTGGTGCTGTGTACCGACATATTCGATACTTTCATGGAAAGCAACAACCTGTACCAAATCGCGCTCTCCGATATTCCAGACGAGGAGATTTTGAAACATTTCCTCAAAGCCAAACTTCCCGAGGAGTTGAAACCCGACTTTCTCTCTTTCTTCGATGTCGTGGGCAAGCCCATTGCCGTGCGCTCTTCGAGCCTTTTGGAAGACTCTCACTATCAGCCTTTCGCCGGCATATATTCTACCTATATGATTCCGGCCTTGGACGACAAGGAAGAGATGCTACGCTTGTTGTTAGACGCTATTAAGGCGGTATATGCCTCGGTGTTCTATGCCGATAGCAAGGCCTATATGACAGCCACGTCGAATGTGATCGACCAAGAAAAAATGGCCATTATTTTGCAGGAAGTTGTCGGCACCCGGTATGGCGATCGCTATTATCCCTCGTTTGCAGGGGTGGGGCGTTCCATCAATTACTATCCCATTAATGACGAGAAGGCCGAAGACGGAGTGGTCGATTTAGCTATCGGGTTGGGAAAATACATCGTCGACGGTGGGCGCAGTTTGAGGTTTTCCCCTCGACACCCCAATAAAATATTGCAAACAAGTACGTTGGATTTGGCTTTGCGAGATACTCAGACACGGTTCTATGCGCTGGATATGAATCGGGGCGAAAAACCTTTCTCGATCGACGATGGATTCAATCTGTTGAAGCTCTCTATTCGCGATGCCGAAAAGGATAACTCCCTGCGGCTGATGGTATCTACCTATGACCCTGTCGACCAAATGATACGCGACGGCTATTACGAGGGAGGGCGCAAGGTGGTGACTTTTGCCAATGTATTGAAGCATAATGCCTTCCCGCTGGCAAATATTCTCGATTCCATGCTCACGGTGGGTAGCCGCGAGATGGGACGTCCCGTCGAAATCGAGTTTGCGGGAAACCTCACAAACGACTCCAATGCTCCCGGCACGGTCTATTGGTTGCAGATAAGACCCATAGTCGATATGAAAGAAATGCTTAGCGACGAAGTGATGGATTTACCCGACGAAAAAACCATTTTGAAAAGCAATACGGCGTTGGGGCACGGCGTGATGGACAATGTCAATCACATCGTATATGTGAAGTCAAGTAGCTTCAAACCCTCGAATAATGTGAATATTGCGAGGGAAATAGAAAAAATAAATCGTACCTTTACCGAGCGGAAAGAATATTATATCCTCATAGGACCCGGGCGCTGGGGGTCGAGCGATTACGCTTTGGGAATCCCTGTCAAGTGGCCGCATATATCGGCTGCAAGGCTCATTGTAGAGTCGGCGCTCGATAATTACAGGATAGAGCCCAGCCAAGGAACTCATTTTTTCCAGAACCTCACTTCGTTTGGAGTGGGCTATTTCACGGTAAACTCATTTGCCGGAGATGGTTACTACGATGAGGAATATTTGGATTCACTTCCTGCGGTGTACGAGTCGGACTCTTTGAGAATAGTCAAATTCGACACCTCGGTCCTGATAGAAATAAATGGGCGCAAAGGGAAAGGATTGGTTACCAAGCCGGGTGTAGAACCCAATGTAAATAAAAAAGAAGAGTAAGTTATGTCGATATTTAAGAAAACGATAAAAGCGCTTGGCTTTTCGGGCGAAGATAACGAAGCAGAGACGCATCCCTATACAGCCGAGAATATTACAAATGCGTGCCTCAGGGACAAAGAATCAACCGACGAGGCTCCTGTGACCCCGTTCCCGGAGACGGCCGGCGGCGAAGCAAATGAAGAAATGCAATTACCGCACGCTCTACTCGAAGTGCTGGCCGAGTTGTTGAATCGATCATTGCCCGATTATGCGTTGGCTGCATTGGATAAAGAGGCCGAGAAAAAATACCTTTTCGAACATTTGGGCGACTCGTTTAAACAATTTGTCACCGAGGTGAACGAGCGTTCCCGCAGCCTCATGGCTCGCCAGTGGGAGGCAAAACATCAAGCCTTGACACAAGAGGTAGAGGATATGCGGGCTAAAATGAAAGAACTGGAAGAGCAGCGCAATGTCATGCAGAATGCCCAGTTGAGCGCCGAGCGGCAGAAACGAGCCGTTTCCGAGAAAGTCCACGAACTGGAAACTCGCATAGCAACGTTAGAGGCCGAGAAAGAACAGTTCGAGTTGGAGAACAAAAGTCTGGTCAATAAGTTGAAAGTCTCTACGGTTCATCAAGAAGAGTTGGATTCGGCGATGACCGAGATTTCTCGCCTGCAAGGCGAGCTCAAAAAACACGACGACAATGTCGCCCTTATAGAAAGTCTACATGAAGAATTGCGGCAGGCGCGAGCCGAATTTTCGCAAGCTCAGGAAAAAGAAAGCGAATGGGCGGCTAAGTGCGATACTGCCGGGCAGGAGTTGAGTAGACAGGAAGAAAAAATAGCGCAACAGTTAAAACAGATACAAGCACTTGAAGCCGAGCTTTCCGAAGCTCAAAACGGATTGAAAGTCGTCGAAGAGGTCGAAGCCAAATTACAACAATTCGAGCAAATCAAAGCGGCGAAAGACGAGAAGATAGCCCAGCTTTCGAAATCGCTCCAAGCTGTTGAAGACGAGAACAAGCGCTTGCACTCCCGTTTGGAAGAATTGACACAACAGCAAGAACGCCAAGAAAAAGGGGCACAAGTCGACCGGCAAGAGGTTGAGACGTTAAAGTCCGATTTGGAGAAAGCCAATACGATGATTGCGGCTTTGCGCAATCAACGGCAGGAACTGTTGTCGCAAATCGATGAGTTGAAGAGTGCGGCATCGGCTCCCGGGTCGCCTTCTTTGAATGAGCCGTCCGTCGATGCGTTTATCGACGATAAAAAAACCGAATCGACAGTCATCGATTTCGATATGGAGCAAGAGAGCGGCGGCTCCGGTATCTCTTCAAAGACGCAAGAGAAAACGGTCGAGCCGGTAGGCGAGCAACTCCAATCGGTTGAAGAAGTGCCAAATCCAGCGGCAAACGAAGGGCGGAAACAGCAAGTCATCGAAGACCCCGCAGACGACAATTTCCCCGATTTCGATACATTTAGCGATAATTGGTTGATTCCCACAAGACCCGATACCCCCGAAATGATAGCCAAGCGAAAAGAAGAAGAAAAGAAAAAACGCGAAGCCGAGGAACAGGCCGCATTGGCGCAAAAGAAAACACAGCAAATCGACTCATCTCAAATGTCACTTTGGTAATCTCGGCTATTCCCTAATCATATTTGGTATCCCTGTTGATAAGAGGGGAGGAATGGATTCTTTTCTGCCGACGTTGTTTTTTTGAAAGAATAACCAACATTCTTTTCGGAGGAGGTTGATACTTTCGAAATGAATGAAGGCTGGCAAAGAAAAAAAGTTAAGATATAACCGGCAGGTATTTAACGAGTTGAGGTGAGCGTTAAAAATTTTCTCAAAAAAAGAGGGTA
>CALUFO010000030.1 GCA_944320015.1 uncultured Barnesiella sp. | reverse complement strand
AGGATACCTTTCAATTCGCCTTCCGAAGCCTCTTTCATAGCGGCGCAGATTTCGGCATAAGTAGCCGGTTTGGCCAAGTTGACAGTCAAGTCAACAACCGAAACGTCCAAAGTCGGAACACGCATAGACATACCGGTCAATTTGCCGTTCAAAGCGGGGATTACTTTGCCTACTGCTTTGGCAGCGCCCGTAGAAGAAGGAATGATGTTGCCCGAAGCGGCACGGCCACCACGCCAGTCTTTCATCGAAGGACCGTCAACGGTTTTTTGAGTAGCGGTAGTCGAGTGAACGGTAGTCATCAGACCGTCGAGGATACCGAATTTGTCGTTCAATACTTTGGCGATAGGAGCCAAGCAGTTGGTCGTACAAGAAGCGTTAGAAACGAATTGAGTACCTTTTACATAGGTGTTTTCGTTTACACCGCAAACAAACATGGGGGTGTCGTCTTTCGAAGGAGCCGACATCACTACATATTTAGCACCGGCTTCGATGTGAGCCTGAGCTTTTTCTTTGGTCAAGAAAAGGCCGGTAGATTCTACTACATATTCGGCGCCTACTTCATTCCATTTCAGATCGGCGGGGTTCTTTTCGGCTGTAACACGAATCGTTTTTCCGTTTACAATCAATTGACTTTTTTCAACATCAGCTTCGATTGTTCCGTCGAATTGACCGTGCATAGTGTCGTATTTCAACATATATGCCAGATAGTCAACCGGGCAAAGGTCATTAATACCTACGATCTGAATGTCGTTTCTTGTTTGTGCTGCACGGAATACGAAACGTCCGATACGGCCAAAACCATTGATACCTACTTTAATCATTGTAATAAAACTTTAAGTGTTTATTGAATAATAATAATCTCTCCTTTTCTCGTGCCTTTTTTCTTGCTATCTGAAAAACACTTACATTTGTGGAAATGTTTAACAGCCGCAAGGGGTGGCGCAACCGCTCATCAATGCGAGCCATACCAGCAAAAAGGCTATTTTGTATTTCATAAGTTGTACTTTCCTTTGAAATAGCGATGCAAAGGTATATATTTTTTTTGAATACTGTGTATGCGAATGTGAAAATAAAAGAAAAATTTCTTTATTTGCATTCTCTTGAATGTGAGTAATCTATCTAAATATTATTAATTCGTAGGGTTATGAAAACTTCTTTTTGGACAGACTTCAAAAAATTTGCCATGCGAGGCAATGTGATTGACATGGCAGTGGGTGTGATTATCGGTGGTGCATTTGGCAAAATCGTCTCTTCGGTGGTGGCCGATCTCATCATGCCGATATTGGGATTGGTGGTAGGTGGTGTCAATTTCACCGATTTGAAGTGGGTGATGAAGCCCGCCCGCACGGTCGATGGGGTGGAACAGGCTGCCGTCACGCTCAATTACGGTAATTTTTTGCAGGTGACTTTCGACTTCCTGATTATCGCATTTTCGATATTCTTGTTTATCAAGATGTTGACGAAGTTGACAGAGCGGAAGAAGTCCGAGACGCCCGTTTCGCAAGTGGCTCCCGAGCCTTCGGCCGAGGTGAAACTGCTGGCCGAAATCAGAGACTTGCTCAAAGACCGGCAGGCGTCGAAGTAGTATTTATCCGATGAGGTATTTGCTCTTGGGCAGCCACGAGAGTACTTTCACCAGCAGATAGACCGTGATGAATGTACACACGCTTATAATCGGAATGGTGATGTAGGCGGCCTCGAAGAGTGGACTGAATAACCCGTAATAGAGGTTGAGCAGCATGATGTGAGCCAGATACATGCCGTAGCTCTTGATCGATATGTCGGCAAGGAGTTGTGTGCCCCGGCGAGAGCCGTTGAGTTTTATCCTCCCGATGAGCGAGAAGAGTCCCAGCGACATCATCATCACGTTGACCGAGCAGAATCTCCAGCTCAATTCCAATTCGGGAATCGTGGCTACCGTGTCGATACGAGAGCAGAATACAGTGGCTGTGACGATATAACCTGCGATGAGCAGTATCCACGAGAGCGCCACCGAGGGATAGCCGTATCGTTTCAGGTAGTAGCCCAGTATGAAATAGCCGATAAACCCGGTGAAATAGTAGAGCAGGGGGGTGTCGTTCCAAAAGGCTTCGCCCAGCACTTCGGGGTAGACTGTGTGGATATAGGGCAGGAAAGTGGTGAGCACCCAAAGTCCCAAATAACCTTCCAATTCTCGTTTGGACGCTCTCTCGAGCCACGGCGAGATAATGGGAGTAACCAAGTAAAGCCCTATCAGCATATAGATATACCATAAATGACCCACTTCGCACCCGAAATTGACGGGTATGTGCAGGATATGCACAAACATGTCGCCCACCGATTCGCCCCGTGTCAGCACAAAGTAGCCGGCGTATAGGATACACCATGCGACGAAGGGGTAGACGATGCGGGTGAACCGTTTGCGGAAAAAGTCGGAGATACCGCCTTGCATTGGGAGCAACAAGAACCCCGATAACATGACAAACAAAGGTACCGACGAGCGGCACAGTGAGGTGATGATGCCTATCCAAAATGTGTTGCTACCGGCGACGACACTGCCTTGTTCGCCAATATAATAAAACTCGCTGGTGTGTTGCTGTATCACCAAATAGCAGGCGACAACGCGCAGCAGATCGAGGGAATAGTTGCGGTCTTTTACCATGGTGTGCAGAGGTGCGTGTCGATGAGTTCAACAAAAACATCGGCCTCTTGTGAGGCGCGACGTATCAATATTGTTCTTTCTCGTTGGGGAAATCTCGGGTTTTTACATCTTTCACATAGGACTGTACGGCCTCGGTGATGATTGTGCTTAAATCGGCGTATCGGCGCAGAAATCGAGGCGAGAACCCTTTGTTTATTCCCAACATGTCGTGCATCACGAGCACTTGGCCGTCGACACCGCCGCCGGCGCCGATACCGATAACGGGAATCGTCAGCTCTTGGGCTACCCGGGCGGCCAAAGCCGCGGGTATTTTTTCGAGGACGAGAGCAAAGCAGCCAATCTCTTCGAGCAGGTGAGCGTCTTCGATTAGTTTGTTGGCTTCGGCCTCTTCGCGGGCGCGCACCGTGTAAGTGCCAAATTTGTTGATCGATTGAGGGGTCAATCCCAAATGCCCCATGATAGGGATACCGGCGCTGAGGATACGTTCGACCGATTCTTTTATTTCGGCTCCGCCTTCCATCTTTACGCAGTCGGCATGAGTTTCTTTCATGATGCGTATAGCCGAGGCGACCGCCTCTTTGGCGTTTCCTTGATACGACCCGAATGGCATATCGACTACGACCAACGCGCGTTTCACGGCGCGGACTACCGATTTGCCGTGGTAAATCATTTGATCGAGAGTGATAGGCAATGTGGTCACGTTGCCTGCCATGACGTTGGAGGCAGAGTCGCCTACCAGAATCACGTCGATTCCGGCTTGATCTATAAGGGTCGCCATTGAATAATCGTAGGCGGTGAGCATCGAAATTTTTTCTCCGCGGAGTTTCATTTCCATCAAGCGGTGAGTTGTCACCTTACGAGCATCTTCGGTATAAGTAGACATAATTTTTTTGAATGTTTTTAATTTCAAGGGACAAAGGTACATTCAAAATTTTATATTACAACTTTTTTATTTTTTAATCTCATCTTATCTTTGTATTCCGCTAAATCGAAACAGTATGATTTCCATAGAAGATATAAACCGCCTTATCGAAGAAAACAAGCTGGAGCAAGCGCTCGTTCATCTCGAAGAGCGTCTCGCCTGCGACTTGCGTGACGATGCCGCCTATTACCTCAAAGGTTCGCTTTTTTGGAAACAAGGAGATTGGAAAAAGGCTATCGAGAATTTTCTGAAAGCGGTCGAAATTAATCCCGAGAGCCCGGCTCGGCAAGCCTACGAAATGGTAATGGAGATAATCAACTTTTCCAATCCCGACCTGTATAATCCGTGAGTAGGGGCACTATGCAACCAGCATGAGCATGGCTCCATAGACCAAAATTTGCACACCTTGCAAAATCCACGAGACTTCGGGGCGCGAGGCATAGACTCGATAGCTAATCCATGTCGACAAGACCACATAAAGAGGCAGCAGCATGACCAGTGTCCACGGCATGCTGTCGGCCATATCGTTTTCGCTAAACACCTCGGTCGCCCGGCTCATAAGCCATGGCCATGTGAAGACAGGCAGGGCGGTTACCAGTAGCAGCACTTTGAACCAGCCGGGAACCTTGTGCGAATAGTTCTCTTTTTCCATATCGCAAATATTTTCGGTAAAGATACAGAAAGGCGGGTGCAGAAGCAAGTGAAAACTATATTTTCAATGTAGCCGAAATGTAAAAAAGGTGGAGGTGAAAATGTGGGGATTTTCCACTATCTTTGTTGCAGATAGTAGGATGTGGCTCGGTAAAATTCAAATTTGAAAACTTCGTTTCACATTTGTTTCTGCGCTCACCTTTCACTGTTTTTGTTTCATAGAATATTCTTGAGCCTTATGAAGAAATTTTTTGTTTTGCTGTTTTTGCTCCCTGCGCTCACTGCTTTTGGGCAGGAGTTGTCCCGTGCGGAAAAAGCCTTTATCGTGGGTCGATTACAGACAGAAGTCAAGTACAATTATGCCCAATATGCGACCCTGCCGTTCGATTGGGATAGTCTTTGCCGTGCTTCGTTGCCGGCATTGGTCGAGTTGGAAGGCGACGAAGCATTTGTCGACGGCCTGCAACGCCTTTGTATGAAATTGGGCGATGGGCACACTTATATCTATCGGGCTAATATGGGCGACAGTCGCACATGGATCAGGCCTTTCCCGATGACGACCGTCCGGGTGGGCGACCGGGTATTCGTCACGGAGGTGCGTAGTTCGGTTCTTGCCCGGCAGGGTGTGGCGAAAGGGTGCGAGATTCTGGAAATCGACGGCGAACAAGTGTTGGACTACGGTCGGCGGCATGTGGCATCGCAACTCTCGTCGTCGACTCCGCAATGGACTGAGATAGCTCCTTTCAATAGTTTCAGTTTGACAAAAGCACGCTCCGACAAAGTTTCTCGAATTACTTTCGGGATACAGCCGGGAAAGTCTTTACCGTAGAGGAAGACCGTAATATCCCATGGGACATCGAGCCAGATCCCGGTTCGGTAATGGCGTTTGAGTTGCTTGAAAACAATGTGGGGTATTTGGTTATCAACTCTTTCATGGGTTCGAATTACACGCGGCTATTTGACAACCTGTATGAGCGAATTTTGGAGACCGACGCTCTGATTGTCGATATGCGCAATAATGGCGGGGGTAATTCGGGATATGCCGATTACATCATGAGTCATTTTACGGACAGACCGGTTCGCATGGGCGCATGGAGTTCTCCCATGTATGTGGCGGCGCATGCCTCGTGGAATTACGATCCTGCGTTTTATCGCAGTCAACCCCGGTCGTTGCAGCCGGTCAGGAACAAGCCGGTCTATAAAAAGCCGATGGCTTTGTTGGTGAACGGGGGAACTTTCTCGTCGGCCGAAAATTTTTGTGTGGCATTTCGCAGTGCCGCTCGCGGGCCCATTATCGGTACTCCCACCGCCGGGAGTACCGGGAATCCCATTCAAATAGAACTCGGGTATGGAGTCTATGCGTCGATCTGTACAAAATACGAGTGGACAGCCGATGGTGAAGTCTTCATCGGTGAAGGCATTGTCCCGGATATAGAAGTCGAGCAAACGGCCGACTTTTATGAAAAGGGGGGTGATGCCGTCGTCGACCGGGCATTGAGCGAACTGAATCGCTCCCGCCGCCGATAGCGAGTCATCAATCTTAGAAATTCTTCCTCTGTGCTACAACGGTTGTAATTAGTTTTCTCCGTAGTTTACGGTCATATTGATAACATCTCTATTGTTGATTTCGATTTCGGTGGTGCGGTATCCCGGTTTTTTGAAAATAAGGTATTCGTGATTTCCTGTTGTCACATGGTATTGGCCACGGTCGTCGGTGACGGCGATGGTTTTCCCGGTGCTTCGTTCAATTACTTGCATGCCGGGAACGAGGGTCGCTTGTATGTCGCGGACTTCACCTCTGACTTGTATGCGTTGGGAACTTTCTTTGACATTCGGGGCGACGATTTCATCATCGCCGATTGTTGAAGGTTCGCCGGCCACGACTGTTTTCGAGAGAATGATATTCTCGGCCGATTGACCCACTTCGATGATAAATTCACCAGCTTCGACAAACCGGCGATTGTTCTCGTCTACCAGATATAAATCGGCAATGGGGACATCGAGGTGTACGGTGCGGCTTTCGCCCGGAGCCAGTTCTATTTTTTGGAAGTCGCGCAATTGTTTCACGGGA
This sequence comes from uncultured Barnesiella sp., assembly GCA_944320015.1. Lineage (GTDB taxonomy): Bacteria > Bacteroidota > Bacteroidia > Bacteroidales > Barnesiellaceae > Barnesiella. The sequence continues at coordinate 4,772 of CALUFO010000030.1, read as the reverse complement.
GTCACATAGGTGCTGGCTTTGTCGCGCACATATAGTTGAACCACTTCTTTTCCGGTATATTCGCCCGTGTTCTTGACCTCGACGGCGGCGCGAATGGTGTCGGCCAGCGAGTATTTGTCTTTATCGGTAGAAAGGTTTTTGTAAACAAACGAAGTATATGAAAGTCCGTATCCAAAGGGGTATAGCGCTGTGGGCGAAGAAAATACATAGTCTCGTCCCGGAGCTTCGTAACTCCCCGGATTATGATAGAAACCACGGTCGGAAGGCAGGTAGTTGTAATAGACCGGCAAGTGACCTGTGCTGCGGGGGAAAGAAAAAGTAAGCCGCCCCGAAGGCACTACGTTGCCAAACAGGATATCGGCTATTGAATAGCCCGCTTGCTCGCCGGCATACCATTGGACGAGAATGGCAGCAAGATTGTTCTTTTCCCATTCGATGGCAAAAGGTTTGCCGGTAACCAGTACGAGCACGACCGGTGTCCCGGTTTGATAGACTTCGCGAATGAGTTGCGATTGGGCTCCGGTGAGATTCAAATCGTTCAGGTCGAACCCTTCGCCGCAGGTCGAACTCTTGTAGTCGCGGGCGAGCGCCGCGCTTGCGCTTCCGCCGAAAATAATGGCGACATCGCTCTGGCGAGCCGCTTCGACGGCCTCGGCGATACCCGAAGTCTCCAACGACGTGAGACTGCACCCCTTGGCATAGCGTATTGTCACTTTGTCGCCGGCTCTATCTTTAATACCTTGCAAAGGGGTAACACCGTCTTTGTTGCTGCGGCTCCAACTATAATCGCCGAATTGGACTTGGTCGGCGTTAGGGCCTATGACGGCGATTGATTTTATCTGGTTGACATCGAGCGGGAGCAGACGGTTCTCATTTTTCAGCAATACGGTCGACTCGTCGGCGATTCTTTTAGCCAATTGTATGCTCTCGGGAGTGTGACGGCCCCGCCCTTTGTATTGCTCTCCGTAGGGATCTTCAAAGAGTCCCATGGCAAACTTGGCGAAGAGGACTCGACGTACGGCCGTATTGAGAATCTCTTCGTCGAATTGTTCTTTTTCGATGAGTGTTTTCAGGAACGGATAGCATTCGCTCGAAGCCTCGACATCGAGTCCGGCCGAAATAGCCTGCATAGCAGCTTCCGACGAATTGCGTGCGGTGAAGTGCAGGGTTTTGAGCATCTCGATGGCTCCCCAGTCGGAATATACATAGCCTTTGAATCCCCATTGGTCACGGAGAATATCGGTGAGTAAATAGTGGGAAGCCGAATTGGGAACACGATTCCACGAGTTGTAGGTCGACATGACCGCCAATATGCCGGTATTCTTCACAACCATTTCAAACGGTTTGAGATAGATCTCGTGCAAATCTCGCAATCCACATTCAACCGAGGCTAAGTTCAATCCGCTCAACGGGTTCCCGTGCGGACCGTAATGTTTCAGCATGGGAGATATGCCACTCTCGAGGTATCCCGAGGTCTCTTCGATGCCGAAAAGCCCGCATAAATAGGGGTCTTCTCCATAAGACTCTTCCACACGACCCCAACGTAGTTCCCGCACCACGTCGATGCAAGGAGCCAGCACTTGCTTGAATCCCAAATTGTGCAGTTCGTCGGAGATCATTCGCGCTTTTTCACGAGCCAACCTCGGCTCGAACGTACTGCCCAAAGCGATATTCTGTGGGAATATGGTAGCCCCGTCGTGCACGACGCCATGCAACGACTCGGCGACGGTGAAGATAGGGATTCCCAGCCGGGTTTTCTCGACCATATATTTTTGTATGGGATACATGTTCTTGGCACAATTCTCGCCGGTGAGCGGGAAGCCCTCGACAAATCCCCACGAAATGTCTCCTGCCAAAGTCGTCAATTTCGTTTCGTCCAATACCTGTCCGTTGAAAATATCCCACGAGTGGATATGCCGTATTTGGGCGATCTTTTCGTCCAGAGTCATGCGGCTCAACAAATCCTCCACCCGCTCTTCGATAGGGAGGTCTTTATTCTTATAAGGGAGTGATTGAGTCTTTTGGGAATAGGTGAAAATCGAATGGGCAAAGAACCACAGTGACAGAATGAAAATTTTGTGTCGCATAATAATAAGATGTGTGTTTTTAAGGTTTCTCTCTATTAAAAGACAAAAATAACGCTCGATATTACACAGGGGAGCAGAAAAATTTAACCATTTTTTAGCCTTGGGGCATTATTACCCAAGAGTAAATTGGGCGAAAAGATGTATGATTTTGAAATAAAATATCTATCCATTTTCTTAATTAGTATTACATTTGTAGGCATAATTATCTGCTTGTCAAATTAAAGAATTAGTGTTGTGCTGTTTAATTCCTTAGAATTCATTGTGTTTTTCCCGATAGTGTGCTTGGTTTATTTTTTGTTGCCGAGTCTCAAAGGGAGAACCATATTTTTACTCCTGTCGAGTTATTATTTTTATATGTGCTGGGAGCCTGTGTATGCCTTGTTGTTGTTGACAAGTACATTGGTTACATATCTCTCGGCGTTGTGTATGGAGCGGTCTCGAACCCGATTTTGGCGCAAGGGCTCGCTTTTGGCAGGATTTATACCGAGATATTCATAAAGCAAATACAAGAAAGTGATTTTTATAAAAAAGTAAAAGATAAAGCAAATGAGTTGGAGTTGGGAAAATAGGATGCTGAGGGGAGTTGCAGTGCTTTTGCTCTCGGCATTGGGGGCTTGTTCCGGCGAGCCCGAGGGAGAATTGTATTTCGTGGGCGATTCGTTGGTCGCCGGGTGGGACGTGAGAGAGGCGTTCCCTACTTATGTCGTTCGGAACGACGGCGTGAGTGGCGCCCGACTTGAAGATATTCTCACTTGGAATCTCGATTATCGTGATAAAGATGTCGTTGTGTTAGTAGGGACAAACAATCTGGGAGAGATTGTCAACGAAAGCACGAGGGGGCAGGCCATCGAGGATTTTGTCGAGGAGTATAGGCTCACTATCGAGACATTGGCTCCCCGTAAAGTATTTGTCATATCGATTTTGCCTCGTAATTTCGATAGCGATGCTCCCGGGTTGAACCTCTGTATCGAAGAAATGAACTTTGCATTGTCACAGATGGTAAATGAATTAAGCAACGGTGTGTTTGTCGATGTGCATGACGATTTTCTATATAAAGGCAAGTTAAACATGAATTATTCGTTAGATGGGTTGCATCTGAACGATTTGGGGTATAATATCCTAAGCAAAAGATTGTCGCAAGTATTATGAAAGCAAGATTTTTATTATCGGTAATAGGGATAATATCCTTTTTGAGCGGGTGGGCTCAAAACGACTCGATACAGTCCCGATCGATTTTTGTCGGGTTGAGGAACAATAAATATGTGTTCCTCGGCTATCAGGCGAAATATTGGTCGGTAGGATTGGAAAACACATTGTGGATACGCAACCCAGAGGAACAATATATTCGGGCGAACGGAGGCTTTCGCCACGATACGGGAATATGGGGTGTCAACTTCTCGGCCGATGCCTTTGCGGGGGCCAATTATACCGGACGTTATTTCGATTGCGGATTGCGGATAGGGGTGGACAAGGTTATTGGCCGGGTGGAATTTGGCGCAGGGATAATGCCTCTGTACGATTCGGGAATAGGGTATAACACCTGTTATACGGTTCATGCCGCTTGCCGTATTGTTCAAGAAGCCTCGGTTGTAGTCGATGTGACCAATATCCCCGAGTATCGTATGGTGGAACATCGCATTGTTCCGGGATTCCTGTTTCGGGCTCGTAAGTTATGGATACGTCCCGAGTTGTCTATCCCGTTGAACGATAATATACAGTTTACCCGGGTGCTGGTTTCTTTTCGGTACGATTTCCTGCTGAAATAATGGCGGTCGATGCATGGCATTGAAAATAACGTTATTCACCTTAGTATATATAGTATAAAGATATGACTCAACAACCAACACTCAACGAACATAATAAAGAAGAATATCCTCCTATGCACACCACGGAGCATATTCTCAACCAAACGATGATTCGCCTTTTTGGCTGTGGAAGAGCTGTGTCGGCTCATATAGAAAGGAAGAAGAGCAAACTCGATTTCAATTTCCCCCATCCGCCTACCGACGCCGATATCCAGCAAATCGAGACTTGTGTCAATCAAGTGATTCAAAGCCGATTGCCGGTGACTACCGAATATATCACACAAGAGGAGGCTCGGTCTCGATTCGATTTGCGGCGATTGCCCGACAATGCCTCCGAGACCCTTCGCATTGTTAAGGTAGGCGATTATGACGAATGTCTCTGCATCGGGCGTCATGTCGAAAACACGTCCGAAATAGGTACATTCAAAATCATCAGCCACGACTTTAAAGACAATATACTGCGATTACGCTTTAAATTGTTGTAATAGAGAATCGGTTTCCCATATTCAAATGACCGTCTTCGTGCAAAAATATAGAACGAATAGTAAATTGTAACAAACAGAAAATAAAAAGGTTGAGATAGGAGTCTGCAAATATTTAAAAATTTTCTCAAAAAAAGAGGGTAAAAAATTTGGAGGGAAAGGGAAAAAGGGTGTAACTTTGCAACACTTTCGCCGAACGGAAGGGCCGGTCAGGCCGGCGCGAGGCGGAAGGCAAAGTTCATTGAAAAGACTGGAAAGAAGAGTAGTACAAGAGAAAGAGCGAAGTCAATTTCGGCCGGGGAAATTCGAAGGTATAGAAAAAAGAAAAATAAGATATACAACGAAGAGTTTGATCCTGGCTCAGGATGAACGCTAGCGACAGGCCTAACACATGCAAG
>CALUFO010000029.1 GCA_944320015.1 uncultured Barnesiella sp. | reverse complement strand
TTTATATAATATCAACAAAAGTATAAATAAAACAAATCCAACAAATTATTTTTAACTAATTTTATCAATTAAAAACCAATCAACCGATTTCTACCAAGACTATCAACTCTCCTTTCTCAACCCGTTCTCCTTCTGGATATGAATGTTTAAACCCCTCCGTCACTGCGTGCCACCTCCCCTATATTTTGCTTCGCAAAACACAGGGGAGGAATTTAAAACTATCCCTTGTATTTACAGCAAACGCAGGGGTGAAGTCCTTGAAATCCGGCCTATGGGAGAAAGCGATAAAGAAAAATGACGAAGAGAGGCGACCAAGGGGAAAAGTTGTCTGAGCCGTTCGGCTCGGTCTTTTCGCCCGGATCAGTTGCGCATGAGAGCGTCCGATAACCGGCGCGCCCGGCGAGTTCTTTTCCCCCGACTCTCGAAGGCTATTTTTCCGCTTTCGTACATCAGCCGGGAGCTTTCTTTTCTTTTCCTTCCCTTTTCTTTTGCGGGAAAAGAAAAGGAAAATTTAAACCCCTCCACAGGGAGGACAAAAGGAATGATGCTCTTTCCTTAAAAACAAAACCCTCGGCAAGACGGCTCTTACCGAGGGAAATGTATTTTTGTCCCGCCCCTTTCAACGGGGGCATGGTCCATATATCGATTACAATTTGCCGGCGCTACCCAACACGTTCTCGATTTTGTGAACGTAGAGTTTCTCCATGTTGTCACGAGCCGGACCCAGATATTTACGAGGATCAAATTCGGCAGGATTCGTAGCGAAGACTTTACGGATAGCGGCAGTCATGGCCAAACGGCTGTCGGAGTCGATGTTGATTTTGCAAACAGCCGATTTGGCAGCTTTACGCAACTCTTCTTCGGGGATACCGATAGCGGCGTCGAGTTTGCCTCCGTATTTGTTGATCGTGTCGACTTCCTCTTGGGGAACCGACGAAGAACCGTGCAATACGATGGGGAATCCCGGAAGTTTCTCCATCACGGCGTCCAACACGTCGAATGCCAAAGGAGGAGGAACAAGGCGACCGGTCTTGGGATCTACATGGCATTGCTCGGGTTTGAATTTATAAGCACCGTGCGAAGTACCTATCGAGATAGCCAACGAGTCGCAGCCCGTGCGGGTAGCAAAATCGATTACTTCTTCGGGGTTGGTATAAGTGTGGTGTTCTGCCGATACTTCGTCCTCGACACCGGCCAATACACCCAGCTCGCCCTCTACCGTTACATCGTATTGGTGAGCATAATCCACTACTTTTTTCGTCAAAGCCACATTCTCTTCATAGGGCAGGTGAGAACCGTCGATCATCACCGACGAGAAGCCCATGTCGATACACGATTTGCACAATTCGAACGAATCGCCGTGGTCAAGGTGCAACACGATTTGGGGATGCTCGCAACCCAACTCTTTTGCATATTCCACAGCGCCTTGTGCCATATAACGAAGCAACGTTTGGTTAGCATAGTTACGAGCGCCTTTCGATACTTGCAGAATCACAGGCGACTTAGTCTCTACGGCAGCTTTAATAATTGCCTGCAACTGTTCCATGTTATTGAAGTTGAAAGCAGGAATAGCATATCCGCCTTTAATAGCCTTGGCAAACATCTCTTTGGTGTTTACCAATCCTAAATCTTTGTAGCTTACCATCTTATTTTATAAATTATTGGTTAGTAAATTCTGCCGCAAAGATACACTTTTTACCGACTTCCGCTACCAATAAAAGATATAAAAAACACATCGACACCTCTTTTTTTTATTAATTTCACAAAAGGCACAAAACTGACACCGCACGGCTTTCAATCCTGCGTTTCTTCTCTATAAACACCCATAGGTCTATTTCTCCCGGCAACATATTATCACCAGCCGTAAAAACGAATGTCGCGAAAAAGTTTGTAACGATATAACCTTATTTGAGATATTTCAATGAATTGGTGTAGCCACAGAGGGGTATAACGATGTGTTGTTTGTGGGCGAAAAGAATATTATAGCGAAAGGAATAGAAACGTATAACATCATGAATATAACGCTTGTCATTATCACGACTTGTGTTTATCTTGTTTTTACACCCTTTTCGGCTTTCTCGATTCAATTATTATCCCTATTTTTGTAGCCTGTAATTTTTTTTGATAGAAACCCTAAATTTATTCATTTACAAAGGATGAGAAAATGGCGTATCGAAGACTCTGCCGAGTTGTACAACATTAACGGTTGGGGTCTGAAATATTTTTCGATCAACGAGAAAGGGCATGTAGCCGTAACCCCACGGGAAGGATATGCCTCGGTCGATTTGAAAGAGTTGATGGACGAATTGCAAGTGCGCGATGTAACCTCGCCTGTGCTGCTGCGTTTCCCCGACATTCTCGACAACCGCATCGAGAAAATATCCAAGTGCTTCCAGCAGGCGGCCGAGGAGTATGGATATACCTCTAAAAACTTCATCATCTACCCGATCAAGGTGAACCAGATGCGACCGGTTGTCGAGGAAATCGTGAGCCATGGAAAGAAGTTCAATATCGGGCTGGAAGCCGGGTCGAAACCCGAATTGCATGCCGTGCTGGCCATCAACACCGACGAGAACTCTCTCATCATCTGCAACGGATACAAAGACGAGAATTATATCGAGCTGGCGCTCTTGGCGCAGAAAATGGGGCGCCGCATCTTCCTTGTGGTGGAAAAACTGAACGAATTGCGGCTTATCGCCGATATTTCGAAACGATTGAAAATACGCCCCAACATCGGAATCCGCATTAAACTGGCCAGCTCGGGCAGCGGGAAATGGGAAGAAAGCGGTGGCGACGGCAGCAAATTCGGGCTAAATTCGAGCGAATTGTTGGACGCCCTCGATTTTCTGGGAAAAGCCAAAATGAGCGACTGCCTCAAACTCATTCATTTCCACATAGGCAGCCAAATCACCAAGATACGCCGCATTAAAAACGCACTCAAAGAAGCCTCGCAATTCTATGTGCAACTCCAAGCCATGGGCTTCAACGTAGAGTTTGTCGATATAGGCGGCGGGCTGGGTGTCGACTATGACGGCACACGCTCCTCGTCGAGCGAAAGCAGCATGAACTACTCTATACAGGAGTATGTGAACGACTCGGTTTCGGCGCTTGTCGACGCATGTACCAAAAACAATCTGCCGCAACCCAACATCATTACCGAATCGGGGCGTTCGCTCACAGCTCACCACTCGGTTCTCGTATTCGAGGTATTGGAAACGACATCGCTCCCGATGTGGGACGATAGAGAGGAGTTGGGCGAAAATCCCCACGAACTGGTCGACGAACTGTACAAAATATGGGACAACATGAATCAGCCCCGCTTGCTCGAATCGTGGCACGACGCCCTGCAAATCAGAGAAGAGGCTCTCGACCTATTCGGGTTGGGATTGCTCGACCTGCGCACCCGGGCGCAAATCGAACAACTTTTCTGGTCGGTGGCCCGCGAAGTCAGCGAAATCGCTTCGGACATGAAACATGCGCCCGAAGAATTACGGAAAATATCGAAGCTCTTGCCCGACAAATATTTCTGTAACTTCTCGCTCTTCCAATCGTTGCCCGACTCATGGTCGATCGACCAGTTGTTCCCTATCATGCCTATCAGCCGGCTCGACGAGCGCCCCGACCGCACAGCCACCATACAGGACATCACTTGCGACTCAGACGGGAAAATCAACAACTTCATCTCGCCCCACGGCTCCAACTCGCACTTGTCGGTACACGCGCTCAACAACAAAGAGCCCTACTACATAGGCGTGTTCCTCGTAGGTGCCTATCAAGAGATTTTGGGCGATATGCACAACCTTTTCGGCGATACCAACGCCGTGCATGTGAGCGTGTACAAAGACCGCTATGAAATAGACCAAGTCATCGACGGCGAAACCGTAGCCGAGGTTCTCGACTATGTGCAATTCTCGCCCAAAAAGCTGGTGCGCAGCGTAGAGACATGGGTCACCTCGTCTATGAAAGCCGGTATCATCACACCCGAGGAAGGCCGAGAGTTCCTCTCGAACTACCGCTCGGGACTTTACGGATACACTTATCTCGAAAACGACTAACTTTTCACATGGGTTCTCGGGAGACCGGCCGGTCTTCCGAGAACCCACACTTTTCCATTCCATGCAACGCTATTTCATCTATCTCTCATTCAACGGCGCCCGGTATCACGGCTGGCAGATACAGCCCAACGGCAACACCGTGCAAGAGTGTCTCGAAAAAGCGTTGGCCACACTGCTGCGTCACAAAACGCCCGTCACAGGAGCCGGCCGCACCGACGCCGGCGTGAACGCCCGGCTCATGGTCGCACACTTCGACACCCCGGCGCCACTCGAAAATCCCGGTGAAACCGCCGACAGGCTCAACCGCATACTGCCTCCCGACATCGCCATACACGACATACGCCCCGTCGTGGCCGAGGCCCACAGTCGGTTCGACGCCCTCAGCCGCACCTATAAATACTACCTTATCGACCATAAATCGCCTTTTCTCGAAGCCTTCGCCTGCCGCTATCGGGGGACTCTCGATTTCGACAAGATGAACGAGGCTGCCGAACAGTTGTACCGATACACCGACTTCACCAGTTTCAGCAAACTGCACACCGACGTGAAGACCAATAACTGCCGGGTGACTTTCGCCCGATGGGAGCGAGAGGGGGAGCAACAGGTTTTCACCATCACCGCCGACCGCTTCCTGCGCAACATGGTGCGCGCTATCGTGGGGACACTGATCGACGTGGGACGTGGCAAACTCACCGTCGAAGGCTTTTGCCGCATCGTCGAACAAAAAGACCGCTGCGCCGCCGGCACCTCGGTTCCCGGGAACGCCCTATTCCTGCACGACATCACCTACCCCGACCACATCTTTTTGCCCCGATAACGCCTCTCCCATGAACATCAAACACATCACTCACCACAAGACCGACTTTCTCGACCTGCTGTTACTAGCCGATGAAAGCGAAACGATGATACACCGCTACCTCGACCGGGGAGAAATGTATGCGTTATATGACCCCGACTTGAAAAGTGTCTGCGTCGTCACGCAAGAAGGGGAACAACTCTACGAAATCAAGAACTTGGCCACCTATCCGGCATTCCAACGGCAAGGCTATGCCCGCAAACTGATCGAATACATAGAAACTCGCTATCCTGCCGGAGCAACCCTGCAAGTCGGCACAGGCGATTCGCCGCTCACAAGGCCTTTTTACGAGCGATGCGGCTTCGGCTATTCCCACCGGATACCCCATTTCTTTACAGACAATTATCCCCGACCCATTTTTGAAGGTGGGGTACAACTCGTCGACATGGTTTACTTCAAGAAAGAGATTTAAGGATACCGGCTTCCCGATTGCCGTTACACACGAGAGCCTATCGCGCCGGCTTGTTCCACCTCGTAATCACAAAATAGAGCCCCAACACGACAAACGGCACACTCAATATCTGCCCCATATCGATAGGCAATGTATTTTCAAAATCGACCTGCCGCTCTTTGAGGAACTCGATAAAAAACCGGAACAAGAAAATGAGCGCAATACACAACCCGAAATAAAACCCTCGTCCGCAACGATTCTTTCTATAACGCGCGACTACGACCATAATGAAGAAAAAGAGAAAATAGGCCAATGCCTCGTAGAGTTGAGCCGGGTGACGTGGCAGCATGTCTACCCGCTCGAAGACAAAAGCCCACGGCACATCGGCGGGCATGCCTATGATCTCGGAATTCATCAAATTGGCCAGCCGTATAAATCCTGCGGCCAACGGAGCGGCGACACCCATCATATCGAGAATATCGAGGTAGTGAATCTTGGTCTTGTGGCAAAACAGCGCCAAAGCGATAATCAAGCCCAACGTACCCCCATGACTCGCCAATCCCGCATACCCCGTGAAACGCCACCCTCCACCGGGCAAGGATTGTATCGGCAAAACGATTTCGAGCGGGTGGCTCAAATAGTATCCCGGTTCGTAAAACAGGCAGTGCCCCAGCCGTGCTCCGATAAAAATACCCAGAAAACTATACAGGAACAGCGTTTGGAAAGTATCGAGGGGTAACCCCTTGGATTTATACAACTTATAAACGACCTGACTCCCCGCCAAAATAGCGATAAGCCAAAAGATACTATACCAACGTATGGCGATGCCCGCTACCGAAAACAGTATCGGGTCGGGATTCCAATGAATATAAAGCAACTCCATAAATTATATTTTTGTCTTCACCGGCCGAGATTACTTTTACCCGGCCACCAAACTCTCATTCCAAAAACGTCCATTTTTTTATCGGAGACAATAGCCTCCTCATTCGCACGCCGCACAAAGATAGCGAAAGGTGAGCGCTGAGACAAAAGAAAACGAAGTTTTCGATTTATTCTCTGCTGAACCGCATCCTATCTTATGAAAAAGATATAACAAATCTCCATTCGGCCGAGTCATGCAAAAAGAAAAGAATAACTACCTTTGCACCCGCAATCGCCCGGCTCGGCCGGGACGGAGCGTTTTCCCGTCGAACCGTTGCGAACTGCCGGCAAACGACACGGGATTTCAATCGACAAAAAAGGTAAAGACAGATGTGGTTATCGCTCGCTTTTCTCTCGGCCTTCCTATTAGGCTGCTACGAAGTATGTAAAAAGAAATCGCTCGACGGCAACGCCGTCATTCCCGTACTATTTCTCAACACTTGTTTTTGCAGCCTGCTGTTCCTGCCGTGCATCGTTCTCTCTTACGGATTTCCCGAGTTCATGCGCGACTCTCTTTTCTATGTGCCCCGCTCGACCCTGCGCGAGCACCTCTATATCATCGGTAAAGCCGCACTTGTGCTCACCTCGTGGACTTGCGCCTATTTCGCCACCAAACACCTGCCCATCACCATCGCCGGCCCAATCAAGGCCTCGCAGCCCATACTCACCCTCATAGGGGCATTGCTCATCTTTGGCGAACGGCTCAACCTCTACCAATGGATAGGTGTGCTGCTGGCTATCGTCTCGTTTATCATGCTTTCTTTTTCGGGGCGGAAGGAGGGCATCGACTTCAAGCACAACATTTGGATACTCTTCATCGTGATGGCCACGATTACCGGAGCCGCCAGCGGGCTGTACGACAAGTACCTCATGTCGCACGGATTCGACCGCATGACCGTGCAAGTGTGGTACTCCTACTACCAAATGATTCTAATGTCCGGCGTGCTGTTGCTCCTGTGGTATCCCCGGCGCAAACACACTACCCCGTTTGTGTGGCGCCCTTCGATATTCTTTATCTCCCTGTTCCTTGTCTGTGCCGACTTTGTTTATTTCTACGCCCTCAGCTACCCCGACTCCATGATTTCGATTGTCTCGATGGTGCGCCGCAGCAGCGTAGTGGTGAGCTTCATGGCCGGGGCTATCCTCTTCCGGGAAAAGAATATCCGCAGCAAATCGCTCGACTTGCTACTCGTACTGCTGGGTATGTTCTTCCTCTACCTCGGCACCCGATAATGGCACAATATTTCCGGCTGTTTTTTGGGCTTACCGATGCAAATGATTACTTTTGTATCAAACCCATCGTTATGAAATCTAAATTGCTATTGCTCATATTCTCGCTGAGTGCCATACTCTCGTCGCCGGCCTTGGAACCGGTGGCAAAGCTGTGGGTAACCATGCCCGACTCGATCATGCCCTCTGTCGAAGTCAACCGGAGGAAAGACATGATCGATTTGATACACGCCGGGCAAACCGCTCAATCGACTACCAAACTCGGCGGAACCGCCACTTTGACCAAACTGCAAGACAACACGCTATCGATAGATCTCTCCTCGAAAAGCAAAATGGACATGAGGCTCTACCAAACCCACCGCAACGACACCCTCACTGTCCTCGTCAATACGGTATATGCCCCGGCTGGCAACAGTCGCATACGGGTTTTCGACCCGTCTTGGAACGAGCTCCCTGTCTCGAAATACATACGGCCTATCCCGACGGCCGAATTTTTCACAATTCCCGACACACTGGCAGAAAGTCAAAAAAAAGAACTTCTCCAAATCGCAGAGGTCTACCTCGTAGAGTTCTCCTTTGAAGCCGATGGATCGCTCCGCGCCCGGCCTTCGTGGGAGAAATACCTCGACCCCAAGTCTTTTGAAAAAATAAAGCCCTATCTGCGCGAAGCCATCACACTCCGCTGGAATGGGAAAAAACTTCTGTAAATAAAACCCTCTTTTTCAGCGCCTCACACTATACTCCTCTCCTACATGACTATGCCTCACAGGAGAGGAGTTCAAGTCTATCTACACTTCGACCCTGTATCGCGCGACAATATAAGTTATCTTAATTTTACACGCAGTATATCCTCACCATTTCTCTGCCATACCCCCAAAAAAATTTTTTCACCAAGTTAAAGAAAACCAAATATTTATAATTAAACCCCGCTATTTAATTGAATTTTTACGTCCGTTTAATTTGGTTAATTACACTTTTTTATTTATACTTGTAAATATTTATATTAAAAACATCTACAAGAAGGAGGACTTAGGGAATATCCAAAACAGGATTAAACGCCACAAATAACCGAAATACAACAAGATAGTTATAAAACACATAAATTCTTACAAACCAATAATTAACAATTCTTATTTATCATGAAACACTTATGCAAACTCACGTCATGGGCCGCTATTATGTTGGCCGTGGCCACGCTCTCAAGTTGTACCAAAGAGCAATCGGAACTTTCGATCGACGACATCAAAGGACGCGCAACCATCACGGGTAGCCTTTGTTACAGCAAAGGACAAGCATTCAACAACAACCAATTCGAAGAATTATTACAACCGGCCGCCGGTGTAACAGTCGCCATCAAAATCGCCAATTCCTCGCTCGATCCCAATGGAAACGCACAAGGAATGACAACCTACGAGACGACCACCGACAACGAAGGGAAATACAGCATTCAAATACCGGTCGTAGACAATACCCAAATCACCATTCAACCGACTTCGTTTATCGGGCAACGCACATTGGTAACCGACTGGAACAACAACGCTCCTGTCTTTGAGACCGAAGAGGTGATTTTCAATATCACGGGTATGCAAGAAACGGTTTCGCCGGGCGACATTATAGCCAAGGACAACATGTATAGCTTCACGCCCCGCGACTTTGTTGAGCCATTTGGAGAAGTCGAAACCCTCAACGGAAAAATCGGTATCGGCAAACTGTATCAAGACAACACCCAACGCTATTGGGACGTTCAATCTGGAATCAATGTAATCGTAACCGTTACCTATAACTACACCGAGGAAGGAAGCGACATGGTCAGGACTTTCGGCGCCACGACCAACGCCTTAGGCGAATTTTCTGTAAATATCCCGGTTAAGGAAAAAGGCGAGACTCTCAAACGACTCACAATTGTCCCGGTGAGCTTCTATTACTCGGGCTTCGTTCACTACACCGGAGTCGCCAAATGGGAAGAACTCGACGGCGTTTATGAATTGGGCGGCACATACTCAGGCGTTTACACCAACTTCACCTTCCCCACTATCGAAAACATCACCCGCATCGTATATGCCTCTATGGTATTCACGGGACTCGACGGCACTTACACCGACTACAACTGGAATAATGTAGAAATATGGGATACAGAAGAGTTTAACGAAGAATAATATAAAACCTTATGAAAAAACTTATAGCCATTATACTATCGGCCTGTTTGTTTCCCGGTATGCTCTGGGCCGAAGATAAAGAACAGAAACAATACCTCCCCGAGGAGGGTGACTGGGCATTGGGTATCGATGTCGTCCCCATATTGCGGTACATAGGCAACGCTTTTAACGGGACTAACGGGAACAATGAACTGAACCATGTGGGAGGAACCCCTTTCACCAGCGGGACAAACTTCCATAACAACAGGCTCATGCCTAATGTCTCGATTATGGGTAAATATATGCTCACCGACGAATGGGCATTGCGGGCAAATATCGGGCTGACTATCGCAGCCGAAAACGAGAAAGCCTACTCTATCGACGACAAAGCCTTGATGAACAACCCGTTCAGCGAGGCCAAGGTAATCGACGGCGCTCACTACGAGCGCAATGGAGTGAGCATTTTGCTGGGTACTGAGTATCGCAAAGGCAGCCGCCGCATACAAGGGGTATTCGGTGGTGGCCTCCTCTTTGCTTTCCAAAATGAAAAAAGCTCTTACAACTGGGGTAACGCCCTTACCGAAATCAACCAATCGCCTACCTCCACTCAATTCCCCTCGATGTCGGCAGCTCCTATCAACGGTTACCGCATCTTGAAAGAGAACGGTGCCGGAAGCGATGTTTATCTGGGTTTGACCGGTAGCGCAGGCATCGAATGGTTCGTAGCTCCCAAAATCGCATTGGGCGCAGAAGTCAACCTCAGCCTTTATTACATTTTCGGCACTCAGACCTATATCGAGAGCGAGGGCTACAACAGCACACTCGGCGAGGTAGAGACCCGCACCGACATTAAGACTCCGGGCGACAACGGCATCTATTTCGGCACCGAAAGTTTGGGCGGTTCGCTCTATATGACATTCTATTTCTAATTCGTTTTTCTACCGACAGAGAGGGGGATTCCCCCTCTCTGTTTTTTTTATTTTCACCGGAACTGTAAAAACAGCATAGCCGCCCGGGCGTTGTCCCGGGCGGCCATGTTTATCGCACAGATACAAAATTCGTTTAGAACTCGGCGTTCTTCGGTGTACGGGGGAAAGGTATCACATCGCGGATATTGGTCATACCTGTCACAAACAACAGCAAACGCTCGAAGCCGAGGCCGAATCCCGAGTGGGGAGCGGTACCGAAACGACGGGTATCGAGGTACCACCACATATCTTTCATGGGGATATGCAGTTCTTCGATACGGGAGAGCAATTTGTCGTAATTCTCTTCACGTTGCGACCCACCGATGATTTCGCCGATGCGGGGGAAGAGGACGTCCATCGCGCGCACGGTCTTGCCGTCGTCGTTCTGTTTCATGTAGAAAGCCTTGATTTCTTTGGGATAATCGGTAAGAATTACCGGTTTCTTGAAATGCTCCTCTACCAAGAAACGCTCATGCTCGCTTTGCAGGTCGGCGCCCCAGTAAACAGGATATTCAAACTTGTGCCCCGACTCTTCCAATATTTTCACACCCTCGGTGTAGGGCAACCGCACGAAATCGTTCTCGACGACAAATTTCAACCGGTCGATCAATTCTTTGTCATACATCTGGCACAAAAATTCGAGATCGTCCTGACAGTTGTCGAGGGCATATTGAATGAGGTATTTGAGGAAATCCTCGGCCAAATCCATGTTCTCCTCGATTTCGTTGAAAGCGACCTCGGGTTCTACCATCCAGAACTCAGCCAAGTGGCGCGGCGTGTTGGAGTTCTCGGCACGGAACGTAGGCCCGAAAGTATAAATCGCACCCAGCGACATAGCGCCCAGTTCGCCTTCGAGCTGTCCCGATACGGTGAGGCTGGTAGGTTTCCCGAAGAAATCGGCGCTATAATCGACAGCCCCCTCCTCGGTACGGGGCACATTGTTCAAATCGAGCGTGGTCACTTGGAACATAGCTCCTGCGCCCTCGCAGTCGCTACCGGTGATCAGCGGCGTGTGCAAGTAGAAGAATCCTCTATCGTTGAAATACTTATGAATGGCAAACGCCATATTGTGACGAATGCGAAGCACGGCGCCGAACGTATTGGTACGCGGGCGCAAGTGTGCGATTTCACGAAGAAATTCCAGTGTGTGTCCTTTTTTCTGCAAAGGATATACTTCGGGGTCGGCACCGCCGTAGAGCTCTATGCTGTCGGCCTGAATCTCGGCTTGCTGCCCTTTGCCTTGCGACTCGACCAAAGTACCGATTACACTGATACAAGCGCCGGTCGTAATGGGTTTCATCTCGGCCTCGGTAAATTTGGAGAGGTCTACCACGACCTGTATATTCTTAATGGTAGAACCATCGTTTACCGCGATGAAGTTTACATTCTTATTGCCCCGGCGCGTGCGCACCCAGCCTTTCACATTTATCTTTTTTCCATAAAGAGATGTGTCGAATGCATCGACTACTTTGGTTCTTTTTATTGTTTCCATACTCCTCTATATAAATGTACAGTTTTTTAAGCATCGCCCCGAACGGTCGTTGCCGTACGGGGCGTGATAGGTTTTAATTATTCGAATGAGCCCATTTGCAACATGTTTACCTCTTGCTGTGTGAGGTAGCGCCAGCGGCCTCGTTGCAGGTTTTTCTTGGTTAATCCGGCAAAATAGACCCTATCGAGTTTCACCACCCGATAGCCCAGCGCCTCGAAAATGCGCCGCACAATGCGGTTTCGTCCCGAGTGGATTTCGATGCCCACTTGGTTTTGATCGGTTTCATTGGCATAGCTCACGGCATCGGGTTGTATGGGGCCGTCCTCCAACTCTATCCCGTCGGCGATGCGTTGCATATCCTCCTCGCTCACATCTTTGTCGAGCCACACATGATATATCTTTTTCTTGATAAATTTGGGGTGTGTCAACTTCGAAGCCAAGTCGCCATCGTTGGTCAACAGCAACACGCCTGTCGTGTTGCGGTCGAGGCGGCCTACCGGATAAATACGCTCGGTGCAGGCGTTGCGCACGATGTCCATTACGGTGAGGCGTCCTTGGGGATCGTCCGATGTGGTCACACAATCTTTGGGCTTGTTCAGCAACACATATATTTTGCGCTCGAGAGTCACCACCTTATCCCGGAAAGTGACGGTATCGTTGCGTGTAATCTTTGTTCCCAGCTCGGTTACGGGAACGCCGTTTACCGACACCTCACCGGCTTGGATAAATTCATCGGCCTCACGACGCGAACAAATACCGGCATTGGCCATATACTTGTTGAGACGTATCGGTTCATTGGGGTCTACCTCGGGCAACTCATACTCGATGCGTTGTGGGCGGGGCACAAATTTTTTATTGCGACGGTTTTGCGGACGGTTTTGGTATCCTCCCCGATTATTGCCATAGCCGCCTTGACGGTTATATCCGCCCTGACGGTTTTGTTTCGGGTAATACGGGCGTTGTTGAGGCTCATTCTCGCCATAAGACTGCCTGAACCCATCACCGACCTCGTTGTTGCGGTTATAATCCTGATTATATCTCGGAGCGCTGTTGTAATTGTTGTTCCGGCGATTATTGCCATACCCGCCTTGGCGATTGTATCCACCTTGACGGTTGTAATTGTTGGGGCGCTCGTTGTTGTAAGAGTGGTTCCCGCCTTCACCGTAGTTATTACGGGGATAGTGGGGTTTCTCTGCATTGACATGATACGAGGCGTGTCCCTCTTCACCACCTCTTCTGTACTCTACTTTTTCATAGCGCTCGGTCATACCTTCACGGCTTGACATTCCGATGCGCGGACGTTTAGCTCTTTTTTCGCTTTCCATAGAAACTTTTGTAATTAAAAAAATAAAATCAAGCCTCTCGGCCTATTCACATATTTTCTATTGTTATACCGATTGTTTTACCTTTCGGGGACAAAGATACAAAGGATTTTCCATTTCATCTCTTTCACAATCAAATAAGTTGTCATTTTCTTCTTAAAAAAACAAAAGCCCGGGACAAATGTTCACCCGGGCTTTCTATTTCGCGCTTTTATTCGCTTAAAAACCGGTGTAGGTATGGGGCGTGATGCGGCGCAACTCCTCTTTGACCGACTCCGACACGTCGAGCGTATTGATAAACTCATGTATCGAATCGGCATTGACCACCGAGTTGGTGCGTGTGAGCGCCTTCAACGTCTCGTAGGGATGCGGATAGCCTTCGCGGCGCAGAATGGTCTGTATGCCTTCGGCCACCACACTCCACATTTGGTCGAGATCTCGGTAGATAGCCGTCTCGTTGAGCAGCAGTTTGTTCAAGCCTTTGATCGTGCTATGGAAAGCGATGAGCGTATGAGCCACGGGGACTCCCACGTTGCGCAACACCGTCGAGTCGGTAAGGTCGCGCTGCAACCTCGAGATAGGCAGTTTGGCCGATAGGTGCTCGAAGATGGCATTGGCTATTCCCAAATTGCCCTCGGAGTTTTCATAATCGATCGGGTTCACCTTGTGAGGCATGGCCGAGGACCCCACCTCGCCAGCCTTGATTTTCTGTTTGAAATACTCCATCGAGATGTATTGCCAGAAATCGCGGTCAAGGTCGATGACTATCGTATTGATACGGCGCAGGGCATCGAAAAGGGCGGCCAAATTGTCGTAGTTGGAGATTTGGGTCGTCCATTCTTCCCGCTCGATGCCGAGACTTTCTTTTAAGAACCGATTCCCGAAAGCCGGCCAATCGATATCGGGATAGGCAAACCGGTGGGCATTGAAATTGCCGGTGGCGCCCCCGAACTTTCCGCTCATCGGAACCGCTTCGAGCAAAGCAATTTGTTTTTCGAGCCGATAGCCAAATACCCGAATCTCTTTCCCCAACCGGGTGGGCGACGCCGGTTGCCCGTGTGTCTTGGCCAGCATGGGTATATCTTTCCACTCCTCGGCATACCGGTTGATCAAAGCCAGCATTTCGTGCAACACAGGCAGATAGCAATCGTGCAAAGCCTCTTTCAACAGCAAGGGAACCGATGTGTTGTTGATGTCCTGCGAAGTGAGCCCGAAGTGTATAAACTCTTTGTAGGCTTCGAGGTGAAGCTCATCGAATTTTTCTTTAATAAAATATTCGACCGCTTTCACATCGTGATTCGTGACAGCCTCGATCGACTTCACTTTGGCCGCGTCGGCCTCGGTAAAATCGGCATAAATGGCGCGCAATGCCGGGAAAATGTCGTGACTCACTCCCGTAAGCTGTGGCAAAGGCAACTCGCACAAAGCGATAAAATACTCGATTTCTACCCGAACCCTGTACCGGATAAGGGCCCATTCCGAGAAATAGAGCGACAGATTTTCCACCTTGTTGCGATAGCGGCCATCGACTGGCGATATAGCCGTGAGTGATGATAATTCCATAATCTGTATTTTGAATTTGCGTACAAAAATACGATTTTCACGGCAAATTTTATAGAATATTCTCTTTTTTGTTTTGCAAATAAAAAAATAGTATTACCTTTGCAACGCTTTTCGGCAAAACAATCCGGGCGTTTAGCTCAGCTGGTTTAGAGCATCTGCCTTACAAGCAGAGGGTCGGCGGTTCGAATCCGTCAACG
>CALUFO010000028.1 GCA_944320015.1 uncultured Barnesiella sp. | reverse complement strand
CCCTTTTCAAGAGAGCGCCATTGAAAACCGGCTACGGCTTTTTTATACGCATTGGCCTTGAATGTCTGCTGCTTAATCAGTTCGCCTTTGGCCAAATCCAAATTCATGCCACAATCATAAGCGACCCACAATTTCAATTCGTCGTCGGTATTATAGAAATAGAGAATCAAAGCCGCAGGCTCGATCCAACCCCGTTGGCGGGGCGATTTCGCCACTTCGAAGCGGCCGCTTGCCAACCGCTTCCCCTTATAGGAAAGGGTATAGATATAACTCCCCGGCGAGTAGGATGTGCCCGATTGCGAGCCCCACCCGCACATTTGCAGCCAATGGGTACCGTCCCGGGGGTCGAGCGTGGCCGTGTAATCAAAGCTTTTGGTTCGACCCGTCTGCTCATGCACGATTTCCACATGATAGGAGACTTTCCGCTCCACTTTCGAATAGCAAGTGTATCCACACCGCATCTGTATATACTGGGGCTCTACGAAACTCCTCGTCCCCCAGTCGTCGATTGCGTTGCCGCTGTAATCGATATTGCGAAATTCGAGATGCGAAGTCACATGAATCCAGCCCGTGCCCTCCCAAATCTCATCCACCGGAGCGATCTCAAGCGGGGCACCTATGACCACTTGGTCGTCCTCATCGAGGACGTCGAACTGCCATGTGCCCACCGTGGTGAAACGATCCCGGTTCTCCGAGCCCCACCACGGGAATTGCGCCGACATGTTTTCTACCGGTTTCAGCGGCGCGTCAAAATCATACATATGCACCGTGCCGTCGGGCTTGGTGATGCGCACTTTTATCTTCACGGCGCGGTCGATATGCGACGTCATCTTCACCACCGGCATGATATAGCGCGAGTCGGTATAATGTTTAAGACTTGGCCGAGTCTCCCGTTTACCGTCTTTCCCCACTTCGCAAAATTCGAGCGAATGAATGTCATACCCCCGGTCTTTCTTGAAAATATCAAATAGTCCCATAAAAATTGAACAAGAATAATAGACAAATTATAAATAGCATAAAAACAAACCTGTCGATGCACCGGGGGGCAACCCCGTTCGACTGTCGGGAACCGACGAGGTCAATAAACGTCGATAGTGCGCTCCATCACAAAATGCTCGTGCAGTTCGTCGGTTTCGAGGTATAGCTCCACCTTGTAGCGCCCGGCCGGGAACGTAGATGAAGATGTGCGATATATCACACCCGAATACATGATTTTTTGCAGAGAACGCCCTATGGTCTCTCCGTTTGAGACCCAAGTGTACAGCAAATTACCATTATAGTAGAATTTGAATGTCAGCTTCAAAGGGTGATTCCCTTCAAGAGACTTCCACTGGAAACCGGCAATCAAACTCGTATAGCTGTCTCCCTTGAATGATTGCTGCTCGATAGGTTTCCCTACAACAATAGTCGATGCACTTTGCAGTTGCCATTTCCTTAACTCGTCGTCGGTGTTATAGAAATAGAGAACCAGAGCCTCGGGTTCGATCCAACCCTGCTGGCGGGGCGATTTCGCCACTTCGAAGCGGCCGCTTGCCAACCGCTTTCCCTTGTAGGAAAGGGTATAGATATAACTCCCCGGCGAGTAGGAAGTGCCCGATTGCGAGCCCCACCCGCACATTTGCAGCCAACGGGTACCGTCCCGGGGGTCGAGCGTGGCCGTGTAATCGAAGCTTTTGGTTCGACCCGTCTGCTCATGCACGATTTCCACATGATAAGTGACTTTCCGCTCCGCTTTCGAATAGCAAGTGTATCCACACCGCATCTGTATATACTGGGGCTCTACGAAACTCCTCGTCCCCCAGTCGTCGATTGCGTTGCCGCTGTAATCGATATTGCGAAATTCGAGATGCGAAGTCACATAAATCCAGCCCGTGTCCTCCCAAATGTCATCTAATGAAGCGATCTCGAGCGGGGCGCCTATGACCACTCGGTCGTCCTCATCGAGGACGTCGAACTGCCATGTGCCCACCGTGGTGAAATAATCCCGGTTCTCCGAACCCCACCACGGGAATTGCGCCGACATGTTTTCTCCCGGTTTCAGCGGCGCGTCAAAATCATACATATGCACCTTGCCGTCGGGCTCGGTGATGCGCACTTTTATCTTCACGGTGCGATCTATGCGCGACGTCATCTTCACCACCGGCATGATATAGCGCGAGTCGGTATAATGTTTGAGACTCGGCAGAGTCTCCCGCTTGCCGTCTTTCCCCACCTCGCAAAATTCGAGCGAGTGAATATCGTAACCTCTATCTTTCTTGAAAATATCAAACAGTCCCATACGTATTGCTATTAGATGTGTTTAATGAGTAATTACGCGATTACGCGAATATACGAAATATTATAAATCCCGCAAAATCTGTTGAAAAGGAGCGGACAACCCTCCTGTGGCCTCACCTCAAATCGATTGTCTGCTGCATGACGAAATGCTCGGCAAGCTCCTCGGTTTCGAGGTACAGTTTCACCTGGTAACGCCCGGCCTCTATTCGCTGCAACTCGCCATCGGGACCTTCGAAACTCATCTCCCCCGAGATGTCGAAATCGAGGTCTACCAAACTCTCGTCATAGGGGCCATTGGGGTCATTGGTCTCCGTAACCAAAGAAGAGGAATAGACAAATTGTCCGTCCTTGTAAAACCGGAATGTCAATTTCAGCGAATGCCCTTCTTCAAGAGAGCGCCATTGAAAAACGGCGATAGCCCGTTTATAGGCATTCGCCCTGAATGGCAGTTGCTCAAAGACTGCATTTTTGTCGGCCAAGAGTTTCTGGTCGCAATCATACAAAATCCAGTCTCGCATTTCCTGGTCGGTATTAAAGAAATAGAATATCAAAGCCACCGGCTCGATCCACCCCCGCCGGCAGGGCGATTGCGTCACATCGAAATTGGCGAATTCCAGCTGTTTGCCCCGGTAATACAACGTATAGACATATTTCCCCGTCTCGTAGCTGGTGCCCTTGCTGTTGCCCCAGCCACACATCTGCAACCAGCCTCCCCGAGGGTCGAGGGTGACCGTGTGGCTGAACTCCTTCACCTTGCCCGTTGCCAGATTCTTGATGTCCACATCGTAGGTAACCTCACGCTCGACTTTCGAGAAACACATATATCTACAACGCATCACGATATACTCTGGATCTACAAACTGCTTCGTGCCCCACTCGTCGATTATCGTACAATCCTGGTGAACATTGCTAAATTCAAATCCCGACACGACATGAATCCACCCGTCCTCTTCCCAAAGGCTGTCCAGCGGGGCGATTTCGAGCGGGGCCTCGATTACCACCTCGTCGGCTTCGTCCAGGACCTCAAACCGCCAGGTACCCGTTTTGGAAAAAGCGGTGCGGCTCTGCGACCCCCACCGCGACAGACAAACCGCCCTGTTCTCCCAAGGCTTCAAAGGGGCATCTATACCATACGTATATACCTTACCCTCGGGGTCGGTTATGCGCACCGTCATCTTCACCGTGCGGTCCACACGCGAAGTCATTCTCACCACGGGCATCACATAGCGGGCGTTGTCATACAGCCGCAATCCGGGCAGAGTCTCTTTCTTCCCCTCTTCACCCACTTCGCAAAATTCGAGCGAATGAATGTCATACCCTCGGTCTTTCTTGAAAATATCAAATAGTCCCATAACACTTATATGAACAATTTCCTTTGTAAATTTATAAAATATCGATATAACCGGCAAATCGGCCGAACTACAACAGGCATTTCGCCCGGGGCGTCTCCCAAAAAGAAACACGCCCTTATCCTCCTACTTCACATCTAAAACCCGTTGCATCACAAAATGCTCGTGCAGTTCGTCGGTCTCGAGGTATAGCTCCACCTTGTAGCGCCCGGCCGGGAGAGGACGGTCCACGCCATTGGAGCCCTCATGCCGCAAGACTCCCGAAATCTCGAAATCCTCATAAAAAAGTCCTTGCGGATCAAGCTCATGAGTCATCTGCTCTCTGGTGCAGGAATACACGAACTTCCCATCTAAATAAAATTTGAATGTCAATTTCAAAGAATGCCCCCCTTCGAGCGAACGCCACTGAAACCCGGCTACCAGATATTTGTATCCCTGCGCAAACGGCAACTGTTTGGCCACACCCCCGTCGAGAAGCCCCATGCCACAATCAAAAGCGGCCCAATGCTTCATCTCCTCGTCGTTATTATAGAAATAAAGAACCAATGCCAATGGCTCGATCCACCCCCGCTGGCGGGGCGATTTCGCCACCTCGAAACTACCGCTCCCTATCTGGCGGCCGTCATAGCAAAGCATATAAGTATAACGCCCCGGCAAATAAGATGTGCCCGAGTCGCTTCCCCAGCCGCACATCTGCAACCAACCGCCACGAGGGTCGAGTGTGACCGTGTGTTCAAACCGGCCGACTCTCCCCGCCGACTCATGCGTGATTTCCACTGTATAAGCGACCTCGCGCTCGACACTCGACAAACTGGCGTATCGGCAACGCATCGCGATATATCGGGGCTCTACAAAACAAGTCCGTCCCCAATCATCGGGAGCCTCGTCTTCACTACCAATGTCGCAAAACTGGAAATCCGACTCGACACGAATCCACCCCTGCTCCTCCCACAACTCCTCCGCCGGGACAACGATAAGCGAAGTCTCAACGAGCAGTTTGTCCTTCTCGTCAAAAAGCCCGAATTTCCAAATACCCGGAGTCGTAAATCGGTCACGCCCCTCCGAGCCCCACCTCGGCAAGTCGACCAAACGGTCCCCATAAGGAGACAAGGCGACTTCAAAATCATAAGCATACTTCTTACCATCGGGAGCGGCGATGCGCATCGTCATCTTCACCTTACGGTCGACGTGCGAGACTATCCTCGCCACCGGCATCACATAGCGAGCATTGTTATAGAGACGGTTCTCGGGCATCGACTCCCGCCGCCCGGTTTTACCCACCTCGCAAAATTTGAGCGAACGCACCTCGTACCCCCTGCCCCTCTTGAAAAAATCAAATAGTCCCATCGGTATCATAACTAAGATTAAGTGACAATATGCGAATATATGAAATATCGGGGAATCGGCCAAACCATACCCCCTAAAACTTCTCCTAAAAAGAACGCCTCCCGCAACGCATGAAGCGCACCCAAACGTCGAAACACCCCGCCTCGCCCCTCCAATTTTCATCTCCACACCCGGGTGCCACTATCCATTTCTATTTTTCTATCTTCAAAAACAAAAAAATTATGTAATATTGCATTCGATTACAATGCTCCTCCAAAACCCAAAGAGATAATTAAACGATCGGCCAATATGAACCATAATATTGAAAAATTATTTACACAATATTATCAGATATTGCGCGCTTATGCATTTCGATATGTTCAAAATCAAGATGTAGCAAAAGACATTGTACAAGACGTGTTTTTTGAATTATGGCTACGACGTAACGAAATAGACTTCGGCCTCCCGATGAAAGCCTATCTGTTCAAAGCCGTCTTGAACAAGTCGAGAAACTACATCAACGACAAGCGGGTAAAAGACAAGGTAAACCTCGACGAGGAAAGCCACATGCTATTTATCGACGATTATTTACAAGCTTTCATCGTTTACCAAGAAGACTCCTTGTTATTAAAAGATTTGAATCGGGAAATAAAAAGCTACATAGAATCGCTCCCGGAGCAATGCCATCGCATATTCATCATGAGCAGAGGCCTCAATTTGAAAAACAAAGAGATCGCCTCGCAATTGGGTATAAGCATCAAAAGCGTCGAGAAACAAATTACAAAAGCATTATCGGGATTAAGAAACCATCTGAAAAAAAACGAGTTGATATCTTTGCTCCTCTTTCTTTTGTCTGGATTGAATAACTAAACCATGTGCATGTATGGACGAACAAGACGAAATAAAAAAGATAGATAATCTCATCTTAAAATACCTCGAACGGGAAATCTCGAACGAAGAAAAAATAGAATTGTACCGATGGGTCGAGCTCTCTGAAAGCAACAAATTGCACTTCAAAGAGATGCAGGAACTATGGCTGTCGACCGAAGCTATATTGGCTCCGGAAGACGACACCCAAGAAGCGTTGCAACAATTTCGCGCTAAAATCAAGAATTACAAACGCTCCCACTTCGCGCCTCGTAAATACTTTTATTATATCTCCCAATTCGCGGCCATAGCGATTATCATATTCGGGATATACTACTTCTTTATCAAAGAGGCCGCACCCCGACACTTCTCCTGTATAGAGATGTCGGCCGGGAACAAAGGGTGTGTCACGCTTCCCGACAGTTCTATCGTGTGGCTCAATTCGGGCAGCAAACTCACCTATCCCGAATCCTTTTCGAGCGAAGAACGCAAAGTCCACCTCACCGGACAGGCCTATTTCGAAGTATCCCGGCAAGAGAACCGCCCATTTATCGTCGAGACCGACGACATGGACATAGAAGTGCTCGGGACCCGTTTTGCCGTTAAAAACTATGCGCAGGACGACCTCATCGAAACCGCGTTGGTCAAAGGCAGCGTAAAAGTCTATTTCCCGGGAGCGTCGATACAACCCATCACTTTGACCCCGGCAGAACAAGTCATATACTCGCGGGCAACAGGAAAAGCGACTGTTTACAAACAAGACGACAGTTCGCTCTACCACATTTGGGCTCAAAACAAATTACTGTTACAGAACTGCGCATTAACCGATGTCATTAAAAAATTGGGCGCTTGGTACAACGAAACAATCGTGTGCGAAAATTTCTCGCCCGATTCTATCTACGTCACCCTCACCGTACGAAACGAACCGTTAACCGAGATTCTGCACACGCTCAAAACGATTGCGCCCATCGATTTTCATATGGCCAACGATACCGTCTATATCTCCCGGGAATAGTTAAAATTTGTCAATACTACCCCCGGCAAGGTAGGGTTCTTCCACTCCTGTTTGTGATAAATACAGAGTGGAACATATGGAAAAGCACGACCTACATATCGACAACCTCATCACGAAGTATTTGGATAAATCCATTACCCGGGAAGAGTGTGCCGAGTTGCAAGAGTTTTTAAAGAAAAACAGGGGCAACCTATCATATTTCGTCGAACTGCGAGACCTCTGGTTATACAGTGGCGCGATATACCAGCCCTCCACCTCGACCCAAGCGGCGCTCCTGTCGTTCCTAAAAAGGCTCAAACGGGCCATCACCCGCTCAAAAATACAAAAAGCGGTTTACTACACGTCGCAAATCGCAGCGGTTATCGTTGTGGCGATTATTCTCTACACGACGGCTCACACCGGAAACGATACGCCCCATTCGACCCACACGGTTCTCACGGCGGCTCAAAAATCGAGAGTGGAACTTCCCGACGGCTCTATCGTATGGCTCAACACCGATTCCAAACTGGTCTACCCCGAAGCCTTCTCCTCGGCAGAACGAGTCGTCTCCTTAGAAGGCGAAGCCTACTTCGATGTGGCCAAAAACCGCGCTTGCCCGTTCATCGTAAAATCCCAAGGACAAGAAATCAAAGTATTGGGAACTTCTTTCAACGTGCGGAACAGGCTCGATAGCGATTATGCCGAAACGACGCTCGTATCGGGATTAATCTCCCTCCGGTTCGACGGCGATTCCACGCCTGTCATACTCTCACCCAATGAACAAATAAGATATTCCAAATCGGGGCGCTCCTTCCAAAAGAACGCTGTGCTCGCCCATGAACACATCGCATGGGCGACAGGGAAAATGACTTTCGACAACGACAAGTTCACCGACGTCATTCCTTATCTCGAAAGAAAATACCAGATTCAAATCGTATGCCCCGACGAAATAGCCGATACCCTGTACTTGACCCTTGTCGTCAGAAACGAATCCAAAGAAGAAATTTTTAAGGAAATATCTCGAATCTCCCACTTGAAATACACGACACATGAAAACACAATCTACCTCAGCCCGCCCTAATATACTCGATCCGCCACGACTCCGAGTTTAGAATCTAAACGCACGTCGCCGGCCTTCTAAATCGATTCACCGAGAATTCATCAATTATTCCACATATATCCATACAAGTATAATAATATTAGAAAAATCTCACCATGAAAACTCCACAGCAAAAAAGACACCGGCAAAAGCCCTTTCTCCACAAAGTGATCGGGATACTTTTTTGTATGCTATTGTCACAATCCTTCGGAGGGAGCCATCTTTTTGCCGCAGAACAAGAGATTACCATCGATGTGAACGACGGGACTCTAATCGACGTTTTGAAACAAATCGAATCGCAAAGCGATTATGTATTCTTCTACAACAATGCCGACATCGACACCGATAAAAAAGTGACGCTCAATATGAAAGAGGCGAAAATAACCGAAATACTCGACAAAATATTGGAAGAATACAACTATCGAATCAACAATAAAAAAATCATTATCACAGCCAAGAAGGCCGAATCTGTCCGCACAAACAAAATCAGCGGGACCGTGCTTGATGATTCGGGGCAGCCCATCATCGGCGGCAACATTTTAATAAAAGGATTGAACCGGGGGACAATGACCGACATACACGGGGAGTATGAGCTCGATGTGCCCGAGAGCGCGACGACCCTCGTCGTCTCTTATATCGGATACGAAAAACAAGAAATAGAAATCGACGGACGCACTTATATCCCTGTGACCTTGCAAAAAAACGACGTCCTCATGGACGAAATCGTCGTGATTGGCTACGGGACTGTAAAGAAAAGCGACTTGACCGGTGCCGTATCGAGTGTAAAAACCGAGAATTTGCCTATCGCGGCAAACACGTCTGTAACCCACATGCTGGCCGGGCAGGCCGCCGGGGTGATGGTTAGGCAAAACTCGGCTCAACCGGGTGGCGGATTGGAAATCTATATCAGAGGAGCCGCCTCGACTGGTGCCGGGAACGACCCGCTCTATGTAATCGATGGCTTCCCCATAACCAACAAAAGCGTAGAGCCCGAGAGTGGGAACCGCTATGAATACGGTTCCCGGAATCCGCTGAACTCTATAAACCCAAACGACATTGAATCTATCGAAATATTAAAAGACGCCTCTGCCACTGCCATTTATGGCGCAAGAGCCGCCAATGGAGTCATCTTGGTCACAACCAAAAGAGGAAAAACCGGGAAACCTGTGGTCAAATACAATGCGAACTATTCGATTCAAACCATCGCCAAGCGACTGGAAATGCTATCGGCCAAAGAGTTCATGACCGTCTCCAACGAAATATCCTACCAAAAATGGCTCATGGACAATGAGTTGTATCCTTACGGCTCGGAATTGGAAGAAGACGCCTTGCCCTACAAAGGCAATCCATACAGTCAAGAAGAAATCGATGCGGCCGGCGCGGGAACCGATTGGTTCGGGCTGCTCACCCGAGATGGATCGATCAATCAGCACAACCTCTCCGTTTCAGGAGGTACGGAGTCATCTCGGTACCTTGTCTCGCTAAACTATTTCAAGCAAAAAGGTGTCATTAAAAACTCCGATTTCCAGCGAATCTCGGGAAGAATCAATCTCGATCAGGACATAGGCAAATATGTCAAAGCCGGTATCAACGCAACATACAGCACTATCTTCAACAACAATGTCCCGCTGGGCGACGGCAACGCCGAAAATTCCAGCCTGCTGAACTCGGCATTGCATTACGACCCGCTTGTGCCGGTAAAAGACGAATCGGGAGATTATGCGCTGAGCCCCACGCTCGGTATGATTCCCAACCCGGTATCTATGCTCGAAATCACAGACCAAACCCAAACCGACCGGCTGCTGGCAAACGGATATATCGAGGCGACATTCTGGAACGACCTGAAAGTAAAACTCAATATGGGTATCGATAAAAATCAAGGCCGCCGAAGCACCTACTTGCCCAAATCGACCCTATACGGGAAACAAGAGGGTGGAAAAGCCAACATCAATGAAAACAGAACGGTCGACCTGTTATTTGAACTGACAGCGAACTACTCGAAGCAACTTTTCAAGGAACGGGACAATCTGGAAATATTGCTCGGCTATTCATACCAACAAGAAAATTGGGACGGATTAGGCGCCGGAAGCTCGCAATTCTTCACCGATTTATTCCTCTGGAACAAATTGGAGGCCGGGAACGTAGCTCGTCCGCCTGTAAGCTCCTCTAAGGGGAAAAACGAATTGGGCTCTTACTTCGGACGTATCAATTATTCTTTGCTCGACAGATACTTGCTCACATTCTCTTTACGGTACGACGGCTCTTCGAAATTCGGTAAAAACAACAAATGGGGACTTTTCCCTTCGGGAGCGATCGCATGGAAAATGCAAAACGAGAGCTTTTTGAAAGAGGTCGATTGGCTTTCCGAATTAAAACTGCGGTTGAGCTATGGCCAAACCGGTAACAGCAACATCGGAGGCAACGCTTATGAATATTACGAAGCCGGCAACCAATATGTATTCGGCGACGCCGTACAAACGGGCAGTATCAAAAGCCAGCTCGAAAACCCCGATTTGAAATGGGAAACAACAACAGAAATGAATGTGGGTCTCGATTTCGGCTTTTTGAGAAACCGCATTACCGGATCTTTCGAGTTTTTCCACAAAGTAGTCAGCGATTTGCTCGCATTCCGCAAATTGAACTCCTTGATGGAGGTGTCGCTCATCGCCGACAATATCGGTGCGACACAAAGCACCGGATATGAGTTCTCGTTGAATACCGTCAATCTCACCGGCCCGTTCAAGTGGAACACGACCTTGAACATTTCGTCCTACGACGACCGCTGGAAAGAGCGCAACCCCGATGTCGCATTAGCGCCTTACGAAAAAGAAAACGACCCTATCCGCGCCATTTATGGCTGTGTATCCGACGGCATTCTGCAAATAGGAGAAACCCCTCCCGAATCTATGCCCGACCTCTTGCCGGGACAGATGAAAGTAAAAGATTTAAATGGGTTCGACCCCGAGGACGGCTCTAAGCTAATAGGCCACCCCGACGGGAAAATCGACGCGGCCGACCGTATCTATCTGGGCAGTTCCGACCCGAAAGTGATTATTGGATTCGGCAACATGTTTGAATACAAGAATTTCGATTTGAATATCTTCCTCTATGGCATGTTCGGGCAATATGTTGCCAACTCAAACCGGGCAAAATACGGGCCTTCGGGTTGCGAATACATTTTGCAACGGCAGAACTATTCAAAAGAAGTGTTGGAGAGATGGACCCCCGACAACCCTTCGAACAAATTTCCCTCGGGTTTTTACAGCCCCTATTACGGAGCCGACGACTGGCTACTTGAAAAAGTCTCGTTCGTGCGATGCAAGAATATAACCTTAGGATATTCATTCCCCCACAAGTGGATTCACAAAGTATTCTCCCACGCGAGACTATATGTCGATGTCGAAAATCCCTTCTTGATTACAAACTATCAAGGGTTGGATCCCGAGATGGACTCAAAAGGAGGATACCCCTCTCAACGGACTTACTCGATAGGTATAGATATAACATTCTAAAACTGGCTTATTATGAAACTCAATATTAAACTTTTACTGCTCGCTTTATCTCCTCTGCTATTCTCTTGCGAAGGAGATTTGGAGCCCGAGTTGTTCGACCAAATTACTCCCGAGAATTTCTTAACCAACGAAGACGACGTGAAAACCGCCGTCACGGGAGTCTACTCCGAGTTTAGAGGCGAAACCGAATGGGGACGCTACAAAACCTCATGGGGATCGGTGATGACTCTCCAAGAGGTGCCCACCGACCTGTGGGGCGCCAACTGGTTCTACGACGCCCATACCGATTTCATGTGGAAAGCGACCGACTATTTCGTCTGCGAGATATTCGAGTTTTTTGTCCCGGCCGTAACCAAAGCCACCGCCTTGATTGCCCGCATACAAGACGCGCCGGTAAGCGACGAAATCAAGAATCGCTATACCGCCGAGTTGAGGGTCGTGCGTGCCTTGTGGCTGTATGATTTGTTCGATTTATACGGCCCGGTGCCGGCCATTACCGACCCCGAGCATATTCTCAACCCCACACAAGAGTTTTCTGTAACTCGACCCTCTCGGGAAGAATATATCTCATTTATAGAATCGGAATTGACAGAAGTTATCAACTCCCAAATCCTGCCGGTCGCATGGAGCGGTAGCGATTACGGGCATGTGAGCCAAGCGACGGCCATGATGGTATTGCTTCAACTGTATATGCACGAGGGCGGATATTGCCGAACCAAAAATGCCGGCGACTATACATCGTACTTCACAAAGGCCGAGCAGGTCGCCAAAGATATAATGGACTTGGGATACTATGAACTGCAACCTGAATTTAAAGACATTTGGAGCCCTCAAAACCAACATAATAAAGAAATCATTTTTGCACTTCCCAGTTTCCCCATTCCCGTCATGGGCAATAATTTCCTTGCCCATGTCCTGCCTACCGACTACAAGTCGCAGCAAGGAATTCCAATGACCGGGTGGAATGGGTTCCGAACGCCTTGGAATGTATATGACTCTTTCGACCCGGCCGATAAACGCCGGGAAGTCCACAAAACCGAATACTGGAACGGAACAGAGATGGTGACAGGACGAACCGGGACGCTCGAATTGGGAGCGTTACCCATGAAGTATCAGGAAAACTCCAACACCGATGGAACAAACGACGGGTCGGAGTATGTAATCTATCGATATGCCGATGTTATCATGTTGCGCTCCGAAGCTAAAAACGAACTTTTCGGCCCCGACGGAGGCGGCTCACCCACGGCCAAAGAACTGCTACACCAAGTTTGCCGGAGAAGTTTCGACAACTATGACAATACCGACCACAAAAAGCAAATAGACCAAATAACCGACAAGGACGCCTTCCGTTCCCACCTGCTTCAAGAACGAGCATGGGAGTTTATTTGGGAAGGGAAAAGACGAAGCGACATGATACGGCACGGTGTGTTCATCTCCAACGCCATCAGCCGGGGGAAAAAATTAGCCAAAGAGTATCACGAGCTATACCCCATTCCTCAACAAACCATTTACGAACTCAAAATAAAACAAAACGATGGATACTAATCAACGGAATCTTTTGAAAAAAGCGACTCTTGGAGCGTTATGCGGCCTGCTTTTCTCAGGAGCGATATTTGCCCAAACAGTATATCCGGCATACGGATTGAACGACTTCGTAGAAACCGCCGACCCGGAAACCTACGACAGCAAGCAATGGGACGAGCTCTCTTCGGGTCTGCACGCCGCTTGGGGCTCGATCGACACCCTGTACAAAAAAGGCAATGTGCCCCCCAATAAAATCAAGCAGACAAGAGCCACCGTATGGAAAGGCGAAAAAGCCAATTTCCTCATACTGGCCTATACCAAAAACGAGTTGACCGAGGTAAATTGTGTCACCGGCGATTTAAACGGTATCTCGGCTATAATCCCTGCCGGGAACATCAAATCGAACTTCGTGCGATACACCCTCTCCGACAAATTCAAAATAAGCGATGCCGTGTTGGCTTGCGCTTCGCGCGCTCCTCACAAAGCAGCAAACAGCCATCTCGTGCCCGATGTGCTCGATTACATCGCTCAAATGACAATACCCGCCCGCACAACTCGCCCGATATGGATTACCGTCGAGGTCCCCCGCAACATTCCCGCGGGAGAATATACCGGCGAGATATTCGTGCGTGCGGCCAATGGAGAGAATCAAATCCTGTCGCTGACCTTGGAAGTCCTCGACCATGTAGTCCCGGAGCCCAAAGACTGGGCCTTCCACTTGGACCTTTGGCAAAACTGTATTTCGGTAAGACGGTACCATAAACCCACGCTATGGAGCGACGAGCATTTCGAAATTCTGGCCGAATACTTCAAAATACTGGCCGACGCCGGACAAAAAGTATGTACGGCTGTCATCAATCATGGCGGACAAAGTTTCGACGACTGGTACGAAAGCATGATTGTATGGACAAAAAGAGCCGACGGCACATGGGAATACGACTATACGGCATTCGATAAATTCGTAAACATGATGGCGTCGATAGGTATCGACGAGCAAATCAACTGCTACTCGATGTATCCGTGGGGTGCCACACGATACTTCGACGAAGCCTCGGGCGACTGGGTATCGATACAGCCCGAACCGGGCACTCAGGAATTTGAAGATTTCTGGAAACCTTTCCTGCTCGATTTCCGGGAACACCTGAAAGAAAACGGCTGGTTCGAGAAAGCCGCCATCGCCATGGACGAGAAATTGGAACCTATCATGAAGGGTGTGGTCTCCTTTATCAAAAAAACCGCCCCCGACTTCAAAATCGCATTGGCCGGCGGATATATCCCCTCCTTGCAAGAAGATATATACGACCTGTCCATATTCATAGGAAACCCCACAACGGCCGAAAACATGCAGGCTCGAGTCGCACAAGGCAAGCCTACCACGTTCTACACCAGTTGCTCTTGGCCCGAGCATCCCAACCAGTTTACCTTCTCGCCTCCTGCCGAAAGCGCCGTTGTCGGCTGGTTTGCCTATGCTCAGGGATATACCGGATTCCTTCGCTGGGCCTATAACATCTGGGTGCAAAATGTGCTGAAAGATACCCGCTGCGCCTCGGCTCCCGCCGGAGACCAGCACATGGTATATCCCGGCCCCCGCAATTCGGTGAGAATGGCACGCTTGCGCGAAGGTATCCAAGATTACGAAAAACTACGGGTCATGATGGCTCGGCTTCAAGAACTGGGAACCCCCGAAGCGAATGAAAACATACAAAAGTTGCAAAAAGTCCTGCAAACCTTCTCGTTGGGCGAGGTCTCCAAAGAAACCGACAACCGCATCACGACTTTGGTCAACGATGCAAAAGCCGTACTTAACGAAGTCGCCAAAGCCACACCCGTAAATGTGTTCAACTTGAAAACTTCTCAAAAAGAAAATACAATAGAAATCTATCCCAACCCCACCGATGAAGACATGCTTTTCATTCGCTATGACGAAGAGCACCCGATAACCGATTATCAAATATGCTCCTCGACAGGACAAGTTCTACAAACATCAAACGAAAGTCCGCTCTATAAACACATCAATATCGAAAACATACCGGCGGGACATTACATCATCAAGTTCAACGTCGGTTCAAAAGTGATCAGTAAAAAATTCATTAAAAACTAACCTTAAAAAACAACGCCTTATGAAAACAAAAAAATTTACCTTTTGCATGTTATTCGTTGCGATTTTCGGTTGCGGAATATCGTCGCATGCCGCCAGCATCAAAGCCGTCAACTTCATTCACGACAACAGTATGAGGGGCTGCAAAGTCTTCTTGGCACAAGATGAGAATCGATACTTCGCCGATGTCTACAACCAACAGCAAACCATCGAGATGTGGGTTCGCATCAGTGAAACGCTCGACGCCACCGGTGGCGTGTTAATCAGTACCAAAAGTGCCTTTGCCGACGACCCGGCCAACGACAACAAATCGGGCGGTTACGAATTGATGCTACAACCCAACGGATGGGCGCGTGCCACATTCTGTGTGGGCGACGGTGGAAACGACATCAAATGGATCAACACCCAACTGCTGGCCGGCGAATGGGCAAAACTGACAATGGTTATCGACGGCAACAAATTGATTTGCTATAAAAACGGGGAGAAAACCGTGGAAGAGACTTTCACAGCCCCGATAGCTGTCGGCACCGGCGACTTGACCTTAGGAGCCAACCCCAATTGGGAAGACGGAGAGAAATTCCAAGGAATGATTACCGATTTCAGAATCTGGACCGTTGTCCGCACCGAAGAAGAAATAAAATCCGATATGAATTTCTATTTCGCGTCGAAAAAAGAGAATTTGTTCCTGAACTGGACTATGCAAGAAGGCGAAGGCACCACCTTGAAAAACCTGATGCATTCGAGCAGAAACCAAGGCTCCATTGTTTTGGTCAACGACATGGACGAAATTGGGATAGAATGGGTAGCCGACAGCGGTTGTCCTATTTATGAAGAAGGCAGTTCGAGTATAGAAGCCAACACAAAACAACAATCGGCTTATATTTGGGGCTCGAACATCATTCTCCACGGAGACAAAATAGACAATGCCGCGTTATTTGCAATCGACGGACGGTTAATCTCTACGTTCTCCCACAATCGTTCCATCGACACGAGCCTCTTGCCTGCCGGATATTATATCTTCAAAGCGATTATAGACAACAAACCGGTCGTCTTGAAATTCAACAAATAAGGGAAACTCATATTTCACACTACCCGGGGGCTGCGTCAAGATGATAAATTTTGGCGCAGTCCCTTCGGTGTGTTAGAATTGATAAAATGCAAGGCGTTGAGGATGAGGGCGACAGGAGTTTACTCCCGTAAATGACTTAGCCCGAATCCCGATAATCACGCAGCAGTTTGCAATGATGACTTACCGCCCGATGCCTTGCGATTTAACTATACAGAAATCTTACAAAAAAAATCGGACGGTACTTGCCTGGAAAAGCCACGCGAGGTCGTCGCAGAAACAATGTCCTGTATTCATGCAGGCTCCACAGGCGATGCAACCCGCTATGGGCTTCTTGCCTAAATACAGCAATT
>CALUFO010000027.1 GCA_944320015.1 uncultured Barnesiella sp. | reverse complement strand
AAAGATTACCCGATTCGCAACAAACCGGGTAAGGGATACTATATCTTTACTGCTGGCTTAAATGAAAGAGCCGTGCCTCTCCGTCACTGCTTATAAAACAGAATAATTGTTAATGAGTCGTTTTTCTTTTTTGGGATAAAGTATCGTTGCTATCTTTGTTTAGTCGTTGTAGCCTGCCTGCGGGTATAAATCAGCGGGTAGTCTATTGCTCCCGATAAATTTTATTTAAGACCTATTATCATGAAACCATTGTATCAAGAGCTACCTTTTGCGGTGGATAATTACATAAATTTTTATCGGGAAGATTTGCCGCATTTCATCGTGCCGTGGCATTATCACCCGGAGGTAGAAATCATGTGTATCGAAAAGGGGTGGGGCACTCGTTTTGTGGGTGACCATATCGGTGGCTATGAAGAGGGCGATGTGTGCATGATGGGGCCTCAACTGCCTCATGAATGGAGGAATGATAAAGAGTTTTTCGATGAGGACTCGGGGTTGAGGGCTACCTGCCATTGCGTCTATTTCAGAAAAGAGCTTTTCGAAGGAATATTGATACGGCTGCCCGAGATGTCGAATATACGGGAGTTGATAGAACGTTCGCGGCGCGGGATTCTGTTTACCGGAGAGTCGAGGGAGCGAATAGCCCGCTATATACGCCAGACCTTTAACCGCGATGGCGTAGAGCGGGTAACCAATCTGCTCACTTTGCTGGAAATGATGGCCGAGGCTAAGGAGTATGAGATTTTGGCGAGTGTGGGATTTACCCAGTCGGTGAACTCTTCGGATTTCGAACGGTTCAACAAGGTGTACCGCTACTTGGTCAAGAATTTCAATAAACCCATTAAGCTGGAAGAGGTTGCGGCGATTGCCGGGTTGACTCCGACTGCTTTTTGCCGCTATTTCAAAGAGCGGACGAAAAAGACTTTCGTACAATATCTGAATGATATGCGTATAGGCCATGCTAAAAAATTTTTGATAGAAGGCAAAATGAAAATCTCTACATTGAGTATGGAGGTGGGATTTAATAATTTGTCGAATTTCATCGAGCAGTTTAAGAAATCGACCAATATGCTCCCTTCGGAGTATCAGGCGAAGTATGGGGTAAAAAAGAAAAATGCTATTTAAATTAAAATATTAAGGCCGTTTTTTCAAACGGGTTACTTATGATATATAATTAATGGTTTTTATGGTTTTGTGTGGTTTGAATCCATCGTAATTCTTTACATGAATAGAGCCTCTCTTATCTAATAGATAAGTATAGGATATTATCATTTTCATACTCCTCCAATCGATATTTGGTAAAATACCAAAATTCTCGGCAAATATAGCGAACAGCGCAAGCTGTATATCGCTCTAATTTTGCTTTATCGATAATAACATGAAAAATATGGAGAATATGGAAATTGTATTTCCCCGACTCTTTTTTACGGGGGCCCGGCTATTGGGTGAGCGGGTTGAGTCAGTGAGCCGTGTACTCGGAGACTTGCAAAATGTGTTTGCCGATTCGGCCGCTTTTTCGGCGATGCCACAAGACAAACCTGTTTATGAGGTGAGTAGTTTTTTGCCTGAACGGGAGGGTACTCCCGGAGGATTGTATTTCGGGATAACTTATTTGCACCCGGGCAAGGTCGGGAATGAGTATTTTATGACCAAAGGCCATTTTCACGCCCAAGTAGATCGTAGTGAGTTTTATTGGGGGCTTGAAGGCGAGGGTATGTTGATATTGATGGATCAAAACCGGCGGGTATGGGCCGAGCGGGTTTTCCCGGGCAGTTTGCATTATATACCGGGAGGCGTGGCTCACCGAATGGCCAATACGGGGAACAGCATGTTTTCTTTTGCCGCCTGCTGGCCTTCCGACGCCGGACATAATTATCAAGAAATCGCATCTCATGGTTTTGCCGCGAGGCTGCTCGAAGTCGATGGAAAACCGCAGTTGATAGGAGTTTAGGACTATGAGCGGGGTTTATAGCATAGCGATAGATTTGGGCGGGACTATTATAAAGATAGGCCTGATACAGGAGGCCGAAATAGTGCGATTCTCTACGATTCCGTCCGACTCGGAGAGAGGGCTTTTGCACATGCTGCCCAAGATGGAACGGGCAATTGACGCCTTGCTCTTGGAGGAAGGCATCGGGGTCGCCGATTTATCGGCCATAGGGTTGGCGTTCCCGGGTATGGTCAACCCGATAGAATGCCGGGTGATTTCGACGAACGATAAGTATGACGACGCATGCCATATCGATTTGTGCCGCTGGGCCGATGACCATTGGGGAATACCGTTGGTGTTGGAGAACGACGCTCGTCTCGCCGTGATAGGGGAGTGGCTTTATGGAGCCGCCAAGGGGTCGGGAAATGTGGTAATGATGACCATCGGGACAGGTATAGGAACGGGGGTCATTTTGGATAACAAGCCGTTGGTAGGTTATCACCATCAAGCCGGATCTTTGGGCGGGCATCTGGTAGTCGATTATCGGGGGCGGCTTTGCAGTTGTGGCAATGTCGGCTGCGTGGAGGCAATGGCGTCTTCGTTTTTTCTGGGCGATATTATTCGCTCCAACGGTCGGGTTTCGCCGGAGTTTAAGGAGCAGGCGTCGGACTGGAATTTCAAACGGTTGTTTGAACTGATGAGGCAGGGCGATACCGACGCGACTATTATTTGTGAAGAATGTATGAATGTGTGGTCGGCGGCTATTGTCTCGTATATCCATGCGTATGATCCCGAGGTCGTTGTTTTGGGAGGCGGCATTATGCGAAGTGCCGATATTATCCTGCCTTATATAAACAGGCGGGTCGACGATCGGGCATGGACTCCGGTCGATAAAGTGCGGATTGTCTTGTCGGAATTGGGCGACAATGCCGCTTTGTTGGGGTTGAATTATTATTTGGCAAAAGTAAAAAGAGAGGAAAATGAAACGATATTCAGAGTATAAATCGAATTATGATAAGTATCCGGTGGTGTCGGTATCGGAGAGTGCCGAGGGCCTTTGTTGGCGAGGCTGGGCCGAGATTGCGTCGCAGCTGCGCAATGCTTTGGACGCACTCGACAAACCGGTGAAAATATTGGTTGTGGAGTGTTACCAAGGAGTTTATGACCAAGAGGTAAGAACCGAATTGCAAACCCGTTTACCGAATGCGATGTGGCTGGATTCGGCGTCGGCGATGAAAGACTCGTCGGCGATAGACGATTTTTTGAAAGACGATATAACCGATGATGAAATATTTGGCTATATGACACGCCATGGCATCGATTGTTATTTCGATGAAACCCGTGTGGCCGGTTTGCGCAAGAAAATGGGAGAGGTGTCTTCTGGGGTGATTGTGGTGTATGGCGTAGGCGCCGCTTATGTCGCTCCCCGGCATGATATATTGGTGTATGCCGACATGGCCCGTTGGGAGATTCAGTTGCGATTCAGGCGTAACGAGGTCTCGAATGTGGGAGTCTCGAATTGTATGGAGCGGGCTTCGTTGCAGTATAAAAGGGGCTTTTTTGTGGATTGGCGCATTTGCGACCGATTCAAGAAAACGTTGATGCGCCAATGGGACTATGTATTGGATACCAATGTCAAAGGCGATCCCAAAATGGCGACCGCGGCAGCTGTGGATGCCGGCTTGCAAAAAGTGTCGAAGTCGCCTTTCCGGGTCGTCCCGTTTTTTGATCCGGGGCCGTGGGGCGGGCAATGGATGAAAGAGATATGCGATTTGGATAGGAATGTTCCCAATTTCGCTTGGTGTTTCGATTGTGTGCCCGAGGAGAATAGCCTGTATTTGGGATTTGGAGAGGTACGTTTCGAGATACCGTCGATCGATTTGGTTTTTTCATATCCTCGTGAACTGCTGGGAAATCCGGTTTATGGGCGATTTGGCGACGAGTTTCCCATTCGATTCGATTTTTTGGATACGATGGGCGGAGGCAATTTGAGCTTGCAAGTGCACCCGTTGACCCAGTATATACAAGAAAAATTCGGCATGCACTATACACAGGACGAGAGCTATTATATCCTCGATGCCGAGAGCGATGCCTCGGTATATTTGGGCGTGAAGGAGAACATCGTGCCTGAGGAGATGATACAGGCGTTGACAGAGGCTCAACAGACCGGCCGTTTCGATGCCGGGAAATATGTGGGCAACTATCCTGTGAAAAAACACGACCATGTGCTTATACCGGCCGGTACGGTGCATTGTTCGGGACGGAACAGCATGGTACTTGAAATCAGTGCCACTCCCTATATTTTCACATTTAAGTTGTGGGATTGGGGTCGCTTGGGATTGGACGGCCGTCCCCGTCCCATCAATATAGGTCATGGAAAGCATGTGATCCAATGGAACAGAACCGAGTCGTGGGTTCGACGCGAAATTTATAACCAGATAGAACAAGTCGCCGAGGGTGATGGCTGGATAGAGGAGCACACCGGGCTGCATGAGTGTGAGTTTATCGAAACCCGTCGTCACTGGTTTACCAAGCCGGTATATCATGAAACCGGCGGGAGTGTGAATGTGCTGAATCTGGTCGAGGGGCGTGAGGCTATTGTGGAGAGTCCCACGGGCGATTTCGAGCCTTTTGTGGTGCATTATGCCGAGACGTTTATCATTCCCGACTCGGTGAAACGCTATACAATAAGGCCTTATGGAGAATCGGAGGGCTGTCGATGTGCAACCGTAAAAGCTTTTGTCAAACATAATGTGTGAAGTTATGAAATTTAATCCCGGTTTTGATATAGTCCCAACGGTGAATCCTATGGGATTTAAGTATGGAGCCGATGTGTTTGGCCCGCAAGTAGAGAATCGTTATCTGCGAGATATTCGCGGCAGTTTATCCGACCCGCAATGTGATGGCCCCGAGATTGTCTATTCCATCGCGATGGATGTGGGCAAGTGCGAGCATAGAGCATTATTGGAGAAAATGCACTTGCTCTATGGGGTGGTGACCTATGCTGCCGGGCGGTTGGGTAAAGAGCCTATACGCAGCCAAGGGCATATCCATTGGGTATCCAAGTACAGCGGCTGGTCTACCCCCGAGGTGTATGAGATATGGGCGGGAGAGGCTGTTATTTATATGCAAGAGTATGCCGAGGATAATCCCGGCCGTTGTTTCGCCGTGTATGCCAAAGCTGGTGATGTGGTGATTGTCCCGCCCTATTGGGCTCATGCGACGATCAGTGCGAATCCCGATATGCCTCTTACATTTGGGGCATGGTGCGACCGGGAGTATGGTTTTGAGTATGATGGGGTGCGCCGCCATAAGGGAATAGCTTGGTTCCCTATGTTTAACGACCGTGGCGAAATCGAGTGGCAGGCCAATCCTTGTTACGAGCCTTCGAAACTCATATGCAAATCGCCGTCGGATTATACCGAGTTCGGAATTGTCAAAGGGGAATCGATTTACCGGACTTTCGAAAAGTCGCCCGATACTTTCTTGTTTGTTCCTAATCCCGGTTTGAAAGCGGAGTTGTGGAAAAATTATGAGCCTTGATTTTTTGGAAACACTTTAAAATATAATATGATGAAAAATGCGATTATTTATGTAATAGCCGTTATTGCCGCTACCGGAGGTCTGCTGTTTGGTTTCGATACCGGGGTGATCTCGGGGGCCATTCCGTTTTTTCAAGAAGATTTCGGGTTGGACAATTCGATGATAGAGGTCGTAACCTCGGCCGGGTTGGTAGGAGCCATTCTCGGAGCTTTGTTTTGTGGAAAGATTACCGATGTGTTAGGGCGCAAAGTCGTTATTTTAGCCTCGGCGGTGATTTTTACGATAGGGGCGCTTTGGTCGGGATTCGCTCCCAGTGTGGAGCAATTGATCGTGGCTCGGTTGTTTTTGGGAATAGCCATAGGCGTTTCGTCGTTTGCTGTGCCATTGTATATCGCAGAAATTTCTCCGGCCAATAAGCGGGGAAGTTTGGTGTCGATGTTCCAGTTGATGATTACGATAGGTGTGCTCGCTTCGTATCTGTCGGATTTGATGTTTGCCGATGAAGGTAATGTGTCGTGTTGGAGGCCGATGTTTTATGTCGGTGTCATTCCCGCATTGATTTTGTTGATAGGTATGGCTTTCATGCCCGAGAGCCCCCGGTGGTTGATCAGTCGGGGACGTGACGAGGAAGGCCGTGTGGTACTGTCTCGTATCGAAGGAGCCGATGTCATGGAGGAATCGTATGCAACCATAAAGAAAGAACTGGAAAAGAGCGACGAAAATAAGTCGAGTTTCAAAGAATTGATGAAACCGTGGCTCCGCAATGCCTTGATTATAGGAGTGGGGATTATGTTTTTCCAGCAGTTCGTGGGAATCAATACAGTTATCTATTACAGTCCGAAGATATTTTTGATGGCCGGTTTCGACGGGGCAATCTCGGCGATATGGGCTTCGGTGGGAGTAGGAGTCGTCAACTTGTTGTTTACGATTGTTTCGGTCTACTTTGTCGACCGTTTGGGACGGCGTAAATTATACTTCATAGGATTGTCGGGCATATTTGTTTCGTTGGCCTTGTTGGGGGCTTGCTTTGCCGGGTTCTCGCATCTTGGTGAAATGGGCAAGTGGCTGTCGATAGTTCTTGTATTTATTTATGTAGCCTTTTATGCGATTAGTATCGGCCCGCTCGGGTGGCTCATTAT
Source organism: uncultured Barnesiella sp. (assembly GCA_944320015.1). Classification (GTDB taxonomy): domain Bacteria; phylum Bacteroidota; class Bacteroidia; order Bacteroidales; family Barnesiellaceae; genus Barnesiella. The sequence goes on along the minus strand of CALUFO010000027.1, from coordinate 16,560 downwards.
TTCGGAGGTCTTTCCTCAAAAGGTGAGGGGCTTGGGCTCTTCGTTGGGGTCGTTATCGGTATGGGTATTCAATACGATTGTCACATTTACATTCTTCAAGATTGTGAAAACCTTTACGGTTGATGGCTCTGAAATCTTTTTAAATGGAGAGAATCTGGGGAATCCGGCAGGGGCGTTTTGGTTTTATGCGATAGTGGCTCTCGCCGCCATCGTGTGGGGATATTTTTATGTTCCGGAAACGAAAGGCGTGTCGTTGGAAAAGATAGAGGACTATTGGAGGAAAGGAGGGAAACCTCGTTTCTTGAAAAAACAATGATGATAAATATCCAATAAACGAGGTTTGCAGCCTCTATTATGGTAAGATACCATAATTCTTGGCTAATATGTTGGAAAGGCGGTGTTGCCGAATCATCTAATTTAGCATGGTGTAAAGATATAATATGATCCAATACCATTTTTGAAAGAGAGAGTAACATAGAGAAAAACACATGGCTATGACACAAAAAACAAATTTGAAAAGAGGTATGAGAGCCTGTTCCCTTGTGGGAGGTATAGCTCTCTTGTTTTCCCCGGCGTTTGAGGCTTTTGCGTCGCAAGAGTCCCAAAACGGGACCGATAAGGTTCTGGTTGCGAATGGGCAACCGCTTATTTCGGGAAGAGTTATAGACGCTTCGGGAGTTCCTATCATAGGGGCGACCGTACATTTGAAAGAGAGTAAAAATGTAGTTATAACCGATATAGAAGGCAAGTTTTCGATAAAATCCGATGTGAAGAATCCGGTTCTTCAAATCTCTTATATCGGTTACGAGGAAGCAGAGGTCCCCGTTAAAGGGAGTAAGCCGTTACGCATCATTCTGAAAGAGGATACAAAAGCACTCGACGAGGTTGTTGTCGTCGGTTACGGAACCATGCGTCGAGCCGATGTTACGGGTTCTATATCATCGGTAAAGGGTAGTGAGTTGGTGAAGAACTCGACTTCGAATGTCGTGCAGTCGTTGGCCGGTAAGTTGTCGGGTGTACAGGTCGTGCAAAACTCGGGAACTCCGGGAGGCGATGTCTCCATTCTGATTCGTGGAGTGGGTACGATCAACGACGCTTCTCCATTGTATGTTATCGACGGTGTCCCGGTAAACGGGGGAATGTGGTATATCAATCCGGCCGATGTCGAGTCTATCGACGTGCTGAAAGATGCCTCGGCTACGGCTATATATGGTTCTCGTGGTGCCAATGGTGTGGTCATGGTGACCACACGTCAAGCCAGAGAGGGACGTGCCGAAATAAATCTGGATTATAGTTTCGGTATTCAGCAAACGGCTAAAATGTTCGATATGATGAACGCGTCGCAATATGCGGCATTACATAACGATATGAGGTCAAATGCGGGATTGTCCTTGAACCCGTTGTTTGCCGACCCCGAATCGCTCGGAGCCGGAACCGACTGGCTCTCTCCGATATTCCGCACGGCTCCGATGCATCGTGTGAATCTCTCTATATTAGGTGGTAACTCCAAGATAAATCACGCCACCTCGGTGGGGTATTATGCCCAAGATGGTATCATGAAAAATTCGGAGTTCAATAGATTGAATTTGCAATCCAATATCGCTTCGCAGGTGTTGCCCAATGTGAAGGTGCGGGCGAATGTCAATTTAAGTGCCGAGAACCGGCGCACTCAGCCTGTGTCGACTGTTATCCAGAATGCCATGCGCATGTTGCCGTCGGTACCTATTTATGACGAAGACGGTAACTATACCGGGCCTACGGGAAGCGCCGAGTTGAATGGCGACGCCTACAATGCCGTGGCTATCGTAGACGAGCAAAAATATACGATGAAGGGGTTCAGAATGCTGTCGAATATTTCGGCCGAATGGGAGATTATAAAGGGGCTTACAGCCAAGACCACCGGAGGCGCCGAACTGGGATATGAATATAACAATAGCTATATCCCCAAATACAAATGGGGCAATAAAGAACAAACCAATACGACGCAGTCGCTTTCTTCGGCCTATGAAGCGTTGTATTTGTGGGACAACTCGCTTACTTATGACAAGGTATTCGGGAAGCATAAGTTGAATGCGATGATAGGTACTTCTTATCAGGAGTATAAAAAAGAGTGGATGTCGGCATCCGGTTCGGGGCGTGCCAGCGAAATGACAACCGAACTGGATAATGCGACTAAAGCGACCGATGTAGGTGGCAATTCGTATGCATGGGCATTGATGTCGTATATGGGACGTGTGCATTATTCGTATGATAACCGTTATTTCCTGACAGCGACTTTCCGAGCCGACGGTTCTTCCAAGTTTGGAGCCGACAACCGATTCGGATATTTCCCGTCGTTTTCGACGGCGTGGAATATCTCTAATGAAAGTTTCATGCAAGATGTGCCGTGGATCTCGATGTTGAAATTGCGGTTAGGCTATGGGTTGACAGGTAACCAGAATATAGATTCTTATGCTTTTGCCGACAAGTTGGAGGTAAATGGCGTGTATAACTTCGGGTCGCAACGTGGATTCGAGTCGGAGCAAGTGTCGCTCATATATCCGTATAAACTTTCCAATCCCTCGATTAAATGGGAGTCTGTCGAACAATATAACATAGGATTGGACGTGGGATTTTTGAACGACCGTATTGTCGCCAATATCGATTTGTATTTGAAGAATACCAACGATATGCTTACCAAGAAACCGGTTCCGCAAACCAGCGGTACCTCTTTGGAGCAATCCGATTGGCCTCCTGTAAATGTCGGTAAGGTGCGTAACGAGGGTATTGAATTTACATTGAATACTCGCAACTTTGTAGGCGAGTTTACATGGGAAACCAATTTGAATATGACGTTCAACCGGAACAAGGTATTGAAACTGGGTGGCCCCGAAATTCTCAGTGGAGTAAGTCTTATTCGGGAAGGATACCCCATCAATTCTTTCTATGGATATGTCATGGGCGGTATTTATCAAACGTTGGACGAGGTGTTTTCGGGAGCCGCTATGGAAAACCGGGCAGCCGATAAGGCGTCGCACAACTCCCAAGTCAATACTTCGCCGGGTGATATTTGGTTTGTCGATGTAGAAGAAGACGGTGTCATCAATGATTTCGACCGGACGGTTATCGGAAATCCCCAGCCCGATTTTATTTTCGGATTCAATAATCAATTCGGGTATAAGAATTTCGATTTGAGCATATTTTTCCAAGGTTCATACGGGAATGATATATGGAATGGGGTGAGAGTGTCTCACGAAGGCATGGAGAGCACCTACAATCAATTCACCACGACCTTGAACCGGTGGACCGGAGAGGGTACCAGCACGACAATGCCCCGTGCCATTTATGCCGACCCCAACCGGAACAACCGCGCCTCGACCCGCTGGGTGGAAGATGGCTCGTATTTGAGACTGAAAAATATCACCTTTGGTTATCGCTTTACGCAGGATTGGCTCAAAAAAATCGGAGCGAAATCGATTCGACTCTATTTGAGCTTCGACAACCTGTGGACATTGACCAATTATTCGGGACTCGACCCGGAAGTGGGCCTTTGGGGATTGGACTATGGAATCTATCCTACTTCTCGGACTTATATGTTTGGAGCATCTGTAAAATTCTAAATCTTTCGAATCATGAAAAAGACAATCATATCAATTATATCCTTTGTCGGTTTTGCGATAACTTTTTCGAGCTGTATGGATAAACTCGAAATATTGCCGAATGACCAGATTATCACCGATAATTTCTTTGAGGAAGGCTCTCCCGAAGAAATCGAGAGTGGTGTAAATTCTATGTACCAGCGGTTGCAAAGTTCGTATCTGTATAATTTGCGCATGTGGACTTTGGATATTGTTGCCGGAGAGGGGCGCGTGGGCAATGAGGCCGGAGGTAACGGACTCGAAACCGTTCAACTGTCCAACTTCACGGCAACCAGCGACAACTCCGGGGCAAAAGAACTTTGGCGTGGCCCATGGGCCGGAATCAGCCGGACAAATTGGATTCTGACCAATATCGATAAATCGCCGAAAGTTTCCGATGAGAAGAAAACACAGTACAAAGGCGAGGCTCATTTTTTGAGAGGGTTGTATTATTTCAATTTGGTGCGTCTTTTTGGTGATGTGCCTTGGATAGAGAAACAGCAGACGGCGAGCGACGATTTGCAAGTCTCCCGCACGTCGAAAGACATCGTATATCAGCATATTATCGAAGATTTTTCTGATGCGGCGTCGATGCTGCCTGCAATATACGAAAACACGACCGATATAGGCCGGGCGACGAAAGGAGCGGCATTCGGCTTTTTGGCGAAGGTTTATTTGACGTTGAAACAATATAACGAATGTTTGATAGCGATCGATTCGGTGACGAACCTCGGAGTCTACTCGTTGAACCGCAAATATGAATGGAATTTCGATGATTTGCGTGAGAATGGTCCCGAAAGCCTGTTTGAGGTACAATATGAAAAAGATGTGACGGCCTATGCCGAGTTCGATATTTTGGGACAAGGAGGCTGGCACCATGAATATATGGCTCCGTTGGCAAGCATCAATATCGGGGGCCCGTGGGGAAATTTCGGTTGGTTCGCCGTTTATCCCGAGTTTGTCGAGAGTTATGAGCCGGACGATTTGCGCAAGGAGGTATCGGTCTGGTGCGAAGGTGATGTCTATCAAGGTTGGTCCTACGATCCCACTTGTTCGCAAACCGGGCATAATGTGAAAAAATTCTTGTGCGAGAATATAGGTGTCAATCGGTCGATGGATAGCCCACTCAATTTCCCGGTGTTGCGGTTCGCCGATGTTTTGTTGATGCAGGCTGAAGCCTTGAATGAGTTGGGGCGCACCTCGGAAGCTGTGGCCGAGGCTTCGTCGGAAAACGATGGAGGCCCGTTGAACAGAGTGCGTGTAAGAGCCGGTTTGCCCAATGTGACGACAACCGATCAAGCAGAAGTGCGCGAGATCATTCGACATGAACGCCGCATGGAACTGGCATTCGAGGGCGGTCATCGATGGTTCGATTTGATACGGTATGACAACGATGGTGAGTATGCGAAAGCGTTTTTCCAAAGCATAGGAAAAACAAACTTTACGACCCCGAAGCATTTGCTTTTGCCGGTACCTATCGACGATATCGACGCCAATCCCAATTTGCTCCCCAATAATCCGGGATATTGATGCGAATAGAGACAGGAAGGCAGCTCATACACATTTGATTAAAAATATAGGAATCATGAAAATACAACATTTGATACTGTCGGTTTTTGCGCTCTCAGTCACTGCGGGTTATGCCCACGACGATGTGGTGTATAGAACCGAGACAGACTGGTGCTTCGATCCCGGAAACCAATCGGTTGCCGCAGACACATATGCGTCGGCGTTTTTAGGCGGAGCTTTGGTCGCCGACTATAATGGCGATGGAATCCCCGATATTTGCGAGATCGATACTTCGGGTGAAGAACTTCGCTGGATATGGAAACTGGGGAATGGCGATAACGGATATACCGAGATAGCGCCTGTGACATTTGGCGAAACGGCGACCGATAAGTGTACGGTAGGCGATTTCAATGGCGATGGGAAAGCCGATATGGCCATATTGCGTTCCGGGGCGGCATTGGCCACTTGGTATATCGATTATGCTCCTTGCGACGGCAATTTCGATGAGAAAGGCTATTTCGGGTTGTCGGGCGATATTCCCCTGTCGGGCGATTTCAATGCCGACGGAGTGAACGATATATGCGTGTACCGTCCGTCTACGGGGACATGGTATGTTTGTTTTGCCGATATATCGGGATTCCCCGAGTTCGATAGCCATTTGGCGATTAACGGGGTAGTATTCGGGACATCGACCGATCTTCCTTTGGTAGGCGATTTCGATGGCGACGGCTATGACGATATGGCTCTTTTAAGGGCTTCGGAAAACCGAGTATTGGTCAACCTGTATGATTATGAAAAACCCAAGTTTGAGCACTATGCCCACTTGAACGGTGCGGGTTCGGTAGATTTGGAAATTCCTGTGGCGGTGCAAAATGTGGTGGCCGTCGCGGCTGCCGATATAGATTTGTCCCGCCCGACATCTTTGCCTTTGGCGACAGAAGAGGAAGTGGGGAAAGAGGTCGGCTTGCGACACGGGTGGACCTGTATTTTCGATAATTCCCTCGATATAGACAAGTGGTGTGCCGCATTGAAATATGCGGGCATCAATACTTTGGAGTACCACCCGTGGATGCGCGCTCATGAAGAGATTGCACCCAAAACCGAGACATGGAATACCTATGTGGGCGACGACCGTTTATGGACCAGTAAGGCCGTGATGAAAAACAAGATAGAGGCATTCCGCTCAATAGGCGGCCGCTCGGTTTGCTATACGGGCATTTATGCGGCTACACCGGCTTTCGCTCTCTCTTATCCCGACTGGGCGATGCGGAATGCCGGCGATAAAAGTTTCATAACCTATGGTGGTTCTTATTTGTATTTGATGTCGACAAACGAGAATGTAAATGCCTCGTACGAAGTAGACGGGGTAACCTATAAAAGTTTCAACGAATATTTTACGGCACAGGCCATTGAGGCTCAAACGGAGTATGATTATGACGGCTATCGTTGGGACTGGTACGGATTGCCCGAGACGTATGTATGCGACGGCCTTGCCGGGACGGGAGATTTCTCGTACGAGATGGCCGAGTTTGTCAACCAATTGGATATTGCCGTTAAAGAAGTAAGAAGCGATGTGACGACCACGGCTCTGCAATTGCCCTCGACAAGCGGGAATGTGCCGCATTTGACGACAGGGGCGGTGGTCAACCACCAGTTTATGGAGCTTTGGCCGTATGGTACAGGCTCGAAATATAGCGACTTGTATCGTGATATTTATGATGCGAAATCGCGTTATCCCGATAAGCCGGTTTTCGCCAACTTCTATCCTCCCGCCGAAATGAATTTGACGACCAGTTGGCCGATTGAGAATATCGATTATCAATTCGCTACTTGCCTGACGGCCGGGGGATATCCTGCTGCGCAAGTAGTCGACGGGGTAGCCGGCTTTACCGACCCGGTGCCGTTCCATGCGGTGAATTACCCGGCGACGGTTCTTGAACGTATAGCCCGGTGGAATAGATTCACATCGGCCTATGGAGCTTACTTTTACTATTCAAATCCGGCCTATATCATTACCGATTATGTACATGGCGAGTTTACCGTCGCAGGCGGCAATAGTGGATTGCTCGGGAAATTGAAGAAACGTTATGACAAAAGAACCCGGGAGATAGATGCCTTTATTGTGGATTTGGTGAACTATGGCACTTCGCTCGATTTGCGATGGGACGAGGTGAACACGACTCCGGCGTTGGCTTCGGTGACACTCTCGTTTGTATTGCCCGACGGCTTTGTCGCGGATAAGTTGTATAGCGTTACACTTGATGGGCGTGTAGAGGTAGATTACACGACAAATGGAAATCGGGTAGAGATTGCGCTCCCTTCGGTAGGTGTATTCACTACGCTGGTAATGACTTCGGCAAATTCGCCTGAACTTCCTGCGGAACCGGTCGAGCCGGGAAGCCTTCCCGAGTTGTTCCCGTTTGAATATGATGCGAAGGGCGAAACTCTGAACGACCCCGAAGCGACTTGTATCCCGGTATTGCAAGATGGCAAACCCTATGTGGTGGCCAGTGAGTTTGGAGGGAATGTGGCCGAGTGGTATGAAATCACAGATGCTTATCAAGGAGAATCGGCTATCCGTGTGACAGCGGGAGATATTCGATTCAATACGACAGACAACGGCGCTATTAGAATCCCTATTGCGAAGTTCGACCGATTCAAAATTGCGGTTCGCTCGAATAATACCACTTCTTCGTGGTTTGGATTCCGATTGTTGAAACCTTCCGACAACTCCTCGGTATGGGAGTCCCGCGATTTGTATTATCGGGTAGGCTACACGCAGCCCAATATCGCTTATGTTACGTTGACTCCGGTGAAACCTCAAAACGGGGTGTGGGTAGAATATGAGCGGAATATCCTGAACGATGCGACCACTCTGTTCGGAACCGAGTGGGCCGACGCTATTGTGACCGATGTGCATTTCGGGCCGGTGGACAGGAATAGCGCCGACTATGACAACTTGATGTTCATGTCGCCCGATTATACCGATGGTGTCGATAATCAAAAAAAAAATAACGAGATGAAATGTTGGACCGAAGAGGGGCGGATATATGTCGAATCGCTGGGCTTTTCTCCGGGAAACGAATATCGCATGCAAATTACCGATTTGTTGGGGCGGCTGGTAGGCGTGGAGGATTGCCGTGTGAGTGGTTGCCGGATAGTCTCCTATAGCGAGCTATGGGTTCCGGGAGTGTATTTGGTTCAACTGATAGATAAAAAACTTGGTGCGACGGTGCTGCAGAGCCGTTGCGCCGTCAATTAAAAATATGTATAACTCTAAAAAATGATTGCCATGAAAAAAATTATCTTTTTAGTGATGTCGGTGTGTCTCTCCATAAGTGCATGGAGTCAAGAAGGATTGGTGTATTGGTCGCAAGCCGATGGTTATAAATTCGATTTCAATTTGGACGGAGAAGTAGAATTGTCTTTGCCGACGCAGACGACAGATAAACCTATCTCGCAAGTGTTTGTTTTCGACGCTAACGGCGACGGTTATTTCGACCTTTGCGAAGTCGATTTGAACGACAATCTTGTGAATTGGATTTTCTATTACAACGACGGGAATAACAATTTTGTAGATCCTCAAACGGTGATATACGGTATGTCGGAAGGCGACAAGAAATTGGCCGGTGATTTCAATGGCGATGGAATAGGCGATGTGGCTATCCGTCGTGACAATGAGTTCGGGCTGTGGTGGTTGATTACATTCCAAGCCATGGCTCCCGATGTGAATTTGCAATTCGGACTCACCGACACCGATATATTGGTGGCCGGCGATATGAACGGCGATGGACAAGATGACATTCTGTGCTACGACAAAGGCACATGGTTAGGCTCTTTCACCCCGTCGGATACTGAATATAAAACTCCCGATTTTGTATCGAAAGATATACAAATGACATTCGGCACATCGTATGATATTCCTGTTCTGTGCGATGTCGACGGCGACGGTTATGACGATATGGGCTTGTGCTCGGTCGATGACGAAGAGGTGAGCTTCAATCTTCATAGCGCTACGAAAACAGCGAACAACGGGTATAGTGGCGACAATGGCCGAGGCAGTTTCGACATGACCGTACTTATGCCGTCGGGGATAACTCCTACTTGTGTATGCGCAGTGACGAGTAACGGCTCGACCGGTATTGAGGCGGTTCAAGCGTCGAACCGTGTGAGTGTTTACCCGACAGTGGTTCAACCGGGAGCTGCGTTCACTGTAAAGGGCAATAATGTGACAAATGTGAAGGTGTATAGTGTATTGGGTCAATTGGTCGAGGAAATCGATGTGAATGGAGCTTCGTCGGCTACGGTATCGGTAGATGGCTGGGCTTCGGGAACCTATATTGTTTGCTGTGAAAACGAGGGCGTTGTCTCTTCGTCTAAGTTAATCGTTCGGTAAGTGATATGAAAATTCAGGCAACCTATATGCTCCTGCTCCTTGTTGTGGGTGGTTTACTGTCGTCGTGTAATCAAACAGGTGATAAAGTATATTCCTATTGGTCGCTTCAGAACAGGGAGTCGGGAGAATATTTGTATGATGACAATGGCGAGTGCCAGTTCGGCCGGGAGGCCTCGGGCGATAAATTTTTGTGGGAGATAGAGGCCACGGAAGGCGAAGGGGTCTATATCAAAAACAAAAAGAGCGGAAGGTATTTGTCGTTCGATGACGGTCGAGTGTGCTGCGTCGATGTCGAGCGGCCGTTGACCGATGCCGCTGAGTGGTATTATGGTAATTTCGATTTTGCCACTCAGACCAATTGCGGTTGGTACACTCTTTCGAATCGTTCGGCCGAGCCGAATTTGCATTTGGTGGAGAAGGAGGGAGCACTCTGTTTGCAGGATAATGCAGATAGGAACACCGATTTCTCGGCTCATTGGACATGGGTGAGGGAAGAAGGATCGACTTTGCCTTATTCTTTTACCCCCGATGGTGTGACCGATGCTTCGTTTTTGGGTACACGGACAGCCACAGCCACGTCGTCTACCGAAATACACTCCGACTATCATGGCGATAAGGTGTGGAAACTCTCTAAGGATATTGCGTCGTTCCCGAAATTTACCACAGAGAACAATCTGTTGATCGAGGCGCTGTACAACATGGCGTTGGAAGAGATGTTAATGGATGTTCGCAGCGACAGCACATTCCAAGCGGGAGCTCTTTGGCCCGATACATGGACTCGCGACGCGGTTTATAGTATATGGTTCAGCTACGCATGGATTATGCCCGAAATCTCTCGTAAGACGCTCGAAAAGCAGACCCTGCGGAATCCTCGGGAGGCATTGCAGGATACGGGAAGCGGTGGCTCGTGGCCTATATCGACCGATCGTGTGGTGTGGGCGCTTGCGGCTTGGGAATACTATTTGTACACCGGAGACCAGTCGTTCCTTGCAGATGCCTATGAAGGGCTGAGTTATACGGCTCGAAAAGATATTCATGTGGCTTTTGACAAACGTGTGGGCTTGTTTAAGGGAGAGACTTGCTCGATGGATTGGCGCACACACACTTATCCGAATTGGTTTTCCAATGCGACGATAGGCAGCTCGTTCTCTTGCGGGACGAATGCGTTGCACTTGTTTATGTATGACTTTTTGTCCAAATCGGCCGAAATCCTTGGTAAATCCGATGCCGAGAAAGCCTATTGGGACGGATTTAAAGATACCTTGAAAAAGTCGATAAACACACACTTTTGGAATGAAGCGAAGGGCGTGTACGAGTGCTATTTGTACCCCGAGACATCGGGATATAAACCTTCGGAACGGGTTGGTGTCATGTCGAATGGTCTGTGTGCCGTTTTGGGCGCAAGTGCCGAAGACCAAATCGTCCGCATGGTGGAGAATTTCCCGCTCTATCCATACGGAGCCGCTGTGCTTTATCCTTCTATACCCGACGATTTTGCTTACCATAATAAAAGTGTTTGGCCGGTTTGGCAAACGCCATATATGTATGCCGCTTGCCGAACGGGGAATATGTCGGCCGTAGAACATATGATGGCTTCTTTGACGAGAGCTTCGGCTCTGTTCCTTACACACAAGGAGAATATGACTTACGATACGGGTTACGACCGGGGAACGGCATTGAATTCCGATAGGCAGTTGTGGTCGGTCTCTTCGTATATCAGTATGGTGTATCGGGTTTTATTCGGCATGGATTTGACCGAGCGGGGTCTTACGTTCAATCCTGTCGTCCCCGGTATGGTGAACGGCTGGCTTTCTTTGTCGGATTTCCGTTATCGCGACGCTGTTGTCGATGTGAAAGTGGTTGGCCATGGGAACCGGATAAACTCGTTGACTGTCAATGGCGAGAAACAGACACTGCCGTTTGTGCTGCCTTCCGATAGCAAAGGCCGGTATCGAGTGGAAATAGAGATGACCACCGAACAACCGGTTGGGCATGTAAATCTGGTGGAGCCCGGCCCCGGAAAATGCTGGTCGCCGGTAGAGCCGGTTTTGACATTGAATGGTTCGATGCTGAGTTGGGACATGGCAGAAGGTGCGAAGTATTATCTTCATACCAATTTTTCCGATGAAGACCAACCGATAACCTCTCCGTATGATTTGAACGGAATGCCCAATGGATTCTATTCGGTATATGCTGTCGACGAGAAAGGTTTTGCGTCGGATATGTCCAATCCGGTAATTTACTCTTCGTGGACTTCGGTTTGTGAAGCCGAGCAGAGCCTCCATTCGGGAACCGAGAGCGCTTTGCATGCAGGATTCTCGGGGAGCGGTTTTGTGATCGATTTGTTCGCTCGGCCGGCGAATGTGCGGTTTCAAGTCCAAGTGCCCCAAGATGGCGATTATGCTATTGCTTTGCGGGGCGCCAACGGTCACGGACCGCACGGCACTTGGTGTGCGATACGTTCGGTTTCGTTGGACGGAGCCGATGCAGGTACTTTTATCGTGGAAGCAACAGGCGATTGGAAACAATGGATAGATTCCAATTATATTGTCCTTCGAGGGTTGAAAGCCGGGGAGCATACGATTGCGTTGTCTATCGATCCCGAAGGGAAAGGGTATGACTACAATATGTCGCATGGCCGCGAGGATGCGAATGATTGTCATATCGATTGCTTGAAGCTGATTAGGCTTTGATCCGTCTCATATTATTTAGGGAAGAGAATATCTTGTCGAGCGAGGTATTCTCTTCCTGTTTTTATGTTTTTGTCAAAAAATCTTTTTCTCGGGGTGTACATTGTTAGGCTATAAAAAATCGAGGGTCGAAAATGAATGGGATTTGTGAAATTTTTTTATCTTCACCGCCAAATATGAATTATGGCATCTTATTCAAGAAAATCTACCCGGAATAAAGCTCTTTGGGGGTATTTGTTGCTTATAGTCGTGCTGTTGTCTTCGTCTTGGATTGTTTATCATGAAATAACGTTGCTGGTTTCGATAAGCGATGTAGAGAAGGAGATGAGCGTCAAGCGTCATCGAATGTCCGGTGCCATGTCGTCGTTGTACCGGGCCGAGTCGTTGGGGCAGTCGCTTGTGTGGGGGCGCTTTTCGGATTATTCGGTGTATCGCCGTTCTATGAACGACGCGGCCGCGTGTGTAGATTCGTTGCGAATGATAACGTCCGATTCTATCCAACTGTCGAGGATAGATAGTATTATAGGTCTGTTGAACCGTAAAAATTCGGTGATACGGCGGTTAATCACCGCTTCGATCGATGTGGCCGAGGAACAAAATCAAAAAATCGAAGACATGATGCGGCAACAGGATTCGTTGATTCTTATTCACGATTATCAGCAGACGTTGGCTCGTCAAAGTGATTCGCTTATCGAAAAACGTCGCCGCAGGAATGTGTTCGGCCGGATAGCCGATGCGATTTCGGGGCGGTCGCCGGTGCGATTGGACAGTATTCGGGATGAGTCGATGAGGATAAGTGCGTTGAGCGATTCGTTGGCTTCGGATTTGAGGGCTATGGAGAGCGGTTTCAATGAGAGCCGGGAGTTGTCGCGACAGGCGCTCGAGCGGGAGCGGTGGCGGCTGAGGCGTGATAATCAGCGGTTGACCGGCCAGATAAATAGGTTGATGGGAAGTTTTGAACAGGAACAACTCGCTGTCTCGGAGCGTATTATGGATCGTAACGAACGTATTCGCCGGGAGTCGATGTACATGTTGGTAGGCGTGGCTGTGGGTGCGATTTTGCTGGCGGTGGTTTTTGGAATCATGGTTTGGCGGGGCTGGATGCGCGACGACCGTTGGCGGCGGGAGTTGGAGGAGGCTCGAAAACGAGCCGAGGATCTGTTGGATGCTCGTGAGAAACTGATTTTGACGATCACGCACGATTTCAAAGCACCCTTAGGTTCTATTATCGGGTATGTGGAGTTGATGATGAAATTGGACAATACAGACCGTCAGCGATTTTATTTGCAGAATATGAAATCGTCGTCGGATCATTTACTCTCGTTGGTGAATGATTTGCTCGATTTCTATCGGTTGGAATCGCATAAGTTAGATGTGAACCGGGTGGCGTTCAACCCCCGGGAATTGTTTGACCGAATCGTATCGGCCATGCAGCCGATAGCTGATAGGAAACAGTTGAAACTGGTGTTGAAAGTCGAGACGACAGCCGATGCCAACTTTTTGGGCGACCCGTTGCGGATTAAGCAGATTGCCGATAATTTATTGTCCAATGCCTTGAAGTTTACCGAGTCGGGCTCGGTGACGGTTTATGTCTTTATGCGGGTGAAGTATTTGGTTTTTTCGGTTAGCGATACGGGGCGGGGCATGTCTCGTGCCGATTTGGATCGCATCTTTCTTGCTTTTACCCGTTTGTCTTCGGCGCAAGGAGTCGAGGGGTTTGGCCTGGGATTGACGATTACCCGCCAGTTGGTCGATTTGATGGGTGGCCGTATGGAGGTGAGCAGCGCCGAGGGCGAGGGGAGTACATTTACCGTGGAGATACCCTTGGAATCGGTTTCGGAGGAGGCCGGTGCCAAAGCGGCGTTTACGGGTAGGCGTTGCCTGTTGCTCGATGACGACCGCATACAGTTGGCGTTGTTTGAGAGCCAGTTGAAACAGTTGGGTGTGGAGTCGGTCTCTTGCTCGCGGTGCGAGGAAGTTTTGAGCTATTTGGAACACGAGCGCTTCGACGCCTTGTTTACCGATATGCAGATGCCCGAGATGAATGGAGTGGACTTTTTGAGACGGCTGAGGGAGTCGGCGATTACCGGGAGTGACATTATTCCTGTCGTGATCGTTACGGCCAGAAGCGATGCCGATCGATTCCTTTCGGAAGGATTCTCAGGTATATTGCACAAGCCTTTTTCTTTGAACGAACTGTCTAAATGCCTGTCGGATATTTGGCACGAAGTTTCCACCCGGCAAGTCCCCGATTCGGTATCCGAAGGGGCGTGTGGAAAGTACGATTTTGCCGCTCTCACGGTTTTTGCCGGTGATGACACCGCCGCTCGTCGGAAGATATTGAACACATTTTTACAGGAGATAAAGGCGCAGTCGGAGGAGTTGAACCGGGCGAAATCGTGTCGGGACGGGGTGGCTGCGTCGCATGTCGCACACAAATGGCAACCGATTTTTGCCATGCTGAAAATTACGGATATGTTGCCGTTGCTGTCGCAAATAGAGGCGGCGGGCGGAGAGGAATGGCCCGATGGCCAGACCGAGCTGTTGGAACGGTTGCTCGCCTGTGCCGAGGAAATACGGGACGCGGTAGAATCTATATTAAAAAAGGAGGAGTAGAAGATGAAACACATTCTCATTGTAGAGGACGATATGACGTTTTCGGTCATGCTGCAAACGTGGCTTACGAGGAAGGGCTTTTCGGTGTCGTCGGTCGCCGGTGTGCTGGCCGCCAAGAAAAGTCTCGCAGCGGGAAAGGTCGATTTGGCGCTTTGCGACTTGCGTTTGCCCGATGGCGAGGGTATCGACTTGTTGGAGTGGTTGAACGAGGGAAAGCGAGATGTGCCGGTGATTGTTATGACCAGCTATGCGGCAATACCGTCGGCGGTTCAGGCCATGAAACTGGGGGCGAAAGACTATGTCGCCAAACCGGTAAATCCCGAAGATCTGTTGCAGAAGATAAACGAGATATTCGCCGCGGCTCCTACCGCCGTGCCTCGGGAGAAGCCCGCGCCGGTTACCGAGGGCGAAGAAGCGTACTACTTGGAGGGGCAGAGCGAGGCGGCTCGCCAATTATACTCCTATGTGAAACTGGTGGCACCCACAACCATGTCGGTATTGATCAACGGGGCGAGCGGAACAGGGAAGGAGTATGTGGCTAAGCGCATACATCGACTGAGCAAGAGAGCCGACAAACCTTTTGTCGCCATCGATTGCGGAGCCATTCCTAAGGATTTGGCCGCTTCGGAGTTTTTCGGACATAAGAAAGGGTCTTTCACCGGCGCTATCGGCGACAAGATCGGCGCGTTTGTCGAAGCCGACGGTGGAACAATATTCCTCGATGAGATAGGAAACTTGAGCTACGATGTGCAGATACAACTGTTGCGAGTGTTGCAGGAGCGGAGGGTGAAGCCGGTGGGCGCTACGACCGAGGTAAAAGTCGATGTGCGGTTGATCGCCGCGACAAATGAAGACTTGAAGGCGGCGATAGCGGCCGGCACATTCCGGGAAGATTTGTATCACCGAATCAACGAGTTCACCATTTATATGCCGCGGTTGTGCGAGCGGGGAGAAGATATTCCGCTGTTTGCCAATTTCTTTTTGGACCAAGCCAATAGGGAGTTGGAAAAGCCTGTCCCGGGTTTCCTGCCGGAAGCTATGGCGCAGATATGCCGTTATCGCTGGCCCGGCAACCTCAGGGAGATGCGCAATACGGTTTTGCGAGCCGCATTGCTTTCGCAAGGAGCCCCCATCGGGGTGGAGCATTTGGGCATCGACACCGCTGTCGGTGTTTCGTCCTCCATGTTGCACGATTCCGATAGCGAGCGAGCCAAGATCCTGTCGGCCTTGCGGCAATGCTCGGGTAATAAGAGCAAAGCCGCCGAGTTGCTGGGCATCGACCGGAAAACCTTGTATAATAAACTGAAATTATACCGTATCGAATAATCGCTGTTTATTCCGTTCTACGACACGGGGTGTGGAATTTTTCCACACTCCGTGTCGCTTTATTCCACAAAACCCAACAATCCTTGAATCTGCCTTTTTAGTAGTAATGCTTTGTAATACAATTTGTTGTGTTTCGTTTGGAATGAGTTGGCACAGCGATTGTACATAGTATAATCGAAGAATGGAATATAGAGTGTATTATTAAAAAAAAATTGGAATTATGAAAAAGTTAATCTTATCGGTCGCCGTGGTTATGATGTCGATGAGTATGTTGACTTATGCGCAAGATACGAAAGTAGAGCCTGCCCCGACCGACAGTGTCCCCGCACAGGAACCTCAAAAAGAGGAACCCAAGGCCTCGCTGGTCTGCATGACCGACGAGCCCGCCCCGACCGACAGTGTCCCC
>CALUFO010000026.1 GCA_944320015.1 uncultured Barnesiella sp. | reverse complement strand
GTATGAAAGTATTTAACCCCTCCGGTTTCGCCACCTCCCCTATCTCGGCTATCGCCGAGCAGAGGAGGAGTTTAAAAGTACCGCCTTGCCACAGAGAGAGAGAGAGAGAGAGAGAGAGAGCGTTTAAAAGAAGAGGGGAGGCGAGAACTATTCACTCTTCTCCTCTGTGTCACGAAGTGATATAGGGGAGACACCGAGGGACACTCGTCCCGAGGAGAGGGGTTGAGAAAATAAATAAATCACTGAGTATGAAAGTATTTAACCCCTCCGGTTTCGCCACCTCCCCTATCTCGGCTATCGCCGAGCAGAGGAGGAGTTTAAAATGTAGCTCTTTGCCACTTGTGGAAAATACAGAGGGAGCTTGAACTTCGCCTGCGACACTCTTCCTATATTCCCCTCCCGGGAATACAGAGGGAGAGATTTAATTACCTCCTACACTTATAAATTTAATTGTAAAATAGCGTAAAAAGCTATGCGGAATCGGCAGTTTTTCGTACCTTTGCACACCGATTTTTAGCGCTAAGAATAACCATTAAAACGAAATAGCATATGAGCAAAAAGGCACTTTTGATGATTCTCGATGGTTGGGGCATCGGCAATCACACGCATGCAGACGTAATTTATAATACGCCCACACCGTATTGGGACTATCTGTTGAAAACCTATCCCCACTCGCAATTGCAGGCCAGCGGCGAGAATGTAGGGCTGCCCGACGGCCAAATGGGCAACTCGGAGGTGGGTCACCTCAACATCGGCGCCGGACGTATCGTTTATCAGGATTTGGTAAAAATCAACAAGGCTTGTGCCGACAACTCTATCATGCAGAACAAAGAGATTGTATCGGCTTTCTCGTATGCCCGCGACAACGGCAAGAACATTCACTTTATGGGATTGACTTCGGACGGCGGCGTACATAGCTCTCTTGACCACTTGTTCAAGTTGTGCGACATCGCCAAAGAGTATGGCTTGGAGAATACGTTTATCCACTGTTTCATGGATGGCCGGGATACCGACCCCCACAGCGGGAAAGGCTTCATCGAGGCCTTGGAGGCTCATTGCGCCGCATCGGCCGGCAAGGTTGCCTCGATTATCGGCCGCTACTATGCCATGGACCGCGACAAACGCTGGGAGCGGGTGAAAGAGGCCTACGACCTGTTGGTGAACGGTATTGGCCGCAAGTCGGACAATATGGCACAGGCCATGCAAGAGTCTTATGACGCCGGTGTGACCGACGAATTTATCAAACCTATCGTCAACACGACGTGCGATGGCCGCATCAAGGAAGGCGACGTGGTGATTTTCTTCAACTACCGCAACGACCGGGCCAAAGAGTTGACCATCGTGCTTACTCAGCAAGATATGCCCGAGGCCGGCATGCACACGATTCCCGGGTTGCAATACTATTGCATGACTCCCTACGACGCTTCGTTCAAGGGGGTACACATTCTCTTCGACAAAGAGAATGTACACAACACGCTGGGCGAATACTTGTCGAAGGCAAACAAAAAACAACTGCATATCGCCGAGACCGAGAAATACGCCCATGTGACTTTCTTCTTCAACGGTGGGCGCGAAGCTCCGTTCGAAGGCGAGGATCGCATTCTGGTTCCTTCGCCCAAAGTCGCCACTTATGACTTGAAGCCCGAGATGAGCGCCTATGAGGTGAAAGACAAATTGGTGGCCGCCATCAATGAAAACAAATATGACTTTATCGTTGTGAACTATGCCAACGGCGACATGGTGGGTCACACCGGCGTTTACTCGGCTATCGAGAAAGCGGTGATCGCTATCGACGCTTGTGTGCGCGACACGGTCGAGGCCGCCAAGGCCAACGGCTACGAGGTGATTATCATTGCCGACCACGGCAACGCCGATAACGCCGAGAACCCCGACGGGACACCCAACACGGCCCACTCGTTGAATCCCGTGCCGTTTGTCTATGTCACCGAGAACAAAGAAGCCCGCGTGGAAGACGGCATCTTGGCCGATGTGGCTCCCTCGATTTGCCACATTATGGGATTGCCCCAACCGGCCGAAATGACGGGTAAGGATTTGTTGAAATAACCACAATCAGCGATAGCGATATGCCGAGATGCAGAAATACGCGTCTCGGCATTTCTGCCTTATAAAACCGATGAAATCAATTGTAAGCGAGGAGATTATGTTGCAAGTAGGGAGTGCGTTGGTAAGTCTCGATGTGATAGAGCGTTTTTTCATCTGTAACCTCGAGCGATGTCTGGGCGCCTGTTGTATCGAGGGTGACGCCGGAGCCCCGATCACCGAGGAAGAACGGCACAAGCTCAAAGAGGTTTTGCCCGCTGTCTGGGAGGACTTGCTCCCCGAGGCTCAAACGGTAATCGAGCAGCAGGGGGTGGCTTATGTCGATGAAGAGGGCGACTTGGTCACATCGATTGTCAACGGGAAAGACTGCGTTTTTACCTGTTACGACAAGAACGGCATGTGCCAGTGCGCCATTGAAAAAGCCTATCGAGCCGGGAAGGTCGACTTCTACAAGCCAATCTCGTGCCATTTGTATCCCATCAGGTTGAAAGAGTATCCCGACTTCTCGGCCGTGAATTATCACCGGTGGAAAATCTGCAAGGCGGGTGAGGTCTTGGGTCGTCACGAACAGGTGCGGGTATATGAATTTTTGAAAGAGCCGTTGATTCGCCGTTTTGGTGAAGATTGGTATCACGAACTTTGCGAGGCCGCCAAGGCTTATTTGGAGGAATATGGCAAATAATCAGGTAAAATTCAGTTACAAACAAATTTGGGTCATCGCCTATCCGATACTGATCAGCTTGGTCATGGAGCAGCTCATCGGCATGACCGACACCGCCTTTATGGGACGTGTCGGCGAGGTGGAGTTGGGCGCGGCAGCCATTGCGGGAGTCTACTATATGACCTTCTATATGATAGCTTTCGGGTTCAGCTTGGGAGCCCAAATCCTTATGGGTCGACGAAACGGAGAAGGCAACTACACCCGCATAGGCCCCATATTCTACAAAGGCACCTTTTTCCTGCTCGGGGTAGCGCTGGTGCTGTTTGGCTGCTCCTATTACATTTCGCCCTTTTTGCTCGATCGGTTCATCGATTCGCCCCATGTGTACGAGGCGGCCATGAGCTATATCCATTGGCGGGTATATGGATTTTTCTTCTCGTTCGTGGCGGTGATGTTTCGCGCCTTTTTTGTAGGGACCACCCAAACCAAGACACTCACACTCAACTCGGTGGTCATGGTGCTGTCGAATGTGGTGTTCAATTATATTCTGGTATTCGGCAAACTGGGCTTCCCCGCCATGGGTATCGCCGGAGCCGCCATCGGCTCCTCGTTGTCCGAGCTGGTTTCGGTAATCTTCTTTATCGTGTACACCCGTTGTCACATCGACATAAAAAAATATGGCTTGAACCGGTTTGGGTTACACGCCGGCGATTCGCTGAGGCATATCCTCAACACATCGGTGTGGACCATGATACAGAATTTCGTGTCGATGTCCACATGGTTTTTGTTTTTTATCGCCGTGGAACATCTGGGCGAGCGATCGCTGGCCATAACCAACATCATTCGCAACGTGTCGGCGCTGCCGTTTATGATTGTCATTGCGTTTGCCTCGACGTGCAGCACCCTCATCAGCAACCTTATAGGAGCCGGCGACAGCCGTTATGTGCGGGGCACGCTGCGACAGTGCATACGCATGGCCTACCTTTTTGAGTTGCCGTTGATTTTGTTTTTTGTCTTTTTCCCCACCGCCATACTGCGCATCTATACCGATATGCCCGATTTGATCGCGGCCTCGATACCCTCGTTGTTTGTCCTCTGCTCGGCCTACCTGTTCATTATTCCCGGCAACATCTGTTTTCAAGCTGTCTCGGGGACGGGAAACACACGCATGGCGTTTCTCTTGGAGTTGGTGACCTTGCTGATTTATGTCGCCTATGTGGTAGTGATGATATTCTATTTGAAAGTTGATGTAGCCCTTTGCTGGACCACCGAGCATATATATGCCATAGGTATCCTCTTATTCTCGGGAGCATATATAAAATGGGGCAACTGGAAAGACAAGAAAATTTAGTTTCCCGGCGGGCTTTAATGTTTAAATATGATTAATCTTAACGATTATCGTTTCAAAAAGAGGTAAAAAGTAATTTGGGAATAGGATAAAAACTGTATCTTTGCATACAGGATATGAAAAATTGGGAGATTTTACATTCCTACGCTTAATTGATAATATGAGTCTCATGGTAAGAAAACCGCTGCTATTGTGCTTGTTTGCATGTGCCTTCGCGCTATTCAACGCGCAGGGTGAGGAGGTGCGGCCTTACCAATTGCCCCATATCCCCGACAGCCTTGTCACCCCCGACGTGCGGAGCGAGTACCTGATAGAACACTATTGGGACGGATTCGAGGTCGAGAACAGAGCTTATTTGGAAGCGACAGATATTGTAGAGCAAGCGTTTGTCGATTTCACATCGATCATGCGCATCGCCTCCCGGGAAAGCACGATGAGGGCTATCTCCATTTTACTGGACAGGGCTTCGGCCGACAAGGACATTCTGTTGATGTATGTCGATTTCGCCGATAAATATCTATATAGCGGCGAAGGTAATTTTGTGAGCGAAGAAGCCTATTTGCCATTTTTGGAAGCCGTGCTCGACTCGAAGAAAGTCGACAAGTTGTATAAATTGCGCTATTCCTACCAATATGATGTGTTGACAAAAAACTTGTTGGGCATGCCGATAACCAACTTTGAATACAAGTTGCCGGGGGACGACAAGAAATATCGCATCAAGAAATTGAAATCGCCTTATATCTTGTTGTACATCAACGACCCCGAGTGCGACGACTGCTCGTTGACCACGCTGCGGTTAAGTGTGTCGCAGGCTCTTTTGAACGAGGTAAGAAAGGGACGGCTCGCAATCGTGTCGCTCTATCCCGACGGCGAGACCGACGAGTGGTTGAAGAGCGTCGAGGACTATCCCAAAGAGTGGATAGTGGCGTCGATGGAAAATGGCGACCGCTGTTTCGATTTGAGAGTTATGCCGGCACTTTATTTGCTGGATAAAGATAAAAAGATAATTTTGCGCAATACTTCATTGGAAGAGGTTGAAAATAAATTGAAAGAAGAATAAGGAACTTTGTGGCATTTGATTCTTTGAACGATGTGAATCGTTCCATATGTAAGATCCCCTCTGTGCGAGAGCATAGTTTTTTTGACCCAATATAACACCTGAAAAGAGAAGAATCGGCCACAAAGTTCCTTTAACTGTATATCATATGGCCATACATGAAGACAAACCCGAAAAAATAATCATACACGGTGCAAGGGTGCACAATTTGAAAAACATCGACGTAGAAGTGCCGCTAAACAAAATCGTGGGTATCGCGGGTGTTTCGGGCTCGGGCAAATCGTCGCTTGCGCTCGGGGTGTTGTATGCCGAGGGCTCGAGACGCTATCTCGAATCGCTTTCGACCTACACCCGCAGGCGAATGACTCAGTCGGCACGAGCCGACGTGGACGAGGTGCTCTATGTGCCCGCTTCGCTGGCGATGCACCAGCGGCCGGGTATCCCGGGCGTTCGCAGCACATTCGGCACAGGGACCGAACTGCTCAACAGCCTGCGCCTCATCTATTCCCGATTAGCCAACCATTGTTGCCCCAACGGGCACTATCTGCCCCCTTCGCTGGGGGTGGCAGCCGGCCGGGAACTGGTGTGCCCCGAGTGCGGCGCGCAGTTTTTCGCACCGTCGGCCGAGGAGTTGTCGTTCAACAGCCAAGGCGCCTGCCCGGCTTGCGACGGCACCGGTTTTGTGCGCACGGTCGACGAATCGACCCTTGTGCCCGACGAATCACTGACCATCGACGAGGGGGCTGTCGCACCGTGGAACACGCTCATGTGGTCGTTGATGACCGACGTGTGCCGCGCGATGGGTGTGCGGACAGATATTCCTTTCAATCAGTTGACCGCCAAAGAGCGCGACATCGTTTTTCATGGCCCCGCCGAGAAAAAACATATCTTTTACAAAGCCAAAAATTCAAATCAGGCCGGCGAACTGGACTTTACCTACTACAATGCGGTCTATACCGTAGAGAACGCTCTCGCCAAAGTAAAAGACGAGAAAGGCATGAAGCGTGTCGAGAAATTCCTCAAAACAGAGGTGTGCCCCGACTGCGGAGGCTCCCGCCTCTCGGCTGCCGCGCGTGCTCCCCGGGTGCGGGGCATATCGCTGGCCGATGCCTGTAAACTGACTTTGACCGAACTGGTGGAATGGGTGAAAGGCGTGCCGGCCTCCCTCCCCGACACCATGCGACCGATGGCTCGAAACATTTGCGAGTCGTTCCTCGACGCGTCGCAACGGCTACTCGACCTCGGGATAGGCTACCTGAGCATCGACCGTGCCGCCTCGACGCTATCTACCGGAGAACGACAGCGCATGCAGCTGGCCCGCGCGGTGAGAAACCGCACGACCGGAGTGCTCTATGTGCTGGACGAGCCGTCGATAGGGTTGCACCCGGCCAATATCGTGGGGCTGGCGGGAGTCATGAAAGACTTGATAGCCGATGGCAACTCGGTGGTACTGGTAGACCACGACACCCGGATATTGGCCGAATCGGACCACTTAATCGAAATGGGTCCCGGCGCCGGGTCGTCGGGCGGACAGGTCATCGCCGAGGGAACGATTCGTGACATCGAGCAGAACCCGGTTTCGAAAATAGGCCCCTACCTGTCGGGCAAAGCCGGGATACATGCGCGCCGGCAGGCGTCGGCCGAATCTCTTTTTGAATTGGGAGTGCTACATCTCTCCACCGATGCGATTCACACCGTAAAGCCGTTGGACGTGGATATTCCCCGAGGCCGGTTGACCGTCGTCACAGGAGTATCGGGTTCGGGAAAGACCACTTTGGTCTTGGAAAGCCTTATCCCCGGGTTGCAGGCTCGAATCTCGGGCGGGAAACTGCCGAGGCATGTAACCCGTATCGAGGCGGAGGGCATCAAGCAAGTGAAACTAATCGACGCCTCGCCTATCGGAATCAATGTGCGGTCGACCGTAGCCACCTATGCCAACGTTCACGACGAGTTGCGCAAAGTTTATGCAAAAACCCCCGACGCCCGGGAGAAAGGGTACAAAGACGGCGACTTCTCCTACAATACAGGGCGATTGCGTTGCCCCACCTGCGACGGTACGGGCGTAATCAGTCTCGACGTGCAGTTCCTGCCCGATGTAGACATACCCTGCCCCACTTGCCACGGATCGAGGTATGCCAAAGAAGCCAGCCTCATCCGGCGTGAAAACGCGGCGGGCGAGTTCTATTCGCTCCCCGAGCTGATGGATATGGACGTAAACACGGCTTTGGCGGCCTGCAACGATTTGAACACCGTGCGCCAGCGGTTACAGGTGCTTCAAGATTTGGGACTGGGATACCTTACCCTCGGCGAGGAAACCCCGGGGCTTTCGGGTGGAGAAGCGCAGCGGCTCAAACTGGCCAGCGAAATGGGCAAGGGGCAAAGCGATTCGGTATTTGTGTTTGACGAACCTACAATCGGGTTGCATCCCGCCGATGTACAAACCCTGCTCGGCGTATTTCAGCGCCTTGTCGACCACGGAGCCACAGTAGTAGTTATCGAGCACGATTTAGACGTAATTCGCAATGCCGATTACATCATCGACATGGGCCCCGGCGGAGGTGACGAGGGAGGCCGCATCGTGGCGACAGGAACTCCCGCGCAGATAAAGGCCAACGCGGCAAGTATCACCGGAAGGTTTATTTGACCCCTGCCCCAAGCAAGTGACGGAGGGGGTAGATATTGTTATCCCCAGCGTTTTATTTATTTTTCAACCCCTCTCCTCGGAACATGTGTTCCTCGGTGTCTCCCCTATATCACTTCGTGACACAGAGGAGAAGTGAAGATAGTTCACGCCTATCCCTTCTTTTAAACGCCCTCTCTGCATTTCCAGAAAAAGACAAGGCGGTACTTTTAAACTCCTCCTCTGTGTTTTGCAAAGCAAAATATAGGGGAGGTGGCACGCAGTGACGGAGGGGTTTAAATGCTCTCATACACTGGTTTTTGATTTTCCTTAACCCCTCTCCTCGGAACTGCCGTTCCTCGGTGTCTCCCCTATATCACTTCGTGACACAGAGGAGAAGTGTGGATAGTTCAACCTTCCCCGATTTGTAAGTTGTAAGGGAATGCATTTAAACTCTCCCTCGGCGTCTTCCGTAAGGGGACTGCCGCAGGCGATAGGTTGTGGCGGAGGGGTCGAGAACAAAACAGGCGGCTCGGCATAGTACAAATCGAAAACTTCGTTTTCATTTGTCTCTGTTCTCGCCTTTCACTATCTTTTCAGAAGACAGGATGCGGCTCGGCCATACAAAATGAGCAAGCTCTTTTGTATTGCTCTCTCCTTTCGTTATCTTTGGATAAGATAAGATGCGGCTCGGCATAGTACAAATCGAAAACTTCGTTTTCATTTGTCTCTGCTCTCGCCTTTCACTATCTTTGTAAAACTAAAAAGACAAAGCCGTGGAAAATCGCATAAAGTTAAAGGTGTTGGGGCTGACATACAGCCAAATAAAAAAAGGCGCCTATGCCTTAGTCCTCGCCGAAGAAGAAGGGCCTCGCCGCATACCTGTCGTCATAGGCGTTTCCGAAGCGCAATCGATAGCTATTTCTCTCGAAGGAATCATTCCCCCTCGTCCGATCACGCATGACCTCTTTGTGAGTTTCGCGCATGGTTTCGGCATACGGTTGAAAGAAGTGTGCATCTATAAGTTTGAGAATGGAGTCTTCTCGTCGGAGATGCTTTTTGACGACGGTATGCGGGAAATCCGAATCGACGCTCGCACCTCGGACGCCATAGCCATCGCCTTGCGCACCCGCTCCGACATATATGTGATGCCCGAGATAATCGAAGAGGCCGGTTTTGTTTACGAAGAGCGGGAAGAGATCGCTCCCGACGAGGTGCCCTCCCCTGCCCCCAAGAGCTTGTCGAACTGTTCCCGCCGGGAGCTTCAAGAGCGATTGGAAAAGGCGATTGAACAAGAAGCCTACGAGGAGGCGGCACGCATACAACAGGAGTTGAATAAAAGAGATAACAATAACTTGTAAATACAGCGATATTTTGGTAGCTTTGCTGCTATAATCTAAACCCGTCTTCCCCCGTTGGGGAAGATAGTTCACAATGTAAAAACACAAGACGTATGGGAAATGTAAAGATTCGATTGATAGTGATGAATTTCCTCCAATTCTTTATTTGGGGTGCGTGGCTTTGTACTTTGGGCCTGTATATGACTACTCCGGTTGAAGATGGGGGATTGGCTTTTGACGGCGCTCTCGTGGGAAGCGTATTCGCCCTGTCGGGTATCGCCTCGCTCATCATGCCGGCGCTTATCGGTGTGATCAGCGATAAATGGGTAAACGCCGAGCGTCTGATGGGACTTTTGCACGGCGTAGGCGCTGTAGCGCTTTTCAGCGCCGCCTTTATTTCGAATTACGACATGTTCAAAATAGCGATGCTGGTCAACATGCTGGCCTATATGCCCACGCTTTCGCTCTCTTACACCGTGGCCTATAATGCGCTCGACAAAGCCGGATTGGACCGTGTAAAAGACTATCCTCCCATACGGGTGTGGGGTACGGTAGGTTTTATCGTGGCCATGTGGATCGACAATTTCACCGGATTCAGTTCCAATAACGGGCAGTTGATAATGGCCGGTTGCGCTTCGGTCGTCATGGCATTCTACTGTTTCACTCTCCCGGCCTGTCCTCCGGCCAAAGCGATGAAGGGCAGCGGCATCATGTCGATGCTGGGGCTGGATGCTCTGGTGCTGTTCAAGAACTACCGCACGGCCGTGTTCCTGTTATTCTCGTTCTTGCTCGGCGCGGCACTTCAAGTGACCAATATGTACGGCGTGCCGTTCCTCGACAGTTTCAAGCTCACGCACCCCGATGCCTGGGCGGTAAAATACTCGGTTATCCTCTCGTCGCTTTCGCAGGTTTCAGAGACGCTTTTCATTCTGGCCATACCGTTTTTCATGAGCCGATATGGAATCAAGAAAGTAATGCTCATTAGTTTCACGGCGTGGGTTTTGCGATTTGGATTCTTTGCGATAGGCGGGCCCGAGGGATTCCCCGTCGTATTCTTTATCTTGTCGATGATTGTCTATGGCATGGCGTTTGACTTCTTCAATGTGTCGGGGTCTCTCTTCATCGCCGACGAGGCTCCCGCCTCGATCAAGGCGAGCGCGCAAGGTATCTTTATGATGATGACCAACGGACTGGGCTCTATCGTAGGCGGTTACGGTGCCGGCTGGGTGATCAAGCAACACACGGTAGAAGGCATGACCGACTGGACCTCGTGCTGGGTAATCTTTGCGGCCTATGCTCTCGTGATAGGCGCTTTGTTTGCTTTGACGTTCCACTACAAACACCAAAGAGGCGACATAAAAAAGGCTTAACCATTCAGAGATTATGCAGGAGTTTTACGCCCCCGATATAGACACTATTCCCGAACTTCCGGAGACAGAAAGCCAACATTGCGTGAAAGTGTTGCGCATGAAAGAGGGCGATGAGATTGGCATTATCGACGGGCGTGGAAACAGGTACAGAGCCGAAATCGTTTTGGCTCACCCGAAACGTTGCGGCGTGAAAATTCTGGAAAGAGAGGCCGCTCCCAATTTCTGGAAAGCCCAAGTGCATGTGGCGATTGCTCCTACCAAAAATCTCGACCGCATCGAATGGTTCGCCGAGAAAGTGACCGAGATAGGCATCGACTCGATTGTCCTGTTGAAATGCCGCTTCTCGGAGAGAAAAGGATTGAAGACCGAGCGACTGGGCAAAATACTGGTCTCGGCCATGAAGCAATCGCAGAAAGCGGTATTGCCGCAATTGTCCGAGATGACGCCATTCGCCCATTTTGTCACGCTCCCTTTCGACGGGCAGAAGTTTATTGCCCATTGCTATAAAGAGGGCGAGCGGCAAGAATTGAGCCAAGTGTACGAGGCCGGCCAAAACGCGCTGATACTGATAGGCCCGGAAGGTGATTTCAGTCCCGAAGAGGTGGAACTGGCAATCGCCAACGGATTTCGCCCGGTCATGCTGGGCCCGAGCCGGTTGCGCACCGAAACGGCCGGTGTCGTCGCCTGCCATACGATTCAAGTATTGAACCAAATAAATTCCAAAGAATGAAACTCGATAAACTTAAATATAGCGATAGCGGCAACTTCTTCCTATTGGCCGGGCCTTGTGTAATCGAGGGTGAGTCGATGGCTATGAATATAGCGGAGAAAATCGTGTCGATAACCGACAAATTGCAAATTCCCTATGTGTTCAAAGGCTCTTACCGGAAAGCCAACCGTTCCCGCCTCGACTCTTTTGTCGGCATTGGCGACGAGAAAGCGCTGAAGATTTTACGAAAGGTGGGCGAGACCTATGGAATCCCCGTGGTTACCGATATTCACACCGCCGAAGAGGCGCAAATGGCGGCTCAATATGTCGATGTGTTGCAAATCCCGGCATTCCTTTGCCGCCAGACCGATTTGTTGGTGGCCGCCGCTCAAACAGGGCGCGTCGTGAACATAAAGAAAGGCCAGTTTCTTTCGCCCGAGGCCATGAAGTTCGCGGCTCAAAAGGTGGTCGACGCCGGCAACCCCCGGGTAATGATTACCGAGCGCGGCACGACATTCGGCTATCAGGATTTGCTGGTCGATTACCGGGGGATTCCGGTGATGCGGAAGTTTGGTTTCCCGGTAGTTCTCGACGCCACCCACTCCTTGCAGAAGCCCAATCAGGCTTCAGGCGTGACGGGAGGTATGCCCGAATTAATCGAAACTATCGCCCGAGCCGGTGTCGCCGTAGGGGTCGACGGGCTGTTCATGGAGACACACCCCAATCCGAGCGAAGCCAAATCGGACGGAGCCAATATGTTGCCTCTGGCGCTTTTGGAAGGTGTGCTTACCCGGTTGGTACAGATACGAAAAACAATCATGTCGTTCGAGGGAAAAGAGCAATAGCTAACAATTAACGAAAGGGGGATTTTGATATGACTTCGAGATTGCACTATTGGATAGGATTAGCGTTGTTGGGGCTGGCCGTTTCGACACCCCCTGCCCTTGCGGCGGGCGAAGACGATTTGGTGCAAGCGATGAT
Source organism: uncultured Barnesiella sp. (assembly GCA_944320015.1). Classification (GTDB taxonomy): domain Bacteria; phylum Bacteroidota; class Bacteroidia; order Bacteroidales; family Barnesiellaceae; genus Barnesiella. The sequence goes on along the minus strand of CALUFO010000026.1, from coordinate 11,449 downwards.
GGAGGTATATGCCGAGGAACTCGCCGCTAATCCGCAAGATTACCGCACCTATTACAGCCGGTCGATGGCCTACTTCGGACAGGGGAATATGGAGTTGGCCCTATCTGATATAAACAATGCCATTAAATATTTCCCACGGAAAGAGAAAGACGATTTGGCCCAAGCCTATTTGCTGCGGGCTAAAATCCTGACCGAGGCCGGAGAGAACAAAGCGGCGCTGACCGACCTGAACAGCGCGCTGCGGTTGGTTCCCAATCATCGGCTGGCCTTGAAAGACCGGGGTGATTTGCTGTGCCGGCTGGAACAATACGACATGGCTAAAATGGATTACAACCGACTGCTGCGCATGGATACCCGCAGCCAAGCCGCCTACATGGGACTGGCAAGGGTCGAAGCCCATATAGGACAGCCGGTAAGAGCCAAGGATTTATTGGCTCAGGCGGTAAACCTCTCACCGAAAGACCCGAACATCTATTTAGAACGCAGCGAAATTTACAAAGAAATGGGATTGACCGACGAGGCTGTCGACGATTTGGTCTATGCCGTTTCGCTCGACGACGGACGCTCGGGCGCCATACAGAAAATCGTCGAATACAGCAACGACTCGTATAGCAGTGTCATCGCTGGGTTGAACCGGAATATCGAGCGCGCGCCGCGGCAAGGCATACTCTATTATGTGAGAGCCTCTATCTATAAAGACCATTATGATTATCTCGCTTCGCTGCGCGACTGGGACAAGATATTGGAAGAGAATTTTTTCAACTTCCACAGCGTTTATTACAACCGGGCGTATTGTCTGTCCCGGCTGGGACGTTTCGACGAAGCCCGAAGCAGCCTAAAAAAAGCCATCGAGAAAGATGCGCAAAATCCCGAGTATTACCGGCTCTTGTGCGAGATAGAGCGAGGTGCGGGGAATCTGCCCGCCGCCGAGCAGGCAATACAACAAGCCTATATCTACGATCCCTCGAATATGCGGATATGCGTGGAGCGGGGCATGATAGCCTATGACCGGGGTGATTTCAAGCAGGCCGTCGCCTGCTACGACGAAGCCGTCGTGGCGGCACCCGACAGCCCTTATCCCTATTTGATGAGAGCCTATGCCCAAGAGTATGGTTTGGAGAATCGTACGGCAGCCGAGGCCGATTACCGTAAAGTACTCAGTTTAGATGACAGCTCGGTTTTCTATGGCGATAATTTGAAAGGAGTGGCTTGGGCAAGGCTCAACCGGAAGGATGCTGCCGAGGAATGGGCAAAATCGCTTGCCGAGGCCGGTCCGGTCCGTAATATCGATTATTTTTATTTGGCCTGCATCTATGCCGTTTTCGACACCGACACCTCGGTCGCTTATCTCGAAAAGGCCTTGCAAAATGGGTATGGCGATTATTACAGGATAAATATCGATCGCTATTCGGCCGTTACCTTGCTACCAATCAGGCATTTGTCGCAATACAACGATATGCTGTACAAGTACAGGTCTCTGTTCGGGAAATAGGCTCACTGCCGGAATCGGTAACCTTCGCCGCACCGGCAGGAAAGGAAGAAGCGCCTACACTTCTCTCCCCCTGCGCTTTCTGTCGAATGCAACAGAGACGGTGCGATTTCCATCCTTTCCGTCACTCGACAAAGACATGCCCCCTGCCCTTGACCCGGCAAGCGAGACAGGGTGCGGTGGAGAAGTGAAGATACTATTCTTTCGAAACAATAACCCCGCGCTTTTTCCGTTTGATAAATAGTTATCGGGATATGAAACAGATCACACACATAGTCACACGCTTGCGGCGGCACGTTCCCGGAGGGACGTGTATGGCGCGGTTGTGCGTAGTGGCCGCGTTTCTTTTGTGCTCGGCGGCGGGGACGGTCTCGGCTCAATCCCGTAAGGTGCAGAATCTGCCGTATGCCGATTTTAAACTTTTGCATTTGGGCTTTTCCATAGGCACCCATGTGCAGGATATGACGTTTGTCCACTCGGGATTTGTGACCGAGAACGGGGAAAGCTGGTTTGTCGACATACCCGATTTTTCGCCCGGTTTCAACGTGAATCTCATGGCCGACCTCTATTTGTGCCAGTATCTTAACCTGCGTGTCTCTCCGGGTATATTTTTCGGCAATAAGGTGGTGAAGTTCCGAGAATCGACCACGCAGGAGACCCGAACCCAAGATTTGAAGTCGAACTATATCGTGTTGCCTGTCGAGTTGAAATTCAGCGCCCAGCGGTGCAACAATTTCAGACCCTACTTGATAGGGGGTATCATGGGGGCGGCCGATGTGTCGAAAAAGCGGAACGACCTGCTCAAATTGAATACCTTCGACGGTTATTTGACCATCGGTATCGGGTGTGATTTTTATTTGCCTTATTTCAAATTGATTCCCGAGTTGAAGTTTTGTTTCGGGTTTACCGACGTAATCAATCGCAATCGCAACGATTTGAGAGATCCGGCCGATATTCGCTTTACCCAGTCGTTGACCAAAGCGACTTCAAACATGGTGGTTCTCTCGTTTTACTTTGAATAATCTTTTATGGAGTGATAAATCGCCGAGAGCAAGGCGGGACGCACGTTGAGCTCGGATAGGGCATTGTGCGTGCGGGAGGGATATACCCGGTTACAGAGGAATATGTAGATGAGTTCTTGCTCGGGGTCTATCCAAAAACAGGTTCCGGTAAAGCCCAAGTGTCCCACTGTGGCCGGCGAGGCTTCTATGGCGGTGGGGCTTTTCTCGGGGTTTTTCATGTCGGGCTTGTCGAAGCCCAGTCCCCGGCGGCTGGTTTTGCTTGTCTCGGTCAAAAAACGGGTTACGGTCTTAGCCGACAAGATTTGTTCATTCCCGTAGCTTCCGTGGTTGAGCCACATTTGGCACAGTTTGGCCAAGTCGTTGGCGTTGGAGAACAGGCCGGCGTTGCCCTGCACGCCTCCGAAGAAAGCCGCCGTCTCGTCGTGGACATAGCCTGTGAGCTGTTGCCTGCGGTAGAGGTGGTCACACTCGGTGGGGGCGATTCTCCCGGCGGGGAACCGGTCGAGTGGGTTGTAGCCTGTCGTGCCCATGCCCAGTGGCGCGTAGATGTATTTTTGCAGGTATCGGTCTATCGCCGTTCCGGTGGCGCTCTCGACGGTCTCTTTCAACAGAATGAAATTGAGGCAGCTGTATAAATATCGTTTCGAGGAGCGCAATTTAGAATCGACGATGCGGGCGATGAGAGTATCGGGCAAGGCGCGTGCCCCGTAAATGTTTCGGGCGATGGTTATAGGGTATTCCGCCGATTTTTTATCGGAGATCAAGTCTTTGCGCAAGCGGGCGTCGTGGTGAGCAAAGGCATTGACGTCGACCGGTATCGAGTATATGCTGTCACGAACTCGTTTCACAAGGGGTGGTGTGAAACTTTGGGGGTCGATGACCGCCGATGTCATTTGCAGGGAAGGCCGCATGCCCGTTTCATGGAGAAGAGCCTCCCGGAGGGTGATGTTTTTCTTGTCGCTGTTTCGCAACGGGGCGAAGTAGCGGCTCATCGGTTTTTCGAGTTCTATTTTTCCGCTGTCGTAGGCTTTCATGACAGCGGGCAAAGTAGCTGTCGCTTTCGAGACCGATGCCAAGTCGTATATATCGTCGGTCGTAACGGGGTGGCGGTGTGTCTCGTAATCGAAATATCCGTAGGCTTTGTTCCACACGACTTCGCCTTGTCGGGCAACGACCAACTGGCACCCGGGGAAGGCTTCTTTTTCAATGCCCTCGGCTATGATAGAATCGACAACCGACAGGAGCCTGCTATCCATGCCCACGTTCTCGGGGGTGGCATAACCCAGCCGGCATTTGGCGGTTTCGATGCCGGTACCCAATTTGAAAAAACCTTCCAGATTGACAGGCAGTTTCCCCTTGACCGGGTATCCGCCGAATATCGCTTGGGCGGCCGCCTCTTGCGCCAACGGGGTATTTTCATAGGCCAATAAGAGGGCGTTGCTGTGTGCCAATTCGTGGCTGAGCCTGTTGACTTGATAGGGCGACAGGAAGCACACGGCAATGGTTTTTTTCGTTTGGGCGATTCGCCCGATGCGTGCCCGGAGGGCTGTTTTATTGCTGTGTATGGCCAAAATGATTTTGTCGTAGGCCTGCAACGTGTCCAGCAGGGTAGAGAGTTCGTCGCTGTCGTCGAACAAACCTATGTTCGGGGCATACCATTCGGCTGTATTTATAAAGCGGGAATCTTTCCCCTCACCTATCGATACGATGGCCAAGCTCTCTTTGTCGAGGTGGGCGATGGGCAATACGTTGTATTTGTCGCGCAGCAGGGTCATGGCCTCGCGGTGCAGCTGCCGGTTCAATGCTTCGTATTCGGGAGCGTTCAACTCCTCGATAAGGTTTTCCATAGGAATGGGGGAATAGTGGTTCAACCCCAAGGCATATTTATAGCGAAGCACCTTTTTGCATCGCTCGTCGATAGTTTGTTGCGAAATCTTGCCTTGCCCGATAGCCGACAAAATGGCGTCGAGTTGTTGTTGCGGCCTTATCGGGTTCAACGCGATGTCGTTGCCGGCTTGAATGGCTCTCAACGCCGTGTTCCCGAATTGCGAGGCGCCTTTCATCTTCAAGGCGTCGGTAAAGACAAGTCCCTCGAAATCGAGCGAGTCGCACAGCAAATCGTGGGTGATTGCCGCCGAGAGGGAGGCCGGAATCCCCGAAGCGTCGTAGGCCGGCACATTCAAATGCCCCACCATGACCCCCGACAGCCGATTGTCGATGAATGCTTTGAACGGAGCCATCTCGACATTCATGAGCCGCTCTCGACCGTGAGGGACAAGCGGCAGTGTTTTGTGCGAATCTTCCGATGTGTCGCCATGCCCCGGGAAGTGCTTGGCAACGGCCATTACGCCTTCGGCTTCGAGTCCTTTGGCGTAGGCTATGGCTTTGGCCGAGACATTAGACAACGATTCGCCGAACGAGCGCTTGCCGATGACCGGATTGCGGGGATTGCTGTTGACGTCGATAACCGGGGCGAAGTTGACTTGTACCCCCATGCGTCGGCACTGCCGCCCCACGGCTCTCCCGTATTCGTAGAGGAGCGTGTCGTTTTGAATCGCTCCCAGCATCATGTTTACCGGGAAGCGAGGCGTGTCGGACAGGCGCATGGCCAGCCCCCATTCTCCGTCGAAGGTAATCATCAAGGGGACTTTCGAGAGTGATTGGCAGAAGTTCGTCAGGCGGGCTTGGTCGGCCGCTTTCCCGTTGTCGAAGAGGAGGCCGCCTATTTTAAGTTCTTCTACGAGTTTTTGCAGCGACTTGCGGTTTTGCGGGGTGTCGCTGTTGCGCACGGTAATGACAAAGAGTTGGGCTACCCGTTCTGCGGGAGAGAGCGTATTGAAAACCGAGTCGACCCATTGCTCCATCGCCTGCTGGTCGGTAGCTCGCAGCAGGTCGGGCTCTACGGCATGAGCCGGGCAGAAAAACAGGGCGAACAGAATCGCTATGCAGACAGTTGCTTTTTTCATAGAGGTTATCAAGAATTAGTTCGAGGTGGTGATACGTCCCTGAGCCGGAGCCGAAATCGCCCGCTTGGCTTGGGTCTCTTCACGGATATAGCTTATAACGGCGTCTCGCATGAACGTGGAACTGTTCCTGCGTTCGACCGCATTCAAAAACGGCGTCATGTGGTCACCCCCGTTGGCCACATAGTCTATCGTGGCGACGGTATAAATGCGGTTGTCGTCGAGCGGTTGGCCGCCAATGACGATATGGGTCGCTTTTCCGTCGGCAATCGTCATGCGCACTTCCCGGCTCACCGCTTCGCCATTGCGGGAGGCGATGATATTGAATAGCTCCCGCACATCGCTACCTTTTAGTTTTGCAAGGAACAGCGTGTTGTCGAACGGGAAAATGGAATAAATCTCGCCCAAGGTGATTTCGCCCTGCATCAAAGGGTTGCGTATGCCTCCTATGTTGATGACAGCGAAGTCGACCGGCTCGCCGAATGTTTTCTCTCCTTGGACTTTTATCATGTCGGCCGAGAGGTCGGTCAACGTCGTTTCGGGACGCCCCGGAGCCATATAGTCGTTGGATTGGCCTATCACGATACTCATGATGCTGTCGACGCTCGCTTTGTATTTGTCGACGATGGCTTCCATTTGCGGCTCGGGAGTCTTCTCCCAATGGGCGTCGACGGGAATAAGCGACGAGGTGATTTTGTATTCTTGGCGGGAGGTGGCGCAGGCCGTGAAAAGCAGCGCCGTGGCGGCCAGCCCGCAGGATAGGAAGTGATATGATGTTTTCATAATCGATCGGTTGATAAGTTAATTTTGGGGTTCGATGACAATGCAGCCGAGATAGGCTCCGCTCATTCCCGTCTGGGCAATGACAACATCCTTGCCGACTTTGTTTTTTACGCGGTATTGAATGGTCGATTCGGGGTCACGGTCGATGCGCCCTGGGTCGATTGTCGTGTGGGAATGTCCGCCGATAATCACATCGATTTCGCTCGACTCGGCCGCTATTTGCGGGTCGGTGACATTGCTTTTGTCTTGGGCCGTGTAGCCCAAGTGGGAGAGCGCGACCACGATGTCGGCGCCTTTCTTGCGGAGCAGCCGGGCGGTCTCGTTGGCCGCTTTTATCGGGTCGTGGAAGACAACCCCTTCGCACGCTTCGGCCGGAATGAGGTTTTCGGGATTGACGTTCAACGCCAAGAATCCTATTTTATGCCCCCCGAGTTCTATGATTGTCCACGGTCGCACGCAACTGTCGAGAGGGGTTTGCGACAGGTCGTAGTTGGAAGAGATAAAACAGGCGGTTGAGTTTTTAATCAGCCGGGACAAGTTCTCCATGCCGGCATCGAACTCGTGATTTCCGAGGGTGCGCACATCGTAGCGCATGGCGTTCATCGCCTCAAATTCGACATTGCCCCCGAAGAGGTTGAAATAGGGAGTGCCTTGAATGGCGTCGCCGGCATCGACCAGCAGCACATTGGGCTCGGCGCTGCGAATGCTGTCGATAATCGCCATGCGTCGCACGACGCCTCCCAGCCCCCCGTAACTCTTGTGCGAGGGGGAGAACGGTTCTATTTGGCTGTGGGTGTCGTTGGTGTGCAGAATCACAATGCGGTCGGACTGTGCGCTCCCCGACAGGGCAAAGCACAGCGATATGACGGCTAACCCGATAACTTTTCTAATCATGATAAAGCGTGTTTGATAAGATATTTCTTTCGGACGAAATTACGAATTTGGGAAGGATATACCAAGTGTATCGAAAATTTTATTTGATACCGGTCGCTTTAAGCCCGATAACCGCCTCTTTCGTCGTTCAGCCCCTCACCTCGGGGCGATGCGGAATTTCACTATATCGGAATAAATCACTACTTTTGTCATCATAGTAAAGCACGATAACGATGAAACGATATGCCATCATAGTGGCCGGAGGCAAAGGAACCCGCATGGGGAAAGACATTCCCAAACAGTTTATCGAGATAAACGGGAAAGCCATATTGGCCCATACAATCGAGAACTTCCACCGCTATGACCCCGATATGGAACTTATCGTAGTTCTTCCCGCCGAACAACAAGCATACTGGCAACAGTGGCGTGCCGCCCACGGCATGGACATTCCCCACCGTGTCGCCCACGGCGGGGAGACCCGTTTCCACTCGGTGCGCAACGGGTTGTCGCTCATCACGGACGACGGTGTGGTCGCTATCCACGACGGTGTGCGCCCGCTGGTGTCGCACACGGTCATTGCCAACTGTTTCGAGGCCGCCGAAGAAAGCGGTGGCGCCATACCGGTGATGCCCCTTATCGATTCGCTGCGAAGAATCGAGCCCGACGAGTCGAGCCAAGCGGTCGACCGCTCCCGATATGTGACGGTACAAACCCCACAAACATTCCGTGTAAAAGAGATAAAACAGGCTTATACACAGCCCTATGTCCCGTCGTTTACCGACGACGCCTCGGTGTATGAGGCCGCCGGATATACCCCCCGGCTGGTCGAGGGGAACCGGGAGAACCTGAAAATAACTTTACCTATCGATTTGGCGCTGGCCGAAATTTTATTGAACCAATGACCGACTTAGCCGGATTGAACATAAAGTACCTCCCGGGAGTAGGCCCCAAACGCGCCGAACTCCTCAACAAAGAATTGGAGATATTCACCTATCTCGACTTGCTGCACTATTACCCTTATAAATATATCGACCGCAGCAAGACCTACAAGATAAGCGAAATCGACGGCTCCATGCCTTATATCCAACTGCGGGGAAGAATCGTATCGTATGCCACCCACGGCGAAGGGGCCCGCCGGCGGCTCACCGCGCTTTTTTCGGACGGGTCGGGAGTCATCGAGCTCGTTTGGTTCAAAGGCATACGCTACATTGCCAACCGCTACAAACCGGGCACGGAATATACCTTGTTCGGAAAACCCACACTCTTCAACGGCAAGCTCAATATCGCCCACCCCGAACTCGACCCCATAGACGACCGTATAGACGGGACTATCGGATTACAGGGCTATTATAACACGACCGAGAAAATGAAAAACGCTTTCCTCAATTCGAAAGCGATACAAAAAATGGTCTATACGCTGCTCTCGAGTATCCAGTCGCCTCTCCCCGAAACGTTGCCCCCCTCGGTCATCTCGCGATTGCAGCTAATGGGATTGACCGACGCCTTGCGCAATATCCATTTCCCGGTATCGGTCGATCATCTGCGCCGCGCCGAGTTGCGTCTCAAATTTGAAGAGCTGTTCTACCTGCAACTCAATATCTTGCGCTACACACGGCTACGCAACCAGCGGTTGGGCGGATTCCGATTTGAACACGTCGGCGACTACTTCAACGGTTTTTACCACCGGATACTTCCTTTTGAACTTACACAGGCTCAAAAACGGGTCATCAAAGAGATTCGAGCCGATATGGGCAGCGGCCGGCAAATGAACCGTTTGTTGCAAGGCGATGTGGGCAGCGGCAAAACCTTGGTCGCCCTCATGAGCATGCTCATCGCCGTGGACAACGGTTTTCAGGCCTGCCTAATGGCTCCCACCGAAATATTGGCCAACCAGCACTACGAGGGCTTGAAACAGATGGTCGAGCCGCTGGGGTTGCGCATCGAACTGCTCACCGGCTCTGTCACGAAGAAACGGCGGGAACCTATCTTGAACGGATTGATTACCGGGGAGGTGAATATGCTCATCGGCACGCACGCCCTACTGGAAGAGTCGGTCAATTTCTCCAACTTGGGGTTTGTTGTTATCGACGAGCAACACCGGTTTGGAGTCGAACAGCGCGCCCGCCTCTGGAAGAAAAACCGAATCCCCCCGCACATTCTGGTCATGACCGCCACCCCCATTCCCCGTACCCTCGCCATGACGGTCTACGGTGACCTCGATGTATCGGTAATCGACCAGCTTCCGCCCGGACGAAAACCTATACAAACTATCCTCCAATACGACAACAAGCGCAGCCAGCTCTATGCCTCCCTGCGCAAACAATTACAAATGGGGCGGCAGGCCTATATCGTTTATCCCCTGATACAGGAAAGCGAAAAAAGCGACCTGAAAAACCTCGAAGAGGGGTATGAACACATTCGGGAAGTCTTCCCCGAATACCAAGTGTGCATGGTTCACGGCAAAATGAAGGCTGCCGAGAAAGAGGGCGAAATGCAGAAATTCGTCTCGGGCGAGGCTCGCATCATGGTCGCCACCACCGTCATCGAAGTGGGGGTGAATGTGCCCAACGCATCGGTCATGATTATCGAAAACGCCGAGCGTTTCGGTCTCGCCCAGTTGCACCAGCTGCGCGGACGTGTGGGGCGAGGCGCTGACCAGTCGTATTGTGTGCTCATGAGCTCTTACAAAATCGCCCAAGATACTCGTAAACGATTGGAAATCATGGTCGATACAAACGACGGATTCCGAATCGCCGAAGCCGACATGCAAATGCGAGGCCCCGGCGATATGGAAGGGACCCAACAGAGCGGTATCGCCTTCAACCTGCAAATCGCCAATCTCGCCAAAGACGGGCAAATCTTGCAAGCGGCGCGCGACGAGGCCAACCGGTTGCTCGATACCGACGAGCAACTGACTCACCCCGAGAACCTTATCGTGCGAAAAGAATTGGACCGTATATTCAAACGACAAAAAAATTGGGGATTGATCAGCTAATCGGTGAGAAATACTGTTTTTTATGTTGTAAAACATATTTATACATAATACACTAACAATAAATGTGTTATATTAAATTTTACACTACCACTGCCCTTAAATACTCTAAATATTGTTAACCAACAAGAACATTTTCCCGTAAAATTCACTATCTTTGAAAAGTGTGTGTGTAAAAACATACGCTCTTTACCTTAATGTAGCTGAGCGAAAGGCTATTTTATTATCATTTAGGACGTGGCATGAGCCAAAATTGAATAAATAAAAATGTATTTCGGTAAACTAAAACATTGCATTCTACCCCTCCTAATCGCATTCTCGTTAGGCAGCCTCAGTGCCCAACACAATAGGAATCTCTCTACTCATTTACATTCCAAACAACACCAAGACCTCATCGCCGGGCAACAGAATATCCACAAGACCATCAGTCTGGTCGACTCTATCGCCCTGCTCGAAATGATAGAGGAAGAGGAAGAAAAATTTCCCGGCGCAGATGTATATGGCGACAATTGGGATCAAACGTGGGTCAACCCCTACAAAGTTCCTATCGACAAGTTACCCGAAACCGAAACAATCGACGTATCGGAATACTGCATGCCCATCACCAGCCACATCACCTCGAATTATGGGTGGCGTCGCAGACGCATGCACCGTGGTGTAGACTTGGCTCTCCACATCGGCGATACGGTTCGCGCCGCTTTCTCGGGGAAAGTACGGTTGACTCGCTATGAGCGCCGAGGATATGGCTACTATGTGATTATCCGCCACAACAATGGCCTCGAAACCATATATGGCCACCTTTCCAAATTCCTAGTTCAGCCCGACCAAATCGTAAAAGTGGGCGACCCCATCGCATTGGGCGGAAACACAGGGCGTTCCACGGGACCGCACCTTCATTTTGAAACCCGCTATTTGGGAATGGATATCAACCCCAACGAAATTTTCGACTTTGTAAACCAAGTACCTCATACCGATTCATACACTTTCAACCCCAAGGAGCTTGCCAGCAGTTTAGGATACGGCAGGTATAAAGGCTCCCAAAACGGGGCGAAATATGTCTCTTACCGTGTGAGAAAAGGCGACTCGCTGTCGAGAATCGCTTATAAATACGGGGTGTCGATCAATCACCTTTGCCGATTGAACGGCATCAAGCGCAACGCTATCTTGCGGGAAGGGAAGGTACTGCGTATAAAATAAAATCCTTTTGAAAGACAAAACATTTTCATTAAAACAAAATTGCTTCATTCTATAAAGAGGCCGACCCAAAAGAGATTTTGGGCGGTCTCTTTGTTTTATTATAGAAAAAGATGACCACATTACTTTTTAC
>CALUFO010000025.1 GCA_944320015.1 uncultured Barnesiella sp. | reverse complement strand
TGCCAACCATGCTCGTATTCGCTATAAAATAACAGCGCTCTTGTAACTTCCATGCTTTCTTAAATGAAAGAGCCGTGGCATACAATAAAGATATATCCCACAAATCGGGTATATTCCCGATTTTTATCGTACCTTTGCCCGCGCAAACAGAACTTTAACGTACGACAGTATTATTCACCCTCACTCCTTTGTCCTGTTTTAAGGTCGGGAAAGGCCTCGTGTCCCTGCGATAAAGCAAAAGAATTACAACATCATCAATGAAAACATTCCAAGAATTGGGTATCTGCGACGAGATACTGAAAGCAATTACCGAACTGGGATATGAGAATCCCATGCCTGTACAAGAACAAGTGATCCCCCACCTGCTCAACGAAGAAACCGATTTAGTGGCCTTGGCTCAAACCGGGACAGGCAAAACCGCCGCTTTCGGGTTACCCGTTATCCAGCGCATCGATATAGCTTTGCGACAACCACAAGCCCTCATTTTATCGCCCACCCGCGAGCTTTGCCTGCAAATCGCCGGCGATTTGACCGATTACTCGCAATACATCGACGGGCTGCGCATCCTCCCCGTTTACGGTGGATCCAGCATCGAAAGCCAAATAAGAACGCTGAAAAAAGGAGTCCACATCATAGTGGCCACCCCGGGTCGGCTGCTCGACCTGCTCGAACGCCGCACAGTGCGCCTCGACCACGTTTCGACGGTCATCATGGACGAGGCCGACGAAATGCTCAACATGGGTTTCCTCGATAGCATCAATGCCATTTTGGAACAAGTCCCCCAAGAGCGCAAAATGCTGCTTTTCTCGGCAACCATGCCGCGCGAAATCGAGCAGATTGCCCGCACCTATATGCACAACCCCCAAGAGATTGTCATAGGCAGCCGCAACGAAGGAGCCGAGAACGTGCGCCACGTTTATTATATGGTACACGCCAAAGACAAATATCCCGCACTCAAACGCATCGCCGACTACTATCCGAGCATATACGGCATCATATTCTGCCGCACCCGCAAGGAAACTCAGGAGATTGCCGACCAACTTATCGCCGACGGATACAACGCCGACTCTCTGCACGGTGAGTTGTCGCAAGCCCAGCGCGATGCCGTCATGCAGAAATTCCGCTTGCGCAACCTGCAACTGCTCGTCGCAACCGATGTAGCTGCCCGAGGGCTCGATGTAACCGACTTGACACATGTGATCAACTACGGGCTTCCCGACGACATAGAGACCTATACCCACCGCAGCGGACGTACCGGACGAGCCGGAAAATCGGGCGTATCGGTCGCCATCGTCCACAGCCGCGAAAAAAGCAAAATACGGGCTATCGAGAAAATCATCGGGAAAAAGTTCGAAAGGAAACTCGTTCCCACCGGCGAACAAATTTGCGAAAAACAGCTCTTCAATCTCGCCGACCGTATCGAAAAAGTCAAGGTAAACGAGGAGGATATTGCCAAATACCTGCCCAATATCTCCCGCAAGCTCGGGTGGCTTACCGAACAAGACCTTATCAAACGTATCGTTTCTCTCGAATTCAACCGGCTCATCGACTACTATCGCGACACACCCGATCTCGATATTCCCGACGACAGATCTCGCAATTCCAAAGAGGAGAGTAGTGCGAAAGGGGGTAAAAAAGGAAGAAATAAGGATATTCGCACTGCCGAAGCCGGATTTGAGCGCATCTATATCAACTTGGGGAAAGCTCATGGATTTTTCCCGCCCAACCTCATCGAGATGATAAATACCCTTGTCCCGGGGCATATCAACATCGGCCGCATCGATTTGTTACCCGCTTATTCGCTATTCGATGTCGAGAAAGGAAGCGCCCGAAAAGTAGTGAGCGCATTGAAAGGATGCGAATTTTATGGCCACCGCATTTATGCCGAAATAGCTACCGAAAAAGACTACAACGCTCCCAAAGGGAAACGGAAGGGCAAAGAAGCCGATGGCCGCCGAAACGGGAAACATTACGGAAACTCCCGCAAAGACAGCTCCGAAAATCGGTTCAAAAACGACCGCCGCACCTCCAAACCTCGCAACGGGAAACGCAAATAGGAACGTTCCGGCTTTATCTACGGCTCTATTGAAAAAGGGTACACCGGTTTCACGGCACATACCTCCTTAGATATTTCTCCGGTATTTCGATGGAGACATTCCTTTGTATTTCAAAAAGGTACGGCAAAAATGGGAGAGATTGTTGAATCCTGTCGCATAGGCGACCTCCGAGACAGTGCGATCTGTCGCCGAGAGCAACCGACAAGCCATATCGATGCGATAGGTATTGAGATAGCCGGTGAACGAAACACCTTTCGCCCGCTTGAAAAAGACACAAAACGAAGAACGGTTCATGTGGACAAGCGTGGCAATGTCGTCGATAGATATATTATGAGTGTAATTGAGCGACACATAGGTCTCGATTTGTTGCAATTTCTTGTCGCTCTTCTTCACAGGAAAGCTCACTTCTGTGGAATTTAGTTCGTCCGACCGAGAGAGCAGTGCCAACAATCGCACTACAATCGACAACTGCTCCGGCACATCGGCATGTAGCATTTCGAGCAACTCTCGTTTCACCCGGTTCAACAGGCCGCCCCGCAACTCAAACGCCGCCTGCCGTCTGTTTTCCAGACAACCGGGCATTCCCAACTCGGGAAAGATAATCGAGAGCTCCTTGAACAACTCTTTTTTGAAAACAAAACATATATCCTCTACCTCATTCCCGGGCGAGCGGTCAAAAATCCAGCCATGCAGCATATCGGGAGGAATGAGGAAACCTTCATTCTCGGCAAACGGTTGCGACAGGTTCCCTATAATGAATGTGCCACGGCCTCTCAGAATATAAACCAACTCCCAGTCCGATTGCGTGTGTATGGGAAACTCCTCACTTGGAATAAAAAAGTCGTGCATCACAAGAAAAGAGCGTCCGGTATCGGTAAGACAGTAATATTTCGAATCCATGACTATCTCTTTTTAGAAAATGTAAATATACATCAAATATTTCGGACTATATGCAAATATCAATCAAAACAAGCAGCCTATTTTTGTGGCGGTAAAAAAGAAGACACAATCATGGAGAAAATCACCGATGCGGTCATGGCCGAGAAACCACGATACGCCATTCTCGACGGTCTGCGGGGCGTAGCCGCCGTTATCGTTGTCGCTTTTCATTTGTTCGAAGTATATACCCAAAGCCCGGCCGACCAAATTTTGAATCATGGCTATCTGGCGGTCGATTTCTTCTTTGTCCTCTCGGGCTTCGTGATAGGCTATGCCTATGACAACCGTTGGGGCAGAATGTCGACGTGGGACTTTTTCAAACGCCGGTTGGTGCGCCTGCACCCTATGGTCATCATGGGTTCGGCGATAGGAGCATTGCTGTTCTACTTCGCCGAAAGCGAACGCTACACCCTTATCGAACAAACCGCTTGGTGGCAAGTATTGTTACTTTTTTTACTCGCTTGCACCATGCTGCCGGCTATTCCCCGCTGGGATATCCGTGGCTGGCAAGAGACTAATCCGCTCAATAGCCCCACATGGTCACTTATGTGGGAGTACTTGGCCAACCTCCTCTATGCAGTCTTTGTACGCCGGTTCTCCAAAGTGGCACTCTCTTGTTTTGTGCTTTTCGCAGCCTTTCTCACACTCGACCTGACTCTCAATCTCGATGTGTTCGGGTTGCTTGCCAACCGCGATATGGCTGCCGCCCACACCGTTATCGGTGGCTGGAGCATCACCGCCGAACAATGCTATATCGGCATCGTCAGGCTGCTCTATCCTTTTTTCGGCGGCCTGTTGTTGTTCCGTATAGGAAAGCTCATCACCGTGAGAGCCGGGTTCTGGTGGTGCTCGCTCCTCATCGTTGTCGCTTTGGTAATGCCCCATATCGGCGGAGAAACCGCCAATTGGCAAAACGGAGCCTACAATGCCTTCTGCATTCTGCTTTTATTCCCCATCATCGTAGCGATGGGTGCGGGCAGCCAAGTACGGGGAAAGCGAAGTGTGACAGTGTGCAACTATTTGGGCGAAATATCCTATCCACTCTACATCACCCACTATCCTTTCGTTTACCTGCAAAGCTCTTGGGTAACCCTACACCCCGACGCGCCGTTGTCTACACAGATATTTGTGGGCGTGTCCACATTTGTTTTGGCGGTGGGTGTGGCTCATGCGTGCTTGAAACTCTATGACCTCCCTGTGCGCCAGTGGTTGAAAGAGAAATTCCTTGTAAAAAAGTAAGTTCCGTATGGTCAGAACGGAAGTTTATAAATTGAGGTATAGGTATTCCGCTTCTACTTTTTTACTTCTCACTCGGTTAAATTCATAACATGAGTTCTGGATGCGGAAAAACTTTTTCGCCTGTAAATCAGCGTATAGTCCGAATTATATTCCGGGAAGTTCTCGACAGATAATCTTAAATGCAGCCTGTCTGTTTCTATTGCCGGTAACTGTTGGCGAAAAGTTATACCGCGAATGTTTGTCTGGCTTTTCACTTCCCCAGTTTCCCACAATAACGAACATAGTTTTTGGTCCACGCCCCATAATTCGGCTGTTACTTTCAGGCTTTCTTTGTCTGTCACACAATCATTCAATATCCATAATTCAGCCTCGAAATACTCTCCTTCGAACCATGTGAATTTGGACAAGCGAGCACTGGCGCATAGGGGACGACAAGAGGCGGTTACTGCCTCGAATGCCTTCTTGGGAATAGCCGGATAAGCGACGATCGAGTTGTTAGCAGCTGTCGGCCACGGTTCGTTGAAGCACCAGTTCAAGGCTATTGAGCAATAAGGCTTTTGCCGTCGGGCTTCTTCATAAATGGCCTTGTATCCCTCGCTTTGCAGCAATTCGCTGCGTGCAATAAGTTCGTCGAGAGAACGGGCTTCGCCCCAATAATCGTTTAGCAGAGCCGGGCAGAGCCATGTCCCGAAATCGGCCTCCCATGCTCCGAATGCATGATGCCATTCCCAACTTGTCCCCGGCTTCGGAGGGAATAATTCCTCACGGGGCATGAATGTTTCGAGAACGGGTCGAGGTGGTACTCCGGGTATGCCGAATTCCGTATATGCCGTGCAGTGAGCTTTGTTTATCAGAGTATAAATTTCCTCGCCTTCCCACCGGAACATATAGGGGCCGTGTCCCATTCCCGGCATCGGCGAGGTGGGAATAAACGGAGTTTCGGGATCGAGACGGAGACATAAGCTATCCAGCAATCTTAACGGCAAGGATTGCGATGTCATGCCCGACCAGTTGTTGAACAACTCGTTTCCCCCGCACCAGATAGCCAAGCACGCATGCTGCCGCAGCCGTCGAATAATCGAAGTGGCTTCTTGTTCCAGAACTTTCAGATAGCGAGGTGTGTCGGGATAGCAATTACAGGCCAAAGGAAATTCTTGCCATACCAGTATTCCCATACGGTCGCACAATTCAAAGAACGCTTCCTTGTTGATGATACCACCACCCCATGAACGCAATATATTGAAATGGGCTTGAATGGCCAACGACAGCAACTCTTCATAACGTTTATCGGTTATCGTTCCCGGGAAAATCTCGGGATTGACCCAATTGGAGCCTTTTGCAAAAATTTTTCTGCCATTCAACTCGATTTGTGCCGGGGCAACGCTTGGGCCTTTGGGAAATCCCGACGGTTCTCGCCAAGCACCTTCGTTCATGATTAATCTCACCCGCCGGAAACCTATTGTCCGAATCTCCCGATCGAGCAATTTCCCCGACTCTTTACAAAACAATGTAAGTTCCGAACGATATAGGTAGGGCTCTCCTTGATCGTGACACCACCACAAACAAGGATTTTCCAAGCGTTCTGAAAAAATTATGTGGTCATACGACTCACCACGAGCCTGTAAAACCTCGTCTCCGTCACGGTCGTATAGCTTCCATTCGTATATCGTAGCGGCCGGAGAGGAGATCGTTGCTGACACTTGTATATCGGCTGTTTCATAGTTGTCGGAGAGTCGATATCCTATAAAAGTATCGTTCAAGACAGTTTTAGGAGCTATTTCCAAATAGGTTTCGTCCCAAATTCCCGATGGAACAAGCCTCGGATGCCAGTCCCATCCATAGCTCACAGCCGGTTTTACCGAGTCGGAAGCCTGTATGCGATTGTCTTGCTCGGCTCCCTCCCTTTTAGGAACAGGCCATATTTTTATTTCTAATGTGTTTTCGTCCCGAATTTCCCCGGTGATATCCACATCGACAGGCGTGAACATTCCCTCTTGCGACCAAATAATTTGGTCGTTCAGCTTTATTTCAAAACGGTAGTCAATGCCTTTCGATACGAATCTCACCTGCTTTTCCCGACTTATCTCCGGGGAATGGAACCGAGTTCGATAAATGAAGTAGCAATCTTCCATCCATTTATACGACGTGTAATTGTCAGATTGTCGATAGTCTCCGTATTTCATTGCACGAGCGATATCGAGTTGCGTGGCTCCGGGAACGGTCGCCGGGAAAAATTTTAGAGGGGCAACTTTTTCATCGAAAGTGTATCCGACGCTCCACTCGGGGTATATTTTCTTTTTATGCTCCATTATATGGTTAATCAACTGTTAGGATTGAACAAATATAACGATAGACGATAACAAAACAAAATTTTATTTGTTTTGTTATCGAGTTTTCTTTCACTATATTTGCATAAAATATAGATACAATATGGATATTATCCGAAAGATAAAGGCCGAAGGGTCGGAATGGGAATCGCTCCAAAAATCGCTGAATGAAATAGATACGCTATCCGATCGGTGGAGGTCGGCTATTTCCCGACAATACACCTCTCCCGAGTTGCTGCAAAAAGGGATTGCGGCAACCATTTCGGCATCGCTCGCCCTCGAAAATATATCTTACCCGGTAGAGCAAATAGAGAAACTTATCGGACAGGATACTACTCTTGCCAACGATAAAAAGCAAAGTCTTGTGGCCGGATACAACGCCATATTGAATGACCTCTACGCCAATCCTCTCGACTTTCCGCTCTGCGAAGATACCATCGTCTCCATACACACAGCCCTGTTCCCCCACGGAAAGTCACCACAGGGAAAAATCCCGAATAGGCAACTCAATGTGGTCAATTTCCTTGACTCCAAAGCCCCCTCGCTTTTCAATCGTAACCAAGCCGTATCGGTCAACAACGAGATTCGCGATTTGGTCAAATGGACCAACAACGAGTTGAACAAAGGCATCCACCACAAGCTCATCGTCATCGCCGCTTTTGCCTATGAGTTCATTTCCATACACCCGTTTCGGGAAGGGAAAGGAGAGTTATCGCGTATCCTCTCCACACTGTTATTGATACAAAACGGATACGAATGGGCTAAATTCATAAGTATAGACAGCCTATTCGAAAAGCACCGCACCGAATATTACAAGACTTTGAAAGAAGGCCAGCAAAATCGCTACTCACAACGGGAGGATATCACCCCTTGGGTAAGGTTCCTCTGCGACATGTGGCGACAGTCGGTGAAGGCACTCGTCCCCGAACTCCCCCAAAGCGCCGGACAAAATCAGGAGCGAAAGCCGCAGTCTCCACCCCGGGCTACACCCGCGAAGGAAGCCGGAGCGCCCCTGTACTTGAACCTCCGGCAGAAAAAAATCGTCGCCTTTGTCGCCAAGGAAGGACCTGTAAAAGTAGGAGATATAGCGAGAGTCTTCCCTTCGGTGTCGATACACACGATCAAAAAAGACATGCTATACCTGCGCCAACAAAATCTCGTAGAAGTTCACGGGGTATTGAAAGGAACCTTGTACACCTCGAAACAATAAACAGCCTCCGACGCTTAAAGATAATCGGAATTTTAGTAACAATCGGGGCGAAAAATATGTATATTTGCCGCAAAGAACCTTAATCCTTTATCAACCCGACTATTAAATGGTAACGAAACGACAATGAAAAAAATTCTTGTAATCGGAGCGACCGGACAGATAGGATCGGCCTTAATGACCAAACTCCGCAAAGAGTATGGAAACGACAACGTAGTGGGAGGATATATCGAAGGCGTGCCTCTAAGCGATGAACTGAAAAACGGAGGTCCATTGGAAGTCGCCGACGTAACCAATGCCCCCCAAATCGCCGCCATTATCGATAAATACAAAATCGACTCGATATACAATTTGGCCGCCATCCTCTCGGCTCAAGCCGAAAAACGTCCGCTATTGGCATGGAACATTCAAATAGGAGGAGTTATCAACCTGCTCGAAATATCACGGGAAAAAGGGTGTGCGCTGTTCACGCCAAGTTCCATAGGCGCATTCGGCGACTCTTCTCCCAAAATGAAAACCCCGCAAGAGACCATACAACGCCCTCGAACCATTTATGGAGTGAGCAAGGTTTCGTGCGAGCTGTTGAGCGACTACTATTTCTACCGGTACGGAGTAGATACCCGTTCGGTGCGGTTCCCGGGGCTTATCTCCTACGAGACCCTGCCCGGAGGAGGAACTACCGACTATGCCGTAGAAATATATTATGCGGCTGTCAAAGGCGAGAAATTTGAAATTCCCGTCAAAGCCGGTACATTCATGGATATGATGTACATGCCCGACGCCCTCAAAGCGATGGTTATGCTTATGGAAGCCAACCCTTCGAAACTGAAACATCGAAACGCTTTCAATATCGCTTCCATGAGTTTCGACCCCGAAATCATCTACCACGAAATCAAGAAATTCTATCCCGACTTCGTCGCCGAATACAAAATCGATCCGGTGCGGCAACAAATCGCCGACTCGTGGCCCGACATGCTCGACGACTCCTGCGCCCGAGAAGAATGGGGCTGGAAACCCGACTACGACCTCGAAGCCATGTCGATCGACATGATCGCTCACCTGAAAAAGAAACTCCTTAAATAAACGCCTATGTTCACACAAATGAAAGAGTCTCTGGCCAACCAACTCGCCGAGATAAAAGCAAACGGACTGTACAAAGTGGAACGCACCATTATCACGCCTCAAAGTTCGGCCATACGAATTGCCGAGCGAAGCGGGAAAGTACTCAACTTCTGCGCCAACAACTATTTGGGACTCTCCGACAATCCCCGGCTCATCGCCGCAGCCAAAAAAGCGATGGACTCGCATGGATTCGGCATGTCGTCGGTAAGATTCATCTGCGGGGCGCAAGATTTGCATCGTGAACTCGAAAAAGCGATTGCACGCTATTTCAAAACCGAAGATACAATCCTGTATGCCGCCTGCTTCGACGCCAATGGCGGTGTTTTCGAACCGCTCTTTACCGAAGAGGACGCCATCATATCCGACGCCCTCAACCACGCCTCGATTATCGACGGTGTACGGCTCTGCAAAGCGAAACGCTACCGCTACGCCAACGCCAACATGGAAGAACTCGAAAAATGCCTGCAAGAGGCACAAGCACAACGTTTCCGCATTATCGTGACCGACGGTGTGTTCTCGATGGACGGCAATGTGGCTCCGATGGATAAAATTTGCGACTTGGCCGAAAAATACCAAGCGCTGGTCATGGTCGACGAATGCCACTCGGCCGGAGTCGTAGGCCCCCACGGACGAGGCGTGAGCGAACTGTTCAACCTCTACGGGCGAATCGACATACACACCGGCACCCTCGGGAAAGCCTTCGGTGGCGCCATCGGAGGATTCACCACCGGTCCCAAAGAAATCATCGACATGTTGCGGCAGCGGTCGAGACCCTATCTCTTCTCCAACTCACTGCCCCCCGCTGTCGTAGGAGCCGGAATCGAAGTATTCAAGATGCTCAACGAGAGCGACGAATTGCACACCCGACTGATGGAAAACGTAGTCTACTTCCGGGACAAAATGCTTGCCGCCGGCTTCGACATCAAACCCACCCAATCGGCCATTTGCGCCGTCATGCTCTACGACGCCAAACTATCGCAAACCTTTGCGGCTCAAATGCTCGACGAAGGTATCTATGTGACCGGGTTCTATTATCCCGTCGTACCGCAAGGACAAGCCCGCATTCGTGTGCAACTCTCGGCCGCACACAAAAAAGAAGAACTCGACGCCTGCATCAAGGCCTTTATCAAAGTCGGGAAAAACTTGGGTGTCCTCAAATAAGACAGTAATACCTTTCCACAGAAGAGGCGTGGAGGCTTCGCACCTCTCTCCTGTATTGCGGCAAGGGAATACAAGCGAAACAGCATTGGCGTGAGAAACATTTCCTCCCGCCAATGTCGTTTTTACACCCTCCATCACTGCGTAAAATACATTATCGGGCGAAGGAGAAATAAAAAAGCCGGACACATTATCACAACGTATCCGGCCCCATCACTTATCTATCTGTCGAAAACTCAATTTGCACCTTTCATTTATTCCTTACTTGCCTGTAAAGGCGCCTTATTCTTTCGTCATTTACATATCAATCCTCTTTTTAAGCACACGGCTTTTCTCGGCCAAGAAACCCATGATGTGGCTTTCGATAGAGAGATCGATTGTACTGGTCAGATAAGAAGTGTCTCGATTGGCAACCGCCAGGACAAAATCTTTCACGATTCCGAAATCGCCGCCGGCATGGCCTTCATATCCGGGTAAAGAAGAAATATCTTTATTCCAAACCAGTTTCTCATTCGTCAAGAAATCGGTGACGGTAAATTTCTTCATATCGCCCTCGATCCAACCTTTTGTGCCCATGATACGGGTCAAACGCCCTCCGGTGGCCGTAAAGGCCTCCATCGAGAAAGCACCGGTAACATTGTCCTCAAACTCAAACGAGGCTACAAAATGATCGCACTGGTCGTTGTTGCAACGATAGACGCATCGCCCATAATCCGTTGTCCTCAACTTCCCGAGAATGAGGCTGTCGTACTTGCTGTTTTTGCTATCGCTATCGGGAATATCAAACACATAAAGGAACTGCCGCCTTTCCAAATATATCTTCTTGGCCGAGTAGGGGCATTTCGATTCTACGGGGCAGTCGAGGCAGCGTTCGGTAGAGCCCTCGGGAGCGTTTTCTCTCTTGAACAATTTCAACCCGCCATAGGCCGATACCGATTTGCAAGGCTTGTTGACCAACCAACGCATCATGTCCATGTCGTGGCACGATTTTGCGATAATAA
This sequence comes from uncultured Barnesiella sp., assembly GCA_944320015.1. Taxonomy (GTDB): domain Bacteria; phylum Bacteroidota; class Bacteroidia; order Bacteroidales; family Barnesiellaceae; genus Barnesiella. The sequence continues at coordinate 13,647 of CALUFO010000025.1, read as the reverse complement.
TGGGAGTGGTGTCTTTCGAGCTTTTCCAATTTCCCCGCACATATGAGTGAGCCATATGATAATAGCGCACACACTCCATGTGCTGTATGCTCACCAATTCGCCTAATTTACCGGTATCCAGCACTTTTTTGAGCGCGATAAAATAGGGAGCGTACCGCAATACATGGCAAATGCCCACAATGCGGTCATACTGCTTGGCGTATTTCAAAATATCGGTACACTCTTTTATCGACTGAGCGACCGGTTTTTCCAACAACAAATCATATCCGGCCGACATCGCTTTCAATGCCGGCTCGTAATGCAAATTATCGGGTGTGGCGATAATCACCGCATCGGCAAACTTAGGAAGCGAGAACACCTCTTTCCAGTCGCCGAAACAATGTTCATCGGGGATTCGGTACAAATTCTTCATGTATTCTCTACGCTCGGTATTTATATCGGCGACCCCGACAATCTTCAACGATTTCGGATAATGCTCGGAATAGCTGGCATAAGTTCTTCCGCGGGCCCCGGCTCCGATTACAATAGCTGTCACCGGTTTGCTCACTACGGCCTCTTGGCTTTCGAGATCCGAGTTGAGAATCTTGCTCAAATCGGCCTCGCTCGATTCGGCTTTTTTCCCGCCCAACGTCTCCACGGTCTGCGAGATAGCCCGGAAATCGGAAAGTGCGGCGGCAACCGTAGTAGCACCCATCAACCTTAAAAATTCACTCCTTTTCATCTCTTGCAAATACATAAAAACAAGACGGCTCCGGAAGCCCGGTTCAAAGGAACCGGAGCCGTCTCGAACAAATCTCAATTACTTATTTCTTCACAATAAACGGTTTGGTTGTTTTCCCTTCTTCGGTCGACAATACCAAATAGTAGATACCCGTCGGCATATCGGCAGTCGAAACCACATCGTCGATATAGGTTCCATAATACCGTTTGCTCCATACCGCAGTTCCCAGCGGAGTCACGACATTCACTTGTGCCTGAACATTCTTGCCAAACTCGGCCTTCACGGTAATCTCGCCGTAAGAAACCGTAGGATACAATTGGAACGTTCCAAGTCCTACTTCCTCGATCGCACTGGGATCTTCGTCCGAAAGAACCATCTGCAACTCCAATTCATCATAACACCCCGACGTTCCGGTGGCTTTCACCGTGAAGCTGTAAATTCCGGGCTCATTCGATTCGTCAGGTGTCCCCGAGATAAGACCTTTGGGCGACAATGTAAGTCCCGTGGGCAATGCACCTCCGGTAAGCGCGCAAGTAACACCCTCACCCTCAATCTCGAGTTGCAAGGTATAAGGATAACCGATATAGGCATCGGGGCATTGGTCGGTCACGATAATCGCACAGGGAGCCTCGTCCGAAAGAATCATCTGCAACTCCAATTCATCATCGCACCCCGACGTTCCGGTGGCTTTCACCGTGAAGCTGTAAATTCCGGGCTCATTCGATTCGTCAGGTGTCCCCGAGATAAGACCTTTGGGCGACAATGTAAGTCCCGTGGGCAATGCACCTCCGGTAAGCGCGCAAGTAACACCCTCACCCTCAATCTCGAGTTGCAAGGTATAAGGATAACCGATATAGGCATCGGGGCATTGGTCGGTCACGATAAATACGTCGCAACCTTCACCCGACTTGATAGCCAGCGTGTACTCTTTCTCGATAGACGATACATCGTCCGAGATTTTTATCGTAAACGTGAACGAGCCGTTTTTCTCAGGCGTTCCCGAAATCGCACCTTCGGCACTCAATGTAAGGCCTTCGGGGAGTTCTCCCGCAACGATTTCGAAATTCACACTCCCTTCTACATTATCCACCACGATATTGCTGTAATAGGGTACACCTGTCACACCGGCTTCGAGCGATTTGGTCTTTACCATCAATGTATAGGAATAGAGTACGGTGTAAACATCATAATCCCCGACAAAAGGCAATGTAAGTGCATCGCCATCAAAAATGGTAGAACCATTATTATGGTGTCCTGTTACATACACTTTATCGTAAGCGGGCGACATCGTTACACACCAAGCGACTTCGTGCTGATTGGCATTATCGGGCGTAACCGTTTTTTCCAGTTGCATAAGTTCCCATGTAGAACCGTTATATTTAGCGACATAACCGTCATGACCTTTGAACGTATAGTCTTTGGACTCTCCCCGAGGATTCATATTCACGGCAGTTCCTCCTTTCGAGCCGTCGCCGTTCACATTACCGGCTACATAGATGTCGTCGTTATTGTCGATGAGCAAGGCTTTTGCCTCGTCACGGCCGCTGCCTCCCAAATTCATGCCGTCCATATAATCACCTGTCGGCGAATATTTGATCAGGAAAGCATCGAAATTGCCGTTGAATCCCAACGCCGATTGCCCTTCGGGTGTAACTGCCGACTGACAGTGACCCCAAATATAGACATTGCCCTGCGAGTCAGAATCGATCGAACGAGTATCAATACGATTGGAATTCTTTACATAAGTAATCCATTGACCTACACCTTCGTGAGAAAGTTTTGCCACATAGGTATCTTGGGTAGATTCACCGCCGATCTCGGTTGTAAGAGACTCTCCGTCGGTCCCGGTAAGTGTAAATGAAGTGCCAAAACGACCGGTAAGTAAGATATTCTCATCTTTATCCAATGCGATAGCCCAACCATAAGAATATTTAGGACCGAAACCAGCGATAACCCATTGGCACTCCAAAGAGCTATTATAGCAAGCCAAGAAAGTTCCCGTATCAGAACCCTCGATTGTCACACTCTTACCGTTTCCGAAATCGGTCTGCCCAATTGTAGAACCGGTCACAAAGATATTGTCATTACTGTCAACAACTACCGAATTGCACAAAGATTCTCCCGTTCCTTTTATGAGAGTTGACATTTTGTAATTACCCTCTTTATCATAAATGACCATACAAGCATCTTTCGATTGTGTAGCAGTCAACGTTTGATCGGTCCCGTCGATGGTAGCCGTACCGGCTATTTTCCCCACAGCGACAATATCGCCGGTCGATGTAACAGCAATCCGCTCGAACGAATCGTCGCCGCTTCCGCCGACTACTCTGGCCCACAAGAAATTCAATTCAGCATCATACTTCACAATAAGAGCATCCATACCACCACGGCCTTTGACCGTTGTACCGTCGGTAAACTCCACGTCACCCCGGCATATTCCCGAAATATAGTAATTACCTTCGGCATCGGTCAATGAACTGTATGGCTCATCGGCTCCCGTACTACCGAACGAAACCGCAGTTTCAAACTTGGCGTCTTTCGCCATAGTTTCTCCAATACAAAATAGGGAAAGCAATAGAATCCCTGCTCTTGTGTAAATTTTTCTTAGTTTCATAATTTAAAGTTTTTGATAGAAATAATTAGACGATGATTAAAATTAACTCTTTGATTTATATTATGATGCACTTTCAATTCTTATATTATTCGACCCGCTCGAGCGTAACCATAATGGGATAATGGTCGGACAAGGTATTGTCGGAGAACACCTTCGTCTCCTTAACGATCCACCCGCCCGACGGATAATACCCGATGTGATCAAACTCTCGGCTGAGCGCCAAGCTCCACACACTCGACAACTCGTCAATCTCGGCCGTACCTACCCGACGGTTCATATCCCCGGCCAGTATATACGCCCCGCCTAACTGAGGAATCCGGTTCACCTCTTTAATCTGGGCCATACCGTTGTCGAGCTGCGACATATCGATGTGAGTGTCGATAATCGACACCTCGCTCCCGTCGGAGAGCGCAATCTTGGCGATAGCGGCACAACGCTGTTCTGTGCCGGCCGCACAAGGCAGCAGAATGCGACTGGTCTCGACAAAACTGTGTTTACTCAAAATAGCGTTACCGAATTTACCGCCGTAGCATTTTTCGAGAGTTACATAAAACATTCCATGCATGCCTGTTAAATAGGCCAACTCATTCAACATATTGATATTGTTATTGATCGGCCTCGGCGTATTCGCCCCTGTTCGATTCGTATAGTATTCTACTTCCTGCAAAGCCACGATGTCGGGGTCTTGCTCTTTGATAAACGCGGCTATCTCGGCAATGGGAGCGTCATAACCGGCGTGGATATTGAACGACATTACTTTGAGTTGTGTTTGAGCCGAGATACTTCCCCACAAACACACGCCCAAACATATCGATATAAATTTCTTCATAATTGTTTTTTTTTACTTGTTCAATGAATATTCCTCGGCCAATACACTGTAAATGGTCTCGGCTATGAATTTATTTCCCTCCAATCCCGGGTGAATCCCGTCGGGGAACCAATCCTGATGCCCCTGTAATGCGGTGTGCAAATCGATGACCGTGAGATCTTGCGCTTCGGCCACCCGCCGAATAGCGGGTATAATCTCGCCGGTGATAACACCGTCGTCGGCGCCGATAGAATTGCTGTATGCAATAGCCGGCGTGCACAAAAAGACTTTCGGCCGGGTCGACAGACTGCGCAGCTGAAATACAAAATCGGTCAAGTCCGATTCAAATTCCGAGCCGTGGTAAGGCCAGTTTATCGAACGCGAATCGTTGGTCCCGAACTTGACGATAACGATATTGGGCAAGAACTCTTTCGCTTGTGTATATTCGGGAGTGTCCCAATATGGAGAATTACCGTTTTTCAACAGGGTGGTCCCGCTACGGCCAAAATTTCCAACCTCAAAACCTTCGCCCAGCAGATTGCCCAGCAGAGCCGGATAGCACTCTTTCTCCCGGTCATTCAAAAACTGACGGGCTCCATAGGTAATACTGTTGCCTATGCAGGCCACTTTTCTCACCGACTCGATCGTAGACGGATTCTCTCCCTTAGGGTAATCATCGTCACTCCCGGAACAACCCGTGAGCAGGCCGGCAAAAGAGAATAAACCCCATATGCCACAAACGGTCAACACCCTTAAACATCTATTCCTTTTCATCTTCATTTCTTCATTTTTTTATCTTAACCCTATGCGTATAAACAAAGCCTTGTGATCCGAAAGCGACGCGTCGCCTTTTACCTGAACGACCTGCGTTCCCCAGTTCTGGGAAAGCGGCGTGAGTATATAATCATACCTCGATTGAGGGTCTCCGGCCGGATATGTTTTCTCGGTAGTAAACTGGCAGGAACGGCGATATTTCGCTTCCAAGATATGGAACACATTACCCGATACCTCCTCATGAATAGAAGCGCAAATAACGACATTCTGCTTTACTTGGTCGGCATATGCGGCCAGCGCCTCGGCTTGTCGCACTCGCTTGCCTGCATCGGTTCTATCGAATTGGCAAGTTGCAATGAGCACCGTTTCTCCCGAAGCCAATTCATAAGGCATGGTGAGCAACACCAACTCATTGTTCAAATTCACCTTCTCGGTACCATAAAAACACTCCCGCACAAAAAGGGCAACTCCCGTTTCGCCACCGTCGTCTTCCTCGTCCGAAGCGAACACGCCTTGCCGACGCCGCCCCGCTTCACTGCAACGATAAGCCACCTCGGCCACCAAGTTCTTTTCGCCGGTGCGGGCTGTCCCGTAATCGACATCTTGCAAGGCAACGACATCGGTATTGTTTTCTTGAATGAATGTGACCAAAGGCTCCACATCGTACGAGCCCGAGGTCAACCCTTTATCGGCGCTTAACGATAACAAGGAGAACGACCGGTTCCCATCCAAAGGAACCAACGTCTCCGCCTCATCTCCGCCCCCGCCCGACCCCGGCTTGCCGGGGTCGGAAGAGCTGCAAGAGATCGTTAAACACGATATTGATAAACACATAAAATAAATAATGCAACGAGTTTTCATATATCGATAGTTTAATGATAGTGTTCTGTAACTATTGCCGGGCGATTACCAGCCGGGATTATTGGGTAACAGATTGGGGTTACGCTCTGTTTGTGTGAACGGTACCGGCCACAGATAATTCTTGGGATCGTCAAATCTACGACCCGTCATCAGAACCAGATTGCCCTCGCTGTCGGTAGGAATATCCTTCACATATTCATACTCGCTTGCCGGAACCGTACTTTTACGCATACCCGTCACATCTTCCTCCAACAGGTGGCCTTGTTTCCAACGCATCAAGTCGAAATACCGTTCTCCTTCGAGAGCCAATTCCACCCTACGTTCCCGACGTATCTCGTCTCTCAGGCTCAGCCCGTAGGCGTTCAACGTGGTCAACACCATTTTAGGAGCGTCCACCCGGTCGCGCAACAAGTTTATCGACTTATCTATATCAGATTGCGTGATAGCGTCGCCCCGCATCTCTTTGGCCTCGATCCAGTTGAGCAGCACCTCGGCGTAACGCATCAAGGGAATGGCATTTTGATCCTTGTTATAGCGCGAGATAGCGGTCAACTCCACAAACTTTGTAAAGTACCAGCCGGTAGTTGTGCGGCAACTGGTAGCCGAGTTGGAAAACTTAGGTTGCTCGTAAATCGGTTTCCCGGGATATCCGCCCCATTCTGCCCCCGGCTTCAATATAGTCTGCGCCATACGGGGATCGCGGTTGTTGAAAATCGCCTCATGGGTATTCTCGCGATACCGGCTGGCCGACAGGGTTATGGGCAGTCCATTGCACAGATAGGTGTCCATGAGCGAGCGTGTGGGTGCATAACGAGCCTCTTCGTTGGGCACCTGCAACTCGCGGCTGAGATTATGTGTTTGACTGGCCTCCTCGCTATACAGCCGAGTAACGATAAACTCCCGGTTGTTTTTATTGGTCACCGGGTTGGAAGCCAGCGTAAACAGCTCGTGATAAGTCGTCTCGGGGTTCCCGTTGTCATACAACTTATGGAAATTGGCTGTCATCACCTCCTCGGCCGCCGAGATAGCTTTGTCCCAGCGCTCATGATACAACGCAAATCGAGAACAGAAAGCCCAAGCGGCCTCTTTGGTAGGACGGCCTATCTCCTCGTCGGTCAAGTCCTTGGCATAAGGCAACGAGGCGGCCGCCCGGTCATACTCACTGATAATCCATTCGATCAACGTCTCTTTATCGGTGCGAGGCCCGTAAAGTTCGTCATCGCCCACGTCGATCGTATGTTGCACCCAAGGCACATCGCCGAAACAGTTGACCAAATAGCTATACAAGTAGGCTCTGATAAATATAGCCTCACCGGCATATCGCTCCCGAATATCGGCCGACACATTTTGGGCCCGTTCATAATTCTCCAAAAAGTGATTGCAGCGCCTTATTCCATCGTAATCGTTTGTCCACTCCGAGTTGATAACCGAGAGTTCGCTCGTAAAGTTGCCGCTCCCGAGCGTTTTGTATTCCGACGAACGTTCGCGAAACACATTGTCGCCCAAAAACTCCATATCGACACTCCTGTTTTTCCCTCTCAAATAATTGATGCAGGCATTGGACGCCAATATCAAATGATCCTCGGTCTCCCAATAGGTCTCATCGGTAAGCTCGTCCAACGGTATTCTTTCGAGAAAAGAGTCGTTACACCCGAATAAAACGAATACCGAACAGAGCAAAATTGTTATATATTTTGTTTTCATATCGTATTTTCTTAATATTTATATCGTCAAAAAAATTTTATTTGAATGTAATGCTCAATCCCAAAGAATACGACGACGTAATCGGGTAGTAACCACCGTCGCTCACCGGTATCTCGGGGTCATACGACGGGAAGAAGTCGGTCAAGGTCCACAAGTTTTCGCCCGAGAAATAGATTCTCAAATTCTCGATGTGCAATTTGGAAATGATTCCTTTACGAGGAACCGTATAGCCTACTTGCAAATTCTTTATCCGCAAATACGATGCGTCCTCGATCCAATAGGAAGAAAACTCGTCTCTGTTATAGGTCTCGTCATAGGTAAACCGAGGATACGACGCATGGGGGTTCTGGTTCTCCCATGTCCAACGGTCGAGATGCGCTTTTTGCGGATAATTGGCCAACTCGGTAAACGCATGGCGCCCCATACCGCCTATATAACCGGCGCATTTCCCCACACCTTGCAACAATATGCTGAAATCGAGTCCTCGCCAAGCGGCATTGAGACCAATCGTATAATTGTATCGGGGGATAGAACTGCCTATATAGCAGCGATCCTCGGTAGGCGTAATCTTCCCGTCACCGTCTATATCCACATATTTTATATCTCCCGGTTGTACCTTCGTGCGATACTCCTCGATAATAGGGGTCGTCGCTTTCGGCGTATAAGTGTTCGTGGCAATGTCATAATCAAAATCATCGACCGTATAAAGCCCGTCGGATTTGTATCCCCAAAATGCATCGATAGGATAGCCCACCGCACGAATGCGATCGCCACTGAAATCGTCGGCCGTGTTGCCCATGCTCACCACCTTGTTTTTCACATCGGAGAGAGAGAAATTCACACCATAGGTAAAATCTTTCCCTATGCGGTCTTGCCAAGCCAAATTGATTTCCCAACCTTTGTTCTGCACTTTACCGGCATTTTGATAAGGCTCGCTCACACCCAGCACATCGGGGAGATTGACTTTCAACAAAATATCATCGGTATTCTTGATATAGTAATCGGCGGTCAACGACAGGCGGTTGTTCAACAGGTTGACATCTACGCCTATATTGGTCATCTGTATCGATTCCCAAGAGAGAATGTTGTTCGACGCCTCGGTCTGTTGCATCGACGAGGTAATCTCTCCTCCGATAGGCATATTGGAGGTAGAGGGTTGAATCAACGCCATATAGGGATACAGCGATGAGGTGTATTGGTTGCCCAATGTACCGTATGAAACCCGTATCTTCAAATTGTCCAGCCAACTGCGGGTCGACTCCATAAACGACTCTTCGGACAAGCGCCAAGCGACCGAAGCCGATGGGAAATAACCGCCCCGGCAACTTTTATGAAAACGCGACGACAAGTCGTACCGCAAGTTGGCTTCTACCAAATAACGGTCGTTGTAGTTGTAATTCACACGCCCGAAACCCGAACGGATTGCCCAATGGTTGTCATATCCGCTATTGGTTTGCAAGTCGGTACCGGCGTTCAGCACATGGAGATCGTTGGAGACCAAATCCTGACGACTGGCATCCATTTGTTGGTACAACTGCCACTCCTGAGAAAAGCCGGCAAGAATATGGAAAGAATGTTTCCCTATCGTCTTATCATAATCGACCTGTGCCATCACATTCTGGTATCGTTGGGCAATATCGCGTTGACTGAACCTACTCGTATTCGACGTATAAGCCAATGGCGTTTCGGTATCGGGATAAAAGTGCTGTATGATGTTCTGTTGTTGTTTCCGCAACACATCGACCAACCGGGTAGCATATTGAACCTTTGCCGTCAACCCGTCGATAATTCTCAATCCGGCACTGAAATTCAACGAGGTCTCACGTTTATGGTAATTGATAAAACCACCGTCGTAGGCTTGTGCTATCGGGTTTGCCGAGCTACCGCCATATCCCCATTGCCCGTCGGTGAATTTCACGGGAGTCAAAGGAGAGGAGCGGAGAGCCTGATAAAAGAATCCCGAACTGCCGCTGTCGCTCGACGACGGGGTCCAGTTGTCTACATCGGTATAACTCACATTTCCCTCGATGGTCAATCGATCGAAAAGCTCGGTGTTTAATTTCATTCTCACATTATTACGGGTAGCATGATAACCGTTGCCTACCATAAGTCCCGAAGTGGTTAAGTTTCCATAGGACAAATAATACCCCATGTTCTTATTCCCACCGTTGATATTTACATTGTGACCGTGTTGAGGAGCATAGTCGCGCGTAATCTCCTTGATCCAGTTGGTATTGGCTCGGAAATTAGGATCGGTGCCGTTAATGACGGCATCGATATCGTCTTGTGTGTAGCCCCAGCTCTTGTTCACATTCGAAGTCGCCTCTTTCAATAATGTAAGATATTCGACGGCGTCGAGCATTTCGGGCATAGCCGTAGGCGTCTGCAAAGCGAAATACCCGGTATAGCTAACGGTGGGCTTCACCTCGCGGTCGGCCTTACGGGTGGTAATCAAGATAACACCGTTGGCCGCTCTCGAACCATAGATAGAAGAGGAAGCGGCATCCTTCAATACCGATACAGACTCTATATCGTCGGGGTTCAACGTGTTCATGTCGCCTTCCACGCCGTCGATAAGAATCAAAGGGTCGGAGTTATTCAATGTCCCGATACCCCTCACCCGTATAGAAGAGTTATTATCACCGGGACGGCTTGTCGTCGTGACAATGGAAACTCCCGGCAAAAGGCCTTGCAATCCCGTCGTCACATTGGCGATAGGACGGTTGGCCAGCACCTCGTGGTCGACCGACACGACCGAACCCGTCAAATTTATTTTCTTCTGCACTCCGTAACCCACGACAACAACCTCGTCCATCAAGTTATTATCTTCGCTCAGGACTATGTCTATGGAACCTGTTTCCCCCACCGGGACTTCGGTTTTTTTGTACCCGATCGAAGAGACAACCAGCAGGTCATTCCCCGAAACATTGTTTATCGAAAACTTTCCGTCCACATCGGTCGAGGTTCCTCTTGAAGTCCCTTTCACCATAATGCTGGCTCCGATAATCGCATCGCCTTTCTCATCGACGACTTTACCCGAGGCCGAGCGGGTCATGGGAGTAGACTGTCGCTTGGGAAGCAAAACGACTACATTATCGACTCTCTTTTCATATGTAATCTCGGTCCCTGCCAACAATTGAGACATCGTCTCCTCCAAAGAAGCGTCATGGACCTTCACGGTCACAAGTTCATCGAGCCCCTCCAACTCTACATTATAAAAGAAACTGTAATCGCTCAATCGCTCGATTTGTTTAAGGGCTTCCTTCAACGGCTTATCTTTTATGTCTACCGTTATCTGCGCCTGCATATTCAATGCGAAAAGCACAAACAGTACACATAGCCACCTCATCTTAAAATGGTTTGATTTCATACGTTTTTCATTTTTCTTTGATTAAAAAGATATTAGCAAAAGGCATCGGTAATAATGTGTGTTCCATTAATTTTTTTCATCGTCTATCAGAGATACAGATTAGCACATAAGAATATCCAACAGAATTGGGTGTTTAACTTTCTATAACATTTTGGATTAGACAAAACCCCTTTCTCCCGATAAAATACCGAGAGTTTATTTTCACAAAGAGAAAAGGAGGAGGAAAAAGGTGCTATGCCTTATTTCTTGCGCAGGACTATCACCGAATCGCACATTTCGTAACGCAACGACGAGGTCATCGACAAAATATCGAGGGCGTTTGTTATACCGCCACTTCCTATCGACCCGGTAAAGACATACTTTTCTTTGGGGAATCCTTCCTCAAAAACAATCTCGACATTGTACACCCGGGATAAAACTTTAACGATGTTGTCCAACGACTCGTTTTCAAACCGCAAATTCCCGTCGGTCCATTCGACATAATCTTGTGAATAAACTTTGTCGACACGCATCAGACCTGTGTTTTTGTCATAGACCAGTTTCTCGTTGGGACTCATTGTATAACGGCTCTTTTCAGAGGTCACATCGACCTTTCCCGTCAACAGCACCACCGAGACCTCGTCCTCGTCTTTATAGGCGCACACGTCGAAAGAGGTACCCAAAACCACGATTTCGAGATCGGCCGCCTTCACGACAAACGGGCGGTCTTTATCGGGAGTTACCTCGAAATAAGCCTCGCCATCGAGTTCGATAACCCGCCTTTTTTGATTAAAATCCTGAGGGTAGCTAATTTGTGAAGCCGAGTTGATATTCACTTTTGTCCCATCGGGCAACTGAACTTTGGCTCGTTCCCCGCTATCGGCTGCGACAATCAACGGCAGAGAATCCGGCGAGACATTGCGGCTCAGTTCATATACCGTCAACGCGGCTATTATCGGTAAGCAAATAATGGCCGCCCAGCGCATGGCCGAGACAAAAAACTTCCGTTTGTAAAACGGCACGCTCTCCCGCGCATCGATAGACTCTTTAATGCGGGCGTACAGGCGGTCATAAACCGCTTGATCGATGTGAGCGTCGCTCTGCTCGATTTCACGCATCAACCACTGGTCGAGCGAATCGTTTGTCTTGATCCAATCGCACAACTCCTTGACCTCTGCCGGCGAAGCGGCTCCTTCAAGGTAGCGTTCGATAAGTATTTTAAGATCTTCCCTTTTCATCTGTCTTTTACATGGTATAAAAATAGGGCAACCTATTTATCCAATGCGAAACGGTTAAATATTTTTAATAAATGCCATATACAACACAAGCGTCAGCAACTCGTTGTAATGCGACATCAATTTATCCCTCATAAATTTAAGCGCCAACGACAACTGTGTGGCCACCGTACTTTCCGAAATATTCAACTTAGCCGCGATCTCTTTATTGGTAAAATAGTTGCGCTTACTCAAAATAAATATCTTTTTTCTCGACGGGGGCAACTCTTCGGCAAGCCTGTCGATATACTCCCGCAACAGTTTATCGTCCAGTATGTCGTCCGAATCATCGCTATACTTCTCGGACGATTCAAGAACATATTCTGCGTAAATATACTCAATAGTCCTATGCTGATATATATTCATCAACAAATTTTTGGCAATTGTACACAGATAAGAAATCAAGGATTTCCCCGGGTCGACTTGCTCGTGAATCTCCCACAGTCTCACAAAAGTCCGCTGCACGATCTCTTCGGCCAAATAGGTATCCCCTCCCGACATCTTCATCACAAAATTGTACAACTTACCGCTATACAATTTATATACTTTTTCAAAAGCATCGATCGAGCCCGATTTAAGGCCTAACAATAATATTTTCATTTTCACTTTTCAATGCCAAAAGAAATACCATATTTCGTGCAAATGTAAACCATCGGCACAAAAATATTATTATTCCTGTATTTTTTTTCTGTTAAACTTTTATTCAGAAGTCACAAATTCCCGGGTTTTTCTTCAATACCTCATTAAACGATGGAGGGCGTTTTCCACCTCATACGACGAAGAGAAATTGGGCTGTATAACTATGCGGTTATTACGGTCGATAGCTCCCCACTGCCCTCTTTTCACTTCGACAACCGCAAAACCATCTTGATTGAATGCTCGCGCATTGTAATATTGCGGTCTGATATACCAATTCCCATAATAGTCGAGATAACCGCACAACTCGCTGTTCGGGTCGCATTCCATCCACAAATCAATGCCCCGCAGCCTACCCTTGGCCATCGAAACAATTGCCGCATCGACATCATAGCTCTTGGTAAAATTAAAGTTTATTACCGTATTCCCGGCCATATTAATCGCTCCGAACCGATTGCCCAACCGCACCCGGGCCAAACCATTCGACTGGAAATACTGCGCCGACCGAAACCTCGGCTGTATTACCCAAATGCCCAAATCGTTGACATATCCATACAACCCGGTCGCCGGGTCTTCGACCGGTGTCAACCTACGAGTCACATCCGACGAATAAGAACTCCCCCGGTGGAAAAACGGAACAATCCCGGTGCAGGAAACGGCAAACGACATCGAAATAACCAGTAACAATGCATATTTCATGAGATTCGATTTTTAAGGTTTTAACTAACATTTCTATCCTCTTGTCCTCCTCAATAGGACAAATATAGCAAACTATTTTTAAAAATCAAATTCTTTACCCTCTCCGCTCTTGCTCTATCTCCAAAAACAAATGAGGCCGACCCAAAAGAGATTTTGGGCGGTCTCTTTGTTTTATTATAGAAAAAGATGACCACATTACTTTTTACC
>CALUFO010000024.1 GCA_944320015.1 uncultured Barnesiella sp. | reverse complement strand
CCGTCACGCCGATGGTACTGCGCAAGTGGGAGAGTAGGTAGCCGCCAACTTACAGAGAGAGCCGGAAGGAAGTCCGCAAGAGACCCTTCCCGCTCTCTTTTTTTATGACCATACCCCGCCCACACCCGGGCGAGCCCTCCAACCCGGCAAGCCTCCCCACGGGCGATAAAGGCAGTATCCCCGCCGGACACGCAGGCCACTATACTATCTTCAACCCCTATCACTTCTCCCACTCACACCTACCACCCGCACCACCTGGCCCCGGGTCAGATAGCTTGCCAATTGCCGTTCCAAATCTTTTTTCTTTTTCCGGGAGAAGAAACCTTTTTAACCGACAAAGTCGGGGTGTATTGCCTTGGGCATTTCGCTTTATGGAGGATAGAAATTTGAGATGAAAATTGGGATTGGGAAAAAGAAAAATCAAAATCTTTTGGTTTTCAAATAAAAAGCATGTACCTTTGCAGTCCGATTATTACCCAAATTTGAGAAAATTTGAATGGCAGTCGTGGTTCCTTTGGCCGGGAATATATGTGCTGCTGTTATTTAAGTGTTTAATTATTAAAATAATAAACGGTGGATACTTTAAGTTATAAGACCATTTCTGCAAATAAAGAGACCGCAAAAAAAGAGTGGGTTGTCGTTGATGCGACCGACCAAGTTTTGGGTCGTCTGTGTGCAAAAGTAGCTAAGATATTGCGTGGGAAATACAAACCGTGCTATACTCCCCATGTAGATTGTGGTGATAACGTGATCATCATCAATGCCGACAAGGTGCAATTGACAGGTAAAAAATGGACCGATCGGGTGTATTTGAACTTTACAGGTTATCCCGGTGGCCAAAGAGAACTGTCGCCTGCCGATTTGATGAAAAAAGGTGAGACGAGATTATTCAAACGTGTGTTGAAAGGCATGCTCCCCAAAAATAAATTGGGCGCTCAACTGTTGAGAAATGTTTACATCTATGCAGGAAGCGAGCATCCCCATGCTGCACAAACCCCCAAAACAATTGATATTAACACCCTTAAATAAATAATATGGAAGTAGTTAATGCATTAGGCCGACGTAAAGCCGCAGTAGCACGAGTATTTGTGAGCGAAGGTACGGGTGTAATAACCATAAACAAAAGAGATCTGGCTGTTTATTTCCCCTCTTCGATACTTCAATACATTGTAAAACAACCGCTGGAAAAACTGGGCGTTGTAGAGAAATATGATATTAAAGTAAACTTGGACGGAGGCGGATTCAAAGGCCAAGCCGAGGCTCTTCGTTTGGCGATAGCCCGTGCTTTGGTGAAAATCAATCCCGAGGACAAACCGGCGTTGAAAGCCGAAGGTTTCATGACTCGCGACCCGCGTGCTGTTGAGCGTAAGAAACCGGGACGTCCCAAAGCTCGTAAGAGATTCCAGTTCAGTAAACGTTAATATGCGACGGCCTCAGGCCGAAGATATATTTGTGTTTAGTATCCAAACCGCAAGGACTTTCCTTAACCGAGGAAACTACCTTGAGGTTGTATAAGTAGAATGTAAACAAATTAAAATCAAACAAATGTCTATTACTAATTTTGACCAATTATTGGAAGCCGGTGTTCACTTCGGACACTTGAAAAGAAAATGGAATCCCGCTATGGCTCCTTATATCTTCATGGAGCGTAACGGTATCCACATTATCGACTTGTACAAAACCGTAGCTAAAATCGACGAGGCTGCCGCCGCATTGAAATCGATTGCCAAATCGGGTAAAAAAATCTTGTTCGTAGCTACGAAAAAACAAGCTAAACAAGTGGTTGCCGACAAGGCTTCGGCTGTGAATATGCCGTATGTTATCGAGCGTTGGCCGGGTGGTATGTTGACCAACTTCCCCACTATCCGCAAAGCTGTGAAGAAGATGTCGACAATCGATAAGATGGAAAAAGATGGTACTTTCGACAATTTGTCGAAACGTGAGAAATTGCAAATCGCCCGTCAACGTGCCAAATTGGAGAAAACGTTGGGTAGTATCGCCGATTTGAACCGTCTGCCTTCGGCTCTGTTTGTTGTCGATGTACTCAAAGAGCACATCGCCGTACGCGAGGCCAACCGTTTGGGTATCCCTGTGTTTGCTATGGTCGATACCAACTCCAACCCCAACGACGTAGATTTCGTAATTCCTGCCAACGACGACGCTTCGAAATCGATCGAAGTAATCCTCGACGCTGTTTGTGGCGCTATCGCCGAAGGTCTGGAAGAGCGTAAAGCCGAGAAGGTAGATGCTCCTGCCGAAGGTGAGGAAGCTCCTGTAAAGAAAGAGCGCAAGGCTCGCATTTCGCGCAAGAAAGCCGATGATGCCGCCGAGGTTGCCGATCATGCAGAAGAAGCTCCCGAAGCCGAAGAAAAAGAAGTAGAAGAGTAAAAAATAATCAAAGACAAAGAGTGGAGCCTGTTCTTTGACTTCACTCTTTGTTTGTTTTCTAATTATAAAAATAGGAGATAAAGTATATGGCTGTTACAATGGCTGAAATCAGCAAGCTGCGTAAACTTACGGGTGCCGGTATGATGGACTGTAAAAATGCGTTGACCGAAACCAACGGGGATATCGAAGCTGCTAAGGAAATTATTCGTAAAAAAGGTCAGGCTGTCGCTGCAAAACGCGAAGACCGCGAAGCCTCTGAGGGCTGTGTATTGGCTGCTGCAAAAGGCGATTTCGCTGCTATCGTAGCCTTGAAGTGCGAGACCGACTTCGTTGCCAAGAACGAGTCGTTCGTTGAGTTGACCAAAGCTATCCTCAACGCTGCCCTCGATGCGAAAGCTGCTAACCTCGAAGCCGTGAAGGCATTGGAAATCAATGGCACTCCTGTTGCCAATCTGATTGTCGACGAGATTGGTAAAACCGGTGAGAAAATGGAACTCGGTTACTACGAGGCTATCTCGGCTCCCTACACTACCGCATACGTTCACCCGGGTAATAAATTGGCTACTATCGTAGGTTTCAATTTGCCCGACACCGATTACCAAGTAGCTCACGACGTAGCTATGCAGGCCGCAGCTATGAGCCCGCTCGCCGTTTGTCGTGAGGAGGTTCCTGCCGACGTGGTAGAGAAAGAACTTGAAATCGCTAAGGAGAAAGCTCGCCAAGAGGGTAAGAAAGAAGAGATGCTCGACAAGATTGCCCAAGGCCGTCTCAACAAGTTCTACCAAGAGGTTTGCTTGCTCGAACAGACTTTCGTGAAAGATCCCAAACAAAACATTCAACAATATCTCCACTCCAACAACAAAGAGCTTACGGCTGTCGCCTTCAAGCGTATTACTTTGAATGAGGAATAATAAAGTTGATATGACATAAAAAACAAAGCGAGGGGCTGGTTCAATTTTGAGCCAGCCCCTCGTTTATTATGGAAGCTAAACCGATGGTATCAGTTGCGGAAAATGATTTGGTCGTTTTCGGCATCGACCACAATCGGTTTTGACCGATCGATTTTCTGAGCCAGCAAGTCTTTCGAGAGCTGGTTGAGAATGAGTCGGTGGATTACCCGTTTGACAGGACGTGCGCCAAATTCGGGGTCGTATCCTTCGGCTGCGATCAGCGACAGAGCCCGGGGTGTTATCTCGAGGGTAACGCCGTTTTTCTCCAACATTTTCTTCACATTGTCGATTTGCAGCGAAACAATTTTCTCAATCTCTTTTTCGCTCAACGGGGTGAACATGATCGTCTCGTCGATACGGTTGAGGAACTCGGGCCGTATGGTCTGTTTCAGCATTGCCAACACGGCTTCTTTGGTTTTCTCAATGACTTCGGCCTTGTTGGCTTCGGTCATTTTCTCGAAGTTTTCCCGTATCAGCGACGACCCCATGTTGGAGGTCATGATGATAATGGTATTCTTGAAGTTGACCAGTCGTCCCTTGTTATCGGTGAGCCGTCCGTCGTCGAGAACCTGCAACAAGATGTTGAATATGTCGGGGTGGGCTTTCTCGATTTCGTCGAACAGTACCACCGAATAGGGCTTGCGTCGTATGGCCTCGGTCAATTGCCCGCCCTCGTCGTAGCCTACATATCCCGGAGGCGAACCGATGAGTCGCGTGGCGCTGAATTTCTCTTGATACTCGCTCATATCGATACGGGTCATCATGTTTTCATCGTCAAACAGATATTCGGCCAAGGCCTTTGCCAACTCTGTTTTCCCCACACCGGTGGTTCCGAGGAAGATAAACGAACCGATAGGTTTGCGGGGGTCGTTCAATCCAGCCCGGCTCCGGCGCACGGCGTCGGCTATGGCGGTGATTGCTTCGTCCTGACCGACTACCCGTTTGTGCAACTCCTCTTCGAGGTGGAGCAATTTGTCTTTTTCGCTTTGCATCATTTTGTTCACGGGGATTCCCGTCCAACGCGAAACGACATCGGCAATATCTTCGGCGTCGACCTCTTCTTTGATCATGGCTTTGTCGCCCTGCATCTCGTGCAGTTTCTGTTGAGTGGCATGGATTTCGTCCTCTTTCGCTTTGATCTTGGCATACCGTATTTCGGCCACTTTGCCGTAGTCGCCTTCTCGCTCGGCTTTGTCGGCTTCGAAACGCAGGTTTTCGATGTCGATTTTGTTTTGCTGTATGCGGTTGACCAGTTCTTTTTCTGCTTGCCATTTGGCGCGGTACTTGGTCTCCTCTTCCTTTAAGTCGGCGATTTCTTTACCCAGTTGTTGCAATTTCTCGGTATCGTTTTCCCGCTTGATGGCCTCGCGTTCGATTTCGAGTTGTTTGATACGACGCGATATTTCGTCGAGAGCCTCGGGCACCGAATCGACTTCGATACGCAATTTGGCGGCGGCCTCGTCCATCAGGTCGATAGCCTTGTCGGGCAAAAACCGGTCGGTGATATACCGTTCCGAGAGTTGTACGGCCGCGATGATAGCTTCGTCTTTGATACGCACCTTATGGTGGTTTTCATAACGCTCTTTCAATCCTCGCAGAATCGAGATAGAACTCATCTCGTCGGGTTCGTCGACCATGACGATTTGGAACCGACGTTCGAGAGCTTTATCTTTCTCGAAGTATTTTTGGTATTCGTCGAGGGTGGTGGCACCGATAGCTCTCAACTCGCCACGAGCCAAAGCCGGTTTCAGGATATTGGCGGCATCCATAGCGCCGTCGCTTTTGCCGGCACCTACCAGTGTGTGTATCTCGTCGATGAAGAGGATTATCTCGCCGTCGCTTTGAATCACCTCGTTGACGACCGATTTCAATCGTTCTTCAAATTCGCCCTTGTATTTGGCTCCGGCGATCAAAGCGCCCATGTCGAGCGAGTAGATTTGCTTGCTCTTCAAGTTCTCGGGCACATCGCCGCGCACGATACGGTGAGCCAATCCCTCGGCGATGGCCGTTTTACCGGTACCCGGTTCGCCTATGAGGATAGGGTTGTTTTTGGTACGTCGGCTCAGTATTTGCAATACCCGTCGTATTTCGTCGTCACGGCCTATCACAGGGTCGAGTTTGCCTTCGCGGGCACGTTCGTTCAAGTTGATGGCATATTTGCTCAAAGCGTTGTAGGTATCCTCGGCCGATGCGGCGGTTACTTTCTTGCCTTTTCGCAGTTCGTCGATGGCGGCACCCAACTCTTTTTCGGTAATGCCGGCATCCTTCATGAAGTCCGATACTGTGTTTTTACAGAGGAAAAGTCCCATGAGCATAGCTTCCAGCGCTACGAACTGGTCACCCAGTTTTTTTGAATAGTCGATAGCCTTTTGCAGGGCATCGTTGGCTTCTCGGCTCAGATAAGGTTCGCCGCCGCTCACTTTGGGCAACGACTCTATCTCCCTATCGACCAAGTTGTTGAGCATGGAGGTGTTGACACCCAGTTTCTGAAAGAGGTATGAGGTGAGGCTTTCGCCCACTTGCAAAATCCCTTTCAGCAGGTGTACCGGCTCGATAGACTGCTCGTTGTGGTTGCGGGCAATCTCCACGGCTTTTTGGATAGCCTCCTGCGATTTGATGGTAAAATTGTCGAAATTCATATATTTATTCTCCTTTCTTTTTTCTTTTTTATCGGTTACACTCTTGTACAGTCAAAAGAGATGCCAGATGTAAATGTGTGAAATATTGTCTGAAAATCAGTGCTTTAACATGACAAAATGTCTATCCCGCCAGTTGGCGATAGGCGATAAGGCGCATAACGAGGCCATTTGTAGAGTTTTTTGTTTTCTGACAAAATGTCGGGATTCATCTTCTACAACAAGCATCCCTCATGGAAAGTTCGCTCCCGATAGGGCGAGCGGGACGGTCATTCCCGGTTGCGGGATGGAATGGAATCGGGGAGGGAGGGTATGGTCTCGGGGCGGGCAGGTATCGAGTCGGCCGAAAGGATAGCGGGCTCGAGGGGAAACTTCGGTCGCTCCTTGCCCCAAAGCGGGGCGGTAAACTTTGGTTTCGACGGAGCAACGATAGTATCGTTGGCCAAGAGTGTCGAGATGAGCACAGGATTGGCGATACGGCTTACCGGTGCGTTCCGTTTTTTGTCGAGACTTTGTTTTATCGAATCGGTTTCGTGTTTGGTGAGCAGTCGGGTGGTGTCGCCGAAGAGTGTCATCAACACCATCTTGGTGCGCAAGGCTCGTTTCTTGCGTTGCCATTCGCGATAAAGCTCCACGGGATCGATTACACCCACATAGGCCACTCTGACACCTATCGGCATGGTATTGGGAGCTCCCATCGTGAAGTTGTTGACCGGGTCGAGACGGTCGTCCGAGATAGGTTGCAGCAGATTGCGAACCAAGAACTTGTCGACCATGCGGGCGATTGTTTCGTCGTACAGACTGGCGATGCTGTCTTTCACGGCATGCAGCAAGATGACGTTGAGCATAAACTCCGAGGGATTTTCGGGGAAGAGCGTCGAGGGTTTCATGATTTGCAGCGAGGCGCTTTCCAAATGTTCGTCCAGCCGTTTCTGCACGAATCGTTCGTTGGGGACGGAAGTGGGCATTTGCTCGGTGCGGGGCCACGACGATTCGCCTCCTTTGATTTCCAGTTCCGACCCGTTGCCCGGGCGCATAGGCGGAGGTGCGGGCGAATCGGCCAAGAGCGTAGAGGCTGCGGTCGCAAGCAGACCGCATGTCCATAATCGCAGGATTCTTGTCGTTTGTAGCATCGGCATAACAGGTGCAAATATATTTTTAATTGATAAGAACTCTCGATAATATAATAAAAAATTAACCGAAGATAATACTCTATAAATATATTTATAGGGAGTTCCCGATCGTAGGAAACATTGTTTTGCAGAAGCGACGATGCTTTATATGTGGCCCTGAGGCAGCTATTTGTTTTAGCAAAAACCGAATTTATTTGATTTTGCCCTTTGCTTACATTATCTTTGCCCCGAAAAATAGAGCGGAGCGATAGCAGGGCAGGCAGGAAAAAGATGCGTCGCCCGAGGCAATCCCCGGTTTCGTACCTATTTTTGAATTTAAGCGAAGACAATGGATTTTGAACTGGTACATACCGACGAACATAGCAGCGCGCGGGCGGGCGTCATCACGACCGACCATGGTACGATACAGACTCCCATATTCATGCCGGTGGGTACTGTGGCATCGGTCAAAGCCGTGCATCAACGCGAATTGCGCGACGACATAAAAGCCCAGATTATCTTGGGGAACACCTATCATTTATACCTGCGGCCGGGGCTGGATATACTGCATAAGGCCGGGGGCTTGCACAAGTTCAACGGCTGGGAACGCCCTATCCTCACCGATAGCGGCGGATTTCAGGTATTCTCGCTCTCCGATCGCCGCAAACTCACCGAAGAGGGGGCGCACTTCCGCTCGCACATCGACGGGTCGAAACACCTGTTTACCCCCGAGAATGTAGTGGATACCCAGCGTATCATCGGGTCGGATATTATGATGGCGCTCGATGAATGCACGCCCGGCGACGCCGACTATGCCTATGCCAAAAAATCGCTGGCTTTGACACGCCGCTGGCTCGACCGGGGGTGGAAACACTTTTGTGAAACCGAGGGTCTCTATGGTTATCGCCAGACTTTCTTCCCCATCGTGCAAGGGTGCGTCTATCCCGACCTGCGCACTGAGGCGGCCAAGCATGTGGCCGATTTGGGCGCCGATGGGAATGCCATCGGGGGATTGGCCGTAGGCGAGCCTACCGAGAAGATGTATGAGATGATCGAGGTGGTAAACGATATTTTACCGAAGGAGAAGCCCCGTTACCTCATGGGGGTGGGGACTCCCGCCAATATTTTGGAAGGCATCGAGCGGGGAGTCGATATGTTTGATTGCGTGATGCCTACCCGCAACGGCCGCAATGGCATGTTGTTTACCCGCAACGGTATCATGAACATGCGTAACAAGAAGTGGGCCGACGATTTCTCTCCCATCGACCCCGAGGGAACGTCGTATGTCGACACCTGTTACAGCAAAGCCTATTTGCGTCATCTGTTCATCAGTGAGGAAATTCTGGCCATGCAAATCGCCTCGATTCACAACCTCGCTTTCTATGTATGGCTCACCCAAGAAGCCCGGCGGCAGATTCTCGCCGGAACGTTCAAGCCGTGGAAAGAGGAGATGGTGCGTCGGGTGACTACCCGCCTGTAATGAGTTTGCGCTATGAAGGTATTGAAAAAAATAGATTTCTATATCATCAAGAAGTTTTTGGGAACATACTTCTTTGCGATAGCCTTGATTCTGGCTATTACAGTGATGTTCGACATCAACGAGAAGCTCGATTCCTTCTTGAAGGCCCCGCTGTCGGCGACGATATTTGATTACTTTTTCAATTTCCTTCCCTATTTTGCCAACCTGTTCAGCCCGCTGTTCACCTTTATTGCCGTTATCTTTTTTACCTCGAAACTGGCCGACAACTCCGAGATCATCGCTATGTTGTCGAGTGGAATCAGTTTCAAGCGGCTTTTTGTCCCTTATATGATTTCGGCGGCGATTATCGCTTCGCTCAACCTCTATCTGAGTTGTTACATTATCCCGCCGGCCAATGTCACCCGCATAGAATACACAAATACCTATGTGAAGAACAAGCGGGTCGACTATGCCAGCAATATCCAGTTGCAGGTCTCGCCGGGGGTAATCGCTTATATAGCCCGTTACGACAACAGCAACAAGACCGGTTATCGTTTCTCGTTGGAGAAATTCGATAACAAGGTGTTGCAGTCGCGGCTCACTGCGCAGACAATCCATTACGACTCGGCCTACTATTGGAGGGTCAACAATTACATGATTCGTAATTTTAACGGCATGCGCGAGGAACTGGTGAAAGGGGCTTCGCTCGATACGATTGTACCCATAGAGCCTTCCGATTTCCTTATTTCGCAGAACGACAGCGAGATGATGACTACCCCCGACCTGAGGCGCTATATCGCTCGGCAAAAAGAGCGTGGAGTGGCCAACATCAAGAATTTCGAAATCGAGTATGAGCGCCGTTTCGCGATGGCTGCGGCCGCTTTTATCCTCACGGCCATAGGCATGTCGCTCTCCTCCCGCAAAGTGAAGGGGGGTATGGGTATCAATATCGGCATAGGTTTGCTGCTGAGTTTCTCGTATATCTTGTTTTCGACAGTGACTTCGACATTTGCCGTTTCGGGAGCCACTTCGCCTCTGCTGGCCATGTGGATTCCCAATATTATCTACACGGTTATTGCGGTGGTTCTATACAAGAAAGCGCCTAAATAATCCCCCTTTATTTCCCGGGATAAAATAAATATTAAATAAATATCGATTTAAATTTCTTTATACGGGAATAATACACTACCTTTACTATTTATATTTTAGATTCTTATAAAAGAATGATTCAAGAAGATTTTGAGCAGAAAGTAGTGAAGCTACAAGACGCTCTGTTGGGCTTTGCCAAAAGTCTGACCCACAACGAAGACGAGGCAAAAGACCTGTTACAAGAAACATCTCTCAAAGCTCTGGTAAATAAAGAGATGTACAACGATTCCGGAAGTTTTAAAAGTTGGTTATACACCATCATGTTCAATCTTTTCTTGAATTGTCGCCGCCATTCGTCCAGAGAAACCTCGTTGTTATCCGATTTCCAGATTCCCGAAGCGTGTGATTCGTCGTGCGAAACCGGGATTGAGGACGCTTTCTCGGATACCGATCTCAAGCGGGTTATGAATTTGTTGCCGGTCAACAACCGCCAACTTTTCAACTTGTATTTGCAGGGCTACCGTTATGAAGAGATAGCCACCCGGTTGCAAATGCCTTTGGGTACGGTAAAAGTAAAGATATACCGAATCAAACAGGAGTTGAGGTCATACAAGAAGCAAATCGTTTGAGCGATAGGATTTTATAAATAAAGACCCGGATTCTCGTCGTATATAGAACCCGGGTCTTTTCGTTTATTTAAATAAGGAAGCCGTAAAAAGAGATTTCGGTTACAGTCCACCGCCGCCACCCATTCCGCCGGGAGCGCTGCCGGTTCCGCTACCGCTACCGCTGCTTTTGAGGTCGTCGTTGTTGATGCTGCGGCGAGCTTTTTTAACTGCGTCTTTCATCTGTCCGAAGCGATAAGTTACACCCAATCGCACAAACTGGCAAGGATTATAGTTGTAGCTGTCTATGCGGTAGTCGTCGTTTTTGATGTGTGCAATGAATTTGCGGTCTTTCGAGAAGGGGTCGCTCACCGAGAGGTTCACTTGCAATTGCTTGTTGAAGAACGATTGGCTCACGCTGAACCCACAGAAAGCAAAGGGAGCCGTGGTTCCTACCAGCATGCGGAATCCCGAGTAATAACCCACGTTGGCGCTCAGGGCGCCGTCTTTCCATGCGTTCCAACGGGCGCCGAGGAACCCGTTGTAGTCCCACCCCTTGTTGGAATATCCTGCTTGAAGCGAGCTGTAATCGCCATATCCGCCCGATAGGTTGGTATAGAGATTGAGGGTGGGCAGCAGGTTGCCCGAGAAAAATACATTGAGTTTGCACTCCCGGGCCCGTCCTATGTTGTCGTAAGTCACGTTGGCGATGCCATTCTCGTCCATGAAGATAGTTTGCTCGATACCGTTGTTCTGAATGCGGCCGCTCAGTTCGGTGGCCAAGCTCATTCCCGTGGCGGTAAAGAGGGTATATCCCAGCGAGAAGGTGTGCGAAATCTCCGAGTCGAGGTTGGGGTTACCATAGGTTATCTGTATGGGGTTGGAGCTGTCTTTGAAAGGATTGAGTTGCCAAATACCTGGCCGGCTGAGCCGTTGCGTGTAAGAGAGCTTGAAAGTCTGCATGTCGCGGGGTTGCCACGAGAGGGTCACATAGGGAACGATGTTGAAAAAGTCGTTGTCGAAACGGGTCTTTTGAGCCGTCTCTGTGGCGTCGTAGTTGGTCGTGCGGCCGTCGTTCCAAGTCGCTTCGAAACGGGCGCCCACTTTGCCGCTCCACTTTTTGATTTTCAGCACATAGCCGGCATATAGTCCCAGTATGTGTTGTGTGTAGTCGAGGTCGTTGACCGGCAGCGAAATGTCGTGCCATGTGTCGGTAGGTTCGTTCCACAGGCTTTGGGTGCGGTCGCCGTCGCTCACGTTGCAACGCATGATGTATTTGGCTCCGCCCTCGATTTGGTGCATTTCGGTAAGCGGGTCGAAGTAGTCGATTTGTATGGTTTGCTCGGTGCCGTGAGCCTTGTTTTTGCTCCGTTCGGTATAAGTGTCCCAGTTGATGATACCGTCGCTCTCGGTTGTGTAGTCCGAGTTGTTGGGCGTGTATTCAAACTGGTACGAAGCGGTGAGCGTGCGGTCTTTTTTGGCAAACGAGCGCTGGTAGTCGAGTGTGCCCGACACCGAGCCGTAGTTGCTGCGCGAATGGCTCAGGGTGCTGTATTGGCTGCTTATGCTGTTAGCCCGGTTGTAATAGGTATAGTCGAGGTCGGTGTTCGACTGGTTGTTGCCCAGCCAACCCCAAGCCGAGAAGCTGATAAGGTTGAGTGTGTCGATTTCGTAGCTGGCTTCGAGCGAAATGTTGTGCCCGATACCTTCGAACCGTGATTTGCTGTAACCTTCGGAGTGGTTGAACTCATCGCTGCCGTAGGTTTCGGAGAAGGTCTTTGAGCGGCCTCCGTGGCCGTTGGTATAACGATTGCCCGAATAGCGGCCCGAGAAAGCGAATTTACCTATTTGTGAGGAGAAATAAACGTTGCCCCCGAACCCTCCGCGGTTGTCGGCGTTGGCTCCCACACTCCCCACTACGCCATTGGTGTCGCGGCGGGTCACAGTCACTATGTTGATGATACCGCCTACGCCCTCGGCCTCGTATTTCGACGAAGGGTTGGTAATCACCTCGATATTTTTAATCGAGCTGGCAGGCATGCTTTTAAGTATCTCTTTTACGTTGTCGCCCGACATGATGGCCGAGCTTTTGCCGTTGAGCAGCACTTTGTAGTTACTCTGTCCGTTAAGACGTATGTTCTCTTCGGCATCGACGGTAATCATGGGCACTTTGCGCAGCATATCCAACGCGTTGTTGCTGGTTGCTTCGGGGTCGGCCTCCATGTCGTAGGTTATCTTGTCGATGTCGCTTTTGATAAGGGGGCGTTGGGCTACGACGGTCACCTCGCTCAATTCCGTTCCTTCGGTGAGCACGATATTACCCATATCTTTATTTCGTTCACCGGCCGGAATCGATAGGTCGATGCGTTGTGTCGAGTAGCCTACCGACGAGATGACCAGCGTATAGCGGTTGCCGGCGGCAGCCGTGGTGGTAAAGCGCCCGTTCACGTCCGAGGCCACGCGGGAAAGCACTTTCCCGTCGGTGTTTTCCACGCCTACTGTAACGAAAGGGATACCCTCCCCGCTGATCGAATCGGTTACTGTACCGCTTATTTTGCAATCGGCCGCAGCGGCTTCGGCCATTGAGAATACCGAGAATAACATTCCCAGTACAATACCCAGTTTGAAAACTCTTTTCATCGGTTTGGTTGTCGATTAAAATGTGTGATGAAATTTTGTACTATCTGTTTTACTCTTTATCTTCTTTATCGTCGTTCGTATAGCTGATATTGACCCCTAAGCTCACCGCGTCGGTGCTGTCGTTGCCGAGGGTTTTCGACACCTTGAACTCCATGAGTTCGGTGGTGCCGGTCACCCCGATGTTGTTTCTCACGAGCGACAGGCCGTCGAGTACTCTGGGGAAGAAGGCCGAGCCTATGTTGTTGTTTGCGAGAGCCAACGAACATTTGTTGTTGAGATATGCAAATAGTGTGCCGATATTGCATTCTCGAATGTCGGTATTACAGTAGCCGATGCTGTCTTGTACGACCAGTATACCCATGTTCGATCTTTCCACTACGAGCTTGCCTGGCGATTGGACGGTAAGTCTCTCGAAGTTGGCAAACGGGACGTGTAGCGAGACGTTGGGGTTGTGGTTCTCGACGATGAGGCGCGTGTTGTAGTCGTAGTCGAGCGTCTGGTGGTCGAGCCACGATTGGGGGACCGAGGTTTCGGTGTCGTCGGCCGACGATTGTCCCAGCCATTGGCCGGTGATATGCAGGGTGTCGCCCGAGTAATTTTCCTGCCCGCCGATGAGGGTAATGCCCTGTCGGGAATCCTTTTTATCCCGGGTCGAGATGGTAATGAGCATATTCTCCGAGTGGGTTGTCGTATCGTTGTCGATGATGAGGTAGCGTACGGGAGCATCTTCGTCCGATTCATTCAGCAGATTTTTCAAGCTCTCTATTTTCATTTCGGGCGAAAGGTGGCTGATGATTTTGATGCCGATGATGGGAACGAATATCATCACGGCCAAAAAGATTAACAGGGCTATGGTCGAGCGTTTCATGATTGTTGGTTTGAGGGGTTTGACGTGAGGTTTTCGATAAATTGGCGGTACATGGAGTCGATCTCCTCCATAGGAATATGCAGGGTGTATAGCTGCATGAAGAAGCGCGGCAGTTCGTTTTTGAGGAATTCGTTGCGCCGGTATTCTTTAATTTTATGTTTGGCGTCGGGCGAGACGAAGAATCCGATTCCCCGTTTGTTGAAGATGATGCCCTGAGTCTGCAAAAATTCATAGGAACGCATCACCGTGTTGGCGTTTACCTCCACGAGGGCCGCATATTCGCGTACCGACGGGATACGGGAGCCGGTGTCGTAGCGTCCCAACAAAATCTCGTCGCTGATGCGCTCGGCGATTTGCAGGTAGATGGTTTGGTTCTCTTTGAATTGCATACTTATCGTTTGGTTTCGTTTATTTCGAGTTCTTTCATGCGCATATAGCCGATGTATCCCAATATGATGGATTCAATTATCGTAACTCCGTTGATTATCCATAAGAGATCGATACTTTTGAAGTTCTCAAAGTAATTGCCTATGGCTATGTAGGTAAACAGCGACCCGAATTCGGCTTTCCCTACGAAGATGGTGTAGAAAAAGATGATGATGATACCCAGCAGGAAGAGCGCCGCAATGGTTTTGAGAAAACTGTTTTTCTGCCACAGTGTAGCTCCCAGCGTGAAGGTGACAATGTTGCTGATGGTCCAGACAATAATTGTGGAGAGGCTGTACAGGTCGTTCCAAACCGTGAGCATCCCTTGCAGCGGCGTGCCCGGGTTGAAGACCTCGCCGCGTATGGACGAGGAGATTATTTCCGAAGCATATTGGGCTACGATGATGGCTGCAAAGAAAAGAATGGGATAGAGTATCAAGGTCCACAGCAGGTGGGCGATATATTTTTCGGCTGTCGAGGCGGGAACTGCCAAGTAGAGTACTCGTTTGGAGCGGCGCCCTATCTGCTCGGCGAGGCTCGATCCGCTCTTGGCGATATAGATGAAAAATCCGAACCAGATGAGTATATGTATCCCGGTCGAGGTGATAGCGGGCGCTTCTCCGTCGGAAGGGTGGTAAAGAAACATCAAAATCGTGTAGATGCCGGCCAGCGAGAAGAATTGGAGCAGAAGTCCCCGCTTCCATTCATGGATTTGTTTGGCGCAATACCGGCCGAAGCGCCTCGGACTGAAAAAATTGTTGGTCGCCGGGTGCTTGGAGGCTATTGTGGTCGCCGGCCCGTTTTCGGTTATATGATAATCGTTCATGATGGTGTTACTTTACAGGGTTGGCAAATATACGTTGAAGGTTGTCGGGGGCTTCGATGGCATAGTTGAAAAGCATCTCGATGTCGAGCGGCGACTCTTCTCCTGTGGGATTGGGCAGTATGGCGCTGTATCCGGCGATAGTCGACACTTTGTAGAGCGCCCCTTCGGTATCGGCTTCGCCAACACCTTTGACGAACCGTAGGTGCGAGGTGATCGTGCCGGTGTCGGCGTCGAGCAACAGCCGACCCCCTTCGAGAATATCGATACGGTCGATCATGTTTTCGAGGTCGCGCACTTGATGTGTCGAGATGACGATACTTTTCTGCTCGTTCATGCCCGAGGCGATAACCTTGCGGAATTGGCTTTTCGACGGAATGTCCATACCGTTGGTGGGTTCGTCCATGAGCAATAGCGGCGTATTGGTGGCGAGGGCGAAACTGACCAGATATTTTTTCTTTTGGCCCATCGAGGTTTTGGCCAAATTGCTGGTTCCTTCCAACTCAAAATCGGTCAGATAGCGGTTGAATTGATCGCGGTTGAAATGAGGGTAAAACACGCTGTTGCGACGCACATAGGCGTCGACCGATATGGCGGGGAGGTCAAACTCTTCGGGAACGAGGAAGATTTTTTCCAAGGTCTCGGGCAGACGGCGTTTTACTTCTACTCCGTCGAGCCGTATCGACCCTTTGTGGGGAAACATCAATCCGCTCATCATGTAGAGCAAGGTCGATTTGCCTATGCCGTTTTTTCCTAAAAGTCCGTAAACAGCTCCCGGCTGTATCGACAAATTTATTCCGTCGAAGATGGGATTCTTCTTTTTGTGGTAACTAAATACAAGATTATCAATCTGTAACATAATATTTACCGGATAAATGGGTTTGCTGTTATGGTGTATTAGTTTAATAGTACACTGCAAATGTATATAAACTTCTCGAAATAGCAACAAAAAAATTTATTTTTTTTCTGCCGATTTGCAAAAGCCGTTTAGGATTTGTACTTTTACCCAACCAAAAAAATGAGAAAAGCTATGAGTCAAGACGAGGATTTGTTTGTGTATGACGAGGACGAAGCCGTTCGCTATATATTAAATGTGTTGCCCCAAGAGTTGAAAGAAAAATACAGCCACGACGATATTGTCTATGTGACCGATGTAGTGTATGACTATTACGAGCAGAAAGGTTTGCTCGACGAGCAGGCCGAGGGGGAGGTAGAGCTCGACGAAGACGATATTATCGATTTTGCCCGTAAGAGTGCCCATAAGGATGGGGTGAAAATCGACGATGAAGATATGCCGTTTTTGGTACGGGGCGAGTTGGATTATGAAGAATCGTTGGGTGTTTTCTGATGAGTGGCAGTTCGATGAATAGAAAAGCAGTTTTTGTGATATTGTTGGGTGCGGCGTCTCTTTTCCCTGTCGAGGCCGTGTCGCAAAATATTTTCCAGAAGTTCGCCGATAAAGTATCCTCGTGGTTTTCGGGAGGGGATAAGGACGGCGACGCCCTTGCGGCAGAGCATACCGATATTGCGAGGTTGACGCTCGACGAGAATATCTCTATTCCCGATTTGGGGAATCAGGCTCGTAAAATAAGAACCGCGCAATCCCGGGAGATGAAGCGCCTTCAAAAAGCCCGTCTTTCGGACTTGAAGTTGATACGCAATTATGAAGTAATCAAAGCGACCATACCGGCGGCAAACCTCTTTTTGCCCAACGACACCACGTTGAGCGAGCGGGCCGACATTTATTTGAGGCCGTTCCTGTCGGCATTGCGCATACCCGACTATTACCACATGATGTTGGTCATGCACAGTGACGATACCGGTTCCGAAGCATATAGCCTCGACTTGACCCTGTTCCGGGCGAGAGCCGTGCGTGACTGGTTTGCCCGTAACGGCGGAAATACCGATTATGTGGTGATTTACGATGCCGGTTCTTTTTCGCCCATCGCATCGAACAAGACGATGGAGGGTCGCGCCCAAAACCGGCGGCTCGATATTTATCTGATTCCCGGTGAGGTCATGATCGATATGGCCCGTCGTGGACAGTTGGACAAACGATGAGGGGCGCCCGTCTCATTGGAAGCAGCCGCGATATGGCGGCTTTTTCTGTTTTTTGAGCAAGATAGAAGTTGTTTTGCCCCCTAAACCCCAACCGATGAGGGATAAGTATGCTTGCCTTTCGCTTTTTTGGGGAAAGCGGGATTCGGTTCGGGACGATTCAAAAACTTTGTTTTTCGTTTGTCTCTCAACGCACCTTTCACTATTTTTGCAAATCCTTTGTGAAAATGAGAGGATAAGGAAATTCTTGTGTAATAAATTAACAGCATAAAATAATGGCAAAAGAGTTGAAAGAATTGACCAAGCGTGCCGATAATTATTCGCAATGGTACAACGACTTGGTCGTGAAAGCCGATTTGGCAGAACAGTCGGCCGTGCGGGGCTGTATGGTTATCAAGCCCTATGGATATGCGATTTGGGAAAAAATGCAACGTCAGTTGGACGATATGTTCAAGGCGACCGGCCATGTCAATGCTTACTTTCCTTTGTTGATACCGAAATCGTTTTTGAGCCGTGAGGCCGAGCATGTCGAGGGATTTGCCAAAGAGTGCGCCGTGGTGACCCACTATCGCTTGAAGAATGCGACCGACGGCTCGGGAGTCGTTGTCGACCCTGCGGCGAAACTGGAAGAAGAGTTGATTATCAGGCCTACCTCCGAAACCATTATTTGGAATACCTATAAAAACTGGATACAATCTTATCGAGACCTGCCTATCCTGTGCAACCAGTGGGCTAACGTGTTCCGTTGGGAGATGCGCACCCGCCTCTTCTTGCGTACCGCCGAATTTCTGTGGCAAGAGGGGCATACCGCCCACGCCACCCGTGAGGAGGCCGAGGCCGAGGCTCGCCGCATGCTCGATGTTTATGCCGACTTTGCCGAGAATTTCATGGCCGTGCCGGTGGTTAAGGGTGTGAAATCGGCCAACGAACGTTTTGCCGGCGCTCTCGACACCTATACGATCGAGGCCATGATGCAGGACGGGAAGGCCTTGCAGTCGGGTACGTCGCATTTCCTCGGGCAGAATTTCGCCAAGGCGTTCGACGTACAGTTCATCAATAAAAACAACGAGCTCGAATATGTGTGGGCTACCTCGTGGGGTGTTTCCACCCGCTTGATGGGTGCCCTCATTATGACCCACAGCGACGACAACGGGTTGGTATTGCCGCCTAAGTTGGCTCCCATACAAGTAGTGATTATACCTATTTACAAGAATGCCGAGCAATTACAGGCTATCGATGTGAAAGCCGGCGAGATTGCCGATAAATTGCGGGCTTTGGGTATTTCGGTGAAGTATGACAATGCCGACAACAAACGTCCCGGATTCAAATTTGCCGACTACGAGTTGAAGGGTGTGCCCGTGCGCCTCGTGATGGGTGGTCGCGACCTCGAGAACGGTACGGTCGAGATCATGCGCCGCGACACGCTCGAGAAAGAGACTATCCCTGTCGATAACATCGAACAGGTGGTGAAGAATCTGCTTGACGAGATACAGGCCAATATCTTCCAAAAAGCGCTTAAATTCCGTCAGGAACACACGATTACAGTCGATAGCTACGATGAGTTCAAGGAGAAAATCGAGGAAGGCGGATTCATCTTGGCTCACTGGGACGGAACGACCGAGACCGAGGAGCGTATCAAGGAGGAGACCAAAGCGACCATTCGCTGCATTCCTTTCGACGGCGATACCACGCCGGGAGTATGTATGGTTACCGGCAAACCCTCGGCTCGCCGGGTATTGTTCGCACGTTCGTATTAAGAAGGTTTGTTTATTTCAAATAGGGAAAAGGGGCGCAGCAATGTGCCCCTTTTTCATTACGGTAGCGCATTGGAGAGGGTGAAGGGCAGAGGTGTAGGGAACGTTGTCGGAGAGGTTGAAAAATCTCTCGCTTCCGAGAAAAAAACGTGTAAGTTATGCGGGGTGAAACGAGTCTCTTTCTTGGGCGTTTTCTTCTGGGGAATAAGATCGGTTCCAATCCAATCTCACCGTTTCGTTGACAAACCGAATCGAGAGGATTTCATTGGACAAGAATAGTGCGGTTACACCTTCTTTCAAAGGTTTATGTTCGGCGTCGAACCATGTGACGTTGTACAGGTTGGGGTGAGCGGTCGGTTGCAATATCGCTTTTACCATGCCGGGCTGCCATTGGTTTGGGAACCGTTGCGCTCCGTCTATATAAATGAGCAATAGATTTTCTTGGTCTTCGACCAACGCCAAACGGTAATTCCCTCCCAGCCGTATGTTGCTGTTCGAAGAAGACGCTTGTAGCAGTTCGTAATATCCTTCTTTGGGATTGCTACTCTTTTTGAAATGTTCGGTTAGCTCGTCGGGAGTCCACAAAACCGACGGTTCGTGATATTCACAAGCCGATACCGACCAGTTCTTCAACCTGATTTGAGCACCGCTCCCCACATAAACTCCCGCCAAACTCCCAAACAGACGGTTGTCGCGACACAGCCCAATGCGACATTCTCGCTGTGTGCCAAGGTATATTTCGTAGCCGTCGGTAACGGGAACGATGTGTATGCGGTTATAGTCTGCCCCGGGATTGATATAGGACGACGATAACGAACTCCATGCCATATGCGAGAGTGTGTCGCCATTGGCGACAGTGAGAATGCGGTATTGCAACTCGGGGTTGCTGTATTCATACGGGTCGGAGTTCCCGCCCCGGAGCAGCAGGGCATGGAAATTCAGCGAGTCGCGGTATCCCCATACGACGCCCCACACCGGTTCGCTCACACTCCCGGCTTTTTGTACAGCTCCGGTTTCGTCATACTGATATACGTCATATTTTTTATAAGCCCTATTGTTCAAGTTAGCCAAATCCAAGGATATGATCGGACGTAACTTGTCTCTCGGCGCTATTCCTGTCTCGGTGAGGTTGACGACATCGACTCCCTCTTGGAAGTTGTAATCGGTGAGTACACCTTTTTGAAAGGTAGCTCGGCGGAAATCGGTTTCCCCCGTGAACCAGTTGCTGGCAATGCAGGGCTCGAAAGCGAGCGCCGAGACGAGAACGAGGAGGAACCGACGTATATTCATGTCCATAGATTTATAGGTTGTCGGGTAATTATTTGTAACCTTAGCTCTTCAAAGATAGTGAAAGGAGAGCGCAGAGACAAATGAAAACGAAGTTTTCAAATTTGTCCTATGCCGAACCGCATTCTATCTT
This sequence comes from uncultured Barnesiella sp., assembly GCA_944320015.1. Taxonomy (GTDB): domain Bacteria; phylum Bacteroidota; class Bacteroidia; order Bacteroidales; family Barnesiellaceae; genus Barnesiella. The sequence goes on along the minus strand of CALUFO010000024.1, from coordinate 8,784 downwards.
ATCCAAAGATACAAAAAAGGAGAGGGCATGGACAAACGGAAAAAGGATTTTCGGAGGTTGATTTTGTAGAACCTCCTGTAAAAGTTGGGAGAACAGCAAAATATAAGGAGGCGAAATATGCGATATTCATTTGATTTTTCGTTACATTTGCCTAAGGAAAAACAAAATCTGGGAAAACAAGATTACGTTTAACTCAAAAATTAAGAAAGATGCTAAAAAGAATTGTGAACTTTTACCGGGCTTTGCCTCCGGCAGACAGGCCTGTGTCGTTAAGTGACGAAGAAGCTGCGAAGCTGACGAGAAAATTGAGATTGCAAAGTTTCTTTGCCGGAACCCTCGGGTATAGTCTTTATTATGTATGTCGCACCGGGTTGAATGTGGTGAAGACCCCGATTGTCGAGAGCGGCACGTTGAATGACCAGCAATTGGGTATCGTCGGGTCGGCGCTCCTTTTTGCCTATGCCATAGGGAAGTTTGTCAATAGCTTTATGGCCGACCACTCCAACATCAAGCGATTTATGGCCACGGGGTTGATCGTTTCGTCGGTCGCCAATCTTATCGTGGGGCTGTTGGGGTTGACCAAAGGTTTGATAGGCTTGTCTTCCATGGCGTTTTTTATATGCTTTTTTATCATGTGGGCATTGAACGGGTGGTCCCAATCGATGGGCGCAGGACCTGCCATTGTATCCTTGTCGCGATGGTTCCCGCCGAAAGAGCGCGGCACATATTATGGATTTTTCAGTGCCAGTCACAATTTGGGCGAATTTCTTTCATTCATATTTGTAGGCTCTGTCGTCGGGTGGCTTGGGTGGCAGGCCGGATTTGTCGGCTCGTTTATCGCAGGTGCGATAGGGGTGGTTATCATTATTCGCTATTTGCACGATAGCCCGCAGAGCAAAGGCCTCCCTTCTGTGGGGAACCCTTTGAAGGAATCGACAAACAAAGCGCAGAAAGGCGTGTTGCGCAATCCCTACGTTTGGATTTTGGCGCTTTCCAGCGCATTCATGTATGTGAGCCGATATGCGGTGAATAGTTGGGGTGTGCGTTTCCTCGAAATGGAGAAAGGCTATACACTCGAATTGGCGACAACGATAATCGGTATCAACGCATTGTTGGGGATATTCGGTACGGTGCTTTCGGGCTGGTTTTCCGATAAGTTCTTCAAAGGTCGTAGAAATATGCCGGCGTTGATTTTCGGCATACTCAATACGATTGCCTTGACACTCTTCTTGTTGGGAGGCGACAGCCTTGTTTTGAATGTGATAAGCATGGTGCTGTTTGGTATCGCTATCGGGGTGCTGATTTGTTTCTTGGGCGGATTGATGGCGGTCGATATTGTGCCTCGTAATGCGACGGGTGCGGCTCTGGGAGTGGTAGGATTGGCCAGCTATATAGCCGCCGGATTGCAAGATGTCATTTCGGGAACTCTCATCGAGAATTTCAAAATCGTGACAGGCGAGGTTGTAACCTATAATTTCCTGCCGGTCTCGATTTTTTGGATAGGGGCATCTATTCTTTCGTTTGTTCTGGCCCTGTTTGTTTGGAATGTCAAACCTGCCGAATGATGAGGCTGGGATAAATCGTTCGACAATAGATGCGGTTATAACGGGGGTGAAGTCTTGTATTTCGCTCCCGCTTTTGTGTTTCCTCTTTTTGTCACGGCCGATGAGGGCTTATTGTTTCCTCCTTTCCGACGGGACTTTGTGCAGTAGCCGAGGGATTACTTGCCAAGCCCGTTTCAGCTCGTGGGGATTGCGGGCTACAATTACCGTAGTGACCGCTACAAGTATGATGCCGATACCCAAGGCCTGCATGGGGCTGCAGCTTTCGCCTAAGAAGATGATTCCCATTACTACGGCGGTGAGTGGCTCCATGCAGCCCAGTACGGCGGTGGTGGTCGAGCCTATATGTTTCACGGCGAGGATAAGGGTAAGGTTGGAGATGAGCGTGGGCACCAGCGCCAGCAGGAAGAGGTCTATGCCTGTTTCCCATGAAGGAATAGGGGCGGGAACTTCGTGGCGTATCAACAGGTTGGACAGAAAGAAAATGCTCCCGGTGGCGAGGATATAGAAGGTGAGTTTCAAACTGTCGATGTGACTGGCGCTCGACTGGTTCAGCCCCACGATATAGGAAGCATAGGTGAGCACGGTGGTCAGCGCCAGCGCCATGCCCGTGGCGTTGAATCCTCCGCTGTCGCTTCCGCTCAGCAAGTAGATGCCGCTCAAAGCCAACAACGTGGCTATGACGACAGGTGGCGATAACCGCTCTTTGAAAAACATGACCATCAGTATCGTCACCAATACCGGGTAGAGGAAGTGCAGGGTAGTGGCCAGTCCGCTGGGTATATAGAGATACGAAAGTGTCAACAGGAACGAGGTCACGGCATAGAGAAAGGCAAAACCTGCGATGACAGGTAGCTGCCGTTTTTCAAGGCGGAAACTCTCCCGCCGGACCAGCAAGACGAGTCCGACCAGTATGCTCGAGAAAGCAAATCGGTAGAAAACTACCGAATTGACCGGTATCCCGGCCTTCAAGGCAGGTACGGCAAAGAGGGGCACGAGGCCGAATGTCGACGACGATACCACGGCGTAGAACAATCCTTTAATTGACTTCATCTGCTTAGGATTCAATTTGTCCGGGCTATCCTTCGGGACAAGGTCTCGAAGCCGATATGTGTGCGGCGGTTCCTCCTTGTATCCGTACGGGTCTCTCCCGGACTCATTACAAGTTGCAAAGGTAGCCAAAAGCGGGTGTCGATACCCGTTTTTTAAGCTATTTTTGAAGTACAGTAGGAAATCAGGGGGGAATTAAAATAAAGGTCAATATCTTGGAACTGACAAGGGAAAAAGAGGCGGTCGAGAGAACTACTTCTTTGTGTGTCTATATCGAGATGGGAAATTCATCGGGACAGATAGGCGGTGTGTCATCATTGCAAACATCTGCGTTATTTATTATCGGGATTCGGGCTAAGTCATTTACGGGGGGGGTAAACTCCTGCCGTTCTCACCCTCAATGCCTTGCATTTTGTCAGTCCTAACACAACCTACGGGACTGCGCCAAAATTTATCATTTTGATACAGCCCCGTAGAGTGGTCTCGATAGTATGGAGTCTGGTTTAGGGATCATCATCGCCCCAGACACTCGTCGATATAGGCTTTCATAGCGGGCACGGCAGCCTCGGCACTTTGCAACAGTTTGAATTGCGCTCGGGTGCGTACCCAGTTGTGTTCGGGATACTTGATTTTATAATAGGTGTCGCCGTTGATATAGTCGGCGAGGAACCGCACGGCCTGCATGTAAGGGAAGAGGGTGGCGGCATAAGGCAGATTGTCGATTTCGACATCGGTTAGGAATACGCCGGCCGTCTCTAAATATCCCTTGGTGAAGGCTTTGAAAATCTCCATATTGAAATTGACATTGTCCAAGTTCGGGTCGTCCTCCTCGCCGGTGTTGGCGGCTGTGCGCATGAAGTCGCCGAAGTCGGAGAAGATATAGCTGGGCATGACGGTATCGAGGTCGATTACGCACAATACTCGTCCGTTCTCGTCGAACATCATGTTGTTGACTTTCGTGTCGCAGTGGCAGATGCGTTTGGGCAGTTTTCCCTCGCGGTGCAGTCGTTCGGCTAGGCACATGGCATCGGCCCGGCTCTCGATTTCGTCGAGCAACGGACGCACCTCGGCCACCCGTCCGGCGGTATCGGCGTCAACGGCTTCGCGCAATTGTTTCAAGCGAAACTCCATGTTGTGGAAGTTGGGAATCGTTTCGCCCAATTCCACGGGAATGTCGGCCAACATGGCTTGGAAATCGCCGAAGGCCTGACCTGCATAGTAAGAAAATTCGGGAGTCACGGCTTCGTAGCTCTTGGCGTTGTGGATAAAGATGAGCACCCGCCAGTAGCATTCGCCGTCGAAGTAATACAGTTTATTGTCGGTGGTCGGGATCAATGTCAGCACCTTGCGGTCAATATCGGTCTCGCCCCGGGCTTCGAGTTTGTGGCGTATATGGGTAGTTACTTGGTAGAAGTTGTTTTGAAGCATCTCCACATTGGTGAATATCGTGTGGTTGATGCGTTGCAGCACATAGTCGGGGGCTTCGGGAGGAGTCGTTGTCACTTTGAACGAATCGTTGATAAGCCCGGCGCCCAGCGGTTTTATTTCGGCAACTTCGCCTTTCAAGGCAAAGTGTGACAAGATTTTTTTCAAGTCTTTCATAATCGTGTGTGTTTATTGTTTTTGTTGAATAAATTCGATAAAAGTACGGTAGAGATTCTGATAACATTCGTAGAGTTCTTGCGGTTCGCTATACTCGTTGGTTTTGACCTCGTACATGAAGGGGCCTGTGTAACCGGCGTTGTACAATTCTTGCTGTATACGGTTCCAGTCGTTGTCGCCTTTGCCGCTGCACGGATTTGGCATGTAGTGGCATTCGGCACGGCCGTTCCCGTCAGAGACGTGAATAGTCTTCACCCGGTTGCCCATGGCCTTGATGAGCAGCTCGGGGTTGTCGATGTGGTTCATGTCGACAGCCAAGTAGATGTCGCTGGGCATCTGTTGCATAATGAGCTCCACCTCTTCGACCGTGCGGCACAACGGGCGTTCATATTTCTCGCTGTGGAGCAGCTCGTGCCCCAGCATGTTCTCGATAACCATGATGGCGCCAGCCTCTTTGACAAGCGGTTTGATCTCGTTGACCGAGCGTAACAACTGGGCGATGCGCCGGGGCCGTTCGTTGATACCCAGATACCAGCTGGGGTGGAAAAGGATTACCCGGGGTTGCAGTATCTTGCAGAACCGCAAGATGTGCCGTTGTAGGGCTACGGTACTTTGCCTTATCGACTCGTCGCTCTGCGAGAGGTCTATCTTTTTGCCGAAGGGCATGTGTATCGACCAGATTTCGATGTCAGCCGAGTCTGCAGCCTGTCGGACACTATTCATGCGGGCCGTAATCTCATCGTCGCTATTTTCCTTATCGGTAAAAATCCCTGCGCTCAACGATATCTCTATACAGTCGACGCCTGCCTCTTTCATAGTTTTGAGAAGGTTGTAGTTGACTGCGTTGAAACCGATGGAACAACCCACCCGCAAAGGAGGATATTTTTCTTTTCCATTAGCCGATAAGGCAATGATTGCCAAAAGTACCAATAAGCATTTGTTTTTTGTGAACATGATGAATGTATTTTTAATGTGATGTTTGAAAAGTTCTTATTGTTTTGCTGGCTGGGGAACCTCTGTCTTTTCAGGCTCGACAAAGCGGCAGAAGAATTGCCAGATGTGTTCGCCCGTGACTAGGTCTTTCTCGCCCCACGAGTGGGCCCCGCCTATGATTTCGTAGAGCCACACCTCATGCCCGTCGGTGCCGCCGATATATTTGTGGCGAACAATCGAGTGGTCCGACTCGGGATCGATCGAAGCGATGGTGTCGGTCACCTCGTGGGTGCATCGATTTTGGGTAGCCCAGTAGCTCACGGCCAAAGGGACAGCGATGTATTTGCCCCAGCCCCCTCGGTTCTCAGGGTCGCCGTTCCACATCGAGGTTTTGTCTTTTGTACCGTGAATTTCGAGCAGGGGGATTGGTTGGACGGCTTCCAGCTCACGATACATCCATTCGAGCGTGAGCCCGGCGATAGGGGCTACCGCTTTGAACACATGGGGGCATTTATAGGCCAGCAGGTAGCACATTTCGCCGCCATTGGAGTAGCCGGCGCAGAAGGTGTTATGGGTGCTCAGCCGATAGGTCTGTTGCAGGTGTTGTGCCAGTTCGCAGATGAAAGCCACATCGTCGATGGTCATATCGTCCTGAAAAGGATACCCTACGTTCCAGCATGTCTTACCCCGTTTGTCGCGGGTCCCTTGTGGATAGCACACGGCAAAACCGTATTTGTCGGCAATGGAATCCATGCCGAATCTCTTCGGGTCGGCACTGCCGCCGTAACCGTGGAGCACAAATACCAGCGGAGCCCCGGGCGATAGATTGGCCGGGCAATAGAGTTTGTAGCTGCGATCGATACCCCCCGATTGAAATCGGTGGTCGGACAACACTCCACCGGCTTGGCCGGCAAAGAGTATCTGGCTCCACAACAGGGCGACGAGACCGAGTAGGATGCGTTTCATTTTCAGGTATTAACTTTTATTTCAAAGGTACGCAAAAAGCTTGTATATGACGATTATTTATCAAAATTTAAGAAAAAATAGATTTGTATCCCCGGTTGGTGGTGCAGGGCGCATAGAAAAAATCTGATGAACAACGCACTCTACTTTCGACTTTTTTCTTATCTTTGATAAATCGAATATAGGAGTCGGCTCGGGATAGCCAAAACTTTGAAAACTTTGTTTTCGTTTTGTCTCTCCGCTCGCCTTTCGCTATATTTGCAATCTTAGTTATTATTAAAAATAGTTCATGTGATGATTGAGAAGATTAAAGAAACCGCTGCCTACATCGCTTCGAGAGTGCAGGTATTGCCCAAGACCGCTATCATATTGGGAACCGGGTTGGGCGAGTTGGTAAACCACATTACCGATAAAACCGAAATACCCTATACCGAAATACCCAATTTCCCGGTTTCGACCGTCGAAGGGCATCAAGGGAAACTCATCTTCGGGAAACTCGGTAAGAAAGATGTAATGGCCATGCAAGGCCGGTTCCACTACTACGAGGGGTACGACATGAAACAGGTCACTTTCCCCGTGCGGGTGATGAAAGAGTTGGGTATCGAGCACCTGTTCGTTTCCAACGCTGCCGGCGGTATGAACCCCAATTTTGCCATTGGCGACATTATGATTATCCGCGACCATATCAACCTCTTCCCCGAGCATCCGCTTCACGGCCGCAACTACAACGAGTTGGGCGTGCGTTTCCCCGATATGAGCGAGGCCTATTCGCACCGCTTGATCGATAAAGCCCTCGAAATCGCCGAGAAAAACGGTATCAAAGTACAACAGGGTGTGTATGTAGGTACGCAGGGTCCCACTTTCGAGACTCCGGCCGAGTATCGCTATTTCCACATCATCGGAGGCGACGCCGTGGGTATGAGCACAGTTCCCGAAGTGATTGTCGCCCGGCATGCCGGTATCGAGGTCTTTGCCGTATCGGTGATTACCGATTTGGGTGTGGAAGGCATTGTGGAAAAATGCTCGCACGAAGAGGTGCAGAAAGCCGCCGCCGCCGCTCAGCCCAAAATGAGTTTCATTATGAAAGAACTGGTAGAACAATTTTAACATCGAATAAAAACAGAAGAAGAGCCCGTGGATTTTACCACGGGCTTCGTTTACCTTTATGGAACAAGAAAAACGTACCGAAATAGCTTCGCTGGGAGAATTTGGCTTGATCGAACGGCTCACGAAGCAGATACAACTCAAAAACGCCTCGTCGCTGAAAGGTGTGGGCGACGATGCCGCCGTGCTCGATTATCAAGGCAAACTCGCCTTGGTCACTACCGATTTGTTGCTCGAAGGGGTACACTTCGACCTCACCTACGTCCCCTTGAAACACTTGGGGTACAAATCGGCCGTAGTCAATTTTTCCGACATATACGCCATGAACGGGATTCCCCGGCAGATAACAGTGTCGCTGGGGGTATCCAAACGCTTCTCGGTCGAGAATCTCGAAGAACTCTATGCCGGCATTCAACTCGCTTGCGACATTTATGGCGTCGATTTGGTCGGAGGCGACACTTCGGCCTCGATGACCGGGTTGACCATCAGTATTACCTGCATAGGCGAGGGCGAGCCCGATAAAGTCGTTTATCGTAATGGCGCGAAAGAGAACGACCTCATTTGTGTAAGCGGCGATTTGGGAGCGGCCTATATGGGCTTGCAACTGCTCGAGCGAGAGAAACGCATCTTTGCCGGTGAATCCGAGTTCAAACCAGCCTTCGAGGGACACGAATATTTGCTTGAACGGCAATTGAAACCCGAGGCTCGCAAAGATATTGTCGCCGAACTCGATAAGGCTGGAATTGTGCCCACCGCCATGATGGATATTTCCGACGGCCTTTCCTCCGAGTTGCTGCACATTTGTTCGCAGAGTCATGTGGGTTGCCGCATCTATGAAGACCGCATTCCCATCGATTACCAGACTGCCGCTATGGCCGAGGAGTTCAATATGAACCTTGTTACCGCCGCGCTCAACGGAGGCGAAGACTATGAGTTGCTCTTCACCGTCCCCCTTGAGAAGCACGATATTGTTGCTGCGGTACCCGGCGTTCGGGTCATAGGCCATATGACCAAACCCGAATTGGGTTGTTGCATGATTACCCGCGACGATACCGAAATCACTTTGCGGGCACAAGGGTGGAACTCCCTTGCCGAGGGGGAATAACGCTCGACTTACCGGATAAATATTTCCCGGGGAAGGGTGGAGGCCTGTGCGCCACATTATTCCCCGGTTCTTTTTGATAATCAGCGGGTAATGTTTGGCTGTGCCTTTCCGGGGAGGTTGTGAATGTACCCCTTTTTGTTTATTTCTGTGTGAATTAAAAATAGAAAAGCGGCAATAAATTTGGTAGATTGAAATAAACCCATTACCTTTGCACACGCAAAAACGCTGGTGCCATAGCTCAGTTGGTAGAGCAAAGGACTGAAAATCCTTGTGTCCCCGGTTCGATTCCTGGTGGCACCACTTTGAAGAAAAGCAAAAGACAGTAAAATCCTGATTTCCAAACGAAATCAGGATTTTTTGTTTTCCCCAAGCACGCAAAAAACGGCAAAATATTACCGTTCGAGGTGGAGCAAAAGGTGGAGATAAAAGGTGGAGCAAAAATCTCCACCGAATTACGACCCTTTT
>CALUFO010000023.1 GCA_944320015.1 uncultured Barnesiella sp. | reverse complement strand
ACTTTAAATATAGCAATTATTTACCATAAAAACAACGGTTATTTCTTTGAAAACAAAGAGATAACCGTTAATTTTTTTCTCCCCTCCACTCTCACTCTCACGCATTCATTCTCTCTCTGTGACCATCTGGCGTAATCCAAACAAAAAAGGATGACCCTTTAAAGTCTTTGACTTTTGGGTCACCCTCGCTTATTTCAAGGGGTTGTTTCAAAGGCTTGTTCAAGGAATTCTGGTTGGGGAATCAATGGTTATGGAAAGAGGTGACGAGGCTCTCTTTCCCGAGGTAGAATAGTTTGGCTTTGACCACCTCGGCGTTGCACTCTACGGGCGATTCCCAAAGTGTTGAATTGGCCGTAGGGTCGCTCCCGTCGGTAGTATATCGTATCTCGGCTTGCGGGATAGGAGAATTGGCATACAGTTTACCGTCGACGATTTTGATTCCGGGTTGCGCGATTCTGAAATTAATGCTGTCGAGTGCCAGTCGGGGCAACTCTATTTGTGCGATTTTGGCGTTGTAGATAGCCCGGGCATGCTCGTATAGCGCTTGTTTGTCGTTGCCGGGAGTCGGAGTCCACTCGGGGAAGCTGTTCCAGCCACGTTCCACCAATCCGAAAATTTTCGGGAATATGTAATATTGCACCATGTCGAAGCCTCCGATGGTTTCGGAGAACAGTTGTGCCTGTATCCCTTTGATGCGGGAACGGGCATCTCCGGCAAGTTGTACTTTCCCTTTACCGGCTGTTTTGAGATTGTTTTTTTCTCCGGCCATATTCTTTCGGGCCGACCCGTAGACGTTGTAGGGGAGCATGTTGAATGAGGCAAATTCGTCGACGTAGCCGCCCCAAATAAGTCCCGGTTCGTCTTTGTGCGTGTTGTATGCCAAATCGAGGTAAAAATTGTTCACATTGCAAAGAATCACGTCATACCCGTCGTTGGCTACGGTATAGGGAATGATGCTGTTGCTCCCGATGGTATTCCAGCAATATACACCGTTGAACCGGGGTGCGATGCGGCTGTTCATTTCGGGGGAGTGTTTCAAGGCGACCTCTTGCCAACCCGAAGTTTTGACACCCTTTTCCGATAGCATTTGTGTGATATTTTCCAAGTAATATTCGGCGAGTTCATGGGTATCTTTCATTTGGTGCTCTTTCATGAACCGGTGGCAAATGGGAGAGCCCTCCCACGAGCCGTGGGGAACTTCGTCGCCACCGATGTGGATAGATGCGAGCGGCACACCGGCCTCTTGGTACATGGCGATGATTTCGCTGCACACTTTATCCATAAAGCGATAGACCGATGGCATGGCCACGTTCATGACATTGTCGGTATAGGCTTGTGCCGATACATATTTGGAGGTGTCGGCCTGCTCGGAGAGGAGATACTCCTGAGCCGCATCGATATTGCTCTCTTTCAGTCGGTTGTACCGGGCTTTCATGGCGACGATGGCCGCCCGTGCGTGACCCGGTGATTCGATTTCGGGAATAACGGTGATATGACGTTGAGCCGCATATTGGAGAACCTCTATGAAGTCTTGCCGAGAGTAATATCCGTTTGCCGTCGCAGTCGTGTCGGAGTAATTCCAGCCGCCATAAAATATAGGATAGAGGCATTGGCTTTCGTCCCGGGTAAATCCTCGCCGGGAGCCTACCTCGGTAAGTTCTTCCAATCCGGGGATTTCGAGCCTCCACGCTTCGTCGTCGCTGAAATGGAAGTGGAATACATTTATTTTGTAGGCGGCGAGCAGGTCGAGCAGTTTCAGCAAATCGGCCTTTCGGGTGAAGTTCCTTGCAATATCGAGCATCATGCCCCGGTAAAGCAGGTCGGGATAGTCGTTTATGGCTACGTTTTCGAGGCGGGCGGGAATGCCTTGTCTTTTCAGCAGGGAGAGCAGTGTTTGAGTGCCGTTGAAAATGGCGTGCGGCGTCGCTCCGCTAATCGTGATATAGTTGTTCTTAACATCGAGTCGGTAGTGTTCGTCGTTGCGGGCTTTCACATTCCGGGGGAAATGACACAGTGCGATGATGGTTTGCCCATTGTCGGTGATATTGTATCCCATAGCTTTTAGCTGCCTAATCAAGAGTTGGGCTTCGTTGGCAAAGCCTTCCTCGACACTGAGCGATATATCTTTGAATACGATGCTTGTCCCTTCTCTCGGGGTGATTTCTTTGAGGGCGGGTAACATGTCGTAGGGTTGTACGGTGTAGTCTGTCTCGAGCGATTGATTGTCGGCGTAAACTTTTTCACCGTCGGGATAGGGCGGCGCCACTCTGCCGGGAACGACCCATTGTTCCTCGTGAGAGAAGGGAGCGATCGAGAGTGGAATCGAGACCGGTTTGTCGTCGTTTGCGACAAAGAAGGGCGCTTGGGGGGTAAAGAGGGTTTGGGTGAACATGCCTCTATTCAAATAACGGATAGTTATCGAATCGCCCGATGCAAGCGTTTCCCAAGTCGGCGAAGGCGTCATTTTATAGAATCCGGGGTTTACCATTTCGATGATAACGGGCGAGTTGTCGTTCATCTTCACCTGTCGGGGCGAGAGTTGGGTGTAGTATATTTCCCAGTCAGACTCGAGGGGTTTCTTCGAGGTGTTGGTCAATGTGAACGAGCTTTCGTAAAATCCCGGTTCAATACCGTTTTCGCCCATTTCCCATTGCAGGGAAACCGGGCTTTCCTGTGTCGAGCAGGCGCATAACAAGGAGGCTGCCGAAACAAGGATAAAGTGGTGCAATCTGTTTGTTTTCATGGTGTATAGTGCTATGTAATAAAAGTTTTTTATCTGTGAGTTACCAACCCGACGAAGCTCCTCCGCCGCCGGTGGCTCCACCACCGAATCCACCGCCGAATCCGCCACCGCCAAACCCTCCGCCTCGTCCTGAACCTCCTATCATGGTGGCGGCTACGATAACGGGAATAATGTAGGTCTTACTGTCGGTTTTGCGGCAGTGGGCACAACGGTAGCGCTTTTCGCCCAGTCCGGTGCTTACGGTCGTGGCTCGGCGCAGGATGTGGTCACCCTCGAAGCTATAAGCGCGGCTGTGGCAATAGGGGCATTTTTGGTATTGTGTAAACTGGTTTTCGTAGGGATATACCAATGTATTCCCGCATTTGTCGCAAAGCCACACGTCATAGTCCACCGAGTTGAGTCGCTCTTCGGTATTTTCCTGTGGGGTGAGGTAGCGGTTATCTTCCTCCTCGTTGAGTTTTCTCATGGTGCTGCCACACAATTCGCACACACGGGATTTGTTGCGAAGATGTTTGAGCCGCCGTTTGAGTCCGAAATAGAGAAGTATGACAAAAAACGGGAACAAAAAGCAACTGGCCAAAAAAAGCGGTTGGAGCCGATACAGTCGTTTGTAGCGTTCGTAAGGCTCCTCTTTGGCATGGCGTATGCTCACTCCTATCATGTAAAAGAGCAGTATGTGCGAAACGACAAGCGAAATGGTAAGGTAGATGTTGAATATCCTTTCCCAGTCGGTAGCTGGTTTTGTAGCCGGTGGTGCGGTAATTTCGGCGATGGCTTCGGGGGTGGTGAGGATTTGGACGATGGCCGAGATGCCGTCGAGAAGCCCTCGGTCATAATTGCCTTCGCGGAATTGGGGTATGACGTATCGTGCTTGTATCCGCTTGCAGATAGCGTCGGGCAGAACGCCTTCCAATCCATATCCGGTGCGGAAGACCATTCTGCGCTGGTCGAGTACGAGCAGTACGAGCAGTCCGTTGTCGTTCTGCTTGCCAATACCCCATTGGGAAAAGAGCTCGGTGGAAAAAACGTCGGGGTCGGCGTTGCCGATAGATTGCAGGGCGACGACGGCTATCTCCGAGGTGTTGGCCTCTTGCATGGAAAAAAGCATTTGGTCGAGCTGGGTTACGGTCTCGGCCGATAGGATTCCATCGGGATTGCTTACGAATCGCCGGCTGTCGTCGAGGTGTACGTTGGGCACTTGTTCGACAGTATATTCGGCGGCTCGGGCTAAGGAGCAAACGAGCAGAAGCAAAAGGAGAATATCGATTCGTTTCATACAATTGGTTTTAAAGCGACGGCAAACTCATGCCGTTGATTTTGCGATAAAGGTCAAGGGCATAGACGTCGGTCATACCCGATATATAGTCGATGACGGCTTGTACTTTCCCGTAAAGAGAGTTGGCTCGAATCTCGTATTGCTGCGGTACTTTGTTGAGCAGCAGTCTGGAATAGGCTTTGTCGGGGAAACGGACGGCGTCGAGGAACTTATCGAGGAGTACCGAGATGATGCGGTTACCGGCCAACTCGATGTCCAGCACATCGGACGATTTATAGATTCTCTCAAACGCCGTGGCGGCGCAGTTTTGGTATGCTTGCCGGGGTCGTTCGGAGATATGGTCGACCAAAGCGCCGGTAAACCTTCCCTCTAACAAGGCTTGCTCTTCCCGGCAAAAGAGGTCGGAGCATTCGTCGATGAGGGTTCCGATGACACAAGAGCGCAGATAGACAATCTGCTCGTTGAGATCGGTGACGATTTTCAACACGTCGTTGATGTGTTTTTGGCGTTTCTCGTCGAAGAAATCGAGAAAGAGTTTTTTGACGGTTTCGGTAGTGAGTATTTTCAATTTATGGGCATCTTCGATGTCCATGATTTGGTAGCAGATGTCGTCGGCCGCCTCGACCAGATAGACCAGCGGATGCCGGTGGTAGCGCTCGCCGCTTTCGCCGTCGGGGAGTAGCCCTAAATCGTCGGCGATGCGCAGGAAGTCTTTTTTCTCGGAAGTGAAAAATCCCAGTTTGCCTTTCTTGGTCGACTGAATCGAGGAGTAGGGATATTTGACGATCGAGGCGAGCGTGGAGTAGGTGAGGGCAAAACCTCCGGGACGCCGGCCGTTGAATTGGTGGGTGAGCAGGCGGAAGGCATTGGCATTGCCCTCGAAGTGGGTGAAGTCTTGCCAATGGTGTTCGTTTCTCAACTCTTTTTTCAACACTTGCCCATTGCCTTCGGAGAAGTAGGTGGCGATGGCTCTTTCGCCCGAATGCCCGAAAGGAGGATTCCCTAAATCGTGAGCCAAGCAGGCGGCCGAGGTGATGGCGCCCAAATGATAGAGTTTGTGGCTCCACGGCTCGTTTTTGTATTTTTCGTAAAGCGCGGTCGATACGTTGTTGCCCAGTGAACGACCCACGCAAGAAACTTCGAGGCTGTGGGTCAATCGGTTGTGTACGAATATGCTGCCCGGCAGCGGGAATACCTGCGTCTTGTTTTGTAACCGGCGGAATGGAGCCGAGAAAATCAATCGGTCGTAGTCGCGCTGGAAATCGGAGCGGGTGTGCCTACGGTCGTCGTGATATTTTTCCATGCCGAACCGTTTGGAGGTAATGAGTTTCTCCCACTGCATTTTCGAAGGCGATTCTTGGGGTTGCGTGTTCATAAAGGATTTGTGTCATCAATCTTTGCAAAAGTAGTAAAAAAGAGGGATAAAATATTGCAATGGGATAAAAACCTCTCGGTTTTTGGAGGTATGTTGCATAAAATATAAAAAAATAGGCTGCTGTTTGATAGGATTTCGCTATTTTCGCAAGTGAAAAGAGTTCTGTATTAAAAGATTTATTCAGATGAAAGTTTCCGTTAAGATCGTCAATAAGTCGCATCATGCGCTACCCTCTTACAGCACTTTGTTTTCGGCAGGTATGGATATCCGCGCCAATTTGTCGGAGCCTGTGGTTTTGGCTCCTTTGGAGCGTAAGTTGATACCTACCGGCCTTTATATCGCTTTGCCCGAAGGGTATGAGGCTCAAATACGGCCTCGCAGCGGTTTGGCTTTGAAGCACGGCATCACGATACCCAATACGCCGGGAACTATCGATGCCGACTATCGGGGCGAAGTGGGTATTATTGTGTTGAATGTCTCGGATCAACCGTTTACAATAGAAGACGGCGAACGTATTTGCCAAATGGTGGTGAAAGAGTATTGCCGGGTCGAATGGGACGAAGTGGATACGCTGGACGAGACGGAGCGTGGCGCCGGAGGGTTTGGCCATACGGGTGTGAAATAGGATTCCCGCAAAACAGATTATGACAGGGATAGGAATGCGAAAGTATAAACATATGGGATTGCTCTCCTTGGTAGCTATTTTAGGGTTATCGGGGTGTGCTTTGCACAAGGGTGTTGCGAAAGATTCGGACAGGCTCTCTTCGGCCGAGCGCCAGAAGTTTGAATATCTTTATTTGGAAGCCGAGCGTATGAAGGCAATCGGCGAGAACGACGCTGCTTTTGACTTGATGAGCCAGGCTGCGGCCATTGACACGGCCAGCGCTGCCGCCCGTTTTTTCTTGGCTCCGTATTATTTGCGCATGGGGTTATATGAGCAATCCCGCAAGGACTTGCAGTATGCGGCCGAGGCCTACCCCGACAATTATTGGTACAACGTGGTGTATGCCAATTTCTCGCAGCAGAGCGGGAACCACGACGAAGCGATAAGGGTGTGGTCGCGGCTGTTGAAACAGCACCCCGAAAAGACCGAAATCAACTCGGCTTTGGCCGAGGCATATACTGCCAAAGGCGACATGAAGGCTGCCGTGGCCTGCTATGACAGCTTGGAGATGTCGATGGGCATGATGGAGCCTATCACCATAGAGAAACTGAAACTTTATGAGTACATGGGCGACAGGGAGGCCATGGTTTCCGAGTCGGAAAAGTTGCAACGCACATATCCTCAAAACACCGATTATATGAGGCTGTTGGGCGATATTTATTTGGAAGCCGGAAGAGATTCGGCCGCTTTGTCGATGTACGACAAGGCCTTGGAGTTCGAGCCCGAGAATGGGTATATCTATTTGTCGAGGGCAAGATACTACGAAAAGAAAGGCGACTCTATCGCCTATAACGACGAAATACGCAACGCATTGATGAACAGGCGTATCGATGTCGAGACCAAATTGGGCATTTTCAGCACCTATATCGTCGACCTCATGCAGAAGAAACAAGAGTTGAACCGGGTCGATTCGCTCTTCGCCGAAATGTTGGAGCAGTATCCGCAGGAGGAGCCTGTGCGCCGCCTGTTCGGTATGTACTTGTCGAGCCGTCAGGAGTTTGCCCGAGCTGCGGAGCAATATGCGATAGCTACCGATTTGGCTCCTACCAATCCCGAAAATTGGTTGCAGTTGATAGGCTTGTATCTCTATCAAGAGAAATATCCCGAGGTGATACGCGTGGGCAAAAAAGCTATCCAATATGTGCCCGACCAAAACGATATTTACATGTATGTGGCGGTGGCGAGCGCGCAGACCAAGAGTTATGACGAGGCGCTTGAAATGCTGTCGACCGGTTTGACCTATGTCGATGAGAACGATGCGGCTACAAAATCGTTCTTCTATGGGCAGATGGGCGATGTGTATCATTCGTCGGGGAACCGGGAGAAGGCTTATGAAATGTATGACAAAGCCCTGTTGTACAATGCGTCGAATCTTGCGGTGCTGAATAATTACAGCTACTTTCTTGCCATAGAGGGGCGCGACTTGAACAGAGCCGAACGCATGAGCGCCCAAACCGTGAAGGCCGAGCCCGACAACGCTACCTACCTCGATACCTATGCTTGGATATTTTTCAAGCAGGGAAACTACTCCTTGGCGCGGCTTTATATGAAGAACGCTTTGGATAAGACCGAGGAGCCGAGCGCCGAGCTGTTTGAACATTATGGCGATATCCTGTTTATGCTGGGAGAAGTCGACGAGGCGGTAGAGTATTGGCAGAAAGCGCTCGATGCGGGAAGCGAATCGGCCGAGTTGTTGCAGGAAAAGATTAAGGAAAAGAAATATATCGAACAATGAATTATATACGAATAGCGTTCTGTTTGGTCGTCTTGTCGGTTCTGACCGGCTGTAAAGGCGGGAAAGAAGTCGTTGCCCCTCGGGCTGTTTCGCCGGAGGTCAAGAACAATTTCGAGATGTTGGTAGCGTCATATCCGCAGTGGAGTACTTTCTCATCAAAAGGGTCGGCCGATTTGTCGTTCGGCTCGGGTGGCTCGTTGAGTGCCACCACACAGGTTCGTATGGTTCGGGGAGAGGCCTTGCAAATCTCAGTAAGGGTGATTTTGGGTATCGAGATCGCCCGGTTGTATATGACCTGCGACAGCCTGTTCCTGATAGATAAAATGCAGAAACGATATGTGGCCGAGTCGTTACGCAGTATAGGCGAACGGCTTTCCAGCCCGATTTCGTTGCCAACGGTACAGGACGCACTGTTGGGCCGTATCTTTTTATTGGAGAGCGAAAACAATTCATATCGGTTGGACGATTTCGAGGTAATCGATTCGGGGTCTTCCCGATGGTCGCTCGTTCCCCGGCAACAGGATAGCCGGTTTGGATACCGGTTTGATTTGGACGGTACCAAACTGTTATCTACGGCACTCTCTTCGGCTGGTGGGGGCAAAGCGATAGAGTGCACTTATTCCCAATTTTTTACACAAGGGAAAAGCGGGAATTTCCCTACGAATATGCACATCACGCTGAGTGGATTGAATGTGCCGGTCTCTTTGAATTTGGATTATGACAGTTCTTCGATCTTGTGGAACGGGCGGTTGAGCGTGGAAAAACCCGATTTGTCGAGATACCGGCGAGCCTCGACGGCGCAAATATTAAAGGAGTTGTCGTTATGAAAAGGGTTTTAGTTATCTTATGTTTGTGCTTGGGCGTTTCGTCGATGCTCTTTTCGCAGACTCTCGAAATGGAGAAGCTGCGTAAAAATAGGGAGCAGACATTGAAAGAATTGAACGAGACGAACAAAAAACTCAATAAAACATTGCGTAACGCCAAGAGTTCGCTGAACGAGTTGAACAGCATCACGGCCGAAATAAGGCAACAGCGTAATCTCATTGCAAAGATAAACAGGGAGATAGCGGCTATCAATCGCAAGCAGCGGGCGGTGAAGGACACAATCTATCTATTACAAAAAGACTTGACCGCCAAGAAACGAAGTTATGCCAAAGCGGTGAAGCGTATGGGGCATCGACGGTCGGAGTATGACGAGTTGATGTTTATCTTCTCGGCCTCGTCGTTGAGCCAGTCGTACCGCCGGGCTCGCTATTTGAAAGAGTATTCGGCGTGGCGGAAGCGGCAAGCCGAAGAAATAGCCGAGCGGAAAAAGCAACTGGAAGAGTTGCAGAAAGAGCTGGCCAAAAGTGTCGCCGAGAAAAATGCCGTCCTAAAAGAACGAAATGCCGAGGCCGAAGTGCTTGAAAAACAGGAGGGTAGCAAACGGACTTTGATCGCCGGCTTGAAGAAACAAGAGCGGCAGTTGAAAAAAGAGATCGAGCGCAAGCGCAAACAGGCTCGGGAGTTGGATCGCAAGTTGGAACAATTGATCGCCGAGGAAGAGCGCAAGTCATCCGATAGAGCCGACAAGGCCGAAGGGGGAACTTCCACCGCCAAGCGCTCGACCAAAGGGTATAAGATGACCAAAGAGGAGTTGGCCCTTTCGGGCAGCTTTGAGAAAAATAAAGGGAAGTTGCCGTTCCCCTTGTCGGGTAGCTATAAAATCGTGGCGCGTTTTGGCCGTCAGCAGCACCCCGAGCTGCGGTATGTACAGACCGAAAACAGCGGAATCGATATAGAAACCACACCGGGAACGAGAGCCCGGGCGGTATTCAACGGTGTGGTCTCCCGTATATTCGTGACCCCGGGGTATAACAGCACGATTATTGTGCGTCATGGCAATTACCTCACGATTTATGCCAACCTGAGCGAAGTATATGTGCGGGCAGGCGAGAAGGTGACTACCGGGCAGAATCTGGGAAAGATTTATTCCGACTCTCAGGACGGCAATCGTACGATTCTTACTTTCCAATTGTGGAAAGAACGTACGAAACTGAATCCGGAGCTATGGCTGAATTTGTAAAATAAAACAAGATTCGTATGATAGAAATACATCGGTACACTGCGGCTTATCATAGGGATTGGAATGATTTCGTATCCGAATCGTCGAACGGTACGTTTTTGTTTTTGCGGGAGTATATGGAGTATCATGTCGATCGCTTTACGGATTATTCTCTCTTGGTTTATGACGGTAATAAATTGTTGGCCTTGTTACCGGCGAACCGTTCGGGCGATGTGTTGTACTCGCATGCCGGCCTTACTTATGGCGGGCTCGTCGTAACGACCCGTAATACCACGGCGCAGATTTTGGCGATTATGCAGCACATTGTTGATTTCTTGCGGGAAGATGGTGTTGTCAAGTGGGTGTACAAGTGTGTGCCCCACATTTATCATCGCTATCCGTCGGAGGGCGATTTATATGCGTTATTCCGGTTGAACGCCCGTTGGATAGGAAGTAACATTTCTTCGACGGTGCAGTTGGATTGTCCGTTGCGGTTGCGCGCCGACCGGCGCAGCCGAATGAAGAAGGCCGAGCAAGCCGGGTTGCGGGTAGTCGAGACCACCGATTTCTCTCCTTTTTGGAAAGTTTTAGATGCCAATTTGCAAGAGCGGTTTCATGTGAAACCTGTTCACTCGTTGGACGAAATCGTGTTGTTGCATAGTCGGTTCCCCGACCGGATTCGTCATTTCGTGACGATGAGGGGGGACGAGATATTGGCGGGGAGCGTCATTTATGATACGGGAATCGTGGCGCATGCGCAATATACTTCTGCTTCGGCAGAAGGGAAAGCATCGGGTGCTCTCGATTTGTTGTACGCCCGGCTTATAGGTGAAGTTTTCGCCGATAGGAAATGGTTCGATTTCGGTCAGTCGACGGAAGATATGGGGCACTATCTGAACGAGGGGCTTATCGCTCAAAAAGAGGGATTCGGCGGGCGAGGGGTTGCTTATGATATATACGAGATAACGCTATGACCGGCGGGGAGGAGAAAAAAAATATCTATCGCACGATCGTGAAGGCTACCGGACTTTTCGGCGGTACACAGGTATTTACCATTCTCTGCTCGATTATCAAAACGAAATTGGTCGCTATATGGTTGGGAGCCGAGGGTGTGGGTATCATCGGGCTGTATAACAATACCGTCGAGATGATTTCCTCGTTGACAAGATTGGGAATCGGAACGAGTTCCGTGAGGGATTTATCCAAAGCGTTTAAATCGGGGGACGAAAGTCGGTTTGCCGAATTGGTGTCTGTCGTGCGTCGTTGGATTTGGTTCACCGGGTTGTTGGGAGCGGTCGTTATGCTGACTTTCGCTCCGTTGTTAAGCCGATATACGTTTGGTGACGATACCCATATATGGGGGTACGTTTTTTTGTCGTGTACGTTGTTGTTTACGACTCTTACCGAGGGGGAACGGGCGGTGATTCAGGCATCTGAACGTTTGCGGGTTTTGGCGAGATGTTCTGTCTTAGGGTCTTTTTTCGCTTTATTGCTCTCTTTACCCTTGTTTTATTTTTTCGGTATTTCGGGTATCGTCCCCGCCATTATCGCACATACATTTTCCATTTGGGTCGTGACTGTTTCGTTGGGTAGGAAGATGAAGGTAAAGCCGGTAAAGATGAGTTGGACCGAGACTTATCGGCAGGGAAAGAATATTGCTTCGTTGGGTATTTATATGACGGTAAGCGGATTTGTCACGACCTTGTATTCCTATCTGTTCGTCGCATGGCTCAACGATAGAGGAGGAACCGGAGAGGTAGGTTTTTTTCAAGCGGGTTATACGTTGGTCATGCAGTATGTGGGTTTGGTTTTTACGGCTATGTCTATGGAATATTATCCCCGTTTATCGGCTGTCTGCGAGGATAAAGTATTGTTGTCGGAACATGTGACCCGGCAAGTGGAAACGTCGTTGTTGATATTGGCTCCTGTCATTTCGTTATTCCTGATTTTTCAGAATCTGATTATACATATATTATATACACCTGCGTTTTTAGCCATCAGCGGGTATATTTCGTGGGCTGTATTGGGCATGCTTTTCCGGGCTTTTTCGTGGAGCGTGAGTTTCGTCCTGTTGGCGAAGGGAGCAGGTCGTATTTTTTTAATAACGGAAATCGTAGCCGATTCCTTGATGTTCGTAATGTATCTTGTCGGGTATACCCATTGGGGGTTACAGGGTGTCGGGGTGGCCTATTTGTTGGCCTATCTGTTTTCGATGACAGGGATTTATATAGTTTGTCATCTGAAATTTGGGTTACATATTCCGGTGCGAATGTTCGTCTCTCTTTTTGGTTATAGTTCTTTATGTTATTTCGTTTGGCTGTTGTGGTCGAACGATTGTTTGGCGGGGGCTTACAGTCTGACCGCATTTATTTGTCTTTTTACCGGATTTCAGTTGAAAAAGAAGATATTCCGTAAATCGGAATAATCAGTGCTTCTCCCAAAATTCAAGATATTGCCGGGCTACTTTTACATGGTCGTGATATTTTTCTACGAATTGTCTACTTTCGGTCGATAGTCTCGGTAATTGATCCCGGTGTATAATCAGATTTTCCAGTTGTTTGAATATATCGTTTCGGTCGGGTAATACGTTGATAATAGGCCGTAGCTTTTGTTCTCCGATAAAATTATAAAATTCGGGTTCGGCTCCGCTTACGGCTATAATGCCTCGTGCCATAGCTGCCAGCGCATTGGTTGCGGGTGTATAGGAATAGAGTTGGTCCAGAAGGATATGACAATCTACCAGTAGTTTGTTGTATTCGTCGAACGGTACGGAAACGACTTTTTGTATATGGCTTTCGCGGGGGTATTTATCATGAATTTCTCGAAGTACGTCGAGTAATATGTCGGTTCCTTTTATCGCTGTGCGGTGTTGTTGTATTCCGATGAAGAACTTAACGACCTCTGGTGTGCTTTTTATCGGGTGGAAAGGATTGATCGACAGGTTAATGGGTATGGGGATATAGGCTAACTTGTCGGCATATTCGGGCTGGTATGCTGCATAATATTCATATAGACAGGCAATGATACCATTGGCTTCTTGGGCCATTTCGATATTGGGTCGCTCGTTGGGACCGTCTATCCATGCCGCAAGCATTTTTTCTCGTTCGGGATGCGGGAGCGGTCGGTCTCCGACGAAGAAGTCGGAGTAACGAAAGGTTTTGCCGTCCAAGCATGTTTTTACATAATAGTGGTCTATGGCGAGAGCATCGAGGAATATCTTTTTGTTGTGCTTTTTCAGGTATTTAAAAATAGCCCAATTTTTTTCTGGCCGTAAATCAAAAAAGACAGGATTAGTTACTTGGACAACATCATACCCTCTCATTTGCGGGAGATGTCGTATAATATCCGCCATGTACTGTATGGAATGAAACAGATCATATCCTCGACGAACGATACTGACATCTCGTTTGTTGTTGAGCCAGTGGCTACCGTGAGAAACGACTGTCACCGTGTGACCATTGGCTCGAAGCCCTTCGGCCAATGTCCAGTGTAAGTTGCTGGCTTCACCGATCAGTAGGATTTTCATGCAGAGTTAAGTTATAGATTTGTTGGTAACATAGAATCGTTTTCTGTGCGATAAGTTCCGTATTCATATTTTGTCGGGCAAATTCTGCATTCTTTTCTCCATATCCTGTATTTGCTAATTGTCGGGCATGAGCGACAGCTTCGATAACCGAATGACTGTCGGTGAGGTCGAAAGTAGGATTTCCCGTTAAATCGAGAAGTTCGCCGATATTCCCGAATTTGGGTCCTGCGACGACTTTATGAAAGAAAAGAGCCATAGGAACATTGCCCGAGTTGAGAATCTCTTTACGTTGAATCAGAACGATATCTGCGGCCGAGAAGTAGTAAGGAAGCTCGGTATTCGATATTTTCTCGTGTAGTTGTAAAGCTCTATTCGTGTCGAGCCGGAATTTCTTTTTTTGAGTTCGGTATCGCAGCAGATTTTGTATGGGTGTTTTACGGTTGATAAAACAACTGTTGTAGAAACCGGGAGCCAATAGGAACTTATCCGACATGGGTAAATGCTCGAAAGCATCGACGACAAGGCGCTGTTCTTCTTCGTTGCGGTAACTCCCAAAAGTGAGAATGATGAATTTATCGGTCGGTAGTCCCAGCTTATTGCGGGAGGTCAATTTCGAAGGGAATGCATATCCACATGAATCATATATGTGATGAGGTATGACGAAATGCCGAGCCGTGTTTTCGGGATATATGCGGGCGAACTCTTGTCGGCTATATTCTCCCAAATGAATAATCGCATTGCTTTGAGTTTCGACGATACGATATAGTTCCAATTTGTTTTTGTCCGTGCAATAATGCGGGATAGCGTCATGGCGGGTATATACGATTTTGGTTCCCATGCTTTTCAGTCGAGCGATTCGTTGTCGTAGAGCTTTTAACCCGTTATCGGAGGGTTGCCGCCATTTGAAAATGACTTCGGGAAACTGAATGTGGACGATGTCGTATTTTCGGGTGGAATTCCAAAAGGCATCGATACTACATTCTATGGAGCCATTTTGTCGTCGTATCTCCTCGCATAGGGACTTGACGTACATGTTGTCGTTCTGAATGATTTTGTCGAAGTAGACGAAAAGTATGTTCATGGCTATGTTTGGACGATGTTTCGTATATCGACAAAAGTAATAAAATTTTGTAGAAAAGTTGAGACCCGAGTGTTGAAATAAATAGACGGGAAATATCTCGGTTGGCAGGAATGGTGACTGGCATGTTTTTTGTACTGAACTATATAGTTTTAGGTTAAATATATATTAAGATGAAAAAGTTATTTCTTTTTATGGCGATATTGGCGCTGGGTGTGCCGGTATATGCGCAATCGGAAAAACGTATTTATACGAAAGAAGAGCAGGAAAGCGCCTGTTCACGCGAGCTTCAAAAGCAATTGGAGGCGATTCAGGATTCGATTGACTATGTGAATGCTGCGAACGCATTGGAAAATTTGGATTTTGTGTTGGAGGCCGACCAGATACAGTTCAAACGGGGAGGTCTGGCGTTTGTTTCGTCCACAACCAATTTCATTTCTTTGTCGGATAGCAAAGCCGTCGTTCAGATAGCCCCGTTTAACGGAGGCGGCCCTAATGGCGTAGGCGGTATAACGGTGGAAGGCACGGCCTCGAATATCAAGATGAAGACCGAGAAGAACGGGAATGTGTTTTTCTCGATGAATGTCATGGGCGCAGGGATTTCGGCCTCGGTCGATATTTGGCTATACAAAGGAGGGAACTCGGCTACGGTGACGGTGAATCCCAACTTCCATTCGAACCGGATAACATTGAACGGCCGTCTGGTACCGACGGCGCTTTCCGAGGTCTTCAAAGGTTCTTCTTTTTAATCTTTTCCGGTAAAGGAGAAGGGCGGCAAAGAGGGTTTCCGATTCTTTTTGCCGCCCTTGTTTTGCCACTATATTAAATATATAAGATACAGCTCGGCCAAAAATTCAAAAGGCCTTGATTTTTTATTGAGCTGTCATAAAAATGAAGATTTTTGCGTAAGTTTGTATCGATGAAACGAGCAGGGATAGGAATAGTCATTCCCGTGTATAATCGGGAGAAAGAGTTGGTACGGACGTTTGCTTCGATTGTGGCGCAAACGTATCGTCCCCTGCATGTCGTGTTGGTCGATAATGGTTCGACCGATGGCTCGTTGGCTTTGTGCCGGGAGTTGAAAGCTCGGTATGGGAGCGACGATTTTGAGGTAACGGTGACCGAAGAGGCGAAGCGAGGCCCTTCGGCAGCTCGAAACAAAGGGCTTTCTTGCGTGAAGGAGGAGTTTGTGTCCTTTCTCGATAGCGACGATGAATATGCGCCCGATGCGATAGCCCGGTATATGGAGGTTTTTGACCGTCGCCCCGACACCGATATTGTGGGTTGCACCATACGGGTTATCCCCGAAACGGGAGTGCCTTATGTGGCGAAAGCGATTTTTTCCGAGCGGGTAGAACCCCATTTGTTTCACAGCACCTTGGGTACGGTTCGTTATGCTGCGCGCACAGCGGTGGTGCGCGCGGTAGGGGGGTGGCACGAAGATTATATGCGTTGGGAGGATTGGAATTTAGGGATACGTTTGTTGTTGTTCACCGACAAAATAGTTTGGATTAAGAGGCCTCCGCTGGTGCGGGTTTATCTCCATGCCGATAGCATTACGGGGTATCGCTATGCGCCCAATGCTTCCGATATATTGCGAGCTATCGCTCATGCCCATGCCGATGTGGAACGCAGCGATTCGCCTCACAAACGCCGGTTGCACAGGCTGCTACGCTACAAACAAATGGTCGTAGCCGGTTTGTGCCGCAAGGAGGGTAGTCCGTTGGGCGCCGAAATCTATGCCTCGACGATGAAAGAGTCGCGCGGAGACACGCTGTTGAAATGTTTTCTTCCGTTGGTCTATCGGTATGCGGCGATCGGGGGCCGAGGTTCGGCTATACTGGCCAACTTGTTGCTACATTAATTTTTCTCGACATGAAGTTGGTCGAGCAGGCAGATGTATAGCTCGATAGCTTCGCGTATTTCGTCGGTGACGATATATTCGTCGGCGGTATGGGAGCGTGACGATTGTCCCGGCCCTATCTTCACCGATGGAAACGGCATGAGAGCTTGGTCAGAGAGGGTGGGCGACCCGAATGGCTGCCGCCCTGCCAGCAGGCATCGCTTGACAAAGGGGTGTTGCACCGAGAGGGACGATGAGTTGAGCCTCAGGGAGCGGGGGGTAATCTCGACGTCGGGGAAATCGGATTGTAGGATTTTCACGATTTGGGTGTTGGAATAGCGGTCGGTGGTGCGCACGTCGACTACGAATGAGCAGCGGTCGGGAACGATGTTGTGTTGAGTCCCGGCTTGAATTTGGGTAACTGTGAGTTTTACTTTCCCCAGCCATTCCGAAACGAGTGGAAATTCATATTTCCGTAATTTCTCGATGACTTCGGTCGCTTTGTAGAGGGCGTTTATTCCCTCTTCACGGGCGGCGTGGCCGGCTTTGCCGTGGGTGGCGCAGTCGAGCACGAGTAGTCCTTTTTCGCATATGGCCGGGTGCATTCCGGTAGGCTCGCCCACGATGGCGAAGTCGATAGGGGGTAGTTGTTCCAGAGCTTTACCTATTCCGTTTGCCCCCGATACCTCCTCCTCGGCCGAGGCTAAAAAGATGAGGTTGTAGGGTTGAGGGGTTTTGGCAAGGTGGACAAACGTACTCAGCAGGGCGACCACGCTTGCTCCGGCATCGTTGCTGCCCAATCCATAGAGCCGGTTTTCTTCTTCGATCGGGTCAAAAGGGTTTCGAGTCCAGCTTTCGGTGGGTTTTACCGTGTCGATGTGCGAGTTGAGCAGTATGGTGGGTTTGTCGTTGTCGATTTCGTGGGCAAGGGCCCACACGTTGTTTCCGGCGCGGTGTGGCTCGAATCCGTTTTTTTGCAACGCCTCGCCGATAATTTGTGCCGCCTCATGTTCTTCCCGACTGACGGAGGGGGTTTGGATAAGCCGGCGCAACAGGTCTGTGGCCGAGTAGTAGAGTTCGTCTTTCAAATCCATGTATGTTTCGATTTCTGCAAATGTAGGTTATTTTTATCGGAATCAATAATTTTCTTATTGATTTTGTGGAGTTTCTGATGTGTTTGGCGATTAAATATTAACTATTATTAACTATTCGATGGTGAACTGTTTGTTCTTGCAGAATGTTGATGAACAAACGGGAAGAGGGGGTATTTTGCAATGTGGAGTTGACAAAATGAGGTCTCAAATCTGTTTAAAACTTATTAAAATGGGAATCGTGCCGATATAATGCGTAACTTTGCAGCGAATTTATAATTCGATTTATGGTAAATCAACTGACCTCTTTGGTCCGCAGCCAAGCTGCAAAATATGGCAACCGTGAGGTATTCAGCCACAAGGACTATTCGAAAAACCAATGGGTTTCCACATCGTGGAACCGTTTCTCGGAACAGGTATCTGACATAGCTAAGGCTATGGTCATCTTGGGTATTCGTGAGCAAGAAAACATTTCGACATATACACAGAACAAACCGGAAGGGCTCATAGTGGACTTTGCGGCGTTCGACAACCGTGCGGTGGTCGTGCCGTTGTATCCCACCAGTTCGTTGGCTCAAATCGAGTATATTATCAACGAAGCCGAGATTCGGTTTTTGTTCGTAGGGGAGCAAGTACAATACGACAATGCGATAATCGCATTGCAAGAGTGCCCTTCATTGGAGAGACTGATACTTTTCGACCCCGCTATCGAGCGGAAGGCCGATGATCATACGTCGATCTATTTCGACGCCTTGATGAAGCAAGGCCGCGAGGCCGGAGCCGAAGTGGCAGCCGAGGTAGAGCGCCGTCGCCATGCCGGGTCGCCCGACGATTTGGCTACGCTCATTTACACCTCGGGAACGACAGGCGAGCCCAAAGGTGTGATGTTGGCCCACTCCAATTACGACGAGGCTATGCGCATTCATCAACAGCGGTTGGTCACTTGCTCCGACCGAGATGTGTCGCTTTGCTTTCTGCCGTTGACTCATGTGTTCGAGCGGGCATGGTCGTATTATTGTTTGACGATGGGTATGCGCATCGCTATCAATGTCGACCCGAAAGATATACAGAATACCATACGCGAGGTGCGTCCCACGATTATGTGCAGTGTGCCCCGTTTTTGGGAGAAGGTCTATTCGGCCATACAGGACAATTTGTCGAAGACAAAAGGTGTTGCCCGTCATTTGACCGAACGTGCTTTTGCGATAGGCCGTCGCCGCAACGTGGAGTATCGTAGGGCAGGAAAGCGTGTGCCGCTGTGGCTCGAATGCCAATACAAGTTTTACGACAAATTCGTGTTCTCGAAAATACGCCGTGCCGTAGGCGTGGAGAACGGCAATATATTCCCGACCGCCGGGGCGCCGTTGTCCGACACGATTAACGAGTTCTTGCATATTTGCGGGATTAATATCGTTTACGGCTATGGCTTGTCCGAGACTACCGCAACGGTGAGCTGCTTCGATTTGGTAGGATATGAGTTCGGAACCGTAGGTTCTTTGATGCCCGATGTGCAAGTGAAATTGGGTGAGAACAACGAGATACTGGTAAAAGGCAGGACGGTGATGAAAGGATATTACCGCAAGCCCGAGGAGACTGCCAAGGTCTTTACCGAAGGAGGGTGGTTCCGCACGGGCGACGCCGGCAAAATAAACGAGCATGGAGCGCTTATTTTGACCGAGCGGTTGAAAGACCTCTTTAAGACTTCAAACGGTAAGTATATCGCTCCGCAGGCGTTGGAAACCCGTTTGGGTGAAGACAAGTATATCGACCAAGTGGCCGTAATCGGTGACCAACGTAAATATGTGACGGCGATTATCATTCCCGCTTTCGAGGCGCTGAAAGAGTATGCCGCCCAAAAACAAATCCAGTATCGCAACCTCGAGGAACTGGTAAAGAACCAGAAAATACAGGCTCTTATTTCGGAGCGTATCGATGCGTTGCAAAAGAATTTCGCCCGATTTGAGCAGATCAAGCGTTTTACCTTGCTGCCGCGAGCTTTCAGTATGGAAAAGGGAGAGTTGACCAATACGTTGAAGATTCGTCGGTCGGTCATCAATTTGCTCTACAAGGACGAGATCGAGGCGATGTATGCCTAAAAACGAAATTTGAAATTTGGTAAATAAAGCGAGGGTGTATAATTTTGTACACCCTTTTGTCGTAAATAAGGAATTTGAAAAAGATATGATTACACAAGAACAATTAAAAGAGACGGAAGAACGCAAGTTGGCGTTGAGGAGGTATCTTTGACATCGATTCGAAGAAAATCGAGGTAGAAGAAGAGGAGTTGCGCACCCATGTGCCCGATTTCTGGGAAGACCAGAAAAAGGCCGAAGCGCAAATGAAGAAAGTAAAAGCCCTTCATTTCTGGATAGATAGCTATACCGAGATAGAAAAGGCGGTAGAGGAGTTGAAATTGGCTTTCGATTTTGTGAAGGAAGGCATCGTCTCGGAAGAGGAGGTCGACGAGATTTACAACCGCACCGCCACGCTTATCGAGAATCTCGAGTTGCGCAATATGTTGCGCCGTGAGGAGGATAAGTTGGGCGTGATGATGAAAATCAACTCGGGAGCCGGTGGAACCGAATCGCAGGATTGGGCCTCGATGTTGATGCGCATGTATTTGCGTTGGTGCGAGCAACACAACTACAAGACCTCTATCGCCAATATCCTCGAAGGCGATGAAGCCGGAATCAAATCGGTAACGATACAAATCGAAGGCGACTATGCCTATGGCTATTTGAAGAGTGAAAACGGAGTGCACCGGTTGGTGCGGGTATCGCCCTATAATGCGCAGGGCAAACGCATGACCTCGTTTGCGTCGGTATTTGTCACCCCGTTGGTCGACGATACAATCGAGATCAACATCAACCCGGCAAATATTTCGTGGGATACTTTCCGGTCGAGCGGCGCCGGTGGGCAGAATGTGAACAAGGTGGAATCGGGAGTGCGATTGCGCTATCAGTTCAAAGACCCCTATACCGGTGAAGAGGAGGAGATATTGGTCGAGAATACCGAGACACGCGACCAGCCCAAGAACCGCGAGAATGCCATGCGCCAGCTTCGCTCTATCTTGTATGACAAAGAGTTGCAACACCGCATGGCCGAGCAGGCCAAAATCGAGGCCGGCAAGAAAAAAATCGAGTGGGGCTCGCAGATTCGCAGTTATGTGTTTGACGACCGCCGGGTAAAAGATCACCGCACCAATTACCAGACTTCCGATGTGCAAGGAGTAATGGACGGCAAGATCGACGAGTTTATCAAAGCCTATTTGATGGAGTTTGCCGGCGAAGAGAATAACGAGAATTGATGGAACATCTGACGCTGATAAAAGTGGGAGGCAAAATTGTGGAGGAGCAGGAGGCGTTGAGCCGCTTGCTCGCTTCGTTTGCTTCCATCTCCGGCCGCAAGGTGCTGGTGCATGGTGGCGGTCGTTCGGCTACGGCGATGGCTGCCCGGTTGGGCATCGAGAGTCGCATGGTAGGCGGACGTCGCGTTACCGATAAGGCCATGCTCGAGGTGGTAACGATGGTTTATGGCGGGCTGGTCAACAAGAATATTGTGGCCGGATTGCAGGCTGCGGGAGTGAACGCTTTGGGTATGACGGGCGCCGATATGAATATACTCCTGTCGGACAAACGTCCGGTCAAAGAGGTCGATTATGGATATGTGGGCGATGTGCGCCGGGTCGACGGAAAGTCTCTCGCCGGATTGATCGAAATGGGCGTCGTCCCGGTGATAGCGCCTCTCACGCACGACGGGAAAGGCTCCATGCTCAATACCAACGCCGATACAATGGCCGGCGAGACCGCCAAAGCCTTGGCTGCCTATTACGATGTGACGCTGATTTATTGTTTTGAGAAAAAAGGGGTGTTGCGCGACGAGAATGACGATGAGAGCGTGATACCGGAAATCACGTTCCCGCTTTTCAATAAGTATTGCGACGAAGGAGTTGTACAAGGGGGCATGATTCCTAAGCTCGAAAACGCTTTCGATGCTATCCGTCACGGTGTGCGTGAGGTGATTATTACCCGCGCCGATGCGATCGGGCAAGAGAATGAGGGGACACGGATTGTAGGATAATAAGAAATAGGAGATATTTTTAGCGGGAGTGGCCTGTAAAAGCCGCTCCCGTTTTTTGTATTCGATGTAGAGAGATTTTTTTATGGAGCTTATAAGTGTATGGAATGCAATGTTACAGTTGTAAAAATATGTTTTTATACTCTAAAAGACATACTGCATTTTATTGCATGATTTTTAATTTGAATATTATTTGTCGGTTTTTTACGATAAATTATAATCTAAAATTGATTTTATGTGTTAAAAATTGATTTTGTTTTTGGTTTTTTCAAAAAGTTTCCGAGTTTTGCAACAGAAATTTTATTATATTATTAAAAATAGATTTTTGATACCGTCGTCATTTTAAGACAAAGCGATTAAAAAGTGCGAAAAACTTATTCATTACTAATTGATATATTATGAGAAAAATTTTACTCTTTGCATTCATGCAATTGTGCTGTTGCGGTTTGTTCGCACAAACCACTGTGGAAACAGCATTGGAATTACAGATTGGCGATAATAGTTGCGATGTGACTGGAACGGGTTATGTATCGGCATATTTCAAATACACGGTGCCAGCCGAGAGCAGCCAGTTGGTAACGGTTAGCGCCGCATCGAGCTCGCTGAGTTTCACGATGTCGGAAGACGGGACTTACAATACCCAAATCGTGGGGATAAGTTCTTATACCTCTACGAGTGTCGAGATGGTTTTCCCGGTGGAAGCGGGTCAAACGGTATATTTGGCAGTAGCGGGTTATAATGTGACGCATTTTGAATTTACGATGTCGGCCGAGAATGCCGAGATCGACGGAGGCGCTACCTGCGACGCTCCTATCGCTATCGTCAATGAGGCGAGAACATTTATTCCCAGTCATTACGACAACTCGACATATAGTTCTACCACTTATCTGTCGTATGCTTGCCCCGAAGACGGAGTGCTCGAGATGCTATTCTCGTCGTATGTACAAAGTGTCTCTGTGAGCGAAGGATGTGACGGGGTCGCTACTACGGTCTCGATATCGTATGGCAGCGGTGGCAGCTACACGGGAAAAGTACAAGTAGAAGGCGGTAAAAATTATATCCTCGCCATCAAAACGACTTCATCATCGCCTATGTTCGCTACCTTTACGCTCACTCATCCCACGGTGGGAGCTTCGTGCGACATGCCGTTCGGCGGGGTGGACGAAGGCAATATGCTGCCGGCGGCGGCTGGAACGTATTGGTATAGCTATACGGCTACGCAAACGGGGTATGTGCAATTGAGTTCAACGTCGAGTCTCCCCGGTGGAAGTGTAAGCGTTTATTCCAGTTGCGGCGGTTATAGCACCGCCAGTGTCGACGGCTGTTTCTTGTTGCGATTCAGCGTATATAGCGGTACAACCTATCTTATCTGTATAGAAAAGACCGAGGCCACAGCCAGTGACGAGACATTCGATATTACTTGCAATGCCGAGTCGGCAGGCGATTCGTTCAATAATCCTATCGAAATCGAGATTGGCACGACGACCGTTCCCGAGTATAACGGAAACTATTACTATCAAGTTACAGTTCCCGGAGAGGGCTCTAAGTTCTTGAAAGTGACGACCGACGTTGAGTTTTATAGCCCGACGACCCAAGTCGCTATTATGCCGGCTGCTAACCAATATAGCAGACTGGCGGTAGGGACAAACGATGTGAAAGCCGAGGTTACGGCCGGTGAGTCATACATCATTTGCTGGACGCTCGATGAAGATATCAACGGATTTGGGTTTACCGTGTCGATTGAAGACATCGCTCAGGGTGAAGTCGCTTCCAATCCTATTCAAGCCGTGCTTGGGAACAATACCTTGACGGCCGGGAATGATAAATATTACACCTATACGGCGACGAAGAACGGTTGGTTGAAAATTACTCCCGACGAGAATATAATAACTACGGCTATATCGTTCCCTATTGTATCGGGTTCCTATGTTTCATATCGCACGGCGGTGAAAGATGGCTTTGCCACCAAAACCGAGATTAAAGAAGGAGAGAGCTATCTTATCCAATTCTCGGGCATGTCTATGGATGGAACGTTTACCCTCGAAGAGACCGATTATGCAGCCGGAGAGTCGAAAGAGACGGCTATCGTAGTTGAAGGGAATACGGCTGCTATCCCCGAAAAAGCCCAAACATTCTGGTATCGATATACGGCACCTCAGGAGGGAATGCTCACGATAAGCGCCAACATAGATTATGTGATGACCTCTTCGTATAGATATCCTTCGGTAGGAGTTTATCGTGAAAACGATAATTATCCGACTATGATTATGCAATCGAGCAGCGAAGGCACTGTATATTCAGGCTCTTTCGTGGCAGCCGAGAACGAGTTGTTCTATGTGGAGGTCACTATGGTGACGGCACAGAGCGATAAATCGCTTACATTTGAAATACGCGATTTCGAGCCGGGCGAAACGAGTGCGTATCCCATCGAACTCACCGAAGGGGATAACGAGCTTATTGCCGCTTCCCGCCTGAATCCGGTTTGGTATGGAGCCTATTTCAACGAAGGAGAAGTAACGATCTCGTCGACCGATTATTTCACGATGACCTTGTATAAGGCCGATGACTTGAACACTTCGTTGGCGATTGCAAACTATGTGTATGGTGAGGCTCCCGATTATATCGGTTCTTATGAGTTGAACTATACGGTTATCGAGGCCGGTTCTTATTTGATGAAAGTCGAGCAAGCCTATGCGGGTGATACGATACATGTTTCGGCGGCGATCGAGACCGGCATAGACGATATTGAGGCGGCCTCCGGTTCGGTAATACCGGGAGCTCGCATGGTAATCGTCACTCCCGATACTCCCGATGCGTTTGTGGCCGTTTACAATATGTCGGGGCAGTTGATTAAGGCTGCGACAATAAGCGAATGCACGGAAATTCCGTTGGAGAAAGGCCTGTATATCGTGACAGTCAATGGCCATGCGGTTAAAGTAGTGGTACACGAATGAGTAACTTATGTATAAATTACAGTAGAGGCTTGTATAAAGGCCTCTACCGTTTTTTTATTTAATCAATAATCCTAAATTCATGTCCAGATTAAAGAAATTTATTCCTTTTGTATGTGGGCTCCTGTTTGGTGTTACGGGCAACGTCTATGGTGTGAAATCCAATCCCAATCCGGTGACCGTGGTACAGCCCGATGGCACAGCCTTGACCATTCGCATACATGGTGATGAGAACTTCCATTATACGACAACCGTCGATGGATTCCTTATTAGGAAGGATAAAGACGGGTTTTATAAATACGATCGGTTAGATGCGACGAAGAATGTGCGCCGGTTGTCGACACAGCGGGTGAACAATGTCGCCAACCGCAGTGCCGAAGAGCAACAATTGATAGGCGAGTTGACTCCGGTGCGCAAGCAGATGGATTTGCTCATGTCGTTTGACAAGGGCGTTCGCAAGGCTCCTGCGCAGATTTTGAAGAAAAGCGTTTTGGCTCCTCGGCTCGAGGCCGGCGCCACCGCCGAGGAGAGCCAGTATTTGGTTATCTTGGTCAATTTCAAGGACCGGGAGATGGTTTTCGAGCCGGCCGATTTCGACACATGGTTGAACGAACCGGGATATTCGGTCGATGGTGGAACCGGGAGTGTGAAGGACTATTTTCGGGATAACTCGATGGGCTTGTTTATTCCCAATTTTGTAGTTCTCGGGCCTTATACGCTGGCACATGAACAGGCCTATTACGCCGCCAATGACGAGTCGGAAGGCGGAGATGTGAATCCGCGCGAGATGGTTGTCGAGGCTTTGACCATGGCCAAAGACGCGAATCCCGATATCGATTTTGCCCAGTTCGACAACGATGGCGACGGTTATATGGACAACGTGAATATCATTTACGCCGGTTATAGCGAGGCCAGCACGGGAAACGCCGATGACATGTGGCCCCACTCGTGGGATCTCGGCGACCAAGCCTTTGCCATCGATGGGGTGACTTGTAACAATTATGGTTGTTCGGCCGAGTTGGTAGGAGCTTCCGGTGAAAAGATGGACGGAATCGGTACGTTTACGCACGAGTTTGGCCATGTGCTGGGACTGAAAGATATGTATGATACCGACGAGTATATCGACGGTTACGGAATCGATCCGGGAGCCTATTGCCTGTATGCTTCGGGTAGCTATAACAACGACAGCCGCACCCCGCCGTGCTTGATGGCTTTTGAGCGCATGCAAATGGGCTGGTGCTCGCCGGTCGAGTTGAAGGAGGCCGAGGACGTAGTCTTGAAACCTGTGGCCGAGAATGAAGCCCGTTATATAGACTGCCAGCCCGACAGAGCTGCCGGGACGGGGGTAGAGTGGTTCTTGCTCGAGAACCGCCAGCAAACGGGGTGGGATACCTATATTCCTGCGCACGGGTTGCTCATTTATCACTACGATTATACCGACGAGATGGTCGAGGAGTATTGGTCGATCAACGGGCCGAACAACAATTCCAAGCACCGTTGTATGTATATTATCGCCGCCGATGGTGTCGACGACACCAACACCCGTGCGGGCGATACCTATCCCGGCCGTTCGGGCAACACCGAGTTCTCGGCAACTTCTTCGCCTGCCGCCATAGCTTGGAGCGGCGAGCCTGTGGATGTGGCCGTGACGAATATCAATGAAATGGGCGGGTTGGTCTATTTCCAAGTGAATGGCGGTGTTGTGCCGCAGTCGGTGATTCGTACCGAAGTGCCCACCTCGGTGCGTGACACGTCGATGTATGTGGAAGCTACGGTGGTAGAGGCATTGCAAGAGATCGAGGAGATGGGCTTCTGCTGGGCATTGAACGACGAGCCTACCAAAGACGGCAATCATGTGACGGTAGATGTGGCCAACAGTGCCGGTGCTACGATCGAGCCGCTCGAACCGGGTTCGCTCTATAATGTGCGAGCCTATATGGTGATGGCCGACCAGTCGGTAGTCTATGGTGCGGCTATCCCGGTAAAGACCGAGTGTAAGGTGTTGGAAGCCCCGTTTATCGGCGATTTTTCGTCGTGGACCAATGGCGAACTCGATTGCTGGGAAATCGTGGATAATAACGGCGACGGTACGACGTGGATTTACGACGAAGCCGCCAATGCCATATTGTATCAGTTTGATTACTGGAATGATGCCGATGACTGGTTGATTTCCAATCGTATGAAGGTACCCGAGAACGGAGCGTTTTATTTTGTCCGCGGGGTGGACGAGGTGACTACGGTCGAAGACCTTGATGTGTATGTGTCGACTCAGTCGAGAGAGGTGGAAGATTTCCATTTGGTGAAACGATTCTCTTTTGCCGATAATTTCTCCCAAGCCGTTGCCGAGGAGGTCGATTTGAAAGAGTATGCCGGGAAAGAGATTTATTTGGCATTGGTGTGCCGGTCGAAAAAACTGCAAACTAACCTCTGGCTGTTCGAGTACTATTTGACTCAAAAATTGGGAACGCCCCAAATCACCTCGTTTACCGGGACCGACACCGAGTTGAATGTCGAGTGGACACCGATACCCCGGGCTACCGGATATTATCTCGAATTTGGCGAGGTGACCGACGAGGTATTCAATAATATGGTATTCGTGCCGTTGAGCGATATGGAGAGCGTGACCGGCAATGTTGACGCACGCACCGGCTCGTTGTCGTTCTATGGCGACGGAGTGGTGGAGACACGCGACTATCCCGATGGAATCACCAACTGCCTCTTTTATCTCACTTCGGGCGGCCCGTTGGGAACCAGTACGTTGAAAATCGAAGGCACGGTCGATGGCTCGGCTTGGGAGCAAGTAGGCGGTGTTACGACGGTATCGTCGGTAGACACCGAAGGTACAGAGGTGATACTTGAAAACTTTATTAAGGATAAGAAATACCGGCGGCTGCGGTTTACTTGCGATTTCGGAGGCCGCATGGTGAATATCAATTATCTCACTTTGGCTTATAACGACGGTTATGTGTGGAATCTGCTGGCCTCGGGCTCTGTGGGGAACCAAACCTCGATGAGTATTAAAGAGACCACGCCCGGCGAGTTCTTGCAAGGCAAGAAGTTTGTGACCCGGGTAACGGCGGGCGACGGGTCGTTGTTTTACGATAGCTCAAAACCGGCTTATTACGACAGTCCGTCGGGAATAAACGAGATAAAGGAGTCGGCTGTCAAAGTCGATGTGGAAGGCGGCTATGTGACACTGAGCGGGCTGCGAGCCGGCGACAGGGTTACTTGCACCACGGTGGCCGGGCTTGTATTGTACACCGGCGAGTCGAATCAAGGCGCTTGTCGTTTCGGCGTGGCCGGCTACAAAGGTGTGATACTCGTGAATGTATGGGGTAGCCGAGGCAGTGAGATTTTCAAACTGATAGTAAAATAATTTATTGAATGAAGAAGATGAAATATATTGGATATATTCCTTTGGCATTGATGTCTGTGGCGGCTATCGGTTTGTTGGCCGATGACAATGTGGAAAAAGTGAAACCGGCGCAGGTAGCTCCACCGCCCGCCGCTCAATATTGGGAGGCTCCTGTTCGTCAATCGCTGAACGGTACAGCCGACGGAGTGCCCGATGGGCTTCATTTGGTCGGTGTCGACGATAAGGCGGTTACGCTCCGGTGGAACAATCCGGAGCCGATGGACGGCTATTTCGACGATTTCGAGGGGCATTCGGATTTTGTGGTGGACTCTCCCGGTGCGGTAGGGTGGGATTATCTCGATATGGATAATGCCAACACGGTGACATGGGCTGCCACATCGTTTCCCAATCAAGGCTCTAAGATGGCATTTATCGTGTTCAATGTGGCCAGGACTTCGCCTTCGGTGGCCGATAACCCCAATATCCAACCTTATTCGGGGGATAAGATGCTGGTCACCTTTGCCGTGCTGGATAAGCAGAACAACGATTATCTCATTTCGCCGGAATTGAGTTTTACAGAAGATTTCCAAATAAGTTTCCGCGCCCGCAGTTACAACGACACATACGGGCTTGAACGCATTCGTGTGGGATATTCTACGACGGGCAAGCGGGCTTCGGACTTTGTTTGGGTGTCGGAAGGCGACTATGAGGAGGTGCCTGTCGCTTGGACTTTGAAGAGTTACAGGATACCCAAAGAGGCAAAATATGTAACGGTGAATTGTGTTTCGGACGATGCGTTCATGCTGTTTATCGACGATTTGTTTATCGGAACCAATCAAGTGAGACCGAAGGCAAACACCCGGAATAAGCTGATAGGGTTCAATTTGTATCGCAATTCCGAGAAGGTAAATTCGGAGCTGTTGACCGAAGTGGTATATACCGACGAGGTTCCCGATTATGGTGATTATGTATATGAGGTTTCGGCGGTTTATGCCGACAATAGCGAGTCGGCTCGTTCTGAGACTGTTTCGGTGAATGTGCCCGACATTCGTTTGTTGCCTTTTGAGGACGATTTCAGTTCGTGGGTTCTCGATGGGGAGAAATGGTCTACCCCGGTCGACGACAAAGGGAATGCCAGCAAATGGGATATAGACTATTATTCCTATGGGCTTGTCGACCCGTGCGCGACTTACCAGTTTTCGTCGCTTGCCAATTATTCGCAATCGCTCGTTTCCCGGGAATTGCATACTCCAGATCGCTCCAACACCTATTTACGTTTCGACTTGCGTATGCTCAATTACGAGAGTGTGACGGGAGATACCCTTTCGGTAGAGGTGTCGTGCGACAATAACACATGGGTCGAAGTGGAATCCTTCTTGAACGACGAGGGCACCTACACATGGCGGCAAGAGCTGATTGACCTGAGTCCGCATTTGACGAGTGACCTTTTCAGGATTCGTTTCCGTGCGCACGGTATCGAAGCCTCGTATATCGATTATTGGTATGTCGATGATATAAAAATATGGAATCCGCAATGGACGACGGCGCAGCTCACGGTCGAGACCGGCGGATCGTCGTTTGCCGGCTGCCCGGTTACGATTGTCGGTAAGACCGGTGGCCGTCAATCAGTAGTTTCGGGGAGTGACGGCACTATCTCGTTTCCTCAAATAGAAGCCGATGTGTATATGGTGACCGTAGATGTAGAGGGATATAATTTGTATGAAGAGGAATGGGAGGTTTTGGCCACGGGGTCGAACGACCACACGATAACGGTTACCCGCCCCAATCTCGCATTCTCGACGACCGATGTGCATGAGGAGCTAATTGTCGAGGAGAAAGTGGAACGGACGGTTACCCTTACGAACTCGGGCGATGGCGAGGCCATGTGGCGCTTGAAACAAGAAACGGCTACCGGGACGGGCGATATTTCGAACCGTTTCAAACTTCAACAGAGCTTCAACGCTTCGGGCGACCTCCAATCGGCCATTGTCTTCGATGGTGATTATTTCTATACATCGTCGTGGTACAACATAGGTAAATTCTATAAATACGACCGGAATGGCGAATTTATCGAAGAGTTTGAGGTGGAAGGCATGTATTATAAACTCGACGATATGGCGTTCGACGGTACCTATTTCTATGGTAGCGACGATACCAATACCATTTATCAACTCGACCTACGCAACAAACGTTTGGTCAAAACGATTACGATTGTCGACGACCCCACGATCAATATCGCGCATATTGCGTATGACCCGAGGAGTGACGAATTTTGGGCAGGGGCTTCGAATACGATATGCCGGATTAACCGCGAGGGCGAAATCACCGTGAGTGTGCGTTCGATTTCCGACACCGAGGATTTGGACATTTATGGCTCGGCCTACGACGATGTCACGCCCGGCGGGCCTTATTTGTGGCTCAGTCACGAGGAACTGAGTTCCAATGGTGTGGATTATATCGAGCTCCGTCAATATGACTTGAATACCCGTCGGCTCACTTCTGTTCGCCACGAGGTGACCGATTTGCCCGACTATCAACATATCTATATGACCTATGGAGCCGGTATAGAGACGACGACCGCTTTGGTCGACGGAACCCTCTCTCTGGTAGGTATCATGGAGCAGTCGCCGGCTCGCATATATGTGTATGAACTTTGCCGGGTCGATGAATGGTTGTCCTATTCGCCCAAGACCGGAGTGTTGCAACCGGGAGAGTCACAAGAGATAACCATCGCTTTCGATGCCCGCAATGGAGAGGAGGGTGAGAGTTATAGTACCAATCTCAAAGTATATAACATTCCCGAGCTTACCGGCGATTGCAACTTGACGGTCGGGTATGAGGTGACCGGCCCGAGCGCGACGCCTCGCCCGGTGGAATTGTCGGCGACATGTACCGACGATGTGAACGTAAGTCTCGCATGGGAGAATGGCGGGTCGGCCTCCACTCCTTCGGGGTATAATGTCTATCGAGACGGAGTGAAAATCAACACCGACCCTGTGACAGAACAGGCTTATGTAGATAACAATCTTATTCAGGGAGGTTATTATTATGCGGTAACCGCCCTGTATGGTGAGCAAGAGAGTAATCCTTCCGACTCGGTTTATGTGGATATGCTTGTGGGAGCGCCTTATTTTGCGCCCACAGGTTTAACGGCATCGGTTTCGCAGAACAAGATTGTCGCTTTGTCGTGGGAAAAACCCGGTATGAAGAGGCAAACCGAGGCTATTCTCCGATATGACAACGGGACTTTCGGCACAGGTGTAGGGTTGACCGACGGCGGTTATTTCTTTGCCGGAATAAAATGGGGGTTGAAAGATTTGAATGAATATCGTGGCATGCAACTCGATAAGGTCGATGTCTATGTGAACGATATTTGCATGGCTTTGTCGCTGAGGATATACAAAGACGGGAAGATTGCAACCAACCAGACCCTCGATTTGGGAAGTGTCGTTTATGGCCAGTTCAATACGTTTGAGTTGGAGAGCCCGGTGACTATCGAGCGCGGCCACGAATATATGGTTTGTGTTCTTGTTGTCCATGATGCGGGAGTACTGCCTATCGGAATGGACGAAGGCACGGCTGTCGAAGGTGTAAGTAATCTGATTTCTACCAATGGAGTGGATTGGACGACTTGCCGCCGTATGGGTTGCGGTACGGGTAACCTGAATATCGCTGCCCATTTCGCTCCGGCTACAGACGAGGAAGAGGCTCCGGCCGGCTATGATGTCTATCGCGACGAAGTGAAGATAAATAGCGAACTTGTTACCGACACCCAATATGTCGATGAGGTGACCGAGCCGGGCGTATATGCCTATCAAGTGAAGTCGGTTTATACCTCTGGCGGAACTTCGGCATTTTCGTCGGAGTCTCGTGTCGAGATTCTGGAATTGGGAGAGCCTGTCGCGCCGTCGCAGTTGACTGCCGAAGTAGAGCTAAACAGCAAAGTGCGTCTGCGTTGGAACTATCCGGTAGAGGGAGAGATGAATTTCCCTGTGGACTTGAATACATTCAAGGTGACAGCCCGGGAGGGTTATCCCGAGTATGTCAGTCAATTCAGGGGATATATACCCAACGAGTTGGCCATTGTGTCTGATGGTGAGTATGTATATTCCTCGCTCTATTCCACTTCGGGAGCGATTAATAAATATTCGCTCGACGGCGAGTTCCTCGAGACGATTGTCATCGAGGGCATCGAGAGCGGTATATGGAATCTTGCATACGACGGTGAATATTTCTATGCGACTACCGCCGAGACCTCGATTTACAAAATAGATATGGCGCAGCAAACTCTCGTGGAGACTCTCACTATATCGGAGGTTGCCCGGCATATCGCCTATATTCCTGACCTCGACAACGGGCGGGGCGGCTTTGAAGTCGGTGACTGGGAGACGAGTATCCTTGTGAACAAACGGGGCGGGAAACTCGCCACCGGCCCTGTATATAAAGGGGCTTCCGGTACAGCCTATTTCAACGGCTCACTGTATGCTTTTGAGCAAGGATATGAGAATCCCTATGTATTGGTACGTTACGATGCCGGCACCAACGAACTTGTCGCCATGTATGATTTGAGTGAATATGCCGAGTTGGAAACCAGTTCGGGCATAGCCGGCGGTATGTCGGTTGTAAAACTGCCTAACGGATTGTCTTTCTTGGCACTTTTGTTGCAAGACTCCAACTCGTCCTATTTTATCTTCTTGGATCCCGGCAGCCTCGAAGGCGTGGAAGGATACAATGTGTATTGCAATGGAAGTCCCATTAATGAAACTCCGATTAAACATCGTGCTTTTGAAATCGATGTAACCGAGCCGGGCGAATACGAATATGCCGTGCAAACGGTTTATATCGACGGGTCGGCATCGGCTCTTTCGCAAGAGACGGTCGTGGTTATCGACGAGACGGGAGAGGGACTTGTACCTACCGACGTGAAAGCTGTGCAAGCCTCTTGCGGATATGATGTGCACATTTCGTTTGCCGACCCATATACCAAGGTTGCCGAGGTTTATGAAAGCGCCGAAGATATAGCCGACGGTGCGGCGTTCGTTCACAGTGGGTGGACCAACCAGAACGACTCATGGACGGTTACGTCGGCCGCCGCATATGAAGGCGATTTGTCGATTACCTCCACCTCGGACGATGAGGCTATCCTTTTTATACCGATTGCCCATACCGACGGCGCCGATAAGATATTCTCGTTTGTCGCGCGTAATGCCGATGACCGTCAAGGAACAGGGAATATCGTGGTTTATACCTCGACCGAAGAATCTTTGTTGATGGAAGACTTTATTCAACATGCGTCTGTCTCCACGACCGAGGCTTGGAAGAAATCGACATTCACGCTTCCCGAGTCGGTGCGCTGCGTCGCCCTTAAACATGCTGCCGGAGATCCGGTGCAGTATATCGACGCCATATCGATGAGTGACGAATCTCTCGAACAGATATATGGGTATTATGTGTATCGCGATGGCGTGCGACTCAACTCCGAGGCGGTGACAACGGTAAGTTATACCGACCACAACCTCTTGCCGGGAACCTATACATACCAAGTGGGCGCATTATATAAGTCGTCGGCGGTAAGCAACCTTTCGCCCGCAGTGACGGTCGACGTCGATTACAGCAATAACTTCCAAGCGCCGGGAGTTCTCTCAGTCGAGCGGGTCGATGAAGGGGTGCGTCTCCATTGGAGCGCTCCGGCTTTGGGCGATGCCGTGAATTTGAAGTGGCATAGCGGTACGGTTCACGACGCTGCCGGTTTGCCCAGTGGAGGCGAATATTTCGCCGGGGTGCAATGGACAGCCGACGAGCTTCAACCGTATGAATCGCTTTCGCTGTCGGAGGTAGAGGTTTATGTAAATCAAATCCCGAATCAGATGTTCCTCCTTGTGTATGAAGGAACCGACCTTGTTCGCATGCAGTATGTTCAAAGTATCAAGCAGTATAGTTTCAATACGATCAGGCTCGATACCCCGCTTCGAATCAATCCGAATCGCACGCTCAGAGTGGCGATCTATGTGGAGCATAATGAGATTTCGGTTCCTCTCGGGTATGATGAGGGTCCCGCTCGAACCGGGCGAGGCGACCTTTACTCGGCCGACGGGGTAACGTGGGAAACCCTTACCGACAACGGTATCGACGGGAACTGGAATATCACGCTGTCGCTCAGGGCGTAT
This sequence comes from uncultured Barnesiella sp., assembly GCA_944320015.1. Lineage (GTDB taxonomy): Bacteria > Bacteroidota > Bacteroidia > Bacteroidales > Barnesiellaceae > Barnesiella. The sequence continues at coordinate 9,382 of CALUFO010000023.1, read as the reverse complement.
GCCGAGCCTGCTCCTGCGACCGAAGCGTTGGCTTTGCCCGATTTTATCGTTTCCAAAGCAAAAACAAGCGCCAAACAGAAATTGCGTTCGCTTTCTGTCGCAGAGGCTTCGTCGTCGCTCTTTGCATTCGACGGGTACAATGTCTATCGTAACGGAGATAAATTGACCGATGAGCCTATATCGGAAACGACTTATCTCGACCGGGAAGAACAAGCGACCGGGTATTATGAGTACCAAGTCAAGGCTGTGTACACCGGTTACGGCGAGGTTGGCTCGAACGTCGTTAGAATTATGACGAGCGGTATAGGCGACATAGAAAGCGATGGTGTGAGCATTACGACCGCCCAAGGGAATATTTATATAACCGGCCTCCATGCGGACGAGCCTGTATTTGTCTATGACTTGTCGGGACGTATGATTGCCGTGGCAGTCTCGAATGGCGACCGAACGCTGTGCATGGATATGTCGGCTGTGCCCGAAGGTGTCTATATCGTGAAGACGGCGGCCAAAATGGCCAAACTCCGTGTGACACGGCGTTAAACCGATTAAGCCTTTGTGGGAAAGCCCTCTGTTTTATCTGTTGTTCGGATAAGTCAGGGGGCTTTCCTTTTGCATGAGAAGAAGAACGACAGACGATGTATTTGCGATTAAAAAACGAGGACGGCCGGATTGTGGCAGCCCTCGTCGAAATGGGAGGTCATCGTTTATTTAAATATCCCCTCTGTGCGTTTTTATCGACCTGTCCATTCCCAACTTGAAGGCGTGTATTCCGACGATAGAATAATCACCCCTTCTTGATTACTTAAAAACTCGGTCACGAGGAAAAACCCGCAATGGTTTTGTATTTTGGAGGAGCTTTCCCACGCTTGATGCACGAAGTAGAGGTGTGCGAGTTGCGGGATACAGAACGACTCACCCTCTTGTTCGATGATAATATTGTTCAAATCGACATTTTCGGTTTGTTGCCGTCCCAAATCGGTAAAGGTGGTCATTCGGTTTTCGGCGCCTTCTATCCGGCCGTTGTTCCAAACAACAATAATTTCTTTATTGAGAAATTCCAAAGCTCCGCCGTCCTTGATCATTCCTCTGCTCCAAACCGGGTCGATATTGGTGTCGTATTCTTTTTCACACGACGATAGAATAGGGATTAAAAGTAAAAAGATAGAAATTTGAAAAAGTAAACGTTTCATACGAAATAAAGCGTTAAATCTCCGACCGGTCCCAAATCGGATTGTTTTGAAAATGGTGACAGACAGATATAAAAAATACGCGGAACCTAACTTTATTGTATCTCAAGGTTCTGGAAAATACCTACACATTCAATAAAGTTAAGCCCGCGCCATATGACGCAGACGTTGAGACTTTATATTCTTGAATGTGTATTCGAATTTTCCAGATTCTGAGATACAAGAATAAAAGCTAACGCTTTTTTATATATGTCTTAAAAACGATAGGTTATTTACATAGGCTCTTGTGTTTTATTTGTTTGTGCAAATATACGAATTTTATTTTAATTGTTCGGCTTGATTGTAAATTGCTTCGAAAATTGTTTTGTCGGCGTCGGTAAGTGTGCGTCCGCGGCGCGCCATCATCTTCTCGGCGATAGCATAGAATTTAGACAGTTGCACATCGGTAAATCCGGCAGTTCCGCCCTCGCTGAACGAGGCGACGAAGTTGCGGGGGAATCCTGCGCCGTGTATGTTCACTCCCACTCCCACGACGGTAGCGGTGTTGAACATGGTATTGATGCCGGCTTTGGAATGGTCGCCCATGATAAGTCCGCAGAATTGCAGGTGGGTGCGTAGGAACCGGCGGGTCGGGTAGTTCCACAGTTTTATTTCGCTATAATCATTTTTCAGGTTGGAGGCAACGGTTCCGGCACCCAGATTGCACCATTCGCCGATGACGGCATTTCCGAGGAAGCCGTCGTGAGCCTTGTTGGAAAAACCAAACATGACGACGTTGTTCAGTTCACCACCCACTTTGCAAAAGGGTCCCAGTGTGGTAGCGCCGTAGATTTTGGTTCCCATGTTGACCACGACATGTTCACAGGCTGCAAATGGAGCTCTAATGCAGCTTCCTTCCATGACTTCGCTATCGGCACCCAAGTATATGGGGCCGTTGGTGACATTGAAAATGGCACATTCGGCACGGGCGCCCGGTTCCAAAAATATTTTGGGTGTCCCGTCGGGGAAACAGGGGTCGCCGATGATGCGGTTCGAGTCGCTCAGCTTTTGGCTGGTGCGGCGGCCGCCGGTGATCAATTTGAAATCGGCTTCGAGGCATTCACCGTTTTGCAGGAAAATGTCATAGAGGTGTCTGATGCAATGGGGGTCTTGTTGGCATTCGATTGTGCGGGAATATCGTTTGTCGTGGAAATCGGCTTCGCTCCCCCGGAATGCGACAAGTTCTCCGTTGTGGGAAATGGCGTCGCTGGGATTCAGTTCGGCGATTTGTTTCACCAAAGCGCTGTCGGGCAGGATATGGCCGGCCACAAACAAGTTGTCGGCGGTGTATGAGGCCGGATACTTGGCGGCCATGTACTCGGGGGTTAAGTAGGAGTAGTTCCCGGGGAGGTGGCGCTCCCATTTTTCCCGTATAGTGAGGATACCTATGCGAATGTCCGAGACCGGACGAGTGAAAGCCAGCGGCAAGAGCTCGAGGTGTTGTTGGTCGCTATCAAAAAGAATGATATTTTTCATAATCAAGAATGTAATTTATTGAACTTCAAAGGTAGTGTAAATCTTATGGAAAATCAAAAAAATAGGGCTTCTATTCTTTTTCCTTTCTCTCTTATAGAACAGAGAGTGGGACGGTTGCGCACGGTTGAACAAATGAGGCTGTATAGTCGTTTATGAAGAAAAAGCAGAGATATGGAAGAGAACCGTTTTGTACAGTTGGTCGCCGATATGTTGTATAGGACCAATCGGGAGTCGGTCACTTTGGATACGAGTTACAAGGGGCTGAAAGAGTGGAATTTTTTGTTCGAGGTCTCTTTGGCCATGATGCTCGAAGAGGAGTATCATGTGGAGGTTACTCCGGAGGATTTTTCCAATACGAACACATTGGGCGATTTGTTCCACCGGGTGTGCGAGTCCAGATTTCACGAATAGATCTAAAACAGGGGAGGTGAGCGGTTATGTGCGGTTTGTCGGGGATTGTGGGAGAAGTAGACCATTTGGAACAAGTTTTGTTCCGCATGTCTGGGGCACAGCATCATCGGGGAGAGGGGAAGCCCAATTGTTGGGTCTCTTCTTTTGTCGATGCCCGGGTGGGATTGGTGCACAATCGAAAGCAGACGATCGACTCGGCTATGGCGCCGAAGCAGCCTTTCGAAGATGCCGATACCGGTCATGTCGTTATGCTCGACGGGGAGATATTTAATTATGAAGAGGTGCGTGGTAGGCTCGGAAACTATTATGATTTCTCGACTCGGGGCGTGTGCGAGGTCATTGCGAAGGCATACGATCGGTGGGGCGACGATTGTTTCTCGCAATTCGAGGGCTATTTCTCGATAGTGGTATATAACCGTTGGTCGGAAGATTTGTTGCTTTGCCGCGACCGTTTCGGGGTAAAGCCGTTGTATTATGCCACGCATCGGGGTAATTTGTTTTTCGCTTCGGAGATAAAGGCGTTGTTTGCGGGTGGAATACGTCCGCTGTTGTCGGCCGAGCGCTGGGCAAGCTACCTCGCCTATTCCACTTATGGGGCTCCGTATGAAACGTTTTGGGAGGGAGTCCATCAGCTTCCGCCCGGATTTGTTTTGCACTACAATGGCTATTCATTGTCCGAAAAGAAGTGGTATGAATTTGAGAAGCAGGTGATGCGGTGGAGCGATGAGTCGCCCGAGCGCCTGTCGGAGGCGTTTGTAGACCAGATGCGGCGTAGCGTGGGGTATAGCCTTATGGGCGAAATGTCGAAGGGGTTGTCGTTGAACGGGAGTCTGGAATCGGCGTTGTATTTGGCCTTGATGAGCGGTGAGCCGATGCCGAAACGTCTGAAAAGCTATATGCACTATCGGGGAAAACTGCATCACAGCAGTGTGTTGTGGAGCGCCGATATGTTGTCGGGGACGTCGCTCCCGATGGAGCAGGTGAAAATTACGAAAACGATGTTGTTGAAAGAACTCGATTCCTTGGCACGGTGGCAGGAAGAGCCTATCGACGGTATGGAGATGGTTGCGTTTTCGGCCTTTTTCAGAGTCATGCGCAAGCGAGGTGTCGGGGTGTTGAGCGGAGGGTGGGGGCTTCACGATCTTTTAGAAGACGTTTCGTTGCCGGGAGAGCGGTTTACGTCGGTGGTACCGTCGGAAATTTTATCTGTCGAGTTCCGGCGGCTGGCTCGGAAACCCGGATATAGGCACCTGTTCGATTCGGGAAATGACAATTTGCGATTCTGCGATTTGTGCTATGAGCGTGTGCCGCATTTGCTGAGGAGCGCCGATAAGATGAGCATGTATTATGGGGTTCAGATAAGGAATGCGTTTTTGAACCACAATTTGCTCGAGATTGTTTTTGCTTTGGGCGAAGGTTTGTCTTCGGGGGAAAAGCGGAAGTCTTGGTTTTCCGACAAAGTCGTTGCGCCGTTGCTCTCCGAGAGGATAAGATTTGCTCCGCAACAAGAACCGGGAGAGCAATGCGCCCTTCCCGAAGATTTGAAGCCGTGGGGAGACGAGACGGTTTTGGGCTTGCGTTACACGCGAGTCTCGGAGTGGTTTGATTTCCCTCGTTTGGAACAGGCTTGGGAGAGCATGGGGAGAGGTGTTTTCTCCGATCCGATGAAGGTGTGGAAGGTGCTGTCTTTGGCTTTGCAGTTGAAGAGCCAAACCAGCTTGGAATCTCCATGAATCGAATTGTTGTGTTGGCCGGCTCCCGGCGAGCTGGCTGTTGGGCGTTTGAGAAAATGTTTTTTAGGCAATACGTTATCGATAAATTTGTTCCGGCTCTTGGTTTGTGCTATTTTTGCAGAAAACTAATAATAATGAAATTTATAGAACAGAAATTAAAGGGCGCGTTTATCATAGAGCCGCAAGTTTTTGGCGACAGCCGAGGCTATTTTATGGAGAGTTATAAAAAAGAACTTTTCGACAGGTATATAGGACCGGTCGATTTCATACAGGACAATGAGTCGCGTTCGAGTTATGGCGTGTTGCGGGGCCTTCATTTTCAACGGGGACAATGGTCGCAAGCCAAGTTGGTGCGGGTGACCGAAGGCCGTGTGTATGATGTGATAGTAGATTTGCGCCGCTCTTCGCCCACGTTCGGGCAATATATGGGTGTGGAACTCTCCGACGAAAACAAACGGCAGCTTTTCGTTCCTCGCGGCTTTGCCCACGGTTTTGCCGTGTTGAGCGAGACGGCGCAATTCTGTTACAAGGTAGACAATGTCTATGCTCCTCAGGCCGAAGTCACATTGCTCTACAACGACCCTCATGTGGGAGTGGAGTGGCCTATCAAACCTGCCGATATGCTGCTTTCGGAAAAAGATACAAGGGGGCTCGGGTTTGAGGAAATCGAGCCGTTTGAGTGATCCGCCCCAAGGTAATATGTGGGAACGGCAAATTTGTGGCATAAAGAGAAAGTGCTAAAAAATAATCTCAATATATTTGGTTTTTAGTGATTTAGTGTTTATCTTTGCACCACTTTTGATGCTGTAAAAGGTCAATATTTTTATATAATCGATTGATTGTGTGAAAGTAATGGCCGATTTTGGTGTCTTGAAAGAAGAGAAAAATAAAAGGAATTTATAAGTAAAAAGATTTTTAAAAAAGTTCTAAGAAATGCCTACGATTCAACAATTAGTAAGAAAAGGACGGGTTGTATTGGAAGACAAGAGTAAATCTCCCGCATTGGATTCATGTCCCCAAAGACGTGGTGTATGCGTGAGAGTTTACACGACGACTCCTAAGAAACCTAACTCTGCCATGCGTAAAGTTGCTCGTGTACGTTTAACCAACGGAAAAGAGGTGAACTCTTACATCCCCGGTGAAGGTCACAACCTGCAAGAGCACTCGATCGTGCTTGTACGTGGCGGTCGTGTGAAAGACCTCCCTGGTGTACGTTATCACATTGTACGTGGTACGTTGGATACTGCCGGTGTAGGTGGCCGCACACAACGTCGCTCGAAATATGGCGCCAAGAGACCTAAAGCAGGAGCTGCACCTGCCGCAAAAGGTAAGAAATAATCGACACCTTTTATAAAAAGCCAGCACAGAGAATTAAAAAGAATTAGTGTCAAACACTGGTTCGCGTTTATTGGATAGGCTGATTGGGTTGAGTAAATGAAATCGGCGGATTTCGTTGAAGATGTAAAGAACAGCAACCAAAAACAAGAACGACAATTTATTGTAAAAAATGAGAAAAGCAAAACCAAAGAAACGGGTTGTATTACCAGACCCCGTGTTCAATGATGTAAGGGTTTCGAAATTTGTAAACCACTTGATGTATGACGGCAAAAAGAATATTGCCTATACTATTTTTTATAGCGCATTGGAGATTGCGAAATCGAAATTGCCCAACGAGGAGAAATCGGCCCTCGAAATTTGGAAGAAAGCCCTCGAAAATATTACTCCCCAAGTAGAGGTGAAATCTCGCCGTGTGGGTGGTGCTACTTTCCAAGTACCTACGGAAATCCGCCCCGATCGTAAGGAATCTATTTCAATGAAAAATCTTATTATCTATTCTCGTAAAAGAGGAGGCAAAACGATGGCCGACAAATTGGCTGCCGAAATTGTCGACGCTTACAACGAGCAAGGTGGCGCATTCAAACGTAAAGAAGATATGCACAAGATGGCCGAGGCTAACCGTGCATTCGCTCATTTTAGATTTTAATTGAATAAATAAGGAATAAAGAAAATGGCAAAATCAGACGCTCATTTGAAGTATACCAGAAATATTGGTATCATGGCACACATCGATGCCGGTAAGACTACGACCTCGGAACGTATCTTGTTCTATACGGGGTTGACGCATAAAATCGGCGAGGTACATGACGGTGCCGCTACCATGGACTGGATGGAGCAAGAGCAAGAACGTGGTATCACGATCACCTCTGCCGCTACCACCGCTTTCTGGAATTATAAAGGCGAAAAATTCAAAATCAACCTTATCGATACTCCGGGGCACGTCGACTTTACCGTAGAGGTAGAGCGCTCGTTGCGTGTGTTGGACGGCGCTGTCGCTACATTCTGTGCCGTAGGCGGTGTAGAACCCCAATCGGAAACTGTATGGCGTCAAGCCGATAAATACAATGTTCCCCGTATCGGATATGTAAATAAAATGGACCGTTCGGGTGCAAACTTCTTTGAAGTGGTTCGCCAGTTGAAAGAAGTGTTGGGCGCAAATCCTTGCCCCATCCAAGTTCCTATCGGGGCCGAGGAGACTTTCAAAGGTGTTGTCGACTTGATTCGCATGAAAGCAATCTACTGGCACGACGAGACGATGGGTGCCGATTACAGCGTGGAAGAGATTCCCGCCAGCTTGCAAGCCGAATGCGACGAGTGGAGAGACAAAATGCTCGAGAAAATCGCCGAGTGCGACGACGAGTTGATGGAAAAATACTTTGCTGACCCTGCTACGATTACCGAAGAGGAAATTATCCGCGCCGTTCGCAAAGGAACATTGGCTATGCAAATCGTACCGATGATTTGCGGCTCCTCGTTCAAAAACAAAGGTGTGCAACCCCTGCTCGACGCTGTGTGCGCATTCTTGCCCAGCCCGGTAGATACGCCCGCCGTAGTCGGTCACGATGTGAACGACCCCGAAAAAGAGGTTGTTCGTCACCCCTCTTTCTCCGAGCCGATGTGTGCGCTCGCCTTTAAGATTGCTACCGACCCGTATGTGGGCCGTCTCTGCTTCTTCCGTGTATATTCGGGTGAAGTTGTTGCCGGCTCCTATGTGTTCAACTCTCGTTCGGGTAAGAAAGAGCGTGTGTCTCGTTTGTTCCAAATGCACTCCAACAAACAGAACCCCAAAGAATCTATCGACTGCGGCGATATAGGAGCAGGTGTTGGATTCAAGGATATCCGCACCGGTGACACCCTGTGTGCCGAAGACGCTCCTATCGTGCTCGAGGCTATGGACTTCCCCGCACCTGTGATTGGTATCGCTGTTGAGCCCAAGACACAAAAAGACTTGGATAAACTGGGCATCGGGTTGCAAAAACTTGCCGAGGAAGACCCCACCTTTACAGTGGCAACCAACGAAGAGACCGGGCAAACCGTGATCAGCGGTATGGGTGAGTTGCACCTCGAAATCATTATCGACCGTCTGAAACGCGAGTTCAAGGTAGAATGTAACCAAGGTCGTCCCCAAGTTACCTACAAAGAAGCTATCACCAAGCCGGTTGAGTTGCGCGAAGTCTTCAAGAAACAAACCGGTGGTCGTGGTAAGTTTGCCGATATTATCGTGCGTGTAGAGCCCTCGACCCGCGAAGAGAGCGGATTGGAATTTGTCGATGAAGTAAAAGGTGGTAACATTCCCAAAGAGTTCATTCCGTCGATACAAAAAGGTTTCACTACCGCTATGAAGAACGGTGTGTTGGCAGGCTATCCGGTTGACAGCCTCAAAGTAACGGTTATCGATGGTTCGTTCCACCCCGTCGACTCCGACCAGTTGTCGTTCGAACTCTGTGCTATCCAAGCATTCAAGAAAGCCTGTGAGAAGGCCGGCCCCGTATTGCTCGAGCCTATCATGAAGATCGAGGTTGTAACACCCGAGGAAAGCATGGGTGATGTAATCTCCGACTTGAATAAGCGTCGTGGCCAAATCGAAGGCATGGAATCGAGCCGCTCGGGTGCCCGCATCGTGAAAGCGACAGCTCCCTTGGCCGAGATGTTCGGCTATGTGACCGCCTTGCGTACCATTACTTCGGGTCGCGCCACCTCGACCATGTCGTTCTCGCACTATGCCGAGGTAAGCACTTCGATAGCCAAGAATGTATTGACCGAAGTAAACGGTAGAGTAGATTTATTGTAATTAAACAATCCAATATCAATATGAGCCAAAAAATCAGAATTAAATTGAAGTCTTACGACCACAACTTGGTAGACAAGTCGGCCGAGAAAATCGTAAAGACGGTGAAAGCTACGGGAGCAGTGGTAAGCGGGCCTATCCCCCTGCCCACGCACAAACGTATCTTCACGGTGAACCGCTCGACTTTCGTAAACAAAAAATCGAGAGAGCAATTCGAGCTGTCTTCATTCAAGCGTCTTATCGACATTTACAGCTCTACTGCAAAAACCGTAGACGCTTTGATGAAGTTGGAATTGCCCAGCGGAGTAGATGTAGAAATTAAAGTGTGATCTAAAAAATTAAGTAGAAATGCCAGGATTATTAGGAAAAAAAATCGGAATGACATCCGTTTTCAGTGCCGAGGGTAAAAA
>CALUFO010000022.1 GCA_944320015.1 uncultured Barnesiella sp. | reverse complement strand
CCGCGGAATTGCTGGATACGCTCCTTGTTTCCCTCTTTGATACGGTACGATACGGTAATCGTGTCACCACTGCGAAACTCGGGGTGCTCTTTACCGCATGCGAATGCTTCTTCTGCAATCTTTACTAAATCCATTTTTAATAGCTATTTAAAATGTTTATACTGAAACGTAATATAACAGGCCACTTTTCCTGCCAGAGATTACGAAAAGCGGTGCAAAGTAACGATTTTTTCGCCACATAACCAAAATATGCCGTCTATTTTTTATTCCGGCACAGCCGCAGGGGGGGGTATAAAAAACATTCATAGTCTTTTGTAAACCCCTTTCTCTATCTTTATCATATAGGATATGGAGCGGCATAGTCAAATTAAAAACTTCGTTTTCATTTGCCCCGGCACTCACCTTTCACTACTTTTGTCCTCAGATATTTTTCTCTTATGAAAACAGCTATACATATAGGTTCCATACGCTTTTACGCCTATCATGGCGTACTGCCGCAGGAGCGAACGACTGGAAACTATTTCGGGGTAGAAATAACGCTTTATACCGATTTCTCCCGCGCACTCGCGTCGGACGAGTTGAGCGACACGGTCAACTATGCCGAGGTATGCCAAATCGTATCGGACGAGATGGCTATTCCCTCGCGCCTGCTCGAACATGTGGCCGGACGCATTGTCACGGCTATCGGGCAACGATTCCCGCAGATTACCGGCGGCAAACTCATCGTCACCAAAGAGAAACCGCCCATTCCCGGCGATGTGCGCAATGTGTCGGTAGAGGTCGAATGGTAAACGGCTCTACCGCCCTACTGGTATCTTATCGATGCGCCGCTGGTGACGCCCTCCCTCAAACGGGGTATTCAAGAATATCTCAACCATTTGCCGACACAAATCGGCCGAGATAAAACGTCCCGGCATTACCAGCACATTGGCGTCGTTGTGCTGACGGGCCAACGAGGCTATTTCGGGTGTCCAGCAAAGAGCGGCTCGAATCCCCTGATGTTTGTTCAACGTCATGTTTATCCCGTTGCCGCTGCCGCAAATCGCTATCCCGGGGTAGCACTCGCCTGCTTCTACCGCAAGGGCCAACGGATGGGCAAAGTCGGGATAATCACAACTATCGGTCGAATAGGTCCCGAAATCCTTATAGGCAATTCCACGAGCGTCGAGCTCTTGCATCACTACTTGCTTCATCTCATATCCGGCGTGATCGCATGCCAACCCTACCGGCTTTCCCGATTCCAATATACTCATACGAAAATTTTTACAACATTTATTACACAAATGTAATACAATTCGAAAGTTATCACAAATAAATCGTGCACTCCAAACAAATGGAAGGTCGCATTTTCCATTGTGACACATTGTAGATAGATTGGCGCTATTTCTATCAATTCTTTCCATATTTCATAAAAAGTTTTTCACAAAACAATCAAACGAAAAACTTTCATAACAAATCAACAACAAATTTTTAGACAAGAAAGCTGCCGAAATTAAATAACATTAAAAAACAACCGATAAAAAATGACAAAGTTTCTATAATATTATAATATGAATATATTTGCATATAACCTAATTTTTTAAACCAAAATACCATCTCACCATGAGAAAAAACCTAACCTCTTTTTGTATCCTATTGTTGCTATCGGCGCATATAGGAGCAATGGCGAACCTTATCGCGCCACGCAATCTATCGGACCGACCTGCCGATATTCCCGCCAAGACATCGGCCCGTAACAAGCCTTCTCCCGTTTTGAAAAACACAGCCACCGGCGTTACCCTCTACGGGAACCTCATTTTTGCCAACAGCTGGGGAAACGATGGTAGTGCCATGGGTATCTACCAATTCGATGCGGTGGAGAACCCCGAAGTCTCGTTGGTTCACATTCCCGAATCGGGACCCTTAGGCGCCAACGGCGGGGCGACCCTCGTCGACGGGAAATACCTCTACTGCATCACCTACTCCGAATGGGGAGGCACGACCATGAGCAACGAATTGATATGCTACGATATAGATACTTGGGAAGAAGTGAGCCGCAAGGAAATCCCCTTGACCACAATCTCGACCGATATGACATGGAACCCGGTCGACGGGGAGATTTATGGGGCTTTCTACAACACTTCTAAAAACGGTTATGTATTCGGCACGCTCGACCTCGAAACGGGCGAGGTCGACAACATGTGCGACATCATGCTGAAAGACGACAATGACTACCCCGCCGGCTTTGTAGTTATCGCCGCCAACTCGGTGGGCGAGGTTTATGGCATCTCCCAAATGGGCGACCTCTATAAATTCGATATAGAAAACGGCTCCTACGACTTGATTGGAGCGACCGGATTCGAACCTGCCTACCAACAAAGCGGGTGCTTCGACTTCACGACCAAACAACTCTATTGGGCAGCCTGCGACGAAGACTTCTCGGGCATCTACCAAGTCGACACGAACACGGGCGCAGCGACCTTGCTCGGCACATTCGACGATTTGGAAGAGTTTGTGGGATTATACTCTCTAAGCCCCAATGCCGACCTCGAAGGCCCGGGGAGCGTCACCGACGTGACGGTCGACTTCGAAGGAGCCGCCCTCTCGGGAACCATATCGTTCACGCTACCGACAGTCACAGTCGGAGGCAATTCCCTTAGCGGCAACGTAGACTACACCGTCGAAATCGATAACGAAATTGTCGAATCGGATACAAAGGCTGCCGGCTCGACCGTCGAAATTCCCGTTTCTCTGGCCGAGGGAAGCCACCTGTTGAATATTGTCGTTAAAAACGCCAATGGCGCAGGACCTTCGAACCGCACTCAGTTCTTTGTCGGGACAGACACTCCGGCTGCCGCCGAAGGGGTCACCGCCCAACTCGACGACAATAGTGTCACCATTACATGGAATGCCGTGACGCAAGGCGAACACAACGGCTATATCGACTTGGATAAACTTTCTTACCGCGTCGTGCGCCAACCCGACAATCAAGTCGTCGCCGACCAACTTACCGACACTACCGCCATCGACCACGCTCTTCCCGACCTCTTGGGCGAATATTATTATGAAGTTTCGGCTACGGCCGACGGCCGACAAAGCACGCCAGCCCAATCGCCCGGCATCACTCTCGGATCGTATCTCGATCCACCTTACAGCCACCAGTTCAGATCGATGGACAGTTTCGACCTGTACACCATCATCAACGCCAACCATGACGATAAAGAATGGACCGCTACCGTCAACGGCGCTCAACTCAATTACAACCGCGACCTCGACGCCGACGACTGGATTGTGTCTCCGCCCATGAACTTGAAGGCCGGGCACCTCTACACACTCACCATCACAGGACGTTCGAGTTCAAAATTATACACCGAGCGATTCGAAGTCAAATATGGGACTGCCCCCACGGCCGAGGCTTTGACCAACGTAATCATCGAACCTTCGGAATTTACCACTTCGGAATCCGAGACTTTCCAAGCCACATTCTCGCCCCAATCCGATGGACTATTCCACATAGGCATACACGGCATCAGCGAGAAATACATGGGCTCTCTATATATTTATTCTTTGGAGATTTCGGCTCCGACCAACGCCCTCGCACCGGCTGCCGCCAGCGAGATGAATGCCACCGCCGCTCCCGAAGGGGCTCTGAGCGCCACCATCACGGCCATAGCTCCCTCGCAACGAGCCAATGGCACCGAGTTGACAACCCTTGTCAAAGCCGAGATTAGCAACGACTCGACAGGGCTCCTCGTCGGCACTATCGAGAACCCGCAACCCGGGCAAGAAGTAAGCATCACCGACAGCAAAGCCGCAAACGGATTCAACACTTATTCGATTGTCTTCTTCAACGAGGCCGGGGAAGGTTATGAAGCCGAATGCACGATTTACATAGGTATAGACACTCCCACCGCCGTGATAAATCCGCGCGTGGTGCAACGAGGCAACGAAGCCGTCATCTCGTGGGAAGCTCCCACCACCGGTATCAACGGCGGGTATATCGATCCCGCAAAACTGACCTATCGAATTTCACAACTGAAACCGGTACCCGGCTTGACCGCCTCGGAAGTAGAAGGGCTCTCCTATACCGACAAATCGTTGAATGCCGACGAGGGTCAAATACTCCTGAGCTACCAAGTAAGCGCCGAGAGTGTAGCCGGAGAGGGTGAAGCCACACCTACCAATTCCATACTCTTCGGGACACCCTATCCTGCCCCGTTCACAGAGTCTTGGCCCAATGGCGTTTCCCAAAACAGTCCTTGGGTAGTCGATATCGAGAGTGGCGATTATGCCGACTGGGCAGCCTCACAGACCAGCTACTCGACAGTTCTCGGGGCACAAGACAACGACGATGGTTGGATCGCATTCAGCGGCCCCGGATCGGCTCGGCTGGTTTCGCCCAAGGTCGATATTTCGAAACTCGCCAATCCCGTGTTGAAAGTGTGGGTGAACAATCCCGACGGATTGTCTCAGGTCAACATCCAGTTGAGCACCGATTTGGGCGAGACATGGAAAGACCTCTTCAAATCCAGCGACAGCAATGAAAACACATGGACATGCCACAGCATCGATCTTGGCGCATATCGCGACGCCGAGTTCCTGCAAATCGGTATCCTCGCCTCGACAGAAGACTGGCTCGCCGAGTATGTCATGGTCGACAATTTGCGTATTTACGACCAATTGGCAAACGACCTCGTCATGAACGGATTCACCGGTCCCGAATCGGTTATCGGCGCACAACCGGCCAATTACTCAGTAACGATTTATAACGACGGCGTCCAAGAGGCCAACGATTATAAAATTGCTATCTACTCGGGCGACAAACTAGTTGCCGAACAAGAAGGCAAGGCCATACAGCCCGATACTTACTCGACATTCAACTTAGAATTTGCCGCCCCGGTAAACGCATCGACATTCGACCTCACTGCCAAAATAGAATTTGAAAGCGACCTCAATGCCCAAAACAACGAAGCTACCCTATCGGTTACGATCGAGCAGCCTAAGTATCCGACTATCGGCGACCTCAATGCCGAAGCCGACGGCAACTCGGTAACGCTCACATGGAGCAAACCGGCTTTGACCTGCACGCCCGACCCCGTTACAGACGACATCGAGAGCTACGAGGAATGGACGATCGGCGGCATCGACGCCAACAACCGCACCGGAGAAATAGGCGAATACACCGTCTATGACGGCGATGGCGCCGAAACAGCTCTCATCAACGCGTGGTGCCCCGACTATCCCAACAAAGGCGCAGCCATGGCATTCCAAGTGATGAGTACCGACTCGGAATCGCTCTCTACCCAACTTACGCTCTACGGATTGACGGCACACTCGGGCAAACAACTCTTCGCTTGCTGGAGCTTGTTGCAAGGCACAAACAACGACTATCTCATATTGCCCGAACTCAAAGAGGGAAACAAGAGCCTCAGTTTCTGGGCTCGTTCTATTCCCTACTACTTCGGGGCATCGGGGTATGACAAGTTTGAAATACTGTATTCCACCAGCGATAACGCCATAGAGAGTTTCGACGTTCTCGAAGGAAGCGAAACCACTGTTCCCGACGGATTTGAACAAGACCCCGAGAACGGTTACAACCGATACAGTTTCAAACTCCCCGCCGACGCCAAGTATGTAGCTATCCACTGCATATCGTCAAATAAAGTGGGATTACTCATCGACGACATAGAGTTCATCGCCGCCAGCGTACCCGACGAAACGCTTGTACTCAACGGCTATAACCTCTACCGCAACAACGAGCTGTACAAGCAATTGCCCGACACCGAAGGGTATGTCGACACCGAAGTCGAAGAAGGGAACTCATATACCTACAACGTGACCGCCGTATTCGACAAAGGCGAGTCGGGCTATTCCAATACCGTCACAATCGATGAGCTGTCGGGTATCGAGAGTCTCAATCAGGGAATAAAAGTGTATGCCGGCAACCATGCCATTGTCATCGAGAACGCAGACAACCACCGCGCTGAGATATTCAAGATTGACGGGAACAAGATTTTCGACAAGAATATCTCCCACTCCGACCGCATCGCTGTCGATACCGGCATTTACATCGTCAGAATCGACAACCATTCATTCAAAGTCGCCGTACAATAAACGGTTGCGACAATCGATAAATCTTATCAGGGTCGAATCCTTTTCCGGAGATTCGACCCTGATTTTTTAATTGCACTCCCCACCTAAACCTCAATCACCACAAATGGGCATCATAGGGATTTAGTGGAAGATAGTTTTTGACTACTCCCGCATGTATTTTACAAAGGAATAGAGGGAGGGCGGCATAGCCGCAAGAGTTGCCTTTCCCCATACCCGAACCTTCCAAAGACTTAATTGTTATACCCTGAAAAGGGAAACCGCCGAGCCGCCTCCCCACAAAGACAATCCGCAAAAGCCACCCCGAAATCGCCCAAAATAGCATAACCAAACTTATCCACCCGAGAAAGCTCTTCATTTATGAAACAATTTACCCTATACTTCTTATTATGCCTCGGACTGATTTGCTCCGCGCCGATTTGCACATACGCCCAAGTGAGAGCCGACAGCGCTCACTTCACGGCCAACAACCCGCCGGATAGCATCCCGCCCCGGAAAACGAACGTCTTTCAAAAAGTCGTAGAGTATTTCAACAATTCCAACAAACCGAAACCCGACAAGAAATTTGACTTCGGTATTATCGGCGGCCCGCACTACTCCTCGACAACCAAACTGGGAATCGGGGTGGTAGCCTCGGGTACCTACCGCATGCGAAGAGACTCGGTCACCCGTCTCTCCAATGTATCGCTCTACGGCGACGCAACAACCAGCGGGTTCCTGCTGATAGGTTTGCGGGGAAACAACATCTTTCCCGAAAACCGATACCGCATCGACTACGATTTTTTCCTCTACACATTCCCGAGCGACTTTTGGGGAATAGGCTATGCCAACGGCAACGACAACGCCAACAAAAGCACATACGACCGACTCGAAACCATTATCCGCATCGATTGGCTGGCTCGCTTTCATAAATACCTCTACGAAGGTATCTCCACGGGATTCAACTGGGTGAAGGCTTCGGACTTCACCAACCCCCAGTTGCTCAATGGGGAATCGCACGAGGTGACCAGCGCAAGTTTAGGTGTTACGCTCATCTATGACAGCCGCGATTTTATTCCCAATGCGGCCAAAGGGCTCTATGTGAGGGTAAACCAGCGTTACTACCCCCGGATAATCGGCAATAAGAATGTTTTCGCCCATACCGATTTTACTTTCGACAGCTATCACCGGTTGTGGCAAGGGGCAATCCTCGCTTTCGACTTGCACAGCGAATTCAACTACGGCGACGTGCCGTGGAACATGCTCGCCTCACTGGGAGGCTCCTCCCGCATGCGAGGATACTACGAGGGACGATACCGCGATAAAAATCTAATCGAGGCACAGATAGAACTGCGCCAGCACATTTGGCGCCGCAACGGGATAGTCGTGTGGGTGGGAGCAGGCAACGTGTTTCCCTCATTTTCCCACTTCCGATGGAATGAGACCCTGCCCAACTATGGGATTGGCTATCGCTGGGAATTTAAGGACCGGGTAAACCTACGGCTCGACTATGGCTTTGGGAAGAAAGGGCAATCGGGATTCATATTCAACATCAATGAAGCGTTTTAGTCTCCTGTTCACCCCGCAACGACTGTTTGTATTTTTCTTGGGAATCATACTGGTTCCCAATATCTTTCTATGCTTTACCGAACCGTTGCCGGCTCTTTTCAAAGGAGCATATATACTCATACCGGGAGCCCTTTACCTGCTCTTGCTCAACCTCTCTCGCCGCCCGGGTATTATTTTTTTGGCGCTTCTTCCGCTCCACTTTGTCGGAGCGGTACAATTGGTGCTGCTCTATCTGTTCGGGCACTCGATTATCGCTTCCGACATGTATCTGAACATTTTTACCACCAACAGCGGCGAGGCTCTCGAATTGCTCAACAAACTGGCTCCGGCCGTCATCGGAGTCCTCTTGCTCTATCTCCCCGCTTTGATATTGGCTGTCTGTTCCATACGCCGATCCGAAAGGGTCTCCCCCCAATTCCGAAAACGGACATTCATTTTAGCCATGCTCATGCTCGGCAGCGGAGCCGCGCTCTATCACTCGGCACACCGCCAAGTCCCGCAAAAGGCACGCCTCGACAACCTCTACCCTATCAATGCTTTCAACAACGCCCGCTTTGCCATCGAAAGTTGGAAAGCCTCACAGCAATATCGAGAAAGTTCCCGAGACTTCGACTATCGCGCTTCCTCGACAAGAGAGTCCCAACAGCCCGAAGTCTACATACTGGTTATCGGCGAAACCTCCCGGGCTGCCAACTGGGGGCTCTATGGATACGACCGGAACACTACCCCCCGGCTCTGTGCCCGACCCGAAATTATTCGATTCGACGATGTGCTGACACCGATCAACGCCACCCACAAAAGCGTACCGCTCATGCTCTGTGCGGCCGGAGCCACGGACTTTCGACAAATCTACCGGCAAAAGAGTCTTATCACGGCTTTCGGCCAAGCGGGATTCCGTACAGCCTTCCTCTCCAACCAACGGCACAACGGCTCGTTTACCGAGTTCTTTGCCGACGAAGCCGATTGCTCCCGCTACCTCGCCCCTACACCCTCAAACGCACACCCATACGACGAAGATTTACTGCCTTTGCTCGACTCGTTGCTCAACAGCGGAGCGAAGAAACAATTTATCGTCTTGCACACCTACGGCTCCCACTTCAATTATGACGAACGATACGGCCTCGACTGCCGAGTCTTCACCCCCGACCGCATCGACAAGATAGACCGTAAAAACCGACTGGCGATGACCAATGCCTACGACAACTCGATCGTAGCCACCGACCGATTGCTCTACCAGATTATCGAGCGGCTCGCCCGTACCGGCCATACGGCCGCCATGCTCTACCTGTCGGACCACGGGGAGGACCTGCTCGACGACGACCGCAACCGATTCCTCCATGCGTCGCCCCGTCCCACCTACTACCAGTTGCATGTACCTTGTATCCTTTGGTTTTCGCCTCAATATATCCGGCGATACCCTCACGATGAACGACAAGCCCGAGCCAACCACGCAACGCCCTTCGATTCGCGAGCCGTCTTTCACACCCTGCTCGCTATCGGCGGCATAACCACCGACTACCGCAACGACAGGTTCTCGCTCATAAGCCCTTCGTTCCAGCCCGGAGAAAGGTATTATCTGGGCGAGCGCAACACTCCCGTTCCCGTGCGGCTTATCCCTTTTGACGCAGAAGACAGGCTCGCCTTCGAGCGGCACGGCGTCGCACTCCGATAGAGCCCCGTCCACCCTGTCGTACCGCCACTTTCCTTCCATGAAAGTCGAATATCCCGGTACCCCCAACCCGACGCCGCACCTTTAATCCTTCCCGTTCACACCTTTTTTAGACCTCGGCGCAAGCGTAAATAAAAAAAGTCACTATATTTGTGTGGATAAAACGCAGTCCGGAGACACAAGCGACACGAAAGCGCTCCTTGACTCCCCGGTTGTTTGATCCACGACAAATACCCAAACAAGACCTATATGGACAGCATCGCGCCTTCGAGATCGGATTGTATCGTTCTCATTCCCACTTACAACGAGAAAGAGAATATCGCTGCAATTATCCATGCCGTATTCGAACTACCCCGCCCGTTTCACATCCTTATCATCGACGACAACTCCCCCGACGGGACAGCCGAGATTGTCAAATCCCTGCAAAAGCAATTCCCCGGGGCGCTCCACCTATTGGAGAGAGCTGGGAAACAGGGACTGGGCACCGCCTATATCGCAGGGTTCAAATGGGCTATCGAGCACCGATATGAATACATATTCGAGATGGACGCCGATTTTTCCCACAACCCGCAAGACCTCTTGAAACTGTTGGCCGCCTGCAAAACCGGTGGAGCCGATATGGCTATCGGCTCCCGCTATGTAACGGGAGTAAACGTGGTGAACTGGCCTATGGGACGTGTCATGATGTCGTATTTCGCCTCGAAATATGTGCGCTTCATCACCGGCATGAATATCCACGACACGACAGCGGGGTTTGTATGCTATCGCCGCCGGGTTCTCGAGACTATCGGGCTCGATTCTATCCGATTCAAGGGCTACGCCTTCCAAATCGAAATGAAATTTACCACCTACAAATGCGGGTTCACCATCAAAGAGGTGCCTATCATATTTATCAACCGTGTACTGGGTGAAAGCAAAATGAACAGCAGCATCTTCGGTGAAGCTGTATTCGGAGTCATCAAGTTGAAAATAGGCAGTTGGTTCCGCAAGTATCCCAAATAACCTGCAACCAAACAACCCCCGTAAAAAGAGACTACCGGCCATGAGCAAAACAATTATCAAAAACGGGACAATCGTCAATGACGGCACACGATTCGTCGGGTCGGTCATCATCGACAGCGAAACAATCGAAGCCATAATCCCGGGCGAACTGCCCGAAGAGTCAGCTCGCACCGCCAGCCGAGTAATCGACGCCGAGGGAAAATGGATATTGCCCGGTGTCATCGACGACCAAGTACATTTCAGAGAACCGGGGCTTACCCACAAAGCCGAAATCGCCACCGAATCGGTGGCCGCCGTCGCCGGAGGGGTGACCTCGTTCATGGACATGCCCAACACCTTGCCGCAAACAACCACGCTCGAGACTCTCGAATGGAAATACCAACGAGCCGCCGAAGTCTCCCCGGCCAACTATTCGTTTTACATCGGCGCCACCAACGACAATTTCGATACCCTCAAACAGGTCGACTTCTCACAGGTTTGCGGCGTAAAAATATTCATGGGATCATCGACCGGCAATATGCTTGTCGACAACGAAACTTCGCTGCGCCGGATTTTTGCCGAAATTCCCGCCCTCATCGCCGTGCATTGTGAACAAGAAAACATCATACAAGCCAATAAGAAACGGTATATCGAACGGTTTGGCGAAGAACTCCCTATCTTTTTCCACCCTCTTATCCGCAGCGCCGAAGCCTGCTATGCCTCTTCGGCACAAGCCGTAAACCTCGCTACACAGTACAACACCCGGTTACACCTACTGCACCTCTCCACCGCGCGGGAAATGTCGTTGCTCGACCAAGCCCCCCTTGCCGGGAAACGCATCACCGGCGAGGTGTGCGTGCATCATCTGTGGTTCGACGACAACGACTATGCCCAATACGGCAACCGCATCAAGTGGAACCCAGCCATAAAAACCTGTGGCGACCGAAAAGCGCTGCTCGAGGCCTTGCGCGTCGGCCGGCTCGATGTCGTAGCCACCGACCACGCCCCCCACTTGTGGAGCGAAAAACAAGGCTCGTGCCTCAAAGCCGCGTCGGGAGGCCCGCTTATACAACACTCCTTGCAAGTGATGCTGGAACTATCGTCGAGAGGCGAGTTCACGCTCGAACAGGTCGTCGAGAAGATGTGCCACGCTCCGGCTCAACTCTACCATATAAAACAACGGGGATACCTGCGCCCCGGCTATTATGCCGACATTGTTGTGGTCGACCCTCACAAGCCCTATACCGTTACCCCCGACAATATCTTGTCCAAATGCCGTTGGTCACCTTTTGAAGGGCACACTTTCCCTGCCTCGATCGAACGGACTTTCGTCAACGGGCACGAAGTTTTCGTCGAAGGGAAAGCGACAGGACTCACTCCGGGAAAACGGCTCGCCTTTCACAACAGCTAAATGCGAGACTTATTTTTTACAGGAAATGTCGTCCCGTTAATTTTCCTATAAAATCGGCCACGCAATATTTATAAATGTCAATTATCTATTTTTCACAATTCGTTTTATTACCTTTATAACCTCAAAACGAAACCATTTTATAACGAAATGAAACACACTCTCTCATCATCACACGATAAATCACATCTATCATAAAAAAACTCAGGCTCCATAGCCTCGACTATCGAGATAAAAGCGACCGATTGGCGAATACCTATACCGAAACCATGACCCGAATCAGGCCTCTCAGTTGCACCATAAAATAAGGACGAAAATTCAACAACCATTTTAACCCCTAAAACAGATGAAACAATTTATTAAAAAATCCCTGCTCTTGTTTGTGGTTGTGTTGTTCACAGCCACACTATCGGCAAAAACTCCGAAGTACATCTTCTATTGCATCGGTGACGGTATGAGTTTTGCACATGTGACCATGACTCAGCTTTTCTACGAACACGGTAACTACAACGACGGCCAAGAGTCGGTGGTATTCCTCGATTTTCCCGTCCACTCGGCAGTCAGAACCCATGCCAACAACAGTTTTGTCACCTGTTCGGCCGCAGCCGGCACGGCTTTGGCGACCGGGCACAAGACCAACTTGGAACATATAGGCATCGGCCCCGATAAACAACCGCTCACCTCTATCGCCAAACAATTGCGCGACAAAGGATATGGTGTGGGCATCATCACGAGCGGACAAATCAACGACGCTACGCCCGCCGCCTTTTATGCCTCGCAAATGAGAAACGAATCCTATCTTATCGGGAAAGAAGGTGCCGACAGCCAATTTGATTTCTTGGCCGGAAGCGCATGGAAACAACCTCTCCCCAAAGATTTGTCTCAACCCCGCCTACCCGATTATTACCGGGAAAAGGGCTACACGATATGCCGAGGACCCCAAGCCTATGAGGCTCAAAAAGGCAGCGACAAAATACTCTTGCTCGACGCCGACACGACCCTCACTTCTTGGCTACCCTATTACATAGACCGGAAGCCCGGCCAACTGGGACTGGAATTTATGGTGCAAGCCGGTATCGAAACCCTCTACGACAAAAAACAAAAGAAAGGTTTCTTCATGATGATCGAGGGCGCAAGCATAGACCACGCCTCTCACCCCAACGACCTTGCCACTGCTATCCAAGAGACTATTGAATTTAACCGAAGCGTACGTTTGGCCTACGAGTTTTACAAGAAACACCCCAACGAGACTCTTATCATCGTTACCGCTGACCACGAAACCGGCGGGCTCACCATAGGCCAAAACTCCTCTCTCGTTATCTATCCCGAATATGTGAACTACCAAAAGATTTCCAAAGAGGCACTCTCTAAACTCATCAGCAGCATGCGGCAAACCGGAGAAATAGACTCTTGGGAAAAAACAAAAAAAATACTCGCCCAGAACACCGGGCTTTGGGATAAAATCCCGGTAAACGAAGCCGAAGAAGCCCAACTCATGCAATGCTATTACAAAACAATTGTCAAAAAAAATTCCGAAAAAGAGATTACGCTATATTCCCAAAGCGAACCGCTCGCTGCCGAGGCTATCGCCCTGTTCAGTAAAAAAGTAGGCGTGGGGTGGACGACTTTCTCCCATACCGGCAGTGTTGTACCGTTCTATGCCATCGGTTGTGAAGCTGATCGATTCAAATCGGTAAACGACAATACCGACATACCCAACACGATAAGAAAGGTTATGAAGATAAAATAGCGAACGTTCATCATCTTCTCAATTCAATGAAACTTTTACAATGCCGCACATCGAGAAGATGACTTTCGGTAAATAAGGTTCAATAGAAACCGTCATACCCCCGAGAGGAGGACTCACAGCCACCTCTCGGGGGTTGTAGTGATTTTATTGTCGGGCAGAAGTATAAAAAGCCACTCCAAAAACATGGAGCGGCTCTGTCTTAATAAATGGTCTCGCCTCTCGGCGGTACAATATTTCTAAAAAGTTGCAGCTGACAATTCTTTTGAGATCTTGCAAACCGCATCTTTTATTTTGGCATATTGTTTTTCTCCGGCATTTGCAACCCCAGATGTATATTGTCTCATCAAGGAGGGATTTATACCCGCAAACTCTGCCACTTTCGTTACATTCAAGAACGAAAAATAATTAAAAAATGACTGCATATCATATTTATAAATAAACTCGAGGTTGGGTACTTCTTTACCCTCTGCGGATAAAATTTCCTTCATTTCTTGGTATGCCTTTAACATATCATCTTTTGCAGACTCTGCCGTTTTTCCAAATCCAGCCAGCCCAAAGCCCGGTAAATTATCATCTACATAGCACGAGTAATTACCGTCACTCGCTTTTTCCATTATTACAGTTACTTTCATATTTAATCTTTTTTTAATATTGGGACGATATATTATCGTCCCAATTGCCTTAATAAGTCTACTCAACTATGGTTCAACTCATGCAGACTTGCGAGGTGCGACAAAGCAGAAAGGCGGGGGATTACTCCCCCAAAAGAACCTTTCTTGCTTTACGTTCCATTCCGGTCGGTACTTCTTGTTTCCCATGCCTTGACAGGGGGAATCTTTCACCAGTTTTTGGGCTATACCAAATATCGTGGTTAGCTCCGTGCCGGATAACGTAACAACCCTTTTCGGTTAATTCCGCATAAAATTGATTGTACTTCATAATTTGAAAGACCGGTTGTTTTATTAAGACGATACAAATATAGCAAAAACGCTATATTTTATAATAACATATTACTATATTATTTGTATATTAACATTTTTTATAAATACATATCAACCCATATGGGGTGCGACAGCAAGGGAATAGAGTATCCCATCACATCAATTGTCAAATCAAAGAAAAAGGAGGAACACTCTTGTCCTCCTCTCAGTCTCTTGCCTGCGCCAAGGTATTGAATCCTCTTTATTTTAGAGGAGTGTACCCCCACCGGTTCTTACCTCCGGTTCTTTCACCCCTTTGGCTATGGCACAAAAAAAGAGCTAACTCTCTGATGAGAGCAGCTCCAATTCTTTCCTTTTCGAGTTGCAAATTATTCAGCAACAACAGCAGCTGTATCAACAGCGGCAGAGTCAGCAGCAACAGAATCAACAACTTCTACTGCAACTTCTTCTACAACAGCAACACTGTCAGTAGCTTCGGTAGATTCAGCAGCTTTATTGCCACAAGAAGCGAAAGACATTGCAAATGCAACAGCGAAGAACAAAACTAACTTTTTCATTTCCTTCAAATTAAAGATAAAACAATATTTTTTTTGCTTCAAAAAACGTTACAAAGGTATATATTCTTTTTATATGTTGTACATCTAAACTTACTTTTTTTCCAAAAAAAATTAATTTTTCTATAAAAATATCTCAAAACAGCTCAATTATCATATAAATACCTCTTTATACTGCGCTTCGGGGTCTTCTCAAATTCGTTTGGATAGAGCTGTATCCTCGAGATTTGCTCATACGGAGCCAACATCTTGTTCAAATTGCCGCGAACTTCCTCCATCGTTATCGGCAAGTCCACATTGGAAATACCATAACTGTCCATCGCTTCATAATCGGGGAATACCAAAGCGACCAATTTCCCTTCGCGCTCGACAACGAGGCTCTCCATCACAAACGGCATATTGTTCAACTTCGCCTCGATTTCCTCGGGGTATATATTTTGCCCGTTCGACGTGAGAATCATTGTTTTGCAGCGACCTTTTATAAAAATAGTTCCATCGGCGCTCATCGTTCCCATGTCGCCGGTATGCAACCAGCCTTCTTCATCGATGACGGCCTTTGTGGCCTCTTCGTTTTTATAGTATCCTTTCATCACATGTTCCCCGCGCACGCATATCTCGCCGGGGATATTCTCGGGGTCAAGCGAATCGATCTTGGTCTCCACATATCCGAACAGGGTACGTCCCGAAGAGCCGGGACGGAACTCCCGATGAGGGGTATAGCTTATCAAGGGAGCACACTCGGTCATGCCATATCCCACGGTAAAGGGGAATTTAATTTTGTGCAAAAACGCTTCTACCTCGTGGTTGATAGGGGCTCCACCCACGATTACCTCTTCAAACCGTCCTCCAAAAGCATCGACCAACTTCTTTCTCACTTGCCCGTAAATGCGGCTGTCCAATACGGGAATGTTCAAGGCCCAACGCATGGGCGCCTTGTTGAGCAACGGTTGTATTTGCTTTTTATAAATCTTTTCCAAAATAAGAGGCACGCAGATAATCAAGTTGGGCCTTATCTCCTCCAACGCCTTCAACAAAATCTTGGGGGAGGGAATTTTCCCCAACAACGTGACATGCGTTCCCACCGCCAGCGGGACCAACAAGTCGAAGGCACAGCCATAGGCATGGGCCAACGGCAGGAACGAGATACATTTGCTCCCTTTGTAATGCAAGTGCGAGCGCATGCCAAACATGACATTTCCCGCCAAATTGTTCCCGGTCAACATTACCCCTTTGCTAAACCCGGTCGTGCCCGAGGTATAATTGATCAAGACGACTTTGTCATTGTCCAATTCGGCATATTTTATATCCTCCCGGCTGAATCCGTTGGGATAAGTCGCCTTGAACCGCCGTTTCATATCTCGCAAGCACTTGGCGATTTCCTCCCCGTCGCCCTGTACAAGGCAAGAAAAGTCTTGCAACGAGATGGCCGCCCTTACTTTGGGCAGTTTTTCCATTTCTATATTTTCCCAAATATGGTCGCCCACAAACAGCAGCACCGAATCGGAATGGTTGACGATATGGTGTATATCATGATGATTGAACTCTTGAAGGATAGGTACTAAAATAGCCCCATACGAAATTGTGGCCATAAATGCGATACACCAGTTGGGGGTGTTCTTTCCTACCAAAGCGATCTTATCGCCTCGCCGAATCTGACAATGGCGAAAGAGGATGTGCAATTTGGCAATCTCCCGAGCCATATCCTGATATGTATATGTCTGCTTGTCGTTATAATCTGTCAACGCCGGCAAATCCCAGTTTTCACGGAAACTCGATTCGTATATTTTTATAAAATTTTCGGGAATCATATAAAAAATTAAAATGGTTTATCGGCAAATATACAACATTGTTTGTAAAAACACTCATTCCTACTGAACTATTAGAACGAGCGACCGTATATTTTCAAACGAAATGCGTAACTTTGTCACCTATATTTGTATTTCGACCGGTTGAACATGATAGATCTCGAAACATTTCAAAATAAAACGGCGGCTTACTACACGCTGGGTTGCAAACTCAATTTCGCCGAGACTTCCACGATGGGGAAAATTCTCGAAGAGAACGGTATTCGCAAAGTCCGGCCGGGCGAAATCGCCGACATCTGTGTGGTCAATACTTGCTCTGTCACCGAATTGGCCGACAAGAAATGCCGGCAAACGATTCGTAAGATAGCCCGCCGACATCCCGGGGCTTTTATCGTTGTCACCGGTTGCTACGCTCAACTGAAACCCGGGGAAATCACCCATATCCCCGAGGTCGATTTGGTTCTCGGCACCGAGCAAAAACTCGATATTTTGCAATACTTGGGAGATCTGCGGCACAAACAGGCCGGACATATCATTACCACGCCCACCAAAGATATTAAAAAGTTCTCACCCTCTTGTTCTCGGGGCGATCGCACCCGCTATTTTCTGAAAGTACAAGACGGATGCGACTACTATTGCACCTACTGCACAATTCCTTTCGCCCGCGGACGAAGCCGCAGCGGGACTATCGCACAGCTCACCCAGCAAGCGCGGGAAGTGGCCGCCGCAGGAGGAAAAGAGATTGTAATCACGGGAGTGAATATCGGCGACTTCGGCAAACAAACCGGCGAAACATTTCTCGACCTTATCCGGTCGCTCGACCAAGTAGAGGGTATCGAGCACTATCGCATCTCCTCGATCGAGCCCAATTTGCTCACCGACGAGATCATCGCATTCGTCGCCGCTTCAAAACGTTTCGCGCCTCACTTTCACATTCCGCTGCAATCGGGAAGCGACACGGTATTGAAACTCATGCGTCGCCACTACGACACCGCCCTCTTCGCCCACAAGATAGCGACGATTCGCCAAATGCTCCCCGACGCCTTTATCGGGGTCGACCTCATCACGGGGGTACGCGGCGAGACCGCAGAGTTGTTTGAGGAGAGCCGGCGATTTGTCGACGGGCTCGACATCTCGCAACTACATGTCTTCACCTATTCCGAACGTCCCGGCACACAGGCGTTGAAGATAGAACCGGTCGTACCTGTCCCCGAGAGGCACGAGCGCTGCCGGCGCATGCTCGAGATTTCGGAACGAAAATTGCGTGATTTTTACACCCGGTTTCGGGGCACGACTCGTCCCGTACTCTTCGAGCAACCTCGCAAAGGAGCGCCCATGCACGGCTTTACCGATAACTATATACGGGTAGAAATGCCCTACCGCAAAGAGTGGATAAACACTTGCCACACCGTGTGTCTGGGCGATTTCAACGCGGCAGGCGACGCCCTGCTCGCCACCGAAGCATAAATACTCGTCGACATGAAAAAAGAGACGCTACAAAATATCGTTTACTCGCCACTGTACCTTTGGTTCAAGCTGCATGCGTTGTTGCCCCTACGGGTCCTCTACCTGCTGGCCGACCTGCTCTACGTCCCGCTCTACTATGTGGTACGCTATCGTCGCAAACTGGTATTCGAGAACATGCGCAACTCTTTCCCCGATAAAAGTGAAAAAGAGTTGCGGCGCCTCGAAAAACAGTTTTACCACCATTTTTGCGACTACATCGTCGAGACAATCAAGCTCTTGCACATCTCCGACCGGGAGATGCGCCGGCGCATGGTATTCGAGCAAGCCGAAATCGTCGACCGGCTGCTTGCCCAAAACCGCTCTATCATTCTACTATTGGGACACTTCGGGAACTGGGAATGGATAACCTCTATCCCCCTGTGGTTTCATCACCCCGACACCTTCCTAAAACAAATATACCGGCCGCTCGACAACAAGTGGTTCGACCGGCTGTTCCTGAAACTGCGCTCCCGCTTCGGCACGTCCTGCATCGCCAAAAAAGACACCTTGCGGACCATGCTGGAAATGAAGCGCTCGGGACGTCCCTCTGTCACGGGATTCATATCGGACCAAACCCCCTCGCCGACCAATATCCACCACTGGACTCGCTTTCTCTCGCAAGATACGCCTGTACTTACCGGGTTTGAAAAAATTGCCCGCAAAGGCGATTTTGCCGTGCTCTACGTCGATGTCGAAATCGTGAGACGAGGCTACTACAAAGCCACCATTCGGGAAATCACCTTGACACCCAACGAATTGCCCGAGTTTGAAATCACCGACCGATACACCGCCTTGATGGAGAAAACCATACTGCGCAACCCGTGGGCTTGGTTGTGGACCCACAAACGCTGGAAGTACAAACACGAAAATTTCCCCGAATCCTGATATGAAAAAAATTGCCGTCGTCATTCTCAATTGGAACGGAGCCGAACTGCTTCGCCGGTTTCTTCCCTCGGTTTGCGCCCACACCACCCCCGAGATAGCCGATGTAATCGTTGTCGACAACGGGTCGAGCGACAACTCGCGCAAGCTGCTCGAAGAGGAATTTCCACAGGTGCGCACGTTGCTTTTCCCCGAAAATTACGGATTTGCCGAAGGATACAACCGAGCTTTGGATACCCTCGACTATGAATATGCCGTACTGCTCAACTCCGATGTGGAGACCTCGCCCCACTGGCTCGAACCACTACTCGACTTCGCCGAAGCAAATCCCGATGTGGCGGCCTGCCAACCTAAAATAAAAGCCTTGCGTGAACGGGAAAAATTTGAATACGCCGGCGCCGCCGGTGGATTTATCGACCGCTACGGTTATCCCTTTTGCCGGGGAAGAATATTCGGCACGATAGAGACCGACCGGGGACAATACGACGACAAGCCTTGCGATATATTTTGGGCCAGCGGCGCCGCTCTCTTCGTCCGCACCGAAGTCTATCGAAAAGTAGGAGGGCTCGACCCGCTTTTTTTCGCCCACATGGAAGAGATAGACCTTTGCTGGCGCATACATCTGGCCGGTTACCGGGTGGTCGTTGTCCCGCAAAGCTCAGTCTATCATCAAGGCGGCGCCTCGCTCGATGCGGCCAACCCGAGGAAAACCTACCTCAACTTTCGCAACAACTTGCTCATGCTGCATAAGAACCTACCTCGGAAAGCGGGAAAATCGGTTCTGTTTGTCCGCCGGTTATACGACACACTGGCCTTCGCCCGCTTCGTCCTGCTGGGGCAATTCGCTCATGCCCGAGCCATACTCCGCGCCCACAACGATTTCAGGAAAATGCGCAAAGAGTACACCCGTTTTCCCGAGGTGAACCTGCTGGGCACATTCCCCGAATCCCGACGCAATATAACTATCGACTATTTCCTCAAACAGAAGAAGCGGTTTTAACAACTGTCGCAGCCCTTTATCGGAACATCTTCACCACCCGCTCCAACGCCGTCATAAAGGCATCGACCTCGGCTCTTGTATTGTAGGCGGCAAACGACACCCGCACCGTACCTTCTATACCGAGGGCGGTCATGAGCGGTTGGGCGCAATGGTGCCCCGTGCGAACGGCGACTCCCAGTTTGTCGAGCAACATGCCCATATCGTAGTGATGAATGCCATCGACCAGAAATGAGATAACGGCACTCTTGTGGGGCGATGTGCCGAAAATGCGCATGCCCTCGATTTGCAGCATACGCTCGGTCGCATATCGCAACAATTCATTCTCATGGGCGGCAATGGCTTCCAATCCTATGCCATCGACATAATCGAGAGCCGAGGCAAACGCCGCCGTGCCTACATAATCGGGCGTCCCCGCCTCGAATTTGAAAGGAAGTTCCCCGAAAGTCGTGCCCGAAAAATCGACATGGGCTATCATCTCGCCACCTCCTTGATAGGGGGGCATGGCATCGAGCCACTTCTCTTTGCCATACAACACGCCTATTCCCGTAGGACCATAGACTTTATGAGCCGAGAACGCATAGAAGTCGGCATCCAATTCCTGCACATTCACCCGCAGGTGAGGTATTCCTTGCGCTCCGTCGACCAAGACCGGCACACCTTGCGCATGGGCATAGGCTATCATCTCTTGTATCGGATTAATCGTGCCCAACACATTCGATACATGGGTAACTCCTACCAAACGGGTATGCTCGTTGAACAACTGTTTATATACATCGAGCTCCAACTCTCCCCGTTCGTTCATAGGAACCACACGCAACTTAATGCGGCGCCTGCGTTGCAGGAGTTGCCACGGAACGATATTGGCATGATGTTCCATCACGGAGAGAATCACCTCGTCGTCATCGTGCAGAAATTCATCGCCAAACGACGACGCCACCAAATTGATAGCCTCGGTGGTTCCCCGGGTAAAGACAATCTCGCTCGGCGAGGCCGCCCCGATAAACTGCTGCACCCGCCTACGAGCCGCCTCATGGGCATCGGTCGCCTCCTGACTGAGAGTGTGAACACCACGATGCACATTGGCATTCACCCGATAATAGGTATCGGCGATATGGTCGACTACACACTTGGGGGTTTGCGACGTAGCTCCGTTGTCGAGGTAAATAAGCTGTCGCCCCGAAACCTCCCGTTTCAAGATAGGGAAGTCTTCTCGTATTTTCTCCACATCAAACATGACTCGGTTCCTCTCTTTTCCTTTATTCTTAACGACATGCCCGACAGCCCGAACACTTGGCCAACTCACCCCGGAAGCGCTTCTCGACCAACTGGCGCAAGCGGTCTTTCAAGGCGTCGAGGCGCACCTGCTCGATCACATCGTTGGTGAAAGCAAACATCAACAACATGCGGGCTTCGGCCTCGGGGATTCCCCGCGAACGCATGTAGAACAGGGCGTTCTGATCGAGCTGTCC
The DNA here is from genome assembly GCA_944320015.1 of uncultured Barnesiella sp. Taxonomy (GTDB): domain Bacteria; phylum Bacteroidota; class Bacteroidia; order Bacteroidales; family Barnesiellaceae; genus Barnesiella. The sequence continues at coordinate 24,870 of CALUFO010000022.1, read as the reverse complement.
CACGGTGGCGCCGTGGCTGCACTTCACGTCGTCGGCATAGATTTCGAGTTGCGGTTTGGTGTACATCTTGGCCAGAGGCGAGGCGCACAGATTTTTATTGCTTTGGTACGCCTCGGTTTTCTGCGCGCCATGACGCACCAATATCCGCCCGGCGAACGAGCCTCGTGCCGAATCGTTCAACACATATTTAAATAGCTCGTTGCTATGACAGTGCGACACGGCATGGTCGATATAGGTATAAGTATCGACCGACTGCTCTTTATCGGCAATGGCCATACCGCAGAGCAGCAGCTCGGCCTGTTCGCCGACAAACGTTGTATAGTAATTACTGCGGGTCACACCGTTGTGCAGCACAATGCCATTGACCAGCACATTCGACCGGGCACCCTGCCGCACGAATACCGAAGCAACTTTCGAGGTATTCTCCGACGACTCTTCCATATCGTAGTAATCAAACACGGCATCGTCGTCCACAAAAATCTCACAGACTTGCGACGAAAGAAATTTCACCGTGGCGTCATCGGAATGGTCGCACACCAGCAACTTGGCCTGAGCCCCTTTGCCCACGACAATCAACAGCCGGCGATTCACCATAAAATCGACATTGCTGCCTTGCAGGATATTCACCAATTGGATAGGCTTCTCGACCACCACTCCATCGGGCACATACAGGAAGAATCCGTCTTGTGCAAAAGCGGTGTTCAAAGCGACAGTACCGTCGCGCTTCATGTCGGCGACCTGCCCATAATAACGCGATACCAACTGGGGATATTTCGCCGACATTTCACGCAGGCTGCCGACCAGAACCCCGTCGGGGAGTTTCGCAGCGGCCGGCTGAGCCGACTGGTAAAACGAATCGTTCACAATGAAATAGAGCAAGGTGCTCAAATTGGGGACATCGCACCGAAAGACCTCATACGGGTTGACCTCTATTTCGATTCTTCCCAAATTCAGTCCGTAATCGGGCGCATAAATCGACTCCACATCGGTGCGGCGATGCTCCTCGTCTTTCAACGAAGGCAGCCCCCGGCTTTCCAACAGAGCCACAGCCTCCCCGCGCAAGCCATTCATCACCTCGGACGAATGAGCCTCGATAAGCGACTTCTGCGACCTGTACAAATCTATGTATTGCTGTACTGCACTCATATCGATTATATTTCGCCCAACTCCTTTTTAATCCAATCATAGCCACGCTCTTCCAACTCGAGCGCCAACTCGGGACCTCCCGATTTCACGATACGTCCCTTGTACAACACATGTACAAAATCGGGCGCTATGTAGTCCAACAGCCGTTGGTAGTGGGTAATGACTATCGTCGCATTCTTCTCGGACTTCAACTTGTTCACACCGCCGGCCACGATGCGCAAGGCATCGATGTCGAGCCCGCTGTCGGTCTCGTCGAGAATGGAGAGGCGAGGCTCGAGCATCGCCATTTGGAAAATTTCATTCCTTTTTTTCTCGCCGCCCGAAAAGCCCTCGTTCACCGAGCGGCTTGCCAGTTTGTTGTCCAACTCCACAATCTCGCGTTTTTCCCGCATCAGTTTCAAAAAATCGGTGGCCGACAACGGTTCGAGCCCTCGGTATTTGCGTTGCTCATTTACAGCCGTACGCATGAAGTTCACCATGCTTACCCCCGGAATTTCGACCGGATACTGGAAACTCAAAAAGAGACCTTCGTGAGAACGGTCCTCGGGCGAGAGCGCCAACAGGTCTTTCCCATAAAACTCCACGCTCCCGCGGGTCACTTCATAGGCCGGATTCCCGGTCAACACCGCCGAAAGGGTGCTCTTTCCCGAACCGTTCGGTCCCATAATGGCATGGACTTCGCCCGGTTTCACCACGAGATCGATTCCTTTCAAGATCTCTTTGCCGTTTATATTGGCATGCAAGTCGTTAATCTTCAACATAGGTATATTGGTTTTATTTTTTTATTCTTCTTTTTCGCCGGCCACCGCGCCGATTCTTTGCCACGGCTGTCGCCGCACTATCGAATGAGTCCGCTCGCCGCAGCAGACAAACGGCGCCGCCCGTGTGCGAATCGCCTATCCTACCGAGCCTTCGAGCGAAATCTGCAACAGTTTCTGAGCCTCTACGGCAAACTCCATCGGCAACTTATTCATGACCTCTTTGGCATATCCGTTGACAATAAGCCCCACGGCATCTTCGGTAGGGATTCCCCGCTGGTTGCAATAGAAAATCTGGTCTTCGTTGATCTTCGATGTGGTGGCTTCGTGCTCGACTACCGCCGTATCGTTGAGGATTTCCATATACGGGAAAGTGTGCGCACCGCAATCGGAACTGAGCAGTAAGCTGTCGCATTGGGTGAAATTGCGGGCGTTCTCGGCTCCCGGCAATACTTTCACGAGCCCCCGATAGCTGTTTTGACTACGCCCGGCCGAGATGCCTTTCGACACAATCGTGCTGCGGGTGTTCTTCCCGATGTGTATCATTTTTGTACCGGTGTCGGCCTGCTGGTAGTTGTTGGTTACCGCCACCGAATAAAACTCACCTACCGAGTGGTCGCCCGCCAATACACAGCTGGGGTATTTCCATGTAATGGCCGAACCGGTCTCGACCTGAGTCCACGAGAGTTTCGAGTGGTCGCCCTTGCACATGCCCCGTTTGGTCACAAAGTTGTAGATGCCGCCTTTCCCGTCCTTGTCGCCGGGATACCAGTTTTGCACCGTCGAATATTTCACTTCGGCGCGGTCGTGAACCACAATCTCTACAATGGCGGCATGCAATTGGTTCTCGTCGCGCATCGGAGCCGTGCAACCTTCGAGATAGCTCACATAGCTGTCGTCGTCGGCCACGATAAGTGTACGCTCGAACTGCCCCGTATTGGCGGCATTGATGCGGAAATAAGTCGACAGTTCCATGGGGCAACGTACTCCTTTGGGGATATACACAAACGAACCGTCGCTGAAAACCGCCGAGTTGAGCGCCGCGAAAAAGTTGTCGCGGTACGATACGACCGAGCCTAAATAGCGTTTCACCAAATCGGGATAATCTTTTACCGCTTCGCTGAACGAACAGAAAATGACTCCCAACTCGGCCAGTTTCTCCCGGAAGGTCGTCCGCACCGACACACTATCCATCACTGCGTCGACAGCTATCCCCGAGAGTTTCATCTGCTCTTCAAGTGAGATACCCAGTTTGTCGAATGTCTTCCGCAACTCGGGATCTACCTCTTCGAGGCTCTTGGGAGCCTTCTTGGTCTTGGGCGCGGCGTAGTAGCTTATCGCCTGATAATCGATTTGGGGGATTGTCAAATGCGCCCAATGGGGCATCTCCAACGTTCGCCAATAGGCGTAGGCTTTCAAGCGAAATTCGAGCAGCCACTCGGGCTCTCCCTTTTTCTGGGAGATATGCCGGATAATGTCTTCGTTGAGACCATTGGGAATAATATCGGTCTCTATATCAGTTACAAATCCATATTTATAATCGTTGGAGGTAACGTCATTGAGTATTTCGTTCGGATTATCTTGTTTCATTTTCAATCTGCTTTATCATTTATATAACAGAAATAGGGCTCGCCACATACCGAATATGGAGTAAACAACCCGGTCGTCGGTTTGGTTTCCGAGACCAACTGTTCCTGCGCTATCGAAAAAAGCGCAGGCGCCATGCGCATCGTATATCCATAGCATTGAGACGAAGCCGTGACGGTAGCGGGCAATATCGTTCCTTTGGGGTCGACAATGTGAATGAGATTGAGCAGAATACTCAACACGACCAAATATTTGACGGCGCCAAACAAGGCTCCGGTCAACCGGTCGAGCCACCCCAACGCCACTTTATGGGTGATATGATGTATCAGCCTCATCAACTGGATACATACTAGATAGACCAGCAGGAACAACAGCGAATAGGCTATAACCCGGCTTACCCCTGCCGGCAAATCGAACATCTGTTGCATCAACGACGCGACCGATTGCCCGAACACGCGCGACACAACGATCCCAAGGATAAACCCTCCCAACGAGCCGAGTTGCCTCAAAATGCCTTTGATAAGGCCATACAACGCTCCTACAACGGCTATCAATAGAATGACAAAATCGATATAGTTCATCTCAAAACGGCTGTTTCTTAGACTTGCAAAATTACTGCTTTTATTTTGAATACCCGGCATTTCACTCTTATTATCCGTTAAAGCCGATAATAAAGGCCGCCCCGTCGAGACGAGACAGCCTTTTTATCGCTAAAAAGACGATATGTGTTTAGAGTGTTTTTTTCACCTCGACCTCTTCATAGGCTTCGACGAGGTCGCCCACTTTCACATCGTTGTAGTTGGTGATGTTCAATCCGCATTCAAATCCGGTAGACACTTCTTTCACATCGTCTTTGAATCGTTTCAACGAACCGAGGTCGCCACTATAAATGACGATACCGTCGCGAATCAACCGTATCTTGCTCGATCGTTTCAACTTGCCTTCTTTCACGATGCAACCGGCCACCGTGCCCACCTTGGTAATGTGGTAGGTCTCCAATACCTCGGCGGTACCCAGAATTTCTTCTTTGATTTCGGGCGACAACATACCTTCCATAGCCGATTTCACCTCTTCGATAGCATCGTAGATAATCGAGTAGAGCCTTATATCTACGCCCTCTTTCTCGGCCAATCGGCGAGCCGCTACCGACGGCCGCACCTGGAAGCCGATAATCACGGCGTTTGAAGCGGCGGCCAGTGTAATATCCGACTCGGATATTTGTCCCACGGCCTTGTGCAAGACATTGATTTGTATCTCGGGAGTGGAGAGTTTGATGAGCGAGTCGCTCAACGCTTCGACCGAACCGTCGACATCGCCTTTCACCACCAGATTCAACTCTTGGAAGTTGCCCACAGCGATACGACGTCCTATATCGTCGAGCGTCAACAGTTTATGCGTGCGCAAGCCCAACTCTCGTTGTAACTGCTCGCGCTTGTTGGCTATCTCTCTCGCCTCTTGTTCGGTATCCATGACGTGGAATATATCGCCGGCCTGCGGAGCGCCGTTCAATCCGAGAATCTGTACTGGAGCCGACGGCCCGGCCGATTCGATGCGGGTGTTACGCTCGTTGAACATGGCTTTCACACGCCCGTGATTGGTCCCGGCCAACACAATATCGCCCTTGCGCAGGGTACCGTTCTGTACCAGTACCGTGGCCACATACCCCCGGCCTTTGTCCAATGTCGACTCGATAATCGAGCCTGTCGCCTTGCGATTGGGATTGGCTTTCAAATCGAGCAGCTCGGCTTCCAGCAAGACTTTCTCCATCAATTCGTGAACGCCGGTTCCTTTTTTGGCCGAAATTTCCTGCGACTGGTATTTGCCACCCCAGTCTTCTACCAAATAATTCATATTGGCCAGCTCCTCTTTAATCTTGTCGGGGTTGGCGTTGGGCTTATCGATTTTGTTGATGGCAAACACGATGGGCACGCCGGCGGCCGAAGCGTGGTTGATAGCCTCGACGGTCTGCGGCATCACATTGTCGTCGGCAGCCACGATGATAATGGCAATATCGGTCATCTGGGCTCCTCGGGCACGCATGGCGGTAAAGGCCTCGTGACCCGGTGTATCGAGGAAGGTGATGCGACGGCCGTCGTCGAGTTTCACATTATAGGCTCCGATATGCTGGGTGATACCACCGGCCTCGCCGGCAATCACATTGGAGTTGCGTATGTAGTCGAGCAACGAGGTTTTACCGTGGTCGACGTGACCCATCACCGTTACCACCGGCGGACGGGATTGCAAATCTTCCTCTTTGTCGGCCTCTTCATGAATGGCTTCTACCACCTCGGCACTGACATATTCGGTCTTAAAGCCGAACTCCTCGGCCACGATATTGATGGTCTCGGCATCGAGTCGTTGGTTGATCGAGACCATCATACCTATGCTCATACAGGTAGCAATCACTTCATTGACAGGCACGTCCATCATCGAAGCAAGATCGTTGGCTGTAACGAACTCGGTCAGTTTCAGCACCTTGCTTTCGGCTTCTTCTATTTCGGCCAACTCCCGTTCACGGTTTGAAAACGCTTCTCGTTTTTCCTTCCGCCATTTGGCCGATTTCTTTTGTCCTTTTGTCGTGAGGCGAGCCAATGTTTCCTTAATCTGTTTTTGTACATCTTCCTCGCTTACTTCGGATTTGATAGGACGTTGTTTTTGCTTGTTCGGTTTATTGCCGGCACTGTTGCCCTTGGGGTTTCCGCCCCGGGCAATCTGGCCTCCCATCGACGAGATGCTCTTCGATATGTCGACTTTTTCTTTGCTGATGCGTTGGCGTTTCTTCCGCTCTCCGCCTTGCGAATTGGTATCGTCGGCGTTGGCGGGACGGTGAGCTTCTTGTCTCAATTTCTCTTTATTCTCCCGCTCTTTACGTTTCTCTTCCTTGCTTTTTTTCTTCGGACGAGTCTGCTGATTCAACGCATCGAGGTCAATTCGGCCTACCACATTGATACTCGACGTAAACGTGGGGCGGTCCAACGTAAAGACTTCGTCGGCTTGTGCCGTTTCTTCGGCAGGCGCTTTCTCGTCTTGCCCGGCTACCGGAGTTGCTTCTTCCGGTTTGGCCTCCCGGGATTCCCGCGCGGGTTGCTCGGCCACGGGTTGCTCTACCAACGGCTCTGCTTTTTCTTCCTCGACAGGGGCTTTTTCCTCTTGGGGAGCTTCTACCTCGGGAGCTGCCTCGATTTTTTCCTCTACGATTTTTTCGGCCGGTTTTTCTTCCTCGGGCTTCTCCTTCTCGACCGGAGTTTCTTGGGCTTTATGTTCCGAAGATTTCGGACGATTCAAGGCCGCAAGGTCTATTTGACCGACGATTTTCGGCCGCTGGGTTTCGGGAATAATCGTTTTCAACTCTTTCGGTTCTTCCTTTGCCGCCGACGAAGCGCCGCTCTCCTCGGCATCAGTCGAAGCCGCCATAGCTCTGCTTTTCTCTTTATGGCGTTCCAAACTGATGCTCTCCGATTCGAGTTTCAAATTTTTGTCCTTATTGAACTCTTTAACAAGCAGGGCATACTGTTCGTCGGTTATTTTGGTATTGGGGTTGGCCTCCACCGTAAAACCTTTCTTTTGAAGGAACTCGACTGCCGTCTGGATTCCTACGTTTAAGTCTCTTGCTACTTTATTTAACCTTATCGACATACTCAGTTTTAGTTTATAAATAATGGAAGAATGAAAAGATGCCTGCGACAGAGGCACAGAACCCGGGGACGTCCCGGGATTCTGCAAACGGATTATTCTTCAAACTCCGCTTTCAAGATAGCGAGCACCTCGTCTACGGTGTTCTCTTCGAGGTCGGCTTTCTCGATCAAGGTTTCGCGGGGCAGAGCCAACACGCTCTTTGCCGTGGCGCAACCGATTCCTTTCAAAGCATCGATAACCCACCCGTCGATTTCGTCGCTGAACTCGTCGAGGTAGATATCCTCCTCTTCTTCCTCGTCGATGTCGCGGTACACATCGATGTTGTAACCGGTGAGCATACAAGCCAGTTTGATGTTCAAACCACCTTTCCCGATAGCCAGCGAGACCTCTTCGGGTTTAAGGAATACCTCGGCTTTTTTCTCTTCCTCGTTCAGGCGAATAGACGAAATTTTGGCAGGACTCAACGCCCGTTGTATAAACAGCGACGGATTGGCGGTATAGTTGATCACATCGATATTCTCATTGCGCAACTCCCGCACGATGCCGTGAATGCGCGAGCCTTTCACGCCTACGCAGGCTCCTACCGGGTCGATGCGGTCGTCGTATGATTCGACGGCGATCTTGGCACGCTCTCCCGGGATGCGGGCAATGGCTCTTATGAGAATGAGGCCGTCGTGAATCTCGGGCACTTCCAGTTCGAAGAGCCGGCGCAGGAAGTCGTTGGAGGTGCGAGACACCAAAATCTTGGGGTTATTGTTTTTGTTGTCGACGTCCAGCACAACGGCACGCACCGTCTCGCCTTTCCGGTAAAAGTCCGAGGGTATCTGCTCGGTTTTCGGCAAAAGCAATTCGTTGCCGTCGTCGTCGATCAACAGCATTTCTTTTTTCCAAATTTGATATACTTCGGCGCTGACCAACTCGCCTATCTTATCTTTATACTTATTGTAAATGGCATCTTTTTGCAAGTCGAGAATCTTCGAGGCCAGCGTTTGCCGCAAATTCAAAATAGCCCGGCGGCCGAATTTCTCGAAGTGCACCTCGTCGGTCATCTCCTCGCCTACCTCGAAATCGGGGTCGGTCTTGCGGGCTTCCGAAAGCGACACTTGCAAATTGCTGTCGGTCACCGCGCCGTCTTCCACAATCTCGCGGTTGCGCCATATCTCAAAATCCCCTTTGGTCGGGTTCACGATTATATCGAAGTTTTCATCGGTCCCGAACATCTTAGCCAATACGTTGCGGAAAGATTCTTCCAGCACACTAATCATCGTCGTTATTTCGATGTTCTTCAACTCTTTGAACTCAGCAAAGGTGTCGACCATACTAACGGGTTCCTCTTTTTTTGCCATATTATTTAAATCTGATTAGATATTTTGTATATTTTACTTCATCATATCCGAAGGCGAGGTCTTCCTCCACCTCCACTTTGCGTTTACTGGTTTCGCTTTTTACTTTTTTCGTCACCGTCACGACAAACTTATCGGCCTCGGCGCTTTTCAATACTCCCGAAAGTTTCACTCCTGTTTTTGTCAAAAGTTCCACTTCGTTTCCTATGTTCTTTTTGTATTGCCCCAGCACCTTGAACGGCGAGGTGATTCCGGCCGAGCCTACTTCCAGTTCATAATCTTCGACATCTCGATCGAGCTTCGACTCCAAAAAACGGTGCAACGCCACACAGCGGTCAATATCCACCCCGTCTTCGTTATCGATTTCCACCACAAGTACATTGTCGGGCTTCACCTGCACATCGACCAAGAAACAGTCGGTTCCGGCCAATCCCTCCTCGACCAATGCCTCTAATTCTTTTTTATCTATCATAACCGTTCTTATCAGGAAAAAAACGAGGGGACAACCTTGTCCCCTCTTCCATTCCATCGCCGCAAAGATAATACATTATTATATATTACACAACTCCACCGATAGGCAGCGGATAAAAATAGAATAATCCGCGCCTATAATTTAGATATTTTTCAAAGCTAATAATCTTATTTAACTAAATAAGAAAACAAACGACCGCAACTGCTTGCGCAACAAAAGTTCCTTCCCGTCGCAATATCGATTACACAGGGCGTGAAACCGAGGGCCGTGATTCATATAAGTGAGATGAGCCAACTCGTGGCAAATCACATAATCGATCAACTCCTCGGGCAGAAACATCAGGTACAACGAAAGTTGTATTTCGCCCCGGATGGTGCAATGGCCCAGCTTGCGGCGACCCCGCCCTATCGACACACCCGTAGGCGACACGCCCCAGCGCCGGGAAAGCTGCTCGAGACGACGGGGCAAAAGTTCTTGCGCGCGCCGATGCACGAAACGGCATACCCCCGCCGACAACCGCTTGCGCACGGCGGGAAGATTCAAATCGACGCCCGGCGGACAAAAGACCTGCAAACAGTCACCCTCGTACCGAAACAGGAAATGGTTCGAATGTACCCCCGGCAACAGAAGTATATCGCCCCCGTAGCACGGCACCCGGTCGCCTACCTCCAAAGTGTGGCTTGCCTGCAACGCCGTAGTCCGGGCGGCCAACCGTCGCAATTTCGCCCGGTTCTCTTCTACCGAAGCCCGTATCCGACTCTCGGGATAACCCACGGGGCAAGTCACCCGCAACTCCCCCTCTTTCACCCGGAATATCAATCGACGAGCCCGACTGTCTACATGAACTCGCACAACGCCAAACTCCTCATCTCGATATGCTGCTATCGCCATTCTTTCCTTTTTTCTGCGAAGATACTCGAATCGGCCATAGGAACAAATCTTCACTACCGAAATATAAGAGTATTTAATTTATTCTTTCAACCCCTCTCCTCGGAACTGTCGTTCCTCGGTTTCTCCCCTATATTGCTGACGCAACACAGAGGAGAAGTGCGAATACTTTAAAATCTTCCACTGCGTTTACTGTAACCGGCAGGAGATACATTTAAACTCCTCCCCTGTGTTTTGCGGAGCAAAATATAGGGGAGGTGGCGCAGCCGGAGGGGTTTAAACATAGCCGGAAAGGGTTGAGAAAGATGTGTTGATAATCTTGGGTGAAAGCGGCAGAAAATTTTCCAATCAATAAAATTGGTTAAAATTTTATTTTGTAATGACTAATGTATCTATATTTATTAATATTTATATAACACTAAAACATAAGATGCGTCTCCCCTGCGCTTAACCAAAGTATCACGCCTGCCGGAGGGGAAACGGGGGCACACAAAACAGTTTACGATATGAAAATAAGATTACATCGATGGCTCGGGGTGGCAATCGCTTGGCTGGGAATAACCTCGGCGAGTGCCTATGATTTTCAAGTGGACGGGATTTATTACGACATCAACGCCGACGAGGCCACTGTCACGGTAACCAATGAAACGGGAGACTCTTCCGGACGCTCCTATTCGGGCGAGGTGATTATTCCACAGTCGGTTGCCTATAATAAGAAAACCTATTCGGTGACATCTATCGGAGTTGAGGCTTTTTTCGGTTGCTCCGGCTTGACCTCGATGACCATTCCCGAGTCGGTAACGACTATCGGGAAGAGCGCTTTCTATTATTGCTCCGGCTTGACAGAGGTGATGATTCCCCATTCGGTGACAAGTATCGGAAGTGGGCCTTTCGCATATTGCTTAGGCTTGCAATCGATCGTCGTGACGGAGGGAAATGCGTCTTACTCCTCATCAGAGGGAGTTTTGTTCAATAAGGATAAAACAGCATTAATTCAATGTCCGGGAGGGAAAAGTGGCGCTTATATGATCCCGAGCAGTGTGACAACTATCGGAGTTGAGGCTTTTTTCGGTTGCTCCGGCTTGACCTCGGTGACCATTCCCAATTCGGTGACGGTCATCGAGAGTGAGACTTTTTCATCTTGCTTCGGCTTGACAGAAATGACGATACCTAACTCGGTGAAAACTATCGGTGAGGGAGCTTTCTCGAGTTGCACCGGTTTGACCTCGGTGGCAATTGGCAATTCGGTGTCGACTATCGAGAATGAGGCTTTCGCATATTGCTCCGAATTGGCCTCGGTGATGATTCCCAATTCGGTGACATCTATCGGGAGTGAGGCTTTCGCATATTGCACCGGTTTAACCTCGGTGACTATTGGCAATTCGGTGACAAGCATCGGTAACTATGCTTTCGTATTGTGCAACGGCTTAGAATCGATAAAATCCTATGCCACAATACCGCCTGCCATAGAAGCTAATACATTCAGCAGCTACAATGCCACATTGTATGTGCCGGTCGGCTGTGGAAGCGCCTATCGGAAAGCCGAGCATTGGGCGAACTTCACGAATATCGTCGAGAGCATCGATAGTCGTGTGGAAGCGCTTCAAGATGAGAATATACGTGTCTACACAGTAGACAACTCTTTACATGTCGAGAATGGCGGGGAGGTCTACCAAGTATATACCCTTGCCGGACAACTCGTTTATACCGGCAACGACTCCATTATCCCGCTCGACAATCCCGGAATTTACATAGTACGCACAGGGGAGCGGTCACAGAAAGTGATTGTGAGATAGTGCCTCTTTTTAGGTAAATCGCATGGGCGGCAGGGCGACAACCTGCCACTCTTTTTTATTAAACTCTTTCTCGGAATCTACCTTTTTAAACCCCTCCGTAAAAAAATTAAACCACTGAGTATAAAAGTATTTAAACCCCTCCGCCCTATGGCACCTCCCCTATATTTTGCTCCGCAAAACACAGAGGAGGAGTTTAAATGTATCCCCATCATTAGCTAACCAAAGGGAAGGAGGAAGTATTCACACTTCTCCTCTGTGTTGCGCCAGCAATATAGTGGAGAAACCAAGGAACGACAGTTCCGAGGAGAGGGGTTAAAAGAAAAAAAATACTGAGAATGAGAGTATTTAAACCCCTCCGTCACACTGCGTGACACCTCCCCTATATTTTGCTCTGCAAAACACAGAGGAGGAGTTTAAAACCCCCTTGCTTTAATGCAAACACTCAAATTATCTGTTAAAAAATCACAATATGTAAGTACTATGTAATACATACTACCAAATAATACATATATTTGTGCTGTAAAAGGTACTAAGCATGAATACAGACAATGTAAAATCACAGATGCGCAAAGGGATACTCGAATATTGCACCCTGCTGATTCTCCAAAAAAAGAGATCCTATGTCTCGGACATTATTCAGTCGCTCAAAGAGTCGAAACTCATAGTGGTGGAGGGCACATTGTATCCGCTGCTCACCCGGCTGAAAAATTCGGGGCTGCTCACCTATGTTTGGGAAGAGTCCACGCAAGGGCCTCCACGCAAATATTACGAACTTACCCCCGAGGGGATTCTGTTTTTAAACGAACTGGACGAGGCTTGGAACGAACTGAACCAAGTCGTCGCACATATCAAAGAAGCATAAAATCAAAATACACTCTCTACCTATGAAAAAAACTGTAACGGTCAACCTCGACCAAACTATCTTCAATATCGACGACGATGCCTACGAACTTCTCGACGCTTACTTGAAGAGCTTGCACAACCACTTCGAGCGCGAAGATGGCGGACAAGAGATTATGAACGACATCGAAAGCCGCATCGCCGAGCTTTTCAAAGAGCGGTTGCGATTCGGCATGCAAGCGATCACCTTGCAAGAGGTTAACGAAGTCATCGCTATCATGGGGAAACCCGACGAAATAGAAAATCCGCTCGAGACGGAATCGAGCGCCGAAGAACCTGCCGATGCCCCCGCACCGGAGAGCCGCACCCAACGGACACCCCGACGGCTCTACCGCGACCCCGACAACCGCATACTGGGAGGTGTGGCTTCGGGACTCGGATACTACTTGGGCATCGACACCGTGGTCATACGCATCATCATGGTATTGCTCCTACCCTTGTGGGCTGCGTCGATATGGATTTACCTATTGCTTTGGATTTGTATTCCCGAAGCCCGCACCACCTCGCAAAAATTGGAGATGCGGGGCGAAACGCCCACTATCGACAACATTCGCCGGGCGGTCGGGGAACACGGGAACGACAACACACCCGAGCCGAGCCGCACGTTCGGTCAAACCGTAGGCGATATTTTCCGGGGCGTGTTCAAGTTTCTATTTATCTGTATCGGCGCGCTCATCGCCCTCTCGATTATCGGAGCGTTGGTTACCTGCATCATCTCCCTGTTGGCGTTCATTTTCATCGGGACGACGGCCATAACCACTCCGTTTATCTCGATTTTTCCCGGACACATCACAGTTATCGACGGACACTGGGAACTAATCGCCTTCACCGTATCGCTGCTGCTCACCTTCGGGATTCCCCTGTATGCCATACTGCGGGCGGTGCTGGGCTCTATATTCCACTGGAAACCACAGTCTTCGGCGCTCAACATCACCCTGTTCGTCCTGTGGATTCTCTCCCTCGCAGGTCTGTTTGTTTCGACATTCGTTTTCATTCCCGGCGAACCGTTGCTCAATATGTAAAGCTCCATAATTAAAATCCGAAACGCCTCGCAGACGGCAAACTGCCGTGCTTCGAGGCGTTTTTTATTTCGTGTTGTCCCGGGCTGCTCACTCACGCTTGTCGACCCCCCACATCAGTTTGGCCCGCAAGGTCGCCGAGAAGCTGTGCCCCAACCGCTTCACTACCTTAATAGCGAATGGAGCCTTGCGCAAAACCACCTGCGTGTCGGTATCGAGCATAATCGAACGCCCGTCGAGGCTCAGCAGATAGCTATGGTTGCGGCTATCTACCCGCAAGGTTATATCCACATTGTCGTTCACGACCAAAGGCCGAATCGTGAGGCTGTGCGGTGCAACCGGCGAAATAACCCAGTTGGCCGCCTGCGGCATGAGAATAGGTCCTCCCACGCTCATCGAGTAGGCTGTCGAGCCAGTCGGGGTAGCCACGATCAAGCCGTCGGCCTGATAGGTATTCAGATAACTATCTCCCACGGTCGTATGAATCGAAATCATCGACGAAGTGTCTTGTTTCAGCACGGCCACCTCGTTCAAGGCATAAGGCCAAAAATCTTCCGGGAGGCCGTCAAACTCGGCTTGGAGCAACGATCGCTCCTCTATTTTATATTGCCCCTTCATAATCTCCGAAAAGACCGACTCGGTCTCCTCGGCCCGCACATCGGCCAAAAAGCCCAACCGCCCGATGTTCACCCCCAAGACAGGGATTCCCCGGGCTCCTATTTTCTCGGCGGCTCGCAAGAAAGTCCCATCGCCACCGATACTCAACGCCATATCGGCCTCATAATCGTCCCAACGGTCAAGCGACTCGATTCCCCGGCACACATCGGGCAACTCTTTCGAAAGAAATTCATAAAAATCGCAGTGCGCCGCAAGCTCCGCTCCCGTGCGAGAAAGCACCTGCAACACATGATGAACCCGCTCCAAGCGGGAACCCTGATAGATATGTCCGAACAATAAAATTTTCATACCTCGTTTCACATTTCCAAATAATACATCAACTCCCGGATTCGCCGTTCTATCCGGTCGTCCATCACACCATGCAGCTGGTGGCAACTCAACACCCGATAATCGAAGCGTTCCAACGAGCGCAGCACCGGAGTGGCGTCCTCACGGTCTATCCGCAAGCAGGCTTTCCACATGCCTGTCGCCTCATCGGGACGTACCATCAAATTCATCACCCGGCAATCATTATCCTCGACCAAACGGGTCAACTCGGTAGCCGAATAGTCGGCGCGAGGAATCTCCAATTCGATAATCGCCCCCGACGACGACGTCTGGCACAGGCGAGCGACAGCCACCATAACCGCATGAATGGGAATAGCTCCCACATAACGGCGGCGACCGTCGACCACCGGCAGCACATCGTCGGAATATTGGGCAAACTGGTTCACGACATCGAGCAAATGGGTCTCCTCACGAACCGCAGGAGCACGCAAAGGTTCACGCCCCACTGTGCCCGAGGCATTTCCCCGCGACAATTCTTTCTCGTGAACGACCCCGATATATACCCCTCCGTCGACCACCGGCAGGCTCGATTGCCCCGACGAGGCCATTGTCGACGAAGCCTGAGCGACCGACATTCCCGGCGTCAAAAAAGGGATTTCGGGCAATATCATATCTTTTGCTTTCATTTTTTGCTCATATTTCTGTAATTCGTATTATTTTTGCACGAAAGATATATACAAATATATAGGAGTCAAATATAGCTATTTTTTTCGGTTCATGAACTCGTACTGCCCTTTTAGTTGATTCTTCCCGAACAATATGGTAGTCCTCCATACCGAAACAGGATCTTTTAAGGTAAAGAAAGAAGATGACAAAATTAAGTGTAAACGTCAATAAAATAGCCACCTTACGCAACGCCAGAGGCGGCAATATCCCGAATGTATTGAAAGTCACACTCGATTGCGAAGCCTTCGGCGCCGAAGGTATCACGGTACACCCCCGTCCCGACGAGCGGCACATTCGCTATGCCGATGTCTATGAATTAAGGCCGGCTGTAAGCACCGAATTCAACATCGAAGGCTATCCCTCGGAAAAGTTTCTCGACATGGTTCTCAAAGTGAAACCTACCCAAGTGACCCTCGTCCCCGACGCCCACGACGTAATCACCTCGAACGCCGGGTGGGACACCAAGCTCAACTTTGAGTTTCTCTCCAAGGTTGTCGACCTCTGCAAATCGGCCAACATACGCACCTCTATTTTTGTAGAGACCGACCTCGAAATGGTCGAGTTTGCCGCAAAAACCGGAGCCGACCGCATCGAGCTATATACCGAGCCTTATGCCGTGCAATACCCTCAAAACCCCGAAGCTGCCGTAGCCCCCTTTGTCAAAGCGGCCGAGCATGCCCGCAGTTTAGGGTTAGGCGTAAATGCCGGGCACGATTTAAATCTCGAGAACCTTCGGTTCCTGCATGAGAATATTCCTTTCCTGAGCGAGGTGTCCATTGGCCACTGCCTCATCTGCGACGCCCTCTATTTAGGATTGAAAGAAACTATAAAACAATACAAAGAGTGTCTCAAATAAACCATTAAATCGAACGTCATGAATCTATTGACATTGCTTTTGCCTACCGCCGACACGCTCGCGACGCCTCCCGTTTTGACCCCCACAATCGAAACCGCGAGCGATTTGAACCTTTGGGAGCTTGCCTGCAAGGGGGGTATCATCATGATTCCGCTATTGCTTCTCTCCCTTCTGTCGATTTATATTTTCTTCGAACGGCTGCAAGTCATCAGACGCGCCGCTCGTGAAGACAACACGTTCATGGAGCGCATCAAAGACTATATCCACGAAGGCGACATCGACAGTGCATTGAAGCTCTGCAAAAAAACGAATACACCCTATTCGCGACTTATCGCCAAAGGTATTTCACGATTGGGCCGCCCCATGAACGACGTGCTGGTCGCCATCGAAAACGTGGGAAACATCGAAATCGCCAAACTCGAAAAAGGATTCCCGTGGCTGGCCACCACCGCCGCCGGAGCTCCCATGCTGGGATTCCTCGGGACTGTAACCGGTATGGTGAAGGCGTTCTACAACATGGCTTCGGCCGGCAATAGCGCCGACATATCGACTCTCTCGGGTGGTATTTACGAAGCTCTTGTAACAACCGTAGCGGGTCTTATCGTCGGCATCATCGCACTCTTTGCCTACAACTACTTGGTCTCGAGAGTCGACGGCGTGATGAACCAATTGGAGTCGAAAACTATGGAATTTATGGATCTGCTCAACGAGCCGGCCGAATAACCGAAGTATCATGGCACTGAAACGACGACACAAAATAGACGCAGCGTTCAGCATGGCATCGATGACCGATGTCATTTTCCTGCTGCTCATATTTTTCATGATTACCTCTACCATCGTCTTTCCCAACTCCATTAAGGTGAACCTGCCGCAAAGCAACCAGCAGACAGCGGCCAAACCGCTCACCCGGGTTACCATCGACGAACATATAAACTACTACATCGCTTACGGTAACGAAGCCGCCCAACTCGTCACCTACGACCAGCTGGTACAACGACTGTCCGAAACGCCGGCAGACGGCACCGATCGCTTTGTCGCCCTATATGCCGACGAATCGGTTCCCTACCGCGAGATTGTCAAGATTCTCAATATCGCCAACGACAACCAGTTGAAAATGGTACTGGCCACCAAGCCGGTGCGCAATCCTTAACGGCACTTATAAACTCACAACACATTTATTTCCCGTGGAACCACAAAAAAGAGACAAAATACAAGCTATCGCCGCTACCGTTGCCCTGCATCTGGCCGTGTTGCTCGTCTTGTGGTTTACCCTCTTGGGGCCCGAGCCCGCGGGAGCGGGAAGCGGTGTGTTGGTACAAGTGGGATTTGTCGACGAAGCCTCGGGAATGTTTGAATCGAACGCCCAACAACCCGAGCAATCCCACGCCGAACGGCCGCAAGAAAATGACGACGAGCTGATTACCCAATCGGACGAAGAGAGTGTCCACATCGAAGAGGATAAAAAGGAGAAAGAGAAAGCTATCCGGGACAGCCAAAAAGACGAAATCGCCAACCAAGTGAAAAACGCTTTCGGTAAAGGAGTATCCAACGAGGGCAGCCGAGGCGACAGCGAGGATGGCGACGGCACACAGGGTAATCCTTTTGGAAACTCATCGACAGGCGAACTCACCGGCGTGGGCGGTTACGGAGGCTATAATCTCGGCGGGCGAGGTCTCGTAGGGTCTCTCCCCTATCCCCAATACGACAATAGCAACGATGCCGGAATCATAGCCGTATCGATCACCGTCAATCCGCAAGGCGAAGTTATCGGCGCTATCGCCACGGTCAACGGCAGCAAAGGCACGGCATTCTCCAATCCCAAGCTACGAAAATCGGCCGAAGAGGCCGCGCGCAAATCGCGGTTCGAACGCAGTTCGAGGCGCAGCAACCAAACCGGAGTGATTGTCTATATCTTCAAACAGAACTAAATCGCCCCGAAAGAGCCGTCCGGCTAATATCCCAAAGCGATATTGTCGATCCAAAAG
The DNA here is from genome assembly GCA_944320015.1 of uncultured Barnesiella sp. GTDB lineage: Bacteria > Bacteroidota > Bacteroidia > Bacteroidales > Barnesiellaceae > Barnesiella. Next base: position 6,813 of record CALUFO010000022.1, on the reverse strand, counting down.
ACACTGCCCAATCCTCCCACATATGCCGTGCCGCATGTTGCCGAAGCCATGACAAGCATGTGTGTCACAGCCTCGTCGGGTTTTCCCCAACCCACTTCGATGACAGGCACCAGTTTCCCTTTACTATTGCGGCAATAGTATGCGCTCTCCTCGGGAATGAGCCCCATATAGGACTTATAAAAGGGTTTGCCGGTTATATCGCCGTAATGGATAGGAATGGAATGTCCGTTAACCCAGCCCGACGTGCTGTTTTCATACCGTTCCCGTCCCGTGCCTACCCGATGGGCATACACATTTCCGTCGGCATCTTCCCAACGATGTTGCAACAAAATATATACTTCGGCATTATCCTTGCCCGGTAATTTTTTCCGAGGACTGAATCCAGTCGATTGGGTGCGGAAATTATCGGGTGAAGCCTTGTATTTATAATCGAATATCAATCTGGCCGGCCGTTTGGTAAAGGGTATGCCCATCTCCATTTTACTGTACGGGCTGTTTGTCGAACGAATGGGCTCGTCGATTTCGCCCAAGAAAATACTGCCGCTCACCAACACATGCAGGTTCACCATTCCCAACACACAGCAATCTTCGATAACCGTCTCCATGCGGGCACAGGTTCCACCGTCTTCCCGTTTTTCGGGACGCACGGTATTGCTGGTTTTTATAATACCCATGATATTGGCCATGACATTGGACGAAGCCCACGGCGAACCTCCCATATTCCGATAGGTCTCATTTCCCTTGATGTGTTGGGTGGGGGCAATCGCATAGACGGTCTTCGTTTTTCCGCCCAGCAATATCGATTCTTTGATTTCACGGGTGACCCATCGCTCGAAGTCACCGAACGCAATAGGCTCCACTTGTTGAGCCGACAGGCTTCCGCCCAACAACGACACCCATATCAATCCGGCCGACAGGAGTGTTTTTTGCAGTTTATTCATTTCCATTTATTAAAATACGATTGTGCAAAGTTAAACCCTCATTCGGTTTCTCCCGGGAGAATTTATCTATTTTTAAGTATTTATCGGTTCTATTTCTTTCAAAACCACCACCCGGTACCATTTGTTCGACCGGGCTTTTGTTTCTTTATGTAAAAATATGGGCTATTTCAAAAAATATCGAAATAAAAACTTATCTCCCCCAATTTTGCGTATTTTTGTAAAAACATTATTTATCAGGAATGGATACGACAACATTCAATATCTTTTTGGGCGCTATGGCCGCTACGGCTCTCATTGTTTTTATAGCCCTTCATTTCGTGAGCGCAGGTTATGGTATGTTTTTCGATAAAAAATGGGGAGTCTCGCTCTCCAACCGCATCGGGTGGATTGCGATGGAAGCCCCGGTTTTTATCGCCATGACCATTCTGTGGCTGTTGGCTCCCGCCGAATATCGGTTCGACCCGGTACGCGTCGTTTTCTTGTTGTTGTTCCAGTTGCACTATTTCCAACGTTCTTTTATATTTCCCTTTCTCATCAAAGGCAATAGTCGCATGCCCCTCAGCATCGTAGCCATGGGCGTTGTGTTCAACCTGCTGAACGCACTTATGCAAGGCGGGTGGATATTCTACGTCTCCCCGCTCGACTATTATCCCGACACTTGGTTCTACACGCCCCAGTTTATCGTCGGGGTTGTCGTCTTTGCCGCCGGCATGTTTATCAATATCCAGTCCGATTCGATCATACGCCATTTGCGCAAACCCGGTGACAAACGGCACTACATACCACGAGGCGGCATGTTCCGCTGGGTATCGTCGGCCAACTATTTCGGCGAGTTTCTCGAATGGGTAGGGTTTGCCATCTTCACTTGGTCGTGGGCCGGCGCCGTGTTCGCATGGTGGACGTTTGCCAACCTCGCCCCGCGGGCATCCTCCCTTTATAAACGGTATGCCGAGGAGTTCGGCGAAGAATTTACCAAAGAAAAACGAAAAAAAATCATACCTTTCATCTATTGACAATATGGACAACAAACAAGCACAACACCAGTCTATACTTTTCACGCCGGCTTCGATAGGCCCCATAACCTTGCGCAACCGCACTATCCGCTCGGCGGCTTTCGAGGGTATGTGCGACAAAAACGCACCTACCCAAAAACTATATGACTACCACCGCAGTGTGGCCGCCGGCGGCATAGGCATGACCACGCTCGCCTATGCCTCTGTCACCCGTAACGGACTCTCGTTCAAAAGCCAGCTATGGATGCGCCCCGAAATCGTGAAGCCCCTGCGCCGTATTACCGACGCTATCCACACCGAGGGCGCCAAAGCCTCCATACAACTGGGGCACTGCGGCAACATGTCGCACCGCAGCACGGCCGGACAGATACCCATATCGGCGTCGACCGGTTTCAACCTCTATTCGCCCACTTTCGTACGGGGCATGCACAAGGACGAAATCGAGGCGATGGCCCGAGCCTTCGGCGATGCGGTCAACACGGCTCGTGACGCCGGATTCGACGCGGTAGAAATCCATGCCGGGCATGGCTATCTCATCAGCCAATTCCTGTCGCCCTATACCAACCGCCGCCGCGACGAATACGGCGGTTCGCTCGACAACCGCATGCGTTTCATGCGCATGTGCATGGAAAACGTCATGAAAGCGGCCGGCAACGATATGGCCGTGATTGTCAAGACCAATATGCGCGACGGGTTCAAAGGCGGCGTCGAAATCGACGAAGGTATCCTCATCGCCCGTGAGCTCGAACAGCTGGGGGCTCATGCCCTCGTATTGAGCGGAGGGTTCGTGAGCAAAGCCCCCATGTATGTGATGCGCGGCGAAATGCCCATCACCACCATGACTTACTACATGAAAACGTGGTGGCTCAAATATGGGGTGAAACTGGTGGGGCGGTTCATGATTCCCAAAGTCCCGTTCCGCGAAGCCTATTTCCTCGACGACGCGCTCAAATTCCGCGAAGCGTTGAAACTTCCTCTCATCTATGTGGGAGGACTGGTTTCCCGCCCGACAATCGAAAAGGTTCTCGACCACGGGTTTGAATTTGTGCAGATGGGACGCGCGCTCATCAACGAGCCCGACTTTGTCAACCGCATGAAAACCGAGGGGGAAGAGCGTTGCGGCTGTGACCACACCAACTACTGCATCGCCCGCATGTACTCGATCGACATGGCTTGCCACAAACATCTCGAAGGGCAACTTCCTCCTTGTATCGTTCGCGAAATAGAAAAGATTCACCGCAATGACCCGAAATAAAGACCTCGCATCGTACACCGCCCTTGTCACGGGAGCCAGTTCGGGAATAGGACTCGAATTTGCCCGGCAGTTGGCCTCACGAGGCGCAAGTCTGTTCTTGGTGAGTATCGACCGTGAGGACCTCGAACGAGAGGCGTCCAAAATCGTCGAAGAGTTTGGTGTCGCCGTGGAATCGCTCTGCATGGATTTAGCGCACCCCGAAGCCGCCGATGAACTCTATCGATATTGCCGGGAAAAGAATTTGCAAATAGATGTGCTCATCAACAACGCCGGGATCTTTATCCTCCGGGAGGTGACCCGCACCGCCCCGGAGAAAATAGACACCATGCTGCGGCTCCATGTGGGCACCGTCACCCGGTTATCCCGTCTTTTCGCCGAGGATATGTGCCGGCGGAAACAAGGGTATATACTCAATATGTCGTCGCTCTCTTGCTGGACACCCTATCCCGGCATAGCTCTCTACACGGCGACCAAAGCCTATATCCGCGTGTTCACCCGCGCATTGGCCTATGAATTGCACGACTATGGCGTGAAAGCTATGGTCGTATGTCCCGGAGGCGCCGCCACCGGATTATACGGACTGCCTCCCCATCTTTTGAAATTGGGCGTACGATTGGGCGTGCTCATGACTCCCGAACGGCTGGTGCGCAAATCCCTGCGCGCCCTTTTCCGAGGAAAGAAACAACTCATTCCCGGGCTGTTCAACCGCATACTTATCCCGCTGGCCGCCTCCATGCCTACCCGTGTACGTCTCATTGTCAAACACCGACTGCTCGATGAGTAAAGCATATTATATCGTCACCGGAGCCAATGGCAGCATAGGAAAAGCCATTACCGAAGCCCTCGCCGCACAGGGGCTGCCCGTCGTCATGGCCTGTCGCAACATAGCCAAATCGCAACCCGTACAACAAAGGATTATCGAAGAAACCGGCAATCCCGAGGTGGTGTTACGCCCCCTCGACCTCGCCTCGATGAAATCTATCGCACAGTTTTGCAAACAACTCACCCAAGAAGGGGTAGCCATAAAAGCGCTTGTCAACAATGCCGGAGTGATGTGCAAAAGTTTCGGACAAACGGTCGACGGGTTCGAGATGACCGTAGGAGTCAACTATATCGGGACTGTCGCCCTCACCCGATGGCTGCTTCCCCTCATGCCATCGGGCAGCCGCATCGTCACGACCACCTCGCTCACCCGATACATCGGTAAGATAGACTCCTCGTTTTTCGACGACTCGCCCAGAACCTACAAACGGTTCAAGGCTTACAGCCGCTCGAAACTGGCTCTTACCATCTATACGGCACGGCTGTCGCAAGAGTTGCAACCCCGTGGAATAGCCGTAAACGCCGCCGACCCGGGTGTGGTCGACACCGACATGATTACCATGCACTCGTGGGTAGACCCCTTGGCCAACCTGTTTTTCCGCCCATTCATCAGTTCGCCGCACGAAGGAGCTATCGGGGCGATCTGCGCGGCAACACTCCCCGAATCGAGCGATATAACCGGTGAAATATTCCATAAAAAACGCCATTCCCCCATACCCGACTCCTTGAAAAATTCGCGGCAGGCGGTGTGGATAGCAGCCGAAACAGAAAAAATTATCGCCTCACTCGGCCAAAAAGCCGCCGAAGGTATCGAATGAAACCAACAGAAACTCAGACGTTACCTCCTTTCGAGAAAACTTTCGACAGCTTCAATATCGATTTTTACGGCAGAATAAAGTCGATAATTTTGTTTTTTCGGTAAATAATATTACCTTTGTCAAGGAATTGAAAAAGTACCTCCTACAAGAGATACATTTCTATATAATTAAAGAACAAGTTCTGCCGGAGAAAATGACGATGTGAATCGTTACACTATCAGTCCCCTTTTTTATGATATCTATGTTCCGGCAGAACTTTCTTTTTTTATCCCCACTTTCATAAACCATTCGCCCCACTCTGAGAATAGGATATTTCGTACACCTGTCACCCCTATCTCGGCTTGCGCCGAGCAGAGAAGGAGTTTAAAACCCCCTCGCTGAAGTGACGGAGGGGTTTAAATATTCAGACCCGGATGGGTTTAAACACCTTCATATTCAATGCTTTTCTTTTGGTTGAGAGGTTTAAAAAGATAGACTCCGAGAAAGAGTTTGATAAAAAAAGAGCGGCAGGTTGTCGCCCTGCCGCCCATACGATTTACCTGAAAAGAGAGGTTATTTCACGATCACCTTCTGTGACAGCTCCCCTGTGCGCACGAGATACACTCCCGCGTCGGCCAGCGACACCGTGGTGTCATTGCCCATATAGACCAGTTGCCCCGTGGCGGTATATACCCGATAGGTATCTGTGTTGTTCTCGACATGCAGGGTGCGGCCGACGACATAGACCCGGGTCGATTCGCCGGATACAGCCTCCACGCCGGTGGATATGGACTCGAACTCGGCCACCAGATCGACGCTCTCCGTCACGAATACCGTGCGGGGATTGTCGGTATTGCCGTCGCTCCATTGCACGAAGCGGTAGCCCTCTTTCGGTGTGGCCGTCAACACGGCGGTCACACTGCCCTTGGTGTCGTCGCCCGAGCTGACCGTGAGTTTGCAGGAGGCCGAAAATTCGGCCGTGAGCGACAGATTTTCGGTCACTGTCACCCGCCGGGGATTCTCGGTGTTGCCGTCGCTCCACCGCACGAAGCGATAACCGTCGGCCGGGATAGCGGCAAGGGTCACCTCCGATCCTTCGGCATATTCGCCACTTCCCATTACACTGCCCATCGAGTCGTCCGACGAAAATACGTCGACCCTGTATTGTGTCACGCCTGTTTCCTGTATATCGGTGAAATTACGCCAATATTTAGCCGTCTGATATTTCACCTTACTCCCGGCCGGCACATAGAGCGGCATGTAGAAATCGTCGAAGGTGTTGGGCCATATCTCGGGTGGGGTCGTGGCCTGCGAGGTAACGGAACCCAACCGGGTACAGTAGGTGAAAGCGTAATCCCCGATACTCGTCACCGCCTCGGGAATGGTTACCTCAGTTAAACCGCTACAACCCGAGAAAGCGTAATCCCCGATACCGGTCACCGCCTCGGGAATCGTCACCGAAGTTAACTTGCTCATATTCAGGCAGAGATTGACGGGAATCTGTTCCACACTCTCCCCGAACACAAATGTCTCTATATTATCGGCTGCGTCTTGGAACAGAGCCTCGTCCGGATTATTGACTTCACAATTCCGGGCATTCCATGTGACCGAGGTCAAGCCCGTGCAACCCGAGAAAGCATAATCCCCGATATTCGCCACCGATGCGGGAATCACCACCGAAGTTAGCTTACTCATATTCCGGCAGAGATTGGCGGGAATCTGCTTCACACTCTCCCCGAACACAAATGTCTCTATATTATCGGCTGCGTCTTGGAACAGAGCCCTCTCCGGGTTATCGACTTCACAATTCCGGGCATTCCATATGACCAAGGTCAAGCCCCTGCAATTCTCGAAAGCGGATTCACCGATACTGGTCACTGCCTCGGGAATGGTCACTGAGGTCAAGCTCGTGCAACCATAGAAAGCAGATTCTCCGATACTGGTCACCGACTCGGGAATCGTCACCGAAGCCAAACCGCTTAACC
>CALUFO010000021.1 GCA_944320015.1 uncultured Barnesiella sp. | reverse complement strand
CCTCCACACTCACTCTCACGCATTCATTCTCTCATTGTGACCATCTGGCGTAATCCAAACAAAAAAGGATGACCCTTTAAAGTCTTTGACTTTTGGGTCACCCTCTCGTTTATTCCCGGGCTCGACGCCCTGCCCGGTTGCTCCGTCCCCTCGGAACGACCTCTCGCACCATTTCCTGGGTATATCCCCCGGAATCACATTCACTCGGTAATCGCGACCGCCAAGGCCGGTTGAGCCGTTCAAGACGCAAACCGCCATCGCCTCGCAGCCGGGAATGGCGAGTGGAGTTATTCTTTTTAATTTATTTTTATTTCGGAAACATTTTTTATATTTATAAATTGAATATATAAAATTTATATTATTATCTTTGAATATCTAAAAATTAAACACAAAGACTCAAAACGACACTGAACGAACCTTAATAACAAATCTATAATCAAACCCTGTAATTTTAATCATTATGAGAAAAACATTTTTAGGAGTACTCGTTTTCATGAGTCAACTGATTTTCGCTCAAGGGATTGAGGTAATCAGTACCCAAGCACTCAAACTCGACGGGCAAGGAGCTTTTCTCCCGAAGATAAGTCCCAAAGGCGACTACATCTTGGTAACCGGCGACGACATGAGCGGGCTGAGAAAATTCGACCTCGCCACCGGCGAACTGACCACCATCACCAACGACCGGAATGCGGGCTTCAACGCCCAATTCGTGGGCGACGGCTCGACCATCGTCTATCGCAAAAGCGAATACAAAGGGCGGTTGCGTTACTCGTCGCTCAACACCATCGACGTGAATAGCGGCAAAATCAAACAATTGATCAAGCCCACCCGCAACCTCGAAGGTGTGAGCGTGCAAGGAGGCACAGTGCTCGCCGTGAACAATGGCAAACTCGTGACCAAGAGAGTCATGGGCGAGAAACTGAAATCGACGCCCGCCATTCCCAGCATCAAGAACAGCCAGCTCTACATCACCGTCAACGGCAAGACCAGCCAGCTCTCGCCCAACGGCACGAACGTAGGCTACCTGTGGCCCTCGGTTTCGCCCGACGGCACCAAGCTGCTTTACTATGTCATCGACGAAGCCAAAGCCTATGTGTGCGACATCGACGGCTCCAACCCCGTCTCGCTGGGCACCCTGCGGGCTCCGGTATGGATGGGCAACGACTGGGTAATCGGCATGGTAGACTATGACAACGGCGAGATTGTCACCTACTCGCAAATTTTCGCGGTAACGGCTCAGGGCACTCACCGCACGGCTTTGACCGACAAGTCACAAATCTGCATGTACCCCTCGGCTTCGAACGACGCCTCGAAAATCGTCTACACCACCCAAAACGGAGAAATTTATTTAATGAATGTAGCAACTTCTAAATAATCATTACTATGAAACTCAAAAAAATTCTTGGAGCAGGCTTAGGCGTGCTGCTGGCTTTCTCGGCCAATGCGAACGATCTGGGCGAAGCCCGCATATATATCAATCCGGGGCACGGAGGCTGGGGGCCCAACGACCGCCCCATGGCCACCATCAACTATGCGCAAATGGATACCCTCGGATTTTTCGAGACCAACACCAACCTCGTGAAAGCGCTTGCGCTGAGAGACGAGCTTGAAAAAGCCGGCGTAGGATATGTGAGAATGTCGCGCACCCTAAACGGGGTTGTGGCCGCCGACGATGACAATAAAACCGCAAACGACCAATACACCGAGACCCAACCCGGCGAAAGCGGAACCCAGCAGTTGGTCACTCTATCGGTAATCACACAAGATGTCGAGGCCAACAACATGGACTACTTCATCTCGATTCACAGCAACGCCGCCACCGAAGGAACCAGCACCAACTATCCGCTGCTCCTCTTCCGGGGTACCGACGACGCGTCGGGCAACGGCCTGACCAATGCCCGCGAAATGGCACGCGCCGCATGGCCCTACATCAATAAAAACGATGTGACCTACAAATCGGCCTACACCAGCGAGACCTCCAACAACAGCCGGGGCGACATCTCGTTCTACGGCTCTTCCTCGACCAATAGCATGGGCTATACCGGCTATCTGGGCGTGCTGAAACACGGCTGCGACGGATTCCTCAGCGAAGGCTGTTTCCACACCTACCAGCCCGAACGCCAACGGCTGCTCAACAAAGACTATTGCAAGCAAGAAGGTATGCGCTATGCCCGTGCCATTCGCGCATGGTTTGGCGACGACACCGAGACCAAGGGCAGCATCATGGGTACCGTGAAGGATAAATACAACACCCTCGAGCACAACCTCTACAAATACAAAGTAAATTCGGTCGACGCCTACGCGCCGCTCAACAACGTAGTCGTGATTCTTCAAAACGAGGACGGTGAAGAAATAAGCCGCTACACCACCGACAACGAATACAACGGCCTGTTTGTATTCTACGAGCTCGAACCCGGAAACTACAATCTGTTATTCGACATCGAAGGATTCTGGAAAGAAACTATCCCGGTAGAAGTGGTAGCCAACGAGACCGCCTTTGTCAATCAAAGAATGACCGACCTCGAGCACGACGAGCCCTCCGACGAAGAAGAGATTGACGAGGTACTCGACTATCCGCACCCCGTACAGGACGGCGATATTGCCGCCGCCGGCTACTACAACTTCACCAAGGATCTCCAGATCTCCGACATGGCCGCCCTCAGCGGACTCACCGTGCGCCGGGCCATCTTGCGCGACAACAAATACTATGTGCTGGCTGTCGACGCCGACAAAGCGCCCAAACTGCTGGTATTGAACCCCACCACGGGCGAGCTTATCAAAGAAATGAGCACCGAGGGCATCCAGACCGAAGGGTATAACGGCAAAACCATGCCCTATGTCCTCTCCGACATCGGATTCACCACCGACGGAGTCCTCATCGGTACCAACTCGACAGTTATCGGCAAAGAAAACAACGCCTACCAAACCGGCGACTTCTATGTCTACAAGTGGCAAGCCACCGACGGCACCGCCCTCGAAGACGCGACGCCTGTCATAGTGGCCACCCTGCCCACCAACACCAGCAACAGCTTGGCCGCGGCAGGCAACAACAAGTCCAACTTCATGGCCAACACCATCGCCGTGAGCGGGTCGAGCAACGAGTTCCAACTCTACTTAGACTCGCACCCCGGCAACGATTGGGTCACCGACTACGACATGCGCTATGTATGCTGGAGCTTCAAGAACGGCGAGTTGATAGGACACCAATACAACGACGCTCCTTTCTCGGCTCCCGAGATTGGCGAATCGGCGCGAATCACCCTTTCGCCTCTGGCAAAAGACCGCTTCATCGTCGACGGTAACAACACCGCCCCCCAAGAGTTCATCTTAGACTGGATGAGCACAACGGGAGCTATCGTGGCCGAATTGTCCGACGAGATTCCCGTCGAATCGAGCGGTGCCAACTACTTCCGCTATGCCGACAAGATTTACATGAGCGCACCCGTCTGCGAGCAAAACGAAGGCACCTACACCTATAAAGTACGCCTGTACGACATCACCGACGGTATCGACCAAGCCCATAACATAGGCGACACCGAAGCCCTCGTCACCTCGACCGAACTGTTGCCCATGTCGAGCACAGGAGTAGTCGACAATGCCGACATAGACCTCTACCTGATGGTAGGCGACGACATCGTGCGCTACACCACCAAGGGCGTGGAACAAGCCGCCTCGCCGGCGCGCATCTTTGCCTATGACCTCTCCTACACCGAGGACGAAAGCGGCTATACAATCAACTTCAAACTCAATGAAAACGCCACGGCCGTCGACCTGCTCCTCACCGATCCCGAGACAGGCGACGTAGTCGAGACCATCGCGTTGGGCGCCCTCGAAAAAGGCGAGAACCAAACGACTATCCTGCGCGCCGACCTGCCGAAGAAACAACTCAATTGGAGCATCAAGGCCACGGCCGACAATGTGACCCGATTCACCAAACTCTCCGACGACAGCGCCCTGTATCAATACTATGCCCCCTTCGGCGTAGCCATTGACAAATCGCCCGAAAGCGACTACTTCGGACGCATCTATGTAACCAATACCGCCGAAGGCACCGTAACCGCCGGTAACCCCGCGCAAGCGCAAACCTCGACCATAGGTGTGTATGTGCTCGGCGCCGACATCAGCGACATCACCGAGCAAGGATCCACCGCCTATAAAGGCACCATCTCGTGGACCGGAACCACCGGCATGGGTCCCCGCAAGGCAGCCGTAGCCGCCGACGGACGAGTATTCCTGTGCGACGCCAGTGCCGAGAACGCAGGCATCTACCTCATGGATCCCCAGACATTCGACATCACCTCGATATTCCCCGGAGCCACCAACAACGCCGGTAGCCTCACCATCGACGGCACCTATGTGTGCGGTCAGATAACCGCCGTGGGAGTCCGTGGCGAAGGAGCCTCGACACAACTCTACGCCGTAGACAAAACCGCATCGGGTGCGTCGTGGAAAAAATTTGTCAACGTCTACAACATCGGCGAAGCCGATACTTGGACCACCGCCCCCAACGAATCGAAAGCCCCGAGCAGCTATGTGGGCAACGACGGCAGCAGCATAGTCCCCGTCTCCACCGGATACTGGGCAGCCAGCTACCGCGGAGCCGGAGCTAACTCCACAGGCAACCCCTGTATGTACTATTACAGCGACCAGCACGGCGACGCCGTATTCAACTCCGCCGAGCCCAACATCATCAGCGAATCGTCGCAAAACGGAGCCTTGGCCGTGAATGAAAAAGAATCGCTCATCGCCCTGAGCGTAAACGGCGGAGTCGCAGTGTACTCCTACAAGATGAAAGAAGGAATCCCCACCGTGACCGAAGAATTCAAGATTACGATGCCCGAAATGGGAACCTACGTCAACGACTTCGAATTCGACTATGCCGGTAACCTCTACGCCGTTTCCAACTCCGGCGAGCGCCTGTCGGTATGGGCCATGCCCACCTCCGACAACAGCTGCGTAACCCCGGCCAAGAAATCGCTCGTCCTCAACGACACCTATGTAGGAATCGAGAACGCCGAGGTAATCACCCGCATCGCGCCCAACCCCACGACAGGGCTTATCCACATCACAGCCGCCGCCGAAATTGAAACAGTCGAAATCTACGACATCGCAGGCGCCCGAGTAATGCACTTGGCACACATCGGTGCCAACACCGCCTCGGTCGACCTCGCCGACCTCGCCAGCGGCATCTACTTCGTGAAAGTAAACAAGGGCAAAGCCGTGAAAGTAATCAAACGATAAAACATGCATGTAACATGAGCGGGAAGCCTCCCGTTCCACACTCCCAAAAAGAGGAACATCGCCCGTCGGTGCTCCTCTTTTTTTTGGGGGTATTCCTGTACCAAAATGACGAATATCGTGAAAAAGGAAATCCCACCCCAATAAAAAAATGGAACCATAATCACAATTTTTTATTACATTTACACGCTCTATTCATAAAATGGCTCCTCCATTACGATAAATTTCAGGAACGAAACGACCATGAATATACCCACCGACAGCGAATTATGGACCCGTTTTAAAGCCGGAGACCGGAATGCGTTTTCTATCCTTTACAAACGCTATTTCCCTGCTATGTACGCCTATGGAAGCAGCCTAAGCATCGATACCGACTATGTAAAAGATGCCATTCAAGAGGTATTCATGAATCTATACTTCAATAACAAAATAGAAATAGTGGGCAATTCCTTGAAATTCTATTTATTGAGGGCGGTAAAAAACAAGCTGCTGGATATTCTGCGGGGGAAAAAAGAGAGCATCGACATCTCGGAATGCGAATACACATTTACAATCAACTTCACCATCGAAGATAAAATCATGGAAGATGAGGAATACTCCTCCATCAAGAAACGAGTATCCGAGATGTTAAGCACGCTTACCAATCGACAAAAAGAAATTATGTACCTGCGCTATATCGAAGAGATGGACTACGAAACAATCGCCCGACTCATGGATATGAAAGTACAGTCGGTTCGTAATATTATCCATAAATCTGTCGACAAACTCAAATCGTTGAACCCCGACGAATACCTCTATTTCTTCGCCTTCCTCCACATTTATCCCCTCTCATAGGGCTCTTATATCCACATAAGAATCAACACATTAAAAAAAAAGATCGTTTTTTCTTCAAAAAAACGAGTATATCCATGCACCTTCATTCGTATTTACATTAAACACTGTAAATGCGATGAAAGACTACGACCAATACCACACGCAGGACTTCCTGACCGATATTTTCTTTATGGATTGGATATATAGGAACGATCCGGAAGCCGCTCTGTTTTTCAAAAACTTGATGGCACAAAAGCCTCACCTCGTCCCATACATCGAGGAAGCCGGTTCTATCCTCAAAAAAATACAGATAAAACAACCTCTCCCCGACGCTCAAACCATAGACAGCGAATGGGAAGCTCTCGACCGGGCCATCACCCGGAAACAAAAAGCCCGCGTCACGATAAAACGGACCTTCCGCTGGAGCGCCATAGCCGCATCGATCACCATACTCCTAATGGTCGGTCTATTCTTTCATCGGCAAGAACAGACCGAACCAGACTACTTGTCCATGTTAGACCCCGAATCGAGCGAACTCCTCACCAATCCACAAATACAACTATACTTAAATCATCAAGAAGTATTGAGCCTCTCAGAGCAAGAAGAAGTCTTATATCAAAACGGCAACGTCATCATCACCCAAGAAGAAGAGGTGGTCAAAGAACAAGATTTGAAATCCACTCAAACCCTGAACAAATTAATTGTGCCATACGGGAAACGCATGAATCTGACGCTCTGCGACGGCACTCATGTATGGGTCAACTCGGGAACCACAATCATATACCCCTCGGAATTCGGCAAGGAAAAACGCGAAATCTTCATCAACGGTGAGGCATACCTCGAAGTCGCCCACGAAAAAGACCGGGAATTTATCGTAAAGACAACCCGAATGGACGTCGCCGTACTGGGGACTTCGTTCAATATCTCGGCTTATAACGAAGACTCAGAGTATAGCGTAGCCCTCGTATCGGGCAAAGTGGCCATTAAAAATGACCGTCACGACGAAATAACCTTATCCCCCAATCAACGGTACAAACTGAACGACAACGGGAATTATGGCGTGGAAAACGTAAATGCGCTCGATTACATCTGCTGGCGCAATGGGCTGATGAAGGTCGACAGCGAATATCTGAACAGCATCTTCAAACGTCTCTCTCGATACTACAACGCCTCCATCCTATATGACAAGCAAGAAGACATGATGCTGAAATGCAACGGAAAGTTGAACCTGACACAAGACATACGACTCGTATTGAACACCATACAAACCACCGCACCGGTAACCATACGGGAAGAAAACAACCGATTCATTGTCGAACGAATAAAAAAGGAGGCCCCATGATATAGCACATTCCCAACATAAAAGCGGATAACAATTCCCTACCTGTTATCCGCCACTAAATTTCCCAAAGAAAGCACTTTAAGAAATTCATCTTATTTCGCAAAAATATGAAAAATCTAATAACACGAAAGACTATTTATGATATAATTATTCATAAAAGTATTTTATTCTGTCTTTTTTTAATTCCTCTGGCAGCTTATTCCCAGAGTCAATCACCCAAAATTTCCTTAAATCTCAAAGAGGCAACCTTGCCGGAACTATTCAAACAAATTGAAGAAAAAAGCCACTACATCTTTTTCTACTACGAAGAAATCATCGACCCGCAACTGAAAGTCGACATCGTAGCCAAAGACAAAACCGTTCAATCCATTTTGGACCAAGCATTGTCTGCTACAACCCTCACCTATACTGTCGTAGGCCGGCAAATAACCATCACCGAGAAAAACGATACAGCTCCGGCACAAAAGAAAAATCCCACGATATTGAAAGGAATCGTCTATGATCAGAACCGGGAACCGCTCCCCGGAGTAAACATCAGGATAAAAGGTGAGTCGGTAGGCGTGATTTCGGACATCAACGGGGTATATCAACTGAAATCGGACAGCCCCGAACAGACGGTTGTATTCTCCTATATTGGCTACGAAACACTGGAAATTCCAGCCAAAGACACAGAAGAACTCGCTCATGTCACGTTGAGAGAAGATATGCGCACCGTAGAAGAGGTCGTCGTAGTGGGTTATTCCACTCGTACCCGGGAAAAACTGATAAGTGCCGTCTCGACCGTACAAACCCAAGATTTGGTAAAATCGACTGTACCCAATCTTGAAAATGCCCTATCGGGTAGAGTTTCAGGAGTATTCTCCCGTCAAGAGACCGGAGAACCCGGTGCCGATGGCGCCAACCTGCAAATACGCGGATTTGGAAATGCCCTCGTTGTCGTCGACGGAATCCCCGGGAGATCATACAGCGAATTGGATCCTTCTGAAATAGAAAGCATTTCGGTTTTGAAAGACGCTTCTGCCGCAGCGGTCTATGGCATGCAAGGCGCCAACGGGGTCATACTCGTCACCACCCGGCGAGGAAACAAAAATAAAAAAGCTACGCTCGACGTCAGCACCCGATATGGAGTACAAATGCCTCACAACTATCCCGAAGCGGCGTCTTCGGCAACTTGGCAAACCCTCGTCAACCAATACTACGCCAATGAAAAACTCATCTCAAATCCCAACGCCACGATCTCGCCCGAAGAAATGGCAACCACCCCATACAAATATGACACGAATTGGTATAACGAGACCATCAAAAACGCCCCTATCTCCCAATCCAACATAAGCATCTCGGGAGGAACCGACCGAATCAACTATTTCGTCTCGGGTGGATATTTATACCAAGACGGTATCTGGTCGACCAATTCGACCAGCAAAAACCGAATCAATTTCCGAAGCAACCTCGATGTCGATATTCTCGACAACTTGAAAATGTCGGTCGGTGTAGGCGCCATCATCAACAACATCAATTACAGCAGCACCGAATCGAGCACCATCGCCGGCAACCTCAAAATCGCAGCGCCCAACTTCCCAGTACGCTGGAGCGAATATCCCGATTACTACGCCTTTGGAGGTGAAGGAACAACCAACCCCATGGCACTGGCCGATACCGATGCCGCCGGATACCGTCATATCCGGAACAAAGACCTCAATGTAGACTTTTCTTTGGAGTACAAAATACCCTTTGTCGAAGGACTATCCCTAAAAGCCAACATCGGATACACCGTAAACGATGCTTGGAGAAAGACTTGGACAAAAAACATCGTATATATGGGCTACCGCGAAGGCGATAACGAATACTACGAAAGCGTGTCGGGCAGCAATACCAACAAGGCAGCCCTTCTCTTGTACGACGGCAACAACTGGAATGTCGTAGGGCAAGGATTCTTGAACTACAAAAACAGTTTTGGCAACCACAACATCAACTCGGGGCTCGTATTCGAAATAAACGAAGCCAAAAATCGGTGGTTTCAAACTTCCCGAAACGACTTCCCTTCAACCGTTCTCGATATGTTGGCCGGTGGCCTTAGCGGGAAACTGCTCGACAACAGCGAGTCGTTACGAGAATACCGTTCGGCCTCTTTAATCGGACGTTTCTCCTATGACTACGCCTCACGCTACTTTGTCGATTTCAATTTCCGTTACGACGGAGCGCAATACTTTGCCAAAAAATGGGGATTCTTTCCCTCCGTATCGGTAGGCTGGCTGCTCACCAACGAACAATTCATGGCCGCTGCCAAACCCATCTTGAACGAGTTTAAGATAAGAGCCTCGTGGGGAGAATTAGGTGACCTGTCCTCGGCCAAAAGCTATTACGATAACAACGAAATGTACTATTTCCAAAGCGGATACAAATATCCCGGAGCGACCATGACATTCGGCGATCGCACATTATACGGTCTGGCCGAAACCGTAAATGCCAATCCCGATTTCACATGGGCCACGTCGTCGATGATCAACGGGGGTGTCGATTTCAAATTATGGAACGGCCTGCTGGGCGGAAGCGCCGATATCTTCTACCGTCAACGCCGGGGACTGCCAGCGCAAAAAGCCAACGACAACGCCGGAGCGCTGGCCACTTACTACAACTTGAACGAAGACAATACCCGCGGATTTGAAATCGCCGTGAACCATAGTTATAAAATAGGCGATTTCTCGTACTATATCGACTTCAACCTATCGTGGTCTCGCACGCAATACGGGCATCTGGAACACGGCCAATACACCAGCGGCTACGACGAATGGAAATGGAACAACGAATACCATTGGAGCAACATTCGTTGGGGGCTCAACCAAATAGGGCAATATGAGTCGTTCGACGAAATCGCCAACGCCCCCATGCACGACAACTCGAATAACAACAGCGTGTTGCTGCCGGGCGATTTGAAATACGAGGACTGGAACGGCGACGGATATATCGACGAATATGACCAGCGACCCATCGGGCGCACCGCATACCCCGAACTCATGTATGGGTTCACCATCGGTGCCGCATGGAAAGGAATCGATTTCACCATGTTCTGGCAAGGAGGAGGTTTAGCCAACTTTCAAATCAGTCCCTTCGACATGGCCGCTTTTCAAGAGGGAAAAACCTTCAACAACACATGGGACTATTTCAAAGACAGTTGGCACAAAGCCGACTATACCGACCCCAATTCCGCATGGATATCCGGCCATTTCCCGGCCATACGCGACATGTTTACCACCACGATCAACACCCAGGCCTCCACGTTCTGGATGTGGAACGGAAACTATTTAAGACTGAAAAATATAGAATTGGGATATACCCTCCCCGAGAAAATCTGTCACAAAATAAAAATGAAATCTTTACGAGTATATGTAAGCGCTTACAATTGCCTCACATTCTCGGCTCAGAAATATTTCGATCCCGAGCAGCGAGAAAGTTCATTGTCGTTCGCCTCATATCCCCAGCTCATGTCGTTTAACGCCGGCTTAAATCTTAAATTTTGATGATCATGAAAAAGAAATATTTAGCTACTTTATCCATATTGGCCCTCGCCATAACCTCGTGCAACGACTGGCTCACGGTCGACTCCAAGACCATACTCACCGATGAGGACATCGCCCAATACCCCGAGCTATTGGAAACTCAATTCCTGTCGAGTTACGACGACCTGCGCAACTGTATCCAAGCGATAGGCGATGGTGCTCTCTCTTTCAGGCAACATCACCTGTCATCGTTTACCGACGATGCCGCGAACAATACCCCGTGGGACGCAGGTGTCATGTCTATCAACATATCGCCGGGACGGGTGTTCGCCTCGATTTTCTCACAAAGCAAAGGCGAAATCCTAACCCCTGTATGGCCCTATCAGGAAATCAACAAAGTCAACAAATTCATTTTGGAAAACAAAGACTCCGACAATGCCGATGTGCAAAGCCTCGTCGGTGAAGCCTATTTTATTCGAGCCTATATGTATTTCGAAATGGTGAAACGGTACGGAGGGGTTCCTTTATACTCGGGCTCACTCGACAATATCAACTCCATCAACGACCGGGCGACCGAAGAAGCCTCGTGGAATTATGTAAGAGACTGTCTCGACTCGGCTATCGTACGACTGCCCGAGACTCAAAAGGTGGCTACCGAAGACCGTGACCGGGCCAACCGCTACACCGCACTGGCGCTGAAATCCAGAGCGATGCTATATGCCGGGACAATCGCAAAGTATGGCAAGGTTATAAACAACGGGTTGCAGGGAATCCGCTCCGACGCGGCTCGAGACTATCTGCTCGAAGCTGCCGATGCGGCCGGACAAATCGTAAAAAGCAACAAATATACTCTCTCCTCCGAATTTGGCAATCTGTTCAATGGGACAGACGAGAACAACAACGAAATTATTTTCCGATTTTCCAATGTCGCCAAAACCGGTAGACAAGTATTCCATGATTACTGGAATATGCCCTATCGGGTAAAGAAAGCCGGATACACGGCCTTCATGTCTCCCACGCTCGATATTGTGGAACAATTCGAAAAACTCGACGGCACGATTCAACCGCTCGATTACTCGGCTCAATACTCCGACCCGGCCGATTTCTTTACCGGCCGTGACAAACGGCTCGACGCCACCGTCATTTATCCGGGTGGCGAATTTATGGGCGAGCGATACTCCATCTACCGGGAGACCCGTGTAAAAACCGCGTCGGGAACCCAAGTCTACTCCTATGCCAACCAAGAAGACTGGACAAACGCCGCCAAAGTGCCCGGACACGAATCATATATGATGAGCGGTTACGACGGGATATTCCCCAACACCTCGGGTGGCGGATTCACCAATTATGGCTTCTACCTGAAAAAAACACTATATGCGGTAAAACAACTCGAAGACTATCTCTCTGCCGAAAATGAGCAAGACGCCGTTATTATCCGCTATGGCGAAGTCATTCTCAACTACGCCGAGGCGGCCATAGAACTGGCCACGTCCTACGGAGAAAGTCGATTCTTATCCGACGCTCAAACCGCTTTTGACCAACTGCGAAGCATTCACGGAGGGCTTCCTTCGAAAAACATGTCGATCAACATCGTACGGCACGAGCGCCGAATAGACCTCCTTTACGAAGGATTCCGGTACTGGGATATGAAACGCTGGCGCATCGGTACCGAGATGCACAACAAACAATTCGACGCCTTGTATCCGATTCTCAATATCGACGAAACCCAGTCTCCGGCGGCAATCTATTACACCATAGAACGAGTTCCCGCACCCGACTATTTGATAACCCGGACCAAATGGTTTCAAGAAAGAGACTATTACTGCCCCATACCCACCGACCAAAGCCCCGGTATCATTCAAAATGACGGTTGGGACTAATTCAACTCACGATATATGTATCAACTAAAAAAAGACGAAATGAACAAAAATATCATCATACTATCATTGGGCGCCGCCTTGGCGATGCTCTTGCCCAGTTGCGAAATAGACGACCGTATCGACGATCTCACCGGCGGATACCACGGCGCGTTTATCGATAAAAATACAGGAGATACCGTATATACCGAATACTACGGGGCAAAACTCAAATTACTGGATATAGAATACGGTAGCGCGGCCCAGCCATTGGTGTACAACACCCTGCCCGACGGGACATTCCAAAACACAAAAGTATTCCCTTCCAAATATAAAGTTTGGGCCGACGGGCCTTTCTATGCCCTCGACACAATCTATGGCGACATTCGCAAATTCAAGGAGATGAACCTGAAAGTGGTTCCTAATGTAAAACTACAAATAACCGATTTGGTAATCCGGCAGGGTATTATCGCCGATGTAACCTATTCGTATCAAGTAAACGACATAGGTTCCCAATCGCAACAAGTGGGAATCGTTTATGGCACCACCCGTTATCCCGGACAATTAAATGCGATGGACGAAAGTGTATCGAACGCATACACATGGAAACGTGTCAAATCTGTCTCTGACTTGGAAGGAGAATTTACCGAAACTTTCTACCTAAGTCCCAACAAGACCTACTATTTCAGAGCATTGGGGCAAACGGCCTCGGCCGGCGACTATTGGAATTACTCCAACCAAATAGTTGTCAACAGCGGGACTATCGACATATCGGATATTCCCATAGAAGCGAAACAAGGTGCGACAAGTTCCACCTCTTCGATCCTGCAATGGTCGTTCCCGCCCATAGTTGACAGTGTGAAAATTTCCTACACCGATAAAGACGGGGCGAATGTCGTCGACGTATTCGATATAAATGATTATAGCTATGTCGCCAACTTGCCGCAAGGAAGTGTCACCTCCATAAAGGTCAACCTCATTGCCGCAGAAACAACAGGTCCCGATCAAAAAATCGATATAACCACAAAGGCACTATCGGAACCTTACATACCCGATGATAAAGTACGACCCGCCAATATTCCGTTCTTCCACGACTTAAATATGAAATACTCTTTATCCATGAACTACGCCAATATGAAAGCGGCCGAACGAGACCCGGCTTGGCTGGACAATCCGCTGAACCACGAATATTTCGATTGGTGGAATGGCTGGCTCAACAATCCCGCCTACCTCCCCACATGCGGCGACATGGAACTGTTTACCGAACTACGACTGGCCGGAGGCATACAAACCCTTGTCGATATTCTCCCTTGCATAAATCTGAAAAAACTACGCATCGAAGAGGGCTCGCAATTCTCCGCGGGAGAAACTATCTCGACCAATGTCGATTTGAAAGTCCTGACTAAACTGAAACAGCTCGAAACCATATCGCTCAGTCCAGCGATTCAGCTAACCGAGGATATGTTCCGCAAAGCCGGCATTCCGGCCAGCGTAGAGGTCATCGTTGAATAATCAATCTATCTCTTCAAAAAAACTTTATTATGAAAAAGACAACCATAATATCGACCCTATTCACACTCATACTCTTGCCGGCGCTCTTCTCGTGCGCAAGTCCTTCAAAACGGCCTGTCGAAGCATTGACCCAACGGCTCATTCCTCAATTTGCCGACCGCTTCGTCTTCGAGGAGAAAGTATCGAGCGACAGTCTCGATTTCTACGAAATAGAATCGCAGGGCGACAAAATTATTATCCGAGGCAACAACGACAACTCCATGGCCGTAGGGCTAAACCGATACCTCAAAGATTTCTGCCTCACGACCGTTTCTTGGAACGCCGCCGACTCTATCTGTATGCCGGCCGATCTGCCGCCCGTCACGTCGACAGTTCACGGGAAAGCGCGCTGCAAAAACAGGTTCTTCCTCAATTACTGTACATTCGGCTACACCATGCCGTGGTGGGACTGGCACGACTGGGAACGATTTATCGACTGGATGGCTCTAAACGGAATCAACCTTCCGTTGGCCATCACAGGACAAGAGACCGTATGGTACAATGTCTGGAAGAAAATGGGGCTCACCGACGAAGAAATACGAAACTATTTCACCGGGCCGGCGCACCTGCCTTGGCACCGCATGTCGAATCTCGATTACTGGCAAGGCCCCCTGCCTCATTCTTGGCTAAAAAATCAAGAAGCCTTGCAAAAACAAATTCTCCAACGAGAGCGGGAATTAAACATGAAACCTGTGTTACCGGCATTTGCCGGCCATGTGCCCAAAGAACTGAGCCGGGTATTCCCCCAAGCCAAAATATCCCAGTTGAGTAAATGGGGCGAATTTCAAGACAAATACCGCAGCCATTTCCTCGACCCCATGGATTCGCTCTTCACTGTCATTCAAAAAGAGTTTCTCACCGAGCAAACCCGGCTGTTCGGCTCGGATCACATTTACGGAGCCGACCCCTTCAACGAGTTGGTGCCTCCCAGTTGGGAACCCGAATATTTAGCCTCGGTGTCGCGAACCATTTACGAATCGATGAACCGAGTCGACCCGCAAGCCGTATGGATACAAATGACTTGGATGTTTTACATCGACATGGCAAGCTGGACCAAACCCAGAGTCGACGCGTTCGTCAATGCTGTGCCGAAAGGAAAAATGATTCTTCTCGACTATTATGCCGAGAACAAAGAGGTATGGCGAATAACCGACCGATACTTCGGGCAGCCTTTCCTATGGTGCTATTTAGGTAATTTCGGAGGGAATACCATGCTGGTAGGGAATATGCAAGAAACCGGCAAACGCATAGAAAATGTATTCAACGAGGGCGGCGAAAACTTCGCCGGCATAGGCTCTACCCTCGAAGGATTCGACGTAAATCCTTTTATGTATGAATATGTCTTTGACAAAGCATGGGACACGGCTGTCCCCGACAGCCGCTGGATCGAGAACTTGGCCGACCGCCGGGCAGGCAAAGTCGACAGCCACGCCCGCAAAGCATGGAAACTATTATACGACTCGATATACACCCAGCCGGCACAACTGGGGCAAGGCACTTTGACCAACGCCCGTCCCTCTTTCAAAGGTCACGGAAACTGGACAACACAGCCCTTTATAACCTACGACAATAAAACCCTGTTACAGGCATGGGGCGAGATGTTGCAAGCCGACCCTGTACCTAACGACCTATATCATTTCGACGTCGTAAATCTGGGACGACAAGTATTGGGAAATTATTTCTCGGTGCTCCGGGACCGATTTACCCACGCTTACGACCGCAGAGATAAGAAAGAATTGGAACTTACGGGACAGCAAATGGTAGAGCTCTTGACCGATTTGGACACGGTGCTCTCCACCCATTCGGCATTCTCATTCGGGCGATGGCTCGAAAAAGCCCGCCAAATCGGGGACAATAAAGCAGAACAAGACTATTACGAGCTGAATGCCCGTACCTTGCTGACTACTTGGGGCGACAAAGACCAAAGTTTAAATGACTATGCCAACCGCACATGGGCTGGACTCGTCCGGGATTATTATCTGACTCGGTGGAAAATGTTCATCGACGATGTGACGACAGCGGTAAACGAAGGGAAAGATTTTGACGAAGATGCCTTTTATCGGAAAGTCACAGAATTTGAACTTTCGTTCACGAAACAAACCGGCGATTATCCCGACTGCCCACAAATAAGCCCCATAGAAACGGCGAAACAACTGTATCAGAAATACCGTCCTCAAATCATCAAGTAAAACTATAAAAAACAATCATATGAAAAAATATATATTCATCGCCTTCATGGCATTGGCCTTGCTGGGGTGCGACGACGAACAAATAGTCGACTCGCCATTCGCCACAACTATGATCAAAGCCAGCCATTTCAATACCGACCAAAGCGAATATCGGCAAGGAGAATCAGTTTCCTGTTCGTTCACACTGAACAACGATACCGATTTACCCTCGACGATAAGCGACATCACCATCAAAGTAATCGATTTATCAATACCTTCTACCCCGGTATTATCGCAATCTTCTTTGAACCGGTCAATTACCATAGACAAAAACTCATCGGAGGTTGTCGAGGCAAATGATTTTTTCACCGTCCCGGCAGACATTGCGGCCGGAACCTCATGCGGCATTACACTCTCTTGCATTTTTGAAGATGGCATACAAACCACAATCAACGGATCCTATTTCCGCATAGTAGACGACAACACCCTCACGCTCTATAAAATAGACAAGGAGAATTATCAAGGGCTCGACGTGATGAAACTAATGGGTGGCATGAGTGCCGAATTAGGAGTAGAAAAATCGCTTGCCTCCTTGACAGGAAGCATATCGCACTCGTGGTACAACAAAGATAACGGGTCTGGCCCCGAACCGGTATTAATGACTCCCGACTTTCTCCAACGCTCGTTACAAAAGACCGTCGATCTCTATAACGAGGCTCTGGGGGCAAACACCCCCATAGAAACGGTGGTTATCGGGACAGGCGTGCCGGCGTTGAATTATCTGACCAATGCGACGAAAGCGGTATATCTCCCCATACATTTTTTAGGTGCAGCCAATACAGCGAGAGAAGTACAGTCGGTCTTGGACTATGCCAACGAAAACGACCACCCCAGCTATGCGACATTAGGGTATGACGGCTCCATCGCCGATATTGGAGTAGCTTGGGTGAAGCTACTGGATTTGCCCGAAGAATACAAGCAATTCCTCAACGATCATCAAGTGAAGAATGTCATTTTATTCGGTGTAGGCGAAGAAGTAATCGGAGAATCCTATGCCCGTAAAGTCCTCACCGAGCACCGCACCGCTGAATATGGAGCCCGCTCTCTTTATTTACAATATACCCAATATGGATCGGCCGACGACATCGCGGCTTTGACTTCAAGAATATACGATTTCACCTCCTTGAATTTAGACGAAAACCGCCTTATCGCCGACTGGGAAAGCGGTATCATAGACACTCAAATCGAGAACTTTACAAAATCGTTGAAAGCCGGGACTTCGGCTCAGCCCTACCTCCTCACCTGTTCTTCCGACATGATAGCGCTGTACGATTTAGGCTCTTACCTCTCGGTTCACTACATCGAGAAAAACAAATCTTTGCTGTCGGCTCCCTATGTCAATGGGGTCTGCTATAACGAATATCTGGTGTGTATGCCGGCCTACGAGACAATCAAAGGATTCGTTCCCCTGTTGTATTGGCAATTCACTTCACCCAGCAATACAAATGGACGGGCTACCGGAATGCTGAAAAACGAATTAGCGGCACACTACCCCGACATCGCATTCAACCGCCTGAAATTTTTCTTGAACTCTGGATACAACAAAGAAAATTTCTACGAGGGACTTGTCAATTTTGGTATCCCCTCCGCCAATATCTACCAACGAGGGGACCAAATAATTTGGAATCCGTCCGACGGAATGTCGGCTCCCTGCGAAATGGCCGCGACAGATATAGTGAACAACATAGGAGTCGACAACTATAAGGCCAAACAGCAGGCTCTAATCCCGCTATCTATCGGTGAACTGGCCACTCTGACCGGAGAAATTTCGGGTGTGGAATTTAGCTCATTATGACGCTTCACCGATTATGGAATCTCCGTCTATTTCGCAAACTCAAAAATCATTTAACTCACATATTTTCGATCATTTTTAACTAACAATCTAAAATTCCAACTTATGAAAACATTAAATCTACAACTCACGTTTTGGGCATGCCTATGCTCATTCTCCCTATCTGCTCAATTCGCAGCAGGCGACGGGACATCGGAATCTCCGTTTCAAATACAAAACAAAGAGCAATTGGCCGAAGTGACCAACAACCTATCGGCTCATTTTATACTCATGAACGACATAGACCTCACCGGCGAAACTTGGAATCAAATAGGGTCATTCGACCAGCCGTTCTCGGGTGTATTCGATGGCAACGGGCACAAAATATCAGGAGCCACTATCTCTTCAAGCGCAAGCTATTGGAGTGGATTCTTCGGATACATGAGCCAAGGCACTATCAAAAACCTCCATTTGAAGGATCTCTCGCTCACCGGCAACGCTGTGGTCGGAGGCTTGGTGGGGCAAATCGACAATGGCATTGTCAAGAATTGTATCGTCGAGGGTACAGTCACATCGTTCGACAACACGGCCGGAGGCATCGTGGGCTGTATCTATAACGGAGGCGGCTCCGTTATCAATTGCATCGCCAACGTAGCGGTGACAACCGCCCCTGCAAGTTTAACGGCCGGCGCAATCGTAGGCCAATGCAATGACAACGGAATCGTTCAGAATTGTCTTGCGCGAGGCTCTGTAAGCGTAGGCGGAAGAGGTGCCGGCGCCATGGGATATTTCGGTTGCGACGAAGTTGCCACCCCTCAAAACACGGTAACCGGTATCGTTATCCTCGACATGAAAGTAACCCGGCAGGCTTCATGGGCCGGCCCCGAACATTTTTCCCGAATCATAGGAACCCGTAATGGCACCGCCGGGACAATCGCCAACAACTATGTTTGGGCCGAACAATTCGAGTTTATCGACGTCGTTCCCGAGCAGGTTACCGACGAGAAACGAGGTATCGACAAGACCGAAAGCGAATTGAAGCAACAAACCACATACGAGACGTTGGGATATGCCTTCGGCGACAACGAAAACGCCCCTTGGACAATCAAAGATGGCCAAGAATTTCCTACCCTATGGTACTACGACGGGACTCCGACCTCCATGCGTGAAACCGAGAAACTCACTTCGATAAAAATCTTCCCCAACCCCGTGAGCGACCAATTGCAAATCTCGGGCAATATCGAATCGGCCGAAATTTATTCAGCCTCCGGCAATTTAGTAAGCTGCCATAAGAACCGGGTTATCGAGGTCTCTAATCTCCCGGCCGGAATCTATTTCATCAAAATCTTCTCGGGAAAAGATTCCTACATTCACAAATTCGTAAAACGCTAAATCTCGCCGAAGTAAGTATAGAGCCTTTTATATAATAACCCTCCCCCCCTTCTACCCCGAGGAAACTAATAGTTTCCTCGGGAATAGGGAGTATTACACCTATTTCAAGGCTTGTATTCATCACAAACAAATAACAATCAATCCGATACAAATGAGCAAAAGACTACTTATAAATATAGTTCCCTTCGTCATCACGGCTATAATGGCTTCGTGCTCCCACGAAGAAAGCCCGATACGTTTGACCCGAACAGCCGAAGGCTGGGATTTTGCAATGACCCGATGTGTCTATAATCCGGGAGACAAACTTACCATCGAGATTTCCCCTCAGACACCGACCCCTCATACGATCATATTGAAAAACATATCCCAGAGAAACGAGCCCATCTTAACCCAGTCGACCGATAAATTGTCGTGGGAGATCGCCAAAATCGATTCTACCACTACATACTCGATAGGTATCTTTGTCAAAAGCCTCCAAGGCAATCCCCAATATGTAACCTGCATTCGTGTTGCGGCAGACTCGGCGCTAACGACCTACCGCATCGATAAAACAGCGTTCGACAATTTGACGGTCTACCGCCTAAACGGTGGTATGAGCGCCGAATACGCCATAGAAAAATCCCTATCAAACTTGACCGGAAACATAAGCCAAACATGGGACATCGGCCCGGGAGGAGGGCCTTCGCCCGTGTGGGGAGCCCCCGATTTCCTTGAAAAATCGCTCCGATATACCATCGACTTGTACAATCGGGAGTTAGGCGAAGAGAAAGAAATAGAAACCGTAATCATCTCGACAGGAGCTCCCAGTATACCCTACTTGTCGGCCGCCTTGAAGGCTCCGGTACTACCGCTCCATTTTCTTGTCTCGGTCAATGCCTGCAAAGAGATACAATCAATCATGGACTATTCCCGGCAAAAAGGATATAAAACCTATGCCACATTGGGTTACGATGCCTCCATGTCGGGAGTGGGAGTAGCTTGGATCAAACTGCTGGATATACCCGAAGAATACATACGATTCATTGCGAACCATCGGGTGAAAAACGTAATCATAGCCGGAGTCGGCGAAAACGTACATGGCGAATCCTATGCCCGTCGCCTTAAAAACAAATCGGAGAAAGAGGAATATGCCCCGGGAAGCATTTATCTGCAATATACCAATCACGGTTCCGAAAAAGACATGCAAGCCATCACCTCAAACATTGTCGACTACGAGAAACAAAATCTCGACACAGTATGTATGATCGCCGATTGGGAAAGCGGTATTTTAGAGCAGCAAATCGAAGCTTTCGGGGAACGACTCGCCCGGCTGCATATAGACTGCTATGCCTTGACAGCGGCCGAAAATATGATAGACCTGTATGACTTGGCTACCGACGTCGCGCTGGAACATATCAAGAAAAACCATTTATCTCCCACATGCGTAACATTCAACGAATACCTCATTTCGGAACCCATGTATGAATTGAGCAACGGTCATATTCCCCTCCTGTATTGGCAATTCGTCCCGGCTTCATTAACCGTAGACAGGCTGGACAAATATGTCGCAACCGCGATTACAGGCGTATTCCCCGAAAGCCGGGTAAAAGAACTGAACGTCCACTTAAACGCCCGCATCGGCAAATACGATTTAGCCGAGATTCTAAAAGAACATCACTACTCTCATATAACCATGAGAGCCGATAACATCGAGGAAGTGTGGGATCTTTCCGATGGTCTAAACGCCCCTTGTGAAATCGTTGCCAACGATATTGTAAACCGCATAGGTATCGAGTCGTACAAAACAACGGTCGAGCAATCACAGCCACTCACAATAGACGAGATCGCTCGGGTATCGTCCCGGTTGCCCGGTATCTCGTTCCACAAAACACCTTAGTCACATTATTCACAAAAAACTAACTCACATGAAAATCACCAGAAATCTCTTTTCCCATTCTTTACTTTTAAGTATAGTCGGGATTCTTATGGGGTCGGGATTCCAAGGCAATGCAACCGAACCCATAACCACACACGACGTCGATGTCTGTGTCTACGGAGGAACCGCATCAGGAGTAATGGCAGCCTATTCGGCAAAAAAAATGGGCAAGACCGTAATACTCATCGAACCGGGGAAACATCTCGGGGGCATGACGACCTCGGGATTAGGCTTCACCGACGTTGGACAAAAGGAGTCTATCTCGGGACTGGCCCGACTATTCTACCGAAAGATAGGCAACCACTATAACAAGTTTGAAGAATGGTATTTTCCTCCCAGTGTAGCCTCTTCCGTGATAGATGAATTCATAGCCGAAGGCGAAATCGATGTAAAGTACCAACGTCGCATAATCGCTGCCACTATCGATCAAGGGGAAATCAACTCCATTGTATTAGAGGATTCGCAGGAACCTCAATCTCCGCAACTGCAAATATCGGCCAAAATATTTATCGACTGTTCCTATGAAGGCGACTTGATGGCCAAGGCCGGAGTCTCCTATGCCATAGGGCGAGAAAGCAACTCGACTTATGGAGAAAGCCGCAACGGTATTCAACTGGCCTATTATCATCAATTCCCCGACGGGGTCGACCCCTACAAGATCGAAGGCGATCCTACAAGCGGCCTGTGTTGGGGTGTATCGGACGAAGCGCTGGGGACAACCGGCGAAGGTGACAATTCGATTCAAGCCTACAATTACAGGCTGTGTATGACCAAAGACGAAAACAACAAAGTCCCCTTCTCCCGTCCCGAATCATACAATCGGGAAGTCTACGAATTATTGGCAAGAGCGATTCAAAAGATGAGCCCCGAGAAACAACTCGACATCAATAGCTATTTCGCCGCCGATGCCATTCCGGGGAACAAATACGACATAAACAACCGGGGAGCCTTTTCTACCAACATGATTGGCATGAACCACCGGTACCCCGAAGGCTCCTACGAAGAAAGGGCGCAAATATGCAAAGACCAAGAAGAATATATCCGGGGGTTGTTCTATTTCCTCACAACCGACGAAGCTGTGCCTCAGGCTTTAAGAGATAAAATAAACGAATTTGGTTGGGCAAAAGACGAATTTATCGACAACAACTATTTCCCATATCAAATCTATATCCGCGAAGCCCGAAGAATGGTAGGAGAATATATCATGACCCAAAAAAATTGCGAGGGAACCGAAGTGGTCACCGACGGCATCGGTATGGCTTCGTATGCGATGGACTCCCACAACTGTCGCCGGATCATACATAACGGAATGGTCAAAAATGAAGGCGATGTGGAAATTGCATTACCTGCGCCGTTCCCTATTTCCTATCGAAGCATCACTCCCAAAAGGGAAGAATGTAGCAATCTATTGGTTCCGGTCTGCGTATCCTCATCGCACATAGCATACGGCTCCATACGCATGGAACCTGTTTTTATGCAACTCGGACAAGCCGCCGGTATCGCTGCCGCTATGGCTATCGACGACAACAGCCCGGTACAGAATATCGATGTGCAGGCATTACAACAAAAATTAAACAACGACCCCTATTTAGACGGCTCCGGACCCGAGACAATCGTTGGATCCGGAACAGAAACCGACCCATATCTGATTGGCAATGTCTACCAACTTTCCCAAGTCTCCAACCATCTGGACGCCCATTTCAAACTAACGTCCGACATTGACCTCTCGGGAATAAGCCTGTCTCCCATCGGCTCTATCCTGAAACCTTTTAAAGGTGTCTTCGACGGGAACGGCTACGCCATAACCAACGCCAATATGACCGTGCAAGGGCAATTCGCCGGAATCTTCGGAGCCATCGTCGGAGGGACAGTCAAAAATCTATGGCTGAAACAGATGACTATCACGCAAACCACCACCGGCGCCGGCGACGATGTAGCCCTTTTGGCAGGTTACGGCGAATCGGCGACCATACAGAACTGCGCTGTACAGGGAACCGTCATAGGAGGGACTCACAACAATATCGGCGGGATTATGGGTCGCTCGGGTGGAAGTGCGGCAGTGACCATATCAAATTGTTATGTCGAAGCATCTGTTTCGGGTAATAAAACAATAGGCGGCATTGTAGGAGCAGCTACGGCGCCCACTCTTATAGAATGCTGCTTGGTCAAAGGCGAAATTTTTTCACCCAACCGGGCAGGAGCGGCAACGGCGCTGACCAACAATGCCGGAAGTTCATTCTCGGGAATCGTAGCGACCGATTTGGTAATAACCGACT
This sequence comes from uncultured Barnesiella sp., assembly GCA_944320015.1. Taxonomy (GTDB): domain Bacteria; phylum Bacteroidota; class Bacteroidia; order Bacteroidales; family Barnesiellaceae; genus Barnesiella. Next base: position 23,371 of record CALUFO010000021.1, on the reverse strand, counting down.
CGGGCTCAACCGGGAATGGAACCGCTATGAACCGAATCATAGGCGATGGATCCTCGGGCACCTACAACAACAATCTCGCTTCTACAACTGTCGTATTCAACGGCATAGACAACAAATCGATTCAATCGGGTCTCGACACCAAAGACGGATTGACCCAGACCCTCGAAGAACTCAAAATGAAAGACACCTATGTAAATATCGGATATAAATTCGGGAGCGACATAGGCCAGCCTTGGTTCCTATCGGAAGATGGTCAATCATACCCCGTACTTTGGTACATGAATCCCGAATGGGAACACCCGACCGAGCCCAAACCTGCCGAGACCGCGGGATATGCCATAATCCCAATGCCACTATCGCTTGTCCCCTCCGAAGGAACTTTCGAGTTATCTTCACAAGTTACCGTATTTGTTCCCGGTGGAAACGCCGACCTCTATAAAGTCGTCGAGGACTTTACGAATCAAATTGAAACCACATCGGGAATATACATGCCTGTTACGACCGGGAATGCGACTTCAAGCGAAAACTCGATACAATTCAGCCTCGACCCATCGGTCGCACCCGAAGGATATAATCTACAAGTGACGCCGTCGTCGATTATGATCGAGAGTTCTACGGCACAAGGAGCATTCTATGCCATACAAACCCTCTACCAGCTGCTGCCTCCGGCCGTATGCGGCTCGACACTCATCGAAGGCTTGGAACTAAAAATACGATGTGTCGACATTCAAGACGAGCCCCGTTTTGCATACCGGGGCATGCACTTGGATGTCGCCCGGTTCTTCAAATCGGTAGATTTCATCAAACGATATATCGACATTCTGGCGCTGCACAAAATCAATCACTTCCATTGGCACCTGACCGATGATCAAGGATGGCGCATCGAAATAAAACAATACCCCCGACTGGTAGAAATAGGCTCCACCCGGGAACAATCGGCCATTGGCTTTACCGGTAAATACGACGGCATAGCACATAGCGGTTACTACACCCAAGAGCAGATAAAAGAAGTCGTAGCCTACGCCGCCGAACGATTCATCACCGTAGTCCCCGAAATCGAAATGCCGGGACACGCTACGGCGGCACTGGCCGCATATCCCGAGTTGTCTTGCTTCCCGGAACAGCCTCACGAAGTACAAGAAAATTTCGGAATATTTACCGACCTGATGTGCCCCAAAGAGTCGACATTCACTTTCTTGGAAAACGTATTGACCGAATTATTGGAACTCTTCCCCAGCCCATACTATCATATCGGCGGCGACGAATGCTCCCCGCTCACCTCGTCGTGGAGCAAATGCCAGCACTGCCAAGAGTTAATCAAAAACTTGGGATTGGCCGATGAGACGGCTCTCCAAAACTATTTCATGAACCGTATCGCCATATTCATGAATACGAAAGGAAAACAAATAATCGGGTGGAACGAAATCCTGAAAGGAGGCTCAGGGCTGCCCGAGAATGCGATTGTCATGTCTTGGACCGGCGGAGCTGCCGAAGCGGCTTCACAAGGACATAAAGTCATTATGACTCCATGGGAGTATGTCTATTTGGATTATTACCAATTGGGCGAAGATATAGAGAAAATCGACCATTTGAGCTGTGGTGGATTCACTCCCCTGCAAAAGGTTTATGGATACGACCCTGTCCCAGCAGGATTATCGAACGACGATGCCCGATACATTTATGGCGTACAAGGCAACTGCTGGTCCGAAACCCTCGACACCGAAGAAAAGGTAATGTACCAAGTATTCCCCCGAGGATTGGCAATCGCCGAGTTGGGCTGGACGCCTAAGGCTCGCAAAGATTTCGACTCTTTCAGGGAGCGTGTCGCCGAAGATTATCCCCGATTGGAAGCAAAAGGATTTACCCCGGGTGAGGCTTTTTATCGGCCCGTATTCATATTTGACAGGGACAACACTTATCCCAAACGATTGGAAATCACATTAGGTTATCCGAAAGCCGATATTCACTACACCCTCGACGGAACTGAACCTACGGCCGAATCGCCCATATACACCGGGCCTCTGACTTTACCCGAAGGAACGGTTATCAAAGCCGCGGGTTTCGAAGGCGAAATACAAGTCGGGGAGACTTGCGGAATATGGTTCGGCAACAATACGTTCTTTTTACCGGGGCGGTTTGAAAAAGGCGATGGGACTCCCGAAAATCCCTACGAAATAACCAACGCTTACCAATTGGACGAAATGCACAACGGGCTATCGGCCTCTTATCGCTTAGCGAATGACATCGACCTGAAATATTACCCCTTCTCTCCCATTGGGAATATCAATACCGGACAGCATTTTAGCGGCTCCTTAGACGGTAATGGCTATTCCATTACGAATGCCGAGATCAACGGAGGTGGCTGGGTAGGATTCTTCGGGACATGCAAAGACTGTACGATTAAAAATCTCTACCTGAAAGATATTTCTGTGACAGCCAGCAGCGATTATGCCGGTGGACTTGCCGGGTATCTGATAGGAGGGACTATCACAAACTGTGCCGTAACCGGTAAAGTAGTAGCCAACGGGAATGCCAGCACCAATTACGGAGGGCTCGTAGGACTCACATCGAGCGATGCTACCAGCACAAAAGTCCAAATATCGAATTGCTATGTAGATGTTTATCTCGAACCTTCTCTCGGAGGTGCCGCCGGCTTGGTTGGAGTAACCGCCATGCCAACAGAGATAAATCACTGCATCGTAAACGGTCATCTCCTGTCCAGCAACAGAGCGGCGGCGGCAGTCGCAATCTCCAAATCGGCCGGAGTCTCTATCTCGGGCATCGTGGCCGCCAACTTGGAAATCGAGAGACTCGGCAGTTCGGGTACGGTCAATTGGTTCAACCGCATTATCGCCGAGAACCGTTCTCCCTTGGCCTCTTTATCCAACAATTTAGCCGATAACGATCAAGTGTTTTTCACCAATGTAGCCGATAAAATTATCGATTCGGGACACTCCTCTTCCGACGGCCTCTCCATGACGACCCGCCAACTTTCCCAACAGTCGACATATACCGATATCGGATTTCAATTCGGGAACGACGAGCAATCCCCTTGGTTCATCGAAGAAGGGAAATATCACCCCTCCCTGTGGTTTATGAACGTATATACCGATATAAACCACTTCGGCTCAAACCCATCGTTAACGGTCTATCCGATACCTTGTACCGATGTGTTGCACATAGAAGGACGGCCTATTCTTTCATGCGATTTATATTCCCTGTCGGGGAGTAAAATAGGGCGTTATACCTCTTCGGCTATCGATTTGTCCGATTTACAACCCGGTATCTATTTCTTAGAAATAAATACCACTCAAAAAGCCGAAGTCTTCCGTATTATCAAAAAGTAGCGACACAAACCTATATACAACAGCGAGGGGGCTGTGTGCCGAAATGATAAATTTTGGCGCAGCCCCTTCGCTGTGTTAGAATTGATAAAATGCAAGGCATTGAGAGTAAGGGCGACAGAAGTTTACTCCCGTAAATGACTTAGCCCGAATCCCGATCATAACGCAGCGGTTTGCAATGATGACACACCGCCTTTTCTTCGATTATACCCACAACCCGGCGACCACCTGTCCATGCCTCCGCATCGAGATTCATTCTCCAAAAAGATTATTTTTTTCATTTAAATGTCATACTATCCTAAAAAATTTTTTCGAGAGTGCATATTCACAGAAAGATAGCGTATATTTGTTGTCCAAACTTTGTGATATGAAAAAAATAATCGCTCTACTGATACTCGCCGCATCCCTCCCGGGGATTGTCGCCCAAGCTCAATCCCACAACACCAAATGTTTGGGGGTGTCTACCGGATATTTGTTCGATACCGAGAATGTCCAGATAGGTATTTTCATGCACCTCCCCTTCGCTAAAAACTGGCGGGTGGCGCCCTCGGTCAACTATGCGTTCACGCACCACGACCTCAACGAGTGGGAAATCGACGGGAACATTCATTACCTTGTGCCTTTCGCGGGGAGGTTCTCGTTCTATCCATTGGCGGGAATCGCGTTCCAAAGCTGGCGGGGGAATGCGTTGCAAAGCGACAAGGAGTTGTCCAACACCCGAAACAAATTCGGAATCAACGTCGGCGCCGGGCTCGAAGTGAACCTATCGCACCGGTTCAACCTGCACCTCGAAGGGAAATACATTTTCATCAACGATTTCAACCAAGCCCACATCTCTCTCGGGTTGGGATACAAATTCTGAATGTATGGACTTGCCGCCGTCTCCTCGCCAACGTATCCATGTCGTCTCCTTGCAAGTGCCTTTCCCGGCCGATTACGGCGGAGTCATCGACATATACTATAAGCTCAAAGCCTTGAAGGAGGCCGGTTACGAAGTATGGTTGCACACGTTTCAATATGGGAGGGGACAGTCCGACGAACTGAATAACGTGGCCGAGCGGGTGTTCTATTATCCCCGTCGGTGCTCGTTCATTCGCCAGTTCTCTATCGAGCCCTACATCGTTTCCAGCCGACAGTCCTCCCGGTTGTTGACCGACCTGCTGGCCGACGAGGCTCCTATCCTGTTCGAGGGGATACACTGCTGCGCTTTGCTGGCCGACAAGCGGCTGAAAAACAGGATCAAGCTGGTGCGCATGCACAACATCGAGCAGGAATATTACCGCGAGTTGGCTCGCAAGGCCTCGGGCTGGAAAAGACTATATTATCGAACCGAAGCCGCCAAGCTGCAACGCTACGAACGCCGGTTGCTGCATGCCGACGCCATTCTGGCCATTACCGAGAGCGACCGCTGCTATTTCTCTTCTAAGTTCCCGCAGATATCGGTCATCTGGCTTCCCGCATTCCACGCGCACCAAGCGGTATCGCCGCTATCGCCCAAGGAGAATTACATTCTTTACCACGGCAACCTGTCGGTCGAGGAGAACATCGAAGCGGCCGAATATCTGCTGCGCGACGTCGCCCCGCACACACAGGGCGTATCTTGGATATTCGCCGGGAAAGACCCGGCCGAACGGCTCGCCCGATTGATCGCGCAGACTCCCGGCACACAACTCGTCGCCAACCCCTCGGCACAAGAGATGGACCGTCTCGTCGAGAAAGCCGCCATCAACGTGATGGTCACTTCCCAGCCCACAGGTTTGAAGTTGAAGCTGCTCCATGCCCTCTACCACGGCGGGCACTGCATCGTCAATAGCAAGATGCTGGTCGGCACAGGGCTCGACAAGGCCTGCACCGTGGCCGATACCCCCCCCGCCATGATTCGCGCCATAGACAACGGGCTGAAACACCCGTTCGACGAAGCGAAGCGAGCCCAACGGATAGCGGCGCTCGCTCCATACGACAACGCCCGGAATATCCATATTCTCTCCGACCTCCTCGAAAAGGAACTCATGTAAATCACAAATAAATAATCCGTTAACCCCTCTCCATAGAAGAGACATTCCAAGGACTGGAATGTTGAAAGAATCTCGATAAATCCCGCCCAATTGGATTTAATCGATAAAATTATTTAAAAATCATTCGTATTTTGTTTCTTTATTATATATTTGTATAATATTATAAATTACAATTTTGAGATATATAATTTAATCAGCCTTTCGAGAAGGAAATCAGGAGTCTCACAAAACAAATAAAATATGAAAAGATTATTTACAAAATTCATGATAGGCAGCCTTGTCCTATCAACTATGTCGTCTTGCAATGAATTATCTGTACCCCTATCTGCCGAAAGTGACATCTTAAAATCGGGGGTATATTACCGACAAGGAGATAATTCTAAATTCAAAGCCGATTTTATTAAAGAAATCCGTAATGGTTCGATAACGATAACAGGATTCGAACCCGATGGCGAAGTTCCCTATTCGGCCTATGAATTTACTCTTTGGCGATTTGAGAAAAATGTCGATTATCCGCCCAAGAATTTAAACGATATCGAATATGAAAATAGCCGGTCTGGTGCCTATTCCTCAATTGGCTATTTTTACAATGATAATGAATATGACTATTACGATCGAAACCGTTGGGATGAGAATCAATTGGATATGAACAATTCCATGTACAAACAAAAAAGTTGGGCCGACTCTCAAGAAGAATCTGCCAAGAAAACTATCGAAGAATTATTGATTCCCCGTTCCAAAGAATATATACAGGAAAAGATCAATCAAACGGTGAAAGTCATTGATTGCCAATTGAACGGGAATGGTCAAGGAGATACTTTTACAAGCTACTTGATTATTTATGAGATAGTCGCCGAAAACAGCGTCTATGCGCTCGTCAATCTTATCGAATTCGATGATGGAAAATGGAGCGCATGGTTCGAAGGTTATGATGAAAATTTAGCGGAGTTGTTAAAAACCCGTACCGACATCATTCGATAACATTTTATCAATCACAACAAAACAAAAAATACATGATGAAAAAACATCTATTTATTTTAATCATGTCGGCTATATGGGGCAATCTGTCCGCCCAACTAAAAACCTATTCCGGCGATTACGAATACTACGACGGCTCTATAAGATATTTTCATTATGACCCATCGGGAAGAGCAGTCTATACCTACAAGGAATCAAGCGATGGAGAACGAATCTACCATGGTAAATTTTCTTTTGTAAGCCAAGATTCTAATTTCTCTGTAACAGGAAATTTTATTGATAATAAAAAGTCCGGAAAATGGACTTATAAAAATTCCTCCGACCCTTTCTTTACCCTGTGTACTGTAACTTATAGCAATGGCATTTTAGATGGGAAATGGGAATTTATCTACTATGCGAACATATATAGAGGGAAACTAACCAGAGAAACCAAACAAAGGATTTTCCATAAAGAAATAAGAAATTACAAACAAGGTAAACTCCACGGTGTATATAAACGAGAAGAGGAGAGCGGTATGTCGATAAATGCCACCTATAACGAGGGGAAACTGGTAGGGGCATTTGAATATTCCCAAGATGACTACAAAATGACGGGGAATTTCGATAACCAAGGATACCCAACTGGAACATGGATCGAAAAAGGGTACAATTCAACAAGTAAGCACTCCTTCTATAAAGGTATATGCTACAAATCGATAAGGATAAACAACCAAACTGGAAAGATTGAATACAAAGAACCTGAAAATGCCCCCGATGATTTACTCCTCAGTGATACCATTGTCCAAGCTATTCGTAAAGGGAGCAGAAATATCATCATCGATGGGAATAAATATCATATCAAAGACTTTAACAAAAAGTTATATTATAACATAGACAACGACTCCCAATTTACATCTTTCAAAAATTGTTATCAGTTGGAAACATACAAAGAGCCCGAACCCGAAAAGCCCTACGATGCGGTGGAACAGATGCCTACCTTCCCCGGCGGAGAGGCCGAGTTGATGAAGTTTGTCAGTAGCAACCTCAAATATCCGCTTACAGCTCAAGATAAGGGCATTCAAGGGCGTGTCATATTGCGTTTTGTCGTCACGAAGACAGGCGCTATCGACAACATCACCGTCCTGCGCAGTTTGGATCCCGCTTGCGACGAGGAAGCCATTCGATTAATAAAGAGCATGCCCAAATGGATTCCGGGAAAACAAAACGGGAACAGCGTCCCGGTTTATTACACGCTCCCGGTGGTATTCAAATTAATGTGATAGGACTCAAAGAGGCCGCCCCAAAGTTTATTGAGGCGGACTCTCTTTCCATGCCGAACACATCGAATGTGTTCAAAAACAATCCAAAAGAACCTGTTTATTTATAATCTTTCAAAATCTCCTGCAATCGCTGGCGGGCAAAGAAGATACGGCTTTTCACCGTGCCCAGCGGCAAATCCATTTTCTCGGCGATCTCGTGGTACTTATATCCGGCCACATGCATCGAGAACGGTATGCGATACTCCTCGCCGAAACTATTGATAGCCTTGGTAATCTCTTTGACGGTAAACGAGCCTTCGGGCGACGCAAACCCCGAGTCTTGCGGCAAATTGAGATGATACAAATCCTCGGTCTGGTCGATTATAGTCTGGTTACGCACCACCCTGCGATAATTATTGATAAAAATATTACGCATGATGGTAAAGACCCAACCCTTGAAATTGACGTTGTCGATATATTTATCTTCATTGTCCAACGCTTTCAGCGTGGTATCTTGGAGCAAATCTTTTGCCTCCTCCCGATTAGAAGTCAGCATATAGGCGAAGTTTAATAAATTGTCTTGCAAGTCCAACAATCTATCCTGAAATTTTGAAGAGTTCATACTTGAGTTTTTGATGATTTTTGTAATTCCTGTTTATTCTTTGGCTACTACTTTGTATTACGAAAATTCATCGAAAATCTGCTTATATCAACTACTACAACATGAAATTCCTTATTCTCCTAATCGGCTTCGAATCGCAGGGCGAAATCAAAGGGGGTCAAAAAAATCTATTTTCGCAAAATACAATGCTATAAATTATTTTTATTTACTTTGTAACATGTTTATTATCTTTTTTATTTGTGCTTCTTTGTATTAAACACTTCATCTCATGAAAAAGTTTCACCTGCATATCTTTTTTATCGCTTTATTTTTCCAAGCCTTTGTGGCTATCGGGCAAACATCTATCTATCAAATAGATATAAACAAGGAGATAGGAAGCACCACTTGGCGGTATTTACGAGCCGGGTTGCACCAAGCCCAAGAGGCCAAAGCGCAGGCCGTCATTTTACGGTTGAACACCTACGGCGGCACCGTGGTTCACGCCGATTCCATGCGCACGGCGATACTCAACGCACCCATTCCCGTCTATGCCTTTATCGACAACAACGCCGCCTCGGCCGGCGCGCTCATCGCCATCGCCTGCGACAGCATCTATATGCGCAGCAGCGCAAGTATGGGCGCCGCCACGGTAGTCAACGAGACTGGCGCCGCAATGCCCGACAAATACCAGTCCTACATGCGGGCGACCATGCGCGCCACCGCCGAAGCTCATGGAAAAGACTCCACCGGGAACTGGCGGCGCGACCCTCGCATCGCCGAAGCCATGGTCGACGAACGCATCGTCGTGCCTCAACTCTGCGACTCGGGCAAAGTACTTACCCTCACCGCCCACGAAGCCATCGCACAGCGGTATTGCGAGGCCATTGTCGACAACGTCGACGAAATCATTACCCAGCGCCTGCGACACGAGCGCTACACCCTGCAAAAATTCGAGCCGTCGCTATTCGACAACATCGCCGGATTCCTCACCAATCCCGCCTTGCAAGCCCTCTTGGTCACACTCATCTTCGGCGGTATCTTCATAGAGCTGAAAACACCGGGGATAGGACTCCCCGCAGCCGTCGCCTGCACCGCTGCCGTGCTCTATTTCACCCCGTTATACATCGACGGGCTGGCCGCCAACTGGGAGATTCTCGTCTTTGTCATCGGCGTCATTCTGCTCATCTTCGAGATATTCGTTATCCCGGGATTCGGCATCGCCGGCATTTCGGGCTTCATACTCATACTCGCCGCCCTCGTGCTGGCGCTGGTCGGGAATATCAATTTCAACTTCGAGTACGTCCCCGACTCCGAAATAGGCAAAGGGCTTATCATTGTCACCTCGGGCTTTATCATTTACGCCATACTCCTACTCGTATTTTTCAAAAAACTCACCGGCAAAGGTCCTATCGGGAAACTGGCCTTGCATTCGAGCCAAACCACCGAGTCGGGCTACATAGGAGTGCCCACAGGCCTGCAAGAATTTATCGGCAAGACCGGTGAGGCGGCGACCATACTCCGCCCCTCGGGAAAGATTCTCATCGACCACTCACAGTTCGACGCCGTGGCGCTCTATGGATATATCGAAAAAGGAGCCAAAGTCGAAGTGGTCAAGTATGAAAATGCCCAACTCTATGTGATTGAAATCAAAAACTAACTCGCTAAAATACTATCGACATGAAATTTATCGGTATCATTCCGGCTCGCTACGCCTCGACCCGGTTCCCCGGAAAACCGCTGGCCGACATGAAAGGGAAATACATGATTCAACGCGTCTACGAACAGGCCTCCAAAGTCCTCGAAAACCTGTGCGTCGCCACCGACGACGAGCGCATTTTCAACGCCGTGAAATCATTCGGCGGGAATGTCGTAATGACCTCGCCCGAACACCGCAGCGGGACCGACCGCTGTTTCGAAGCCTACAACCGGCTGGGCGGGAACGAAGAGGTGGTCATCAACATCCAAGGCGACGAACCCTTCATCAAGCCCGAGCAAATCGAGAGCCTCATCGCCTGCTTCGAATCGCCGCAAACCCAAATCGCGACCCTCGTGCGACCCTTCGAACCCGCCGAAGGCTACGAGGCTTTGTCCAATCCCAATTCGCCCAAAGTGATTCTCAACGAGAAAAACGAAGCGCTCTATTTCAGCCGCTCGGTGATTCCCTACCTGCGCAACGAAGCGCCCGAAGAATGGCTCGGCAAACACATCTATTACAAGCACATAGGCATGTATGGATACCGCATCGACATATTGGCCCAAATCACCCGCCTGCCACAATCGTCGCTCGAGCTGGCCGAGTCGCTCGAGCAACTCCGATGGCTCCAAAACGGCTATAAAATCAAAGTGGGCATCACCACACAAGAAACCATTGGCATAGACACTCCCGACGATTTACAAAAAGCTATCGCTCTACTCCCATAACCATGATTTTAGACCGAACGAAAACCCCGCCCATAGGCGAGTTTCCACCGCTCGCCCTTCCCGCCCCCGACAGCTATCGCCTCTCGAACAGGATAGAAATCACCGCCTGCGACCGAGGCGACGAAGAGGTGTGCCGCATCGACCTCATGCTCGACGGCGGGTATTATGTCGAACAAAAACCGGGCACCGCCTCACTCGCCTTGCTCATGCTCAAAGAGGGCGCCGCCGGGAAATCCTCGGAAGAGATAGCCGAGGCCCTCGACTATCACGGGGCTTGGCTGCAAACCTCCGCGTCGAGCCACTACCTGTATGTGACACTCTACACCCTCAACAGGCATCTCGATACCTGCCTGACACTGCTGGCCGACATGGTAATCCGCCCCGACTTCCCCCAAAAAGAGTTCGACCGGCTCAAAGAACGGCGCATACAACAACTGCTCGTGCAAAGAGAGAAAGTCGATGTGCTCGCCTCCGAGACATACCTCTCCATGATTTTCGGCGAGAAACACCCCTACGGCCGCACCCTCACGGCTGCCCACATAGAACAACTGACTACCGACGACCTCCGAGCCTACCACCGCCAATACATGCGACCCGACAAATGCCGCATATTCATCGCCGGGAAGATTACCAGCAAGCTGCTCGAATGCTTGGAGACACACTTCGGGAAGTCTTGGCGCTCGACCAGCCAAACCCCGCAAACGACCGGCAGCCACCCCATACAACCCTCGCACAGGCACATCGTCATTACCCACAAAGAGAACGCCCTGCAATCGGGCATTCGCATGGGTTTGCCCGTCATAAACCGGCAGCACCCCGACTTCTTCGCCTTGAAATACCTCTGCGCCATACTCGGCGGATACTTCGGCAGCAGGCTCATGTCGAACATTCGCGAAGAAAAAGGCTACACCTATGGCATTACCGCCACTATCGCCGCCATGCGGCACGGCAGCTACCTGTCGATAGCCACCCAAACGGGCACCGAGTTTACCCGACCCCTCATCGACGAAGTATTCTCCGAAATCGACCGGCTCAGAACCGAACCTGTACCAGCCGACGAGATGACTATCGTGAGGAACTATCTGCGAGGCGAGTTGGCCCGCGCGCTCGATTCGCCTTTCTCTATCGCCGACTACTATTTGTCGCTGAAAGCCAACGCCCTGCCCGTCGAATACTTTGCCCGGCAAGACGAAGCCATACGGCAACTCACCCCCGACCGCCTGCTGTCGGTCGCCCGCCGATACCTCCTCCCCGAGCGGTTCTACATCGCCATCGCCGGCGACAAAAACAAAATTCCCCACATTGAACTGCCGGGATAACTTCCACAGCAAAAAAACGATGAGAAAGCCCAGTCACCCACAGGGAAAAGAGCAGGCGAAAAAGTGGTAAGGCATGCGGCCCAACGGGAACAAAGTACAAAAGAAAGAGGCAGCACCGAAACCAAAATTCCGGCACTGCCTCTTTCCTTTCTTCATCAAATCCTACGGGATTACCGTTGTCCCAGTTTCTCGTCCATAAACAAGACTCCGGCCTCATCCTTGCAACGACGCAATTTCTCTACGATACCGAGGGCAGTAGCCTCCTCCTCGACTTGCTCGCGCACATAGCCCCACAAGAAATCTTGCGTAGCTTTGTCCTTTTCAGCCGAAGCCACATTCACCAATTCGTCGATCAACGACGACACATGGCACTCGTGTTTGTACACATTCTCAAAAGCGTCGAGCACACTCTCCCACTCCTGAGGAACCACGTCGATTTTGTCGACCCGAGCCACACCGCCACGTTTAGCCACATAGTCGGCCAAATCATAGGCATGTTCCAGTTCTTCCTGAGATTGTTTTCTCATCCAATTGGCAAACCCGTCGTAACCCAATTTCTTGAAGTAAAACGACATCGACAAATAAAGGTTCGACGACCACATCTCGGCCGTAATCTGTACATTGATAGCTTCTTGTAATTTCTGTGAAATCATAACATTATATTTTTTAAGTTCATATTTTATTTTCAAAACCATTGAACATATTACAATAATCGTACCAACCTGCCACCACACTGTCCGCTCCCCCATTTCATGCCGTGTCGGCACCCGACCCGCAATATTGTCCGACTGCCAATATGGACATTTTGGCAGCCCCCCTCGATCCATACAAACCAAAAGAAGAAGGGACTGTGCCTTTTGGCGCAGCCCCTTAGGTCTGTTTGGATTAATAAAATGCAACTTTTATATTTCCAAATTCTTAATCACGATATGCTCATTGTCAAATTCCCAGCTCGAAGCATACGTTCCGATATACATCGTAATATTGGTAAACGAAGTTACCGAGGTAGGTACGTCCAAGAATTTGATCTCACATTTCAAAGTAACGCCATTGGGGAAAGGTTTACGAATAAAGGTACCACCACCCTTAGTCGAGCCTGCTAACGTAAGGGTCATATTATAGGTGCCCATGCCGTATGTATAATATCCACCTTCATTGTCGTAGGCATAAGTATTTGTAGAGTTAGACAAATCGACATTAGATAAATCAGGACCATTATTGGTCATCGAGAACTCGCAGACCACAGTCGACCCCGACCGGCGTACCGACAAGAGCTTCATATCCACGCGGCTATCGCAACTCTCTATCGTACCCGATACCGGCTCATCGCCACCACCAGTACCACTCGAAGGCACAGTCATTGTCACAGGAATTCTATAATCGCCCAAATCGGTACGAACAACAATTGTGCAAGAATAATTTCCAACAGCTAAATCCGACCGATCTGCATGAACCTCAATAGCCGTATAGCCATCAGTTCCCAACGAAGAATCATACTCGGGTATCGTGCCATTTTCCTCCGAAAAAGAGAGCCACGAAGCATCGCCTTCGGTATAAAGCTGGTAATCGGTAGAACCTCCATAGGAATAAAGCGAGAATTGATCCGAATTTTTATCCTCCCCAAAATCAATTTGTTCAGGATAAACACGAACCGAACGACTTCCACCGAGGTTCGGTTCCACCGCGATAACAAGCGGCAGCGATTCACCTTCGGCCGAAACAAAAATAGTAGTTGTGGTTGCTTCGGTAATCTGGGTGCGATCTACAATGACTTTTACCGAAGATGATTTACCCATCTCGGTAGTCCCGGTCAACGGCGAAACAGTTACCCACGGAGCCGATACCTCGGTAATTTTCCAATTCACGGCTCCCACATTGCCTTTATTCTGTATTTGGAAAGAAAGTTCGTTATAATCTGTGCCGAAATCGAGTCGCGACGTGTTCAGCTTCAGCAACGAATTTTCGCTTTCCACCTCCACCGTAATGGGCAACGACAAAGACTCTTCATCGACATTGATTACAATCAAGGTAGAAGTAGTCCTATCCAACAAACTCCTATCGACCATCACCTTCACAACTTGACTTTTCCCGGCATTCAAGGTTCCCATGGAAGGCGAAACCGAAAGCCACGATTCCAATCCCGATATATTCCACGAAGTTGCTTTATCGCCTGTATTTTTCATGGTAAATGTCAACGAACTCGTTGACAATCCGAAGTTGAGTGAAGTTGGCGAGAGGCTTACTTTCGAGGACGTCTGTATGGGGTTAAGCGAAATATCTCCTATCGATTTCTTCCCGGCTACGACATCGACTTTCATAGTGCCCGATTCATAACCGGAGGCCAGAATCTGTACGGTATATTGCCCTACCTCCAAGTCTTGAAATTCATACCGCCCGTCCGATCCGGTCGTCGTTTTCAATCCCGTAGGATTCAACGTGACTGTTGCCCCCTGTATAGGAGTCCCTTTCGACGTGGCGTCGGTTACAATCCCGTTTATCGAACCGGTTACTTCTACCTCGTCTTTGGCGCAAGAGACTGCCAACAAGGCGAATATAACCACACACAAATACTGATAAATTCTTCTCATAATAACCATATTATTTTACTATCTATATTTCCTAAAATTCATATACTGCCGATAAACCCACTCCATTCTCAAACGCAACAGGCGCAAATTTGAAGGCCGTATTTTTCTTGACAATCGTGCGCTTGGCCCCATCGGTTACAAGGGCATCGACCAGATTATATACATATATGGCAGCCGCCACACCAATAAATCCGTTGCGTATATTCTCCCAATTGTCGGCTTTGGCATTGTATGTTTTGAGGAATTGGGGTTGTTCCTTCATTTTTTTAACATACGAAGCCCGCAAATTTTCGGACACCAAAATACCCGAAACGGCTACCGCCTCGGCCGACAATATAGAGATCCCCTTTACAATACTGCCTTTGTACATTTGTCCCCAACCGGGAATAACCAGCGACCGGAGCATGCCTCGCATGCCATATTTGCAGGAAAAAGATACATGATCAAACAACGGGGGAAGCGTAGGCGAAACAGCCACCGCATACAACCTGCGGCAACGATACTCGGTCACACCTCCTACCGCTACCAACTCCCAATATTGGTCTATCAAATTGGCGGTCAATGCCACTTGTTTCCCTTTTACCTCGAATACGATTTGTCCCTGAGTGTGAATCTGCTCCATAAAAACCCCATTCACACGCTGCTGATCCACCTCTTTCGAGAGATTCCGATCGACCGAAACGTCGACAGTCGATTTCAGATCCTCGTTTTGAGCCAACTGGGCGAAACAATCGGCTTGTGCAGCTTCCAATGTCTGCCCCCGGCCCAATACATCGACATAAACAAACGACGGATTGGTGGGTACAGGCTTATGCGACAGCCAACGAGGTTTCATCTTTTCCGACCGGGAAAGAATCTTTTCCCCTCCTTGTGCAGCGACAGGATAGAAAATTATCGCAACAAAAAAACAAAGAATAAGGAGTCCCCTGTTCATAACATTACTGCTGACGGTTTTTATAGTCCGAAAGCCCCTCTTTCATGGAGTCGATAAATTTCTGGCGATTGAAATCTATTCCGAGGATTTCATCTTCCGACAAAGTATTAGCCAACTCCTCGGCCGTTTTTTCTATACCGCCGGGCAATTCGATACACACATAAACCTGTATCGAGCCATCTGACAAATCGTACATATTGGTTCTGATGATACGATAGTTCTTTATCCGTTGAGCAAAAAATTGAGTCACCATCGACTCCATACGGCTCTCAGACGCTTGCGAAGCATTCTTAGAAGCCGTGCCTCGGTATGTTTGGCGGGCTCCTTCGGAAGCTGTTTCCATCATTGTAGTCATTTGCCGAACAGCCTCAGCTTCGGCAAACTCCAAAGCCGCAGCCTCGTCATAACTTGTAGACGTTCCAAAAGCTCTTATCTTCGTTGTATCCTGTGCAAGGAGAATACATTCCTCTACTTCCCGCTTTTTACGCATCGGCCGGTTGGTCTCCCATTGCGGAGTAGCCTCACCCTTTTGCATTTGTTGTTGATAGGCTACATAAGCCTGATAATCATTAGGAACAACAGTCTGTGAAGATTTACAGCCTGTCATGGTTGCCCCAATCAATACGATTGCAGCAACACCGAAAAATGTCTGTTTCATACGAGTCTTTTTTTACCCGGTAGCACCGGTATATTTTTGTATTTTACTTAGTAGATTTTCAATCCTCTTTAACCAAAAATATTTTAATCACAAAAGTAACACGATGCCTTGTCCCCCAAAAGCCCATAAAATAATCAATAAATCACGCTTCTGTTGAATTATTTTCACACTCATCGATCGACTGGGATAGCTCCTCGAAGAAATTTCGATGAAGCACGAGGGAAATTCGGTGCAACAATGCCGTATCGATACTTTCTCGTTTAAAAATACTGTACACGTTGGTGCGTTCGCAACACAACTTTCGGGCAAACCACGCTACCGAGCGCTCCTGCCGCCGGACTTCCTCCTCTATCAATTTCCCGATGTGTATCATAGCCATAAAAAAAGCGGGACCATTCGTTGCTTACTTTCAATCCGAGGTACCGCCAAGCACCCTGTTCACAAATAAGCAAGAACAGTCCACGCCCTATGGGCATGAACTTTCACCTTCTTATTCTCGTGAACTTAAAAATTGGCGGTTTTCAGATTGAGAGAATAAAAGCTAAAAGCTCTAATATCCTTTATATGTAGAATGGATTCGCTATGTCATTGTTTATCGTTTTATTTAAATGGGTCCGTTTTCTATTATGACAAAAATAATTATTTATTCAGTATAAAAAAAACATACCCCCATTTTGTATTTTCATGGAGGAGGCGGCAATCGCTATGCCCGATTTTTCTTTCACCTCCATCATGGATTCCGCGCCGTAGTGCGGAATGCCCCCACAAACACAAAAACCCCCGCAACTCCTGTTGCGGGGGCATTTTATCTCGATTAAGTAATGATTACTTGTTCAAGGCTTGGGCTACGTCAACGGCGCAAGCAACGGTGCAACCTACCATAGGGTTGTTACCGATACCGAGGAAGCCCATCATTTCCACATGGGCAGGTACCGACGAAGACCCGGCGAACTGGGCGTCGCTGTGCATACGGCCCATGGTGTCGGTCATACCGTAGGAGGCGGGGCCGGCGGCCATGTTGTCGGGGTGCAGGGTACGACCCGTACCACCACCCGATGCTACGGAGAAGTATTTTTTACCTCTTTCTACGCACTCTTTCTTATAAGTACCGGCTACGGGGTGTTGGAACCGCGTGGGGTTCGTCGAGTTACCCGTGATCGATACGTCTACGCCTTCGTGCCACATGATGGCTACACCTTCGCGCACGTCGTCGGCACCGTAGCATTTTACTTTGGCGCGTTCGCCTTTGGAATAGGCAATTTCACGAACCACTTTCAATTCGCCCGTGAAGTAGTCGAATTGAGTTTGCACATAGGTGAACCCGTTGATACGCGAGATGATTTGTGCGGCGTCTTTACCCAGACCGTTGAGGATACAGCGGAGGGGCTCTTTACGCACTTTGTCGGCTTTGGCGGCAATTTTGATAGCGCCTTCGGCAGCGGCGAACGACTCGTGACCGGCCAAGAAAGCGAAGCATTTGGTCTCTTCGCGGAGCAGACGGGCGGCGAGGTTTCCATGGCCGAGACCTACCTTGCGGTCGTCGGCTACCGAGCCGGGGATACAGAACGATTGCAGACCGATACCGATAGCCTCGGCAGCGTCGGCAGCGTTTTTGCAGCCTTTTTTCAAGGCGATAGCGGCACCTACCACATAAGCCCATTTGGCATTTTCGAAGCAGATAGGTTGCGTCTCCTCACAAGTTTTATAAGGATCGAGTCCGTAAGATTCGCAGATAGCGTTGGCCTCTTCAATATCTTTGATGCCGTTGGCGTTCAAAGCGGCAAGAATTTGCTTGATACGACGGTCTTGACTTTCAAATTTCACTTCTCTAATCATAGTAACTTCCTCCTTATTTTATTCGTGACGGGGATCTATATATTTCACTGCGCCGGCCTCTTTGGAGAAACGTCCGTAAGTTCCGGTTACTTTCTTGAGAGCCTCGTTGGCATCGGTTCCTTTCTTGATCTCGTCCATGAACTTGCCCAGATGCACAAATTCATATCCGCAGATTTCGTCGTTTTCGTCGAGAGCCAGCGTTTTGATGTAGCCCTCGGCCATTTCGAGGTAGCGGGGACCTTTGGCCAGCGTACCGTAGAGGGTACCTACCTGGCTGCGCAGACCTTTACCGAGGTCTTCGAGACCGGCACCGATCATCAGACCGCCTTCGGAGAAAGCCGACTGAGTACGACCGTAAACGATTTGCAGGAAGAGCTCGCGCATGGCCGTGTTGATAGCGTCGCAAACGAGGTCGGTATTCAAGGCCTCGAGAATGGTTTTACCCGGGAGGATTTCCGAGGCCATAGCGGCCGAGTGGGTCATACCCGAGCATCCGATCGTCTCTACCAGAGCTTCTTGGATAACACCGTTCTTTACATTCAACGTCAGTTTGCAAGCACCTTGTTGCGGAGCGCACCAACCGATACCGTGGGTCAAGCCCGAGATATCAATCACTTCTTTTGCCTTTACCCATTTACCCTCTTCGGGGATAGGAGCCGGTCCGTGATTAGGACCTTTTTTTACAACACACATGTGTTCTACTTCGTGTGAATAAACCATAATTTGCTCGTTTTATTTGATGAGTATTTTTTTACGCTTTTCAGCGGTACAAAGATAGGGCTTTTTCTTCATGTAAACAATAGCAAATTCGTCGGCAATCGCTTAAATGTGCGACAGGGCTCCGGCGAATCTGCCAACCCCTTTCGGGCTTTACGGTTCCACCGCCGAATCGGGGGGAATGATGCCCATCTTTTTCATGAGGAAGCAAGCGTTCATATTTTGGGCGATGCCGGGTTGCAGACGGTAGGAGAAGGTGAGTTCATCGCCGGCGATAGTGGCCTCGAAGCGATAATTGCTTATCTGCCCGGGCATACTCTCGGCCAGTGTGCCCAACGTCAAGTCGTGCGTGGCGATGATCCCGGCCGCCCCGGCTTCGACCAGTTGTCGCACAAGAGCCAGCGAACCGGCCTGCTTGTCGACCGAATTGGTTCCCCGGAGTATCTCGTCGAGAATGACAAAAAGTTTCTCCCCGCCCCGCAGCCGCAAGACGATTTGTCGCAGACGTTTCAACTCGGCGAAGAAATATGACTCGTTGTCGGCGAGAGAGTCCGACGCCCGCAACCCGGTAAAGAGGGGCAGCGGGGTGAATGCCATGTGCCCCGCACAGACGGGAGCCCCCATACAGCCCAACAGGTAATTAATCCCTATCGTGCGCAGGTAGGTGCTCTTCCCCGCCATATTGGCGCCGGTGATAACCTGAAAGGTTCCCTCGTCCACGGGTGCCATGTCGTTGCAAACACAGCGTTCCCGAGGGATAAGGGGGTGCCCCAACGCCAAAGCCCGCATCACGGGACGACGGCTATCGCACACCTCGGGATAGGTGTAGCCGGGGTGGTTGTGCCGGAACGTGGCCAACGTACAACAAAGATCGAACTGTGCCAGCACGTCGAGCCAACAAGGCAGCTGCCCACGGTTCTCGTCGACCCACCGATCGATAGCGTTCAGTTGGCGCAAATCCCACAACAAAAATCCATTGAGCAAGGCGAAACCTACGAAATTACACCGTTGGTCGAGGTTGCCGAGCAGGCGGCGCAACCGGGCGATCTGTCGGGAAACAGAGCCCGACCCGTCGGCACACTCCCTTTGCAACTGCCGCAACCTCGCGCTCTCAAACTGGCCTTGCTCTATCTGGGCGAACAGCCGGGAATAATGCGACAGGGATTGAAGCGACCGGTTGAGCTCCTCTTGGAGGCGGGACACCCGCTTGGCGCACGCGCCCGCCACGACCAGCAACGCCACGAAAAGAGCGCCTATGTAAAAGCCGGGAAGCACACCCACTCCCCACAAAAGGAACAACAGCAGATAAAGTCCCGGCAGCAAAAAGACGAACCAGCGCACGATTCGGCCGGTACCGCAACGGGGCAACCCGGCAAGCGCGTCGGCCGTAGCCGCGTCGCCACGAACCTCTCCCGAGCATGTTCCGCTCGACTGGAAATCGATTCTGAAATCGGTATCCCGGCTCAACTCTTCGACAGCTTCTTGTTTTTGCCGAATCGTATTCCTGTCGAGGCTCGGGGCGAGCAATTCCTTGGCCAAAGCCCTCCGGCCGGCCATCGTCGCGCTGCGGTTGAGATAGGCAAAAAAAGATTTCCCGCCGAAAAGATCGAGGTCGAAGCTATATTCGTGCGAAGGGTCGATAAACTCGTCACCGCCGTCGACACCCTCGAATCGATAATCGAGTAACGCCAACTCCCGGCGTATGACCCGCTCGCGACTGTCGACGAAATCTTTCTTCCGAAACCATCGATCGTGAACCCGAGCCAACAGCAAAAACAGGACAATTCCCGCCAATGCAGCCGAGCCCCATGCCGCGGCACCCGCCCCACGCAACGCATAGACCGCCCACACGGCTGCCACAAAAACCACAAGGCGAAGCAGCCCGACGAGCTGTATGTATCTCTTTATCCGCTGCGTCTCCCGGGCGTTGGTTTCGAGACGAATGCGGTAATCGTGTCGTATCTCTTCCATACATCTATCGATCACATGCGCCACAGGTATTTCATGATCAAGCGGTCATACTCTTTTGTCGATTCGTCCAACGCTTCATAGGGTTTGATACAAGTATGGGCAAACGATTCCCGCTCTATCTTTCTTTTCTGTTCCCTACCCAACCGCTGTATCTCCTCGTCTTCCTCGGGCGTCGTGGGACGGTATCCCATGATGAGCTTCTCGATATTCCACCGGTTGTGCTCCACACGAGCCATCAACTCGATCAAAGGCGCGCTTTCTTTTTCCTGCAAATCGGGCTCCGTGGCGCCGAAACTGCGCAGTTTGAAAGGAATGGAATGGGCGTTGTAGAGGTTGGACCAACGGTGCACGGTAGAGAGCTCTTTCCACAACCTTTCGGCCTCGATGTCGTCCAGCGCCTGAGGAAACGGCTGCTCGGGAGAGATATGATTATAAATGTAGTTTATGCGTTGAGCCTGACGCAAACAACCGCTATTGATATCGTAGCACTCGTCCAGCATGCCGAATGCCCTCAATTTCTGATACTGATAAGCCTTGCGGACCAACTCGATAGTCGAGCAAGATATATTTTGCCGCACCAGTATCGAGAGCGCCTTGTCATACACGACACGAGGCATATAGAGGGCTGTCGCGATACTCTTTTGGGGGATTTCGAAACAAATGGCGAGGGTGAGCAACCGGTTGCTATCGTCCTTGGCCCACCGGCACAGCATGTCCTGCACCGGGCGGCTTTCGATCGCCCCTTTCACAAACTCAAATTCGATGTCGGTAAATTTCTCGCCGGTATCGGCATTGGCATAGCTCTTGGACGGGTCTTCCGTATCGACCACCCGATAGTCGCACAGGGAAAACAGGGCGCCGTACCGTCCCCGCAACATATCGAACTCGGCATCGGCGTGCAAGTCGATAAAAGTGATGCGCGTGCGTTTGCGTCTATCCCGCAGGAAGTTGGGATAGTGGGCGATATGGGCGACCTTCATACCCAAAGCGACACCCATGCTGGTCATTCCCACAACAACGAAATGCACATATTTCTCGCTGTCATAGTCGATGCCTTGGCCGTCGATAGGAATATATTTCAAAGTCTCCCCGCTACGGTCACGGGCGCTATACTGCCCGCTCACCAGCACTTTCTCGGCCCAAGTTTCATAGAAATTGAAAGGCAGGAAATTGATAAGCCGCTCGGTAAGCCTGTCCCACGAGGCTTTCAGCCTCAACAACTTTTTCTCCTCGGGTTCACTCCCCTTGTATTTCTCTTGCAGCTGCGTGAACCACGCATCGTCGGTTTTCTCCGAAAGCCCGAATACACTCTCTATATCGTTCCTTTGAAATACGGCAAAAGTCGACTGGGCTTCGAAAAGCACATTGCACGACTTGCTTTTGTCCTGCGCCCGCTCGACAAGATTTTCAAACTCCCGTATATCCTTCGGTCGCTTGGTCATTCGGTTGTTCTCCCGCAAAATGCGGTTGATGAGTGTGGCACACTCGATATTGATCGAGTCGTGGTCGGTTTCATTCTCTTCGCCCAACAGGAATATTTCCCTACATTGGGGGAGCCGCAGCAGCGACAAGTCTTCACACGAATCGCGGCCGCCGTGGAGAATAATAGTGCGGCAATCGATAGCGGCGTCGAGTTTGGAGAGCAGTTCGTGCCTCACACTCTCCACATCGCTCGTCGTTTGTATCACAAACAGATAGGGCTCCTTGACCGACCGTTCTTCGATACATTTCTGGTAAAGTTGTTTGATGAGACCTATCGCCATTTTGTCAAATCCGATGATGACATAGTGGTCTTTGAACTTATAGCTTATCTGCCCCTCTCTCGCCCGTTCCACCCGACGGTCGATGATATTCGAGAAGATAGAGATAAGCAAGCCGCCCATCAATGCCGACCCGGTGAACGACACGAGAAACGCCAAGATTTGATTGCCCACGCCCTCGACCACATACTGGTTGCCGGGATCGGCAAAGTGGTAATAAACATCGAGCAGGACATTGCGCGACTCGTTTTCCTTGATGGTGAGGGTGCTGCCGGTGAGCCATTCGATGAGGATAAAAAAGAATATGAAAAACACAATGACCCCCAGCAAAAAAAGCAATTGCCAGCGAATGCCCGACGACAGAATGCGGTCGATGCCGATAACGGGGTAACGGAAAAATTCTTTCAACCGTTTCATTTCCGTTTCACGATTTCAAATCCGGCCGCTTGGATAAACCGCAGGGTTCCCAATGCGGTGTTGCGGTCATATGCTTTTTCTATCTCGGGCAATTCCTCGTAAGGCACGAGGCACGGGTGGGTCTTCGCCACATCGTCACGGCACTCGCCGTAGGTCCAGCCCTCGGACAGGCGCGATTGCGCCCACACCTCATGCACATTCTTGGAGAGAGCCTCCACCAACGGCATCAACTCCTCGGGCAACTTCTCACCCGAAGTATCCAGCGGTGCCGGTATATAATGTTCACCTTTCATTGTCATGGCGGTCAAAGGATTATCCGTTTCATATTACAAAGATAGCATAAGACGAGTACAGGACAAAACGAACATGCAAAATACTTTCGGTCCCACCTGCAAAACCTCATGAAAAAAGAGTGGCGCAAAACTCCTCCTCCCCTTTGGCTTTCAACTGACAGGCGGTACATTTACACTCCTCCTTCCCTTTGGTTAACTAATGACAGGAATACATTTAAACTCCTCCTCTGTGTTTTGCGAAGCAAAATATAGGGGAGGTGGCACGCAGTGACGGAGGGGTT
>CALUFO010000020.1 GCA_944320015.1 uncultured Barnesiella sp. | reverse complement strand
CTTCAGGTTGGACTTGAACCAACGACCCTCTGATTAACAGTCAGATGCTCTAACCGACTGAGCTACTGAAGAAGATGGCATCTGTCAAAAATGCGATGCAAAAGTAATGGGTAATTTCCAATTATGCAATATATTTGCAAAAAAAATTTCCGTAATGAGGATAGTAGGATTGGGAAACGCTCTCACAGATGTGCTTGCTCGGTTGAATACCGATGCGTGTTTTCAAGAGATAGGCCTTTTGAAAGGGGGCATGCAACTGATAGACGAAGAGAAACTTTTGAAGATCATGTCGATTTTCGAAGAGTTGGAAACGACATTGGCTTCGGGTGGCTCGGCTGCCAATGCGGTGTCGGGAGTGACCCGTATGGGCATAGAAGGAGGATTCGTGGGGAAAGTCGGGCGAGATGCTTATGCCCGTTTCTTCCGAGAGGATATGGAGCGCAACGGCGTGAAGACGACGTTGATCGAGTGCGATCAGGCATCGGGGTGCGCCATGACCATAATTACCCCCGATGGAGAGCGCACATTCGGTACGTTTTTGGGTGCAGCCTCGACATTGAGTGCCGATGAACTTTTACCCGAAATGTTTGCGGGATATGACATATTGCATATCGAAGGATATTTGGTACAAGACGAAGCCTTGATTTTGAGAGCCGTGCAATTGGCAAAAGAACTGGGTCTGCAAGTCTCGTTCGATATGGCAAGCTACAATGTGGTGAAGGAAAACTATGCCATTATACGGAATCTGGTAGAGAACTATGTGGATATTCTTTTTGCCAACGAAGAGGAGGCTATGGCCTATGTGGGAGAGGAGCCTCGGAAAGCCGCCGAGATATTGTCGCAGTCTTGCAAAATCGCAGTTGTCAAGTGTGGCGCTCATGGCTCTTTCGTAGGCCGTGCCGGCGAGATAGTCGAGGTGCCGGCGACACCCGAGTTGAGAGTGGACTCTACGGGAGCCGGCGACCTATATGCGTCGGGGTTCCTCTATGGCCTTTCCCAAAATTGCTCGTTGAAAGTTTGCGGTGAAATAGGCTCGATGCTGGCTGGTCGTGTCATTAAAGTGATTGGCACCAAAATGAGCGACGAGATTTGGGCTGAAATAAAGTTAAAAGTATCTTCGATGGTTGCCGATGATGTGCGGCATTGATTATCTTCGTAAGATTAAAAGGTATAAAAAATGAGAGAAAGAAGATTGAGCGTTGCCCTCGTAGCCGTGTTGCTCCTCGCGAGCGGCGTGACGCATAGAGCCCAAGCTGATAAAATAGACAAACGGAATTTCGAGATTTCGAGGAACCTCGATATATTCAATTCGCTTTTTAAAGAGTTGAATCTGTTTTATGTCGACACGATCAATGCCGAGAAAGCTATTACCGACGGGATAAATTCCATGTTGGTGCGTTTGGATCCATATACCGAATATATTCCCGAGCAGGAGAAAGAAGATTTTTTCTTTTCCACGACGGGCGAATATGCGGGAATAGGCTCTTTTATCATGGAACGCGACAATGCCGTATATATCTCGGAGCCATACGAAGGCATGCCGGCTCAGTTGGCCGGATTGCGACCGGGCGATAAAATTGTGATGATCGATAACGATACGGTGCTGGGGTGGAAAAGCGCCAAGGTGAGCGAACGGCTGAAAGGCCCGGCCAACACCAAGTTGAAGGTGACAGTCGAGCGTCCCGATGTGGAAGGATTGCTTTCGTTTGATTTGGTTCGCAAGAAAATACAGATGCCCGCCGTACCCTATTACGATATGGTATGCGATAGTGTGGGTTATATCTATCTGAGCAGTTTTACCGACTCGGCGGCCGAGGAGGTGAAGCGAGCTTTGCAGGACTTGAAACGGCGGGGTGTCACCGCGTTGGTTCTCGACTTGCGGGGCAATGGCGGCGGTATTTTGGAACAAGCCGTGCAGATTGTCAATCTGTTTGTTCCCAAAGGGGTGGAGGTGCTTTCCACCAGAGGGCGTAACAAAAAGATGGACAAGACGTATAAAACCACACAAGAACCTATCGATGTGAATATCCCGTTGGCTGTATTGATCGACGGCGGCACCGCCTCGTCATCGGAGATTGTGGCCGGAGCCTTGCAAGACCTCGACCGCGCGGTCATTGTCGGTTCTCGTTCCTATGGCAAAGGGCTGGTACAGTCGACACGTCCGTTGCCATACAATGGTATGTTGAAGGTTACGATTGCCCGCTATTATATTCCCAGCGGACGGTTGATACAAGCAATCGACTATTCCCACCGCAATCCCGACGGAAGCGTGGCTCGTATCCCCGACAGCCTTACCAATGAATTTAAGACGGCTCATGGGCGTATCGTGCGTGACGGCGGGGGCATAAAACCCGATGTGGAACCCGAGATCGAGCGAGGCAGCAACATTAGTTTCTATTTGATGAAAGATTTTTATTTTTTCGACTATGCTACCCGTTACGCGGCGGAACACGATACGATAGCCGGGCCCAAAGAGTTTAAACTCTCAGACGAGGAGTATGAAGCATTCAAAGATTTTGTAAAGTCGAAAAACTTCAAATATGACAAGCAAAGCGAGCGTATCCTTGCAGATTTGAAAGAGGTCGCCAAATTTGAGGGCTATTTCGACGAGAATACCCAGAAACAGTTTGAGGCATTGGAGGCTTGTTTGAATCACGATTTGGATCGTGATTTAGACACTTTTCGCGATGAAATCGCCCATTTGCTCTCGGCCGAGATAGTGAAACGCTATTACTTCCAAAAGGGCGAGATTATCGAGTCGATCAAAAACGACAAAAATTTGGAGGAGGCTTGTGCGATTGTAAACGACAAAGCGCGCTACGCTAAGATTTTGAATGTCGAGACAGACAAGTAACGTATTGAAATAATAAAGTAAGAAAGCCAAGCGGCGATGGGATATTCCACCGCCGCTTGGCTTTCTTATTCGTGACCTTAGAAGGTTATACGTTGAAGCGGAAGTGCATGATATCGCCGTCTTGGACCACATAGTCCTTACCTTCGATATACATTTTCCCGGCCTCTTTACAAGCCGATTCCGAGCCGAGTGCAATGTAGTCGTCGTATTTGATGACTTCGGCGCGGATAAAGCCTTTTTCAAAGTCGGTGTGGATAATACCGGCGCATTGGGGGGCCTTGCTTCCTTTCAGATAGGTCCATGCGCGAACTTCTTGCGGCCCGGCGGTAAAATAGGTTTCGAGGTTGAGCAGGCTGTATGCGGCTCGGATAAGGCGTGACACACCCGACTCTTCGAGCCCTATTTCATTGAGGAACATTTGTCGTTCTTCGTAGGTTTCAAACTCGGCGATTTCCGATTCGGTTTTAGCGGCAAGGATAAGGATTTCGGCGTTCTCGTCTTTGACGGCTTCTCGCACCATTTCGACATATTTGTTGCCCGATACGGCGCTGTTGTCGTCGACGTTGCAAATATACATCACCGGTTTGTTGGTGAGCAAGAAAAGGTCATGGGCTATTTTTTGTTCGTCTTTGGTTTCAAACGTTACGGTACGAGCCGCCTTTCCCTGTTCGAGAGCCTCTTTGTACCGGCTCAACACTTCGTAAGCGACTTTGGCCGCTTTGTCTCCGCCGGTTTGAGCTTGTTTTTGAACCTTTGAGATACGAGCCTCGATGGTCTCCAAGTCTTTGAGTTGCAATTCGAAATCGATAATTTCTTTGTCGCGTACGGGATTGACCGACCCGTCGACGTGGGTGATGTTATCGTCGTCGAAACAGCGTAAAACATGCAGGATTGCGTCGGTTTCCCGAATGTTGGCGAGGAATTTGTTTCCTAAGCCTTCGCCTTTGCTCGCTCCTTTCACCAACCCGGCGATGTCGACAATCTCGACCGTCGTGGGAACAATGCGCTGGGGGTGTACCAGTTCGGCCAGTTTGTTCAACCGTTCATCGGGCACGGTGATTACTCCCACGTTGGGTTCTATTGTGCAAAACGGGAAATTGGCCGATTGCGCTTTGGCGTTGGACAAGCAATTGAAAAGAGTCGATTTACCCACATTGGGCAATCCGACTATGCCACATTGTAAACTCATTATATCAAATAGTTTTGTTTTATGTCGAAAACAGTGTAAAAATAGAAACTTCCGTTATCGAGACAACCCCTGCTTGTCTCTGCCGGGACGCCCCATTTTTACAACCTGTGCAAAGATAACGATTCTTTTCTTACGTTGGAAATTGTGAAGCATGAAGGTGTAATTCAACGTTTTATTTAAAACAAAAATTAATTATCGTTTTATTTATTTAGAGAAGCTGATGACGGGAATCGCTTTTTGTCTGCTTATATTTGTAAAATAGACTAATAATCCGTGAATAACATGAAAAAAATCGTCCTCCTTATTTTGGCAATTGGGCTTTTCTATTCCCTTTCGGCCGAATCACCCAAACGAGAATTGCGTGCTACATGGCTTGCCACAGTGAGCAATATCGACTGGCCTAATTCGTCAGAAACGGCAACCCAGCAGCAAGCGGCATTGAAGACTATCCTCGATGGTATGCAAGCTGCTCGCATGAACGCTGTCTATTTTCAAGTGCGCCCTATGTGCGACGCCTTGTACGAATCGGCTTATGAGCCGTGGTCGCAGTATCTTACCGGCACGCGGGGTAAAGACCCGGGCTATGATCCGTTGGCTTTCGCTATCGAGGAGGCTCACAAGCGGGGCATGGAGCTACACGCATGGATCAACCCCTACCGATATGAGAGTAGCAAAAATATGCACGGAGCCAATGACCCTATTCGCAAGAATCACCCCGAATGGCTGCTCGAATATTCGACGAGTTATATTCTCGACCCGGGAAATCCCGAGGTGAGGGAATATTTGGTGAATGTGATTAAAGATATTATTACCCATTACAACGTCGACGGGATTATCT
This sequence comes from uncultured Barnesiella sp., assembly GCA_944320015.1. Lineage (GTDB taxonomy): Bacteria > Bacteroidota > Bacteroidia > Bacteroidales > Barnesiellaceae > Barnesiella. Next base: position 43,079 of record CALUFO010000020.1, on the reverse strand, counting down.
TCGACGACTATTTTTATTCCTATGACGGGACCACCAATCAAGACGCTTATTCACAAAATCTTTACAAGCCGGCAGGCAAGGATGTGGGCGATTGGCGCCGTGAGAATGTGAATGTGCTGATGTCGGATATTTACAGTATGATCCAGACAACGAAATCTACGGTAAAATTTGGTGTCGGGCCTTTCGGGATATGGGGCGGTAGCAGTAGCGTAGCGGCTTCGTATGGTATCGAGTACTTGGATACGAGTCGTGGAACGAGCGCGTATTCCAAACTCTATTGCGACGGTGTGGCGTGGTTGAAGGAGAAAAGTATCGACTATATCTCGCCGCAATGTTACTGGCCCAGTTCAACGACTCAAACGTGGGGATACACGACCTTGGTGCCGTGGTGGGCCGATGTGGCTAAGATAATGGGCCGTCATTTCTATTCGAGTATGCGTATATCTACTATGCCGCAAAGCAGTCCGCAGCGTATGAGAAGTATTTTGAAACGGTACAATATGACCGAAGACGAATATAAGGGGCTTTCGATGATCGAGCGTTCGATTGCGGCGACAGCGGCACAGGGTACCGAGGAGTGCGGTTTCGAGGTGGATATGAACCGTTCGACCGATCAAATGGGGGCTCCGGGACATGTGTTTTTTAATACGACGCAGTTTTTCAGTTATGGCCTCGACGGTTATTTGGCCGAAAACAAATTCACACAGCCGGCATTGACCCCGGTAATGACTTGGAAAACGCCTCAAACTTTACCGGAGATTACCAATATCACACATTCGGGAAATACCTTGACTTGGGAGGCTCCCAACGCCGACGAAACGATTCGGTATGCGGTTTATTTTGTTCCCAACCGTGTAGTCAACAATGAGTCTACATATGACAGATCGGCCTATTTGAAATTGGTTACTTGGGAAAAGAGCGCCGACGTGTCGTCTTGTACCCAATCGAGTTATATATTTGTTGTAACGGCGATCGACGCTGCGGGTAATGAATCGCAACCCTATATCAATACGCCGTCGGGTATTCAATGTGGAATTGTCCACGATTTTGCCGTGTATGGAGGCAATGGTGTTGTACATGTCTCGGCCGTTGCCGATACCGAAGTATGTGTATATTCGGTCATGGGGCAATTGTTGCATAGGGCAGTAGTTCCGGCCGGTTCGACCGAAATCGGGCTTCCGGCGGGATTGTATATTGTAAACGGAGAAAAGGTTGCTGTTCACTAATTGCTGCACAGAATTAGTTTTTCATTGATGAGGGGAAGAGGCTTTTTACAAGTCTCTTCCTTTTTTTGTGTGGAGGTGATACCGGGGCGGGGTGAACTCAAAGGGGTAGAGAGGTGTTTTATTCGAAAAGTGAGTAGATGAATAAAGCGTATGAAATAGCCGACAGGCTTATGGAGTGGGTATCGTCCCTATTGCTGAGGATCACGGGCGAGACGTCGTCGGTGTGGAACAGTGTTGTATATGGTATTTTGGTTTTTGTAATCGCTATTGTGGTAGGACGGATATTGCGGGCGATAGTGATTTATGCGATTCACCGGCTGGTTCGTTATCGAGGGAGCAATTTGTTGAAAGGGTTGGTCGAGGCGCATGTCTTTACCCGCATAACCCATATTATCCCGCCGTTGGTGATATTGGCCTTGTTGCCGTTTGCCTTTCATGGGACTCCGGCGTTTTTGCGGTTAATCGAAAAAATATGCTGGATTTATCTGCTTGGGGTCTTGGTTTTTTCGATAAATGCGCAGTTATCGGTTTTTTGGCGCATCTATTCACGCCGGACAGCATTGCGCGATCGTCCTATGAAGGGAATGATTCAAATCATTAAAGGATTGCTTATCGGCTTTTGGGTGATTGTAACCGTTTCGATTTTGATAGAGCGTTCGCCCATGGCTTTGATTACGGGATTGGGCGCTTTCGCCGCCGTGTTGATGCTGGTTTTTAAAGACAGCATATTGGGATTTGTAGCCGGGGTTCAACTTTCTCAAAACGATATTATCCGCAATGGTGACTGGATTGTCGTGCCGGGAGGCGCGGTAAACGGGGTTGTCGTCGATGTGTCGTTGGATACGGTGAAGGTACAGAATTTCGACAACACCATCGTGACATTGCCTCCCTATTCGCTTGTGTCGGGCGAAGTGCAAAACTGGCGGGGTATGCTCACTTCGGGAGGACGGCGCATCATGCGGTCGTTTACGATCGATTTGAGTACGGTAAAATTCTGTACTCCCGAATTTTTGGAAAAGATGAAAGAAATGGCTATTTTGCGTGATTTCATCGAAAAAAAAGAGGCTCAACAGCAAGCAGGGAAGGTAGAAAATACCCAGAATAGTTTGGGGTTGGTGAACGGTACCATAGAGACAAATTTAGGTTTGTTTCGAGCGTATATGACCCTTTATCTGCAACAACATAAATTCATTGCCGGCCAAATGACTCTGATGGTGCGTACTCTCGACCCTACCGACAATGGTTTGCCTGTGCAACTGTATTGTTTTTCGAATAATACCGACTGGGTGAGTTATGAGTCGATTCAGTCCGAGATATTCGAGCATTATGCCGCGGTGATGCCGCAGTTCGGACTTTATCCGTTCCAGAATCCGTCGAGTCGCGATTATATCAATGCGGCGCTGTTGACAGCCGGTCGTCGTCCCGACGAATTGTGGGGTATTCCCGTTGGTACGATGGAGCCGGGAGCCGTTAAACAGGATCGGTCTGTAACATCTCCTCCAACACCGCAACCGCCGATTCCACCGAAATAATATCCTTTATCGAGAGTGAACGGCGGCCCTTTATTTCCCGCAACTTACATCGTTTGGGGTTCTTTTGCAGGAAGCCCAATATGCGGCCGAATGCGGCCGACTGGTAGTAAGCGACATGTTCGTCCGAGACAAAGTAGAGATACATGTAGCCTTGTTTCAACCCTACTTTTTCGATGCCCAATTGTCGGGCCAGTCTTCTCAACCGCACTATCCGTATCAGCTCCATAGCTTCGTGAGGGATACGGCCGAAGCGGTCTTCGAGGCGTTCGCAGAATTGGCGTATGTCGGTCTCCCGTTCCATGTTGTCGAGTTCTTGATAGAGCGAGATGCGTTCCGATTCTTGTGGCACATAGTCGGCAGGGAATAGGATTTCCAAGTCGGATTCGATGGTACATTCCGATACAAATTCTTCGGGTTTTGCATCGGAATCGCTTCCGTAATAGAGGTCGCTGAACTCGTCGTTTTTCAATTCTTCGACAGCCTCTTTCAAGATTTTTTGATATGTTTCGTAGCCCAAATCGGCGATGAATCCGCTCTGTTCCGCTCCTAAAAGGTTGCCGGCTCCCCGAATGTCGAGGTCCTGCATGGCGATGTGTATGCCGCTACCCAACTCCGAGAAGCTCTCGATAGCTTGCAGCCGTCGTCGGGCATCGACCGAGAAGGTATGCCGGGGCGGGGTGAGAAGGTAACAGAAGGCTTTGCGGTTGCTGCGGCCTACGCGGCCTCTGAGTTGGTGCAGTTCGCTCAACCCGAAGTTTTGCGCGTCGTTGATGATGATCGTGTTGGTGTTGGGCATATCGATTCCCGACTCGATGATTGTGGTCGCCAACAGCACGTCGTAGTCGTAGTTGACAAAGTCGATGATAGCCTGTTCGAGTTTCTCGGGAGGCATTTGTCCGTGGCCTATGACGACTCGGGCGTCGGGAACAAGCCTGTGTATGGTATTTTCGAGTTCATATAGTTGGGGTATGCGGTTGTTGACAAAGAAAATTTGTCCGCCCCGGCTCATCTCGAAGTTGATAGCCTCTTTGATAATATCGTCGTTGAAGGCGTGTACTTCGGTCTGAATGGGATATCGGTTGGCGGGCGGGGTAGAGATGACCGATAGGTCGCGCGCGCCCATTAAGGAGAATTGCAGGGTGCGGGGTATGGGTGTCGCCGACATGGTGAGGGTATCGACATTGACTTTCATCTGTTTGAGTTTCTCTTTGACGGCGACTCCGAATTTTTGCTCTTCGTCGATAATCAGCAACCCCAAATCTTTGAATTTCACATCTTTGCCTATGAGTTTGTGCGTGCCGATGATGATGTCGATTTTGCGCTCGGCGAGGTCTTTGAGAATCGCTTTCACGTCCGAAGCCTTGCGGGCTCGGCTGAGGTATTCGATGCGGACCGGAAATTCCTTTAACCGCTCTTTGAAGGTTTGGTAGTGTTGAAACGCCAGCACGGTAGTAGGGACAAGTACGGCTACTTGCTTGTTGTCGCAGGTGGCTTTGAATGCGGCTCGTATGGCGATTTCGGTTTTTCCGAATCCTACATCGCCGCAGATGAGCCGGTCCATGGGACGCTCACGTTCCATATCGGCTTTTACTTCGGCGGTCGATTTTATTTGGTCGGGGGTATCTTCATAAATGAACGAGGCTTCGAGTTCTTGTTGCAGGAAAGAGTCGGGCGAGAAGGCAAACCCTTTTTCTTGTTTGCGGGCGGCATAGAGTTTGATGAGGTCGCGGGCAATCTCTTTCATTTTGCCTTTTGTCTTCTCTTTCATACGTTCCCATGCTCCGCTTCCCAATTTGTTGATGCGGGGTGCCTCTCCCTCTTTGGCCCGATATTTCGCCAATTTATGCAGGGCATGGATACTCACGAAGATAATGTCGTCGTTTTGGTAAGTCAGCTTGATGACTTCTTGCATTTTCCCGTTGATTTCGGTACGGATCAATCCACCGAAACGTCCTATTCCGTGGTCTACATGCACGATATAGTCGCCCACTTCTATTTGGCTGAGTTCTTTTAGCGAAAGGGCCAGTTTTCCCGAGCGGGCATGTTCGCTTTTGAGGGTGTATTTGTGGAATCGGTCGAAGATCTGATGGTCGGTGAAACAGCACATCTTCAAGTCGTTGTCGACAAACCCCTCGTGTAGGGTTTTCAGCACAGGTGTGAAGGTAATCGATTCGCCCCGTTCTTCGAAGATAGCTTGCAGGCGCTCGATTTGTTTTTCGCTGTCGCTAAGTATGTAGATTGTGTAATTTTTCTCGATGAATTGGGAAAAAGATTGGCTCACCAAATCGAAATTCTTGTGGTAGATGCCTTGTGGTGTACAGTTGAACCGGATAATGGACGGTGCCTGAGCTTCGCTGGTAGAGCCGTAGTCGATGCGCCGGAAATCGATGATTTTTCGCTTGAAAGCGTCGGCATCGATAATTTTTTGCATGGCATATCGGTCGCCCTCCTCGGCGATGAGGGTTTGTTCCGATAGCGATTCGGAGGCAATTGCGGCGATACGGTCGATAATCCATGACAAGTTCCGGCAGAGTAGAATCGTGTTTTTATCGATGAAATCGAGTATCGAGATGCCCGAGCTTTCTTGGTTGCATACGTTGGCGATGATATAGGCTTCGTCGAGTTTTTCTTTCGATAGTTGTGTCTCGACCTCGAAGGAGCGGATACTCTCGACGTCTTTTCCGAAGAAATCGATGCGATAGGGCAATTCGTTGGTATAGGAAAAGACGTCGAGGATACTGCCTCGCACGGCAAATTGCCCCGGCTCGTACACATAGTCGACCTCTTCGAATCCTCGCTCCCTCAGTTGGTCGGAGAGCGAAATGATATCGTACTTCTTTTTTTTGTCGATATGCAAGGTTTGTTCCGATAGCGTATTGGAGGGTACGACTTTCTCGGCAATGGCTTCGGGATAGGTGACTACGAGCAAGGCATCGCCTTTTTGGTTCAGCCGGTTGAGGACCTCGGTTCTCAATATTTCGGACGGAGGGTCGGGTTGTCCGTATTTAATGTCCCGCTTGTATCCCGAGGGGAACAAAAGTATCTGGTCGCTGCCGTTGAGTTGAACCAAGTCGTTGTAGAGATACCCCGCTTCGTCCAAATCGTTGGCGATGATGAGGTGAGCCTGTTTGTTTTCCAAAAGGTTGGAAAAGAGGAGAGCCGCCGCCGAGCCTTCGAGGCCTTGGATAAAGATATTTTTCTTCCGGTTGTCTGTGACCAGCGATAAAAAGGCTTCGCGTCTCGCCGGCGTGTTGAAAAGCGCAGAAAAACTGTGAATGTCCATTCTTGTCAATCGTCGTTAAGCGGGAGCAAAATTACATATTTATTCTCATCGGAGTTCATATCGGTCGTCTCGTTTTTCCTTTAATGGGCTTCCAGCCAGTTTGCTCCTGTCCCGAAATCGGCCACTAACGGTACTTGCAAAGGATAGGCATTTTCCATCTCTTCACATACAATCGCTTTCACGCGCTCCAGCTCTTCGGTGGGGACGTTGAAGTTGAGTTCGTCGTGTACTTGCAGAATCATGCGGCTTTTCAATTGTTCCTCTTCGAGCCGACGGGCGATGCGTATCATGGCGATTTTGATGATGTCGGCCGCGCTGCCCTGTATGGGAGCATTGATGGCGTTTCGTTCGGCATAGCCTCTTACGACGCTATTGTGCGAGTGTATGTCGGGGAGCATTCGTTTACGGCCGCAGATGGTTTCGACGTATCCTTTTTCGCGGGCAATCTCGATACTCTTGTTCATATATTCTTTGATTTGCGGGTAGCTCTCGAAGTAGCCGTCGATAAGAATTTTGGCTTCGCTCCGAGGTATGTTCAGCCGCTCTGCCAGACCGAATACCGAGATGCCGTAAATGATTCCGAAGTTGGCTGTTTTGGCTTTTCTTCGCATGTCGGGGGTCACTTTGTCGATAGGCACTTTATAAATTTTGGCGGCGGTGGCGGCGTGAATGTCCGATCCTTCGCGGAAAGCCTCTATCATGTGACGGTCGCCGCTGAGGTGAGCCATAATGCGCAATTCGATTTGGGAGTAGTCGGCCGAGAAGAATGTGCAACCCGGATCGGGGACAAATGCCCGTCGAATTTCGCGTCCCTCGTTATCCCGGATAGGAATGTTTTGTAGATTGGGATTGCTCGAACTGAGTCGTCCCGTAGCGGTAATCGTCTGGTTGAACGAGGTGTGTATTTTTCCTGTCTTGGGGTTAATTAGTTCGGGCAAGGCGTTGATATAGGTGCTCAGCAGCTTGCGAATGCCCCGTTGGTCGAGGATTTTGCCCACAATGGGGTGGCGGGAGCGTAGTTTTTCGAGGACTTCCTCGGTGGTGGAGTATTGTCCGGTCTTGGTCTTTTTGGCCTTTTCGTCGATTTTCAGCCGCTCGAAAAGGATTTCGCCCACCTGCCGGGCCGAACTGACGTTGAACGTCGTCCCGGCCAATTGGTAAATCTCCTGTTCCAATTCTTTCAATCGTTGGGTGAGCAGGTCGGAAGAACTTTTCAACTCGGCTGTGTCGACGTTGACTCCGGCAATCTCCATATCGGCGAGCACCCGGGTCAAAGGCATCTCGATTTCATAGAAAAGTTTTTCCATTTTTCCGGCTACCAACTCTTGTTCGAGGCGATTTTTCAGTTGCAGGGTTATATCGGCATCCTCGGCGGCATACCGGCATATCTCCTCGATTGCGACTTGTCTCATGGAGAGTTGTTTTTTCCCTTTGGGGCCTATCAAATCCTCGATGGGAATCGTTTTGTATTTGAGATAGACATTGGCCAGATAGTCCATGTTGTGATATTGTTCGGGCTGTAACAGGTAATGGGCGACCATTGTATCGAAGAAATCGCCTTTCACATGGATCCCATAGTTGTGGAGCACGATGTAGTCATACTTGATGTTCTGCCCTATTTTCAAGGATCGGGGATTTTCCAATGCCGATTTGAAAATGTTTACCGTCGCGCGCGCTTTTTCCGGATCTTCGGGAATAGGTATATAGTAGGCTTCGTGTTCTTTAAGTGCAAAGGATAGTCCTACCAGCTCTACATTCATCGGGTCGACACCGGTTGTCTCGGTATCGAAGGCAAAAGCGGGTGCGCACGAAAGCAATGCCGCCAAATCCCACATCTGCTCGGTTGTATCGGTCAAATGATAGGTGTGCGGAGTCGATGAGATGTCGGTTAAATTCGATTCGGCCGGGGAAGCCTCTTCTATCTCGGGTTCGGATTTTTGGTCGAAAAGCGACGGTTGCGCCGCTCGTTTGGGCGCAGAGGTGGCCGCTTGGTTCCCCAATACTCGTTCGGTGAGGCTGCGGAACTCCAATTCTTCGAATATGGGTCTTAATTTCTCGCTGTTGACCGGTTTTCGCCGGAGTGATTTTTCATCAAATTCAATAGGAACATCGGTGCGGATAGTCGCCAAAAATTTGGAGAACTCTATTTGGGAACGGTTCTCTTCGACTTTGGTTTTAAGAGCGCCTTTTAATTGGTCGGTGTGAGCCAGCAGATTCTCTATCCCTCCGAAATCGGCGATGAGTTTAATGGCGGTTTTCTCTCCCACGCCGGGGCAGCCGGGGATATTGTCGGAACTGTCGCCCATCAATCCCAAAATGTCAATGACCTGCTCGGGCGATTGAATGCTGTACTTGGCAGTGATTTCTTCGGGACCCAGTATCTCGAAATCGCCTCCGAATTTGGGCCTGTACATGAAGATGTGGGGCGAGACCAATTGCCCGTAGTCTTTGTCGGGAGTCATCATGTAGGTGTCGAACCCCTCTTTTTCGGCCAGTTTTGCCAGAGTTCCTATGACGTCGTCAGCTTCGAATCCGGGAACTTCGAGAATGGGAATGTTGTAGGCGCGGATAATCTCCTTGATAATCGGTACCGAATAGCGGATTACCTCGGGGGTCTCTTCGCGTTGTGCTTTGTATTGTTCGTAAGCCTCGTGCCGGAACGTGGGTCCTTGGGGGTCGAATCCGACGGCGATATGCGAAGGATTTTCTTTTTTTAGCAGTTCTTCGAGCGTATTGACAAACCCCAGAATGGCCGAGGTGTTTATCCCTTTGGAATTGATTCTCGGGTTTTTGATAAACGCATAATACGAACGGTAAATGAGTGCGTAGGCATCTAATAAAAATAGTCGTTTTTCTTGCATAAGAGAATGCGATTTGTAGATAAGAAATAAAAAAGCGTCTTTGCAATGCGGTAAAATTACGATAAAAATACGGATTCTTTTGTTTTATTACTATTTTTGCACCAGAATAAATGAATATGGACAAACTTTTTATCATACGGCAGCCTATCGCCAACGAGCTTGCACTGTTGAATGAAACATTGACCGAATCTTTACATACAAACAGTCCCTTGATGAACGAGGTGATTCAAACTTATCTCGAAAGCAAAGGGAAACAGATTCGGCCTATATTGGTGTTGCTGTGTGCAAAATTGTTTGGTGATGTGCCCCGCGAAACGATCGACGCGGCGGCCTCGTTGGAGATCATGCACAATGCCAGCTTGATTCACGACGATGTAGTCGATGAGTCGCAAAAGCGTCGAGGGCTGCCCACAATCAATCATTTGTATGACAATCGCATCGCTGTGTTGGTGGGCGACTATTTTGTGTCGTGCGCTTTGGACTGTTCGCTTAGGACGAAGCGAATGTCGATTGTTTCCTGTCTGGGAAATTTGGGCAGGGATTTAGCCCGCGGGGAGATCGACCAGTTGTCCAACGCCCGCAATCACTTGCTCGACGAGTCGGCCTATTTCGAAGTGATTCGTCGCAAGACGGCTTCGCTGTTTTGCGCCTGTATGCAGGTGGGCGCTCTGTCGGTCGACGCACCTGTTTCTGAGGTAGAGCGGTTGGGTTTGTTTGGAGAGAAGCTGGGGCTTTGTTTCCAAATCAAAGACGATATATTTGATTACTACGAAGATAAGGTGATAGGCAAACCCACCGGGAACGACTTGCGGGAAGGTAAAATCACATTGCCGCTCATCTATGCGATTACTCGTGGGAAGGGTGCAGAAAACCAATCTATGAAAGAGTTGTTGCTGAGTGAGGAGCATTTGTCGCTGGAGCATGTCAATACCCTTATCGAGTATGCAAAGAGCCAAGGCGGTATCGAGTATGCCTATGAGACAATGAAGCGGATACGCAACGAGGCCGTGGAGTTGCTGTCCGATTTCCCGCTGTCGGATACGGTCGACGCATTGATTTCGATATTGGATTATACAATAGAGCGTGAAAAGTAAATCTTGCGAGGAAATATATGAAAAAGCCCGGTTTTACCGGGCTTTTTCATATATAGAGCGTTTAGTATTTGAAACTGCTCCCGCCGAGAAATTCCCGTAACAGTGAGGTAGGGGGTATCTCCCGCTGGTTGATAGATTGGAAATAGCCCAAGAATCGGAGCAGCCGATGAGCTTCGGCATATTCCCGACAATTGTGGGGCACGGCGCTGAGAATGGGTTGAGCGTAATCTTTCATAACGGCCAACTCGAAAAGCAGCGATGAGTTGAACATGGCGTCGGCGTTCTCCTGATAAGGGAAAATCCATTTTTCTTCGCCCCTTCTCACGCTTCCCCAGCGAGCGATCGTGCTTTGTGCCGAGGCTCCACGGTACTTGAAGTCCCGGATAATGCGTCGCAGAAGCCGGTTGTCGGCAGTGGGAATCCAGTTGTGATCGTCGATAGAGATGGTCGTCAACGCCGAGACATAAATGCTGTATTTGAGGTGCGGTTTGATTTGTGGCGTTAGGTCGGGATTCAGTCCGTGTATCCCTTCCAAGATGAGGATAGCGCCTTCGTCCAGTTTCAGCGTGTTACCGCGGTACTCTCTCCTTCCCGATTCGAAATTGTATGTGGGTATTTGTATGGTCTCCCCTTGCAGCAATCGATTGAGGTCTTCGTTGAACAGGTCGAGATCCAGTGCATAGAGCGATTCATAGTCGTAGTCGCCCGATTCGTCGCGCGGTGTGTCCTCGCGGTTGACAAAATAGTTGTCGAGCGAGATGGCTACCGGTTTGAGCAGATTGGTCATGAGCTGGATAGAAAGCCTTTTTGAGAAAGTCGTTTTCCCCGAGGAGGACGGCCCCGAGATGAGCACGATGCGAGTGCCTTGCTCGTGGTAACGCTTGGCTATGTCATCGGCGATTTTGCCGATTTTTTTCTCGTGAAGGGCTTCGGCCACCTTAATGAGGTCGGTCGCCTGCCGAGCCTCGACAACTTGGTTGAGGTCCCCGATGTTGCTCAATCCGATAATTTTGTTGAAGGTGAGATACTCTTTGAAGGCATGAAGCATTTTCTCTTGCGGTTCTATCGATGCCGGTTTCTCGGGTTCGCCGGGCATGGGAGGAACCAACAACAGCCCCCCGTTGTATTTGACCAAATCGAACCCTTGCAGATACCCGGTCGACGGGGTGAGCCAACTGTAATAGAAATCGGCGAGGCCGTCGAGTGTGTGGTATTGGGTATATAGCTGGTGGGTCGATTGTAGGAGTTCTATTTTATCGAACATTCCCTGCTTGCGGAATACCTCGATTGCTTCGCCAGTGTGGCATTCTACTTTTTTGAACGGAATGTCATCGGCGATGATTTGAGCCATGCGATGCTTTATTTTTTCGATGGATTCGGGCTTGAGCGCATTCTCGTTGTCGAGCAGGCAGTAGTACCCGTGTGACAAAGAATGCTCGATGCGCAACCTCGCCCCCGGGAAAATATCGTTGATCGCTTTATACATGACAAAGCAAAGGGAGCGCACATAGGTGCGCATGCCCGATGGATTGGAGGTGTCGAGGAACTCGATATCTTTGGGGCCGAATACCCGGTATCTTAGCTCTTCGGTTTTATTGTTGACATAGGCGCAGACCGGACGGTTTGCCATTTCAAGTCCTGCCAGCCGATAAATTTCGAGCAGGCTTTCACCTCCGTTTACGCGTATTGTTTTACCGTTGTTTACACAATAAACGTCAAAAGATTCTTTTTCCATTTCCATAATAGTTGCAGGGGAAAGTAGGTGATACCTTTTATTTGTTTGTTAATAAAATTGAAACAATAATTTTTGCGCTGTATAAATACTTTTTATTTGTATAAATTTGCAAACAAATGCTTCGTTTGATGCAAGATTGAGAGATAAATATACCACAAAGCGTGCAATAAAACAACTATTTAAGAACTTTTATGGAGTACACATTTCTGGACTTCTTGACCTTAATCGGGTCGGTTGGCTTGTTTCTGTATGGAATGAAAGTCATGAGCGAGGGATTGCAGAAGGTGGCCGGCGACAGGTTGCGCAATATTCTTGCTGTAATGACAAAGAATCGGTTTTCGGGGCTGTTTACCGGAATTTTGATTACGGCATTGATACAGAGTTCGTCGGCGTCGACGGTTATGGTCGTGAGTTTCGTAAATGCCGGATTGATGTCGTTGGGGCAATCGATGGCGGTGATTATGGGCGCCAATGTAGGGACCACGGTGACAGCATGGATTATCGCGCTTTTTGGGTTTAAGGTAGATATAACGCTTTTTGCGTTGCCGCTGATAGGGGTGGGAGTACCCCTTCTCTTTTCGGGGAGCAACACCCGCAAGTCGTGGGGCGAGTTCCTCATTGGATTCTCGTTCTTGTTTATGGGGCTCGACTATTTGAACCATTCGGTTCCCGATTTGAGGAGCAATCCCGAGATGTTTGAATTTTTGACCTCCTATACCCAGCTCGGTTTCTTGTCGATATTGATTTTCTGTGCCGTAGGAGCCATAGTGACGATGATAGTGCAGGCGTCGAGTGCGACGTTGGCTATTTCGTTGATCATGTGTAGCAAGGGTTGGATAACGTTTGATATTGCCGCCGCATTGATTTTGGGCAGTAACATAGGAACGACTATCACTCCGCTGCTCGCATCTATCGGAGCCAATGTATCGGCCAAGCGTGCGGCGATGGGGCACTTGTTGTTCAATGTCTTCGGGTCGGTGTGGACACTGATGTTTTACTATCCGTTTATCCGTTTCATCGTGTGGATATGTACCTCTTTGGGATTGGGCAACCCCACAGAATTGATGTCGTTTATAGCAGCTAACGAACAGACCAACCCGGCGTTGATCAATGCGTTGAACAACGGTGAGACCCTTCATACACCCGGATTTGAACAGCAGAGGGCGCATTTTGCCGCCATGCAGTTTGCGGTATCGTTCGGGCTATCGATGTTCCATACAGTCTTTAATGTGATCAATGCTTCGATTATGATTTGGCTCACAGGTCTGTATGAGAAGATTGTCACTCGTCTTGTGCGGGTAAAAGACAAGACGGATGAGGAGTTCCAGTTGAAATTCATTTCGAGGGGAATGTTATCGGCTTCGGAACTGAATTTGCCCCAAGCGCATCAAGAGATTGCGGTATATGCCGAGCGGGTGCAACGCATGTTTGGCATGGTTAAAGAGCTGTTGCACGAGAAAGGGGGAAGCGAGGCCTATTTGAAGTTGTATAATCGAATCGAAAAGTATGAGCAGATTTGCGACCGTATGGAGTTGGAAATAGCCGATTTCTTGAACCGTGTCGTGGCCGGGCGGTTGAGTTTCGAGGGAAAAATGATGGTGAACAGCATGCTCGCCATTGTAACCGAGATCGAAAGCATAGGCGATTGCTGTTACAATCTGGCTCGTACGATGCAACGGAAACAGGATTCACATGTCGAGTTTAACGAGGAGATTGTTCATCATATCGATATGATGTTTAAGCTCGACTCCGAGGCTCTTTCCAATATGGTGGCCCTACTCTCGACCAACGAGCCTGCCTTGAATGATATAATGGTTTCATACAATAAAGAGAGCGAAATCAATAACTATCGCAATCAGCTGCGCATGTCCAATATCGAAAATATCAACAATAAGCATTACGAGTACCAGTCGGGAATCTATTATATGGATATAATCTCGGAGGGCGAACGGCTGGGCGATTATGTAATCAATGTGGTCGATGCTATCAAACAGGGGCAAGAGAGACGCTCTTGACCAGTGAGATACCCACACGCAACAGCCCGCCCGATTCCCGGTGGGCTGTTGCGTGTTTTATAGGGCTTATTGGTGTAACAGGCGAATGAGTTCGGCTACTCCTTCCGACGCCCCTTTTTGAATGACATGAACCGGTCGGTTCACGGGGACTTTTACCTCTTTGGGGTCGATGAGGTATATGGGGACTTGCGGCCTCACATAGCGCAGTAAACCGGCCGCCGGGTAGACATTCAACGAGGTGCCTATCACGACGAATATATCGGCCTGTTCGGTAATGTCGATAGCCGGTTCTATCATAGGAACCGCTTCGCCGAACCATACGATATGGGGTCTCAATCGGTCGCCATACGCATCGGTTTCGTCGGGGGCGATTTCGTAGTGGTCGGGCGATAACTCATATATGCGACTTTCGTTTTTCACTGAGCGCACTTTGGTCAGCTCGCCGTGCAGGTGTATGATTTTTGTGCTTCCGGCTCGTTCGTGCAGGTTGTCTACATTTTGGGTGATAATCGTCACGTCGTAGTCCTTTTCGAGAGCGGCAAGGCCTCGATGTCCGTCATTAGGTTTTACTGTCAACAGTTCTTTTCGTCGCTTGTTATAAAACTCTTGTACCAGCGCCGGGTTCTTTTCCCACCCCTCGGGGGTAGCGACATCTTCCACGGGGTAGCGGTCCCACAGACCCCCGCTGTCTCTGAATGTGGACAATCCGCTCTCCACGCTCATGCCCGCACCTGTCAATACAACCAGTTTCTTTTTCATACCGTTTGTCATTTAGATAGTTACTTCTATATAAACCATGCACCTAAAATTAAGATAAATAGCCGATGAACGCAAGAAAATTATAAAAATATGATGTAGCAAAGCGATAAAAACATCTATATCAAGGGATAAATTATGTTTTTTTTTAAGGAGAATTTATCGAATTAAGTATAAAAATCCTATCTTCGCCACGCAAATATTACACCAAGAAAAAGAAAAATGGATAAATTAAGCTACGCATTAGGTCTCAGCATGGGGCATAATTTTTTAGGCTCGGGAATCAAGTCGTTGAATATCGAGGATTTTGCCAGGGGTGTGGAGGCTGTATATAAGCAGGAGAAACCCGAAATCGGTTTTGACGAGGCGAAACAAATAATCAATGAATTTTTCTCGAATCTGCAAGAGCAGATCGCCGAGGAGAATAAACGTGCCGGGGAGGCGTTTTTGGCCGAGAATGCCAAGCGTCCCGGGGTGGTTACTTTGCCCAGCGGCTTGCAATATGAGGTTCTCTCCGAAGGGAAAGGACGCAAGCCGAAAGCCACCGATAAAGTTCAATGCCACTATCATGGCACTTTGATCGACGGGCAAGTATTCGACAGTTCGATACAACGTGGTGCTCCGGCTGTGTTCGGTGTAAACCAAGTGATTCCCGGATGGGTGGAGGCTTTGCAACTGATGCCCGAGGGCTCGCGCTGGAAACTGTATATTCCTTCGGGATTGGCTTACGGGGAGCAGGGTGCCGGAGGAAGCATCCCGGCGAACGCGACGCTTGTTTTTGAAGTGGAACTTATAAAAATATTATAATTATTTACCCAATAAACAATGAAAAAGAGTATTTTATTTTGTGTGGCACTCGCCGGTTTAACGGCAATGTCGTCTTGCGGAGACAAAACCGCTACTAAGTTGGAGAACGCAGCAGATAGTGCAAGTTATGCGCTGGGCGTTTCGAATGGCGCCCGTATTGGCGAAGCAATGAGATCGGGCATGTATGATCAGTTGAAAGGTATCGATCCCAACGACTTCATGAAGGGTTTGGCCGCCGCCTTAAAGACCGATTCGACCCAACGTTCTTATGAAATGGGAATGAGCCAAGGCCTTTATATCAAAGAGATGTTGAAGAGTATCAAACAAGGGACTGGCGTAGAAGTCGATATTCCTACTTTCGTTCAAGCGTATAAACGGGCTATGGAAGGCGATACGACGTTGCTGATCTCGGCTATGCGTGCCAACTCGGTTCTCGACGCTATTTTCAGAGCAGCCGCAGAGGCTAAGGAGAAAGAGGAACTCGCTCGTTTGGCCGAAACTCCCGAAGCCAAAGAGAATTTGGCAAAAGGTGAGGCTTTCCTTGCCGAAAAAGCCAAAGAGGAAGGAGTTGTAAAGACCGAGTCGGGATTGCTCTACAAGGTTGTTAAAGCGGGAACCGGCGAAAAAGTTCAATCGAACCAACGTGCGAAAGTATCGTATAAAGGTACTTTGATCGATGGGACCCAATTCGATGCCAATGCCAGCGCCACTTTCTCGCCTGCCGGTGTTGTTAAAGGTTTCGGCGAAGGCTTGCAGTTGATGCAGAAAGGCGGTAAATATATCCTTTATATTCCTGCCGAACTGGGCTACGGAGTCCGTGGCGGTGGCGACAAGATTCCCACCAACTCGGTTCTCGTGTTTGAGGTAGAGGTTCTGGATATTGTTAAATAAGGAACAAGTAAATATACCTTTTTTGAGAGCGATCGGCCGAGGCCGGGCGCTCTCGCTTTTTATAGAATGTTTCGTTTTTGGAGGTGGGAGAGGGAAGAACGGCATAATAGAAAGCCGGAGGGGAGATAGTTCCGATTTCCCTGCCTGCATGGTGGTTTGTTGTGCTAAGTCGTTTTTTTATAGCTCAATATCGCCCATGTAACCATTGTCGAGCCTATTGTCAACAACCCTGCCGCATCGACCCAAAGGTCGGTCAGTGTGCACCCTTTTACATAAACCCCTCGCATCGCGTCGGCATAGTAACGCATGGGATTCAAATAGGTGATGGCCTGCGCCCAGCCGGGCATGGAGGCTATGGGGGTGAAAATGCCGCTGACGAGCATAAAGACCATCATGAAAAACCATGTGATGAACATGGATTGTTGGGCATTGTCGCTATAATTGGAAATGAGCAGTCCCATGCCCGATGTTACCAAAATATTGCAAGCGGTGAAGAAATACATCAGCCCTAATGAACCTGCGCAAGAATAATCGAATACGAGCCGTGCGATGAGCAAGCAGGCGGTGAGGACAAAAAATGCGACTACCCAATAGGGAATGAGTTTACAAAGGATAAAGACGCCCCGGTTGACCGGGGTCACGTTTATTTGTTCGATTGTTCCTCGTTCTTTTTCGCTGACAATATTGAGCGCTGGGAAAAAACCGGTGAGCATGGTAATGGCGATGGCGATGAGCGCCGGCACCATAAATTGTTTGTAATCGAGATATGGGTTGAAATAGTATTTCGACGATATGTCGAGTTGTGGCCCTGCGGTATAGCTCGGTTGTTTTCGAGGCGATTTCTCGGCGGAATATCGCCGGACACACGCCGTGAGATAGCCGGCTCCGATACTGCCTTTCGTGCCGTTGATCGTGTTTACTTTAATGCCTACGGGCAGTTCTTCGCCTCGTTCCAAGCAGCGGTCGAAATCCGATTCGATGGTCAGAATGGCGTCGGCTCGGTTTTTGTCCATTTGTCGCATGGCCCATGCGGGGTCGTCGCAGATGTCTATCAAATTGAAGTACCCCGAAGAGGTGCAGGCCTGAATCAGATCGGCCGAGGCTACCGATCGATTGCTGTCTACGACGACCAGATTGATGTTCCTGATTTCCATACTTACGGCGTACGGGAATACCAGCATCATCAATATTGGGAAAGCGATAGCCATTTTGGGCAATCCGGGATCCCTAAAAAACTGCTTGAATTCTTTTTCCAGTAGATAAAACAGCACCATAGAACACTCCTCCTTCTTGATTATAATCGCCGTTTAAACAACTTTACACTGATGGCCAGCAGGAATATGGTCATGGCCAACAAAATCAGAAATTCTTCATAAATGTATGCGACGCCCACTCCCTCGATCATCACTTTTTTCACCATGATGATGTACCATTTGGCTGGAATAATGTCGGAGAAATATTGCAAGATCACAGGCATACTCTCGCAAGGGAATATGATACCCGAAAAAATCATTGTAGGCATGGTCAGCCCCATACCCGAAATCAGCAGGGCTGTTTTCTGTGTGGACGAAATAACCGAAATGAGCAGCCCTACACCGAGAGAGGCAAGGATAAATAGTATCGAAACGCCTAACAAAATAGCTAAATTGCCCCGCAGCGGCACACCGAGGACAAAGCGGGAGAGCAATAGAATCGTAGCTAAGTTGACCAGCGACAGGGCCAAATAGGGAATCGCTTTGCTGATAATCACCCCCACGGGACGTATGGGCGAAACGAGAAGTAGCTCCATCGTTCCACTCTCCTTTTCACGGACGATGGATATGGCGGTCATCATGGAGCAGACCAACATTAGAATCAACCCCATTACACCGGGAACGAAGTTGTAGGAGGAGAGTACGGCCGGATTGTACATATACTGCACATGGGGGAACGAGGATTGGTCTGCCCCATTCAAATCGGTTTGTGCCTCGGATAGCACGCCGTTTACATAGTTGGTGATAATTTGAGCCGTATTGGGGTCGGAGCCGTCGCCGAGCAAGCGAACGGAGGCTTTCCCGTAATGGTGCAGCCGCTCGTCGAAGTCGCGTTCGAAACAAACGGCGACATCCGATTCGCCCTTACGAAACCGTTCCGATACGGCGATGGGCGATTCGTACACGGCGGCTATACGCAGATAGGGGTTTTGGTCTATACGGTTGGCTATTTGCCTCACGGCGGGGTCTTGCATATCGCCTACGATGTCGACTCGCACATGGTGGACTTCGGTGCTCACCGCAAAGCCAAACAGTATAATCTGCACGACGGGCTATTTCAGTGGTTGTCGCCAGCGAGTATCCTTTTTCTAAAAATAGTTCTTCGGCTGCGGACATGACAGCCCCTTCGGTGTTTTTTCTCCTATTGGTTGTTTTTTTCGAGTCCATATGAAACAGTTTATTTAACAGTTCTGTTAATTGCAATTGTAACTAACTTGCGAGAAATTGTCAATAGGAGGAATGGGTTTTAACAAATTTTTCACAAACAGATAGGGGTGACACGCTTGTGTGTCGAGGAAAAACACGGGGAGAGTATATCGAAGTGGAGGGGTAAAATTTTTTCGGGCTATCTTTTTGTCAAAAAAATAGCTAAAATATAGTTGTATATTCAAAAAGAAATGATATTTTTGTCGCAAAATGATTTATGTAAATAAAGTTCTATGGAAAAGATAGATAACCTTGATCGCCAAATTCTGGAAATTATTATGCGCAATGCCCGTATCCCGTCGAAGGATGTGGCTGCCGAATGTGGAGTTTCCCGTGCGGCAATTCATCAGCGCATACAACGCATGATCGATATGCATGTGATTACCGGTTCGGGGTATCATGTAAATCCCAAATCGTTGGGATTCAGGACTTGTACCTATATAGGGGTGAAGTTGGAGAAGGGTTCGATGTATCGTGATGTCGTTCCCGAACTCGAAAAGATTCCCGAGGTGGTAGAGTGTCATTTTACCACGGGCCCCTATACTATGCTTTGCAAACTATATGCCCGTGACAACGAGCATTTGATGGAATTGCTCAACGATAAGATACAGCATATCCACGGAGTCGTTTCGACCGAAACGCTCATTTCTTTGGAGCAAAGCATGAACCGGGAAATTCCGGTCATGAAGGAATAAAGATTTTTTGGAAGTATCGAAAGCGGGTTTGCCTGTCGAGGGCAAATCCGCTTTTTTATTCTCGTGTGCATGCAGATTCGTTGCCTCTTAACTTTTTATTGGCGCTCCAAAGCATCAGCAGCGTTATGGCGGTCGCTATCGCATCGGATACAGGCATGGCACCCCATACACCATTCAGCCCATATATGTGGGGGAAAATGAGTAATAAGGGAATGAGGAAGATGACTTGCCGGGTGAGGCTGAGGAAAATTGACTTGGAGGCCATGCCTAAGGATTGGAACAGGTTGGTGGTGACAATTTGAACCCCTACGATAGGAAATACTCCCATGGCAATGCGCATACCGTGTATGGCGACATCGATAAGTTGGGCGTCGGTGGTGAATGCCCGTATGATGTAATAAGGCAAGAAAGTAGAGCCTATCCACCCGATTGTACTGCATATCGTCGCTACTATCGCCGTGAGGAGAAACGCTCTTTTCATGCGGGAGTAGTGCCCGGCTCCGTAATTATAACCTACGATGGGCTGCATGCCTTGGCATAGCCCTATAATGAGCATGACCACCAGTGTGGCATAGCTGTTGAAAATGCCGAACGCGCCTATCGCCTCGTCGCCGCCATATCGGTATAGCGAGGTGTTGATAATCGCATTGATGACACTGCTGGCCACATTGACCAAAAACGGAGCCAATCCTATGGAGACGATGTTGAAGAGGATACCCCATTCGAGTTTGAAATATCTGCGGTGAAAGCGTAGTTCACTGTTGCGGTTGAAGAAATGAGCCATGACGAATAGCATCGAGATAGCCATGGCTATGTCGGTGGCTATGGCCGCTCCCTTGATGCCCAAGTCGAGCCCGAAAATGAAAATGGGGGCGAGAATGAGGTTCGAGAAAGCGCCTATAAGCATCGTGTACATGGCTTTGCCGGGATAGCCCGAGGCGCGCATCATGTTGTTGAAACTGTAACACAGGTTGGTGCAGAGCATGCCGGGCATGATGTAGATGAGAAACTCACGGGCATAGGGTATGGTGCGCTCGCTGCCGCCGAAACTGCGCAAAATATCGTCCATGTAAATGGCGAAAAAGGTGAGGTAACAGCATGCGAACGATAATGACAAGATGAGGCTGTTGGCTAAAATTTTCTCGGCTTTGACTTTGTCGTCTTGTCCTAAAACGATCGAGATGCGTGCCGAGGCGCCCAATCCCACCAGCATACCCACGGCTCCCGAGAGCGACATAATGGGAAAGGTGAGCGCCAATCCCGAGATTGCGTCGGCTCCTACGCCTTGTCCGATGAAAATCCGGTCGATGACATTGTAAAGCGACATGACCATCGTGCCGACAATGGCAGGTACAGAGTACTTCCACAAGAGTTTCCCCACGGGAAGGGTGGCCAGTTCTTTGTGAATATCGTTCTTGTTTCTCATATTTCAAACAGAGGGCAGGCAAGGAGCCTCACTCGGGGTCGACCCAGTCGCCGTTGGTTTTGATGAGGGCGATGAGTTTTTCGATAGCTTGCTCCTCGGGTATATTTTTTTCGATACACACTTTCCCTTTGTAGAGGCTCACCCGGTTTCGGCCGGCGCCCACATAGCCATAGTCGGCGTCGGCCATTTCGCCGGGGCCGTTTACGACACATCCCATAATGCCTATTTTGAGGCCGGTGAGATGCGATGTGGCCGCTTTGACGCGGGCTATTGTCGTTTGCAGGTCAAACATGGTGCGCCCGCAACTCGGGCAGGATATATATTCGGTTTTGCTGA
Organism: uncultured Barnesiella sp.; assembly: GCA_944320015.1. Classification (GTDB taxonomy): domain Bacteria; phylum Bacteroidota; class Bacteroidia; order Bacteroidales; family Barnesiellaceae; genus Barnesiella. The sequence goes on along the minus strand of CALUFO010000020.1, from coordinate 21,963 downwards.
ACCGCTTGCGAGCGGCTTGTAGAATCGTGAACATGTAGTCGACGAGATTCCGAGCCGGAATCGCACCTTCGTTGCGGAGGTATATGCCGTCGATGAGGTTGTCGAGCAGGAAGGGGCCGAAGTCGGCACCGGCTTTCACTTGCAGGTCTTCGCTATCGGCTTCCCGGAAATCGGCCCTCAGTACGACCGGCGCTTTGCTGCCGACTTGGGTAAGTCGTACCAAGGCGGCGCGAATGTCGCCCACCGGATTGGTATGATGCGACGAAAGGATAAGCACGACGCCGGTTTCTGAGGCGAGCGGGGAGAGGAGGCTTTCCGACAACTCGGCTGTGTCGATTTGCAGGAAACGAATGGGGGCGTCGGTTTCTTTCAAGGCGGCCAACTCGCTCATTCGGAATAGCGGGTAGGTATTGGCCTCGCCGTGGTAATAGGCTTGATCGACAATGTGGCGGGTTTCCCCGGTTGCCGCTTTGTCACGGGTGTAGTAGAAATCGGCTTTCGCTTCGCCTTTGGGTTCCCCGTCGGCAATGACGACAGGTTGCTGTCCTCCGCCTATTATTTCGCATGCGCTCCTTTGTCGGGCAGCGATTTGTTCGAGGGTGATGGGAGGAGCCGAGATAGGGGCATGCCCGACTCTTGCCGTGATATAGTCGACTAACTTGCGGGCGACGGGGATTTCGGCTTCGGGAGCTTCGCTCAACGAAACCCTTATGGTGTCGCCGATTCCGTCGGCGAGCAGTGTGCCTATGCCTACGGCCGATTTTATGCGTCCGTCTTCTCCGTCACCGGCTTCGGTAACGCCCAGATGCAGCGGATAGTTCATGCCCTCTGAATCCATTCGGTTGATGAGCAACCGCACGGTTTGCACCATGACCACCGTGTTGGAGGCTTTGATCGAGATGACTACGTCGTTGAAGTTTTCTTCCCGGCAGATTCTCAAGAACTCCATGCACGATTCGACCATACCCTCGGGTGTGTCGCCGTAGCGGCTCATGATGCGGTCGGAGAGGGAGCCGTGGTTTACACCCAGTCGAATGGCGGTGTGATGCTCCTTGCAGATGTTCAGGAATGCGACGAACCGTTCCCTGAGCCGTTTCAGCTCGGCAGCGTATTCGTCGTCGGTGTAGTCGAGTTGTTTGAAGGTGCGGGCGCTGTCCACGAAGTTGCCCGGGTTTATGCGCACTTTATCTACGGTACAGGCCGCCGCGTCGGCCGCTTTGGGGTTGAAATGAATGTCGGCGACGAGGGGTGTGTGATAGCCTCGGGTGACTAATTCCTGTTTGATTTCACCGAGGTTTTCGGCCTCTCTCACCCCTTGTGCGGTGAGCCTCACATAATCGGCTCCGGCTTGAATGATGCGGATAGACTGTTCTACGCTTCCTGTGGTATCGAGGGTCGAGGTATTGGTCATCGACTGTATGCGTATGGGATATTCTCCTCCGAGCGGAGTCTCCCCGATGTGTACGATACTGCTTTGGCGACGATGATAATTGTAGTAATCCATGATAAAGAAACGGAACGGTTTTGGGTGTCAGTTGGTTTTGAACTTGTATTTCACCTCGGCGAGTTCCCGGTTGGCGGCTACGATTTTTTGTGCCAGTCTGGCTTTGTAGGCTTCGACTTTGGCGGCGACAGCCTCGTCGCCGTTGGCCAGAATTTGGGTGGCGAGAATGGCTGCGTTGAGCGAGGCGTTTATCCCTACGGTCGCTACGGGTATTCCGGGAGGCATCTGCACGATGGCGAGCAGAGCGTCGAGACCTTCCATGCCCGATTTGATAGGGACTCCGATTACCGGCAGCGGAGTCATGGCAGCGATGACTCCGGGCAGGTGAGCCGCCATACCAGCGGCGGCGATAATTACTTTGATGCCTCGGTTTTTGGCATTTTTGGCAAACTCCTCGACTTCGGCCGGAGTGCGATGCGCCGAGAGGGCGAGCATCTCGAAGGGGATTTCGCATTCATCGAGCAGCTTGGCCGCTTTTTCCATGATAGGGAGATCCGATGTACTCCCCATGATTATACTTACAATAGGTTTCATAACGATTAATTATATAAAGAGGAAGAATAAAGTTCCGCAACAGGCGATACCCAATACAAATCCCGCTCCCACCTGCCCGAGGGTGTGACGTTTGAGCAAAATACGGGAGGAACCTATCACGCCGGCGAGCAGGATCGAGCCCGCTTGCAAGGGAAATATGTAGGGGGAAAGCATCAGCTTGTAGAAACTCATCAGAAAGACGAGTGTGACCATGGACCCGGCGGCCACCATGTGGGCGCTTATCTTCCAATATCGGTTGATAAACAGCGAGATGATGAGCGAGATGATGGCTCCGGCGACAAACGAGAGAATCCAGTTGGGGATTCCGAACCGGTAGAGGTAAAGGTAGCAGGCGATATAGCACACGAAGTTGATGATGTAGGGGACGGTGCGTTCGGTGCGCTTGTGCAACCTGAAATCGCTGATGTATCCCGTTTTATAAAGAATGAATATGCCCAACGCCGGCAAAATGCAGGTGGTGAGCAGCACGCCTATGATGAGAAGCCCCAGCAATCGGTCGCCGAAGATGCGCATATACGAGGTGAATAGTGCGATGGCGATGCCGTAGGTGGGCATGAGCAGTGGGTGAAATAGGGTCGAGAATACCGTGGCCAAAAGTTTCATGTGTCGTGTAGGTTTTCGTTTGGTTTTTAAATCTCTTTTCGTAGCCGGGCTACCGGTATGGATAGCTGTTCCCGGTATTTGGCTACGGTGCGTCGGGCAATCGGATACCCTTTTTGTTGCAGGAGTTCGCACAGGCGGTCGTCCGAGAGGGGTTTCCGTTTGTCCTCGTGCTCGACCAATTCTTGCAGCAACCGTTTGATTTCTTTGGTGGACACCTCTTCGCCCGCATCGTTTTGCATGGATTCGGAGAAGAAGTATTTCAACGGGTAAATGCCGAAATTGGTTTGAACATATTTGCTGTTGCTGGCTCTCGAAATGGTCGAGATATCGTATCCGGTGCGTTCGGCGACATCTTTCAGGATCATGGGTTTGAGTTTGCGTTCGTCGCCGGTGAGGAAAAACTCTTTTTGCAACTCTACGATAACTTTGATTGTGGAGAGCAAGGTCTCTTGCCGTTGCTTGACCGCATTGACAAACCATTGTGCGGCGTCGAGTTTTTGCTTGACAAACAAGAGCGCGTCGCGTTTTTCGCGGGTTTGATTCTGTTTGTTCGAGGAGTAGTCGGCGAGCATATCTTTGTAGTCTCGGCTCACATGCAATTCGGGGACATTGGTGTTGTTCAGCCCGATAGAGAGTTCTCCGTCTTGGGCTTCGACGTAGAAATCGGGGATAATGTGGTGTTCTGAGTTTCCCGAGTAGCTGTTATTCCATGCGCTGCCGGGCTTGGGGTTGAGCAGGGTGATTTCCCGTATGGCTTGTTTGAGCTCTTCTTCTCCGACATTGCATTGGCGCATGATTTTGTCGTAATGTTTCTTGGAAAATTCATCAAACATTTGGTCGACGATCTTATAGGCCAGCAGGTTGGCTGGGGTTCCTTCGTGGCGTTCCAGTTGCAGCAACAGGCATTCCCGTAGGTTCGAGGCGCCTACGCCGGCAGGCTCGAACTCTTGTATCATCTGCAGAATGTCTTTGACCCGGCTCACGGGTACGTCCAGTCCCACTTGAAAAATAAGGTCGTCCGAGATGGCTTGTATAGGTCTTTGCAGATAGCCGTTGTCGTCGATATTTCCAATGATATATTGGGCGATTTGCTGGTCGGTTTCGTCGAGGGGGATTTCTCCCAGCTGGCTTTCGAGAAAGTCGTGGAACGACGAGGCCGAGACAAACGGGATTTCCTCTTTCTGGTCTTTTTTCGAGAAATTATCGGCTTCGAGGCGATAATCGGGAATATCGTCTTCATCGCGGTAGTCTCCCAAGGTGAGTTCTTCGGCCGACTCGCCCGGGTTCCCGTCTTCATCGACGTTGGAATCGAATTCGTGCAGGCTGTCGAGGCTTTCTTCCCGCCCCTCTTCCAAGGCCGGGTTATCGACCAACTCCTGTTGCACACGTTCTTCAAACTCGATTTCGGTGAGTTCGAGAAGGCGAATCAACTGTATTTGTTGGGGCGAAAGTTTCTGTTGTAACTTTTGTTGTAACTGCTGTTTGAGGGTTGCCATAGGCCGAGATCGATTTGCAAACGAAGATAGCTATTTTTAGTCTAAATAGGTAAAAAAATGAGAATTTTTAACCCGGAGCAATTTTCATGTGTCGTAGGCTTCGGGCGATATTCTCCTCAAACACAGAGGAGGAGTTTAAATGTAACTCCCGCTACGAGCAAAGAGGGGATTTAAAAGAAAGGAAGGCGAGAACAATTTCCTGTTGCAGCCTGAGGGGAAGGTGGAAGTACCTACACTTTTCCTCTGTGTTGCGCCAGTGCCGCAGAGGGGAGAGGTTCCCCGTGATTTTCCATAGACTTGTTTTTTTGTAGGTTACAGAGGTAAGATTTTGTTATTATTACCTTCTCTTTGAATATGTTGGGAAACAAGAACTTTGAAAGCTAATCATATAAAGAAAGCTGCCCCAAATTTATTGAGACAGCCTTCTTTGTATGGTTGTAAAGCGAGTTGCGGCTTACTTATTGTTGTTGTGCGGACGGCCGTGGTGTTGCTGAGCCTTTTCGGGGCGCGGGAGCAACGCTTTCATCGACAGGCGATATTTGCCGGTTTTCTTGTCGATTTCGATAAGTTTCACGGTTACCTCGTCGCCTTCGTGTACGCCCGATGTCTCCATCGATTCGAGACGATCCCAACTGATTTCCGAGATATGAAGCAACCCGTCTTTGCCGGGAAGGATCTCAACGAATGCTCCGAAGGGGAGTATCGATTTCACGATACCGGTATATACCTCTCCCTCTTCGGGTTGAGCTGTAATGGCTTTGATGCGGCGTTTGGCATCTTTGATCGACTCGAGGTTGGCCGCAGCGATTTCGATATGGCCTTCGTTGTTGATTTCGTCGATCGTAACGATAGCGCCGCTGGTTTCTTGTATGCTTTGGATAATTTTCCCGCCCGGGCCTATTACGGCGCCTATCATATCTTTGGGGATAATCATCGTTTCGATGCGAGGAGCGTGAGGTTTCAAGTCGGCACGCGGCTCGGCGATCGTATCGGTGATGATGTTGAGAATATGCAGGCGTCCTTCGCGGGCTTGGTTCAAGGCTTTTTCGAGCACTTCATAAGAGAGTCCGTCGCACTTGATATCCATTTGGGTGGCGGTGATACCGTCGCGGGTACCGGTTACCTTGAAGTCCATGTCGCCGAGGTGGTCTTCATCGCCGAGGATATCGGAGAGAATGGCGTATTTCACATTGTCTTTGTCGGTAATCAATCCCATAGCGATACCCGATACGGGTTTCTTTATCTTCACGCCGGCGTCCATAAGGGCCAGTGTACCGGCGCAAACGGTAGCCATCGAGGAGGAACCGTTGGATTCGAGGATGTCCGAAACGACACGGATTGTGTAGGGGTAGTCGGCCGGAATCATGCGTTTGAGCGCACGGTTGGCCAAGTTGCCGTGACCTATCTCGCGACGGCCTACGCCTCGTTGGGCTTTGGCTTCGCCGGTAGAGAAAGGCGGGAAATTGTAGTGAAGGAGGAATCGGTCGCGGCCTTGATTGAGCACGTCGTCGAGAATCTTCTCGTCGAGTTTCGTGCCGAGGGTCACAGTCGACAACGATTGAGTTTCACCACGGGTGAACACCGCCGAGCCGTGAGGGCCGGGAATGTAATCGACTTCGCACCAGATAGGGCGGATTTGTGTGGTGGAACGACCGTCGAGGCGGACACCTTCGTCGAGAATGCAACGGCGCACGGCCTCTTTTTCCACATCGTGATAGTAGCGTTTTACGAGAGCCTCTTTTTCGGCCAACTCGTCTTCGCTCATACCGGCAAGATACTCTTCGACGATAGCGTCGAAAGCATTTTGGCGGGCGTGCTTGTCGGCATTGCCCGAGCGGGCGATGGCATAGGCTTTATCGTAGCATTTTTCCCATACGTCTTTGCGCAAATCCTCGTCGTTGGTCTCGTGACAATATTCTCTCTTTACGGTTGAGCCTACGGCTTCGGCCAATTCTTTTTGAACGAGGCAGTGAACCTTGATCGCTTCGTGGGCGGCTTTGAGTGCTTCGAGCAAATCGGCTTCCGAGACTTCGTCCATTTCGCCTTCTACCATCATGATGTTTTCATAGGTGGCACCCACCATCAAGTCCATATCGGCTTTTTCCAATTCGCTGAACGTGGGGTTTATTTTGAATTTCCCGTCGATACGGGCGACACGCACCTCGGAGATAGGCCCGTTGAAAGGAATGTCCGAAACGGCCAAAGCAGCCGAAGCGGCCAAACCGGCGAGGGCATCGGGCATGTCGACGCCGTCGGTGGAGAACAGCATGATGTTTACGAATGTATCGGCGTGATAATTCTCGGGGAACAAGGGACGCAATACACGATCGACCAGACGGGCGGTGAGTATTTCGTAATCCGACGCGCGGCCTTCACGTTTGGTAAACCCTCCGGGGAAACGGCCGAATGCCGAATAACGCTCTTTGTATTCTACTTGCAGCGGCATGAAATCCACGCCTTCACCGGCTTCTTGCGCCGAACATACGGTGGCCAAGAGCATGGTGTTTCCCATGCGTACTTCCACGGCCCCATCGGCTTGCTTGGCGAGCTTGCCGGTTTCGATGGTGATGGTCCTTCCATCACCCAAATCGATGGTCTTCTTAATAACTTGTTTAATCATAAAATCGATTTTTCTATATTCTTTTTCATCTCAAAATCGTGCAAAGATAATGAAAGTTTGAATGCAAAACTATGATTATGAAATAAAAATGGAAAAATAATGCGAATAAAAGCGGATTTGAAAACCCGTGGACGGACCTGCTTTCGGGATTTCAATGACATTTTGTTCTCCGGCGGTATGAACCATATCATTTGAATATTTGAAAAAAAGCCTATCTTTGTGACTGGTTTCCCGTGGGGAAATAACAAGAACTCTAAATTATGCGATAATGAGAAAGTGGATATTTTTGTGTGCGATAGCAGTGGCGGCCACCTCGTGCGACAACCGTCGGTTTACGATCGAAGGCCGTGTGGCCGACGCCGAAGGCGAGGTGCTGTACTTGGAGTCGCTGGCGGGACAACCCGCAATAATCGATTCGGTCGAGTTGGATAAAAACGGGGCGTTTACGTTTAAACAGGAGGCTCCGCAATATCCCGAATTTTATCAATTGCGGTTGAATGGGGCGGTGGTTCACTTTGCCGTCGATTCGACCGAGACGTTGAATTTCACGGGCAGTGCGAAAGATTTTTCCCGCTCCTATGAACTTACGGGTTCCGACGAGTGTGCCAAGATGCGCATCGTGGCCGAGGAGAGCGCCCGCCTGAAAAGTCGTATCAATGAGTTGAACCAAGCCTTGGCTTCCAATAGCAGTCAAATTGAGGAACTGCGCACGCAGGCCGTCGAGAGTCTGGCCGAGTATAAAGAGAAGATGCTCAATTTGGTATTGGAGAACCCCTCTTCGGCTGCGGCCTATTATATTGTTTTCCAAGAGATAAACGGAGATAAGATTTTTGATCCCTACGATGCCGGCGACCGTAAGCTGATTGCCGCCGTAGCAACAGGATTCAATGCGATTTATCCCGATTCGCCTCGTACCAAACAGTTGAATGATATGACGCTGGCCGCTATTGCGGCCGAACGTGCGGCTCAACGGGAGCTCCCCGAAATTGAGGCCGAAACAGCTTCGATTCTCGATATCGAGTTGTATGACCTGCGGGGACGGAAACAAACCTTGTCTCACTTGGTCGCCGCCAACAAGGTGGTTCTTCTGGATTTTACGGCCTACCAGACCGATTATTCCCCGGTGTATAACATGAAATTGGCCGAGCTTTATAAGAAATACCGGGCAAAAGGATTGGAGATATATCAAATCTCTCTCGATGCCGGGGAGCAGTCGTGGAAGGTGGCGGCCGACAATTTGCCGTGGGTATGTGTGCGCGACCCGCAAAGCCTTCGTTCCCGCAACGCGTCGATGTACAACGTGACACAATTACCCACCTGTTTCGTCATCGATAAAAATGACGGGATAGTCAAGCGCATAGAGAACCCCGACGAGATAGAGCCTGCCATACGAGCCCGTCTTTGAGCGGTAAAAGGGCATTAAAAGAAACATTTGGACGATTATCGCCGTTTTTTTTGGAAGATCGAAAAAAATAGCGTATCTTTGTCACAGTGAAAGCACGAAAAGGAGTCCCGGCTAACGGCGGGATTTCTTTTTTGTTTAATAAGGAATAACAATTTTATAAACACTATAGGAGAAAAATTATGGCAATTACCTACATGACCGAGGAAGGTTATAAGAAATTGATGGAGGAGATCGCTTATCTCGAAAACGTGAAGCGTCCCGAAATATCTCGTGCCATCGGTGAAGCCCGCGATAAGGGAGACCTTTCGGAAAACGCCGAGTATGACGCTGCCAAAGAGGCGCAAGGCATGCTCGAAATGAAAATCTCGCAGTTGAAAGACTTGGTAGCTAACGCACGTTTCATCGACGAGAGCAAGTTGAACACCCATACGGTTCAGATATTGAACACGGTGAAAATCAAAAATGTGAAGAACGGTGCGGTTATGACCTACACCATCGTGTCGGAGTCGGAGGCCAACCTGCGCGAAGGCAAAATATCGGCGTCGACTCCTATCGCCAAAGGCTTGTTGGGCAAGAAGGTCGGCGATATAGCCGAGATTCAAGTCCCTTCGGGAATGATGTCGTTCGAAATCATAGACATATCTATTTAACCCATTATAAGCCGGTGTGCATTTTGCATATCGGCTTTTTTATAACGGGAGCCCCCTTCCTCTCCTATAGTTTAGCAGAAAGGGGGCTCCTGTTTTTATGTGGGAAGGATAACCGGGGAATGTGGATTCCGTGGTTGTGGGTGCTAATGATAGGATACGGTTTGGCATAGTCGAGCTAAAAAAAACTTTGTTTTTCATTTGCCTCGGCACACACCATTCACTATTTTTGTGTAAACTAAAAAAACAACAAGTCATGGCAACCATATTTAGTCGCATCGTGGCCGGTGAAATTCCGTGCTATAAAGTAGCAGAAGACGAGAACTATTTCGCATTTCTCGATATAAACCCCGTGGCCAAAGGGCACACGCTGGTTATTCCCAAGAAAGAGGTCGATTATATTTTCGATTTGGACGACGAGACCTACGAAGGTCTCGCCCGATTTGCCAAGCGGGTGGCTCGTGCTATCGAGAAGGCTGTTCCCTGCAAACGGGTGGGCGTGGCTGTGATGGGGCTCGAAGTGCCACACACGCACATTCATCTCGTACCGATCAACTGCGAGGCCGATATGAATTTTTTCCGGGAGAAACTCTCGCTCGAAGCTGCCGAGATGCAAGCTATCGCCGAGGCTATCGCCCGTGAGATGAAGTGATTTACTCTCGGTTTGATTTCGCAGCCAGCAGGCGTTTGCGCAGGAATTTGGCAGGATACCAAGCGGTGACAAATCCCATGAGGAGAACGACGAGCGTGACGGCTACCGTGTCGAATAGCTCGAGCCTTACGGGATAGGCGTCGGTGATGAATATACCTTCGGAACTGCCCAGTTTCAATAGTCCATACTCTTGTTGCAAGTAACAGAGTATAATTCCCAAGATGAGTCCCGAGCCGGCACCTATGGCCGAGATAAGCCACCCTTCGGCAAGAAATATTTTGGAGATAAGACGGTCGTCGGCACCCAGATTCTGCAAGGTGTCGATGTCCCGTTTTTTGTCGATGATAAGCATCGAGAGCGCCCCGATAACGTTGAAGGTGGCAATCATGAGGATAAACGAGAGGATAAGGAAAGTAATCCATTTCTCTATCTGCACCCATTTGTACCATTCGTTTTGCTCGATGCGGGTAGCTACGCGGTAATTGTCGCCGAGGTGGCTTTTTAGTTTTTGGGCAATCGCTTGTTCGTCGGCCGAGGGGGTGAGCCGCAACTCTATGGCTGTGGCCTCACGGGTGTAGCTGAACATTTCGCGGGCGACCGATAGGGGAACAATGACGATTTGGTCGTCGTAGATAGCTTGGTTGGAGCAAAAGGTCGAAGCGACAAAGATGCGCCGGCCGTTGAACGATTGTGAAGGGTTGGCCAAGTTGACCCTCCCCAAGCGGTTGGGGGCGTAAAGTTCTACGGGGTAGGGCGAGTTGGCTACTACACCGAGCTGGCTGGCGACCCCTATTCCCAATGTGACATAGTCGATTCGCCCGTCGTTGAGCAGGAATGAGCCACTCGTAATAATGTCTTGTATGTGGGAGAGCCGGGTGTAGTTGTCGGGGACTCCCTTCACCAATACAGGACGTTGCCTCTCCTTGTAGATACAGAGGGCGTTTTCTTCAATAACGGGTGAGAAGGTTTCCACTTCGGGCCATTCGGCGATTTGTCGGATAGCATTTTCTTCGGTATCGAGGGTTTTCCCTTGAAGCGGTGTGATTTTTATTTGGGGGTCGATTTGCGAGTAGAGCGACCCAATCAGTTGTGTAAACCCGTTATAGACCGAGAGGGTGCAGACAAGAGCCAGCGTGGTAATGGCAACCCCGCATACCGAGACGATCGATATGGCGTTGATGGCGCTGTGCGATTTTTTGGAAAAGAGGTATCGCCACGCAATTTTTCGGGACAGCCGGCTCATGAGTGTGGTCTATTTTTTTAATAAGGAATCGATGTTCTCGATGTAGTCGAGCGAATCGTCGAGGAAGAACGATAGTTCGGGGGTTTTGCGTAGTTGATAGCGCACCCGTTGCGACAATTCGTACCGAATGGTTTTGGCGTTGGCGTTTATGTTTTCGATCATTTCGGCGCTTTTTTCGGGCGGGAATATGCTCAGGTAGGCTTTGGCCACACTCAGGTCGGGACTTACTCGTACGACGCTCACCGAGATGATGATGCCGTGGGTCTTGCGGGTTTCGGCCAAGAATATGTCGCTCAGTTCCTTTTGCAGCAGGCGGCTTATTTTGTTTTGTCGAGTTGTTTCCATATCGTTGTAGTTTTTTAAGTATTTGAGGTTATGGCTTTTTCCAGAGAATCGTGAGCCCGTCGCGCAAGGGCAGTATCACTTTTTCTACGCGCGAGTCGCCGGCGATAAAGTCGTTGAACCGCTCGATGCCTATGGTTTGGGCGTCGCGGCTGTGCGGGTCGGTGATGACTTTTCCGTCCCATAAAGTGTTGTCGGCGAGAATGAATCCTTCGGGGCGCACTTTGGGCAGGACCAATTCGTAATATTTGAGATAATCCCGTTTGTTGGCGTCGATGAAAACGATGTCGTACAAGTCGGTCAACGTGGGGACGATTTCTATGGCGTCGCCTATGAAGAGCTTGATGCGATCCCGAAAAGGGGAACGGTCGAGGTGGGCTCGGGTGAAATCTTCGATTTCGTCGTCGATTTCTATGGTATGCACTTCGCCGCCTTCGATTAGCCCTTCGGCCAAACAGAGGGCCGAATATCCCGTGAATGTCCCCAACTCCAAGATGCGACGGGGTCGAATCATGCGGCAGAACATTTTGAGGATGCGTCCTTGCAGATGTCCTGATACCATGCGGGGACGCAGGTGATACAGGTGTGTATCCCTGTCGAGCGAGGCGAGCAGCTCGTCCTCGGGGTCGATGTGATTCAATATGTACTCTTCCAGTTCGAGTGTCATGCCTCGGAGTCTTCCATATTAGGTAGCGTATAGTGCTTGAAATTGTCGAGAACCTCGCCGATGCGGTTTATTTCGAGGAATGTGGTACCTTTCCCTTCTCCAAAACCGCCTCCCAGATAGGCGATGAGGTCGTTGCGCCCGATGAGGTGTTGTTCCATAAGGTGGTTCAATCCGTTGAAAAGATATTCGCGGGAGGTGCGTGTACGCTCTTGGTACAACGGGAAAACCCCGTAGGAGAGTGCGAGCAGCCGTATGATGCGTTCGTAGTAGCATATCGCCAGTACCGGGTAACGCCCTCGGTATGCGGCTACATACCGGGCTGTTCGGCCGGTGTAGCTATCGGTAATGATAGCTTTTGTCCCGAGCTTGTTGAATGTTTTCACCGCTTGTTTGGCGAGGAACGATGTCACGTCGGGCTCGTCGGGGGTGACGATTCGGATATTGTTCTCGATAAGTTTGTTGTTTTCGGCTTCTTCGGCCACACGGGCCATGGTGGCTACCGCCTCGACGGGGTATTTGCCATAAGCGGTTTCGCCGCTAAGCATGAGGGCGTCGGTGTGTTGATAAATCGCATTGGCGATGTCGGTGACTTCGGCTCTCGTGGGGCGTGGATTTTTGATCATCGAGTGGAGCATCTGTGTGGCTACGATAACCGGTTTCTTGGCTTGTATGCACTTCTTGATGAGGCGGGCCTGTATGCCGGGGATTTTTTCTTGCGGAACTTCTATCCCTAAGTCGCCGCGGGCGACCATCACGCCGTAGGCCGCTTCGAGAATTTCGTCGATGTTGTCCACGCCTTCTTGGTTCTCTATTTTGGCGATGATTTTGATAGGGCTTTTCGATTCGTCGAGAATGGCCTGAATGTCGAGTACGTCTTGCTTGTTGCGCACGAAAGAGTGAGCGATGAAGTCGATGTCGTGGTCTATGGCGTAGTGAATATTGCGTATATCCCGTTCGGTTAGGGAGGGGAGATTGATGCGTACCCCGGGTACATTCACGCTTTTGCGGGCTCCCAGCTCGCCGTTGTTGAGCGACTCGCACAACAGGGCGTCGCCCTCTTTTTCCCGTACGATAAATTCAAGCTCGCCGTCGTCGATGAGGATGTGGCTCCCCACAGTCAGGTCTTCGGCAAAACGGGGATAGTTGACACCGATGTATCCATTGCCGGTTAAAGTTCCCTCTTTCCCGGTGATGCGAACGATGTCGCCAGTGGAGAATTGAATGTTTGTTCCATCGGCCAGAGGGGTTGTGCGCACTTCGGGGCCTTTGGTGTCCATCAAGATGGCTATTTTGCTGGAGACGGCTCGCACGTTGTCGATGATTTTTTGGAATCCCTCTTCCTGCAAGTGTGCCGAGTTGAGACGAACCACGTTCATGCCGCAATCATATAATTGTTTGATGAAATCGACGTCGCAACGCGCATCGGAGATTGTAGCTACTATTTTGGTGAATTTAGACATATTGCTAATGTTGTGTTATTTATTTTTTTCAATGAGCGCTTCTAAGGCCAATCGGTATGAATCGAGGCCGAATCCGATAATCGAGCCGCTGGCAGCTGCAGCGATCATGGATTTGTGGCGGTATTCCTCCCGGGCGTGTATGTTGGAAATGTGGACTTCTATGACGGGGGCGGATACGGCGCGCATAGCGTCGCTTATCGCAATAGAGGTATGGGTGTATGCCCCGGCGTTGAGAATAATGCCGTCGCACGAGAATCCGGCTTCTTGAATCTTATCGATAATCTCGCCTTCGATATTGGATTGGAAATAGTCAATTTGGTGCGAGGCGTAACGCTGTCGCAACCCTGCGAGGAAATCGTCGAAACTTTCTTCGCCGTAAATACTCTTTTCTCTTTTCCCCAAAAGGTTGAGATTGGGTCCGTTGATAATAAGTATATTCATAAAACGACTGTTTATATAAGAGGAGGAAGCATGTGCGCATCTCTCCGAATTTTTCATACCTTTGTCGGAACGAGTCCGAAGCCGGGAAGCGGCATTGCGCCGTGTGGGGTTGCGGTTCGTTCTGTCCTGTTTTGGGAAGAGCCCGAAAGAATCTATCCCTAAGGTAGGGCAAAAGTACGAAAAAAAATGGGATTTCAGATAAAATAGAGTATGTCATTAGTCGACGCGAATAAATTGGTGAAACAGTTTGGCCGTTATTTGAAACTGGAGCGCGGGCTTTCGTCGAATACGATAGAGTCTTATCTGTCGGACGTAGAGAAATTGGTCGCTTTTGTACAGGCCGAGGATTTGGATTGGCGCGCGGTTACGGGGGAAGACTTGCATCGGTTTGTCTGTACATTGCAGGATTTGGGGATAGGAGCCCGTTCGCAGGCTCGCATCATCTCGGGAATAAAGTCGTTTTTCAATTTTTTGAGGTTGGAGAAATGGATTGAGCAAGACCCCTCGGAGTTGATAGAGGCTCCTAAATTGGGTATGAAACTTCCCGATGTGTTGACCGTCGAAGAGGTCGATGCCATGGTCGATTCGATAGATCTCACGGTGCCCGAGGGACAGCGCAACCGGGCGATAATCGAGACTCTCTACGGGTGTGGCCTGCGGGTTTCCGAATTGGTGGGGTTGCGCATTTCCGACCTCTATTTTCCCGATGGCTATATCATGGTCGAGGGGAAGGGCGGTAAACAGCGGTTGGTGCCCATCTCGGAATCGGCTATCAAGGCAATACGCTCATATATGGAAGACCGGGCGAGCATAGCGGTAAAACGGGGGAACGAAAACATACTTTTCCTGAACCGTCGAGGCTCCCAATTGTCGAGAGTAATGGTTTTCTATATTGTGAAACAGGCTTGCGAACAGTGTGGAATCAAGAAAAAGGTGAGCCCTCATACCCTTCGTCACACCTTTGCCACGCACCTGCTGGAAGGTGGCGCCAATTTGAGGGCCATTCAACAAATGCTCGGACACGAAAGCATCACGACGACCGAAATATACACCCACCTCGACCGCCAATTTTTGCGGCAGGAAATATTACAGCATCACCCCAGAAACAAGAAAGACTGTAAATAATGGCGGAGAATAAAAAAAAATTGTATAAAAATAGTGCGAGTGTTCTATTTTTGTTTATTTTTGCCTTAAAATAATCTATATACCTATTCTTCAAGAAAAAGAAATATTCAAAAATAAGTGTAACCAAACAATTATTATTATGATTAAGAAAATCTATCTTCCCTTAATGCTTCTGATGACATTGGCATTTGTAGGGTGTAACAAAGACATGAAGCCCTTATCGGCCGATTATTTTACGGTGACCCCTTCTCCTCTTGAAGTAGTAGGTGGCCAAGTTCCTGCAACGATTACCGGAACTTTCCCCGAGAAATATTTCGATAAAAAATCGGTAGTGACAGTGACTCCGTATTTGGTGTATGCCGAAGGTGAAACTGCCGGGACTCCGTATGTGTATCAAGGGGAAAAAGTAGAAGGCAACGATCAAGCCATTTCTTACAAAATGGGCGGTGTGGTTTCGATGCCTGTCAACTTCACTTATATTCCCGAGATGCGTAAATCGGAACTGCAATTGGCTTTCAAAGTACAAAGAGGAAAGAAAACCTATGACCTTCCCCGTGTGACGGTTGCCGAAGGTGTTGTTTCTACGGCCGAGATCGCCAATGCGCAAGAACTCAATCCGGCTATCACGCCCGATAAGTTCCAACGCATTATCAAAGAGACTTACTCTGCCGACATTATGTTCCTTATCCAACAAGCCAACTTGCGCTCGGAACAATTGAAATCGGAACAAATGAAAGCCTTGCACAACGAAATCAACGCTGCTGCCGAAGCTCCCAACAAAGAGTTGACCAACATCAACATTTCGTCTTATGCTTCGCCCGATGGTGGTGTTAAACTGAATACCACATTGGCCGAAAACCGTGAGAAAAATACGGTTAACTACATGAAGAAGAGCTTGAAGAAAGACAAAATCGAAGCCGATATGACCGCCGAGTTTACAGCTCAAGACTGGGAAGGTTTCCAAGAATTGGTTTCGAAATCGAATATCCAAGACAAAGAACTTATTTTGAATGTTCTCTCGATGTATTCCGACCCCGAGCAACGCGAGCGTGAAATCAAAAACATGTCGTCGGTATTCAAAGTACTGGCAGAAGAAATCCTTCCGCAATTGCGTTATTCGAGAATCACCGCGTCGGTGAATGTAATCGGTAAATCGGACGAGGAAATCTCGAAACTGGCCAAAGAAGACGCAAAAGCTCTCTCGGTTGACGAATTGCTCTATGCCGCTACTTTGGTGAAGACCAACAAAGAAAAGGCCGAGATCTATGCAAAAGTTGTAGAAATCTATCCTAACGACTATCGTGGATACAACAACTTGGGTATGGTTCAATACGAAGAAGGTGACTTGGCCGCCGCTAAGGGTAACTTCGACAAGGCAGCCCGCATCGCTCCCAACACGCCCGAGGTTGTTATGAACCAAGGTTTGATCGCTTTGTCCAACAAAGATTATGCCGCCGCAGAACAAGCATTCGGCAAATCGGCCGGTGTAGAAGAACTGAACGAGGCTTTGGGTGTATTCTATATGAAGAAAGGCGATTACAACGCAGCTGTAAAAGCATTCGGCGATGTTAAATCGAACAATGCCGCTTTGGCTCAAATCTTGGTAAAAGATTACAGCAAAGCAAAAGCTACTTTGGCAGGTGTTGAAACTCCCAATGCAAACACCTATTATTTGATGGCTGTTTTGGGCGCTCGCACAAACAACGAACAAATGGTAGTGTCGAACTTGAAGAAATCGGTAAGCATGGACGCAGCAAAAGCTCAACAAGCTGCTACCGATCTCGAATTTGCAAAATTCGACATCTCTTCGATAAAATAAGCAAGTAGAGAAATCACTTCGATAAAGAGCCGGGGGTGCGCGACGCACCCCCGGTTTTTTTGTTCCGGCCGTCGTGAAGCGTGGCGGATAAACGTTTTTGCCTCAGATTGTTTATCATGAAGCACGATTATTACGGTTAAACTTGTACATTTGCAGAAAAAACAGATTTATGACAATGAAAAATTATAGGAAACTTTGGGCTTTCTTGCCGGTATTATTGTTTGTTGTATTATCGTTTATTTATTTTTCGCCCGATGTTATCGAAGGAAAGATATTGTTTCAGCACGATACCCAGCAAGGATTGGCGATCGGCCACGAGGCCAAGGTATATGCCGAGCAGACGGGCGAGATGCCCCGTTGGACAGGCTCGTTGTTTTCCGGTATGCCCACCTTCCAGATAGCGCCTACCTATTCGAGCAACGCTCCCTTGAAAGGTTTGCAGCATGTCTATAATCTGTGGCTGGTCTCGCCGGTATCGCTGCTGTTCATCATGATGCTGGGATTTTATATTCTTCTGTTGGCATTGAATGTTCGGTGGTATCTGGCGGCTTTCGGCGCGGTGGCCTATGCCTTCTCGTCCTACTTCTTTATTATTATCGCCGCCGGGCATATTTGGAAATTTATCACATTGGCCTATATCCCGCCCACAATTGCCGGTGTCGTGCTGGCTTACCGGGGAAAATACCTTTTGGGAGGGGCGTTGGCGGCTCTTTTCGGGGCGCTGCAAATTATGTCGAACCATGTGCAAATGTCCTATTATTTTCTCTTTGTCATTTGTGCCGTAGTCATAGCCTATGGCGTGGAGCACTACCGTTCGCACACGATGCCTCGCTTTTTCAAGGCTACGGGAATCCTGTGTGTGGCGGCTATATTGGCTGTGGGAGCCAATGCGTCGAATCTCTATCACACTTATAAATATTCCAAAGAGTCGATGCGTGGCGGTCATACCGAATTAACATCGCCCGGGAGCGACGGTTCGCAGCAATCTGCCGGGGGAGGTTTGGACAAAGACTATATCACTCAGTGGAGTTATGGTAAAATGGAGACCCTCACGTTGCTTATCCCCGACAGTAAAGGCGGAGCGAGCGGCCTTTTGTCCGAAAATGAGCGAGCCGTGCAAGCTGCCGATCCTCAAATACGTCCCTACTTGTCGCAGGTCGATTGTTATTGGGGCGACCAACCTTTTACAGCCGGGCCGGTGTATGTGGGGGCATTGGTGTTCTTTTTGTTTGTGCTGGGCTGTTTCATCGTGCGCACGCCGCTCAAATGGGCGCTGTTGGCAGTTACGGTGCTGACGGTAATGCTTTCATGGGGTAAAAATATGATGTGGCTCACCGACTGGTTTATCGATTATTTCCCCATGTATAATCGCTTCCGCACGGTGTCGAGTATATTGGTGGTAGCCGAGTTCTGTATGCCTTTGCTTGCGGTATTGGCCTTGAAGAAGATTTTTGAGGACCCGTCGGTACTCAAGCGTGAAAAAGTAAGTTTCTATATAAGTGGTGGAATCGTTGGTGGAATTGCGCTGTTGGCCGCGTTGGTTCCCGGGTTGTTCGACTCTTTCTTGAAAGATTATGAGTTGGAAGCCGTGCAACAGCCCGGTTATGGCGAGTTGTTCGCTGGAATCGCCGAGGCTCGCAAGGCCATATTCACAGCCGATGCGTGGCGCTCGTTCTTTATTGTGGCGTTGGGCTTTGTCGCTTTATGGATGTGGCGAGAAAAGAAGTTGAGCGCAACGGTAACTATGGTTGTGCTGGCGGTGATTCTTGTAGGCGACATGTATCCGGTGAATAAGCGTTATCTCAATAGTGAGAATTTTGTAACTCCCGCTCGTAAGACCAATCCATTCCCTATGACCGACGCCGACAAATATATCTTACAAGACAAGGATATGAACTACCGGGTGTTGAATGCCGCAGCCGGGTCGTCGTTATCGGCCAGCTTCAACGAGCCTCGCACCTCGTATTATCATAAGTCGATAGGTGGTTACCATGCGGCTAAATTGCGTCGTTATCAAGATTTGATCGAGCGGCAATTGGTCAATGCCAATCCCGCTGTGCTGAATATGCTCAACACACGTTATATCATACAGCCTCTCGAAGATGGGCGCGAGACTGTGGTGCGCAATCCCGGCGCCTTGGGCAACGCATGGTTTGTGTCGGAGGTGAAATGGGTCGACAATGCCGATGCCGAAATGGAAGCGATTACCGATTTCGACCCGTCGTTTACAGCCGTGGCCGACCGTAAATTCGAGCGTGAAATAGGGACGAACGTGATTCCGCCTGTTGCCGGCGACACGATTTATGAGACGGGATATAAACCCGATGAATTGACTTATCGTTATCATTCGCAGCAGGGAGGATTGGCCGTCTTCTCGGAGATTTATTTCCCGTGGGGCTGGCAGGTGACAGTCGACGGTGAACCGGTGGAAATGGGACGGGTGAATTATGTGTTGCGAGCCGTAAATCTTCCGGCCGGGGATCACGAGGTTGTTTTCCGTTTCGACCCCGAGTCGGTTCATACGACCGAGGCGATCGCCTATATCTCTCTCATTCTCATTCTTGCGGCGTTTGTGCTGGTAGGTATTGGAGCTTGGAAGAGCCGTAAGGCATTGCCGGGTGCGGCATAAATCGAAAAGTCATGCACAAGTTTTGGAAAGAATATACCACTTCGATGAGCCGTATGCGTCAGGCATGGGGATTTGGAGTCCATTCGCCTTTTGCATTCCGGCTGATTACGAAGGTGATACGGGAGAAAGCCCGTTATTATGCCTATGACGACATCGAAGCCGTTTGCCACGATAGGGTGGAGGAGCATCTTTCCCGGCAACAGAAGCGGCTGCGGAAACGCATCTCGGCAAGCCGGGGGAAACTTCTTTTCAGAATGACCAATTTTTTCAGGCCGTCCGATATTCTCGAAATAGGCTCCTCTTGGGGTGTGTCGTCGCTTTATTTGAGACTGGCCGACCGTTTGTCACGTTTGACTGTGGTAGAACCTGCGGCCGAGGTTTGCGACTTTGCCGAATCCTTGTTCGGCGAGATGGGGGTGACAGCCGAATTTGTGCGGGAGGATTACGAAACCTTTCTTCCCGGATATTTCGAGCGAGACGTAGAGCGGTTGTATATTGTGGTGAATCGTCTGCCCAAGTCGCATTACAAGGTATTGCCCGGCTTGCTCGATGCGGTTCTCGACCGTCCGTCGCTGTTGATTATAGATGGCATTCGCCGGAACGGAGCGGTAAAAGAGTGGTGGGAATCACTTGTTAAAGACGAACGGGTGAGGGTGACCATCGATATGAAGCATGTGGGATTTGTGTGCTGCGACCCGAAGCTGAACAAGCAGGACTATCAAGTGTCGTTATAGTTTTGGCCTATCCGAGAGCATGCGGCGGGCGTTCTCTTCGTCGGCGACCAATTGAGCCCGCAGGGCTGTCGTGTCGGTAAATTTCTTTTCGGGGCGCAGGTACTCGATTAACTCTACCGATAGTTTTTTGCCGTACAAGTTGCCCGAAAAATCGAAGATATTTGTTTCTATGCAGTAATCGTCCGGTCGATTCAAGGTGGGGCGATGGCCTATGTTGAGCATGCCATTGTATTGGTGGCCGTCTTCCAAATCTATACGCACGGCATAGACTCCGTTGGCCGGGACGAGTTTGTCGGGGTAGTCTATTTCTATGTTGGCCGTGGGAAAATCCATTTTCCGGCCTATTTTGAACCCGTCGACCACTTTCCCGTGAAGGGTGTAGGGATATGAGAGCAGCCGGTTGGCGGTGGTAATATCGCCTTGTAGGAGGAGTTTGCGGATAATCGACGAACTCACCGGGCCGGTTTCGGAGACAAGCTCGTCGGCATGGACTATTTCAATGCCCAATTTTTGGCCATATCCTACATAGTCCTCGAATCCTTCGGCTCGATTATGGCCGAATCGGTGGTCATACCCAATAACGAGCCCTTTCACATGGAATCGGGAAGCGAGTATTTGGAGGAAGTCATAGGCCGATAAAATCGACATTTCGAGGGAGAAGTCGAGGAAAAAGGTATAATCGATACCGGTTTGTCGCAACAACTCAGCCCGTTCTTCCGGCGAAGAGAGCATGAGAAACGGGGTTTGCGGGTGGAGCACTTTTTGCGGGTGAGCGCGAAACGAGATGACCGCCGATGAGAGCCGTCGCGCCGCCGCCTCCTGTTGTACTTTCTTGATGATTGCCCGGTGGCCTATATGCAC
The DNA here is from genome assembly GCA_944320015.1 of uncultured Barnesiella sp. Taxonomy (GTDB): domain Bacteria; phylum Bacteroidota; class Bacteroidia; order Bacteroidales; family Barnesiellaceae; genus Barnesiella. Next base: position 1,160 of record CALUFO010000020.1, on the reverse strand, counting down.
GCCGTCGAATACTCCGAGCGCCGCGAAAATAGGCTGTTTGTTTGCTATGTCGTTGTATTGGGCGGTCATTTATCGGTTTGTTTTGAAGAAAGAGAGTATATCCCGGTCAGGCGTTACGAGATAAGTTTTGAACCCGAGAGCTGCCGCTGTATCCAAATTTTGCTGCGAGTCGTCGAAAAACAAGGTCTCTTCGGGAATGATCTGTGCCTGCGCGATTACTTTTTCAAAAATATCGGCATGAGGCTTGCAGGCTTTTAGCCGATAGGAGAGGAAAATATCGTCGAAGTAATGCGATACCGATAGCCCTTCCTGAGCGAAGCAGTCGGCGATTTTTGTATCGAACATAATGGAGTTGGTATTACTCAACAATATGACTTTGAAGTGCTGTTTGAGTTCCCTGAGCAGGCGTAATCGCTCCACGGGGATACCGATTAGAAGTTCGTTGATGGCATCGGCAATCTCGTTGTCCGAGACCGGGCGCCCGATTCTGCGGCGCATCTCGTTGTAAAAGTCGGCCGCCGAGATTTTTCCTTCTTCCAATTTCATAAATTCGCCCTTTTGCATCGATAAGCCCAGTAATTCGTCGGCATGGGAATCGCCCAATGCGACGAGAGCGTCGACACAACGCTGCCGGTCGAGGTCTATGATTACTCCGCCTAAGTCGAACATGAGGTTGCGAATGCCATTCAAAGAAGTCTCCATGCGCACAACTTTAAGTTGCCGCAAAAATAGCGAATTTTATGCAGGAATGGGAATTTATAAAAGAGAATTTGGGCGCCCGGCCTATTATCGCTTGTCTTCGGGGGAAGGAGACGTTCCGGTGGAACCGGAACTTTTGCGGAGCCGGAAGCCGGGCTTGGGTTTTGCAATTGTCCGGTCATGCGGCAGTCGTTATTGAACTCGGCCCTTCTGGGTGTTTGAAAGAAAAACAGAAAAATATTTTGGGGTTTCTTTGAAAACCGCTATCTTTGCACTCGCTTACGGAAATATCCGTGCCGGTCCTATAGCTCAGTTGGTTAGAGCATCTGACTCATAATCAGGGGGTCCTTGGTTCAAGCCCAAGTGGGACCACAAGAAAATAAATGAGGGTGACCCAAAAGTCAAAGACTTTCAAGGGTCATCCTTTTTTGTTTGGATTACGCCAGATGGTCACAATGAGA
>CALUFO010000019.1 GCA_944320015.1 uncultured Barnesiella sp. | reverse complement strand
CCGTCACGCCGATGGTACTGCGCAAGTGGGAGAGTAGGTAGCCGCCAACTTACAGAGAGAGCCGGAAGGAAGTCCGCGAGAGACCCTTCCCGCTCTCTTTTTTTTATACCCATACCATTTTAGTAGTGGTATGGGTGTGACTATATCTCAATATCAAGGGCTATCCCTTGGGTCAATTCGAGAGAGATTGAAAAAGTATGGGGATAAGTAGTGGGCGATAATTATATATTCATTATTTTTGCGATAAATCTAATCGGGCGTGGGTTGTGTGTGGAGGTTTTCTTCTCCTTTGGATTAAAGGGCTATCTTAAATTTTTACCTTACCTTCACTTCCCAATTTCTGAATGAAATTGTGATGCTCATATCAGCGCTCGATTAGTTTTTTTGATCTATTTGAATTACCGGGCAATAGCGATTCAGATGAATATATCTCATATAAGGCTTCTTAGTCAACAATTGGTTGCGCCTCAGTATTCCGATGTTCACGATATGGTGTCGTGGATGGGTATGTTGCAGGCTCAAGAATATAAGATGATGCGTTGGGCTGTGGGCATGAGGTTGAAGCGGCCTTCGATGAGAGCTTTTCGGGAAGCGTATGATTCGGGGCGTATCGTGAGGTCGCATCTTTTCCGTTGTACATGGCAATTGGTCGCCGCCGAGGATTTGCGGTGGATGCTTGCGTTGTGCGCCGATAGGAATCGGTCGGCTATCAAGGGGTATCTCGCTTATCGTGGGCGAACGGTCGATGAGCGGGAGTATGAGCGTGCCAATCGTCTTATTTATGAATCGCTCGTGGGTCGAGGTTCTATGCGGAAGGATGCTCTTTTGGCTTGCTTGGCCGAGCGGGGGCTTGCGGGTGATGCCCATATGATGTCGATTTATTTGCGCCGAGCCGAGTTGGACGGCATTGTTTGCAGTGGGGAGTTGGATAATCGGCAGAATACTTATGCTTTGGTCGATGACAGGATACCTCGTTCTTGCCATTTTTTGCGGGAGGAGAGTGTCGTTTTGTTAGCTCGGAAATATTTCCAAAGTCATTCTCCGGCGACTTTCGAGGATTTTGTTTGGTGGACGAACCTCGGTGTGGGCGAATGCCGCGATGCCGTCGAGGGGATTCGGGGTGAAATGGTCGCGGAGCGGTATGCGGGGAATACCTATTTTGTTCATCGGGATTCCCGGGTGAGGGGCTATCGCAAGCAGACTATATTGTTGCCTTCTTATGATGAATATTTGCTTGGATACAAGAGCCGTCACCATGTGCTCGAAGAGGAGTTCAGGCACCGGGCATACAGCAATAACGGACTGTTCTATCCTGTGATTCTCCACGATGGGGTTGTGGTGGGCAATTGGCATCCTCGCAAGGAGGCGAGCTTTTTCAAGGCGGAGGTGCAGCCCGATATTACTGACGCTTTTTTGCGCTATCGCGAATTTTTGGATTCCGATAAGTGATAGGAGTGTGTTAGGGGGATTATGCCGCTGTCTTTATAGATGGTGTTTGTTGACCGAGGAGAGTCCTTGTGGAGTTCTTTTATTTTCTGTATAGGTTATAAAATCTATTAAATATTTTTATACGAGTTGTTGTTTCCTGAAAATATGTTTACATTTACAAATAAATTGTGAACACACCTAATTAAGATATAGAAGAAGCCATGAAAAAATCGATTTTGTTTTTGTGTTTGATTTGTTGTGTTTTTTCGATTTATCCGGCCAATCGTTCTGTGATCGTGGGTGCCGAACGTACCGGGGAGTATTATCGTGCCTTGACGGGGAAGCGAGTGGCGGTTTTCTCCAATCACACGGGTATGGTCGGAGACCGCCATTTGGTGGATATGCTGGTGGCCGACGGTATAGATGTGGTGACGATTTTTTCGCCGGAGCATGGTTTCCGGGGCGATGCCGATGCGGGAGAACATGTGGCCGGCTCGGTCGATCCTCAAACAGGTATAAAAATCAGTTCGTTGTACGATGGCAAGTCGGGGCGTCCGTCCGATGAGTCGATGCGGTCGTTCGATGTCTTGTTGGTCGATATTCAAGATGTAGGTTTGCGGTATTATACCTATTATATTTCGATGGTGAAGTTGATGGATGCCTGTGCCGAGTTTGGACGCAAGGTAATTGTGCTGGATAGGCCGAATCCGAACGGACATTATATCGATGGCCCTATTCTCGACATGAAGTATAAATCGGGGGTAGGGTGGTTGCCTATACCGGTGGTGCATGGTATGACGTTGGGCGAGCTGGCCCGTATGGTGAATGGAGAGCATTGGCTTTCGGAGGGACGGGTGTGCGATTTGACGGTTGTCCCTTGTTTGAATTACACGCATCAAACCCGTTATGTGCTGCCTATCCCGCCGTCGCCCAATTTGCCGAATATGAGATCGATATATCTCTATCCTTCGATATGTTATTTCGAAGCTACTCCGGTAAGTTTGGGACGGGGTACCGATTGGCCGTTCCAAGTGTATGGGCACCCCAATATGATCGGATATACATTCTCGTTTACTCCCCGTAGTGTGCCGGGGGCGAAAAATCCTCCTTTGTTGAACAAGAAGTGTTATGGAGTGGATTTGACGCATCTCACCGACGAGGAGATATGGGCCAAGGGCATCAACCTCGAATATGTGATCGACGCCTATCGCAACCTTAATTTGGGCGATCATTTCTTCCGCCCGTTTTTTGAGAAACTCATCGGTGTGGATTATGTGCGTAAGATGATTAAGGAGGGAAAGTCGGCCGACGAGATAAAGGCGATGTGGCGCGGCGATGTGGAGAAATTCAGGGAACAGCGTCGTCCCTATTTGTTATATGCAGAGTAATCACCGTTAAATTTAAATAGAAAGAAGGATGTCACCAACAGTAGTATTAATTACGATTTTTTCTTATTTCGTCGTATTGTTCGGTATTTCATATGTGGTAGGCCATCGAGCCGACAATCAAGGTTTTTTCGTGGGGAATCGCAAGTCGCCGTGGTATATTGTGGCTTTTGCGATGATCGGGTCGATGATATCGGGAGTGACGTTTGTTTCGGTGCCCGGTATGGTAGCTGCCAGCAGCTTTTCTTATTTGCAGATGGTATTGGGGTTTGTCGTGGGACAATTGCTCATCGCCTATGTGCTGGTTCCGCTTTTCTATAAGATGAATTTGGTTTCTATTTATGAGTATTTGGAGAACCGATTCGGCATGTCGTCATATCGCACGGGAGCTTGGTTCTTCTTTATCTCTAAGATGTTGGGGGCTTCGGTACGGCTGTTTTTGGTTTGTATTGTGTTGCAGATGCTTGTTTTTGAGCCGTTTGGACTTCCGTTTGTCTTGAATGTGATATTTACCGTGGGATTGGTGTGGCTCTATACGTTCCGGGGAGGCGTGAAGTCGTTGATTTGGACCGATACCCTTAAAACGGCGTGTCTTGTCATTTCGGTTATCCTCTGTATCTATTATATCGCTACCGATTTGCATCTCGACTTTGGCGGGCTTTGGCAGACGATTAGCGAGTCGGATATGTCGCAAATGTTCTTTTTCGACGATGTGGACGACAAGCGTTATTTCTTCAAGCAGTTTCTTGCCGGAGTCTTTACGATGATTGCCACGAATGGCCTCGATCAAGATATGATGCAGCGCAACCTGAGTTGCAAAAATTCCAAAGAGTCACAGAAAAACATGATAACGAGCGGTATCGCGCAGTTTTTTGTGGTAGCCCTGTTTCTTATGCTGGGTGTTTTGCTGTATGTCTATGCCGGAAAAAACGGAGTCCAAGTGCCACAGAAGAGCGACGAGTTGTTCCCGATGATTGCGACACAGGGTTATTTCCCGGTGATTGTGGGAGTCCTGTTTGTAATCGGGCTTATCTCTTCGGCCTATTCGGCGGCCGGTTCGGCGCTTACCGCTTTGACAACCTCTTTTACCGTCGACATAGTGGGCGTGAAAGGCAAGAGCGAGCGGCAAGTCGTGCGATTGCGCAAGCGGGTGCATGTGTATATGGCTCTCGTCATGGGTGCTGTGATATTTGTGTTTAATTTGCTGAACAACACGAGTGTAATCGATGCCGTATATACATTGGCCAGCTATACTTATGGTCCTATTTTGGGCCTGTTTGCATTCGGTATTTTTGTCAAGAAAGCGGTGAAAGACAAATATATACCTGTGGTAGCCATAGCGTCGCCGATACTCTGTTTCGTTATAGACCGCAATTCACAGGCGTGGTTTGGCGGATATTCGTTTAGTTATGAGCTGCTGATATTGAATGCGTTGTTTACATTCGTGGGATTGTTGTTCTTAATTAAAAAGCCGACATCGGCATCTCCTCAAAGCCCGAGTGTATGAAACGTGTTTTTTCTGTCATTGCCATAGCGATTATAGCCTTGCTTGTCCCGGTATGGGCGGGCGAGTGGATTCGAGTCAACCAGTTGGGCTATTTGCCCGGGTCGCCCAAGGTTGCCGTATATATGAGCGACGAGGAGAACGCCATAACGGAGTTCTCGCTTGTCGACGCTTTTACGGGGGATACGGTGCGCCAGTTCCATACCCCGAAAGCCGCCGGCACATGGGGCGATATGAAGTCGCTATACCGGCTCGATTTCGGCAATTTCGAGGAGCCCGGCACCTATCGGTTGCGGGCGGGAGCAACCTTTTCGCCCCGCTTTGTTATCGGGTATCGGGTGTATGACGGTACGGCCGATTTCATCTTGCGGTATATGAGGCAACAGCGGTGTGGATTCAATCCGTTTGAAAGGGATAGCTGCCATACATACGATGGTTATATCGTTTATCACCCCACTCGTAGCGGCGAACGAATAGATGCGCGGGGAGGGTGGCACGATGCGAGCGACCAGTTGCAATATGTGACCACGTCGGCCAACGCTACTTACCAAATGATGTTTGCTTATTTGAAAAACCCCGAAGTGTATGGCGATGAATACGACGCCAACGGTTTGCCCGGCGCCAACGGTATCCCCGATATTGTCGATGAAATCAAATGGGGGCTCGACTGGCTCAACCGCATGAACCCTGCTCCGGGCGAGATGTACAACCAAATCGCCGACGACCGGGACCATAAAGGATTTAAATTGCCTTCGCAAGATAATATCGATTATGGTTGGGGGGCAGGTACGGGACGTCCGGTTTATTATTGTTCGGGAGAACCGCAAGTGCGGGGAGAGTTCACCAACGCCACGACCGGCGTTGCCAGTACTGCGGGGAAGTATGCTTCGTGTTTTGCGTTGGGCGCCGAGGTTTTGAGCGACTTTTATCCCGAGATGGCCGATACGTTGCTTGCCAAAGCTCGTGCCGCCTATCGGTATGGAGCCGACAATCCCGGAGTTTGTCAAACCGCTTCGGTCGTTTCGCCCTATATCTATGAGGAGTGTAATTGGACCGACGACATGGAATTGGCGGCGGCGCAGTTGTATGCTTCGACGGGGGAGCGGCGTTTTTTGCGGGAGGCTGTCGAGTATGGCCGTTTCGAACCGGTCACTCCGTGGATGGGCGCCGACAGTGCCCGCCATTATCAGTGGTATCCTTTCATCAACTTGGGGCATTATCATTTGGCGGGAAGCTCCGACGCCCGGGTGAGCCGGGAGTTTACCCGCAATTTGCGCAGCGGCATCGAGCGGATATACCAGCGTGCGCAAGGGAGTCCCTTTTTCAATGGGGTGCCCGCTATTTGGTGTTCCAATAATCTTACCGTCGCCGCGGCAACCCAATGCCGCCTTTATAGGGAGTTGACCGGCGATGACCGTTATCGGGAAATGGAGGCATCGTTGATCGATTGGCTGTTTGGGTGCAATCCGTGGGGAACGAGTATGATTACCGAGTTGCCTTTGTGGGGCGACTATCCGGTGGACCCGCATACCCCGTTGATAGCCTTGAAGGCGGGAACGACCGTGGGAGGACTGGTCGACGGCCCTGTGTATGCTTCGATTTTCAATAATTTGAGGGGTGTGCGGTTGTCGCGGGAGGATCCTTATGCACGCTTTCAATCGCCCGAAATTGTTTATCACGACGACATACAGGATTATTCAACCAATGAGCCTACGATGGACGGCACGGCCAGTCTCAGTTATTTGCTTTCTTCTTTGCAGAAAGAGGGGATTACGGCTTGCGGAGCGGATAAAAACGAGTATGCCTATGGGGGTGTCGTACGAACCGACGCTTCGAAAAAACAAATTTCGCTCGTGTTTACGGCTGCCGATAAAAATGACGGGACAAGGCGTATATTGGAGGTCTTGGACGCCTGCGGAGTGCAGGGCGCGTTTTTCTTTACAGGCTCGTTCTATGAACGCTTTCCCGCCACGGTGCGAGAGTTGTGCGAGGCCGGGCATTATGTGGGGGCGCATAGCGACGGACATTTGCTTTATTGCGCTTGGGAGCGTCGCGACTCTACCCTTGTGAGCCAAGCGCTTTTCGAAGAAGACATGGCGAAGATATATGCCCGCATGGCACGGGCGGGAATCGATGTTTCTCACACCACTCTTTTTATCCCGCCGTATGAATATTACAACGAAACCGTTTCGGCTTGGGCGAGGGGCTTGGGATTGAAGGTGGTGAATTTTACGGCAGGTACATGGACCAATGCCGACTATACCACTCCCGACATGAAAAATTATCGCAGCAGCAAGGCGATATACAACCGGGTAATGGAGGTGGAACGGCGTGAAGGCCTCAACGGCCACATCTTGCTTTTCCATTTGGGGACAGACGAGAGACGTACCGATAAGTTTTATGACCGTTATCTCGAGCGTCTCATTCGCCAATTACAAAAGAGAGGATACACATTTGTCCCGCTCGCCGAGGCAGTGGGCGAATAACAAGTGGTGATATACCTCTGTCCCGGGAGATATCCCGCCGTGATTTTATCTATTGTAGAACCGGCCGGAATGTCGTATCTTTGCCCCCATCTGTAAAACGACAATCGTGAAACGGCTGCTCCACGACATAGCGAAATATTTTTTGCCTGTATTGTTTCTTTCGTATATAGGCTGTATCTCGCTGTTTACCCACACGCATGTGATCAACGGGGTGACGATAGTCCATTCCCACCCCTACCAGCCAGGCGGGGGGCATGAGCATACGACGGCCGAGTTCCAATTGATACATCTCCTGTCGAACATCACGACGCCCGAGCCGGCGATGTGGCTGTTCTTTGCAGCGGTATTGTTTGCATATAGCTGCCGGTTGTACCTCCCGGTTTATTCATTTTATAGCATAACCGAGGAGTGGAGGGCACATGGGCTGCGCGCTCCACCTGTTTCGATTCTATAATATTTCCCGCTTGAGAATAGAATGATTGTGTTCTTCCCGCTCGTGAGGAGTTGGAGAAGGCAACCTGTGTATTTATTATTTAGAATCGAAAAGAATGAAAAAGTATTTAGTTTTGTGGATATGCCTGTGGCATGTCATAGCCGTGTCGCCAGCCGAGCCTGGCACGCAGAAATCGCTTGATATAAATATTGTAGGCCATGTTTTGGACAAAACCACCCGGGAGCACTTGCCCTACATCAGTATTTCTTTGAAAGGAACGACCGTGGGGACGATAACCGACGCCTCGGGGCACTATTTCTTGAAAAACCTGCCGGAAGGGGAGTTTATACTCAACGCTTCGTCGGTGGGCTATAAGACCGAGAGCCGTAAAGTGTCGTTGAAAAAAGGGACTACGATAGAAATCGACTTTGAAATCGAGCCCAGTACCGTGGCGTTGGACGGGGTTGTGGTCTCGGCCAATCGTAGTGAGACCACACGCCAGCTGGCGCCTACACTGGTCAATGTGTTGAATATAAAAACCTTTGAACATACCAACTCCAATACATTGGCTCAGGGTTTGAATTTCCAGCCGGGAGTGAGGGTTGAGAATGATTGCCAAAACTGCGGATTCCAACAGGTGCGTATCAATGGACTCGACGGTCCATATACGCAGATATTGATGGATTCCCGCCCGATATTCAGCGCGTTGTCGGGGGTGTATGGCTTGGAACAGATTCCGGCCAATATGATCGAGCGGGTCGAAGTGATGCGTGGCGGCGGTTCGGCGTTGTTTGGCGCCTCGGCCATTGCCGGGACTATTAATATTATTACCAAAGAACCTTTGCGTAATAGTGGTTCGCTCTCGCACAATGTGACCTCGATAGGAGGGAGCGCCGATATTGAAAACACGACATCGCTGAACGCATCGTTGGTAACCGACGACGGAAAAGCCGGTTTGTATGTATTCGGGCAGAACCGTGAGCGAGGCGGTTATGACCACGACGGCGACGGGTTTACCGAGTTGCCCGAATTGAACGCCCAGACACTGGGATTCCGCTCCTATTTGAAAACCAGCAATTACTCCAAACTCACGCTCGAATATCATCATATCGACGAGTATCGCCGGGGCGGCAATTTGTTGAGCCGTCCCCCGCACGAGGCCGATATAGCCGAGCAACTGGACCACTCGATCAATGGAGGAGGCGTTAATTACAGCCTGTTTTCGCCCAATGAGAAGCATCGGGCGAATATATATGTCTCGGCGCAACATATCGACCGAAACAGTTACTACGGGACAAAACAGAATCTCGATGCTTATGGCGAAACCAGTGACCTCACGGTTGTGGCCGGAGGACAGTATATATATAGTTTCGACCGGTGCCTTTTCATGCCGGCCGACTTGACCGCCGGTGTCGAGTATAACTATGACAAGTTGCACGACGAAATGAAAGGATACAATCGCAAGACCCGCCAAGAGGTCCATATCGGGAGCGCATTCTTGCAGAACGAGTGGAAAAACGAGCGTTGGAGTTTCCTCGTGGGGGGAAGGCTCGACAAACACAACCTTATCGACCATGTGATTTTCAGCCCGAGAGCCAATGTGCGTTTCAATCCTGTGCCGAGTGTCAATTTGCGGTTTAGTTATTCGTCGGGATTCCGGGCTCCTCAGACCTACGACGAGGATTTGCATGTGGCCGCAGTGGGCGGCGAGGGCACGATTATACAACAGGCTGGAAATCTGAAAGAGGAAAAGTCGCATAGCCTGAGCCTGTCGGCCGATATGTATCGTCGTTTCGGGGCGTTCCAGTGTAATCTGTTGCTCGAAGGGTTCTATACCCGGTTGAATGATGTGTTTGTGTTGGAAGATATAGGCTGGGACGAAGTTCATCACGCCACGGTGAAAGAGCGTCGCAACGGGAAAGGCGCCGAGGTTGCCGGCATAACGGTCGAAGGCAAGATCGCCTATCTTTCGCTTATCCAGTTACAGGCCGGAGTCACTTGGCAGCAAAGCCATTATACCGAGCCCGAGAAGTGGAGCGAGGACGAGACTGTCCCCGCCGAAAGGCGCATATTCCGCACTCCCGACTGGTATGGCTATTTCACGGCTACTTATACCCCGATAAAACCGTTGAATATCGCTCTCTCGGGAACCTATACGGGCTCTATGCTCGTGCAGCACATGAAAGGGTATATTCCCAAAGACGTGGCCGAGACCACTCCCGATTTCTTCGATATGAATCTGAAAGTGTCGTACGATTTTACTCTCTATAAACTCATCACGTTACAGGTGAATGCCGGAGTGCAGAATATTTTCAATGCCTATCAGCGCGATTTCGATCAAGGGAAAGACCGTGACTCGGGTTATATCTATGGCCCATCTATGCCTCGTAGCTACTTTGCTGGGGTGAAGTTCTCGTTTTAGCTCAGAGTAATCGATATAGGGCAGGTTTTAAACACGAAGAGCCGCGGTTGCATGCCGTGGCTCCTCGTGTTTGTAGGACCGGGGAAATAGGGTCAAGGGAATATTATTTTCGGGGGTATCAGTCGAGAGCTATCAATTGATAGTCTTGGCTACCAAGCCCTATCTGCTCGGCATATTTGAGGGTATGCATTCCATTACGGGAGTCGATACGCTCGATGAGATGAATCTTGCCGTGGTCTTCGGAGCTGCGAACCAAGTCGGTACAGGCTTTGTCCAATGCCACGGGGTCGAGCGAGGCAAGAATGCCGATGTCGCCCATTTCGGGGTCTGCCGGAGAGGAGTCGCAATCACAGTCTACCGACAGGTTGTTGGCCACGCTGATGTAAAGGATATTGTCCCCGCAATGGTCGGCTACCGCTTTTGCGGCTTCGGCCATTGATTCGAGGAAATCGTTTTGTTCGGGGCTGCCCCAACTGGTCGTGCTTGCTCCGGCCGAATGGATATAACGCTTGCCGTTTGCCGAGGCGATACCAATCGACATATTTTTGATAGCGCCTCCGAATCCGCCCATAGCGTGGCCCTTGAAGTGAGACAAGACAATGGTAAAATCATAATTCAGGAAGTTTTTCCCTACAATATCCCGGGTGAGATGTTTACCCCCTGTAACCGGGAGGTCTGTCTCACCGTTGGCGTCCATAATATCGACGGGGGCGATAGCCGTAAATCCGTGGTCGGCAGCTGCTTTCAAATGGCTTTCAGTATCGGAGCGGCCTCCTCCATAGGCTGTGTTGCACTCGATGATGGTCCCGTTTACTTGCTGTACGAGTCCTTTGATAAGAGCCGGTTGCAGGAAGTTATGGCCACCCGGTTCGCCGGTTGATAGTTTTATAGCTACTTTGCCGGTAGCTTCACGTCCCAGAACTTCGTAGATTTTTACCAGATTCTCGGGCGTAATCTCTTTAAACATATATACTTTGGCGACACTTTGTTCTTTTTGTGAGAGTGATTGTTCTTGATTTTGGGCTTGGGAGTTGCAGCCGAACCCAAATGTCACCGTCAGGAGTGACCATAAGACGATAGAGATGAATTTGGTTTGCATAGTATATTTATTTTATAGAGGTTAGAATTTCAGGTTTACGCCGGCCATGACCGTGGCGCGTGGCATGGGATAGCCGGCATTGATTTCATATTTCTGAGCCAGCAGGTTCTCGCCGCGCGCCCAGACATTAAGCCACTTGCAGATGCGGAAAGAGCCCCGCAGATTCCACAGTACAAAATCCTCCTGCTGCGGATTGTCGCCAACGGTTGTGTACAGTCCAGCAATATATTGCAGACCTGAGGAAACGCTCCAGCGGCCTTTGGTGAAATTGGCTCCGGCATATAGTTTATGCTCCGGTGCGGCAATGACCGGATTCTCCATGTGCAGGAAACTGTAATTGCCGTCTACCGACCACTCCCTATTGATGCGGTATGCTGCTTGAAGTTCCACGCCGGTATTATCTATCGTGCCGGAGTTCTGGTTGAGCATACCTGTTCCATTGGGATTGGGCAAGCGCATGATGAGGTTCTTGCCGTCGATGTAGAAGACATTTACTCCGTATTTGAACCGTCCGTCCAGCAACGTCTGCGACAGGGCAATCTCGTAGTTCCACATCGACTCCGGCTGCAAGTCGGGATTCTGCGGAGGGAACATATACATCTCACGCAGGATGGGATAACGGAACCCTTTGGTGGCAGATGTTTTCAGTTCGATGGCGTGCGGCAGATGAAAGGCGAGTCCGGCTTGCGGAATCCACTCCGTACCGACACGCGAGTGGTGGTCAACGCGAAGTCCGGCATTCAGCGTCAGCCAGTGCCCGATGTCTTGACGGAAATCTACATAACCGGCCACCTCATACTCGTGCTTGTCCACCAAGTAGCTGCGTGTTCCGGCATTCTCACCCGACACATAGTCCGTCCAAGCCTTGCCGCCGTAACGGAACCAGTCGAAGCCCAGCGTGATACGGTTTCCCTTCCAGAACCGGGTGCTCTGGTAGAGCGACACGCCCATCATGTCGTCGTTGGAATTGAAACGCCCGTCCTGTGAGGTCTCGCCTGCACTGGGGGTATAGCCGTCGTTAACCCAATGGTCGCCCCAGTTGTAAAAGAAACTCAGGGCGCCGGAGGTCTTTTCGTAGTTGTTGCTGAGGGCAAAGGATGTCACTCCGCGTGTGATACGCTGGTCACCGTCTACCAATGGAGCTGACACCGGACCGGGATAAGAAGCGTTGAAGTGCGTCACGTTCACGTCGGCATACATGTTCCAGTTGTCGGTGACCTCGTAGCCCAGCTTGGCGTAGCCGCCGTATTGCTCGAATCCCATATCGGCACGATGCCCGTCCGTGCGGTTGTAAGAGCCGCTCACCACGCTGTTGAACTGTCCTTTGCGTACACGGTTGGTCAGTTCCGTTTCCAGCGTGTTGTACGAGCCATAACCGGCGTGAAGGTCGGTGCGTACTCCGTCCTCGTGCATCTTGCGGGTGACGATGTTAATGACACCGCCCATAGCGTTCGAGCCGTAGAGCACGGATGCCGGGCCGCGTAGCACCTCCACCCGGTCGGCAAGCAGCGACTGGTAGGCATCGGCTATCGGGTGCCCGAAAATGCCAGCATACTGTGGATGCCCGTCAATCAGCACCATCAGTTGTGCGCTGCCTCCGCTCAGGCCGCGCAAGGAGATGGTTCCGGCCTGTCCATCGGACACGCCGTAGCCCATCACGCCACGCTCGGTGACGAAAAGTCCCGGCACCTGTTCGGTCAGCACGGGCAGGAGTGACGGCTGCATACTCTGTTCGATCACGGAACGCCCCACTACTGATACGGTCTGGGAAAGATGTCGCACATCCGTTTCATTGCGTGTGCCGGTAACGACAACTTCGTCGATGTGAATCGGGTCGGTAGGTTTCCCGGCCATGGCAAGGAGCGTGTTTTCGTTGGGGGTGTCGTTTTGAGCCGAAGCGGGTCCGGCCAAGCATAAAGAAAGGAGCAAAAATGTAGTTTTCATTCGTTTATACAATTCTTCTTTTTTCGGTTTGCAAACTGGCTGTTTCGGAGAGAAGTCTCTCGGGAGGCTCTCTATGTGTGTCCACAGCGCAATTCGGCAGAAGCCACAGGGGTGAGCTTCTCGGTTATTTACTTCATGTGATAGTCGTTTTGGGGACTGTGTCAATACCCAAATTGTTGTGCGGCTCGTCGCATGGATTCGATGATTTTCACGCCAAACGGACAACGAGTCTCGCAGGCTCCGCATTCGACACATTCCGATGCGTGGTGTGGAAGTGCCTTGTAATGTTCTCGCACGGTTTCGGGAATTTCATTTTGAAAAACAGTTAAATTATAAAATTTGTTCACCGAGGCAATGTCTATTTTCGAGGTGCAGGGGGCGCAGTGTCCGCAATACATGCAGTGCCCCTGCCAAGAAAATTTGTCGGAGCGAGCCAAGGCCGAGGTGTAGTCCCGCTCTTCGGGCGAAGCGTCGCACCAAGCGACGGCCTCGGCTATTTCGTTCCTGTTTTTGCAGCCTACCATAACTGCGGCCACGCCGGGGCGGGTCAAGGCGTATTCGAGGGCTTGTACCGGGGTGAGGGCGAAACCGAAAGGAGAGTTTTCCCGATTGAGCAAATCGCCTCCGCCAAAGACTTTCATCACATCGATACCCACACCTTCCCGGGCGCATAGGTTGTAGAATTGTTCCCGTGCGGGGTCGATGTTGTGCAATGTGCGGTTGTAGCTCTCTTGGGCGAATAGCACATCGACATCTTCGTTGGGAGGGAGCAGGTCGTAGCAGGGGTTTACCGAGAAGAGTATGACATCGATCAGCCGGGTTTTCACCGCCATTTTGGCGATAACGGGATTGTGGCTGCTCATGCCGATGTGGCGTATTTTCCCCTCGGCTTTCAACCGCAGGGCCATGTCGATGATTCCGTGGTCGAATACTGTGTGGAAATCATCTTCGGCATCGACATAGTGTATCATGCCTATATCGAGGTAGTTGGTGCGAAGTCGGTGAAGCAGATCGTCGAACGAGGCTTCGGCTTTTTGCAAGTCACGGGTGCGCAGATATTGGCCGTTTTCCCAAGTGGTGCATAGGTGCCCTTGTATGACAAAATTTTCCCTACGACCCTCCAATGCGGCTCCGATGTGGGATCGCAACTCGGGATTCGAAGAATAGATGTCGACGAAGTTGATACCGTTGTCGATAGCAAAATCGAAATCGGCTTTCACCTCTTTGGCCGTTTTGTTCATGAATCCCTCGCAGCCGAGCGCTATGGCGCTTACCCGTATGCCGGTTCTTCCTAATACTCTGTACTCCATGTTAGATTAAAATTCTTTTTCCTGTTTCAAGTCTTCGACAAATTTGTCGATACGTTGCATTTCTTTGGGAATATCGATGCTTTGCGGGCAATGGGGATTGCACTGTCCACACCCGATACAGTGGTTGGCCTGCCTTAGTTTGGGCACACTGCGGTCATATCCGATGAGGAATGCCCTGCGGGCTTTGCGGTAATTTTCGTCTTGTGACGAAGCCGGCATATTCCCTTCGTTGATACATTTGTTGAAGTGGAGCAGAATGCCCGGAATATCCAACCCGTAGGGACAAGGCATGCAGTATTTACAGTCATTGCAGGGGATAGTGGGATAGCGCATCATCAACTGGGCGGTCTCTTCAAGAAACTCCCGGTCGTCGGGGGTGAGCGGGTCGAGAGGGGAGTAGGTGCGCAGGTTGTCTTGCAAGTGTTCCATGTAGGTCATGCCGCTTAACACGGTGAGCACACCGGGAAATGAACCAGCGAATCGGAACGCCCACGAGGCTACGCTCGACTCGGGTTTGCGCTGTTTGAGCTTGGCGGCGATATGGTCGTGTACGTTTGACAGGCGGCCTCCCAGCAGGGGCTCCATGATGATTGCGGGAATATGGCGTTTTTCCAGCTCGGCATAGAGATATTCGGCATTGACGTTGCGCCCCGAGGCGTGTCGCCAGTCTACATAATTGAGCTGTATCTGTACGAAGTCCCAATGCACCGTCTCGTGCATGGCCAGTACTTCGTCGAATACGTCTTGTGTTCCGTGGAACGAAAAGCCGAGATTGCGGATACGTCCCGCCTTGCGCTCTTCCAAAAGAAAGTCGATAATCCCGTTGTCGATGTATCGAGCCCTGAAAGTCTCGATGCCGCCGTTGCCTATCGAGTGAAGCAGGTAATAGTCGATATAATCCACTTGCAGGTCGACAAACGATTGGCGATACATGGCGATAGAGTTTTCTCGTGTGAAGTTGGAAAAGTTCGACAGTTTTGTGGCGATGAAATATTTATCGCGGGGGTATCGTTTCAAGGCGATGGCGGTCGATTTTTCGGAACCTCCCTGCACATACACGGGGGAGGTGTCGAAGTAGTTCACGCCGTGTGCGATGGCGTAATCGACCAACTCGTTTACCGCTTCTTGGTCGATTGTGTCGTGCGTGCCGTCGGGCGAGGGTATGAGCGGCAACCGCATCATGCCGTAGCCGAGCAACGATACCCGGTCGTTGTTGCCCGGGTTTGTCCGGTAAGTCATTTGGTCGGTAGGGATTTCGGTCGTTGCCGTGTATGCTGAGTCTTTCCGCTCTTTACAGCCGGGAAGGATAGTTGCCGAAGCCACGGCTGTGCCCCCCAACACTTTCAAGAAATCTCTTCGATCGATATTTTTTTTATGTTTGTTTTCCATTGTCTTTCGTTTTGAGGGTTAGATGATACGGTGCTTTTTGTGTCCCTCGACATAAATGGCGCTAAACGGGCGGGCGGGACATAGATTCTCGCAGGCGCCACAGCCGATACAGCGCTCTATGTTTATGGCCGGAATCTTGGGCGAGGAGGGGTTGTCGGCATCTGAGGCGACCATTTGTATGGCTCCCGTGGGGCAGTGGCGGGCACAGTTGCCGCATTCCACGCCATCGGTGAGGGGCACGCAATTGGCTTTTACCCATACGGCATGGCCTATTTGTATGCTCGATTTCTCGGCCAAGGAAGTCAGATGGATAGCGTCGGTGGGACAAACTTCGGCACATTTAGCACATTCCGGACGGCAATATCCTCGTTCATACGACATCTCGGGTTGCATGAAAGTCATCAGGTTGCCCGACGGGCGCAATACTTGGTTGGGGCAATTGGCTATGCACAATTGGCAAGCGGTACAGTGTTGCGCGAAGTGCGACGCGCTGAGTGACCCCGGCGGGGTGATAGGTGTGGCGCGCTTGGGAATCTTTTTGTCTTCTATGACCGCCAACCCTCCGTCGACTTTTTTCTCTTGTGCGTGCAGTATGGCGGTCGTTGCCAATAAACCGGTTAGTGACAGGAATGTGCGGCGGGAACCGGTTGTACCCTCTTTTTTCGCTTCGGTGAGGGATTGGTTCGGTTTATGAACCGCCCGGGTGCGAGGCACATAGTGTATGGCGTGTTGAGTGCATTTCCCGATGCAGTCCATACAGGTCACGCAGCGGCTGTAATCGATTGTGTGGTTTTTGGCGTCGATACACGAGGCTTTGCAGTTGCGGGCGCACGATTGACAGCCGTTGCATTTGTCGGTGTCGATTACCGGGCGGAAGAGCGAGAATCTCGACAGAAGTCCCAATACGGTGCCTACGGGGCAAATGGTGTTGCAATAGGTACGTCCGTTGCGCCAAGCCAATACGACGATGATTACCAATGTGGCGATGGCGATGAGGAGAGTGGGAAGGCTTTTGAGCCATATCTCGGCCGAGTAGAAGGCGTAGCTGTCGACATGCTCGGCTATGGCTGCGAACAGGTTGTTGCCCCATCGGTAAACGGGTGCGAACAGGTTGGAGGCGATGCGGCCGTAGGCGCTGTATGGCTCGATGAGCGCAGCCCAAGAGGCTAACCCGGCCAGTAGGAGTGCGACGAAGACAACCAGCATGCCATAGCGCAACCACGAGAGGGCGGCCGAGTAGCGGAATCGATTCCGTTTGCGCTTGCTTGCCAGCCACGAGACAATGTCTTGGAACACGCCCAGCGGGCAGATGACCGAGCAGTAGATACGTCCGAAGAGCAAGGTGAGAATAACCAAAAATGCGACAATGCCTACGTTTAGCGCCAATATGGCCGGTAGGAACTGTATCTTCGCCAGCCAACCGAACCACAGATGCAATGTACCCGTGACGTCGAGAAACAGTAGTGTGATGAGTGCAAAGCAGATAGTTGCGGCGGCTATCCTGATTTTTCGTAACATAGAAGTTCGTTTTTAGCAGTTAAGTGATGTATCGTGATAATTTTTTCCAAAATGAAAAATCATTACGAAAATACACAAAGATTTTTTTATCTCGGTGAAACTTTGTTCAAAAAAACTGTTTTAATCTGTCATTTTTTTATCCTTTTCTCTTTATAGGTCAACGATTGGAATCATTGGTAGGAACGTGGCACTTTTTGTTCGGCACGAAACCCGATGAATCAGTTACAAAGATAGGGCGTGCCAGCCGTGTGCCGTGTAGATAAATTACCGATTGTACTACCTATTTTACAGGTATTTTACAAGGCGGGATTTATAGGAGGTAGCTATACTTTTGTGTGGATTTTTACGTTTCTTTTATAAACATTTTTGCTATGGAATCACAAAAAAATCCAAGCCCCCGGTGGCTCGATTGGGCCAAAGAGTTGCAGTTTATCGCTCAGGCCGGATTGGCTTATTCGAAAGACGTTTTTGATCTGGAGCGTTTCCAGCGTATTCGTGACCTCTCGGCCGAAATCGTGAGCTGCTATACCGACCTGCCGTGTGAGCAGGTAAAGCACCTGTTTTGTGGAGAAATGGGTTTTCAGACTCCCAAACTCGATACTCGGGCGGCGATTTTCGAGGCGGGGAAAATTCTGCTGGTCGAGGAGCGCGACGGTACATGGTCGCTCCCCGGAGGGTGGGTCGATGTGAACCAGACTCTCAAAAGCAATACCGAGAAAGAGGTACTTGAAGAGGCCGGTCTCGAAGTGGAGGTCGTGCGGCTGCTGGCTCTGCAAGACCGTAATCTCCATAATAGGCCGCCTTATGCCTACAACGTGTGCAAAGCCTTTTTCCTTTGCCGAGTGAAGCGAGGGGCTTTCCGCCCAAATACCGAGACATTGGGTAGCGCCTATTTCGCTTTGGACGAACTGCCGCCTCTCTCGGAAGACAAAGTCACCTACGAGCAAATAGCCCTCTGTTTCGAAGCGGCTCGGGACGAGAATTGGGTTGTGCCTTTTGATTGAGTGAGATTATATTACACTTGAAGTCAATTGGTTTTTGTCCGATGAAATATAGTTTTGTGATGTTAAAATTAAATCCCTAATAATAGGTATTGTCCGACAATTTCAAGCCTTGTACCTTTGCAAATAATTAAAAACAGACATTGTTCGTTATAAATGCAAGTGCTGAAAGAGGACATACGAGGTCGGATATTGACGATTGCCAGACAGCAATTCGGACAGAAAGGCTATTCCAAGACTTCCATGCGCGAAATAGCGGAGTTGTCAGGTGTTGGTGTCGGGAATATCTATAACTACTTCACGAACAAAGATGAATTGTTCCGTGAAGTAGTCCGTCCTGTCTTGTATGCTTTGGAAGCCATGCTGCAAGAACACCACGGCATACGGGGTGAGGACATTATGATGATGCGGTCGGAAAAATACCTGAAATCCTGCATAGACGAATATGTTTCGTTGATTGACAAGCACCGCATACTGATGGGAATTTTGTTGTTCCATGCACAAGGTTCTTCATTGGAACGCTTCCGCGAGAATTATACCGACCGTTCTACGGAAGTGGTCAAGGCATGGTTCGCGTCCATGCAGCAGAAGCATCCCGAAATCAATACGTCGGTGTCCGACTTCATCATCCATCTGCATACGGTATGGATGTTCACGATGTTCGAGGAACTGCTGATGCACTCCGTACCCCGGCAGGAAATGGAGGTTATTCTGCACGATTACATACTGTTTGAAATTCAAGGTTGGAGGGCAATTATCAAAATATGAGATATAGGCAACGCACATACAGACAATCAGTCGCGTCAGGACGGCTGGCAGGGAGGAAATCTTCACGGAGGTTTCCTCCTTTTTTTATGAACAAATCTGAATATCGTTCGCTATTGCGCACCTTTCTCACGTTCGATCGAAACGTTCACGATTAAAATAGAATAAAGATGAAACACGAGTTTAAGAGCATCGTAGCGGAAACGCTTCTTATTCCGCTATACATGAGAGCCAAAGAAAGCCGCCGGAACAATCCCATCCTGTATGACAAGACAGCGGAACGGCTGGCAGACAGTCTGGAATACGATTACTCCCAATTTGACGGGGCAAAGCTGAGCGAAGTGGGATGCGTGGTGCGCGGATGGTATTTCGACCATGCCGTGCGGCGGTTTATTGAAGCGCATCCCCGTCCGGTCGTAGTCAATGTGGGCTGCGGTCTGGACACCCGTTTCCAGCGCATCGGAGGCGGGAAAGCGGTCTTTTATGATTTGGATTTGCCTGAGGTCATCGCGCTGCGCCGGGAGTTGATACCCGAACAGCCGGGCAATGTCTATATTGCGGCGTCTTTGCTGGAAACCGAGTGGATGGATGACTTGCATCGCAAACATCCCGACGGGGAATTTATCTTCATCGTAGAGGGTGTGCTGATGTATTTTTACGAGAAACAGGTAAAGACCTTCTTGCACGCTGTAGCGAGCTGTTTCGGGGGAGGCGAACTGTGGTTTGATGTCTGCGGCACGATGATGAGCCGGCACGGTGTGAAGCCCGATTCCCTTCGCAAGCACGAAGCTCAAATCCGTTCCGGGCTGAGCGATGGGCATTTAGTGGAACAATGGGAACCAGCCTTGCAACTCATCGAGCAAGCCAACTACATGAAGTTCTTCCGCCCGCGCTGGGGCTTTTTCTTCGGGCAGATATTGGGGAGGATGACGCGGTTGTGCTATAAGTTCAGTTCGTTGCTGGGCTATAAAATCATTTCAAAATAACGTAATAACAATGGAAAAGTCAAAAAAGAAAGAAGGTTTGTCCCGACTGTTCGAGATAGCGGGACAAAAGAAAGGTCTGCTTATATTGGCAGGTCTGCTGTCCGCCGGAAGTGCGGTATGTATGCTTGTGCCTTATTGGGCGGTTTATGAAATCCTAAAAGAACTGCTGTCGCATGGCGTAAATCCTGCCGCTTCGGACGGAACGTATATGATGCGCTGGGGATGGATAGCCTTCGGAGGGCTTGTTGGCGGATTGATATTGCTCTATGCTGCTCTGATGTCCTCCCATGTGGCTGCTTTCCGCATCTTGTATGGGTTGCGTGTCCGCCTGTCCGAGCATATCGGAAAACTCCCGTTAGGGTATCTGAACAACACTTCCACGGGAGCCATCAAGAAAACGATGGATCAGAACATCGAAAAGATAGAAGGCTTCATCGCCCATACCATCCCGGATTTGGTCAATGTAGTGGCAACGGTGGCGGTAATGCTGGTCATCTTTTTCTCTTTGGATGTGTGGCTGACGGTGGTCTGTCTGGCGGTCGTGGTGATTAGCCTCTTCCTGCAATTCTCCAATTTCATGGGGAAACGGGCAAGGGAGTTCATGTCTATCTATTACGATGCACAGGAAAAGATGAGCGCATCTGCCGTTCAATATGTACGGGGAATGCCCGTAGTCAAGATTTTCGGGCAAAGTGTCCGCTCGTTCCGCCAGTTCAACGCCGAGATACAGGCATACAAGACATTCGCTTTGAAATGTTGCGACACCTATCAGAACGGGATGATTGCATTTACCGTCCTGCTCAATTCGATGGTGACATTTATACTCCCGATGGGCATCCTGCTGTTGCAAGCCAGTCCGCAATCGCTTTCATTGGCTGTGGTGTGGCTGTTCTTCATCATCATGGGACCGGGCATGGCTTCGCCCGTTTACAAACTGACCTTTTTAGGAGGCAACACACGCGACATCAACGAAGGGGTAAACCGTATCGACCGTATATTGGAAAAGAAGCCTGTGCCGGAGCCGGAACATCCTAAGGTGCCGACCGCTTACGATGTGGAGTTTCGCCATGTGTCATTTTCCTACGAAAATACGGAACAGGGAACACGGACAGAAGCCCTACGCGATGTCAGTTTCATCGCTCCGCAGGGAAAAATAACCGCCCTTGTTGGACCGTCAGGAAGTGGAAAATCAACGGTTGCCAACCTGATACCCCGGTTCTGGGATGTGGAGCAAGGGGAAATCTGCATAGGTGGTGTGGATATACGTCAGATAGCTACTGCAAAGCTGATGGACATGGTTTCATTCGTGTTTCAAGACACTTTCCTTTTCTACGACACGCTGTATGAGAACATTGCCGTCGGCTCTCCTGATGCCACGAAAGAAAAAGTGATAGCTGCCGCAGAAGCCGCCCAATGCCACGACTTCATAGAGCGTCTGCCGCAAGGCTATGAAACACGGATTGGCGACAAAGGTGTTTTTCTGTCCGGCGGCGAAGCCCAACGGATATGTGTGGCTCGCGCCATATTGAAGAATGCGCCGATACTGGTGCTGGACGAAGCGACTGCCTTTGCCGACCCTGAAAACGAGCATAAAATGCAGATGGCTTTGCAGTCGCTGATAAAGGACAAGACAGTTATCGTGATAGCACACCGCCTTTCGTCCGTTATCTCCGCGCATCAGATTGTCGTTTTGAAAGAAGGGCGCATCGTGCAGTGCGGAAAGCATGAACAACTGTCCGTGACAGAGGGCGTATATAAAAATATGTGGGATGCCTATACGAGCGCATACCATTGGACGTTGAACAAAAATTAAAAGTCATATGAGTAAAAAGAACTTCTTAAACAAGGTTTTGCAAAACACAAGCTGTCCGCAAGGATTCTGGGGACGGATGATTTTGCGGGGAATGAATTGTTTTCATGCATCTTTGGCCAATCGTGGCATGAAGCAAGTGGAATGGCAGCCGGAATGGAATGTGCTTGATATAGGCTGCGGCGGCGGTGCGAATTTGAAACGTCTATTGAATTTATGTCCGAAAGGCAACATCTACGGCATAGACCTGTCAAAAGAAAGTGTTTCATTCGCCCAAAAGTACAATGCAAAAGACTTGGATAAAAGATGTTTCATACAACAAGGGGATGTCTGTTCCTTGCCCTATAAAGAGGAAGCGTTTGATGCTGTCACAGCTTTTGAAACGCTCTATTTCTGGTCGCCTGTAAACAAGGCGTTGTCTGAGGTGGCGCGTGTGCTCCGAAAAGGAGGCTGTTTTCTTATCAGTTTGGAAGCGAGCGATCCCGAACTTGGAAAAATGTGGACGGAACGGATAGACGGAATGATGGTCTATACTGCCGATGAATTGAAACAGCTATTGTTTGAAGCAGGCTTCTCGTCGGTCAAAACAATTCGCAAAAAAGAAGAATTACATATTATAGCACATAAATGAAAGGATTTAGAATATGAATGCAGTCAAAAACATAACAATAGGACATACCGAACGGCTTTACAAGCCTGTGGGTTACACCATGCTTGCCAATTTGGTCAATATCGTGCCGTTTTGCCTTTCCATAGAGGCAATACGCATCATTTTCAATGCGTTTGACGGAAGCGGACAGCCGCTCGACACGACCCGCTTGTGGTGGATATTCGGCGTTATGACCATTTATATGCTGGTCATGGCTTTGGCGGAAAGGGCTTCTTACCGCGCCAATTTCCGTGGAGCCTACGAAATGAGTGCTTCGGGACGTTTGTCACTGGCGGAACACCTGCGGAAACTTTCATTAGGCTTCCTTTCAAGGCGTGACCCCGGCGACTTGTCCTCCATGCTGATTACGGATTTCATGATGGCAGAAACGGGAATCTCTCACCATCTGCCCCAATTGATGGGCGCAGTGGTAATGCCAGTGCTGGCTTTTGCTTCATTGATATGGATAGATTGGAGAATGGCGGTCAGTATGTTTGCCGCCTTGCCGCTTGCCTTGCTCGTCCTGTGGGCAAGTACAAAGGCGCAGCGGAAGCTGAGCGGCAGGCAAATCCAAGCGAAGATAAACGCGGGAAACCGATTGGAGGAATACTTGCAGGGTATTCGGGTGATGAAAGCCTACAATCTGTTGGGCGACCGTTTCGTCCGGCTGCGCGATGCCTTTGCCGAACTTCGCCGTGCCTGCATCCGTCAGGAAGCGCTGTTAGGCCCGTTCGTCCTGTTGAGCATCACGATAGTTCGTGCCGGGCTGACGATGATGGTCCTGTGCGGCACTTACCTCTTGCTGGGAGGACAACTTTCTATCCTTGTGTTCGTGCTGTTTCTCGTAGTCGGTTCCCGTGTGTTCGACCCGCTGACTTCCGCCCTCACCAATTTCACCGAGTTCCGATACTTTTCCATTGCAGGAGGACGTATTCTTTCCTTAATGAACGAGCCGGAAATGAAAGGAGAACGGCAATCCCCGGCGGCAGGCGACATCCGGTTTGAGCATGTATCGTTTGCTTATCAGGACAAAGAAGTGCTGCACGACATAACCGTCACGCTCCCCAAAAACTCCTTGACAGCTCTTGTTGGCCCTTCGGGAAGCGGGAAAAGCACGGTGATGAAACTTTGCGCCCGTTTCTACGACCCACAGCAGGGACGTATCTTCTTTGGCGGTATGCCGATGGACGAAATAGCTCCCGAAAGCCTGATGAGCCATATCTCTATGGTGTTCCAAGATGTCTATCTGTTTCAAGACACGATACGCAACAATATCCGTTTCGGCAAGACAGACGCGACAGACGAGGAAATCATTACTGCCGCCAAGAAAGCCTGTTGCCACGACTTCATCATGCGCTTGCCGCAAGGCTACGACACGATGGTGGGCGAAGGAGGCTGTACCTTGTCCGGAGGCGAGAAACAGCGCATATCCATCGCCCGCGCCATACTGAAAGACGCGCCTGTTATCCTATTGGACGAAGCGACCGCCTCGCTCGACCCAGAAAATGAAGTAGAGGTGCAGAAAGCCATCGACTCTTTGATTAAAGGACGCACCGTCATTGCCATTGCCCACAGGCTCAAAACAATCAAGGATGCCGATCGGATAATCGTCTTGGACAATGGGCGGATAAAGGAAGAAGGCACACACGATGAGCTTGTCCGAAAAGAAGGGCTATATGCCCATTTGTGGAATATACAGGAAAGTATTTCGGGGTGGAAACTGTAGATAACAGATGGTTGTCGTATTCCCGCAGCTTGTCCCTGTGCGCTTCCAGTTCTTTCAACTGCCTGCGTCTCTTTCTTTGTGCGAAGGTGTGCTTTTTGACACACCCTCGTTGTCCGCCGGAAGGGCGGTATGTATGCTAGTGCCTTATTGGGCTGTTTATGAAATCCTAAAAGAACTGCTGTCACATGGCGTAAATCCTGCCACTTCGGACGGAACGTATATGATGCGCTGGGGATGGATAGCGTTTGGAGGGCTTGTTGGCGGATTGGTATTGCTGTACGCAGCTCTGATGTCCTCGCATGTAGCGGCATTCTGTATTTTATATGGGTTGTGCGTCCGCCTGTCCGAGCATATCGGAAAACTCCCGTTAGGGTATCTGAACAACACTTCCACGGGAGCCATTAAGAAAACGATGGACCAGAACATCGAAAAGATAGAAGGCTTCATCGCCCATACCATCCCAGATTTGGTCAATGTAGTGGCTACGGTGGCGGTGATTCTTTTCTTGAATTTGATTTTCGGCTTTTGCGGGATATAACCGTATCCCGACTATCGATAGGGTGAAAATAGCTTTGTGAATCGTAGATTTCGAAAATTTTGATGATGAGATTCGTGAGGCGAAATTACACCTGTCGTTGGCACGCTGCTGTATCAATTACGGGAGTATATACCACTTTTATCGATTGCCACGTTTTTTTGAGCCGTGTTATCAAGTATAAATATGTTTAAAGCCGAAGGCACGGCCGGACGCCAAGGCCGAATTTTGTGTAATTTCGCAGGCGATTTGAAATATGGAACAGTGAGAGAGAAGAGGAGTAAGGCAGAGTGGTTGCGTCGCTATGCCGGTTTTGTAGTTATTCTTTTTATAATAGCATTCGGCACATCGTTGTCGATTCGTGCCAATCTCGGGTCGTCGCCTATTTCGGCTCCGCCTTATATTCTGTCGCTTATCCCGGGGATAGGTCTCACGATGGGGCAGTTGACGATATGTATGCATGTGTTTTTCATCTCGATGCAGGTTTTGTTGTTGCGGAAGAATTTTGAAAAACGCCAATACGCTCAAATTTTGGTCTCTTTTCTTTTCGGGTTCTATACCGACTTGACGATGTGGTTGACGGGCTTTTTGCAGATCCCGTTCGATATGAATCCCATGATAGGCTATCCGTTGCGATTTGTCGAGTTGCTCATCGGTGGAGCCATATTGGCGTTTGGCATAGCCTGCGAAGTGCGTTGCGATTCGTTGATGCTTGCCGGGGAAGGCTTTCCGCTGGCTATTTCCAAAACGATCAATCGAGATTTTGGCAAAGTGAAAATCTGTACCGATACCTTTTTGGTTTGTGTAGGTACGGTTTTGATGTTTATCTATTTCGGCCGGTGGAGTTGGGAGATGGTAGGAGTAGGAACTTTGGTCTCGATGTTTTATGTAGGCATGATGGTTAGGATTATTTCGCCGCATATCGGGTGGCTCGACAAGATATTCATACCCAAGGCCGAGCGGGATGCCGCCACGGTGGCCGCCGGAGATGAATGGAACGGGCACCGCATTATTACCATCGCCCGCATGTATGGCAGTGGCGGCAATGCCGTGGGCGAGGCGGTCGCCCGCCGTTTGGGGTGCCCATGTTATAACCGTCAGATTATAGACCGAACCGCCCGGCAAATGGGATATTCCACCGATTTTGTGGCCGAGACAGAGCAGAATATTTCGACCGGCCGGTTGTGGGAACTGATATTTGCCGATAGCGGTATTCCCGCCTCGATGAATCCGTCGAAAGAAGATGCCATTTATGTGAACCAAAGCCGCATCATTCGTGAGTTGGCACACAACGGCCCGTGTGTAATTATCGGGCGGTTGGGCAATTGGATACTCCGTGATAATCCTCATGTGCTTCGTGTCTTTATCATGTCGGGTAGGGAATTTGCCATCAGGCAGGTTACCGATAAACTTCATATCCCCGCCGATGAAGCTGCCCGTAAAATCGAGCGGGTGAATACCGGACGAGCCAATCACTATTGGCATTATACCGGCAAGCAGTGGACCGACGTCGCCGGCTATGATTTAATTATTAATACCGAGCGAACCGGTATCGACGGAGCTGTGGATATGATTCTGCAAGCTGTGAAAAACCTGAAATAGACCACACTGGGAAAAATTTTATTTGTGACGGAGGGGAGCACTTCATTTAAGTTTCCTATAAAAACAAAAGAGTTGATAATCTTTTGATTATCAACTCTATGCAGTACCCGAAGGGGGACTTGAACCCCCACAGCTGCAATAGCCAAAGGATTTTAAGTCCTTCGTGTCTACCATTCCACCATTCGGGCAGCCTTGGAGCGAAAAACGGGACTCGAACCCGCGACCCCAACCTTGGCAAGGTTGTGCTCTACCAACTGAGCTATTTTCGCAATTGCGTGTGCAAAGATAGAATGCTTTTTCGTTTCTGCCAAATTACAGGTCGGAAAATATACGGGGCTTGGTTTTATATCTGCTGTGATGTGCTTTTCCTTTCGGGGTATGCGGGGCACATTCGTCTGAGTGAGAGTCTGCCGGTTCCATTGGTGCATGGGGTCAGCGCGATATTCGCCAGCCTCCGGCGGTGCCATAGGGTGTGATGATGTAGCTTTGCAGGAAGTAGCGGCCGTCGGCTGCCGACCCTGTCATGGGACCTCCGGTCGAGATGTCGTAGGTGGAGCCGCAACGGGGGCATCTCAGGCAGAGGTTTTCGTCGTCGAACTCGATGCGTATGTTGGAGTTGATTTCTACGGGGCAGCACAGGTCGTACACGAAGGGTGTGGCGTGTTCGTTGGTCACGAGCATGAGCCCGCTATATCCGGTGGCCGAGGATATGGTGTAGGGGAATCCTGCGGGTTCATTTTGATTGCGGATAAAGCGACGGTGCATGAAACTGCCGGTTACGCCGTATTGATCCCACACGACTTGGCTTTTAAATTCTACGAAAACGGCGGCGGCCGGTATGCGGTCGTGGTCTCCGGCATCGCAGCCGGCGATGAGGAGGACGGTGAGAGTGGCGAGTATGTAGCTCAATTTTTTCATCATTTCAATATCTCTTCTATGCGGTTGATTTCCGAGGTGTCGAGGGTGAGTTTCGAGGTGGTGCGCAGGCTGTCTTTCAGTTGATCGAGGTTGCGGGCGCCAATGATTACGCTGCTTACCTCGTCCCGGCGCAGCACCCACGCCAAGGCCAATTGCGAAATGGATTGTCCCCGCTCATCGGCTATTGTTTTCAAGCGGGCTACTTTGGCGATTTTCTCGGAGGTGACGTCGGAGGTTTTCAAATAGCCTTCGGGTCGGGCGGCGCGGGAGTCGGCGGGAATGCCGTTGAGGTATTTGTCGGTGAGTATGCCTTGCGCCAAAGGCGAGAATGCGACGACCCCGATACCTTTGGATGCGCAGATTTGCAGATGCCGTTCTTCCATGAGGCGGTCGAACATGTTGTAGCGGCCTTGGTAGGCGAGGCAGGGTACTCCGGCTTCGTGCAGATAGTTCAGGGCGTAGAGTAATTTTTCGATGGGGTATTTCGAGAGCCCTATATAGAGGGCCTTGCCTTGGTGCACGATGTCGACGAGAGCTTGCATGGTCTCGTCTATGGGGGTCACGCCGTCGTAGCGGTGGCTGTAAAAGATGTCGACATAGTCGATGTTCATTCGCCGCAGGCTTTGGTCGATACTGGCCATGAGGTTTTTGCGGGAGCTGCACCCGCCGTAAGGGCCGTCCCACATTTCGTGACCGGCTTTCGACGAGATAAACATTTCGTCGCGGTGGGGGGCGAAGCATTGTTTCATCATACGGCCGAAATTCTCTTCGGCGCTGCCGGCCGGGGGGCCGTAATTGTTGGCCAAGTCGAAGTGGCATATACCGTGGTCGAAGGCGTATTTGACCATGTCGAGGGCGGTGGCGTAGTTGTCGATGAACCCGAAGTTGTGCCAAAACCCGAGGGATATGACGGGCAGTTGTATGCCACTGTTCCCGCAACGGCGGTAAACCATGCCGTTGGTATAGCGGTCTTGTTGAGGGGTGTAGTCCATAATGTCGTTTTTTTATCGTCCTAAAAGCCGTGCTTCGGCTTTTTGAGCTTTATCGAATTGGAAGCTGTCGAGTGTTTGTCGCATGAGGGCGACGATGCGGTCGTTGCACAGGTTGCCTATGCTGCCTTCGTGGGTGTGGGCGATGTGTTTGTCGGGGGTAAAGTCCCCGGCTTCGATTTCCAATCCCACTTGTTTGTAGGCGTCGCGGAACGGGGTGCCGGCTTGTACACGGCGATTGACTTCCTCGACGCTGAACATGTAGTCGTAGCGTTTGTCGTCGAGGATATGCTCGTTGACTTCGATTTGCGACATCATGAGCTCGACCATGTGCAGGCAGTCTTCCAATTCGTCGAACGCCGGCAGGAACAGTTCTTTGATGATTTGAAGGTCTCTGAAATAGCCCGACGGCAAGTTGTTGGCGATAAGGGTGATTTGGTAGGGCATCGCCTGTATTTTGTTGCATTTGGCCCGGGTCAACTCGAATACGTCTGGGTTCTTTTTATGGGGCATGATGCTCGATCCTGTGGTGAATGCGTCGGGGAGCTTGATAAAGGCGAAATTTTGCGAGTTGTACAGGCAGGCGTCGAAGGCCAGTTTGGCCAGCGTGGCGGCAATCGAGGCGATGGCCGAGGCGACGACGCGCTCGGTTTTCCCTCGCCCCATTTGAGCGTAGACGACGTTGTAGTCCATCGACTCGAAGCCGAGGCTGTCGGTGGTTTTTGTGCGGTTGAGGGGGAACGACGAGCCGTATCCGGCAGCCGAGCCCAATGGGTTGCGGTTGCATACCCGGTAGGCGGCTTGCATGCCGATGAGGTCGTCGACCAGACTTTCGGCGTAGGCGGCGAACCACAGCCCGAACGACGAGGGCATGGCTACTTGCAGGTGGGTGTATCCCGGCATGAGCACTTGCTTGTATTTTTCGCTTTGTGCGATGAGCGTGTCGAATAGTCTGGCGGTTTTTTCTACGATGTGTCGCAGTCTTGCGCGGGTGAAGAGTTTCAAGTCGACCAATACTTGGTCGTTGCGCGAACGCCCGCTGTGTATCTTTTTACCTATGTCGCCCAACCTGCGGGTGAGCTGCAACTCGACTTGCGAATGGACATCCTCGACTCCTTCTTCGATTGTGAATTTGCCCGACTCGGTATCGCGATAGATGAGTCGTAGTTCCTCGGTCAATTTTTCCAGTTCTTCGGCCGAGAGCAGTCCGATGGATTGCAGCATGTCGATATGGGCCAGCGACCCCAAAATGTCGTAGGGAGCCAGATATAAATCCATTTCCCGGTCTCTCCCGACGGTAAACCGTTCTACATCACGGTCGACCTGTACCGATTTTTCCCACAGTTTTTGTGCCATTCGGGTTATGTTTTTGGGTTGTCATGAAAAAGGTAATCTTCCTATTCATAAGGAAGTACGACAAGCATATCGGCCATTTTGTCGGCTCCCTCTTGCAATGGTTTGGAGAGCATGGGCTTGATAAAGGGGTTAAGGTCGGCCTTTATCGTTATGCGCGAAGCTGTTTCGTTCTCTCCGGTAGAGACGAATTGTATCCATAGATTGAGCGGAAGTGGTGAGTTCTCGGCCTCGAACTTGATGGTTTTATAGGGCTCTCGATTTACGATTCTGAAAGTGAGAGTCCCCACGGGGCTCACCTCGATAGAGAGGCTGTCGCGGTCGTATCCTGTAATTTTCAACTTGTCGTTCCCGGGGGCGTTCAGTACGCCTTGGAAGCGTTCGAGGTTGGAGAGGTCGGATAGCAGGGCGAATACTTTCTCGGCCGGGTGAGTTATTCTCACGGTTTTACTTTCGAAACTTGTCATACTGCAGGTGTATTGTTGTTAGGCCCTTGCCAGTTTGCGGGGTCTTTGCGCCACTCTTGCAAGGTTTCGAGGTCTTCGGGTTTGATATAGTTGGTTTCCAATGCAATCTCGAGCATGGCATTGTAGTTGCTCAATGTGATTAATTCGACCTGAGCCGCTTTGAATTTGCGGGTGGAGATGGGGAACCCATAGGTAAAAATGGCGGCCATGCCAATGACTTCGCAACCGGCGTTGCGTACGGCTTCGACTGCTTTCAAACTGCTGCCTCCGGTAGAGATGAGGTCTTCGATGACAACTACTTTTTGACCGGGCTTCAAGTTGCCTTCGATGAGGTTTTCCAACCCGTGGTCTTTGGGTGACGAACGGACATAAACATAAGGTAGTCCTAATGTCTCGGCCACGAGCGCGCCCTGAGCGATAGCTCCGGTAGCGACCCCGGCAATGGCGTCGACTTCGCCGAAATTTTCCATGATAACCCGGCAAAGTTCTACTTTGATGAAAGTTCTCACTTCGGGGTAGGAGAGTGTCCGGCGGTTGTCGGTATATATAGGAGAATTCCAGCCAGATGCCCAAACGAAAGGATTTTCGGGCTGTAATATGATAGCTCTGATTTTCAATAGTTTTTCTGCAAGTAATCGTTCTACCGTTTTCATGATGAATAATGTTTAGTATGTTTGACATACAAAGGTAAGAAAAATAGCAGATAAACGGTTGTGAGACCGATGAAAAATATAAAAAATTCACTGTGCGGCAGCGAGTGTCAGGCAACTGATGCGTGGATTTCCGCATGTGTACAGCGCTTGTGCGCAAGCGAGTAGGGTGGCTCCGGTGGTTACGACATCGTCGATGAGCAAGATGTGACGGCGGGAGAGGTCGAGCTCGGGCGCTGTTTCGTAGGCTTTGTGGGTATCGAGCCAGCGGTCGTAGATTCCTTTGCGGGTTTGCGACCGGGTGTTGCGGGTGTGGTATAGCCAGTCGGAGCATTGTTCTATGCCGGTGGCTCGTTCGATTCCGGCGGCTATCCATTCGCATTGATTGTAGCCTCGGTGGCGTAGTTTGGAGGGGTGCAGGGGGACGGGAACCAAAGCGTCGATGCCGTCGAAGAACCCCGAGGGCAACAGCTCATGGGCGTAGATTTCGCCGATGATGCTGCCACACTGTTTGCCGCCGTGGTATTTGATGTGGTGTATCAGTTGGCGGGCATCTCCGGGCGAGGTGAAGAAGAAAAAGGCGGCACAACGCTCTATCGGCACTTTCCCGAGAAAGAGCTGGGCCATGGGACTAAATGGGTCGCGATGATAGCCGGTGCGCGGAAGCCGGTGCAAACAAGTGGTGCAGATGCCTTCTTCTCCCCGGTTCAAGGCTTGTCGGCAGATAGGACAAAGCCGGGGGAAGAACAGGTCGGTCAATTCTTTGAAAAAGAGCCCTGCTTTCATAGTCCCAAAGATTTGAACGCATTGAAAATAAGTCTGTTTTCAAATCCTCGGGAGGCGGCGAACCTGAATAGTTTGGCGCGGCGGGATTCTGGGTCTTCGTCGGCCAACGGGTGGGCTCTGGTTTTCAACAGGTCGAGCAATCGGGCGGTGTATTGTTCCTCGTCGATTACTGCGAGAGCCTCGTTGATGTCGCTGTCGCTTATCTGCTTTTGTTGCAAGGCATAACGTATTTTTATCCGACCCCACCCCGAGAACCTGAATTTGTCTTTTGCGAAGGCGACGGCATATCGGTTTTCGTCGATAAACCGTTCTTGAACCAATCGGTCGACGATAGATTGCGCGTCGTTGTTCCCGATGCCCCATCGGGTGAGTTTCTGGCGAATGTCGGCGATGCAATGTTCCGAGGCGGAGCAGAGGGCGGCGGCTCGGTGTAGGGCTTCGGGGGGAGTGAGAGTCTTAGCCATGTCGTTGGGGTTTGATAGCGGAGGTGAAACGATTTTTCCCGTACAAGTCCTCGATGATTTCGACTTGTTCGTAGCCGGTCGATTTCAACATGTCGACGCAATTCTCGCCTTGTGTCTCGTTGATTTCGAAATAGAGTTTCCCGCCGGGCGACAAAAGGTGCATGCCGTCGCGGGCGATTTTCTCGTAGAAGAGAAGGGGCTTTTCATCGGGGACGAAAAGGGCTTCGTGCGGCTCATAGGCCAGAACGTTGTCGCTCATGGCAGCTCGTTCGCATTCCCGTATATAGGGAGGGTTGCTGACGATGATGTCGAGCGATTCGCCGGGAAGCCCCGAGGCGTAATCTTGAAGAATGTCCCGATGGACAAAGCTCACCCGGGCATTTAAATTCGATGCGTTTCGCTCGGCGATACGGAGCGCGGCGAGAGAGAAGTCCCATGCCTCGACCCGGGAGAGCGGCAGGGCAAGAGCCAAAGCGATGGCTATGCAGCCACTCCCGGTGCCCAAGTCGGCTATGCGGTATTGTTTTCCGCTGTTTTCCCGAATGATTCGGTCGACCAGTTCGGCGGTTTCGGGGCGGGGAATAAGGACTCCGGGCGCTACGTCGAAGCGGTATCCGCAGAAGTCGGCGAACCCTAAAATATATTGAATGGGCTCTTGCCGAGAGAGCCTTTCGACGATACCTTCGATTTTTCGATGTATATCCTCGGATAAAATCGTATCTTTGTGGAGCAGAATATCGGTGGGGGTATAGTTGCATAACGCCTCGAAAATCATTCGGGAGAATCCCGTGATTTCGCCGGGGGGGTATATACCGCCCAGTTTGTGCCGCAGTAGGTCGATGCTTTGTCGCATAGGTCGATTGGTGGTTTTCGGGTGCCGGGAGGGACTATCTCATCCGAGACGTGTCGCCGATGCTTGCATTGACGACAGCCTTTGCTCCCCACTTTCTGCAAAGATACATAAAAAAGTTTGAGATATGGACAGGGATATAGATGCCGTTTTTATGCGCCGCTGTTTGCAATTGGCCTCATTGGGGCGGGGGCATGTCTCGCCCAACCCGATGGTTGGCGCGGTAGTCGTGTGCGACGGTAAAATCATAGGCGAAGGGTATCATCGGGAGTATGGACAGCCTCATGCCGAGGTGAATGCCATAGCGGCCGTGGACGACGAGACGTTGTTGCCGAAATCTACGTTGTATGTCTCGCTGGAGCCTTGTTCTCATTACGGGAAGACCCCTCCTTGCGCCGAGTTGATCGTGAATAAACAGATACCGAAAGTGGTGGTGGGGTGTCTCGATCCTTTCCCGGCCGTTTCGGGACGAGGGGTGACCCGGCTGCGCGATGCCGGGATAGCGGTGGTTACCGGAGTTTTGGAGGAGGAGTGCCGGGCGTTGAACCGCACGTTTATGACGGCTCAAACGGAGCATAGGCCTTTCGTGACCTTGAAATGGGCGCAGAGCGCCGATGGCTATATCGATAGGCTGCGAGACCCGGGCGAGCCCGCCGCTCGGATTTCGGACGCGGTCTCGTCGGTGTGGGTGCATCGGTTGCGCGCCGAAGTCGATGCCGTCTTGGTAGGGACAGATACGGTAATCGCCGACAATCCATCGTTGACGACCCGGTTGTGGTACGGGCGTTCGCCACGGCGTATCGTTCTCGACCGGCAAGGTAGGATACCTGCCTCTGCCCGGGTGTACACCGACGGCCAGCCCACACTGGTCGTCGGTGGTGAAGAGGCTTGCCGCACGCCGTTGCCGCAAGGAGTGGAACGATTGGTTTTGCCTTTTGACGATATGTTTATACCGAATTTGCTCGGAGAGTTGCATGCCCGGCGCATACAGCACCTGCTGGTGGAGGGGGGCGCCCGGCTGTTGCAATCGTTTATCGATAAGGGCTGTTGGGACGAGGCCCGGGTCGAGACCGGTAGAATGCTTTTGACCTCGGGCGTGGCGGCGCCTCGGCACGACAGGTTTCCCGCTTGTACCGAGTATATCGGCGCGTCCCGAATCGATTGGTATGAAAATAGGTAAAATGCGCCTGTTTGGCTTGTCAATTATTCGGTTTGTCTAAAATAGTATTTCTTCAAATCCTTTTTTCTCTATTTTTGAAGCATGGAAACCAGCCGATTGTAAACAGGGCTTATCCATAAATAATTATAATTATCGGAGTTTGTAGTGTGCAAAGAGAAAAATGTTACTAAATTTGCCGATTGTAACTGCAAACTTGTAATTCATATCAGTTGATGAAGAAGCAAAGAATATATTTTTTCCTGTGTATAGCCACATTGTTTTTATCCGGTATTTCGTGCAACACGACCGATGATGAGGATATATCCTATACGGTTTCGGAGAGTGTGCGGGTCTCGGCTTTTTCGTTGGCCACCAACGATTCTGTGCTGGCTCATCTGGATACGGTCTTTTTTACAATCGACTTGATTGGCGGGCAAATCTATAATGCCGATTCTTTGCCGGTGGGAACCGATGTCTCGGCGTTGATCGCCAATATCTCGTTCGACAATGTGGCACAGGCCAAAGTTTATATGGATTATGGCGACCCTGCCAAAAACGATACCATAGATTATATCGAAAATCCTACCGATTCGATCGACTTTACGTCGAAGGTCTCGTTGGTGGTGACCGCTCAAAACGGAGTGACGGAGAAGTGGTATTCGGTGAAAGTGAACGTGCACCAAATCGACCCCGATTCGCTGTATTGGAACAGCCCGTTTGGCAAGAAATCGTTGCCCTGTGGTAGCGACGCTGTCGTGAAATCGCAAAAGAGCCTCTATTTCAAAGACGAAGTATATACATTCATAGAGGCAAATTCGACTTATACGCTGTATGTCACCGACGATCCCTTGGGCGATGATTGGACAGCGTATCCGTTGTCGGTGTCATTTACCCCGGATCTGACCTCTTTGCAGGCGACAGGCGAGGCGTTGTATATGCTTTCGGAGGGGGGAGAACTCTATCGGTCGGAAGACGGCGTGACATGGACGTCGACAGGGCAGAGTTTCTTTTCATTGGTGGGCACATGGAAGTCGAGAGTGCTGGGTATCGTGTCGGATAACGGCACCTACAAGCACGATTGCTATCCACGTCCCGATGGCTTTGTGCCTTATGCCGCCACGCCGAATTTCCCCATTAAGGGAAGCAGCCCTATGGTGACATTTGTCTCGGAATATGACTTGGATTCCCCGCAGTCCATTATGGTGGGCGGCCGTATGGCCGACAATCAACTCACGGGGGCGACGTGGGGATACGACGGGGAGGCTTGGGCTCAGTTGCCCGGGTCGATAAAGCCTTGCGAGGGAGCGCTTCTTTTCCCCTATTTCACCTTTAAGACCGATGAATATTGGCGAACCACTCAATATACCACATGGCTCGTGATTGGCGGTCGGGAATCGACCGGAGTGGCCGACTCGGTATATATGTCGATAAACAACGGAAATACATGGAGCATAGCCCCCGAATCGCTGGCTATGCCTGCCTATATCGCGCCTCGGTCGTATGCTTCGGTGATGATTGTCGACGCCGACTATGAAGCAGTGCAATCGGCTCCGCTCTGGAAGCTCATGCCGGTTCGCGCGGTGGCACATGCCGTTACCCGGTCGGGCGATTATCAGATACCTTATATTTATATATTCGGAGGTGTCAATAACAGGAACGAGGTGTATAACGAGATATGGCGGGGCGCTATCGGTCGATTGAGGTACCCGCCTATACCGTAGGAGCGATTTGAAAAAGAAGGAAATACTTTTCGTCGGTTTATTTCGTTTTATGTATGTAGTCTTATAAAAATGGCGCGCACATGAAAAAAATAATTCCGATTATAGTAATACTGATAAGCGGTATAACTGCTTTGCCGGCGCAAGAGTACCGATTCGACGGAGGCCTTGCGGGCGGGATAAGCAGCTATATGGGCGATGCGAACCAAGTCTCGCCGTGGCATCGGCCGGGAGTGGCGGGTAGTGGGGTTTTCCGCTTTCTGCTGAATTATCGGTGGGCTGTGAAGACCGATATTTCGGTCATGCAGTTCTCGGGCGATACGCGCGATTTCGATAATCGGTTTCCCAATGGGAGCGATTATTCGTTTGAGAGTTGGCAATACCGGTTGGGTGGTCAGATAGAGTTTAACTTTTTCAACTATGGAATGGGTTACTCTTATTTGGGAACGAAACGATTTTCTCCCTATTTGCTGGCCGGAGTCGGAGCCGCCTATTCGACCGTCGATGGAGGATATTTTACGGTCGATGGTTCGCTGGGAGTAGGGGTGAAGTATAAGATAGCCCCCCGGTGGAATATAAGTTTGGAGTTTGCCATGCACAAAACGTTGGGCGACAGCCTCGACGGGAAGTCATTGAGCGATCCGTACGAGATAAAAAGTAGCGTGCTGAAGAATACTGATTGGTTTTCAACGACGTTGTTTTCGATCACATATGAATTTGGCCGCAAAAAAGAGATTTGTAACAACGATAATCGTTGAAAGATAATGACATACGCAGAGCAGATAAATCGAGCCCGAGTGCCTCGTCACATAGCGATCATTATGGACGGTAACGGGCGTTGGGCCAAGGCGAGAGGATTGGATCGGTCGGAAGGGCATCGGAAAGGTCTCGATGTCGTTCATGAAATGACAGATGCCGCGGCCGAGGTAGGGGTGCAATACCTCACGTTGTATGCTTTTTCGACAGAAAATTGGAATCGCCCTCAGGCCGAGGTCGACGCTCTGATGTCTTTGATCGTTTTCGGGATAGAGCGGGAGACCCCCGGCATGATAGAAAAAGGGGTGCGACTCTCGGTTATCGGTGATTTGGACCGTTTGCCCGACACTGTGAGAGCCCGTTTGTTGAAGTGTATCAGCGACACGTCGGGCGGAAAGCGTATCGTCTTGAATTTGGCATTGAGCTATTCTTCCCGGTGGGAGCTCACTCGAGCCGCCAAGTGTATTGCCCAAGAGGTGCAATCGGGCAAGATGAGGGTCGACGACATTACCGAGTCGACTATCGACCGGTTTATGACCACTGCCGATATGCCAAATCCCGATTTGCTGATAAGAACCGGCGGCGAGATACGGCTCAGTAACTTTTTGCTATGGCAGCTCTCGTATGCCGAATTTTATTTTACAGAAGAGTATTGGCCCGATTTTACCGATGAAAGCCTCTATAAGGCGATTGTCGAATACCAGACGAGAGAACGCCGTTTCGGGAAAACGAGTGAACAATTATAAATGAAGAAATTGAAAATGCGATATAATATGCCTTTGAGGAGTTTGGCTGTTTTTTTGTTTTTGTCTTTGGGCGTGGCGGCTGTGACGGCCCAGACCGAAGAGAAACTCGATACCATATACAATCCGAAAGTCGTCTATTCGGCAATTCCCCAAAAATACGAGATCGCCGGGATTACCGTTACCGGAGCTCCCAACTATGAAGATTATGTGTTGATCGGGTATTCGGGCCTCGAAGTGGGACAGGTCATTGAAATCCCGGGTAACGCTATTACCGATGCCGCCAAGAAATTTTGGAGACAAGGGCTCTTCTCTGATGTGGTGATCAAATGGACCAAAGCCTATGGCGATAAAGCGTGGCTCGAAATCCAACTGAAACAGCAACCCCGTATTTCGCAAATCAATTATCACGGCATCAAAAAGAGCGAACGGGAAGACTTGGAAATGCGTCTGGGTTTGGTCAAAGGAAACCAGATAACACCCAATATCGTAGACCGCGCCACAACGATTATCAAGAAACATTTCGAAGAGAAGGGCTTTAAAAATGCCGAGGTGAATATCCAGCAGACCGACGACCTTTCCCACGAAAACGAGGTGATCGTAGACATTTATATCGATAAGAAAGAGAAAATCAAGGTTCACAAAATATATATCGAAGGGAATAAGGTGCTTTCGGACCGGAAAATCAAATGGGCGATGAAAAAGACCAACGAGAAAGGAAACTTGCTCCACCTGTTCCGGACGAAAAAATTTGTCGAGGAGAACTATGCCAACGATAAAAACCTCATTATCGAGAAGTACAACGAGTTGGGTTATCGCGATGCCGCTATTGTGAGCGACAGTGTAGTGCGCTATAACGAGAAGACTGTCGATGTGTACCTTACGATCGACGAGGGCGACAAATACTACATTCGCAATATCGATTGGGTGGGCAATACGGTCTATCCGTCGGACTATCTGTCGGCGGTGTTGAATATGAAACCGGGCGACGTCTATAACCAAAAGATGTTGAACAAACGTACGATGGAGGACGAAGACGCTGTGGCCAACCTGTATATGGATCGTGGCTATCTCTTCTTCCAGTTGGTTCCCATCGAGGGGAATGTGCAAAACGATTCTATCGATTTGGAAATACGCCTTTTCGAGGGGCCGCAAGCCCGTATCAACAAGGTGGTGATCAATGGTAACGACCGGTTGTATGAGCATGTGATTCGCCGGGAGTTGCGTACGAAACCGGGCGAACTGTTCAGTAAATCGGACTTGATGCGTTCGGCTCGTGAGATCGCCCAAACGGGACACTTCGACCCCGAGACAATGGACATCAGGCCCGAGCCTAACGAGGAGAACGGTACGGTCGATTTGATTTATAATCTCGAATCGAAAGCCAACGACCAAATCGAGTTCTCGGCCGGTTGGGGGCAAACCGGTGTGATTGGTAAACTCAGTTTGAAATTTACCAACTTCTCGGTTAAAAACCTGTTGAACCCCAAGTCGTTCAAGGGGATTATCCCGCAAGGCGACGGCCAGACCTTCACCATAAGCGCGCAAACCAATGCCCGCTATTACCAACAATACAGTATCTCGTTCTACGATCCGTGGTTCGGCGGGAAACGTCCCAACTCGTTCCAGTTCTCGGCCTATTACAGCCGCCAGACCGGTATCGAAAGCTCGTTTTTGAGCAGTGCTTATAACAACCTTTACAACAATGCCCTGTATGGAGGATATTATGGCAATTATTACGGTGGGTACTATGGTAATTATTATGGCAACTATAACGATTACTACCAAAATATCTATGAGAACGCGCTCGACCCCAGCAAGTCGTTGCAGATGGTGGGCGTATCGCTCGGATTCGGTAAACGGTTGGAGTGGCCCGACGACTATTTCACCTTCATGGCCGAGCTGGGTTATCAGGCCTATATCCTTAAAAACTGGGAGTACCTTTACTATATGCAGAACGGTACTTCGCATAGTTTCACGCTGGGGCTGACGTTGGGACGTAGCTCTATTGACAACCCCATCTACACACGTCGAGGTTCGCAATTTACCTTGTCGGCTCAGATAACACCTCCGTATTCGCTCTTCTCCAAGACCGACTACAAGAGCCTCTATGAGAGCAACTCGCAGGCCGACCGTGAGAAACTCTACCGCTGGATCGAATATTACAAAATTAAATTCAAGAGCCGTGTATATACGCCGTTGAACAACTCCGAGAAATATACACTTGTGTTGATGGGCCGTGCCGACTTCGGTTTGCTGGGCTCGTACAACAAATACAAACAGACCCCCTTCGAGACCTTCTGTGTGGGAGGTGACGGTATGACCGGTTCCTATACCTATGCTACCGAGACCATCGGTTTGAGAGGTTATGACAACAACTCGCTCACGCCTTATTATGACGGTCGTGCCTATACCCGCTTCTCGATGGAGTTGCACTTCCCGTTCCTGTTGCAACCCTCGTCGACCATCTACGGTTTGGCCTTTGTCGAGGGCGGTAATGCCTGGACCCAGCTCGAGAATTTCAACCCCTTCTCGCTGAAACGTTCGGCCGGTGTGGGTGTGCGTATCTTCCTGCCGATGATTGGTCTGATGGGTATCGATTGGGCCTATGGTTTCGACAAGGTGCAGGGCGAACGAGGTGGAGGCCATTTCCACTTCATCTTGGGACAGGAATTTTAATTTGTGGAAAAATAGACCCTATTTTGTTAAATGGTTTAAAAGTATAGCGTGATTTGATAGAATCACGCTATCTTTATTTTTTGGAGATTGTCTTGTGGGAAAATTCTTCGGCAGGGCAAGTCAAATGTTTAATTAAATGAGTATGTAATATGAAAAGAATAGTCATTTTGGCGGTGGCGGTAGTTGTATGTGCCGCCTCGTCGGTAGCCCAAAAGTATGCGCTGGTCGATATGGAGTATATCCTTAAAAATATACCCTCTTACGAAATGGCCAACGAGCAACTGAACCAAGTGTCGCAACGGTGGCAGAAGGAGTGTGACGACAAAGCCGCCGAAGCCAAGACAATGTATAAGAACTACCAGTCGGATCTCGTATTCCTTACCGAGGAGATGAAGGTGAAACGCGAGGAAGAGATTCGAGCCAAAGAGACTGAGGTGGTAGAGTTGCGCCGTAAATATTTCGGTCCCGAAGGTGAGTTGTACAAGAAGCGCGAGAGCCTCATGAAACCAATTCAAGACGATATTTATAACGCCATTAAGAAAATATCGGAAGAGAAAGGTTATATGATGATTATCGACCGTGCTTCGTCGCCCAATATTATTTTCGCTTCGCCCAAAGCCGATATAAGTAATGAAGTGCTCACGAAGTTAGGATATTCAAAATAAATGCGTATTTTTGTGGCGTCGTTTTTATCACATAGCATATAGAAATAAAAAACATATAGTATGATTAAGAAAATTCTTTTTGCCGCAGTATGTGTGTGCTCGTTGAGCATGGTGGCACAAGCGCAACAAACCTTTAAATTCGGTACCGTTAATTCTCAGGAATTATTCATGATGATGCCCGAGAGAGAGACTGCCGAACAAACTCTTCAAGATATCAATAAAAAGTATGAAGATGAATTTGTAAAAATTCAAGAGGAGTTTACCAAAAAGTACAAAGAATTTATGGCATTGGGCGATACGATTCCCGAAACGATTCGCGCTCGTCGTATGCAGGAAGTACAAGACTCCCAGTCTCGTATCGAAAGTTTCCGTGAAATGGCCACCCAAGATATTCAAAAACAGCAAGAGGCGCTTTTCGCTCCCATTCAACAAAAGTTGATGGAGGCCATTAAATCGGTGGGAGCCGAGGGTAATTATACTTATATCTTTGATTTGGCATATCCCGTGGTTCTTTATCATGGCGCGCCCAGTGAAGATGTGACACCTTTGGTAAAAGCTAAATTAGGTTTGAAATAAATCTCCCTCGTTGAGGGATTGTATAAAAGGGTGATAAAGGTTTATCATCCTTTTTCCATATTTATAGGTCGAATGATGAATGCGGCAGAAGTACATACGGCGAAAGGGCCTATCGGGGTTTTCGACTCGGGTTACGGTGGCCTTACTATCCTTGAACAGGTGCGTAGGAGGCTTTGCCGGTATGATTATCTCTATCTGGGCGATAATGCCCGGGCTCCTTACGGGACCCGCTCTTTCGAGATCGTTTATGAGTTTACCAAGCAGGCGGTATTCCGGCTGTTCGACGAAGGGTGCTCGTTGGTAATTCTCGCCTGTAACACCGCTTCGGCAAAGGCGTTGCGCAGCATACAGCAAAACGACTTGCCCCGACTTGCTCCCGACAAAAGGGTGTTGGGGGTTATCAGGCCTACGGTCGAGTCGCTCTCCGAATTGTCGCACACCGGACACATCGGTATTCTGGCTACGCCGGGGACTATACAATCGCAGTCGTATGAGTTGGAAATCAAGAAGATGTATCCTCGTTTTGAAGTCTATGGGCAGGCGTGCCCCATGTGGGTGCCGCTGGTGGAAAATAACGAGGCGCAGGGACCCGGAGCAGACTATTTTGTCGAGAAGTATATTGCCGAGCTGTTGGCAAAATCCGATAAAATCGACACGGTGGTGCTGGGCTGTACCCACTATCCGTTGTTGCTCGACAAGATAAGGGCTTGTCTGCCGCCGTCGGTCTCGGTCGTTTTGCAAGGCCCTTTGGTCACCGA
This sequence comes from uncultured Barnesiella sp., assembly GCA_944320015.1. Taxonomy (GTDB): domain Bacteria; phylum Bacteroidota; class Bacteroidia; order Bacteroidales; family Barnesiellaceae; genus Barnesiella. Next base: position 6,614 of record CALUFO010000019.1, on the reverse strand, counting down.
CAAGCTGGAAGATTACCTGCATCGTCATTCCGAGATAGAGCGCCGCTGCTCACAAGGCGGGAGTTGTCGCTATTTGACTACCGAGTCTCCGCAAAAATTTTCCGAGGCGGCAACTCTTTTTCTTAACGAGCCGGTGGTCGCCGAGCATATTGTATTGGGATAAATAATATCGATTATGATGAAAAAAGAGGAGCGCACCGATGTGCGCATTAATAAATACATTAGCGATTCGGGGTTTTGTTCTCGTCGAGATGCCGACAAGTTGGTCGCCGATGAGCGGGTTACTATCAACGGAGTCGTAGCTAAACAGGGAAGCCGGGTGGCCGAAGGCGATAAAGTGAAAATCGACGGGGAGCCGCTCTATTATATCCCTATGGAACAACGCGAATACAAATTGCGTCGTTATGGCTCTTCCCGGCGGAAAGTCGAGCCGACTGTGGAAACTACCTCTAAGCGTGCTTCCCGGGAGCGGACGGCTACGTCGAAAGTGGAATCTCGGCAAGGTCAGCGCAAAGCTGCGGGATCGACGAGAGGAGCAGATACCCATAGAAACGAACCGATAGCCCGCCCGCACTCGGCTCGTTCTCCTAAGAGCGGTGCGGAGCGAGGAAAGAAAGCTATGCCTTCGCAAGGGCGGAAAGCTACGCCGCACTCCGGCACGAAGCGGCGGAAGAGTTAGCCGGCCGGGCGAAAAAACTGTTTCGGGATTTTCACTGGGGAACCGCCTTAGAAGTATATTGTTGTTATGCCAGCCACTTGACGAGCAAATATCCGCCACCTACTAACCACACATATAGGACGGCGGCCAAAAGGAACGGTTTGGCACCCGCTTGTTTGAACTTCTCGATGCTTGTCTCTGCGCCCAACGCCGTCATTGCCATGGTGAGCATGAAGGTGTCGATATACTCGATTGTGCCATTCAACGGAATCTCTTTCACGCTGCTCGCTCCCAAAATCGATTGCAACAGGGTGTTTATACAAATGATGCCGATGAACCCGAACGCAAACCACGGAATGGTGATTTTGCTCTTTCCCGAGGGCTCTTCGGACGCCCCTTTTTTACGGCTGCGAGCCAAAGCGAAGCTCATGATGACCAGCACGGGCGCCAGCATCATCACACGAATCATCTTGGTAATCGTTGCCGTGCCGGCGATGCCCAGAGCGTCGGTCGGGTCCATGGCGTTGCCGGCTCCGGCCACATGGGCCACTTCGTGCAGGGTTGAGCCCGTATAGATGGCTACCTGCGTATTGTTCAAGTCGGCAAGCAATCCGGTGCGGTACATGATAGGGTAGAGAAACATCGAGATTGTACCGAAAATAACTACGGTCGAGACGGCGATAGCGGTTTTGTGTCCTTCGCACTTTACGACAGGCTCGGCTCCCAGCACGGCCGCCGCACCGCAGATAGCGCTGCCGGTCGAGGTCATTAAAGAGGTGTCGCGGTCTATTTTCAGTAATTTACCCACCAAGAGCCCTAAGAAGATGGTGCCGCACACGATAATGGTGTCGATGATAATGGCCGGAATACCTACCGCGACCACTTGGGTCAATGTCAAGCGGAACCCATATAGCACGATGCCGGCGCGCAATATCTGTTTCGAGCAGAATTTTATGCCCGGCACCCATGTCTCGGGCAGGCGGTTACGCAGGCTGTTGGCGTAGAGCATACCCAGTATGATACCCACGATGAGCGGACTGAGGGAAAGGTCTTTGATAAATTGAACTTCGGCGATATAGAAGGCCGAGAATGAGAAGAGGACAATCAACAGAATGCCATGCAGCACGTTGCCTCGTTTTTCACTGATCATAATTTGTAAATTAAAAGGTTTGCGATCGCTCGGGGTACGCACTTTTTTATTCGGTGACTGAGTCGTCCGGTAAAACGAATTTGCCCGAGCCTTTGTTTTTTTTTCGCTGCAAAGGTAGAAAAAGTCTGTTGAAAGCTGCATTTCCTTTTGCTTATGGCCTATAATGTGAGGTTATAACTTGAATATAGCAGCGGATTGGGTATATTGATGAATTTGTAAGACGCAATCGGACAACTCCTCAAATGAAGGGTTCTGTCCACTTCCCCTGTATCGATGCAGATGTCATATCTAGTTCTGTGAGTTTGAATGGTATTGACACTTTTGTTCCCGATATAAAAGTAATAGAGTTAGAGGGGTTGAAATATAGATAGTAGTTCCCGATTATTTTACTTGTTTTTCCCTGTTCTTTCCACGGTAAAAGGGTGAGAAAGAACAGGGAAAATGAATTTATTCCTCTTCGTACCAAGTAGAATACATGAGGTAGTTTTTGGCGATTTTTTGGTTGATTTCTTTGGACTGTTCGGGGTCGACCATTTTGATGAATTTGGCCGGGGTTCCGCCCCAGAGCTCGCCCGGCTTGATGACGGTTTTACTCAGCACGACCGACCCTGCGGCTACGATGGCGCCTTCGCCTACGACGGCGTGGTCGAGAATGACCGAGCCCATGCCCACGAGAGCGCCGTCGTGTATGGTGGCTCCGTGTATGGTGACGTTGTGCCCGATGGACACGTCGTCGCCGATTTCGATAGTCGATTTCTCATAGAGTGTGTGCAGCACCGAGCCGTCTTGTATGTTCACCCGATTGCCTATGCGGATAGAATTGACATCGCCGCGCAGCACGGCGCCAAACCATATACTGCATTCGTCGCCTATGACGGTGTCGCCGATGAGAACGGCATTGTCGGCGAGGAAACAATTCTTTCCGACTTTCGGGGTAAATCCCCGTACAGATTTTATAAGTGCCATATCGATTTGTATTGATTTAGATTGCCATTGTTTTGCGGTGTAACCATTGTTGTTCCTCTTCGTCGAGCATGGGACTGAGCCTGTCGTAGACCATCTCGTGATAGCTGTTGAGCCACTCGATTTCTTTTTCGCTCATGATCGATATGTCGAGCGCTTCGGTGTCGAACGGGAAGAGGGTGAGGGTTTCGAACCGGTAAAAAGTGCCAAACTCGTTTTGGCAATCGGGAACTGTCAATACTAAGTTTTCACAGCGTATGCCATACTCGCCGGTGCGATATAGTCCCGGTTCGTTCGAAGTGATCATGCCCGGCATGAGTGGGGTGGGGTTTTCTTCGAGGCGAATATTTTGCGGACCTTCGTGCACATTGAGGAAATGTCCTACGCCGTGCCCTGTGCCGTGCAGATAGTTGAGCCGGTCGTCCCAAAGGAAGTGCCGGGCGAGGGCGTCGAGTTGGGCGCCTCGGGTGCCTTGCGGGTAGTGGCAGGTCGCCAATGCGATATGCCCTTTCATCACCAGCGTGAAATCTCGTTTCTGGCGGGGAGAGAGGCTACCCAGCGAGACGGTGCGGGTGATGTCGGTAGTGCCGTCGAGGTATTGGGCGCCCGAGTCGATGAGAAGGAATCCTTTGCGTGAAATGGTGACGTCGCTTTCGGGGGTTGCCGAGTAGTGCACGATAGCTCCGTGTTCGTTGAAGCCGGCGATTGTGGCGAAACTCTCGCCTACATACAGGCTTTGTTGCGAACGGAATTCCCGCAGTTTTTCGGCGACGGTTATCTCGGTCACTTTGCCGCTGTCGATATTTTGTTCCAGCCAGCGGAAGAACCGCACCAGCGCCACTCCGTCGCGTATCATCGCTTCGCGGGTGCCAGCGAGCTGGGTTTCGTTTTTGATGCTTTTGAGCAGGGCGATGGGCGATTGTCCCGGGACGGGAGTCGCACTGAGTTTATTTAATAAGGTGTAGTTTGTCTTGTTGTGGTCGACAAATACCTTTTTCCCGGCAGGCAGGGAGGCTGCGAAGTCGAATATTTTTTCGTAGGGCATTATTTCGACTCCGTTTTCTCGTAAATATCGGGCTACAGTATTGCCGATTTTCTCTTTGTCGATGAAAAGAATGCGTCGAGAGTCGTCGATATAGGCATAGCAAATGACCACCGGGTTGCATTCTACATCGGTGCCCCGCACATTGAAAGCCCATGCGATTTCGTCCAAAGCGGCGAGTAGCAAGGCTTCGGCTCCGGCTTGGTGTACTTGCGCCATGATGCGCGACATCTTGTCTGATACCGATTCGCCGCTATATTTCTCCTCGTGAATGAATACTTCGTTCTTGGGAATTGACGGGCGATTTTCCCAAATGGTGTCGAAGGGGGTGAAGTCGGATACGAAACGGAACCCTTGACGCTCGAAGTCTTGTTTCATGGCCGCCGCTTTCGACGCGCCGAAAAGTGTGCCGTCGATGGCGATTGTCGCGCCTTGCGGCAGGGTGGTCGATAGCCATTGTTCGATAGTAGGGGTGTCGGGCAATCCTTCTTTGAATAGCTCGAAACCCGAGCCTTCGAGTTGTTGGGCGGCTTGCAGGAAATAGCGAGAGTCGGTCCAGAGGCCGGCTTGATTGGTCGTGACGACGGCCGTTCCCGCCGAGCCGTTAAAGCCGGTGATCCATGTGCGCGCAGCCCAGTGGCTGGCATAGTATTCGCTTTGGTGCGGGTCGGTTCCCGGAATGATGAAAGCGGTGATGCCGGCTTTCCCCATTTCTTCCCGCAAGGCATTCAGCCGAGGTAATGTCGATTTGCTCATAACGTGAATATTTAGTATTTGTCTTTGAAAACGGGCGACGCGCCAGCCCCGGCGGGGCGAGATGCTTTTCCCGGGCGCACCTTGGGCTGGCGCTGTCGTTCGCCTCGAAAATGTCAACTGCGTGTAAAGGTAGTCATATTTGAAAAAAAAGAAGATAAAAGCGTGTGAAAATATTGCAATGAGAAAATGAGGCGGGATTTCTCTTTTGGGAGAAATTTTATCTTTGTGGCATATTTTAGCGGTCGAAAGTTTTGCTAATCACAAAACAATCTATAATTTTGCACCGCATTATCCAAAAGAAACAAATAAACTAATTTTTTAAATAATTATGATTATAGTTCCAGTAAAAGAAGGCGAAAACATCGAAAAAGCTTTGAAGAAATTCAAACGGAAATTTGAAAAAACAGGAGTAGTAAAAGAATTGCGTAACCGTCAGGCGTTTGAAAAACCCTCTGTTACAAACCGCAAAAAAATGATGCGGGCCATTTATATTCAAAAACTCCAACAGAACGAGGAATAAAAAATATTTTTTATTCCCGTCGGCTATTGGAATTTTCAATAATTTCTCCTATATTCGTAGCGTAAGTAAAAAGCTACGAGTATATGCTGATCGAATCGTTTTTAAGATATATCCGGTATGAGAAGAATCTTTCTACTCATACCGTATTGTCATATAAAGGCGATTTGTTTCAGTTTAAAACGTTCCTTGAAAAACTCGCTCCCGAGGTCGCTCCGGAAGATGCCAGCACCGAGCAGGTGCGAGAGTGGATAACCTCGTTGTCGGAAGAGGGAGTGACGGTGCGCAGTATCTCCCGCAAAATATCTTCGTTGAGAGCGTTTTATCGCTATTTGATGGCACAGTCGATTATCGAAGAGAGTCCGGTAAAAGATATACGGATACCCAAGGTGCGCGAAAAGATACCGGTTTATCTGCGGCAAGACTCTATGGACGAATTGCTGGACGACGTGTCGTATGGCGAGGGTTTCGAGGCTGTCCGCGACAGGCTCATTATGGCGATGTTCTATAACACGGGTATGCGTCGCGCCGAGCTAATGGGGTTGAAGGATGCCGATGTGCGAGACGGCGAGATAAAAGTTACGGGTAAACGGAATAAACAACGGCTTATCCCGTATGGCGAAGAGTTGTCGCATATGATCGCCGACTATCGGGCCGCCCGCAGGGAAGCTGGTGTTGCGGCTGCGGATTCCTTTTTTGTCAGGAAGAACGGCGAGCCGCTATATCCGCAACTGGTTTATCGGCTGGTGAATCGGGCGTTGTCGAAAGTCTGCACGCTCGAGAAAAAAAGTCCGCATGTGCTGCGCCACACGTTCGCGTCGGTCATGTTGAACAACGGAGCCGGTTTAAATAGTGTCAAGGAGTTGCTCGGGCATCATTCGTTGGCTTCAACCGAAGTATATACACATATAACGTTTGAAGAACTGAAACAAAGTTATAACCAGGCTTTCCCCAAAGGGAAGCCATAAAAAAAGGAGGAAGTATGGAAATCCGTATTCAAGCGATTCATTTCGATGCGTCAGAAAAGTTGGAAAAATTCATTCAGAAGAAAGTCTCCAAATTAGAACAATATTATGACGGGATCATCGCCGTCGAAGTCTCTTTAAAAGTAGTAAAGCCCGAAACCGCACAGAATAAAGAGGCGGGAATCAAGGTGTTAATCCCGAGAAACGAGGCGATATTCTCTTGCAAAGTGGCCGATACATTTGAGGAGGCAGTCGATGTCGCCGTCGAAGCATTGGTGAAGCAGCTCTTGAAATCCAAAGAAAAGATGCGGGAAAAATAAAAAAAAAGCATCGATATTTTTGTAATTTAAAATTAATACCTAAATTTGCACCCGTTTCTCACCGACTAAATGTGTGACGAACGGGCGCAAATTTGTCGGAGGAAAATCCCAAAGAGTTGGGAATAAAGCGGTAAGAGAGCCGCTCCCTTCGGGAATAAATATTGAGAAAAAGGGCAAATACCAGAGTGGCCAAATGGGGCAGACTGTAAATCTGCTGGCTTACGCCTTCGGTGGTTCGAATCC
>CALUFO010000018.1 GCA_944320015.1 uncultured Barnesiella sp. | reverse complement strand
GGGGTTTAAATACCTTTATACACAGCGCTTTTAATTTATTTTTTCAACCCCTCTCCTCGGGACTATCGTCCCTCGGTGTCTCCCCTATATTGCTGGCGCAACACAGAGGAGAAGTGTAGATAGTTCAAACTCCTCCTTCTCTTTGGTTTTCAAGTAACAGAGGATAGTTTTAGACTCCTCCTTCTGTCCTTTGTAACCGGCAAGGGGTTACATTTAAACTCCTCCTCTGTGTTCCCCGTAAGGGGAATATAGGGGAGGTGCCCGTTAGGGCGGAGGGGTTTAAATACCTTTATACACAGCGCTTTTAATTTATTTTTTCAACCCCTCTCCTCGGGACTATCGTCCCTCGGTTTCTCCCCTATATTGCTGGCGCAACACAGAGGAGAAGTTTAAAATACTCTCATACACAGTATTTTAATTTATTTTTTTCAACTTCTCTCTTCGGGGCTGCCGAGCCTTGGTGTCTTCCCCATACCGGTAATCTCCTACGACAGACGTTAGTCCTCTATATAATCAAAAAGATTCAGCCCGGTTTCGTCGAAAACGGCATAGGACGGATGCTTGATCCAATCGCCCAGAATGACGATGCGGCTTTGCCGGGGTAGCGCGAGGTCGAGCAGGATATGGCGATGACCGAAGATGAAGAAATCGATTGGCTCGTTGGTGCGGGTGTATTCTTTGGCGAAACATACCAGATGCTCGTTTTTCTCGCCTCGATACTCGGCATAATCGTTGCCGGCTTTGCGGCTATGCGCCGACCACCGCAGGGCGAAAGCGACCGACCACCGCGGGTGTATGGCGGCGTAGAGTCGCTGGCAGAACCGGTTGCGGAAAATCTTTCGTAGCAGGCGGAAGGAGAAGTCACGCTTCCCCACATTGTCGCCATGGGAGAGAAAGAAACGTTTTCCCCCGATCTCGGTGATGAGGGTGCCGTCGTGGAGGATGATGCCCAGCTCATGCGGCAGGTAATCAAAAATCCAAATGTCGTGGTTGCCGATGAACCAATGTATGTCGACACCCCGGTCACTCAGCTCGGCCAGCTTGCCGAAAAACCGGGTGAATCCCCGGGGGACTACATAGCGGTATTCATACCAGTAGTCGAGAATATCGCCCAACAAGTAAATCGCCCTGGCATCGGGCCCGACACGGTCGAGCCATCGCACGATGCGGCGTTCGTATTCGAGAGGGTTCTCGATATACTTCGCTCCCAAGTGGAAGTCGGCTGCGAAATAGATTTTCTTCCCGGGCATAGCTGAACTGTTTTTTATAGGAAACCGAGTTCGAGTTTGGCCTCTTCGCTCATCATGTCTTTGTCCCACTCGGGCTCGAAAACCAGTTGAATGTCTACGCTATTCACGTTGTCGATACTCTCGATTTTCATGCGCACATCCTCGATGATAAAGTCGGCGGCGGGGCAGTTGGGTGCGGTAAGCGTCATATCTATTTTCACGGCACCTTCGTTCACCTCTATATTATAGACGAGGCCAAGGTCATAAATGTTGACCGGAATCTCGGGGTCGTAAACAGTTCGCAGCATTCGCACGATTTCCTCTTCGATGGTGGGTTTGTTGTCCATAAGAAGGCGTTTTGTATTTCGATTGTCGAAGATACGTTATTTTTTTCGAACCTCGGCAAGAGACCATGATTTTTTATGTTTCGAATCAAATTCTCGGGTATTTTTGCGATTTTAATCTTTTTTATTATATCTTTGTGCAAACCGTGGTTGCGAAACGGGGTTATAAGCAGTGAGAAACTCCGTGACTCGATTACAGAAAAAATAGAAAGATTATGAAAAAGTCGATTTTTTGTGTGGCTCTCGTAGCTGCTATGTTTTTGGCTATTCCGGCCAATGCGCAATTTAAGTTTGGCCCTAAGGTGGGTGTGAATGTGTCGACCCTCTCCTTGAAGGGAGAAATGGCGGAAACGTTCAAAGCAAATAATATCACGAACTTTACAGGCGGTTTGATGGCCGAGTTTATGGTTCCGGTTATCGGGATAGGAGTCGATGCCAGCGTAATGTACACCCGCAAGGGCTCGACCCTGAAAGAGGTGACTACCGGAGTCTCGAAAGACCAGCACACCGACTATGTGGAAATACCTATCAACTTGAAGTATAAATTCTCCTTGCCGGTGGTAGGCTCGATACTCGCTCCCTATATCTATGCGGGCCCGAGTTTCGCATTCCGGGTAGACGACAACTTCGAGGATCAGTTTGAGGAAAAATCGTTCGAGACAGCTATCAATGTAGGTATCGGAGTCGAGTTTTTCAACCACTTGCAAATTTCCGGTCAATATGGCTGGGGATTGGGAAAAGCGTTTGAGTTTGAAAACGACATGCTAAATTCGGTCTTGAACGGCAAGAGCCGCGCGTGGACATTTACCGCCGCCTATCTATTCTGATAACAATAAGTGACTTATATGATATGATGCGACGGGGTGGGAATAAGAGCCTGCCTCGTCGTTTTTTAGTAGTTTTAAACTCCTCCTCTGTGTTCCCCGCAAGGGGAATATAGGGGAGGTGCCCGTTAGGGCGGAGGGGTTTAGACATTCAGACCCGGGCGGAGGGGTTGAAGGGGATATGGAGGCAAGCGTGTCCGGCAAGGGAAAAAACTGCACTGTCGGTAAAATCGGCATTAATTTTTTACTGCTCCCTTTTTTCATTAACTTTGCATTACCTCTTGAACCAAATTTTGATATGAGCACATTTGCCGACGTCGTATTACCGTTGCCCTTGCATAAGTATTTCACCTATCGGATACCGTCCGATTGGGTCGACTCGCTCCCGGTGGGGAGCCGGGTGGTGGTGCCTTTCGGCCGCAAAAAATACTATACGGCCATTGTGGTGCGGTTGCACGATGTGGAGCCGCAAGGCTATGAGGTGAAAGAAATACTCTCGCTGCTCGACAGCCGTCCGGTATTGCGCCGTCCGCAATTGCAGTTCTGGGAGTGGATTGCCGACTATTACCTTTGCTCGGTAGGCGATGTGTACAAGGCCGCTCTGCCATCGGGGTTGAAGCTCGAGAGCGAAACGACGGTAGCGTTGAATCCCGACTTCGAGGAGGCCGACGACGACCGGCTGAAAGAGCGGGAGTGGATGCTACTGGCGGCGTTGAGCAAAAAATCGCGCATGACGGTGCACGAGCTTGAAAAGGAAAGCGGCATGCGCGATGTGTTGCCCACCCTGCGCCTCTTGCTGGAACGGGAGGCGGTATTCGTGTCGGAACAAATCAAGCCGCACTATCGGCCGAAAACCGAGACTTACATCAAACTCACCTTCGACCAAGGCGACGAGGCAGCCTTGCATCGGGCGTTCGAACGGGTGAAGCAGGCCAAAAAGCAAGAAACGATGCTCCTCGCTTTCCTCGATTTATCCCGGTTTATGCAGCGGGGCAAGTTGCAGGAGGTCTCCCGCAAAAGTTTGCTCGACCGCTCGGGAGTATCGTCGGCCGTTCTGGGGGCGATGGTCGAGAAAGGCCTGTTCGAGCCATATAAGAAAGAGATTAGCCGGTTCGACTCGACGGCATATTCGGTTCGGGAAATCGCTCCGTTGAGCGAGCGGCAGCAAACGGCCTACCGGCAAATCTTGGAATCGTTCAAAGACCATGCGGTAACGCTGCTCCACGGAGTGACTTCAAGCGGGAAAACCGAGATTTATACCCACCTGATACAACGGGTATTGGACGAAGGCCGGCAAGTGCTCTATTTGGTACCCGAGATAGCCTTGACCACACAACTAACCGATCGCCTGCGTAAAGTCTTTGGCGAGAAACTCATGATTTATCACTCGAAATTCTCCGACAACGAGCGAGTGGAGATTTGGAACACGCTGCTCGACGATCGCTCACCCCGGCTGGTCTTGGGAGTGCGTTCATCGATATTCTTGCCGTTTAGCGACTTGGGGCTGGTGATTGTCGACGAGGAACACGAGACTTCTTATAAGCAATACGACCCGGCACCGCGTTACCACGCCCGCAACGCGGCCATTGTGCTGGCTTCGATGCACGGGGCGAAAACACTGTTGGGAACAGCCACTCCGGCTATCGAAACCTATTTCAACGCCAAGAGCGGGAAATACGGGCTGGTAGAGTTGAAAAACCGGTTCAACGATGTGGAGCTGCCCGAGATTCTCCCCGTCGATGTGCGGGAGATGCGCAAGAAAAACCGCATGCGGGGAAATTTCTCCCCCGAGCTGCTCGACCGTATGAAAGCCGCTTTGGAAAAAGGCGAGCAAGTGATTCTATTTCAAAACCGCCGGGGGTTTGCCCCTATGGTCGAGTGCAAACAATGTGCGTGGGTTCCCAAATGCGACCATTGCGATGTGAGCCTCACCTACCACAAACGATACAACCAGCTGACGTGCCACTATTGCGGTTTCACCTATGAAATTCCCAAGGTGTGCCCGGCCTGCGGGCAACCCACCATCGGCATGATGGGATTCGGGACGGAACGCATCGAGGAGGATATTGCCCGGCATTTCCCCGACATCCCGGTGTCGCGCATGGATTTGGACACAACCCGCTCCCGCAGCTCTTATGAACAGATTATCGAGGAGTTCTCACAAGGAAAGAACAAGATACTCATTGGCACACAAATGATTACCAAAGGGCTCGATTTCGACCGGGTAAGTGTGGTGGGGATACTGAGTGCCGACCAGATGATGAACTATCCCGACTTCCGGTCGCACGAACGGGCTTTCCAAATGATGGAACAAGTATCGGGACGGGCGGGAAGAAAAGATAAAAAAGGAGTTGTCGTGTTGCAGACCTCGCACCCCGAGGCGTTGCTCATTCGCCAAGTGATTACCCACGATTACGAAGGCATGTATCTCACCCAGTTGGCCGAGCGCAAGTCCTTTTCCTATCCACCCTATTCCCGATTGATATATATCTATTTGAAACATCGCGACGAAACCTTGTTGCAAGAGTTGGCCGTGCGCTACACCTCAAAGCTGAGGGAGGTGTTTGGAGCCCGTGTGTTGGGACCCGACAACCCTCCGGTGGCTCGCATACAATCGCTGTATATACGGAGAGTGATGTTGAAAATCGAACTCTCGGCCTCGATGTCGAAGGTAAAGTCGATTTTGCGGCAAATCTATGAGTCGATGTTGGCCGACGACCGGTTCAAAACCCTGCAACTCTATTACGATGTCGATCCGTTGTAATCCAATCTTTATTATAAAATTATAAATTCCATGAAACACAGTATTTTCACAGTAGTGATTCTCGCCATTTCGGTATTTCTGTTGCCGGTTCATGCCGGGATAAAGTATGTCGATGCCTCTTGTTTGACCCTTGTGGGGAAGGGTATGTCCACGCCCGGGAATGAGTATCACCGGGTCGATACGGCCAAGTATGGCGATATGCCTGCCTCCGTCAAACATCTGTTTACCTATTCGGCTGGATTGGCCGTCAGTTTTAAGACTAACAGCTCTACGGTAGCCGTTCGGTGGACGACCAAAGGCCGAGGGGTAATGGGAAATATGACACCGATAGCGCATAGGGGGCTCGACTTGTATATGTATGCTGGCGGTGGTTGGATCCCGGCGGGAGTGGGCACACCGTTGGCGGGGAAAACCGAGCATGAGTGCAAGATCGCACAGTATTTGGAATCGGGAGAACACAAGTTCCTGTTGTACCTCCCGTTGTTCGAGGAGATTTTATCATTGGAGATAGGGGTGGATTCGGCAGCCATGATCGAGGCCGAGCCGTCGCCGTTCCGCCACAAGGTATTGATATATGGGTCGAGCATCTTGCACGGGGCTTGCGCCAGTCGAGCGGGATTGGCATATCCGGCGAGAATGTCGAGAAGCACAGGTATCAATTTCGTTAACTTTGGGTTAAGCGGGCGCGGCAAAATGGAAGCAGCCGTGGCCGATATGCTGAAAGATGTCGACGCCGACGCATTTATCTTGGATTGTATGCCAAATCCTTCGCCCGAGGAGATTGTCGCACGCACCCAATATTTGGTCAAGACCATACGGGAGCATCACCCGGGAGTGCCCATTATCATGATAGAGACCTATATGCGGGAAAACGGTTACAGTAACCGGCAGGTACGAGAGCGTTGCCTCGATCAGAGTAAAGCATTCATAACTCAATATGAACTGTTGAAAGAACAGGGTGTAGAAGACTTATACCTCATTCGAGACCACCATGCTATCGGAACCGACCATGAAGGGTCGTCCGACGGTACACACCCCAATGATTTGGGCTTCGACCGCATGGTGCAGCAATACCAGCCCCAGATTTTGGATATATTAAAAAAATATGGGATAGAATGACCGGCATAAACAGTTTGTTCCCCAATTTTTTATAGGCGCACGGAGGGGCGGAAAAGGGAATGGGAACTGGCGATTTGGGCTCTCCTCAGGGAAGAGAATCACCGATTTTTATTGGATAGACAAGGCTTGTTCGATGCCTTTGACGACCAAAGACTCCATGATTTTGTAACCGTCGATGGTGGGGTGAACGCCATCTGCGCCATAGGCTGCGCTCAGCCCTTTTTCCTTGTCGACGAGTGCGGTGTGAAAGTCGACGTAAACCATTTGGTTCGCTTCGGCATAGGCTTTGATTTGCCGGTTCAGCTCGATAATCGTGTCGGCCGGTTTCACATCGGGAGCCCATTTGTATCGGTTGGCAGGAAGAACCGAGCAGAGAACGACTCGTATGCCGTTAGCCCGAGCCAGTTGTGCCATCGATATGATGTTGTCCATAATCATGTCGATGCTCGACGGCCCGGTGTTGCCGGCGATGTCGTTTGTGCCGGCCAGTATGACCACGGCTTTGGGAGCCAGTTCGATGACATCTTGCCGGAAACGCAACAGCATTTGCGGGGAGGTCTGTCCGCTGATACCCCGTCCGATGTAGTTGTTTCGGGCGAAAAATTCCGGATCCATAGAAGCCCAGTTTTGGGTGATTGAGTTGCCCATGAATACGACCCAGTTTTTGCTGGCGTCGTCGGGGTCGTTGTGGCGCGCTTCCCACAGCGACTGGTTGTCGTTGCGATAGCAATTCAGGTTGGGCCAGTCTTGGGCGGCGCAGTGGAAAGAGGGTAGCCCGGTTGTCATCAGAACCGGCAGGAGGAGTTTGACGATTGTTTTCATGATAGTTGTGAAAAGAAAAAGTACACTCCCCATGCGAGGGGAGTGTACCGGTTGAGTATAGAGGCGGCTTAATAAGCGAAGATAGGATAGTCTTTCATCATGCCGTTGACTTTTTCGCGCACGGCTTTGATGACCGTTTCGCTCTCGGGGTTGGAGAGAACGGTGTCTATCAGTTCGACGATTTCGAGCATCATATCCTCTTTGGCTCCGCGTGTGGTGATGGCCGGAGTTCCCACCCGTATTCCCGAGGTTTGGAAGGGCGAGCGGCTGTCGAACGGGACCATGTTTTTATTGACGGTTATATCGGCCTGTACCAATGCCTTCTCGGCCACTTTCCCGGTCAATTCGGGGAATTTGGTGCGGAGGTCGATGAGCATGCAATGGTTGTCGGTACCGTTGGATATGATTTTATAACCTTTGTCCATGAAGGCTTTTGCCATGACGGCGGCGTTTTTCTTGACTTGGGTTTGGTATTCCACATATTCGGGTTGCAGCGCTTCGCCAAACGATACGGCTTTGGCGGCGATTACATGTTCGAGGGGGCCGCCTTGCACGCCGGGGAATACAGCAGAATCGAGGAGCGCCGACATTTTTTTGATTTCGCCCTTGGGAGTTGTTTTTCCCCACGGATTATCGAAGTCTTTTCCCATGAGAATGATACCGCCACGAGGCCCGCGCAAGGTCTTGTGAGTGGTGGAGGTGACGATGTGGGCATATTTCAAGGGATTTTCGAGCAGGCCGGCGGCGATGAGCCCGGCGGGGTGAGCCATGTCGACCATGAAGATGGCCCCTATTTCGTCGGCGATTTTACGCATGCGGGCGTAGTCCCATTCGCGGGAGTATGCCGAGGCGCCGCCGATAATCAGTTTGGGGCGTTCGCGCAAGGCGACTTCTTCCATCATGTCGTAATCGACGTATCCGGTGTCTTCTTTCACACTATACTCGAGAGGCTGGAACATCAGACCCGAGAAGTTGACGGGGCTTCCGTGCGAGAGGTGTCCGCCATGCGAAAGATTCAGCCCGAGGAATTTGTCGCCGGGTTTCAGCACGGCCATGAATACGGCCATGTTGGCTTGTGCGCCCGAGTGGGGTTGCACGTTGGCCCATTCGGCGTTGAACAGTTTTTTGATGCGGTCGATAGCGACTTGTTCGCTTTGGTCGACTACTTCGCACCCTCCGTAGTAGCGTTTCCCGGGGTACCCTTCGGCGTATTTGTTGGTGAGACACGAGCCCATGGCCTGCATGACCTGTTCGCTGACGAAGTTTTCAGAGGCAATCAGTTCAATGCCTTTGCGTTGCCGTTGATTTTCTTTTTCGATGATGTCGAAGATGATGTCGTCTCTTTTCATTTGGTGATGTATATTAAAGATTTTACCATAAATATCCTATTGAAATACTCAACTCGTTGATGGTTCGGGAGAGTTTTACCTGCCCGGTTTGAGCGTTGTCGAGGTCGATTTTGAACGATTGGTCCTTGAAGTTTTTTATACAGTAGGCGTATCGGAAATCGATGTACAGGTGGCCGATGGTGGTGCTGAGCCCTCCGACGGCATAGAGCGAGAAGCTGTTGGGCCTCTCGTCGTAGAGCAAGTTGCGCGACGAGGTGTTTGTGTGGTTGGTTATGCTGCTGGTCTCGTTGCAGATGTAGGAGACGCGAGGCCCGGCGAAGAGGTTCATCAAGTATGGGCCGTGCTTGGTGATATTGTATCCGTATAGTATGGGCACGTCTATGGCATAGGACGAAGTGCTGATTTTGTTCAGCCCGTAATCGGGGTTGTATAGCCGGGTGTGCGACTGGTGCATGCCCACTTCCAACTGTATGTAGTTGCGCTTGAAATTGTAACGGCTTATGAAGGAGCCGGTCAGCCCCAAGCTCGACTCGGAGTCTGACTCGTCGATTTTATTCTCGTTGAGAGACATGTGGCGGATACTGACCAGCGGAGCGTTCGCACCGATTCGAATGCCCCAGTTGAACCGTTTGCTCACGTTCAACTCTTTCAGTTGAGCCTGAGCCGTGAGGGTGAGCGTGAGAACAACGCAGATAACTGTGGCCAATCTCTTCATGGGGGTTATTTGTTTTTCTTTTGAACCGACCAGCCGAATTTCCCGATTTCTTTTCCCATTTCGTAATAATGGCCGTGGGAGTAGACCAGCAGGTTGGCTCCCGGCATGTCGAAAGCACCGGTTTCGGGGTCGATATATTTGTCGTCGGCCAATACGTTCACGACGTCGGCGATGAACATGTCGTGGGAGCCCAGACTGATGATTTCGCGCGCTTTGCACTCGATGCAGAGGGGCGATTCCTCGATGTATGGGGCTTGTACGATTTGGGCTTTGCGGGGAGTCAGTCCTGTTTTCTCGAATTTGTTGTAGTTCCGTCCCGAGGCAACTCCGCACCAGTCGGTTTCCCGAGCCATTTCGACAGTCGTGAGGTTGATGACAAATTCCATGTTCTTGCGCAGGATTTCGTAGGAGTGTCTTTCGGGGCGAATCGAAATGGAGCACATGGGGGGATTGCTGCAAATCGTTCCCACCCAGCTCACGGTGAGCATGTTATACTCTTCGGGGGAGCTCCCGCAACTGATTAGTACGGCGGGCAAGGGGTAGATCATGGTCCCGGGTTTCCAACTTTGCTTCATATCGAATGTCGATTAACAGATTTCTATTTCGTCCTTGGCTATGGTGCGTTCGCAGTAATGACATTTCACTTGAATATTGGTTTTGTCGATTACATGGAATACGGTCTCCATCGGTTCGTTGTTGGTGATGCACTTGGGGTTTCCGCAGCGAATGATTCCGTGTACGGTGCCGGGCAGCGATACCTTGCGTTTCTCGGTCACTTGGTAGTCTCGGATAATATTGATTTGGGCTTCCGGGGCGACCAGCGCGATTTTATTTAAGTCCTCTTCTTTGAAAAAGCGGTCGGCGACTTTGATAATTCCTTTTTTGCCAATTTTTTTACTGGCCAGATTGTTCCCGATGGTGATGCTGTTGATGCAATTTTCGAGTTCCAAGATAGCGACTACCTTGAATAATTGGTTCGAGGGAATATGGTCGATTACTGTCCCGTTTTCGAGGGCTGCCACTTTCAGTTCTTTTTTCTCTTCGTTCATAATTGCCGGGGATAAGGGGTTAAACTTCAATACCTAAAACTTTACAGATAATGGCCTGCCGAGCGAATAGCCCGTTTTTGGCTTGTTGAAAATAGTAGGCTTTCGGGTTGCTGTCGACATCGTAAGAGATTTCGTTGACCCGGGGGAGGGGGTGTAGTATTCTCAGGTTGTCTTTGCTGTTCTCGAGCATGCTGTTGTGCAGTGTATATACGTTTTTCACTTTCTCGTATTCCATGAGGTCGGTGAATCGTTCTCGTTGAACCCGTGTCATATAAAGTATGTCGGCTTGGTTGATTACTTCTTCGGAAAATTCGGAGTGCTCGAAGTAGGGGATATGGTTTTGCTCACAGAATATTTTGTATTCGATGGGCATTTTCAATTCGTCGGGAGCGACGAAATGGAAAGTGGGATTGAAATGCGACATGGCCATGAGCAGGGAATGTACCGTGCGGCCATACTTCAAGTCGCCCACCATGGTGATGTTCAAGTTGGAGAGAGTACCCTGAGTCTTGTAGATCGAGTAGAGGTCGAGCATGGTTTGCGAGGGGTGTTGGTTGGCTCCGTCGCCGGCGTTGATGACGGGAACCGAGGAAATCTCGGAGGCATATCGAGCCGCTCCTTCGAGGTGATGCCGCATGATGATAAGGTCGACGTAGTTGCTCACCATCATGATGGTGTCTTTCAAGGTTTCTCCTTTGGAGGAGCTGGTGGTGCTGGCGTCGGAGAACCCGATGATTCTCCCCCCCAACCGGTTGACCGCAGTCTCGAAACTGAGCCGGGTGCGGGTAGAAGGCTCGAAAAACAGGGTTGCCACCACTTTTCCTTCCAATATTTTCCGGTTAGGATTTTTCTCAAATCGACTCGCTTTCTCGAGAAGGTCCAAAATTTCTTCTTTCGAAAAGTCGGTAATGGATACTAAACTCTCTCGTTTCATCATCGGTATGATTTGTTTTTTAGGTTACAAATAGGTCGCCAACGAAAAAGCCAACACGACAATGAATGTCACGTTGGCTCGCCATGCTGTTTTTTGGAGAGAATATAATCCTTTGGCTTTTGTAAAAACGCCTTTGCTGTAATGGATTATATGTCTGTTCCCGCCAATTCATTTCAGTAAGCAAAGGTAGTAAAAAAAGGCCGAAAGTCAAATGTTTAGACGTAAAAAATATTCTTTATAAATCTGCAATATATCGTTGAATGAAATATAATTGTTACCTTTGCTTTGAGAAATGGGCTTTGATGAAGCTGAGGGTTTCTCGTTGTGTCGTATAAACGCATAGATAGATTGGAATGAAAGCGGATAATAAACAGAAAAAATCTTTTTGGAATACCTCTCGTATTGTACGTTGCATGTGGTGTGTCTTCGGCGGGATCGTGCTCCTTGCCGTGGCGGCGTTCGCCATGATCGCATGGGGGTGGATAGGTTATATGCCTCCGGTAGAGGATTTGGAGAACCCGAAAGACAAATTTGCCTCCGAGATATATTCTTCGGATATGGAGGTGATAGGCAGGTTCTACCAGAGCAAGAGCAACCGGGTGTATGTGCACTACGACGATATATCGCCCTATTTGGTCAATGCCCTCATCGCCACAGAGGATATTCGCTTCAAAGACCACTCGGGCATCGATGTGAAGGCGTTGTTCAGGGCTTTTATCAAGCGGGGGCTTTTGTTCCAGAAGAGCGCCGGCGGGGGTAGTACGATCACGCAGCAGCTGGCCAAGCTGCTCTATTCGCCCAATGCCGACAATGTCGTGGAGCGCTTGTTCCAAAAGCCGCAAGAGTGGGTTATCGCTGTGCAGCTCGAGCGGTTTTATACCAAAGAGGAGATTGTGAATATGTATCTGAACCATTTCGATTTCCTGAACAATGCCGTGGGAATCCAGTCGGCGGCCTATATCTATTTCCATACGACACCCGATAATTTGAAGATAGAAGAAGCCGCCACGTTGGTGGGAATGTGCAAAAACCCGTCGTATTATAATCCGCGCAGATTCAACGAGCGGACTCGCGGGCGGCGCAACACGGTGTTGAGCCAGATGCATAAGGCCGGATACATAACCCAAGCCGAGCTCGACTCGTTGCAGGCGCTTCCGTTGAAATTGAAATATACAAAGGTAGATCATAAGGAGGGGTTGGCGCCTTATTTCAGAGAACAGTTGAGGCTGATGATGACGGCGAAGAAGCCGGTGCGATCGGACTATCGAGGGTGGGAGACCCAGCAGTTTGTCGACGACTCCATAGCTTGGGCTACCAATCCGTTGTATGGCTGGTGCGAGAAAAACGTGAAGGCCGACGGGAGCAAGTACAATATCTATACCGACGGGTTGAAAATCTATACAACGCTCGACTCGCGCATGCAGCGGTACGCCGAGGAAGCTGTCGCGGAGCATTTGGGCGGTTACTTGCAACCTCGCTTTTTCGCCGAGAAGAAAGGCCGTAGTTATGCCCCGTTCTCGCGGAGTATCACCAAGGCCGAGCGGGAATCGATTTTGGACAGAGCCATGAAGCAGTCCGACCGTTATCGCTCGATGAAGCGGTCGGGAGCCAGCGAAGAGCAAATCAAGAAAGCGTTTGCGACGCCGGTCGAGATGCAGGTCTTTACCTATGCGGGTATGGTCGATACGATAATGACCCCGATGGACTCTATACGGTATCAGAAAATGTTTTTGCGCACGGGATTCATGTCGATGGACCCGCACACGGGACATGTGAAAGCCTATGTGGGCGGCCCCGATTTCACACACTTCCAGTATAATATGGCGTCGGTAGGCCGCAGACAAGTAGGGTCTACGGTGAAACCGTTCCTGTACACGCTGGCTATGGAAGAGGGATTCACTCCGTGCGACATGTTTTTGAACGAGCAACCTACGCTGATTACCGAAGACGGGAAACCGTGGTCTCCCCGAAACTCCTCGAAAGCGAGAGTGGGCGAGATGGTGACGTTGCGCTGGGGGTTGGCCAATTCGAATAACTGGATTTCGGCTCGGTTGATGGATAAGTTGTCGCCGTCGTCGCTGGCTCGGTTGATGCACTCGTTTGGGATAAAGAACAAGATAGACGAGGTGCTTTCGCTGTGTTTGGGCCCGGTCGAGGTTTCGGTCGAGGAGATGGTTACCGCCTATTCGGCGTTCTCCAATAAAGGAGTTCGGGTAGACCCGCTTTATGTGACCCGGATTGAAGATAATTTGGGCAATGTGGTGGCCGAGTTTACCCCGACCATGACCGAAGTATTCAGTGAGCAGGCCTATTACCGCATATTGCCGATGTTGCGCGATGTGATCGATCACGGAACGGGTGGGCGTATCCGCTTCCGGTATGGAATTACAGCCCCGATGGGCGGCAAGACGGGAACGACCAACAACAACTCCGACGGCTGGTTTATGGGCTTTACCCCCGATTTGGTTTCGGGGGTGTGGGTCGGTGGAGAGGATCGTTCTATCCATTTCGACGGGATGGCCGACGGGCAGGGCGCCAGCATGGCGTTGCCCATTTATGGGCTTTATATGCAGAAAGTTTATGGCGATGCCCGCCTCGGGTATTCACAAGAGAGCGATTTTGAGATTCCCGAGGAGTATGCCGACCCTTGCAGCGGCGGCTCTTATGAAGAGGAACCCATTACCGTCCCGGTGGAGAGCATAGAGGGAATATTCGATTGACGATAGGTAGCCTTTATAAATACAGCAGGGCGATAAGCAGGGGTACCGACATGTCTACGACGACGCCGTGGAAAATGGCGATGACCACATATTTCTCGCCCAGCGTGTGGCTGATGAGCGGCAGAGTGGTGTCGATCGAAGTGGCTCCGGCGGCCGCTATGGGAGCCAGTTTGCCGCAGTAGCGCGCCAACAGCGGTATG
Source organism: uncultured Barnesiella sp. (assembly GCA_944320015.1). Taxonomy (GTDB): domain Bacteria; phylum Bacteroidota; class Bacteroidia; order Bacteroidales; family Barnesiellaceae; genus Barnesiella. The sequence continues at coordinate 36,751 of CALUFO010000018.1, read as the reverse complement.
GTGAGGAGGGTGAACAGCTCGCGGCAGAGGTTGCAAATGAGTGCGATGGTGCCGATATCGGCTCCGGCAAGTTCGTTGAGCAGAATGGCCGACAGGCTGTAATACCCGAACCCGCACCCGACAGCTATCGTCTCGCGCAGCCCGAGAGGGCAGAAAATCGCAAACAGCGCACAGGCCGCAATGGTTCCCACGATCGTGGCGAGCGGTACGAGTATAATCTTGAAACGATATTTTTTTATGGGAGAGGAGAGCGACGACAGGTCGCTACCTATTCCTATTCCCACCAGAAACATGAGCGCATACAGGATATAAAGTTCCAATGAACTGTCGTATGTGGGGATAATCCCTTGGTAGGCGAGAATGACTCCCGTGATGAAACAAAGCAGTATGACGAGGCTGTTTTTCATGTGGCTATTTATGAGGCTTGAACAGATAGCGGTAAACCACCCACGAGAGGGCTACGCTCCCGGCTACCGATATGAGGGCGATGGCGATTCCCATAAATCCGAGTTTCCCGAAGTTGTGAATGACTTGCGGGTTGCTTCCCACCGAAAGCCCCATGACGAAGAGCAATAGGAAAATAATGTATATGCTCGCCTTCGAGACGAAGGCGGGGATTGCCTTGAAGTTGCGCAGCAGGTACCCGACGAGAATACCGCATAGCATGATTAACATGACACCGAACATGAGGCCGATACGTTTTAAGTTTAGGTTTTACAAAGCGTTGTTTTTGAGATGAATATTTCTCATGTGGCGGATAAACTCTTTTCCCGATAAGTACTTGCTGATGCTTTGGGCGTGATGGTTGTTGTGCAGGTCGCTCCCCAAATAATCGACCATATGCTTGGATATGAGCCACTCGGCTATTTCTTTGGCTCGCTTGTTGTAATATCCGGCGAGCGATAGTATATTGACTTGAAATTCACATCCTTGTTCGTGCAGTTCGGTGTAGATGTTTTTCTCCTCGTAGTAATAGGCATATCGCTCGGGGTGAGCCAAAATCGGGGAGAGCCCCCTCATTTGTAGGTCGAAGACGAGTCCCTTGATATTCCAAAACGGTTGCAGGAAGGAGTTCTCGATGAGTATATGGTTGCCCGGCATGGGGATTATCTCGTTTCTTTCCAGAATGCCCAGAAAATTGTCGTCCATGCGATATTCGGCCGAGTGGCACAGCTCGATGCCCAGCTTGCCGAGGTCGATTTCCTGCCGCAATTGGGCTTGCGCGGCTTCGATGGTTTGGGGAGTGTTTTCGAAAGAAGCCTCGGTCACATGGGGGGTCGCCACGATTTTTTCGACACCCCACTCTTTCATTTGGTAGACGAGCTGTATAGCGTGGGCGACATCGCGCGCGCCGTCGTCGATACCCGGCAATATGTGACAGTGAACTTCTGTTGTATAAGGCAGTTGAGGAATGCGCCTCCTCCGTTTAAAAAAATCAAACATACCAAAGAAAAATAAAGATTTTTACTCGGTGCACAAAAGTAGTCTTTTTCTTTTGATAATAAGTTAAATAATATTATATTTGTATTCCTAAATCTGTAATGTGAAAAGAAGTAACACCTATTAAATCAAATTGCTATGTCTAAAAAATTGAAAATTCGAGACCTTACTCTTCGTGATGGACAACAATCCTTGTTTGCAACTCGACTCACCCAAGAGCAGATAAATCGTGTTTTGCCTTATTACAAGGATGCCGGTTTCTTTGCGATGGAAGTTTGGGGAGGAGCCGTTCCCGATTCGGTCATGCGTTATTTGAACGAGAGCCCGTGGACCCGTCTTAAAACGATCAGCGATGCCATAGGCGGAGTATCTCACTTGACAGCGCTGTCGAGGGGTCGCAATTTGTTTGGCTATGCTCCTTATCCCGATTCGGTTCTCGACGGATTCTACCGTGAGGCGGTGGCCAATGGCTTGGGCATTATGCGTATCTTCGATGCGTTGAACGACTTGAACAATGTGAAATCGTCGGTCGAAAAGATAAACGCTGTGGGGGCAATATCCGATGGCGCCGTATGTTATACGGTCGACCCGCATTATACCATTACGTTTATGGACCGGGTGAAAGCCTTGTTTGGGAAGAAGTTGCCGAAGCCTATCTTTACCGATGAGTATTTTGTGGAGAAAGCTCTCGGGTTTGAGAAGCTGGGCGCCCAAATGGTCACCTTGAAAGATATGGCCGGGCTTGTCAATCCCGCTCGTGTCGCTTCTTTGATGCCTAAATTGAAACAAGCCTTGAAAGTCCCCGTCGACTTCCACACCCATTGTACCCCGGGATATGGTCTTGCATCATCGCTTATGGCTGTGATTCATGGTGTGGATATTTTGGATACGAATATATGGTATTTCGGTGGCGGTTCGGCTGCTCCGGCCATAGAGTTGATTTATATCTTCTGTAAAAAAATGGGCGTGGAGATAGAGGTGAACATGAGCGCTGTGAGCAAGATTCGAGCCGAATTGCTCGGTATCCGTCGGGAGTTAGCCGCATACGACTTGAAGAAAGACTCGTTCCCCATCGCTTTCGACCCCCTTATCGACCAGTTGCCCGAGCATGTGGATAAATTGTTTGACAAGGCTATCGAGGCGGCCAAGAATAATAACGAGGCCGAGTTGCTGGATGCTTGCCATGCTATCGAGGATTATTTCGGATTCCCCAAGCCCAACGAGTTGGTGAAAGAGGCCGAAGTCCCCGGCGGAATGTACTCCAATATGGTTGCCCAATTGAAGCAACTCAAAGCCGAGCATGTGCTCGATGACGCGATGCACCTGATCCCGAAAGTGCGTTCCGACGCCGGATTGGTGCCTTTGGTTACTCCTACCAGCCAAATCGTGGGAAGCCAAGCGGTAACTTGCGCGTTGGATAAGTTGAAAGGAAACCCCGAATATACGACGGTATCCAATCAATTCAAAGCGTTGGTAAAAGGCGAGTATGGTAAGACTCCGGTTGCTATCGACCCGAAATTCCGGGAGAAAATTACCGGCAGTCCCATTGAGACGCCCTACGATACCAACTCTTACAAGGCTCCCGAAAATCCGGTGTTGCCCGAGTATGGCGGAGTGAAATTGGCCGAAAACGAGCAGGAATACCTGTTGCTCGAGCTCTTCCCCAATGTGGCTTCGGTTTATCTGAAAAGCGTGCGTGCGGCAGAATACGAAGCGAAGAAACCCGCAGTGGAAGAGGCCAAAGAAGAGGTGAAAGAGGCCAAAGCCGTAGAACCTATCACGGGGCCGACAATCGATGCGCCTATGGGTGGAAAAGTTGTCGAAATAAAAGTGAAGCCGGGCGATACTGTGAAGAAAGACGATGTGATATTGGTCTATGAGGCCATGAAGATGGAGAACGATATTCTCTCGACCATGAATGGTACCGTGAAGCGTGTCCTTGTCAAAGAGAATGACGTCGTAGGAACGAATGACCCGCTGATCGAATTTGAATAATTCAAGTGTATAAACCCTTTATCCGGTCGATGCCTTTCTTCGCACCGACCGGATTTTTTTTGAAAAAGTAGGCCAAATATTTTTGTGAATGGAAACTTATTCCTACATTTGCAAGCCATTACGAAAAATCACGCTACCAACGTGAACCTATTGAAATAATTAAAAGACGATATAGCAATGAAAAAAGGAATCCATCCTGATAACTACCGTCCCGTAGTTTTCAAAGACATGTCGAACGAAGAAATCTTTATCACTCGTTCAACAGTAGCAGCCAAAGAGACTATCGAAATAGATGGCGTTACTTATCCTTTGGTAAAACTGGAAATCACCAGTTCATCACACCCTTTCTTCACCGGTAAACAAAAATTGGTGGATACCGCAGGTCGTGTGGATAAGTTCATGAGCCGCTACGGAAACCGCAAGAAATAAGTCGGATTATATTAAAACGAGAGAGGCTGTCTCAAATAGAATTGGGACAGCCTCTTTCGTTTTATTAAAAAGCAAGTCCTAACTTTTCTCGGCTAAGACTTGCCTGTATCATTAAATTTATATCTTAGTGGACATAATTATTCTACTATTATGTCTTGCATAGTAGATGCATTAAATGTTGTTCCTTGTTGGATTTTGGGCATACTGCCTTTCATGCATCCGCTGATAAGACCGAGAGGAAAGAATAAAACCGACAGAATAATTACGCCTCCAAGTTTACTGCTTCCGCTTTTGCAACTGCTGAGACGAAGAGAAACTCTCTTGTTGTCAATAGTTTTAGTCGTCGCATGGGTTAAGCAGATCTTTCCTGCCTTACCCCATACCCCATTGGGCTCTGCTGTAAATTCTATAAAAGCAGGGGTCCCGGCCTTTATTAGCACTTGTGATCCATCGGCCGAGTAAACATCTGTTTCTACGATTGAAGATATGGTTCCAGTATCAGCTTTGTTATCGGCCTTAAATGCTTCATTTGTGCGGAGCACTAACTGTGAACCATTTTCTAATAATTTACTTCGGTTGACTGTCGATTGTGCCACCGATTCTAACGGGAGACATAACATCAGTGCTGCTATCAGAACACTTGATATTGTGCTTTCCCACCATTTGTTTTTTTTCATGTGCTTGTGGTTTTTATGGGTTGTTGTGCAATATTGCCGTATGTCGTTTTGACTTGGTCTGCACACTCGCATATAAAACAAAAGCGCAGACTTTCGTCATACGCTATCTTGGCTCACCACAAGCCATAATCAAATATGAAGAAGTCTGCGCCATATGGCACGATTCTCAATTTGATTATTTATAGCTCGTTACATTTCCGAGGTGGTGATTCAGATAGCGATTGAGCTTAAATATGTAAGCGCAGTATCCTTTTAAGATACGCATTGCAAATTTAGTTATATTTTACCAATTTGCAAATTTCCCCGGGTGTTTATGTTTTGATGCGGCAGCCCTCCGGGGTATGGAAAAATGTTTATCTTTGCAACCAAAACAGCAAGTCGATGGAAAAGAAGAGATTCAGTATCGCTGACCGCCTGCGCAGTTTTAAATATGCGGGGCGGGGAATTGCCCGCTTGATAGGCCGGGAGCATAACGCATGGATTCATTGTGCGGCGGCCGTGTGTGTGGTTGCCGCGGGGTTTCTTTTCGGCTTGTCGGGGTTGGAGTGGGTCGCTGTCGTTTTGTGCATAGGGGCGGTGTTGGCCGCCGAGGGCATCAACTCGGCCATAGAGGCGTTGTGCGACAAGGTCTCTCCCGAATATGACGAGTCGATAGGGCATGCCAAAGATTTGGCGGCCGGCGCCGTATTGATACTGGCCGTTATGTCGGTCGTGGTGGGTCTGTTGATTTTTATTCCCAAAGTAATCTTGTTTTTTGCCCGATGATGAATCGTAAAGTCATACTCCTTGTTTGTCTGTTGAGTGTCGTTTTATCGCCTCTTCGAGCCGAAGGATTGAGCAAGGGACGCCGTGCGGTCAAGACGTCGGGCGATGTGCTCATGGTGGCGATGCCTGTGGCCACGGCCGCTACGGTATTGGCCATAAAGGATTGGACGGGGGTGAAAGAGGCTCTTTTTACGGGAGCGACAACGTTGGGGGTTACTTATCTGCTGAAATATACGGTTTGCAAAGAGCGCCCCGATCGTAGCGACCGGTTGTCGTTCCCTTCGGCGCATACCTCTATTTCTTTTGCCAATGCGGCGTTTATCCAGCGGCGGTATGGTTGGAAATGGGGAGCTCCGGCTTATGCCATCGCGGCTTATGTGGGCTGGAGCCGTACTTATGCCCGCCGGCATGACTGGTGGGATGTCGCCGCCGGCGCAATCATAGGCGCGGGAAGTGCCTATATTTATACCCGGCCTTTTGCCCGGAAGCATCAGTTGGTGATTTCGCCTTTGACCGACGGCACTTCTTTGGGGGTATATGCTTCGATGACTTTTTGAGGATTCGCATTTGCGATAAGGATAAAAGCGGTCGGGCGGGAAATCGATGCGGATTCTTGGCCGAGCAATAAAAGATAGACCCGCAGAGCCTTTGTTTCGTAGGCTCTACGGGTCGAGTATCATTGAAAATGGAATGTTTTTTATCCTCCGAAGTTGTCGTACATGAGATTCTCTTCGGGCACACCCAAATCCCACAGCATTTTTTCTACCGCTTTCGACATGGGGCCGGGGCCGCACATGTAGTACTCGATGTCCTCGGGGGCTTCGTGGTCTTTCAAGTAGGTGTCGTATATGACTTGATGAACGAATCCGGGAGTGTATTTTACGCCTGCGGCGTCGGCGGCAGGATCGGGACGGTCAAGTGCGAGGTGGAATGAGAAGTTTGGAAACTCTTTTTCCAAATCCAAGAAATCTTGCAAGTAGAATACTTCGTTCAAGGCACGGGCGCCGTAGAAGTAAGACATCTTGCGGTCGGTCGTGTGGAGCGTCTTGGTCATGTGCATGATTTGCGAGCGCAGGGGAGCCATACCGGCTCCACCACCGATCCACATCATTTCTTGCTTGGAGTCGAAGATGGGGTGGAAGTCGCCGTAAGGGCCGCTCATAATGACCTTGTCGCCCGGTTTCAAGGTAAAGATATAGGAGGAGGCGATACCGGGCATGACATCTTGGAATCCCACTTGCGGTTTCGGTTTGAAGGGCGGGGTGGCAATGCGTACGGTGAGCATGATTCGGTCGCCTTCGGCCGGGTAGTTGGCCATAGAGTAGGCTCGAATGGTGGGCTCGGTATTTTTGCATTTGAGGCCGAATAGCCCGAACTTTTCCCACGCCGGGAGGTACTCCTCGCCGATGAGGCTCTTGTCGATATCTTTGTCGTAGTCCATCTCGTAGGTGGGGATTTTGATTTGCGCATAAGACCCGGGGACGAAGTTCATGTGCTCGCCGGGAGGCAGAGCCACGATAAACTCTTTGATAAACGTAGCCACGTTTCTGTTCGATATGACTTCGCACTCCCATTCTTTTACGCCCAGCACCGACTCGGGAACGACGATTTTCATGTCGTTTTTCACTTTGACTTGGCAGCCCAGTCTCCAATGGTTCATTTGTTGTTTGCGGGAGAAATGCACTTGCTCGGTGGGCAATATCTCACCGCCGCCTTCCAGTACCTGACAGCGGCATTGCGCACAGGATCCGCCTCCGCCACAGGCCGAGGGGAGGAATATTTTCTCGTTGGACAGCGTGCTTAACAGGCTTCCTCCGGTCTCAACCTCGATTTTCTTGTCGTCGTTGATCGTAATGACCGCTTTCCCCGAGGGGACCAAGTATTTTTTGGCGATGAGCAGGATCACCACCAAGAGGAGCGATATGCCCAAGAATAGAACGATACTCGATATAATGGTCGTTGTCATGGAATTGATTTCTAATAACATCGTAAGTTCCCTTTCAAAGTTTGATTCCTAAAAAGCTCATGAAGGCGATGCCCATCAGCCCGGTGATGATAAATGTGATACCTATTCCCCGCAGAGGCGCCGGTATGTTGGAGTAGCTCAGTTTCTCGCGGATGGCCGCTAAGCATACAATTGCCAGCAACCAGCCAATCCCGGAGCCAATCCCGTAGACCGTGGCGCTGGTGACCGACTCGAAATTGCGTTGCTGCATGAACAGCGAGCCTCCCAGAATGGCGCAGTTCACAGCGATGAGCGGCAGGAAGATACCCAGCGAAGCATAGAGCGAGGGGGAGTATTTCTCGACGAACATTTCGACCAATTGCACCATAGAGGCGATGATGGCGATAAACATAATCAAACTCAAAAAGCTCAGGTCGAGTTGCGCATATTCGGGTCCTAACCATTTCAACGCGCCGGCTTTCAACACATAGGTTTCCAGCAGATAGTTGACTGGCAGGGTAATCGCCAAAACAAAGGTGACGGCTATGCCCAGCCCGAAGGCGGTTTTTACGTTCTTCGATACGGCCAAGTAGGAACACATACCGAGGAAGTAGGCAAATATCATATTGTCTATGAAAATAGACTTGACAAACAGATTTAAATTTTCCATATATCCTGTATTTTATCTCTGTTTCTTATTGTTGCAAATCTTTGTTACGGGAGCGGTGTACCCAAATGATGCAGGCCACGGTGATGAGCGCCATGGGGGGGAGTATCATCAGACCGTTGTTTTGGTAGCCCCAGTCGTACATTTGTTGAGGAATGACTTGGTAGCCGAAGAGGGTTCCCGAGCCCAGCAGTTCCCTGAAAAATGCGACGATGACCAGTATGATGCCGTATCCCACGCCGTTGCCTATACCGTCGAGAAACGATTCCCAAGGCTTGTGGCTCAGCGCAAAGGCTTCGAGCCGTCCCATGAGGATACAGTTGGTGATGATTAGTCCCACAAATACCGATAGTTGCTTGCTCACTTGGTACATATAGGCTTTGAGGATTTGGTCTACGATGATGACCAAAGCGGCAACTACGACCAGTTGGACGATAATGCGGATGCTGTTGGGTATTGTGTTGCGCAGCAGCGAGATAATGACGTTGGCAAAAGCGACGACGGCGGTTACCGACACCGCCATGACGAGCGCCGGCTCGAGCTTGGCCGTGACAGCGAGCGCCGAGCAAATGCCCAATATCTGTACGATAACCGGATTGTTTTTGGATAGCGGGCCTAAAAGTATCTCTTTGTTCTTTTTTGACAACATGGTTATATCTGGTTTGAATTAAGCGATTCTAAGAATTTGGCATAAGGTTTCACACAGGTTTGCAGCATGGTCTGCACGCCTTTACTGGTGATGGTTCCGCCCGAGACGGCGTCGACATAGTCGGCTCCGTTTTGAGGTTTCTGTCCGGCTTTTTCTACGGTAATCGGCGTGAATTTGCCATTGATAAAGAAGTGTTTGCCTTGGAATTGTTTTTGGAACGGCGGTTTATCTATCTCGGCTCCCAGCCCCGGGGTTTCGCCTTGGTGGGCAAAGTAGGCCCCGTAGACCGTGTTGCCGTCGTCGTCGACCGAGATATATCCCCAAATGGGACCCCACAAGCCGCTGCCCGATAGGGGAATGATGTATTTGTGGGACTCTTTTTCGTCGGTATAGATAAAAATGGGCAGAGAGCGTTGCGCCTCGGGTTGTTTCAACTGGGCGGCGAGGTCGAGGTGGAACGATTCGCCTTGGGTGAGTTGCCCGTTGGGAGCGATGACATACGAGTCGTCGATGTATTTCCCGTATAGTTCTTGTGCGTTCTCGGGGGTGGACACGATATTTACCGAACTGAGAATCTGGCTCATCTTGTCGATTGCGATGTTTTTTTCTTGTGCCGGTTTCAGCCCGATTGCCGCGAACGCCAGTATGAAAGCGACGACAATGACCATGACCGAGGTATAGATGAGCGTATATGTGTTACCTTGTTTGTTCATAACCGTTTTCTATTTTGTCAAATTTTTTGCGCGTTTGAGCCGGCGGCGGATATTGGCCTCGACTACGAAATAGTCGATGAGGGGAGCAAAGGCGTTCATGAGCAGCACGGCCAGCATGGCACCTTCGGGGTATCCGCTGTTGAATACCCTGATAAGAATGGCCAGCACGCCCACCAGAAATCCGAAGATATATTTACCCGTATTGGTGCGTGCGCCGGTCACCGGGTCGGTGGCCATGAACACGGCGGCGAAGGCAAAACCTCCCAAGCAGATGTGGGTGAGGGGCGACAACTGCGCGGCGGGGTAGATGGCGGGGTTGGCAAACCAGTTGCAGATGAGGCTCATGACAATGCCTCCGGCAAATACCGAGAGCATGACTCTCCAGCTGGCGATGCCGGTGAAGAGCAGTATGGCGGCTCCGATGAGGATAGCCAGCGTGGAGGTTTCGCCGATAGAACCAGGGATAAGCCCGAAGAACATGTCACTGAGCGAAAGCGGGCTGCCCAGCGTGTCGGTGAGTTGTAGCAGTCCGCCCGAGTGAGTGGCGGCCTGTCCCAGAGGAGTCGCTCCCGAGAATCCCTCTACGACGTTTCCGGCGCCTAAGCTGAATGTGTCGCTTGTGCGGATAAAGACTTCGTCGCCCGACATTTTCGAGGGATAGGCGAAGAATAGAAACGCCCGGGTGACCAGAGCGACATTGAAAATGTTCATTCCCGTCCCGCCGAAAACCTCTTTGGCGAAGATGACGGCAAATGCCGTGGCTACGGCGATCATCCATAGAGGCGTGTCTACCGGCACAATCATGGGAATGAGCAATCCCGATACGAGGAATCCCTCTTGTATTTCGTGATGCCGTATTTGGGCGGCGGTAAACTCGATGCCCAGCCCTACGACATAAGACACTACGATTTTGGGCAGGACTGCCAAAAATCCGAAGAGGAAGATGCTCCAAAACGAAGTTTGAGCCAATTGGCCTATCGACAGGTAGTGTTGATACCCTACGTTGTACATGCCGAACAGCAGCGCCGGCAACAGGGCGACGATGACGACCGTCATGGTGCGTTTCGAGTCGATGCTGTCGTGGATATGTACGCCCGAGTGAGAGGTGGTGTTGGGTACGAAAAGGAACGATTCAAACCCTTCGAATACCGATTGGAACATAGACAATTTCCCGCCCGGCTCGAAGTGGGGCTTAATCTTGTCTATATAATTCTTTAAAGCTTTCAAGGTCGTGTTATGTTTAAGATTATAATTCGATTAGTTCATCTCTTTCATCAACCGGTCGAGCCCGTTGCGAACGATTTTCTGCAATTCGAGTTTCGAGGTGTCGACAAATTCGCACAGTGCGAAGTCTTCGGGAGCGATCTCGTAGATGCCCAGACTTTCCATTTTGTCGATGTCGAAAGCAATAATCGCTTTGATGAGGTATTCGGGGTAGATGTCCATGGGGAATACCCGGTCATACTCGTCGGACATGATGATGGCACGCTCGCCGCCTCTTATGCGGGCGTCGATGGCGTATTGCTTTTTTTTGCCCATCAGCCATGAGAAATAGGAGTGGCTCGTGCTGTATTTGCGGGGATTGAGCGACGCCCAGCCCAAAAACTCGTTGCATTCGTTCCCCTCGGGGATAACGGTTATCTGTGAGTGGATAGCGCCTAAATAGCCGTCGGTGTCGGTTTTGACGCCGGTCAACACATTGCCGCTGATGTAGCGTCGTTCATATTCGGCGGGTTTCACCAAGCCGTGGGTGATCGAGTCGATCGAGGCTCCCACGCGCGAACGTATATAATGGGGCTGGTTTATCTCTGAGCCGGTGACGGCGACGGTGCGTGAAAAGTCGACACACCCTTTGTCAAACAGGCGTCCGATGAAGAGGAGATCGAGCGCGTTCATTGTCCACACGGTCTCGCCTTTGTTGACAGGGGCGATGTGGTTGATTTGCACGCCGACGTTGCCGGCCGGGTGGGGGCCGTCGAATATTACGGCAGTCCCGTTTTTCACTTCGACGGGTTGTTTCGAGGACACTCCCACATAGACTTTCCCGGTCGTGAGCTTGGATAGCGCTTTCAAACCGGTCTCGAAGTGCTGCATCTCATCTTTCAAGATGAATGTATAGTCGGGAGCCAGCGGCGCCGAATCGAACGCTGTGACGAATATGTCGCGCGGCGTGGTGTCGGGGTTGGCTACGATGTCGTAGGGGCGTTGTGTGATGAAGGCGAATGTGCCCGATTTGAGCAATAGGGCTTTTACCTCGTCGCCGGACATGCTGTCGAGGCTGGGCTGGCCGAAAGAGAGCGCATCTTGGTTGACGTCGGGCTTGATAATTATTCTCATGACCTTGCGCCTTTCGCCGCGTTCGATGGCTACGATTTCGCCGCTTACCGGCGATACGACCGTCATGTCGATGTGCGATTTGTCGTGCAGGATAGGGGTTCCGGCCAAAACTTTGTCGCCTGGCTTGACAATGATTTTTGGGGTCAACCCCATGAAATTGTCGGGGATAATAGCATATAGTGAGCTGCTCGGGGCTTCGGATATTCGGGGAGCTGGTGCTCCTTGCAATTGAATATCAAGTCCTTTTTTGATTTTGACTATATGATCCATATTGGTATTTGTAGAAAATGAATTTTGGCACAAAATTACAATTCTTTTCGATTTGCCGATAGATTATCTGCCCCATTTTTTTAAATATGTGTGCGATGTCGCCGGTTGTCCTTTTGTGAGTTAAATCATGTTTACTAAGTGAAATGAATATTAAGTGTCTGGGTTTGTGAGGAGGTGTCGCTATTTTATTGTCATTCATATGTTTATATATATTGTGAATGGTTGTGGGGAAGAAAGAGATTTTTCTGTGCGGGTAAAATAGGTTTCGCGCCCTGTCGCAACGGGGAAATCTGTGAGAAAAAAAAAGTGAATTATTTTTTTTGTCTGAAAATAATGTGCTACATTTGACGCACGAATGCGGAGAAAGAGAAAGGAAAAGCGCTTGTAAAGTGCTAATTTTTCATGGGAATTTCTCGGCATATAATAATTGAAAGACTTGCTCGTTTTTTGAGAGAAGGAAACCATGAGAATGTCGGGGCGCCCGATGAAACATTATAAAAAACATTGAAAACTGAATTAAAATAACTAATACAAACACTTAGATTTTATTTAATTATGGAAGCTAAAAAAGCTAAAAAACACAAAGTACGCGGTATTAAAAACGCGTTTATTGTAATTATTATCTGTTTTATCGTTGCTTTGGTAGTATTCACCCAAGTACTTGGTAGCCCTGATAACTTTGAGGGTGGAGATCCTGCAGGTGGACACCCCCTGAACTTGCTGGGTACAATCTATAAAGGAGGATTTATCGTACCTATTCTTCAAACTTTGCTGTTGACGGTAATCGTTCTTTCGGTAGAGCGTTTCATCGCTATGCTTAGTGTGAAAGGAAAAGGCAGTGTTGATAAATTTGTGACCGCTGTAAAAGCAGCTTTGGAAAAAGGCGATATCGCCGGCGCACAAGCTCTTTGCGAAAAACAACGCGGAACCGTAGCCAGCGTAATCTCTTCGGCTTTGATTCGCTATGGCGAAGTTGAGAAAGACGACACGATGACGAAAGACCAAAAAATCGACGCCATCAAAAAACAATTGGAAGAGGCTGCCGCTCTTGAAATGCCTGCCATGCAACAAAACTTGCCTATCGTGGCAACGATGACTACGCTGGGTACGTTGGTCGGACTTCTCGGTACGGTGTTGGGTATGATCAAATCGTTCCAAGCCTTGGCAACGGCTGGTGCTCCTGACTCGGTAGCTCTGTCGACCGGTATTTCTGAGGCACTTGTGAACACGGCTTTCGGTATCGCAACCGGTGCTCTTGCCGTTATTTCGTATAACTATTTCTCAAACAAAATCGATAATGTAACCTACGCTATCGACGAAGTAGGTTTCTGTATTGTTAACACGTTCGCTGCTACTCACAAGTAAATCGGGCATAAAATCGAAAGGACCATTATATGGCTAAAGTAAAAGTAAAAAGGAAGAGTACACTCATCGACATGACGGCGATGAGTGACGTGACCGTGCTTCTGCTTACTTTCTTCATGCTGACATCGACCTTCGTTCAGAAAGAGCCTGTACAAGTGAGTACCCCATCTTCGGTATCAGAAATCAAAATTCCAGAAATCAATGTTCTGCAAGTTTTGGTAGAACCGTCCGGGAAAATCTTTATCAGCCTCGACAAACAAGAGGATAGGGTGAATGTGTTGAACGCAATGAGTAGTATGTACGGAGTACCGTTTACTCCTGAGCAAATAAATAAGTTTAGATTGGCAAACTCTTTTGGCGTTCCCATTAAACAGATGCCGAGTTTCTTGGACTTGAAAAGCGAGGTTCAAGACCAAACGTTGAAAAACTATGGTATCCCGTGCGATAGCACAAACAATGAGTTCAAGGAATGGGTGCGCGCCGCACGAAAAGCAAATCGCGATTTGAAAATAGCCATCAAAGCCGACCAGGCTACACCGTATGACAAAATCAAAAACGTGATGTCTTCGTTGCAGGATATTAAAGAGAACCGTTACAATCTGCTTACGTCGCTGAAGACTTTACCCGCAGAAGAAGAATAATAACAAAGTCATGAAAGGAAAGAATTATGGCAGAAGTAGAAGTAAAAGACTCGGGTAAAGACGGTAAGAAAGGAAAACAGAAGAAGATGAAAATCCATGTGGACTTTACTCCCATGGTTGATATGAACATGCTTTTGATAACCTTCTTTATGTTCTGTACGACGTTGAGTAAGCCTCAAACGATGGAAATCAGTATGCCTACCAACGATAAAGTGACGGAAGAAGAGCAAAATAAGGTGAAAGAATCGGAGGCAATAACCATTCTGTTGGGCGATAATGACAGAGTATTTTATTACTTGGGTCAGCCCAAATACGAAGATTATACCTCGTTGGTTGAATCGTCTTATGGCGCAGACGGTATCAGGGCTCTCCTCCTCGACCGCAACAAAACTGTTGTGGACAAGGTGAAAACTTTGAAGGAACGTAAGAAACGGGAAGAAATCGACGAGGTGACATACGACTCGTTGATGACCGAGGCCAAGAAGACCAAAGGCTCTCCCGTGGTGATGATCAAAGCCAAATTGCCCGATGAGGAAACCGGTAGCAAAGGCGCAACTTATCGCAACTTGGTCGACGCTCTCGACGAGATGATCATTTGCAGTATAGGCCGCTATGCCATCGTCGACATTACCGAGGGCGATTTGTTCCTGATGGAGAATTATGAGAAGAAGGGTGCTCTTTCCGACCAGATTGACACCAGTAAACTAAACTAATAGTACACATTTAAAAGAGAAGAAAAATGTCAAAAGATGTTGATTTAACTTCGAGGGAATGGTGCGATTTAGTTTTTGTGGGCAAGAACAAAGCCTTTGGAGGGTACTTGTTGCGGGTAAATTCGCCCAAACGGTACACTTGGTCTACGATCGGAGTAATCTGTGTGGTAGCGTTCGCTTTTGTCCTTCCCTATATTGTCGAGTCGTTTAAGTTCGGAGAAGTAGAAGAAGAAATTACAGAAGTCGTAGAGATGACGCAACTCCCCGATGCGGAGATTGAGCAACAGGAAGTTCAGCCTTTGGTTGAGACCCCTCCTCCTCCTCCCTTGAAGAGTTCTATCAAATTTACCGCTCCTGTGATTACCGAAGATGATAAAGTGTCGGATGAAGATGAGTTGAAATCGCAAGATGAGTTGACTCAATCGAAAGTAAACATCTCTATCGCCGACGTAACAGGAACTGACGAAGAACATGGTCAGGATATCGCCGACTTCCGCGAGGTTATCGCCGAGTCGGAAGTAGTAGAAGAAGAGAAACCCTACGATGCCGTAGAGCAGATGCCTACCTTCCCGGGTGGCGAAGCCGAGTTGATGAAGTTTATCCGCGACAACCTCAAATACCCGGTTATCGCTCAGGAAAACGGTATTCAAGGTCGTGTGATCTTGCGGTTCGTGGTTTCGAAGACCGGAACAATCGATCAGGTTACGGTTTTGCGTAGCTTGGACCCCACTTGCGACAAGGAGGCTATTCGAGTTGTGAAGAGCATGCCTAAGTGGATTCCGGGTAAACAAAACGGTAATAATGTGCCGGTATATTTTACCTTGCCTGTCGTGTTTAAACTTTTGTAATCTCTCGCTTGTTTAAGAAAGAGATTCATGGATATAAATACTCGCTGCCTATTATCGTGTGATTTTAGGTGGCGGGTATTTTCAAAAAAGTAGGATTATGGAAGAGAAATACGGCCGTTACGACGAGGAGAATGCCGGGAAAGAGAAGAAACAGCCGCTGAGCATGAATATAGTTTTCGGCATGATCATGATAGCAATCTATCTGGGCATGGCCTATTTGCTGTTGTTCACGTCGTTGTTCTCCAATTTGTATGACATTGTGCGTTATATCATGGGAGGAGTGTTTGCCGTATATGGTCTTTTCAGAGGGTATAGATTGTTTGTCGGAATGAAATAGTCGGGATTATGAATAATAAGTGGATATTGTTTTCGATTACGGTTCTCGCGGCTTCGCTGACTTTCGCGTCGTGCTCTTCGTGCCAAGGAGAGAAAGAAACCGGCGAGAGAAAGGTGAAGGAGACAATCACATCGGGGGTGATAAACATCAGTTGTGACGAGAGCTTTGAGCCGATTATGGAACAAGAGATAATGGTGTTTGAAGCTCTTTATCCCAAAGCCTCGATTATCCCCTATTATGTAAGCGAGGTCGACGCGTTGAACATGTTGTTGAAAGACAGTGTGCGTTTGGCCATAGCCACCCGGCCGTTGACTCCCCAGGAAGAGGCCTCCTTCAAGTCTCGCCAGTTGAGGGTGAGAACCGTGCAAATCGCATTGGACGCTATCGCCTTCATCGTGAATAAAAACAATAAACATGATGAGATCTCGGTCGACGATTTGAGCAAAATCGTGACGGGAGAGGTTACCCGGTGGAATCAACTCTATCCGGGCTCGTCGTTGGGCGAGATTAAGTTTGTCTTTGACAAGCAGGGTTCCAGTTCTATGCGTTACGCCATAGACTCCCTTTGTCATGGCAAGCCCCTTTATACCGGGCTGTATGCCCGCAAATCCAATCAGGCTGTAATCGATTATGTGGCTCAAACGCCTAATTCCATTGGCGTGATAGGAGCCAGTTGGATCGGCAACAAGGCCGATTCGACCAACACTTCGTTTACCGATGTGGTGAAGGTTATGGCCGTGCGCAAAGCCGAGGGCTTCGCGGCGTATAAACCCTACCAATATTATATCGCAACGGGCGACTATCCTCTTACTCGGCCTATCTATATGATTACGACCGATCCCCGTAACGGGCTGCCCACCGGGTTTATCAAATTTGTCTCTTCGCAGAAGGGGCAGTTAATTATTTTTAAGACGGCTATTGTGCCGTGGCAGACCAATATTGCGTTGAAAAGAGATGTGAGCGTGACCGACGCTTTTTAAATGAAGAAATTATCAACTTAAAAATATATCAATGAAATCAAGTCTTAAATTAGTTTTCTCACTGTTTCTCGCTGCCGGCAGCCTGACAGCGTTTGCCGACAGCTATGTCGATGGAATAGAGTATTTCAAAGCCGGCCAGCCCGAACGGGCAAGAATTTTGCTCGAGCGTACACTCGATGACGCCGAGACGAAAAAGGCCGAGTCGTATTATTATTTGGGTGAAATCGCATTTGGCAACAAGGATTATGCCTTGGCCGCAGAGTATTATCAGAAAGGTCTCGACGCCGATCCGCTGTATGCCTATAACCTTGTAGGTAAAGGTAAACTTGCCTTGAATGCCAATCCCGATAAAGAGCAGGCCGAAAAAGACGCCAAAGATTATTTCAAAGAGGCCTTGAAAGGTAAGAATAAAAAAGACGCCGGCTTGAATCTGGCTATTGCCAAAGCATACTATGAAACGGGGACTCCCGGGTATGAGGATTATATGAAAAAGGCTTACAAGGCAAACAAGAAATATCCCGATTACTTTATTTTCGAAGGCGATGTGCTGGTGAGCAAGCAACAATATGGCGACGCTTGCGGCCGCTACGAGAATGCTATTTACTTCGACCCCAATTGTATCGAAGCGTATGTGAAATACTCGCATATCTATTTCGATATAAACCCCACATTGGCTATTCAAAAGTTGGAAGAGTTGCTGCAAATCGCTCCCAACTCGGCGATCGCCCAACGTGAGTTGGCCGAGGCTTACTATAAGAACTCGCAATATACCAAAGCTGCCGAGGCTTATGAAACGTATATCCAGAATCCCAACCACTTCCAAACCGACCGTCCCCGATTTGCCGCCCTCTTGTTCTATGGCAAACGTTATGATGAGTCTTTGGCGTTGGCCCAAGATATTTTGTCGCACGATCCCCAAAACTTCGTTATCCGTCGTATCGTGATGTATGACAACTATGAGTTGGGCAACATGGAGGCCGCCGAGCAAGCCGCTATCGAATTTTTGGGTATGGACCCGGGCAACAACGTGTTTACCGCCCGTGACTATATAACCTATGGCGATATATTGGCCAAAATGAAACGGTACACCGAAGCTGTGGTTCAATATGAAAAGGCTTATGAGCTGGACAATACCCGCATCGAAATCCTTAAAGTGTTGAGCGACACCTACGACCGCGCCAAAGATTATGGAAAAGCCATTGTCACTTATGAGAAATATATGGCTGCCGATACCGTGAACAACCAAGATGTTATGGACTATTATCTGTTGGGACAAACTTGTTATAGAGCCGGGTTGGCGGCTCAAGACAGCATTGAGCTGAGAGACGCTTATTCGCTGAAAGCCGACTCGATGTTCCAAGTGGTTGTAAAACGCTCGCCGACAGACTATCGTGGCTATTTGTGGTGCGCTCGCGCCGCTGCCGTTCGTGATCCCGAGACGAAAGAAGGATTGGCCAAACCGTTGTATGAGGAGACGTTGACGGTTCTCGACCAAGATCCTGCCAATAAAGAGAAAGCCGCTACGAAACGAGCTTATATCGAGGCATACAAATATTTGGGCTATTACAACTATTTGCAGACTACCGACCCCGTGAAGAAAAACGAGGCGATAGCCGCCACAAAAGATTATTGGAACAAGATGCTCGAATTGAATCCTAACGATACCGACATTATGGAGGCTTTGAAGACCCTCGATACATTCTAAGGATTAGGATAAGAGCAAATGATATTGTCGATTGCGCGACGGCCACACTACCGCTGTCGCGCAATTTTTTTGTCTTTTTGTTTGGGTAATTATCCTATATTGCCGATAAAAAAATAAAAAAGCATATCGGGAGAGTCTTTGTTGGGAATAAAATTTGTATATTTGTGCGACAAAATTTCCAAGGAGTAGTCTCGACGTGAAACGGCTCGTTTGTGAATCGTCTTTAATTGCTGAATGCAAGCAGGTTATAAGCCGAACTCCTTGAAAGAAAACGAGGAAATATATGTTTATCGTTATACGGAATGAAGCAATAGCGACCGGCGCGGCAGAAGTGCAACGATGCCGTATCTCTTTTTACACAGAAGAGGGGACATTCTGTATATATGAGACACAAGGATAGCCTTATATTGCGTTTGCGGCAATATGGGGCTTTGTCGTTTTGGAAAGAGAGTAAAAAATAAATACAAACTAAATTAACGTATGAATTCTGCACTATTTGTAGTTGTATTGATTACCGGATTGGCGTTGGTAGGAGCGGCCCTGTTGATAGCCGGGCTCATCTCGCCCCGCTCGTTCAACCCTCAAAAAGGCGAGGCGTATGAATGCGGTATCCCTTCGCGAGGCGAGTCGTGGATGCAGTTCAAGGTGGGCTATTATTTGTTTGCTATACTGTATCTGATGTTCGACGTAGAAACGGTATTCTTGTTCCCGTGGGCGGTTATATTGAAAGATTTAGGTGTAGCCGGATTAATTAATATTTTATTTTTCATGGTGATACTTATCCTCGGATTGGTGTACGCATGGAAGAAAGGAGCGCTTGAATGGAAGTGAAAATCAAATCGATGAAGTATGAAGACTTCAAAGACAATGAATATATTGAGCATCTTATTGCCGAGCTTAAAGCGGCGCACACCAATGTGGTGGTGGGCTGTCTCGATGAGCTCATCAACTGGGGACGGTCCAACTCTTTGTGGCCGCTTACCTTTGCGACAAGTTGCTGCGGTATCGAGTTTATGTCGCTCGGCGCAGCGCGGTACGATATGGCCCGTTTTGGGTTTGAAGTAGCTCGTGCCAGTCCGCGTCAGGCCGACTTTGTGATGGTCGCCGGTACGATAGTTCATCGCATGGCACCTGTGCTCAAGCGTTTGTACGACCAGTTGGCCGAGCCCAAGTATGTGGTGGCCGCCGGAGGGTGCGCCGTTTCGGGCGGGCCGTTCAGAAACTCGTATCATGTTTTGAAAGGGGTAGAGGAGATTCTCCCTGTCGATGTGTATATCCCGGGCTGTCCACCGCGTCCCGAGGCGATGTTCTACGGTTTGATGCAATTGCAACGTAAAGTGAAAGTGGAAAAATTCTTTGGTGGTGTCAATCGTCAAGAGAAACGAGAGAAAGTATTCGGAAAATAATATAAGTTACCTATATGGCAAACATACAGCAAGAAATAAGCGGTTTTCTGCCGGAAGCGACCTTTGTGGAAGGGGCGATTCTGGAAGTTGCCGTTCCCGATGCCAAGTGGCATGAGTTGGCGCTCTATCTGCGCGACAAACTGCACTTCGATTATCTGGTCTCTATCGTGGGCATGGACTGGGGCGAGACCATGGGGTGTATCTATTATTTGACCTCCACCGCCGATAATTCGCAGGTTTCGGTCAAAGTCGAAACTTCCGACCGGGAGAATCCGTTGTTGCACACGGTCTCGGATTTATGGAAATCGGCCTATTTATATGAGCGAGAAGTGTATGACTTCTATGGGATACGTTTTATCAACCACCCCGACATGCGGCGTTTGTTCCTGCGCAACGATTGGGTGGGTTATCCGCTCAGAAAAGATTATAACGCCGACCCGGCGTTGAACCCCATTCGCTTGGAGCACGAGGCTGTCGACGATGTGACGCACGCCATCGTCGAGACCGAGGACGGGAAGCTCGAAGAGCGTACCAATACGATTTTCTCTCCCGAGGAATTTGTGGTGAATATAGGTCCTCAACACCCCGCCACTCACGGTGTATTGCGCTTGCGCACCTCGCTCGACGGTGAGATCGTGAAGAAAGTCGATGTTTATTGCGGATATATACACCGGGGTATAGAAAAGTTGTGCGAATCGCTCACCTATCCCCAAACCCTGCACTTCGCCGACCGTCTCGATTATATGTCGGCTCAACAAAACCGCCATGCGGTATGCCTCTGTATCGAGGATGCCTTGCAGATAGAGGTGCCCATGAGAGCGCAATATATACGCACTATCATGGACGAGTTGATGCGTATCTCGTCGCACTTGCTTTTCTGGTCTACTTTCTGTATGGACTTGGGCGGAACGACTGCGTTTTTCTATGGATTCCGCGACAGGGAGAAAATTCTCGATATTTTTGAAGAGACTTGCGGCGCCCGCATGACTTTCAACTATTATACTATCGGAGGCCTTATGGCCGATTTGCACCCCGATTTCCAACGTAAAGTGAAAGAGTTCTGCGCATATCTGCCGGCCAAGTTGAAGGAATATCACACTCTCTTTACGGGCAATGTGATTGCCCAGCAACGTATGAAGGGGGTGGGACTTCTCTCGCGCGAGGACGCTATTTCGTATGGTATCGCCGGGCCTTCGGGTCGGGCTTCGGGCTGGGCTTGCGATGTGCGTAAGAATCACCCGTATGCTTTGTATGACAAAGTGGAGTTCAACGAGGTGGTTCGCACCGAGGGCGATGTTTTTGCCCGCTATATGGTGCGTTTGGACGAGATATTGGAATCGATACATATCATAGAGCAACTCATCGACAATATCCCCGAGGGCGATTATGCCGTGAAGATGAAGCCTATCATCAAGCTGCCCGAGGGGCGCTACTTCCGTCAGGTCGAAGCCAGCCGCGGCCCGTTGGGAATATTCATCGAGAGTCATGGCGACAAGAATCCCTACCGGTTGAAAATCAATTCGGCATGCTTGCCGTTGGTTGCCGGTCTCGACCCGATGTGTCGAGGCGGGAAGATTGCCGACTTGATAGCCATAGGCGGTTCGCTCGACTATGTAATCCCCGATATGGACAGATAAGAAACTAATTAGTAATCAATTAAAGAATAAGTTATGTTCGACTTTTCGATAGTGACCCACTGGATTGACAATTTGTTGCGGAGCGTAATGCCCGGTTGGGGAGCTTTACTTGTTGAATTTGTATTGATAGGCGTGGTATTGCTGCTGTTATATGCCGTGTTGGCCTTGTTCTACATTTATTTTGAACGTAAGGTCTGCGCCTTCTTTCAATGCCGTTTAGGCCCGAACCGTGTAGGCCCTTATGGAATTATTCAGAGTGTGGCCGATATGTTCAAGATATTGATCAAGGAGTTGATTTCGTTGAATCATATCGATAAATTCCTGTTCAACTTAGCGCCCTATTTGGTGATAGTGGCCTCTATGCTTGCGTTTGGCTGCTTGCCTTTCGGTAGAGGGTTGCAGGTAATCGATTTCAATATTGGCGTGTTCTTCTTGATTGCCGTTTCGTCGATAGGCGTGCTGGGTATTTTGCTGGCCGGATGGTCGAGTCACAATAAGTTCACGCTGATCGGCGCTTTACGAAGCGGTGCTCAAATGGTAAGTTACGAGTTGTCCATAGGATTTTCGGTTCTCACGATGGTGGTTTTTGCCGGTACTATGTCGATTACCGGTATCGTGGAGGCTCAGGCCAACGGGTGGTTCATCTTTACGGGTCATATCCCCGCTATCGTTGCATTCTTGATTTATTTGGTTGCGGGAACCGCCGAGACCAACCGTGGCCCGTTTGACCTTCCCGAAGCCGAGAGTGAGTTGACCGCCGGGTATCACACCGAATATTCGGGTATTCACTTCGGATTCTTCTATTTGGCCGAGTATTTGAACTTGTTTATCGTTGCGGGAGTTGCTTCGCTGCTGTTCTTGGGCGGCTGGATGCCTCTCCATATACCCGGCTGGGAAAGTTTCAACGCCATTATGGATTATATTCCTTCGGTAATTTGGTTCTTCGGGAAAGCAGTTTTGATCTCGTTCGTCATCATTTGGTTCAAATGGACCTTCCCTCGTTTGAGAATCGACCAGTTGTTGAAGCTTGAATGGAAGTATTTGTTGCCTTTGAACTTGGTGAATCTTTTCATTATGGTGCTTATCGTCATTTTCGGTTTGCACTTTTAAGGAATAAAGTATAATACTTGATATATAGGTAAAACTATGGCAGATAAATTTGGATATATCACGCAGGTAATCGGACCGGTAGTCGATGTGGCATTCGAAGGCGAGGGGAATGAAGTACCCCCTATTTATGCCGCCCTTAAAATCGAACGCGAAAACGGTTCCGAATTGATTGTCGAGGTAGAGCAACACATCGGGGAGAATACCGTGCGGTGTGTGGCGATGGATTCTACCGATGGTCTCAGACGAGGCATGAGAGCTATCGATTTGCAACGTCCCTTGTCAATGCCCACAGGCACACAGGTCAAAGGCCGTTTGATGAATGTGATCGGCGAGACAATCGACCACCTTCCTGCATTGGATTATACCGAATTGAAATCGATACACCAAGATGCCCCGGCTTTTGACGACCTTTCTATCAGTACCGAGATGCTCTATACCGGTATTAAGGTAATCGACTTGCTCGAGCCCTATTCGAAAGGTGGTAAGATCGGGTTGTTCGGTGGCGCCGGTGTGGGTAAGACCGTATTGATTATGGAGCTTATCAACAACATTGCCAAGGGGCACAACGGATTCTCGGTATTTACAGGAGTGGGCGAGCGCACTCGCGAAGGCAACGACTTGTTGCGGGAGATGTTGGAGTCGGGTGTGATGTCGTATGGCGACAAGTTCAAAGAAGGCATGGAGCGAGGCGAATGGAACCTCCAAGATGTAGATATGAAGAAGGTGAACGAGTCGCAGGCCACACTGGTGTTTGGGCAGATGAACGAGCCGCCGGGCGCACGTTTGCGTGTGGCCCTGTCGGGCTTGACCGTTGCCGAGCAGTTCCGTGATTCCGACGGCGGAGGAAAAGAGATTTTGTTGTTTATCGACAATATCTTCCGTTTCACGCAAGCGGGGTCTGAGGTGTCGGCGTTGTTGGGACGTATGCCTTCGGCCGTAGGTTACCAGCCGACGCTGGCTTCGGAGATGGGTAAGTTGCAAGAGCGTATTACCTCTACGAAACAAGGATCTATCACATCGGTACAGGCCATTTATGTGCCGGCCGATGACTTGACCGACCCGGCTCCGGCCACAACGTTCAGCTTCCTCGATGCGACTACGGTATTGAGCCGTAAGATTTCGGAGATGGGTATCTATCCCGCAGTGGATCCGCTGGAATCGACCTCGCGAATCCTCGACCCGAATATCGTGGGAGAGGAGCATTATCAAGTGGCACAAGGCGTGAAGCAGTTGTTGCAGCATTACAACGAGTTGCAGGATATTATTGCCATTTTGGGTGTCGACGAACTTTCGGACGAAGACAAACTGGTGGTTAACCGCGCCCGCCGCGCCCAACGGTTCCTCTCGCAACCTTTCCATGTGGCCGAGCAGTTTACGGGCTTGCAAGGCGTGATGGTTCCGTTGGAAGAGACGATCCGCGGGTTCAAGATGATTCTCAACGGCGAGATGGACGAATATCCCGAGCAAGCATTCTTGAATGTGGGAACCATCGACGAGGCTATCGCCAAAGGAAAGAAATTGTTGGAGCAGGCCAAAGCCGCTCAGTAATTATATAAACTGGGAATTATGGTACTCGAAATTATATCTTCGGAACAAATCCTGTTTACAGGAGAGGTGGAGTCGGTGACTTTGCCGGGAGCGCAAGGCTCGTTTACGGTTCTTGAAAATCATGCGTCGTTGGTTTCGACCCTCGATGCCGGTACCATTGAGTATGTAACCGCTGGTCAGCGCCATTCGGTACCGGTGGGAGGAGGATTTGTCGATGTGGATAACAACCGTGTGGCAGTGTGCATACGGTAACTGAGGAGAAGAAATGAGAAAACAAATCGCATACATAGTAACCGTTTTGTTCATGGCGTTTGCCTTCCCGTTGTCGGCCGCCGAAAAGGCCGGAGGGGAGGAGAACACCTTTAACCCGAAGGAGACAATTTTTGAGCATTTGCTCGACGGTTATGGCTGGGAACTTCCTTTCTCGCACGAGCATAGGATACCGCTGCCGGTGATTGTCAGAGACTACAAGGGCGACTGGAATGTGTTCATGTCGCATCGGCTCGACCACGGGCAGGCGTACAATGGTTTCTATATCGCGCAGGAAGGCCCCAATAAAGGGAAAGTCGAGGGGGTTGACGATGCGGGCAACCGTTATCGGCCGCTCGACCTGTCGATTACGAAAAATGTGCTGGCGTTGATTATTGCCGCATTGGTGTGCGCATGGTGTGTATTCTCGGTCGCTCATTGGTATAAAAAGCGCCGGTTCAAAGCCCCCAAGAAGGGAGTGGGCGCTATCGAGTTTCTCATCGAGTTTGTCTATACGGGAGTGATAAAGAGTACACTGGGCGACAAGGCGCCACGTTTTGCACCTTATCTGCTCACGATATTCTTCTTTATTCTGTTGATGAACCTGTTGGGATTGATCGTGATTTTCCCCGGAGGCGCCAACCTGACGGGTAACATTGCGGTGACGATGGTATTGGCGTTGTGTACCTTTATCATAGTCAATGTGCGTGGAACCAAAGAGTATTGGAAGGAGATATTTTGGCCCGATGTACCGTTGTGGCTGAAATTCCCGTTGCCCATCATGCCGTTGATCGAGGTGTTTGGCATCTTTACGAAACCGGCGGCGCTGATGGTCCGTTTGTTTGCCAACATGATGGGAGGGCACATGATTATCTTGTCGCTCATCTCGCTCATATTCATATTTAGCGCCTTAGGAGCAGTCGTAGTGGGATTTACCACCGTGATATCGGTGCTGTTCTCGCTCTTCATGCTGATGATCGACACGTTGGTGTCGTTTATCCAAGCCTATGTGTTCACCATGCTTTCGACCCTGTTCATCGCATTGGCACAGGTCGAGGGTCATCATGAAGGGAAAGTTGAAAAAGTAGAAAAATAAAAAATGTATAATCTCTAAACAACAAACATTATGTTAGGAATGATTTTATTACAAGCAGCAGCCGGTGCAAGTCTGGCTAAATTGGGAGCATGTATAGGTGCCGGTATCGCAGCTATCGGAGCCGGTGTAGGTATTGGTAAAATCGGTTCGTCGGCCATGGACGCTATTGCCCGTCAACCCGAAGCCAGCGGCGATATTCGAAGCAACATGATTGTGATCGCGGCTCTTGTCGAGGGTGTTGCCCTGTTTGCTGTGATTGTTTGCGTGATGTCATTGTTCATCTAATCATAAGATATGGAACTGTTCACGCCCGAATTTGGCTTGGTATTTTGGATGTTCGTTGTCTTTATCATCCTTTTTGCCATTCTTGCCAAGTATGCGTGGCCCTATATCATACGCAGTCTCGACGAGCGCGCCGAGCTGATCGATAAGGGGGTCGAGTATGCGCAAGAGGCAAAAGCTCAGTTGGACAACGCGCAAGCCGATGCCAAAGCTCTTTTGGTCGAAGCGCAGAAACAACAAATGGAGATTCTACACGAGGCTGCTCAGATGAAGAACCATATTATCGAGGAGGCTCGTCAAGCAGCATCGGTAGAGGCGAAGAAAGTGATGGACGCTGCGGCCGTGTCGATCGAGCAAGCCCGCAAGGAGTCGGAATTGCAATTCCGCCGGGAGGTGAGCGAATTTGCCCTGCAAATAGCCGAGAAAATGATGCGTAAGCAACTTTCTGATGATAAGACGCAGGTCGAAATGATTGACAAGCTGTTGAATGAAATTGAGAATAAAAACTAATAGAACATGAACGAAGGGTTAATACCGAGCCGATATGCGAAAGCGCTATATAAATATGCGCAGGAACATGGTGTCGCTACTCCTATTTATGAGGAGATGAAACGGCTTGATGGCTCCTTTGCGGCTCACCCCGCGCTGGCGAAGGCATTGGGTAACCCGGCCCTTTCACAGGCCGATAAGGTTCGGGTGTTGTCATCGGCTTTCGGTGAGAAGCCCAACGATTATCTTCTGCGTTTTGTTCGGTTGGTGATTAAGAATCGTCGCGAAACGTTTGCGAGAGCCATCGCGCTGGCCTATCAGGATATTTATCGCCGGGCAAACGATATTGCCCGTGTGACGATAACCACGGCCACCGTACTGGACCAGAAAGTCCTCGACCGCATAGGGGGGATCATGAAGAAGCAAACGGATAAGAAGCTGGAATTTATCTATCGGGTAGATCCTGCCATTATCGGGGGATTCGTCCTTCAAGTAGATTCGATGCAATTAGATGCGTCGATCAATAATGAATTAAAGAAATTGCGTTTGAAATTGCTAAACAGCAAATGATATTATGATTAAACCCAGTGAAATATCGGATATTTTGAAGCAGCAGCTCGACGAGGTCGATTCGAAGATAAACTTTGAAGAAGTGGGAACCGTACTCGAAGTGGGCGATGGCGTGGCTCACGTTTACGGGCTCGAGAATGTGCAATCAAGCGAATTGATCGAGTTTGAAAACGGTGTGCACGGCGTGGCCATGAACCTCGAAGAGAGCAATGTGGGTGTCATCTTGTTTGATAATGTCGATAAGGTAACCGAGAATATGACAGCCCGCCGCACGGGCGAGATCGCCTCTCTTCCTGTGGGTGAAGGCTTGCTCGGCCGGGTTATCAATACATTGGGCGAGCCTATCGATGGCGCCGGACCTATTCAAGGCGAGTTGATACGGTTGCCTCTCGAGCGCAAGGCTCCGGGTGTGATTTTCCGTCAGCCTGTCGACGAGCCTTTGCAGACCGGTATTAAGGCTATCGACTCGATGGTTCCTATTGGCCGCGGGCAACGTGAGTTGATTATCGGCGACCGCCAGATCGGTAAGACGGCTATCGCTATCGATACGATTATCAATCAACGGGACAACTACAAGAATGGGACTCCCTTGTATTGCATTTATGTGGCTATCGGGCAGAAAGCCTCGTCGGTGGCCGCATTGGTCAATACGTTGAAATCGCATGGGGCTCTCGATTATACCGTAGTGTTGGCGGCCAACGCTTCTGACTCGGCAGCCATGCGCTATTACGCACCGTTTGCTGGTGCCGCCATCGGCGAGTATTTCAGGGATAGTGGCCGCCATGCGCTGGTTATCTATGACGACTTGTCGAAGCAGGCCGTGTCTTACCGTGAGATTTCGTTGATTTTGCGCCGTCCCTCGGGACGTGAGGCCTATCCGGGCGATATATTCTACCTGCACTCCCGTTTGCTCGAGCGTGCCGCCAAGATTATCGACAACGACGAGGTGGCCGCTTCGATGAACGACTTGCCCGAGG
Organism: uncultured Barnesiella sp.; assembly: GCA_944320015.1. Taxonomy (GTDB): domain Bacteria; phylum Bacteroidota; class Bacteroidia; order Bacteroidales; family Barnesiellaceae; genus Barnesiella. The sequence continues at coordinate 8,911 of CALUFO010000018.1, read as the reverse complement.
TGATGAAACCTATGGTGAAAGGCGGCGGCTCGTTGACGGCCTTGCCTGTTATCGAGACCCAAGCGGGCGACGTGTCGGCCTATATTCCCACGAATGTGATTTCGATTACCGACGGGCAGATATTCTTGGAGACCGCCTTGTTCAACCAAGGTGTGCGTCCGGCGATTAACGTAGGTATCTCGGTATCTCGTGTGGGTGGTAAGGCCCAAGTGAAGGCGATGAAGAAGATTGCCGGAACGCTCAAGATCGATCAGGCACAGTTCCGGGAGCTCGAGTCGTTCACCAAGTTTGGCGGCGATGTCGACCCTGTGACCGCGATGACGATCGACAAGGGCCGCAAGAACGAGCGTATTCTCATTCAGCCTCAATACTCGCCTGTACCCGTAGAGGAGGAGATTGCCATTATATTCTGCGGCACGCAGGGATTGCTGCGCAATGTGCCTCTCGACAAGGTCGCCGAGTTTGAGAAACTCTATTTGCAAATATTGAAGTCAAAATACAGCCACGAGGTGATGGACGAATTGCGGAAAGGAAATCTCGACGACAAGATTTCTGCTCTCATGACCGAAGTTGCCGAGGAGGTAGCTAATCGATTTAAGGCATAGACTATGGCATCAATGCGCGACTTGAAAGGACGAATCGGCTCTGTCGCTTCTTCCGAGAAAATAACCGGTGCGATGAAGATGATTTCATCGGCCAAGATGCACAAGGCCGAGTTGGCTTTGCGCCGCATCAGGCCGTTCAGAGACCAGATTCAGAGTACCATCAACCACCTTATTTCGGCCGATGCGGAGTTTTCGTCGCCGCTCACGGCGGTGCGTCCGGTGAAACGGAAGGCGATTGTAGTTCTCAGTTCGGACGAGGGGTTGTGTGGCGCATTCAACATGAATCTATTCAAACGTACACTCGAACTTATCAACCAAGCCAAGGACGAGGCTCTGAACTATATGTTTGTTGTTTATCCGATAGGAAAGAAAGCCTCTAATTTCGCACAGAAATTGGCGGGAGATGGAGTCGAGATCGCCGTTACCGATTATATGACGGCCAAAAGTCCCGGCGAAGATATAGCTCGTTTTACAAACGAATTGACTCGTGCGTTTGTCGCCGGGGAAATCGATGAGGTGGAGGTTGTTTACACCCACTACAAGAGTGTCAGTAAACAGACGGTGACCACCCGTCGGTTGTTGCCTATCGAGGCCGATTCGTTGGCAACGGGCGGGAAAGTGGTTCGCAACAAGCCCTATTTGTTTGAGCCCGATGTGAACACGATCTATAACGAGATCTTGCCGCTTTATGTCTTGTCGAGCATGCAGGAAGCCATTAGTTCCAACCGGGTCTCGGAACAGGCCGCGCGGGTAATGGCCATGCAGTCGGCCAACGATAATGCTAAGGAGTTGCTGGAAGAGTTGCAGCTGGAATATAACAAACTGCGCCAGCAAAGCATCACTTCGGAGTTGTTGGATATTATAGGAGGAAAAGTGGATTGACGATGAGGCTCGGGGGCTTTCCCCCGGCTTCGCTATATAATAAAATGAAATAAACCATAGTGTTAACTAATAAAAATAGATAAGTTCTATAAAGAAATTTATGGGAAGTTTGAAAAATTACATTACGTCTTTCTGGAAAGGATTACTGAGCCTTCTTCAAGGAATGGGGGTTACCGGTAAATACTTTTTTAGCCGGAAAGTTACCGAACAGTACCCCGAGAACAGGGCGACACTGAAAATCCCCGAACGATTCAGAGGTACATTGACCTTGATTTATGACGAGAACGGGCAGCACAAATGTGTGGCGTGTGGTATTTGTCAAATGAATTGTCCCAACGGGACCATCAAAATCGAGGCGTCGAAGATTACCACCGAAGATGGTAAGACTAAGAGAGTGTTAGATAAATATTTGTATGATTTGGGCAGTTGCACCTTTTGCCAATTGTGTGTGACCACATGTCCTCACCATGCTATCAAATTCACCAATGAATTTGAGCACGCCGTGTACACGCGGTCGAAACTGGTGAAACAGCTCAATCGTGCCGAAACCCCAACGGAAAATAATTGATTAACATTATGGAACAAATAGCAAATCAAGTAATCTTCGGCTTGCTGGCGGTAGTCATCGTGGTTTGTTCGATTCTTACGGTAACCACGCGGCGCATTTTGCGGGCGGCCACTTACCTTCTGTTCGTGCTTTTTGCGACAGCCGGTATTTATTTTCAGCTTGACTATACATTCTTAGGCGCGGTACAATTGGCGGTATATGCCGGTGGTATCGTGGTGTTGTTTGTCTTCTCTATCTTGTTGACGAGTCGACCCGGCGACAAGTCGGAGTTGCTGACGGCCAAGAAACGTATAGTGGGGCTTGTCGCTTCGATCTTCGGAGCAATCGTATGCGGATATACGTTGCTCACCTATCCGTTCTTTACCAAACCGCTCACCAGCGTGATTACAGGCGAGGTTGATATGAAAGAGATAGGCCATGCGCTCATGGGCATGGAGAAGTATCAGTATCTGTTACCATTCGAAGCAGTGAGTGTGTTGTTATTGGCATGTATCATCGGAGGCATTATGATTGCCCGTAAAAGATAAGAAATATGGAAATACCAATGATTGCCTATTTGGTGGTAAGTACCATCATGTTTTTTGCCGGAGTTTACGGGTTTATCACGCGTAAGAATATGCTGGCGATGCTCATCTCTCTTGAGCTGATGCTTAATGCGGCCGACATCAATTTTGTGGTGTTCAACCGATACCTTTATCCCGAGGCGTTTGAGGGATTCTTTTTCACTCTCTTTGCGATAGGTATCGCCGCGGCCGAGACGGCACTCGCTATTGCGATCATTATCAATATCTTCCGTCATATACGGAATGTTGAAGTGCGTAACCTTGATAAAATGAAATATTGATCGATATGGAATATTCAGTTATAATACTTTTACTTCCGCTTTGCATGTTCCTCTTTTTGGGACTTGCGGGGCATAAGTTGAGCGAGCGTGTAGCCGGTATATTGGGAACTGTGGGGTTGACGGTAACCGCCGTGGTAGCCTATATGGTAGCGTTCAACTACTTCACCATGCCGCGCAATGCCGAGGGCGTATTCGACACCTTGCAACCGATCAATTTCGAGTGGTTGCGCTTTACCGAGCATTTGCACATCGATTTGGGGATTTTGTTGGATCCTATATCGGTGATGATGCTGGTTGTTATCACGACAGTCTCGTTGATGGTGCATATATATAGCTTGGGCTATATGCACGGCGAGAAAGGTTTCCAACGCTATTATGCTTTCCTGTCGTTGTTCAGTTTCTCCATGCTGGGACTGGTTGTGGCCACGAATATTTTCCAGATGTATATTTTCTGGGAGTTGGTGGGTGTATCGTCGTACTTGCTTATCGGCTTTTACTATACCAAACCTGCGGCGGTATCGGCTTCGAAGAAGGCCTTTATCGTTACGCGTTTCGCCGACTTAGGTTTCTTGATAGGTATCCTTATCCTGTCGTTCTTTACCGAGACGTTTGATTTTCAGACCTTGATGTCCAATCCCACGTCGCTGGTGACCGAGACGGCTGGTATGACATTCATGGGCTGCTCGGTAGCCGCATGGGCGATGGCGCTCATTTTTATGGGTGGTGCCGGTAAATCGGCCATGTTCCCGTTGCACATTTGGCTGCCCGACGCCATGGAAGGCCCCACGCCGGTGTCGGCACTTATCCACGCGGCCACGATGGTTGTCGCCGGTGTTTATTTGGTGGCTCGATTGTTCCCCATGTACTGCGCTGTTCCCGAGGTGCTGGATCTGATTACATGGGTGGGTGCCATTACGGCGCTCTATGCCGCGGTAGTGGCGTGTGTGCAGACCGATATAAAACGTGTACTCGCATTCTCGACCATTTCGCAGATTGCCTTCATGATGGTGGCTTTGGGCGTGGCGTTCGATACCGACCTGCATGCGGGTCTCGGCTACATGGCCTCTATGTTCCACCTCTTCACTCACGCTATGTTCAAGGCTCTCTTGTTCTTGGGCGCCGGGTGCATTATCCATGCTGTTCACTCCAACGAGATGTCGGCGATGGGCAACTTGCGCAAGTATATGCCGGTGACTCACATTACGTTCTTGATAGCTTGCTTGGCCATAGCCGGAATACCTCCTTTCTCGGGATTTTTCAGTAAGGACGAGATTCTTACCGCCGCTTTCGAGAAAAGTGCGTTCTGGGGAGTTTGGATGACGGCTGTCGCCGGTCTCACGGCTTTCTATATGTTCCGGTTGTACTATCGTATTTTCTGGTGGAACAAACCCGATTATGGGCATCACACTCCGCACGAGGCACCCAAGACCATGTATTTGCCGTTGATATTCCTCGCTTTGGTTACTTGTGTGGCCGGGTTCATACCCTTCGGCGAGTTTGTGTCGGTAAACGGCGAAGCCTATCATATACATCTCGACTGGTCGGTAGCCACGACGAGTATTATCGTGGCCGTAGCCGCTATCGTGTTGGCCACTTGGATGTACCGTTCGGAGAACTCGAAACCCAAAGCGTTGGCCGACAAGTTCCGCGCTTTGCACACGGCGGCATATCACCGCTTCTATATGGACGAGCTTTATATGTGGGTAACCCATAAAATCATATTCCAGCGTATTTGCCGCCCCATTGCGTGGTTCGACCGCCATATTGTCGACGGAACGATGAATATGCTGGCGACAGTTACCAACGGAGTTTCTTACAGCATACGCAAGTTGCAGTCGGGATATATCCAATGGTATGTGTGGGTATTCATTATGGGCGCTTTGTTGATCGCCGTATTGGCAATGTGCTTTTAACTGATGGTTGAACGATAAAATATTAAAGAAACATTATGAATTTTCTATCATTATTTGTGCTTATCCCTCTCTTGATGATGCTGGGACTCTGGATATCAAGAGATATGAAACAGATACGAACGGTAGCGGTTATCGGTTCAACCTTGTTGTTGGCGTTGTCCATATATACACTCGTTGAATTTTTGGCCGAACGTGCTGCCGGCAATACAGCGACCATGCTGTTTACCGATAGCCGCATGTGGTATGCCCCGCTGAATATTCACTATGCGGTGGGTGTGGACGGAGTCTCGGTAGCGATGTTGCTGCTTTCGTCGATTATTGTGTTTGCCGGAGTTTTCGCATCGTGGAAGATCGATCCGCTCCCCAAAGAGTTCTTCTTGTGGTTCATGTTGCTCTCTACGGGGGTATTCGGATTCTTTATTTCGGTAGACCTCTTCACGATGTTTATGTTTTACGAGGTCGCCCTCATTCCTATGTATTTGTTGATAGGTGTTTGGGGTAGCGGACGGAAGACCTACTCGGCCATGAAACTTACGCTCATGCTTATGGGTGGCTCGGCCTTGTTGATGATAGGTATCTTGGGCATCTACTACCAGTCGGGGTTGCACTCGATGAATGTCGTCGAGATTGCCGAGCACGGCAATATTCCCATGAACTGGCAGTACTTCCTGTTCCCGATGACGTTTGTCGGGTTTGGTGTGTTGGGAGCAATGTTCCCGTTCCATACATGGTCTCCCGATGGTCACGCTTCGGCTCCTACGGCCGTGTCGATGTTGCACGCCGGCGTGCTGATGAAGTTGGGAGGATATGGCTGTTTCAGGGTGGCTATCTATTTGATGCCTCAGGCGGCTACCGAGCTGGCTTGGATATTCTTGATACTTACGGGAATCAGTGTGGTGTACGGAGCGTTCAGCGCATGTGTGCAAACCGACTTGAAATACATCAATGCCTACTCGTCGGTAAGTCACTGTGGATTGGTATTGTTTGCTATCCTCATGTTGAACACGACAGCCATGACCGGAGCTGTGATGCAGATGCTTTCGCACGGATTGATGACAGCTCTCTTCTTTGCCCTCATCGGTATGATTTACGGGCGTACGCACACTCGTGATATTCGTGAGATGGGAGGCTTGATGCAAATCATGCCATTCTTGTCGGTTTGTTATGTGGTCGCCGGTTTGGCCTCGTTGGGATTGCCGGGATTGAGCGGCTTCGTAGCCGAGATGACGATTTTTGTCGGCTCCTTTGAGCATGCCGATATTTTCCGCCGGGTACTCACGATAGTGGCTTGTACCTCGATAGTGATCACCGCGGTTTATATTTTGCGGGTTGTCGGCAAGTTGCTGTTTGGCGCCGTACAGAACGAGCATCACCGTGAGTTGACCGACGCCGAGTGGTGGGAACGTCTTTCGGCGATCACGCTCATCGTGTGTGTGGCTGCCATCGGTTGCTTCCCCAATTGGATTTCCGATTTGATTCGCGAGGGAGTAGAACCTATTACTAATTTGTTGTCTCAAGCTCTTTAATCATACAGTATATGGATTATTCACAGTTTTTAGTTATGCGCGGAGAAATATCGCTGCTGGTTGTGTTCTTGCTGATATTTCTTATTGACACCTTTGGCGGTCAAAAGAGCCTCAAAGGATTATCGATTGCGGCATGTGTCTTGTTCGGACTGCATACAATCTGGAATATCATACCGGTCGACTCGGCCTCGGCATTCGGCGGCATGTATCAGATTTCGCCGATCGCATCGGTGGTTAAGACCGTTCTCAATATAGGAACCTTGATTGTGTTGTTGCAGTCGATTTCGTGGGTCGATACGGCCGATGTAAAATTGCGTCGTGGGGAGTTTTACGAATTGTTGTTGGTGACACTCTTCGGTATGTACCTGATGGTTTCGTCGGGGCACTTCCTGCTTTTCTTCATCGGTCTCGAAACCGCATCGTTGCCTATGGCCGCATTGATAGCCATTACCAAAAAAGACAGTGAGTCGTATGAGGCCGGAGCCAAATACCTCTTCACGGCGGTATTCTCGTCGGCGGTATTCCTGCTGGGTCTTTCGTTCCTGTATGGCGTTGCTGGGTCGCTTTACTTCGGCGATATAGCGGTAGCTATCGCAGCCAACCGCACTCCGTTATTGATTGCGACGCTGGTCTTTGTGCTGGCCGGTATGGGATTCAAATTGTCGTTGGTTCCGTTCCACTTGTGGACTGCCGATGTGTATCAAGGAGCACCCACGCAAGTGACCTCTTATTTGTCGGTTATTTCGAAAGGGTCTGCGGCGTTTGCCTTGCTGTTGATTCTTTACAAAGTCTTTTTCCTCGACCCGGTTATCTGGCAAGGAATCCTGTGGGCGTTGATTGTCTTGACGATTACGGTGGGTAACTTGTTTGCCATTCGCCAGAAAAACCTGAAACGATTCCTGGCATTCTCCTCGATTTCGCAGGCCGGATATATCATGTTGGGAATTATCTCAGGGTCGGCACAAGGTATGACAGCATTGGTTTATTATGTGCTGGTATATATCTTCTCCAACTTGGCAGCCTTCGGGGTTATCTCGGCTGTGGAGCATCACAGCGGCAAGGTAGGTATGGACGACTATAACGGGTTGTACAAGACCAATCCCAAGCTGAGTGTGGTAATGATGTTGGCCATGTTCTCTTTGGCCGGTATCCCGCCGTTTGCCGGATTTTTCAGCAAGTTCTTTATCTTTGCTTCGGCCATTCATTCGGGATTCTACATTCTGGTACTTATCGCATTGTTGAACACGATTATCTCGCTTTACTACTATCTGTTGGTTGTAAAGGCTATGTTCATTAACAATGAGAACGAATGTGCCATCACTCCTTTCCGCAGTGACAACGGTTCGCGCGTGAGCCTCGTGGTGTGTGTGGCCGGTATCTTGTTGCTGGGTATCGCCAGCTGTGTGTATGGTTACTTTACCGACTTGAGTATGCTGGGTATCTGAAAATCGCAATTCAGTATAATGCCGACGGCCGGAGAGCATTCGCTCTTCGGCCGTCGGGCTTTTTATGCAGGAGGAATAGAAAAGTCAGGCGTAGCTGTGCATGCCTCCCAGTAGGAAATTAACTCCGAAATAAGTGATGAGTACGCAGCAGAAGGCTGCCACACAAAAGCCGTGGAAAAAGAGAGGCTTTCTAAACAGGGGCAGTGACTCGGTGTGTAGAGCCAAAGCGTAGACGAGCCATGTGATAAGCGCCCATACCTCTTTGGGATCCCACCCCCAATATCGCCCCCACGAGATATTGGCCCAAATGGCACCTACAAAGATTCCGGCGGCCAGAGCGAATATAGCGGGATAGAGCAGTATGCGCCCCACGACTTGCAATTGCTCGGACTGCCGGGGGTGTCGCCGGTATAGCAGGAGGCCGGCTATGCCATTGAACATGACGAAGGCCAACAGGGTGTAGGCGGCCATGACGAGGACAACATGTATTGAGAGCAACGGCGAGGTGAGTACCGGCATGAGCGGAGTAATCTGGGGATTGGATTCGCCCATCATCGAGACCATCATGGCCAGCCCGCCGACGAGGTAGCCGGCTGGTAGGATCAGTATGAACCGACGGTAACACAGCATCGTGATACCCAAGGCGCACCATGCCATGAACTGCATGGTTTCGAATCCGTTGGAGAGAGGCCAGTGCCCAGCGATGTAGCCTCGCAGGAGCAGTATGATTGTGAGGTAGATAAAACCGAGAGCAACCCCTGCCGGCAATAGCCGTCGCACAAGAGTCGAGCCCGGGGTTCCCCGGGTGATACGACGGCATATGTAGACAAAGGCTGCCGTCCCGGTGATGATGAGGAGTATGGCCAGAGCCAGCGAATAGTTCATGCGGTTATAGAGTCGCTCGGCTTGCAGCCGGGTCGCCGAAGGGAAATCTTCGCCACAGCACTTTTGCTGGTACCGGCTTATTTTGGTGAAGACCTGCGATAGTGCGGTGTAGTCGCGTTTGGCGACCAGTTCGTTTACATAGTTCATCGATTGTCTGATAAATACGCCTTGCTCGTAAGGCAATTCACGGGGGAGTATATCGACCTGAGAAGCCCAGTGTAGGGTGTCGTTCAACCGATAGGG
>CALUFO010000017.1 GCA_944320015.1 uncultured Barnesiella sp. | reverse complement strand
CCTTGCTCGTAAGGCAATTCACGGGGGAGTATATCGACCTGAGAAGCCCAGTGTAGGGTGTCGTTCAACCGATAGGGAAAGATTTGCAGCATGGAGCCGGTGCAAAGCATCGCCACGAGGTTGAATTTCTCGTTGGCTTCGTTCACACCCCGGTTGTCTCGGTTCCCGGGATTGTAGTCTCTCAGAGCCCGGTTGAAGTCGGTGAGCCGGGCATATCGGCCTTCTATTTCCAACAGTTGCCGAGCCTCGTGACTTTTTATCTTGATCATGGGCTCTTGTTTCCATTCATCGTAATAGAACAGCCAGCCCGCCAGAACTTGCTCGGGTGTGAGCCCACGGTAACGGCTTTTCCCATAGAGTTTTGTGGTGAAGTCGCGGGCCAGTGTGGAGAGCGGACAAATGCGTTGGTTGTAATATACGCAAAGTTCTCCCAGTTGTGACGCTTGTTCCCGGGGAAGGGAGGGGGGTGCCGTTTCGGCGGCTTGTGCCGGGATTAAGGAGGCCAGCAGGGTTACGGTACCGAGGCCGATTCCCCGCAGGGTGCGGTTGTGCAACAGTCGACGGAAAGAGCCCTTTCGATCGATGAGATGAGCCGCCATTGCTAAAAACAGCAATAGGTAGCCCGTGTAGGTGATGGCGATACCCCACGGGTCATGAGCCACCGACAAGCGTGAGCCGGCTCCGTCGGAGTCGTAAGACGATTGGTAGAAGCGGTAGCCCCGATACCGGGCAATGCGGTTCATGGCGACCGTTTCGCTCCTCGTCTGGCCGTCGTCGATGAGGGTCACGCAACTCACGAAGTCGAGGGGCGCCCGGGTGCCCGGATAGTATTCGATGTGAAATTCTTCAAGGGCGACAGCGAATGGCAACTGTTCTTCCCGCCCCTCGTTGTCGAGATATACCGAGGTGGGTTTGTCGCCCAAGCGCAGGTGCAGGGAGCCTTGCCGGCCGGTCAGGTAGGTGACGAAAGCTCCGCACAGAATGATGATGAGGGCGATGTGTAGCAGACAGGAGGCGGGTCGCAACGCCCGACGGCGGCGAAGGAGGTAGATTGCCGCGGAGAGGGCAAAGGCTAACCAGAGGGCTACAAATGCGGGCGATTGGTAGATATGGCGCGAGACGAATGGTGAGCCAAACTCTTTTTCGATAATCGTCGCCGCGGTGAGTACACACAATATGGCGGCCAGCAGGCCGAATGTGATACGTTTGAGTAGTTTCATCGTTTTCGGGATAGGGTTTCTTTATACCTCGAAATGCCGACGTGCAGTACGCCGGCATTTCGTAGGTTTTGTGATGTTATAGCACACTGACGGTTAAATCGCGTCGATGAATTTGACCACGGCGTCTCGATCTTCTTTGCTCAATGCCCGGAATTTCTCGACCGATTGGCGGGCGTCGCTTTCGGGCGCTCCGTGCCACATGATTGCTTCGATCACGTTGCGCGCGCGGCAATCGTGCAGTCTGTCGCTCTCGAACGAACCTGTACATTTCTGGTGTAGGCCTCTACCCCACAGGGGCGTGGTGCGGCACCAGCCGGTGCGTATGTCGTTCTGCATGTGGAGCCGGTGCTGTACCAAGTCGGAGTAAGGCCATATTTTCTGATGAGGGTAGCGGGGCAACTCGTTGTCGTAGTTGAAAAATCCGCTGGGGTCGGTGTAATGGTCGTCGCCGGTCGTCCAAGTGGGACGGTGACAATAGCTGCACCCCATTTCGGTGAAGAGTTGTTTGCCCCGTTGTATGGTAGGATCGTCGAGGTTGCGGGCAGCCGGCACGGCCAATCCCCGGTGCCATATCATCAGGTCGGTATAATACTCGTCGCTCATCTCTACCGGAAGGTCGGTCGCCATCAGGTAGTTGTAGATGTCCTGCTCGACGCCGGCGTCGGTTTTCCGTTCGGGGAAATAGTCATAGAACCGGGCTTGTACCTCGGGATCTTTCGAGGCTTTTTCGGCGTATGCCGTTGTCATGTAGTGATAGCGGCGGTTCGAACGGGTCACGTTGGTGATGTTCCAAATAGCGTTGGCCCCGGCTGCGTCTTGCAAGGGACCCCGGCTGAGGGCGTAGGTGAAGCGGAAGGGGTGTTTCTCGCCCGTACCGCCATCGCTGGGTTTGGTGTTGCTGTATTGGCTCACCCATTCGCCGTTTTGGAAAATTTTGGGATTCAACTCGAAGTAGTTGTCGTTTTCCTGTTTGGCATATTCGGCTTTCAAATCGGCGTCGTCGATGGCGTCGAGCAGCCCTGTTCCGTAGATACCGATGGTGGATTCGAGCCGGATATTCACTTGGTCGGGCGACAGGGTACGGCCGTCGGTAGTGATGAGGTCTACATAATAGGCGTCGGCGGGAATGGTCACTTCGGGGTAGACCAGCTCATAGGTAGACCCGTCGGCGAACGTGTTGTTCCAGCTGTCGGTGTGGTTTTTCCATGTAATCTTGATTTTATCCGGATTTATCGGCGCCTTGAAAGGCTCTACGGCAAATAGCTGCGGCATGCCCGTGAGCGAAGCGATATAGTTGTCGTTATCGTCGTAGATGACCAGCAGATAGCCGTTGCCTATCTCGGTAGCGTTGAAAGAGCCTTCTTGCCGTTTACCGTGGCCATAGCCCGGGTGACAGTGCATGCAGGAAGTGCGGATATAGAGGGGGCCTAACCCGCCTCGAACCGACCCGTCGTCGGCCGGGGTGAAAATCTTTTCAAACAGGGCTTCGCCGTTTTTGAACGAGGTGCTCATGCCGGCGTTCTCGACGGCTGCCGATGGTTGCTCGAAGGCCGACGAGGTGGTGTTGAAGGCTGTCCCCAACTCGCCTCCCGTGTAGTATTCTTCCGACAGTTGCGGGGTGGTAGGGCGAGGCGAGTCGTCGAGATTGTCTTCTGTGCAACCGGTGGCGCATAGCGCCACCGTTGCAAAAGCCAATAAATAAGAATATGGTTTCATAGCTTTTGGAATTATATGATTATTGTCCTATGGCCGATTGTGCTTCGTCGAGCGCTTTTTTCAAGTCGTTGCAGGCTGTGGTCGCCTTTTTCCATAACTCGTTGTGAGAGCCGGCGTAATTCACGAAGGGAGCCGGTGCGGCGTCGATGGCCTCTAAGGCGGCATCGATAGCCGTGCGCACGGCCGAGTCGGCATTGGGGTTAATATCGGCGAGGTAGTTGCTCACCGAGGGATCGCCTACGTTGGAGCCCAAGTAGGCATTCTTGATACTCACAATATTGTCGTAGAAGTCGACTTTTGAGTTTTTGGCATAGGGCGATTCGATGTAGCTGAGGTCTTCCGAAGCTCCGGCGGCTGCTTCGTTGGGGCGTCCTATTTTTTGGTTACCCACCTCGTCGGCGATGTCCGAGCAGCCTTGAATAATTTCTTGGGCGGCTTCGAGATAGCTCTTGTATTTACTGCCTCCTTTACCGGCGTTTTTCATGCTCTCGCCATAGTCGAAGGAGGGTTCGAGTTCGGCCTCGGTAAGCATTGTCTGTTTCTCGGCTGACACGTTGTCAAAGCCTTTCCACGAGGCTTCCAAACGCACGCACTGGTTGGCTAAGTCGCCGGCCACGGCGGTGAGGTAGACCAACTCTTCTTTGCGGTTGAAAGCGCCCGAACGGGCTTTCCCCGTAGTCGAAGAGGCGTCGATCTGGTGGTCGAACAGCATGTACTCGATCGCATGGAATCCCAGCAGGCCGTAGCCCAATCCGGCGGCATACTCGGCGTCCATCATGCCCATGCGCACGGGGTCGTCGAGCAGGGCTTGCAGGTCGGTCGCATTGAGCGGCCACGAGTCGATGTGCGGGTCGATGTTGTAGTCACCGGCGGCGCCATAGAGGAATGCCTCGCTCAACTCCCATTGTTTGCGAGCCTCGTACCATTTGGAGCAGGCTTGCTCGACAATGGCTTTTGTAGCGTCGCTCAACGAGCCCGAGGCGGCGATGTCGGTCGAGGCGTTGGCCAGAGCCGAGGTTTCGATTTTGGCGCAGAGGTCGGCCAGTTCGAGGCTGGCATCGGCCAGCGAGGAGTAGGTGGGGATTACGGTCTTTTCGACAAAAGCGGTAGCCGCCGCCTGCAATTCGGTTTCGCGTTGTTCTTCCCAAGAGAAATCGTTTTCGCTTTCCGAGCAGGATACTCCGCCGAGCAGCAGTACCGACAAAGCGAGTGAATAAGATGATTTTTTGAAAATTCTTTTCATTGTCATAAGATGTTTTTAGAGTTAAAACGAATAGAATGAATTATCGTGAGAACATGCCCGAGTAGGCGATACCTATCGATATGGCCGGCTCGTTGTTGTAGTGGCCTGTGCGGGCGACTCCATTGGAGTCGGTATAGGTGTAGGAGTTGTCGTTGAGCAACCCGATGCTGTATTCGGCCTTGATGACAATCGATTTCATGGGGCGGTAGTTGATACCGGCGGCGATGCGCTGCCGTCCGCACCAGTTGTAATGCTGCACACGGGCGTGGGTTTTGAACATCGAATCGTAGTATTCATAACGGCCGAAGAGGTAGAATCGCTTGTCTTGGTCATGGAGTTTTGGAGAAAGCGAGAAGAAGTCATACCCGGCTTCGATTCCGGTGGCTATGGCGTCGGAGGCGACCGCTTGTTTCGATGATACCGACGAGGCCGACATACTGCCGTTGAAGGCGGTAATCATATCAGCGTCGGAGAGGTGCCCGTAGTCGAAATTTCCCCTCACAATCCAGTTGTGGGCGTCATAGGCAAAGTCGAAAGCTCCGATGAGCACCGTGCCTTTCACCCCTTGATAGCGGCTGTTGGTTTGTGGGTAGAGCGTATTGGAAAAGCTGTTGCCGCCGTATCCGCTCACGCTCAGGCGCAATCCCGGTACCGAGAAATTGTCGATGCGGAAGGCGCCGGCATAGGCGTTTCCTATCTTGAACTCATAGGGACTCCCGGCTCCGTCGTGTATCCACCCTTTGCTGTTGAAGCGGTCGGAGTCGAGACCCGGTAAGAACATCACTTCATAGCGCCATTGACGGCCTAACATACCCCACAGGCTGATGCCGGTCTCGTGCCATGTGCAAGGTAGGATCGTGTTTTCACCCTCGGGTCGGTAGACTCCGAAGAACTCGGTGGGCATGTGGTGCATGTTGGTCGCGCCTACCGGTACGATGATGTGCCCCATGCGCAGATTGAGAGCGGGCGAGAAACTTTTTTGAATCCAGAACTGTTCGAGGGCGACTTCGCCGCCACGTTCGATTTCCGACTCGTATTCGCCGGCTTCCTCCTCTTCGATTTCAACGGCGCTTTCGGTTCCGCCATGTTCAAACTCGATTTCGCTACCCATACTCCAGCCCCGGCCGAAGTCATATCCGAGGAAGATGACGACATGAGGCAGGTCGAACCGCCCGTGGCTTTCGCCTTTATGCAGATGAGCGTCTTGATATTTCTTGTAGTCGTCGCTGAAAAAGTTGCGCGAGGCTACCGCTTCGCCATATCCCCCGATGGTGAGGCGGGGTTTGCGGGGACTGGCCGGTTGAGCCTCGGTCGAAGATTCCCGGCGGAGTTCTTCCAGAATTTCGGTTTTCAGTTCGGCTTTCAATTGTTCTCTCTTTGAGTCTGGAAGCGGAGCCGCCTCTGCTGCGGCATCTGATGTTTTATTGTTTTGCGCCGCTGCCGACAGGGGGAGCAGCAAGGCTGTCGTGAGCCATAGGATTTTTCTTTGCATGGATTCTCTTTTTTTGATTTCCAATGCAAAATTAGAGGGTCGGTTTAGGGCGGGCAATACCTACAATTTAGTAAAAAAAAGTTGAAATTGGTATTTTTTAGGTAAAAGAGAGTCCGGCGATTCTATCTGCCCGGCGAGGTGTGGGGGATAGAATCGTACTATGTATGAGCGAGGTAGATTCCGGTGTGGTTTGTGTGTGAGTGAAAAAGCCTTGATGCTATGAATTTTGATAGGCTGACGGCGAGCAGCCCACGGCTTTTTTGAAATAAACGCCAAAGAACGATTGGTTGGCAAAGTTGAGCATGTCGCTCACTTGCTGTACATTGTATTGCCCGCTTTTCAACAGCGCTTTCGCTTCGAGAATGACATAGTCGCGAATCCATTCGCCGGCATGCCTGCCGCTGAAAATTCGTACGACTTGCGATAGATATTTGGGAGTTAGGCACAGCTGGTCGGCATAGAAGCCGATGCTTCGTTCTGTGGTGTAATGCTGTTTGAGCAACTCGATAAAGCGGTCGAAAATCTGTTTTTTACGCGAGGCGTGTTCGGTGTCCTGTCGCTCGATGTAGGGGGCCATGAGTTGGCAGATATTGTAATAGATTATCTGGATATATTTGTCGAGAATCTCTCGGGTGAAAATTCCGTGCGGTTGGTTTATCTTTTTTCGCATGAGGAGATAAATATCGATTATCTCGTGCATTTCTGAACTGGATAACTCTATCAGAGAGTTGTGAATCAGGAATTTGCGTAAGATAAGTGCGCTTTGCGGATTGTTCTCGGATATGAGGTAGGAATTGGCGAATGCGATGATAGCGATGCGGCAATCGGGCGAGATTTCCAAGCACTGTCCAATCGATTCGGAAGGAATGATTTGCAGGCAGTTGCGTTGTATTTTGCATTCGTTTAAGTTCAGCCGTACACGCATGTAGCCGTCTAAGCAAAAGATAGCTAAGGAGAATTGCAGTTTAAACGGATAGGGCGAGGAGATGAAGTCATGTATTTGTTGGTTGGCCGATAGGTCGCAATTTTCGATGGGCTCGTTGAAGTTGTCGCATAGGAAAATCTCATTGTTATAGACACAAGTGCGTTCGTCGAAAGGAAGCATTGTGAGGTTAAGGTTTTGAAAAGGCGTTTCGTGTGTCATGAGGGTATAGTTTTGTTCAACAAATATACCTATTTGAATAATGAACGAGACTTTCTTCTTGTTAAAGAGTATTTTTAGTCGACCTTTTGAACAATAGATACGCTCCTTGAAACAGACTTTTCGTCGATATTGACGGGGAATGTGGAGGTGTCACGCAGTGACGGAGGGGGCTAAATTTCCTTTTTCTTTTGCGGGAAAAGAAATAACCCTGCCGCTGTCCGGGTTATAGGTAGCGGCAGGGTTTTGATATTGTAGCGCACCGGCAGGCTTTGCGGTGAGGAAATTTCCCTCGGACGAAAGAACCGATACCGGTCGGTGTCGAAAGCGGCTGTTATTTCTTCATGCTGTCGAGCAAGACTTTTGTGTCTTCGGCAATCATGTACTCTTCGTCGGTAGGGATAACGACCACTTTCACTTTCGAAGCGGGGGTGCTTATGAGGCACTCGGTTCCTCGAATGGTTTTGTTCAATTCGGAGTCTATCTCTACGCCCATGAATGCCAGCGGTTTGCATACGGCCTCGCGGGTAGAGGTTTGGTTTTCGCCTACGCCTCCGGTGAATACGATGATGTCGACACCGCCCAATGCTGCGGCGTATGCTCCGATGTATTTGGTAATGCGGTATTCATACATTTGCAGGGCCAAAATGGCGCGTTCGTTGTTGGCGGCGACCCCGGCTTCAATGTCGCGCATGTCGGACGAAAGTCCCGATATACCGGCAACGCCGCTTTTCTTGTTGACCAAGTTGGCGATTCCGGCCGAATCGAGGTGCTCTTTATCCATGAGGTAGGTGAGTACACCGGCATCGACATCGCCCGAGCGGGTACCCATCATTAGTCCTTCGACGGGCGTCATACCCATAGACGTATCGACCGATTTGCCGTCTTTGATAGCTGTGATAGATCCTCCGTTGCCGATGTGGCAGGTGATGATGCGTTGTTTTTCGTAGGGTACCCCCAAGAACTCACAGGCCCGGTGCGACACATAGCGGTGGCTTGTCCCGTGGAATCCATATCGACGTATGCCATATTTTGTGTAAAGTTCATAAGGCAAGGCGTACATGTAGGCGTGAGCCGGCATGGTTTGGTGGAATGCCGTGTCGAAGACGGCGACTTGCGGAACCGAGGGCATGAGTTTCGAAATGGCTTCGATACCGGCCATGTTCACCGGGTTGTGCAGAGGGGCTATGTCGTAGCACTCTTTTATTTTCTCGATGACTTCGTGGGTAATGAGCACGCTTTTATTGAATTTCTCGCCGCCATGTACGACGCGGTGTCCTACGGCGTCGATTTCGTCGAACGAATCGATGCACCCGTATTCTTTTCCCGTGAGGACGTTCAAGATATTTTGAATGGCGGCATGATGCTCGGGCATGGGGCTTTTGAGAATCACTTTCTCGCCGTTGGGGAGGGTGAGTTTCAAGAAAGAGTCTTCCAGCCCTATTTTCTCGGCACCTCCTTGCGCCAAAACGGTTTTGGATACGATGTCGAATAATTTATATTTTACCGACGAACTACCGCAATTTAAAACTAATATTTTCATAAGGTATGTGGAATAAAGGTTATTTTTTAAGACTGATAGCTTGGTTGCAAGTGATGGTGATCATCTTGTATATGTCGTCGACCGAGCAGCCTCTCGACAGGTCGTTGACGGGCGCCGCGATACCTTGCAGGATAGGGCCTACGGCCTCGGCGTGCGCCAATCGTTGTACCAGTTTATAGGCAATGTTTCCCACTTCGAGCGAGGGGAATACCAATACGTTGGCATGCCCGGCGATTTCGCTGCCCGGGGCTTTGCTGGCACCTACGGCGGGGACGATAGCCGCGTCGGTTTGTAACTCGCCGTCGATTTTCAGCGAGGGCTCTATTTCTTTGGCCAAACGGGTGGCTTCGACTACTTTGTCGACCATCTCGTGGCTGGCGCTTCCTTTGGTGGAGAAACTCAACATGGCGATGCGGGGGTCGATGTTGGCGATGTCGCGCGCGGTCTTGGCTGTGGATATGGCTATTTGGGCGAGCTCGGTAGCCGTAGGGTTGGGGAGCACGGCGCAGTCGGCGAATACCATCAACCCGTTTTCTCCGTATGATTGGTCGGGAATGAACATGAGGAAGGCTCCCGATACGACTTTTACCCCGGGGGCAGTTTTGATGATTTGGAAAGCCGACCTCAGCACGTTTCCGGTGGTGTTGCGGGCCCCGGCCACCTCGCCGTCGGCATCACCGTTTTTAATCATGAGGCAACCGAGGAACAGGGGATCCTCGACCATTTTTTGCGCCTTTTCGAGGGTCACTCCTTTTTCTTTTCTCAATTCATACAGCAATTGGGTGTAGGCTTCTTTTTTGGGGTGGTTCGAGGGGTTTACCAACGAGGCTTTGCCGATATGGGCCAAGTGGAGCCGCTGGGCAAGCTCCATGATTTCGGCAGATTCACCGATAAGGATAATATCGGCAATATTGTCGGCCAATATACGGTCGGCAGCTTGTAAGGTGCGTTCTTCCGTTCCTTCCGGTAAAACAATGCGCTGTTTGTTTGCTCGGGCTTGTTCTACCATTCGTTCCATTAAATACATAGTCGAATTGGGTTTAAGTGTTTTTATACCATGCAAATGTAGCAATAAAATGCAATATCAAGATTGCAATTTGGGGTAAATTTTATCTAAAAAAAGGTTGAATTGTTTTTTTATTTCTATTTTTTATGGTTTTACCATGTAAGAATAGGAATAATATCCATATATTAGCCGCGGAAATAAAAAAACTCACATTGAGGAAGAGAGAAATACGAATATATAGCGAGGTTTATGAATAAGGAAAAGTTTGTTGTCGAGTATGATTTGAAAAGTGTTTCTCCTACATTGTTGTGGCCGTATATAGGGACGAAAAGCGGATTGTCGGATTGGTTTGCCGACGATGTGCAGAGCGAAGAGAAGTTGTTTACTTTTTTCTGGAATAAATCGTCGCAGCAGGCGCACCAAATCGCATTGCGCACGGGAAGTTATATTCGATTCCATTGGCTGGACGATGAAGAGGAGAAAAGTTATTTCGAGCTTCGTATCACCACTTCCGAGTTGACAGGAGCGACCATGCTGGTGGTTACCGATTTTGCCTATTCCGATGAAATGGACGATAGCCGCGACTTGTGGGACCATCAGGTAGAAACGCTTCGCAGGAAGTTGGGGGTGTGACTCTCGGGGGGAGAGGAATATCGCCGGGATTGGGCGAATCTTCCCAATAAACGTTACAGCTTTTTCGGAAATTCATTTTTTTGCGTTACTTTTGCATTCTGATAATCGGCAAAAGAATGTTCTATATCAAACGACTATATAGGTTTATCCTAAAAAGTTTCCTCCCTCTGTTTCTGATGACATTCTTCATCTGCCTCTTCATCGTGCTGATGCAATTTTTGTGGCGGTATGTCGATGAGATGGTAGGGAAGGGGCTCGAGATGTCGGTCTTGGCCGAATTGTTTTTTTATGCCGCCGTGACGATGGTTCCCATGGCGTTGCCGTTGGCGATTCTGTTGGCGTCGTTGATGACGTTTGGGAATTTGGGCGAGCGGCTGGAACTGTTGGCGATCAAGGCGGCGGGTATTTCGTTGCTCCAGATTATGCGGCCGTTGGTGGTGTTCTTGATATTTGTCGCCATCGGAGCGTTTTTTTTCCAGAACAATGTCTTGCCCAAATCGCAGGTGAAGATGTGGACACTGCTCTATTCCATGCGGCAGAAGTCACCCGAGCTCGATATTCCCGAGGGGGTGTTTTATGACCAGATAAGCGGGTATAACCTGTATGTGAAACAGAAGGACCACAAGACCGGCATGCTCTATGATGTGATGATTTACGACATGTCGTCGGGGTTTGACAATGCCATGATTATCTTGGCCGACTCGGGCAAGATGAGAATGACCGACGATAAAGAGCATCTTTTCCTGACCCTTTATCACGGGGAGTCTTTTGAAAACTTGCGCGACCAGCGCACGAGTACGAGCAAAAATATCCCGTATCGTAGGGAGACGTTCTCGATGAAAGAGATTATGATCGCGTTCGATGCCAACTTCAACCGAATGGACGACGGCATTATGCAAAACCAGTATATCGGGAAAGATTTGGCGGCTTTGCAATCGTCGATCGATTCGATGACCCAGCGCGTGGACAGTATCGGCGACAATTATGCCAACAGTTTGAAGTCTTCGGGCTATTTCGCTTTGTATGACCGGCCGGGAGTGCGGGTTTCGGCCAAGGATTCGATACGGGAACAGCAGGCTATCGCCGAGGCGGGAAACTTGAATCTCGACAGCATTTTCGCCGGGGAAAATCTCCAACGCAAACAGTTGTATCTCGACCGGGCGGTGGCTCGCGCCGAACGATATAAATCGGATTATGAGTTCCGCAGCTACACGGTGAGCGACGAGAATAAAGTCATCAGGCGGCACCAAATCGAGATGTACAAGAAATTTACCTTGTCGTTTGCCTGCATCATCTTCTTTTTCATAGGAGCCCCTCTTGGTGCCATTATTCGCAAGGGAGGGTTGGGCATGCCGGTCGTGGTGTCGGTGTTTATGTTTATCTTCTACTACATTATCGACAATAGCGGATATAAGTTGGCTCGTGACGGCCGATGGGAAGTGTGGGAAGGTATGTGGCTCAGCTCGGCGGTTCTCTTGCCATTGGGTATCTTCCTCACATATAAGGCGGTGAAGGATTCGGCCGTGTTTAATCCCGATGCCTACATCAACTTTTTCAAGAAATTGCTCGGTCGTCAAGAACTGCGTAAGGTGGTGCTGAAAGAGGTGATTATCGAAGATATGTATCCCCGGGTGGCGATAGAGAAGGCTCAACGGCTGTCGGAATCCTGCCATAGTCTACTCGACAAGATAGGACGCAAACGGCAATCGTACTGGAAGTATTGCCTGTATGGGTATGACCGAGAGTCGATTGTGAAACTGGGCAACCAAATCAACGAGTTGGTCGATTATGTGTCGAACAGCCATAGCCAGCTGGTTATTAGTAAATTGATGGATTATCCCATTTTGCGCAATTTGTGGGTGTACCGTCCGGCACCTTCGGTGAAATGGGGTTATGTGCTGGTTGTGTTTTTCCCTGTGGGACTGCCGCTCTACTGGATAGGCTCTTACCAGCAACGGCTGTTGCGCAACGAGGTCGAAGGGGTGATTCACACCAATGGCGAGTTGTGCACACTGTTGGAAAAAGAAGAAGCCGATAGGATAGAAGGAAAAATTATATAAGCTATGAATAAAGAGACTATTTTAAGTTCGATCGAAGAAGCCATCGAGGATTTCAGGCAAGGCAAATTCCTGATTGTCGTCGATGATGAAGATCGCGAGAACGAGGGCGATTTTATCATCGCCGCCGAAGCTATTACGCCCGAGAAAGTGAATTTCATGTTGACCAACGGACGGGGTGTGCTGTGCGCTCCTATCACGATGCAGCGATGCGAAGAATTGAATCTGTATCGACAGGTCAACCACAATACTTCTATGTTGGGCACACCGTTTACGGTGACTATCGACAAGTTGGAGGGGTGTACGACCGGGGTGTCGAGCCACGACCGAGCCGCGACGATACGGGCTTTGGCCGATCCCGCTTCGACTCCCGAGACCTTTGGCCGTCCCGGACATATCAATCCCTTGTATGCCCAAGATAAGGGAGTATTGAAAAGAGCCGGACATACCGAGGCCGCTGTCGATTTGGCCCGATTGGCCGGTTTGTATCCGGCGGCTGCGTTGATCGAGATACTGAATGAGGACGGGACGATGGCCCGTTTGCCCCAGTTGGAGAAGGTAGCCGAGAAATTCGGCATAAAGATTATCGCCATACGCGATTTGATAGCCTATCGGTTGAGACAGGAGTCGATGGTGGAGCGTGGCGACGAGGTAGATATGCCTACGGAGTATGGTCACTTCCGGTTGATACCATTCCGCCAGCTATCCAATGGATTGGAACACATCGCTTTGATAAAAGGGACATGGGAGCCCGAAGAACCTATTTTGGTGCGGGTTCACTCGTCGTGCATGACGGGCGATATATTTGGCTCGATGCGTTGCGATTGCGGCGAACAGTTGCATAAGGCCATGCAGGCGGTCGAGGCCGAGGGAAAAGGTGTGATTGTGTATATGAATCAGGAGGGTCGGGGAATCGGGCTCATGAATAAGATACGGGCTTATCGTTTGCAAGAGGGCGGACTCGATACGGTGGATGCCAATTTGCACCTCGGATTCAAGGCCGACGAGAGAGATTATGGTGTGGGAGCCAGCATCTTGCGGGATATAGGCGTTCATAAATTACGCTTGATGACCAACAACCCGGTGAAGCGCATCGGGTTGGAGGCCTATGGTATGGAGATTGTCGAGAATGTGCCTATCGAGGTGACTCCCAACAAGTACAACCGTCGTTACTTGTTGACCAAAGAGAAACGAATGGGGCACACACTGCATGTCGATGAGTGATAGGGGTGTCCTCCGGATTAGTAGAAAACCGGTGGGGCTCCATCGGTGTTAACGGGGGAAAGAGATTCATGTATCTCTTTGGGGGTAGGTAGTAGATGAAAAAATTTTTTTATTCCATGCCCCCTTGTGGCATAAAATAGAACCGGGTGCGGCGGAGATGTGAAGATTCATCACGCCGCACCCGGTTTGTAAGATCAACACTTAGTTATTTATTGTATGCTGAATTTTCCCTCAGTACTCGGTGTTTTTGTAGGCTTGAATACTATTTTTGCAGGCAAGCAGTCAAATCCATCGATGTAAATGTTTCATATCTTGGTTAGTTTTGTTTTCCCGAGGCTTTTGAGCCGCTGTTGGGATATGATGAAAACGCAGGAAAGGCACACTTTATCCTATGGGAGAATGTGCTATTCTGTTCCTGTCGTTAGTGCAACTCGACAACTAAGTAACGGCTTAGGCTCCAAAAGGTTTCGGGGCTGGTGATTACCAGCGTGAGGTAGCCGTTGTTGTCTTTTTGAAGTTCGTAACTTCCTTCGGGGTGATTGGTCAGGAGCTTGGCCTTTTTGCTATCGAACGGAATGTCGAGCAACTGACGCATGTCGACAGCCGTGAAGTAGTTTTTGTTGAAGTCGCCTTCCAAGACTTTCTTTTTGGAGAAGAGTCCGCCACCCTTGACAATGTTCTGTTCTTTCAACTCTTTGTTGGTGCCCAACGCATAGTAAACGGTATTGAGAGCCTCGTCTTGGGTCATGAGCACCTCTTTTTGCTGTTCGTTTTCGGTAGTGAGGTGTTCCACTTGTCCGGTGAGATTGTTAACGGCTTCGTCCAGCTCGGCAATGCGCACATCGCGGTTGGCGAGTGATTCTTGCAGCGAGGTAATCAGCTCGGTTTTTTCGGTAATTTCGTTTTGAAGGCGGGTAATTGTTTTTTGGAGAGCCGCCGATTGGTTTTTACTTTGGTTGAGTTGTTTTTGCAGTTTCTCGAGCCGCTCTTTGTTTTTTTGCAAAGTTTCGGCGACCAGAGTCATGTCGTTTTTGATTTGCTCGCGAGTGGTGAGCGAAACCTCTCCATTGGCGTCTTTTTGGGTAACCAAGTAGTTCTCGGCTTCTTTTATTTGTCGGAAACCTTCTTCCACATCGTTCATGAGTTGAATCATCTCGTTGAAGTCGGCGGTTGTTTGCGCATTGACTTTCAGGAGCGAGTCGTTCTCGGCTTGAAGTCTTTTCACTTCGCTCGATGGG
The DNA here is from genome assembly GCA_944320015.1 of uncultured Barnesiella sp. Taxonomy (GTDB): domain Bacteria; phylum Bacteroidota; class Bacteroidia; order Bacteroidales; family Barnesiellaceae; genus Barnesiella. The sequence goes on along the minus strand of CALUFO010000017.1, from coordinate 39,722 downwards.
TTGGAGCAACCTATCATCAAAACAGATGCTGCGAGGGCAGCCGTAATAGCCTTTTTCATAATGATAAAAAATTAAATTTACAAATGGTTATCGGTGGAGTATTTGTTTTTCTTAGTTTCTTTGGGTTTTTCGGGCGCCCCGGCTACGATAATGACGATTTCGCCTTTGGGCTCATGCTCCGAGAAGTGGGCTATCAGTTCGTCGATATTTCCTCGCACGGTTTCTTCGTGTAGCTTGGAGATTTCGCGGCTGACCGAGGCTTCTCGCTCTCCGCCGAATGTCTCTTTGAACTGGGTGAGTGTTTTGAGCAGGCGGAACGGAGATTCGTAAAAGATAATGGTTCTCGGTTCTTCGGCCAGTTGTGCCAACCGTGTGGCTCGACCTTTTTTTTGAGGTAAAAATCCTTCGAAGCAAAATTTTTCGTTGGGTAGCCCCGAAGCGACCAACGCCGGGACAAAAGCGGTGGCTCCCGGCAGGCATTCGACGGTAATTCCTCTCCGACGGCATTCGCGCACCAAGAGGAATCCCGGGTCGGAGATGGCCGGAGTTCCGGCGTCGGAGATGAGCGCTATCGTCTCTCCTCCTTCGATGCGCGAGGCGATTCCCTCGACTGTTTGATGCTCGTTGAATTTGTGATGCGATTGCATGCGGGTGTGTATGTCGAAGTGTTTCAATAGGATGCCGCTCGTGCGGGTGTCCTCGGCCAAGATGCAATCGACCTCCCGCAGAACGGTAATGGCTCGGAATGTCATGTCTTCGAGATTTCCTACCGGAGTAGGTACTACATACAATTTTGCCATTGTCGTGGGGATTATAAGAAATGTTTTTGCACGATTTTCATAAACTCGGCCACCTCGGGATTCTCTTCGTCCCAACTGAGGTCGTTCAATATATAGTCTTCGGCTTCTTCGTAGGAGTGCATGGCGTCGATGAGGGCGAGGGTCTCGTTCATGCGAATGTCGCTGTTCCCGAAAAGCTCGCGGCGGAACCGGAACCGGTCGTTCAGACTCAACGCTTTGCGCAATTCTTTGGCTTGTTGGCGTTGCAAAGCCTCTTCGAGTGTCAGGGGCGAGGCGGCTGTGTCTTCGGTGTTTTTGTCGTCGTCCATGTCGTCCCCGTCTTCCGGATCTTCATATAGGTCGTTTCCGTCGTAGTCATCGATTTCTTCATCGTCCGAATCCATGTCGGTATCGTCGTCCTCGTCTTCTTCCTCGTCCTCGTTTTGGGCGATCGATTGTTCTTCGTCGCTTAGTCTTTCCCACGGGTAGAGGTTGTCGTCTTCCGCTTCTTCGGCAGAGTCTTCATTGGCGGTTTCCGGTACCGTTTCTTCTTGCGCCTCTTTGTCGTCGTGTGGCGGTATTTCTTCGGAGAGCGTGTATCCCGGATTATCGAAGCCTGTTTGGTTGTCGTCCGAGGCGGCCTCCGGTTGAGGCTCTTTATCGGCCGGTTCTGTCGCTTCGTCGGTCATGGGCGCCGTATATGCCACCTCTGCCTGTTCGGAGGAGGCGGGTTGTACCTCTATGGGAGTTTCTTGAACCGGTTCGTCTTGGGCAAAAGGTTCGTGGTTTTGCAGTTCTTCCCAAAAATGAGGACTTCGCAAGTCCCGGGTCGAGCGGTCAATCTCTTCGGCTTTTTCTTTGGCCAGTTTCAGCAGAATGCCGGGTGCGGCGTCGCCCGCTTGCTCGATGACGAGCAGGAGTTCCCGCAGCTCGCCCAACCGGTTTATGATGTATGCGATACGGCTATCTCGTGTCATGGGACAAAATTTAGTTGTTTTACAAAAATAGAAATAAAATGATAGATGTGTATATTGTATAAAAATTTTTTGGAGGGATTACTCTTTTTTAGAGAGTATCTGTGTCAGCAAGGTAGCGATTTTGTATTTCAGTTGAGGACGTTTACAGGTGTAGTTGTTGACCAAGATGACGATTGCATACCGATTGTCGGGGGTGGTGTAATAACCGGCATAGGCAAGGACGTCGCTCATACTGCCGCTTTTCAGTCGCAACTCTCCGGGGAGTTTGTTGTCGCGCATGAACGAGGCGACCGAACCTTCTTTCCCCACTAAGGGAATGGATTGCACGAACGTCTCGGCTATCGAGGTGTTTTGAGCGGTTTTTTCGAGCACCCGGGCTAAGTATCTCGCCGATATTTTGTTGTTGCGAGCCAGTCCCGAGCCGTCGTAGAGGAATAGTTCGAGTGAATCGGCTCCGAGCGGTTGCCAATATTGGCGAATGCGGGCAATGCCGTCTTTCGCGCTTCCTGTTTTTTGGGAAGGTAGCGCCAAATGGCGAAGCAGGCTTTCGGCGTAGAGGTTGTCGCTGCGTATGTTCAGGCTTCGTATCCAGTAGGCCAGAGAGTCGGACGGATAACGGAGCAGAGTGGTTTCGGCCGGGCTGTCACCGGGGCGGTTTTCTCCCCCGATATTTATTCCCGACAGGCGTAACCTGTCGGTCAGCTCTTGGACAAACAGTGCGTCGGGGCGATCTACCGACAGGGAGAGCCGGCAGCGGTTCTTCCGTTTGGGAATGGTTCCGACGATAGTATATCGATTGCCGTTGTGCCCGACGGTGATATCCTCTTCTTCGCCTTTAACCAAATCGGTCTCGACAAGAAACCGTCCGGCCGGTTGTATGCCGGTTATGTCGTATTCTTTCCCGTTGTATCGCAGGTCGATGTCTATCCGGTTGTCTTTGTAGGAGAATGCGTGGCATCCCGTTCCATAGTCCCAAATAATATCTTCTACCATCCATTTTGGCGATACGGCATGCCCGTCGAACAGCGAGTTGTCGACGACGATACCCCCTTCGACCGATTGGATATGGTGCGATTTTATCGAGGAAACGACTTGGTTTATGAAGTCGTCGGCCGGGCGGCTGCCATAGGCCGAAGCCAAGGAGGGATCGCCGCCTCCCCGTATGACGAGGTCGCCATGCAGGTTGCCGGTTTCGTCGATTGTCCCGGTGTATCCTACTGTCGTGTGGGTGCGATATGTAGGGCCCAATAGTTGTAAAGCCGTAGCTGTGGTGATGATTTTGACGGTTGACGCCGGAATGATGGCTTGCCGGTCGTTGAAGGCGGCGACCGTCTCGCCGGTCGTCACATTGGTGATGCAAATCCCGACCGAGGCCGATGTGAGAGAAGGGTCGGCGACGAACGAGTCGATCGCTTGTCGTGACGAGGCGATGCCCGGCAATGAAGCCAAGAGCAGAGTGTATAGGGCGATTGTCTTTTTCATTGCTTTTTGAGGATTATTAATTACAAAGATAACGAAAGGCGAGCACAGAGACAAACGGAAACAAAGTTTTCATTTTGTCCTATGCCGAGCATCCTATCTTATCCGAAGATAATGTAAACGAGAACAAAAGCAAATCGGGTTGTGCCGCTTTATAGTTGAAACGGGGTGGTGGGGGTAGGGCGAACGAAAAAGTGTATTCCCGGGTGGCGGAATGTGTAAGAGAGAAGAGTGTATATCTTCTCGGCGAGAGAAATAGGGATATAAAGGTTGCCAAAGTCGAACTATCTTTTTATTTTTGTTGGGAAATATAAAATATAGATATAACGACAATCATGGTTTTGACCGAAAATAATTACGAGACGAATCGCCGGGGAAGCATAGAGGTGATATGCGGGTCGATGTTCTCAGGCAAGACAGAGGAGTTGATTCGCCGGTTGAAGCGGGCGAAGATAGCCCGTCAGCGAGTTGAAATTTTCAAGCCCGCTATCGATGTGCGGTATTCCGAGGAGAATATTGTTTCGCACGATAGCACCTCGATACTTTCTACGCCGGTAGACAATTCACACAGTATATTGCTCATGGCCTCGGGGGTCGATGTCGTGGGCATCGACGAGGCTCAATTTTTTGACGAGGGCATCGTCGAGGTATGCAGCGAGTTGGCCAACAACGGGACTCGGGTGATTGTCGCCGGTTTGGATATGGACTTCCGCCGGGTGCCTTTCGGCCCTATGCCGGCGTTGCTGGCCATAGCCGACGATGTGTATAAAGTGCATGCCATTTGTGTGAATTGCGGACATTTAGCCAACTATTCCTATCGGTTGGTCGATAATGACAAGCGGGTGTTGCTGGGCGAGAAGAACGAATACCAGCCGCTGTGCCGCCGCTGCTACCTGCAAGAGATGCAGGCTCGGGAAAATAAAGAGCATGCCGAGTAAACCTCGACGGCGAAAAAGGGGTTATGTAGAGTGTGAATTAAATTGTGATTTGTCATGATGGAACGACAGCCATATACCTTTGACCGTGTGATCCGCATCTTGTTCGGAGTAATCACCCTTGTGGGCTTGTTTTATTTGATTTATATTCTGCGGGGGGCGTTGCTTCCGTTTCTTGTGGCTTGGATCATCGCTTATATGCTCAATCCGTTGGTGGTTTATAACAAACGGGTATTCAAATTGAAGGGGCGGGTGGTCGCTATCACGCTCTCGTTCTTGGAGGTGCTGATTACCCTCTCGTTGTTGTGTGTGCTGTTTCTGCCGTCGATTATCGACGAGATTGGGCACATGCGCCAATTGATGAGCGATTATGTCTACAACTCTTCGAGTATTCCTTTTGTCCCGCAATCGGTACACGATTTTATCAGCCAGAATGTGAATTTTTCCGAGTTGTCGAGTTTGCTTAGTCGGGAACAGTGGCTTGCGGTTATCAAGAAAAGTTTTTCGGGAGCATGGGGCTTCATTTCGGGGTCGGTAGGCGGGATTATCAACGTAGTCAGTTGGCTGATCGTATTTTTGTATATTGTCTTTATCTTGCTCGACTATGATAAAATTCTGGCCGGATTCCAACGAATGATTCCACAGCGATATAGGCCTATGGTCGTGTCGGTGGTAAACGATATCGAGGATAGTATGAACCGTTACTTCCGGGGACAGGCCTTGGTCGCCGGCTTGGTGGGCGTGCTGTTCAGCATCGGGTTTATGATTGTGGGCTTGCCGTTGGGCATCGTCTTGGGCTTGTTTATCGGGTTGTTGAACATGGTTCCCTATTTGCAGCTTGTGGGTATTATTCCCACGATTTTGCTGTGCCTCGTCTCGGCGTCGGATACGGGAACTAACTTCTGGCTACTCTTTGGCGCTTGCATATTGGTCTTTATCGTAGTGCAGATTATAGAAGATACCTTTATCGTTCCCCGGGTCATGGGCAAGGTGACCGGACTGAATCCGGCGATTATCTTGTTGTCGCTGTCGATTTGGGGAACCTTGCTTGGCTTTGTCGGCATGATTATCGCTTTGCCATTGACAACGTTGTGCCTCTCTTATTACCAGCGCTATGTGATTGGAGACGATGTGGGAAAGCCTGTTGAACAACCAACAGAACAACCGACCGGACAGCCGGCCGATACAGCCGATGCCGAGGATGGCCGGGAGTGAGAGAAAAGAAATAATTTTCTTTCTTCTTGTGTATATTTTAGAGGTATAATTTTGTGAAGAAGAAAAATTGTTATACCTTTGCAACGCTTTTTCAAAAAGCATCGAGGTTAGATTCGCTAGCTCAGTTGGTAGAGCACAACACTTTTAATGTTGGGGTCCTGGGTTCGAGCCCCAGGCGGATCACCGAAAAAGAAGGCTGTGCCATAAGTGGTGCGGCCTTTTTTATGGCTCTCCTCGGGAATGTGTTCCTCGTATAGGTGGGGCGTAGTCTCTCATACTCCTTGTTTTTCAACTTTTCGATTGTCCCCAAGAAAAGCCGCTGTTGTTATCGGGCAGCGGAAGGTCTTGACTTTCTCTCATTCTATTATTTATGTCAAGAACAGAAGCCCCCTTTATTTTACAAGCTGTGCCTTTTCCCTTACAAGAAAACTGTTCCCGGGAAACAATTCATTTCACCTGTTGTTATATAGGAAACAGTTATTCATATCAATCTATTTTTAAACGACAACAGTATGAAAAAAATCTTATTTGGGACAATCGCCCTACTGCTTCTAACGTCTTTCGCCGCTTGTTGCGACGATAACGACGATAAAAAAAACGACGAGCCGGAACAGCCCGAAACGGTACAATTGATTTCTCCCAGAGTGAGCGCGCGTATCGCCGATCCTCTCAACCAAAACCCATTCACGGGGATTCTCGAGATTTATCCCTGCTTGGCAGAGACCTCTATCTACTACGGGAACTACATCAACAATAAAAAGACCGTGTTCAATGGGTACTACACCATTTTAGACGGGCATATCTACGGCGAGTATAACCGCCCTTTGAAACTCCCGATCGGGAACTACAACATGGTCTATTGGGGTACACCGAAATACGATGAGCCTATCTACAACACTCCGGCTATCAATGAGCCCGGAATTACCGAAAATGTCGACCTGTCTTCGCTCTATTTCAGGATGAGAGCCAATACCGATGGTACCTATATGCCTGTGTATGATTTGGTTCATGCGGTGAAACCCGCCAACGTGGGACAAGATGATTTGCAAGCGGCACTTACCCGGGTAACTGCCGGGATAAAAATCATTGTCAAAATGCAGGACAACTCCGAGTTCAACCCGGCCATTGCCGGCATTCAAGCCCGGGTCGGAGGTATTGCCGAGAAGATGAATTTCTATACGGCCGAAGTCGAGAACACGACAAAAATCGTCAAATTCGATTTGGAACGTTCCGACAACAACACGGTGATGAGCAATGCCACCGTCATGCTATTCCCCTCGGCCGATAATCCTCCTTTGGAACTCATTATCACGTTGGCCGATGGCACGAAGCATACTCTTTCTAAAAATCTGAATTCGACGCTTTCGCCCAACACCAAACTTACACTCAACATTATCTTGGGCGCAATCATGTCGGGCGAGACGCCCGGGGATTTCTCTATCGAGGATTGGAACGAGGTGAGCGAGACTATCGAGTTCCCTATCATCAACTGAGGCGACCTTACGATACGAGGCTGGGGATTCCGCACCTCCCATGCCCCAACAGCGAGGCGACTCCCGTTTTCTGGGAGCCGCCTCGCTCTATTTCATAATTTAAAACAACCTACATCTTGCCTCATACAGGCCATGATTCAAACGACGCTTCACAAGAAAGGCTGTGACAGCGAAGCCCTTCGAGCCGCAACAAGGCTTCTTTGCGCGATAATCCCCCGGCGTAGCCGGTGAGCCTACCGTCGCTCCCCACTACTCGATGGCACGGCACCACAATGCTTACCGGATTGTGGCCTACGGCTCCGCCTACCGCCTGCGCCGATACCGGGATTCCACCCTGCAAGGCCGACAAACGCCCGGCGAGCATTCCATAGCTCACCACCCGTCCATGTGGGATTTCCTGTAACAAACGCCATACGGCTTGCCTGAAAGGGCTGCCCTCCAACCGCAAAGGCGGGGTTCCGCCGGGATTCTCTCCTGCGAAATAATGGTCGAGCCATGCGCCTGTCTGTTCAAAAACAGGCAATGCTGCCGGCTCGCCACCGGTCGCCAAATCCTCGGGGAAATACTTTTGCCCGTCGAACCACAACCCTGTCAAGCTCACTCCGTCGCTGGTCATCGTCATCGGCCCCAGCGGAGACAGGTATTCGTTCTTGTACCGAAAGCAATTCATAGGCTCAATCTGGTTTATCGCATCTGCTGTCCTATGGCAGGAGGCGTATGTGCGAATCATTCGGCGTTATCGCCCGGCTCCTCGGGCTGAGCCGGATTTTCGTTATCATAGCGGGTCGGCTCGGCTGTCGCGGCCACGGCAGGTTGCTCACTCTCCTTTATCTGCTCATACAGGGCCACTATCATAAAGGCCGAGATAATGAGCGTCACCACAACACCCACAATCAAGGCAACAAGACCGATGATATTCAGCACAACAATCATCAAGATGGCAAGAATGATTTTCCCCATATTCCCGCGAGTCATTTCCCAGCTTCGTCGAACAGCATCGGAAACACCAATAGAGAAATCGTCGACATAGGCCAGAGTCGCAAACATCAGACGCAGGGCCAGATACAAAGTGACTAGCGAGAAAAGTATGGAGATGATGCCCGATACCCCGCTGAACATCATACCCAAGGTATTCCCCAATTCATAAGGATTAGAGAAATCGGTAACGGGCAAACCCGAACCGAGGCCGACTATCACAATGATAAATCCTACAAGTGCAGGGAAAAAGCAGATAAAACTTACCACTATGTTCAACACAATCAAGCCGCCCAACTTGGGCAATATGGCTCCGAAAGTCGAGAACGACGGTTCTTCACCGGCATAGGCATTCAGCATAATTTTATTTATACCTGCTCCAAGCCATATAGGTAGGATAATATTTACTACATAGACTATCCAATAACGAACCGAAGTTATATCAGTGCCTCCGAGTATAGAGACAATCCACGACAAAATCATAATCCCCAAGAAAAGTCCGAGCATGACGATAAAGTGTTTACGGGTCAATGCCCACCCCGTTTTCAATGCGCCATTGGGCGACAGCAAATGTGCTTTCATATTGTTATTTTTTTTGAATGATATGTTTTACATTTTTTGCAAAGATAATATTTTATTCGCAGAAATCATTTCGGCAAAGAATCCAAAAAAGTTATTTTTGAACAGGTTTCAAAAAAGACGGTTTTCATGAAAAATATTTGCATCGAAACCCATTTCGCCACCACTTGTCCGGCTCTGCGCATCGGAGTTATCGAGGCCCGGGTGGCCAACAGCGAGAGTAACCCGGCGCTGTGGCAACTCATCGACGAGGAGGTGGACCGCATCGCGGCGGCTTACCGGCTCGACGAAATCAACAAACGCCCAGCTATACAAGCCACCCGAAAGGCCTACCGGGCTTTTGGGAAAGACCCCAACCGCTATCGGGTATCCTCCGAAGCCCTCTGTCGCCGCATTGTCAAAGGCATGGGTATCTATCGCATCGACACGTTGGTCGATTTGGGAAATCTTGTCTCCATAAGAGCCGGCTATTCTATCGGGGCTTTCGATGCCGCCCATATCGACGGCGACACCCTCACATTGGGGGTCGGGCGGGAAGGTGAGCCTTTCCACGGCATTGGCCGGGGCATACTCAACATCGAGGGATTGCCCGTTTATCGCGATAATACAGGCGGTATAGGCACTCCCACCAGCGACGAGGAACGCACCAAAATCACGCTCGACACCCGCAATTTATTGTTCCTCATCAATGCCTATGGCGAAGAGATGCCTCTCGACGAGACCCTCGATTGGACTATCGATTTGCTACGGCGCTTTGTCTCGGCCACCGACATCGGCTCGACAATCGTCCCCGCCTCCCGATTTTTGACATAAGTTCAATCTTTCTCCGGTAAGAATCCCGCCTTCGGCTCTTGCTTAGGTTCGATTATTTTCCTATTTTTGTTAAAAGCAAATTTATCGACATGAAAAAATTTCGAATCTCACTCCTTTGGCAAGTCATTATCGCTATAATCGCAGGTATTATTTTAGGACAGTTCCTCCCGATACCGGTCGCGCGCCTGTTTGTCACTTTCAACGGGCTCTTCGGGAACTTTCTCAACTTTGCCATTCCCATAATTATCGTCGGGTTGATTGTCCCGGCTATCTCCGATTTGGGAAAAGGGGCAGGCAGGCTGTTGTTGATTACGGCGATGATCGCCTATGGTTCTACGATATTTTCGGGGTTTTTCACCTATTTCAGTTGTGAAGCCATATTTCCCAGCTTGATTACCGAATCGGCTCAATCGGCCTCCCTTGCGGGAGCCTCCGGTCAAATGGCATTGGAGCCGTTTTTCACTGTCGAGATGCCGGCGCCGCTCGACATCATGACCGCCTTGCTTCTCTCTTTCTGTATTGGGTTAGGGCTCTCGGCCATATCGGGCAGCACCTTGCGCAAGGCTGCTGTCGACTTGCGCGACATTGTTACCCTGCTCATCGAAAAAGTCATTATACCGCTCCTGCCGCTTCATATCTTCGGTATTTTCCTCAATATGACCATTTCGGGGCAGGTAGCCTCTATTATTTCGGTATTTGTCAAAATTATCGTGGTTATATTCATTTTGCACATCCTCTTGTTACTTATTCAATTTTCTTTGGCCGGGCTTGTCGGGAAAAAGAATCCTTTGCGATTGCTCAAAACCATGCTCCCCGCCTATGCCACGGCGCTTGGCACCCAGTCGTCGGCAGCCACTATACCCGTCACTTTGGAACAGACAATTAAAAACGGAGTGAGCAAAAATATCGCCACTTTTGTTATTCCCCTGTGTGCGACCATACACCTGTCGGGAAGCACCATGAAAATAACGGCCTGTGCCATGGCTATTATGATGATGGCCGGCATGCCTATCGATGCGCTTGATTTCAGCGGTTTTATACTCATGCTCGGTATCACGATGGTCGCCGCGCCCGGTGTGCCCGGTGGCGCTATTATGGCGGCATTGGGTGTGCTCGAAGGTATGTTGGGTTTCGACGAAACTGCGCAAGCGCTCATGATCGCTCTCTATATCGCCATGGATAGCTTCGGTACGGCTTGCAATGTAACCGGCGATGGAGCCATTGCTGTCGTTGTCGATCGAATAAATGGCAAGAATGAAACGCTCATGCAGCGTTCGTGAGGTAAAAATCATCTTCTTAAATATAAATGGTTAAGTAAAATTTATTTATATTACCCAAACATATTAACATTTTCGAGGTATGAAAAAGAGAATATGGATTATCGCAGCCGCCTTCCTTTCATTAGGAGTCATCATCGGCGCAAACACTTGGGAAAATTCATCGAATACCAATATGATGAAGCAAGAACTATCGGTCGAAGAGCAAATCAAAATCGCACCCAAAGATGCGATCGAATCGGCCGGAGTCGAATTGAAAAAGGCGCTGGACAATCACAACGCTCCGGCCGCCATTGCCGCCCTCGTCAAACAATCGGCGGCGCAATATCTCATCGACAAGGATAGCTTGCCGGCCATAATCGCCCGCACCGAATTGCTGGCCGCACAGACTCAAAACGCTGTCGAGCAAAGTCTGCTGCGACTGTTATCGGCCAAGTTGTACAACATTTGCCTCGACAATAATTATTACTCGATACACCGACGGATAGAGGTCGATGATTTTTCGCTTCCTCTCGAAGCGTGGAGCGCCAGCATGTTCTCCGCAAAAATAGATACTCTGCTCGTTCAGGCCATAGCACCCGTACAGGAATTGCTGGCCACCCCGATTGCCGATTACCGTGAGGCTCTCTCTATCGGGAACGACACCCTGTTCATGCCCACGCTTTATGACTTTGTGCTCTACGAAGCTATCGACACCTATCAGCAAATAGGCCGCACCTCGCCCATACAGCCCCTTGCGCAAGAATCGTTACTGGTTCCGGCGCAAAAATTCATATCGACTGTTCTGAACGCACAGAACAAATATGACAACCGCATTCTGCAACTCTATGCCGAAGCCATTAAAGCCCATGTTGCCGAAAAAATCTCCGCCCCGCTCATGATGTGGGATTTGCGGCGAATCGAATACCTCGGAAGGAACATTTACCCCCACGACAGCGACAGTTTCTACCGTAACTACATCGAGTTGCTCGACAACTTGCTGGAAGATTATCGCAGCATGCCCTATTCGGTCGAAGCGGCCTCGGTGCTCGTCGCAGCCTTGTGCAACTCCGGCCGTTACGACGACGCCCGCCGGGCGCTCGACCTCTGCGACCAATGGATAGCAGCCTATCCGCAATACGACCGCATCAACGAGTTGGTGAACCAGCGAACCTCCTTGACCGCCAAAAGCGCCTCTCTCACCATAAAAGACGTGGCCTATCCGGGTGAAAACGACAGCATAAAACTCTCTTTCCGAAATGTCGACATGCTCACCGTAAACATTTACCGGCAACCTGATACCCTCTCATTCAAAGCTCAACGGCAATATCGTCCGCAGGACGGTTGGGATCGTTCACACCCGGTTTATACTCACGACTATGCGTTGAATGCCCCGCTCTCGCTCGTCACCCGTATCGAGTACATCGACTTCCCGCGACTCGCTCCCGGATTCTATGTGGTCGAAATGCTCATCGACGGTAAAGCCACCGAAAACTCGGCGGCCAATTATACCGTTTCGGGGATAAAGACTATCGTGCGCAATGCCGGAGCGGAGAGCCTCGAATTGCTCGCCGTCGACGCCCGCACGGGCAAGCCCATATCCAAGGCCGATGTGACGGTCTACGCCTCGCCCGAATACTACCAATTTGAGCAGGCGACCGAAATAGCCCGGTTAAAAACCGACAAAAACGGACTTTGCCTCATCGACGCCGGCGGCAAAGGCTTCCTGTTTGCCAAGGTCGCTACTCCGCTCGACGGCTTTGCCCCGGTCACTCAGCTTTCGTCGCCCGGTATTTACGACCGTGACGACGGCTTTACCCGCACCGCCCTTTTTACCGACCGCTCGCTCTATCGGCCGGGACAGACACTTTATTTCTCGGGTACACGCTACGTCAATAACTCTCAAGAAAGCCGCGTCGTGCCTCACGAGAAATGTACGGTTCGGCTTCTCGATCCCTCTTCACGCACCATAGCGACAGTCGATGTGGTTACCGACGCCTACGGACAGTTCACCGGGTCGTTTGTCATTCCACGGGGCAATTTGTTGGGCAACTATACCCTGCAAGTCAACCAGTCGTGGAGCGGCGCTCTCAATGTCGCAGTCGCCGAGTATAAGCTACCCATGTTTCTCGTCGAGTTCAAGCCGGTAAACGAAGGGACTACTTTCGGCAAACCGGTGACCATACAGGGTTCGGCACGCAGTTACAGCGGTGTGCCGCAGGCCGGAGCCTCGGTGCAATACACCATCTACCGACAGGCCAACCCCTTCTTCCGCATTTATCTGCCCTCCGATAGAAAAGAGATAGAGACCCGCACGACGACGGTCGATGCCGCAGGCAATTTTGCCATTACCTTTACGCCGCAACGCGACACATACGAAGATAATATCAACCGGGAGCAGGCCTACCTCTACACCATCACAGCCTCCATTACCGCGCCGACAGGCGAAACCGTGGAGCAATCGACCACGGTACAAGTAGGCGATTCGCCCTATTTCATTACCGTCACAGCGCCCCAATATATCGACAAATACAAATCGGCGGGACAGATTAAAGCCCGTGTGCGCACTCTCAACGGGCAGACCGTCGAACGAGGCTGTCGGCTCGTATTCTACTCGCTCTACGATGCCGACCGACAACCGCTCGACAGCCTCAAAATAAAAATGCAGGTGGGCGAAGTGAATATCGACGCCGACGGAAACGCCGTTTACCCCGACTTTACCCAATGGCCGTCGGGGCCCTACCGCATCGTGGCATTCAGTAGCGACGAGGCGAAACGGATTATTCGCTCGGAATGCAATTTCGTGCTTTACAGCGATAAAGATAAACAGCCCCCTCGCTTCGCCGAGATATGGCTTCCCCGTACCGACATTACAGCCCGTGTGGGCGAGACGGTAAAAATACCTGTGGGCACCTCGCTTAAAGAGGGGTATTTGTTCTATTCTATTTATACGGCCGATCGCTTGGTCGACACCCGCATGCTTAAACTTAGCAACCGTTGTAAGACACTCTCGCTTAAATTCGACGACTCGTTCAAGGGGATAGCTACAATCAGCTTGCTCATCGTCCGCGACGGCTCGATGAAAACGGCGCAAGCCACCGTTCGCATTCCTGTCCCCGACAAAAATTTGAACATCAAAACCTCATCGTTCCGCGACAAGCTCCTGCCCGGTAATTTAGAGAACTGGACATTCTCGATAACCGATGCGCAAGGAAACCCCGTCGAAGCCCGGTTCATGGCCGAGATGTTCGAAGCCTCGATGCAAACGTTGAGGCCGCACGATTGGTATTTCAGCGCCCCGGTTCCTACCCCTGTCGCACGCCTCTCGAGCTACCCTTCGACCGATTACTCCTACGGGCGTATAATACAGTCGACAAGCCGTTCCGAGTTTTTGAGTTGTCCGCCCGAGACGACGACAAAATTCCTATTCCTCGACCTGTTAAGGAGCAACAACTTCCGGTTTGTTATGACCAAAGCGGCTCCCTCCAACATGCAAGTAGGCGAAGCCCGGCTCAACGAAATGGTTGTGAACGATGAAGCGGCCGATGTTAGACAGATTGTCGCAGTTAAATCGATAGCCGATGCCGCCGGAAGCCCGGAAGAAGGAAGTTCGTCGGCTCAGCCCGACACCCCCCTGCGCACCGGCGAGATAGGCACGGCATTTTTCTACCCCACGCTCAACACCGATTCATTGGGACATGTGGCCGTATCGTTTACTGTGCCCGACGAAAATACAACATGGCAATTTCTGGCCTTGGCCTATACCCAAGACCTGTTCACCGGGCAATACAAAGCGCAGACCATAGCTTCCAAGCCCCTTATGGTATCGCCCAACATGCCCCGTTTCGTACGGCAAGGCGATGAGGTGACCATAGCGACAGCCATACAGAACCAAAGCGAGCAGGTTCAGGACGGAACCATTTTCTTTGAACTCTTCGATCCTTATACCGAGGCTGTTATCGATTCCCGGCAATATGCCTTTATTGTCAATACCGGCGAGAGCCGTACGGTCAACTTCTCATTCACGGTACCCGACGGAATCGAAATCATCGGATTCCGCACAAAGGCTTCGACGTTGCAACACACCGACGGGGAGCAACAAATCCTTCCCGTATTGCCCGACAAAGTGTTGGTAACCGACAGCAAGCCTTTCTACATTCCCGGAGGAAAACAAGTCACCCCCATCGTCGTGCCCGGCATGGAAACGAAACTCAAATCGCCGACGGTCGAGAGTTATCGCCTCACTCTGCAATACTGCGACAATCCGGCTTGGTATGCCATACAGGCGCTTCCGGCATTGACCGAAGTCACCGATAACGACGCCATATCGATATTGGCTACGCTGTTCTCCAACAGCATCGCCTCGTCGTTGGTGCGGAGCAATCCGCGCGTCGCACAAGCTATCGAGTCGTGGAAAGCCTCGGGCGGTAAAAATCTCACTTCGCTGCTGAACCAAAACGAAGAGTTGAAACAGGTGCTGCTCTCGGCAACCCCGTGGGTTCTCGAAGCCAACAACGAAACCGAGCGTATGCAGCAACTGGCAACTCTCTTCGATACCAACCGGGCCGATCGGCTCTCGCACGAGGCGCTGCTCAAACTGCAAAATCTGCAAAACAGCGACGGCGGTTGGAGTTGGTTCAAAGGCATGGCTTCCAACCAATGGGTATCGATGAATATCTTGGAAGGATTTGCCCGCATGCGCTCGTTGGGGATTCCCCTCGACAATAATGAGGTGCATACCATGCAAGTCAAAGCGATCGCCTACCTCGACCGTATCATGGTTCAACGACGCAAGAGTGCCCCCGACGGCAACCTCTCTTATTACGACATCTGCTATCTCGATGTGCGTTCTTCCTATACCGACATTCCATTGGCCGGTGAAACCCTTGATTGCCATAAAGGCATGGTCGAGAAACTCAAACAGTGGGTGCACTTCTCTACCATCGAAAAAGCCTACGCCGCCACGGCTCTCTACCGATACGGTTTCGCCGATATAGCCCGGGAGATTGTCGCTTCGTTGCGCCAATATGCCGTAACCAGTCCCGATAAAGGTATGTTCTGGCCCAATAACCGGGCTTCCTACCGATACAGCAACAGCGCCGTAGTGGAACAATGCGCCCTTATCGAGGCGTTTACTCTCGTCGACCCCGTCACAACCGAAATCGACGCCATGCGTCACTGGCTGCTCACGCAAAAACAAACCAACCGGTGGGAATCGGTACCCTCGACCCTCGAAGCCATATCGGCCCTGCTCAAAGCTGGAACCGACTGGCTCGGAGCCGACAGCGCCCCCACAACCATTATTTGGGGAGGTAAGGAGATGGACGACAAGGGCGAAGTGCCCTTCTTGGGATTGACCGAATACTCGATTATGGGAGACCACATCACCCCCGCCGACGCGCAGGCCGTCATTTCGTCACACCACGCCCAACCCTCGTGGGGAGCCATTTATTGGCAATACTACGACGACGTGAAGAATGTACCGGCTGCCCGGGTCAACGAACTGTCTATCGACCGACAGATTTTTGTGCGTCAACCCTCGGGCTCTTATCTCCCTTTGAACAAAGTCACCCCTAAAACAGGCGATCGGGTGGCCATACGGTTCACGATTACGGTCGGGCAAGACATGCAATTCGTTTGTCTCACCGATTCCCGAGCCGCTTGTTTCGAACCGGTAGAGCAACTATCGGGCTACAAATGCCGGGAACAAATATGCTATTATGAGGAGGTGAAAAACTCCGAATCGAGATTCTATTTCGATTTCCTCCCCAAAGGAACCTATGTCATCACCTATGAGCTTAATATTGACCGCCCCGGTGAGTACACGCAAGGGCTATCGACCATACAGTCTCTTTATGCGCCTCAAATGATTGCACGGACTCCGGCTCAAACAATCATTATCAAGTAGGCCGTTCAATTCTTTTAAATTTTATCTCTGCTCGTGGCAGGGGTTACATTTAAACTCTCCCTCTGTGTTCCCCGAGAGGGGAATATAGGGGGAGAGCCGTAGATGAGGAGGTGAAAATTTATTTTTTTTAACACCTCTCCTCGGGATTGGCCTCCCTCGGTTTCCCACCTATATCACTTCGTGACACAGGTGAGAAGTGTAAATATTTTCTTCTTTTCTCGCAATACCGATACCTATCTAATGCCCTTTACGCCCCGGAGAAAAGCCGTATGCACTGAGTGGAACAATAAATGAAATAACTATTTCATATTAATAATCGCTTCTTTTTCAAAAAAAAGTAATACCTTTGTCATCAAAAAGAGGACTGCTTAATGGGGTCGTATGATAAAACAAAAAACAAAATATATGAAATTTACAAAAATTGCAGTGAGTAGTTTTTCCCTCGGACTATTGCTAAGTTTATTCTCATGTATAGACAATGATTATGACTTGGGAAAAGAGTTGAATCTGGAAGTAAGCGTAGGAGGGAATTTAAGTCTCCCTATCGGAGAAACTGAGCAGATAAAGCTCGATCGATTGCTCGAAGAGGGTGATGTGCTCCATGTTATCGACGGGAAATATGTGATCAACAAAGCCGACAACATCTCGGAAAGTGTAGATGCCATAGACCCGGTTGTCATCGACGATTTCGCACCAGAGTTCACGCCCTATACTGCCGTATTCCAAAAGCCGACCGATACGACCATTCCCGATATTCCGGGATTGGAAATCCCCGAGATAGAAATCGCCTTCGATGCCAATATCCATACGGTCGAGAACTTTGATGTCCATACCGATATTCCCGAAGAAATCAAGTCGATTAGCTATATAGCCGTCACCGACAATAACCGGGAGATTCTTCACACGACGCTCGACATCGCTGTTGAGGGGATTCCCTCGTTCTTGCCTTGCCTGTACCTCTCGGGTGTTGAACTGTCATTGCCCGACATTCTCGACTTCGAGGTAGAACGAAGCGCCGAAATACAACAGATAGGATCCTCGATTTTCATTTCCAAAAAGCTCGAATTGGTCGACGGCAATGGTGTCATATCCATACCCATAACCATTCTCGGTATTTCCAATCCTATGGTTCAAGATGGTGTATTGACTTTGACCGACGAGGTCGCCATTAAAGGTAGAGTATATGCCGACAAACAATCGGTGGGTGTCAACGACCTCGAGAATTACGAGATTTCCGTGCGTCCCCAATTGACATTGCCCACACCCGAAATCAGGGTGGACAAAGTAGCCGGCTCTATTGTGCCGAATGTCGATATAAATACCTCGGTTTCACTCTCCGACTTGCCCGACTTCCTCAAAGAAGATGGTACTTCGCTCGAAGTGAAAGACTTGTCGCTCAACCTCTCGGTGTTAAATCCCATCGAGGCTCCCATAAAAACACAATTCGAAATAACTCCCTTGGACGAGGAGGGGAATATCATCGACAACAACTTGGTGTCTTTGAGCCTCACCATACAAGGCGGGCAGCAAAACCAATTCAACATTACCAAGGACTCGCCCGAAATCATATCGGGCTCTCTCACTTCGTTGCTCCGCTCTATCCCCGACCAAATCAACTTGAAAGTCACGCAAGTCGCTATCGAAAGCACGACCGAGAGCGAGGCTATTTCGCTGGGGAAAGAGGATTACAACCTTGATATAGACTATGACATAAACGTTCCGCTGGAATTTGACAATCTCTGTATCATCTACCGGGATACGATCGAAAACCTTAGCGACGATTTATCCGATATTACCGACAAGGTGAAGAACATCGAGTTGGCCGTGGAAATCGACAACGCCATTCCTCTGGGGCTGTCGCTCTCTATCGATCCCCGCGATGTAGACGGGAATCCCATATCGGGAATCTCATATCCCCAAGAGTTGGAAGTTAAAGCGGGTCCTGCCGAAAACGGAACTGGCAATACGCTTTCTGTCACTACCTCGAACCTCGTCATCAACCTCAAAGAGGAACAGGAAGGCGCCTTGCAAAAACTCGACAAGCTATACCTTAAAATCGAAGGTCGGAACGGTGAGAACAACGATGTCACCTTGCGACCCGACCAATATATTGTCGTACGCCTCTCGGCCAAACTTCCCGACGGGGCTCAAATGGATTTGGATAATTTATAATAGAATAGCAGAACAATGAATCACAACGCAAAATACATAGTCACGATCTGCGCCGGTTTGATGCTCGCCTCCGGGTTATCGGCTCAAACCCTCAACTCCTCCTACTTTATGGAGAAAATGACCAACCGCAACAAACTCAACCCGGCTCTTAAAACCCCCACCGGATATGTCAGTTTACCCGTACTTGGGAATTTCTATCTGGGTGTGAACTCCAATTTGGGACTGGGCACATTCCTCTATCCCAGAGGCAATGAGTTGGTAACCTTCCTCCACGAAAGCGTCCCGGCCGATGAGTTTTTAGGAAAACTAACCGCCAACAACACGGTCGAACTCGATTTGGGTATGGACATTATCTCTTTCGGCTTCTGGGCTTGGGGTGGACAGAACACATTCAATTTGGCGCTGAAAAGCCAAACCGGTGTATATATGCCCAAGGAAATATTCCAATTCCTCAAAACCGGACAAGAAGCTACCGGCGTGACTCACTACGACATGAGCAACATTACCGTAGCGACCGACAATTATCTGGAACTGGCTTTGGGACATGCCCGTGACATCAATGACAAATTGAGTGTAGGAGCCAAAGTAAAGGTGCTCGTGGGAGCCGCCCATGCCGAAGCCCGCATCGACCGCATGGACATCACCATGTCGCAAGACGAATGGAGCATTAAACAGTCGGGACATATACAAGCCTCCTCACTCCTCCAATTCGAAACCGATCCCGAGACCGGTGAAATCACCGACTATGACATAGGCGACAATTTCGGTGTCGGAGGATTCGGATTGGGATTTGACCTCGGTGCCACCTACGAACTTATCGACAATCTCACTCTTTCGGCCGCCCTTACCGACATTGGGTTTATGAACTGGAATAACCTCACACGAGGCGAGACCGACCCCAATAACGAGTTCCTCTATACCGGATTTGACAATATCGGCGCCGAAGACGACGAAAACGGAGAAAATCCTTTCGACAACAAAGTCGACGAATTGCAGGACGATTTAGAGGCTCTCGCCAAATTCTATGCGTCGGGAACCAAGTCGGCGACCAAATCTCTTCGCACCACCATGCGTATCGGAGCCGAATACAGTATCCTGAGCGACAAAATCTCCTTTGGCGTGCTCTCTACTACCCGCTTCGGCGGATATCGCACCTATGCCGAGGGTATGGCCGCCGTCAACTTCCGTCCCCTCTCGGCGCTGCACCTCACGCTCAACGGGTCGGTATCCAATATGGGTAGCTCCGTGGGAGCCATTCTCAACATTTGCGCGCCGGGGTTCAACCTGTTTTTCGGGACCGACTATTTCGCCACGAAATACTCCACACAATTTATTCCTATCAATCATGCCCGGGCCAATTTCAGTTTTGGCATAAACTTCACGTTCGGGAAAAAACACGAAATCTAACACAGCGATAACTGTTGGAATAACCGGGGCTGCTCCATTTTGCATATTGGGGCAGCCTCTTTTTTACATGGGTGGGAATAGGCCCGCAAAGGTCGATGAAAGGTGTTGCAGAAAGGAAATAAAATTTTTACATTTGAACGGATTGAACCTAATAATAATCGATTATGAAAGACCACAGAAATGAAGGCGCGCCGAAGCCTGTTGCCGATTTGAAAGGCGGGAAGAGGGGAATCGGCAAGCCGTGTCGATTTACACCTGAGAATATCACGACGCTGGCACCCCATGAGGTGTTTGTGTTTGGCAGTAATTTAGCGGGTTTGCATGCCGGAGGCGCAGCCCGGGTTGCCATGAGGAACTTCGGTGCCGTGTGGGGGCAGGGTGTGGGCTTGCAAGGCCGCTCATACGCCATACCTACCATGCAAGGGGGCGTGGATACGATTAAGCCTTATGTAGATGATTTTGTTGCTTTTGCGAAAAGTCGTCCCGATTTGTTGTTTTATGTCACCCGTATCGGATGCGGTATCGCCGGGTTTGCCGACGAGGAGATAGCCCCGTTGTTTGCCGAGGCTGTCGGTGTCGGGAATATAGTTTTGCCCCGAGAGTTTGTCGAGGTTTTATTGCCGGAATAAGGGGCGATTCCGATTTGCCTCGGTTGGAACTGCGGCGAGTGTGTCTATTGGGTAGCCGGCAGTAAGTCGGCGGCGATAATCAAGGTCATGAGTAGAATGAGGCTGCCGATAATCCCGTAGAGCCAACGGGCTTGTGTGCGGGAAAATCTCGAAGTGAGCATACGGCAGTTCTTACTGTTGAAAAACCATTCCCAATTGGCTATCGCGGCTGCCAGCGCAAGAACCCCCGACAGGAGAAAGAGGCATAGCACGATGAGTGCGG
Source organism: uncultured Barnesiella sp. (assembly GCA_944320015.1). Classification (GTDB taxonomy): domain Bacteria; phylum Bacteroidota; class Bacteroidia; order Bacteroidales; family Barnesiellaceae; genus Barnesiella. The sequence continues at coordinate 18,843 of CALUFO010000017.1, read as the reverse complement.
GAATCGGTTCGGGCGAATGTTCCATTTCGACGATGTGTAGTTGTGTATTACAAGTCGAGGGTCAGGGTTCGCTGTCCGTTTTCGGTTTCTTCGATTTCGACATTGACGCAATCATAGGGGAGTAGCTCTTCGATTTTTTCGGGCCACTCGATGAAACAGATTGCCCCGCTGGCGAAGTAGTCCTCGGCTCCGAGGTCATAGGCCTCTCTGGTTTTTTCGATGCGGTAGCAGTCGAAATGGTAGATGAGTTCGCCGGTTGTAGCCGAGCGGTATTCGTTGATGATAGCAAACGTGGGGCTATTGACCGGGTCGTCTACACCCAGTTCTTCGCAAACGGCTTTGATGAAAGTGGTTTTCCCGGCACCCATTGAACCGTGGAAGGCAAAGACGGTGTAATCGCCCATCAGGGCGATGAACTGGCGCGCGGTTTCGTGTATGCTGTCGAGGTCTTTGATGATGAGGGTATGTCGCATGATGTATTTATTTTTTGGTGAGTGTTATGAGCGGAATCATCATTTCTTCCATAGAGATGCCCCCGTGCTGGAAGGTGTCTTTGTAATATCCTACATAGTAGTTGTAGTTGTTGGGATATGCAAAGAAGTCGTGGTTGGTGGCGAATATATAGGCCGAGCTGACGTTGGGCGAGGGTAGTCCATACCGTTCGGGCGATTTGATTTCATAAACCTGCTTGGGGTTGTAGCTGAGCGATTTGCCTACTTTGTAACGCAGGTTGGTATTGGTGTTTTTGTCGCCGATGACCTTAATGGGGTTGTTGACGTGCACGGTGCCGTGGTCGGTGGTGAGAATGATTTTGAAATCTTTCTCGGCGATTTTGCGGAAGAGGTCGAGTGCCGACGAGTGTTTGAACCACGACTCGGTAATGGAGCGATAGGCCGCTTCGGACGAGGCCAGTTCCCGAATCATCTTGGACTCGGTGCGGGCATGCGAAAGCATATCGACGAAGTTGAGCACACACACGTTTAACTGGTTGTTCTCGATTTGGGGGAAATTCTGTATGAGTTTTTCCCCGAAAGCCGATTCGTTGATTTTGTTGTATGAGAACGAGTATCGTTTGCGGAATCGGTCGAGTTGGGTTTGAATGAGTGGGGCTTCGTTGAGGTTTTTTCCTTCTTCCTCGTCTTCATCGACCCAAAGGTCGGGAAACATGCGGGCGATTTGGTTGGGCATCAATCCCGAGAAAATCGCATTGCGGGCATATTGGGTGGCCGTGGGGAGGATACTGAAATACAGTTCTTCCTCGTCGGTGAAATATTCGTTGAGAAGCGGTTTTATCACTCTCCACTGGTCGAGTCTGAAATTGTCGATGAGAATGAAAAAGACCTTTTCGCCGTTGTCGATAAGGGGGAATACTTTGGTCTTGAAGAGCTCGTGGCTCATCAGGGGGTGTTCGCCACCGGTAATCCATTTTTCGTAGTTTTTCTTGACAAATTTGGCGAAAGCGCTGTTGGCCTCGCTTTTTTGCATGGTGAGCAACTCGTCCATGTCGCTTTCGGCCTGCGTGAGTTCCAGTTCCCAAAACACCAGTTTTTTGTACACTTCATACCAGTCTTCCCACGAGTATGAGTCGTTTATCTGGCTGCTGATGTGCTGAAATTCCTGCCGGTAGTCGCTCGATGTTTTTTCGAGAATAATCTCTTTGTGGTGCAGATTTTTTTTGATGGACAGGAGTATCTGGTTGGGGTTGACGGGTTTGATGAGGTAGTCGGATATTTTGTTTCCGATCGCCTGATTCATGATGTTCTCTTCCTCGCTTTTGGTAATCATGATGACGGGGATAGAGGGGTTGTCCATTTTGATTTGGCTGAGCGTGTCGAGACCGCTCAATCCGGGCATGTTCTCGTCGAGGATAATGAGGTCGAACGTCTCGTGTGCGGCTTTTTCGAGGGCGTCGCGGCCGTTGGATACGGTGGTGACGTCATATCCTTTTTGTTGTAGAAAGAGGATGTGCGGTTTGAGTAAATCGATTTCGTCGTCGGCCCAAAGTATTCTACCGTTCTTCATAGGTCTCTGGTTGAGGGTTGTTTTCAAGAAATAAGAAATAGTCTTCGAAACTGTATCCTTCGAGCAGTTTCTGGAAGTTGTCCTCGCTGATCATGACCGGTTTTACTCCCGGCGGGTAGCGGAAGGTTTCGCTATTGTCGAGAATGCGGCGATAGTGGGATAACTCGTCAAAGTTATTAAATCCTTTGACAACTAACATACTTATTTCGTTAAAGGTCATTATTTCGAGGTCGAAATCTTTGATGACAAAACTTGTGAAGTTGTGTTTGGCCACATCGAAAATCAATTGATTGGACGATACGCTGTCGGTGGCGTAGACCAAAACCAGCAGGTGAGGAGCGTTGAGGTTTTGCGAGAACGCGACTTGCGCCGTGTCGTTCGCCATCGTCGTGGTGTCGTTGGTGAGCCGAGTCTTCCAAATCATACCGCGCATGTTTCCGTTGCCTTCGGCCACTTGCCGGCCTTGTGCCACCCCTTTGAGCATGGTAGTGGCCATTGGCGAGACGTCGGCTTGCGGATAGCGTTCGAGCAAGTTCCTGAGTCCGGTTTTGAATTGGTCGTATTGTTTGTCTCCGATATAGGCCAAGGCATCGAGGAAGAGGAATTTGGGCATGAGCGGCGAGAGCGGGAATTTCTCTTCCATAAACGCGCGGTTGCTGTGCACCGTAGCGTTGTCGTTTTCGAGATAGGCGGCATAGGTCGCTTCGTAAATGGAGTCTTGTACATTGCTCATGCGGCGCAGGTTGTCGAGGTAGTGCGGGTCGGCCATGGCCTGTGCGTAGGGACTCTCGGGGAAGGTCGAGCGAATTTTGTCGCGGTATATGGCGGCCATCGCTTCGTCGCCGTCGCGCATGTACATGAGGTACATGTTGTAGTAGACGTCGAGGCGGTAGGGGTTCTCGGGGAATCGTTCTTCGAGCAGGTTGAAGTTGGCGATGGCCGCAGGATAGTCTTCGAGTTTATTTTTGAGAATGATGCCCATGTTGAACAGTCCTTCGGCAACCACTTCGTTTGATGTGGCGAGCGCTTCGGGGGTCATGGGGAGTTGTTTGAGGTAGAACTCGGGTTTGTGGGGGTCGTCGGCTGCGTCGGTTTGTACGCTATCGGGATTTTCTTCGATAGGCATTCCGTCCTCGTCGAATTGTTGGTTTTCGCCACCTTCTGTCTTTTCCTCGAAATCGCTCATGGAGAATCCCGATTTGTTACGGCGTCGCCAGTCGTCTTCGAGTTTCCGACTGCCCCAAATGCGTTGGAACTCGGTTTTACCGGCCGAGACCATCGTTTTGTTGTAGAAGTACCACGATTTATCGCCGGTGAGTAGGGTGGTATTTTGTTTGGCGGCGTTGTCGCTGGAGAATTGAGGCCCCTCTTGTTGAGCCAAATATTCTTCACGGGCAAGGTTCTCGGCCTCTTCTTTTTCCTTTTTGATGAGGTCGTCGATGATTTTTTGTATGACTTTGTTACGTTCTTCTTCGCTCATGGCCGCCAAATTTTGCAGACTGTCTTGCAACTCGACGTTCTGGGCGTAGACGACAAGCTCGTCGAGCACCGTCGAGCGCCGGGAGATGAGGTCGTAGCGAGGGTAGTTTTCTTTTAAAAGTGGAAGCGCCTCGGCATAGCAGGGCTGTGCGTCGACATATTCCCGCCGTTGGAAATGGAGGTCGCCGAGCGTGACTTGGCAAATGGCTTTCTCGATGCCGTTGCGGGTGCTTTTCTGGTTGGCCAGACGATAGTTTTCTATGGCTTTGAGTGTGTCGTTGTGGGATAGATACAGGTTGCCGATGGCGTAGTATATCTGGTCGAGGTATTCTTTGTTGCGGTCGCGCGAGGCCATTCGGGAGAGTTTTTTCACCTCTTTATCGATGTTTTTACCCGAGAACACTTCGGATTGTTTGATGCGGGCGTTAAATTCGGTCCGGTAAGTGGGGTTCATGGCGATGACTTTACCGAACGTGCGGTATGCTTTCGCCGGTTCTTCGGTGGCGGCTTGGAGCTGAGCCAAAAGGAATGTCATGCGAATACGCTGTTGTTTGCTCGGAGCGGCTTTGATAGCGGTTTCGAGGAAGGGTATCGCTTTTTTATACTCTTTCTTTTTGATGAGGTAGTCGGCGTTGACTGTCGCGAACCAACTGTTTTGCGACTCGGGCAGTTTGTCGTTGTTGATTTTTTGGAGAATATCTTCTGCTTCGTAGAGCCAGCCCAAGGCGATGTAGCAGCGGGCCTGCCAAATGCGGGATTCGGCGACCAAGTCGGGGAGCCATGTGAAGTGCCGCGATATATAGAGGAAAGTGGCTGCTGCTCCGAGAAAGTCGCCTTTGTAGTATTGAGCCTGTCCCATAAGTTTCCATGCGTTGTGGATAAAGGGGTTGTATTCGTCTCGTTTCAGGTATTCCCGATATTTGGGGTCGTTCATTTTTTTTGAATCCCTTTTGGGGCGTTTCTTGATAGAGTGCAGCTGTATGGCTTTCTGGCATTTTTCGATGGTGCGGTCGAAACTTCCTGTCGGTTGCGGGTCTTTGGGATTGGCATAGGCTTGTGCCGGGTGCATGTATAGGAAGTCGGTGAAGTTGTCTTCATAACTTTTTTCCATCTCTTTGAGCTGCTCTTTGTAGTTTTCTATCCCGTTGAAATAGACATTGTAACGGGTCGTCATGCTGTGGTAAAAACGGGTTATCGCCGTGTTCTTGTTTGTAGAACAAGATGCGAGCGCAAGAGCCAGCCCAATGAGCAATCCGGTAGTATGTAGTATTCTTTTTTTCAAACGCTTTGGGGGATAGTTTATCATTCTTTAAACTGATATTTTGCCGTTTTATTGTCTCTGCCGGTTTGCCGAAAGGAGGTGCGTCGCGGCGATTTTCAGTAGGAAGTAGGCAACAATCAGCGTGAAGACGATAGTGGCGCCAGCGGGGACATCGAGCCAGAAGGAGAGAAGAAGTCCTCCTATGCCGCCGAGTAGATTGATAAGACCCGAGAGCCAAATGATGCTCCGGAATCGGTGACAGAATATTTCGGCGATCATTTGGGGTAAGGAGAGAATGGAGATGAGCAACATGATACCTACTAACCGTATGGTGAGTACCACCGCTGTCGCGATAAAGAAGGTCATGATGTAGTTGATAAGCCGGGTTTTGATTCGGCGGGTGCTGGCAAAATCGGGGTCGAAGGCGGTATATACGATGTATTTGTACCGGAATACCGTGTATAGGACCAACAGGGAGGCGAATGCGGCGAATGCGAGCAGGTCGGTGTGGGTGATGGTGAGTATGTTGCCGAAAAGAAATTCGGTGAGTCCGGGGGTGTAGCCGGGAGTCATGAAGATAAAGATAATGCCGACGGCCATACCCAATGCCCATACAACGGCGATAGCCGAGTCTTCCCGCACCGATTTTCCTCGGGATATCCATTCGACGCCCAGAGCCGAGAGTATGGCGAAGAAGAGCGCCGACAGGGTAGGGCTGAATCCTAAATAGTAGCCTACACCCAATCCGCCGAACGATGCGTGGGTGATTCCGCCGGTGATAAAGAGCATGCGCCGGGCTACGATATAGGTGCCTATAATTGCACTGGTCACCGAGATAAGCAGGATCGCCCACAGGGCGTTTTGAAAAAATGTATAGTTGAGAATATCCATTGTAATGTCTTTATTTATGGGCGTTTCGTTGCTCGTTGACCACGAGCAGTATTTCGTCGCGCAGGGATTCGGGAACTTCGATTTGCCGCAGTTGCAGGCTGCGCACCCAGCCCGGTACATCGTCGGGGCGCAGGGTGTAGAATATTTCTCGGAAGAATGCTTCTTGCTGCGGGGTGTATGCGTCGGGCTGAGTCCCTTTCCATGCGTCGAGTTCTTCGTCGTCGTAGTATTCGACTTCTTTGCTGACTCCGGCCAAGAGGCTGTCTCGCTCGCAAACGAGATGCTGCCCGCAACATTCTTGTGGAGGGGCTTGCGTTTCTTCCGGGGCGGATTGCCCGATTTCCCGGGGAAGTTTCTTTTGTTCTTGTCGGTGAAAGAAGTAGGTGACGGCACCCAAAAGCAGTATGGCGACAATAAGTATAATCATGGCGTAGTGCCTCCTTTCGGTTGTGCAGGGAGCGAGAAGCCTGCTTTGCGCAGGTCGTCCCAATAGTGCGGATAGGATTTGTCGACTACCGCAATGTCTCGAATCGTTATCCCTGGGAAACAGAATGCGGCCGGGGCGAAAGCCATGGCCATGCGGTGGTCGTCGTAGGTCGTTATGACAGGGTGTGGCTGCGGCTCTACTGTGTCGCCTCTCCATTCGAGCGTGTTGTCGGAGGCAGAGAGTTTATATCCCAGCTTGGCGAGTTCGTCGCACAGTGCCGCAATGCGGTCGGTTTCTTTGATTCGAAGAGTTTGGAGCCCGGTGAAGCGGAACGGGATTTCGGATAAACAACAAGTGACAACGAGTGTTTGAGCCAAATCGGGTTGTTCGGTGAGGTCGCATTCGTAGATCGAGAAAGCCGTATGCCCCGATTTAGAGAGTTCTATCCCGTCGGGAGTGACGTGGGTCGAGACTCCGATAGGCTCGAATAACTGTGCAAGACGGGCGTCGCCTTGAAGACTTTTGACCGAGAGCCCGGGAAGTTTTATCTTGGCGTTTGTCGCAAGTGCTGCTATTTCGTACCAATACGAGGCAGCCGACCAGTCGGGCTCGACTCGGAAAGGAGCCGGGCGGTATTGTCCTGCCGGAACCTGTATGGAGTTGCCGTTGCGGTTGGCTTGGACTCCGAAATGAGCCATTATGCCGAGGGTCATTTCGATATAAGGCACCGACACGGGTTCGCCGGTGAGGGAGAGGTTGAGCCCGTCGCGCATATAGGGTGCGATCATGAGCAACGCCGAGATGTATTGGGAACTCACGTTTCCGGGGAGCGATAGCGCTCCGCCACTGAGTTTTCGGCCGAGTATGTGTAGCGGAGGGTATCCTTCTTTTTCGAGGTATCGAATCTCTGCGCCGAGTGAGCGTAGGGCGTCGACCAAGATTTTTATGGGCCGTTGTTTCATTCTTTCTGTCCCGGTGATGGTGCATTCATGCCCTTGTTTTTGGGCATAGAAGGCAGTGAGGAATCGCATGGCGGTTCCTGCTCCGTGTATGTCGATGGTGTCCCGTCCCTTGTCGAAAGCCTGTTTCATGACCCGGGTGTCGTCGCACTCCGAGAGGTTCTCTACCGGGATAGCGTCGCCGCACAGGGCATTGATGATAAGAGCCCGGTTGCTGATACTTTTCGATGCCGGCAGAACGATTTCGGTTTGACAATTGTCGGGAGCAAAAACTTGATAATTCATATCGGGCGCTATGGTTTTGTTGCAAAAGTAACAAAAAAATTCTATGGCTGTGACTTGCTGAAAAATAAAAAAGGCTGTCTCACGACAGCCAATTCGTAAACCTTAAATCTAATACTATGAAAAAACATGATACAAATATAGGATTAAGGCATTTATCTTCCAAATTAAAGACTTAAAATCAACTTTATTTTAACACAATTTGAGTGAAATAAGACTATCGGTTAACTATTTAACAGAATTTCCCTTTTGTTGAGATTGGGAAAAGAATTTGTGAAAGAATAGCAATTGGTATTCAATGGAATTGTTCCAGTAGGCGTGATTGTGCCCGCCCGGACGCTCGATGTAATCGTGCTTTATGTTGCAGGTAATGAGGGCTTGGTGAACACGCCGGTTTACCTCTAAAAAGAAGTCGTCTACTCCGCAGTCGATAATGATGGCCAAGTCGCCGTCTTTGAGCGAGGGAATGAGATTGATAACCGTGTGTTCGTCCCAACGTTTTTTATTGGCGGCATATTCGCCCAACTGGTTGCTCATTTTCCAGTTTGTGGGGAAGGGGCGAATGTCGAGCCCGCCGCTGGTGCTGCCTGCCGCCCCGAATACGTCGCGGTGGCGAATGGCATTCCACATGGCGCCGTGGCCGCCCATGCTGAGTCCCGAGATGGCTCTTGCGCTACGGTTGGCGATTGTCCGGTAGTGTGAATCGATGTATCGAATGACTTCGTCGGAGATGTAGTCCTCGAATTGCATGTCTTTATGGAGCGGGCTGTTCCAGTACCAACTGTCCCTCAATCCGTCGGGGCAAACAATGATGAAGTTGTATTGCGAAGCGAGCTGGGGTAGTTCGGGTTTTATTTTCAACCAAATGGCGTAATTGCCTCCGTAGCCGTGCAAAAGGTACACTACGGGATAGCGGTCGGCTCCATCGGTGTAGCTTTCGGGAAGGATAACGACGTTTTTGAGGTCTCGCCCCATCTGGCTGTGTATGGTTATCGTGTCGACATGTTGTGCGCAGAGAGAAAAAATGCACGCGAACAGGATTGCTGGTAAAAGAAAGATTTTTTTCATGGGTAGCTGAATGAGAATTATCGTTTGATGTATTCGGTAATAAATTCGAGATTTTCGAGGAGTTTGTTTCCGGAGTCTTCATAGAATTGCAATCCGGGGATTTTCCCGGCTTTGACTTGCTCGATGAAGAAGTCTTTTCCTATCTCGTCGCTAAGGAGGGCTTGCCATGCAGTGTCCGATTCGTCGAGGATTTGTCCCTCTTCGCCTTCGGTTGTGGAGAGTATATCGGTGAGGATAATTTGCTGTTCTTCCTCGGGGAGTTCTTCCTCGGGTTCAAACAGGTTGTATTCATCGTCGTCGCCGGTGATTTGCCCGATGAGGTCTTCGCTGTCTTCGTAGCTGCTTATTTGTCCCGAAAGCCACCATTCGCCGTTCCATTGAACGAATCCGGTGCGGAGGATGAGCGCGGGGTCTTTCATGTTGCGTGGTAGCCCCACGAGCGATCGGTTGGTCGCTTCGATAATCGTGTCGGTGGCGATGTGTCGGAAACGGGTAACGTGGTCGTCGGCGCTTTCGTAGCGGAAGTAGCCGGTATATTTGTGTCCCATGCTCGTGAGCGAGGCGTATAGCGGAGAGTCTTCGCCCAGCACTTCGGCCAACCAGCGGGGAGGGGTGAGACGCATAAATTCGGTTACATGGTTGAACCCGAAGTCGTTGCAGAGCATATTCACCATGTCGGGGATTTGCTCGTCCATGCCGGCGTCTTTGGCTTCTTCGGCAACGGCAACGGCTTGGTCTTCGAGAAGGAACCCGTTGTTGGAGAAGAGGTAGGATTGTGTGCATAGCCACAGGAAGCGGGCGTGGAGGGCATAGAGGTTATGCGCCTCTTTTTCGTCGATTTGGAAATATCGGAGTAGTTTTTCGTTTTCGGGGGCTGTTTCGTATTCGGCTTCGAAAATATCCATTACATCGGCTGCTATCGCGGCAAAGGTGTCGAGTTGTGGAGAATAGGCGATTTCGAGGTTGTTGAGCTGCATGTGGTAGTGCCAAATGAGGAATTGCACGTCCTCGGTATTGATTTCGCCGGGAGTATATTCGCTACCGAGCGGGAAAAAGGGCAACCGTTTGCCGAACCGCCTGAGGTGTACCCGGGAGAATGCCTGAAATATACCTGCTTGGGAGATGATGTCTTCGAAATAGGAGGTGAGGATACAGGCGAGTTCTTTCTGCTCGTCGAGGTTCAATTTGCGGTAATCCGTTTCATCGAGGAGCTCTTCGGCTTCTTGTATGGTGGCCAGCACTTTGTTGGCGAGCGTGATGTAGTAGAAGTCGGTGGGCGCCGACCCGTTGTAGGGGTGCAGTGTTTTCCACTCTCCGCTATATATGCGTTGCTTGTCGGTATTCATAGGTATATAAAATATTTAGGAGTGTCTGCAAAAGTAGTTATAAATCGGGAAAGAACGGTTTTGTGCCTGTGCTTTTTTGTGGGGCTTTGTTTGATTTGCATTATCTTTGCCAATCAATTATGAAAAGAGAACCAGAAGAACAGGAAGCTCGGCCGGCTCCGTTGGCCGCCGATTTGCACAAGTGGTATGCGGCGAACCATCGGGTGTTGCCGTGGCGTGGCATTACCGACGCGTATCGTATTTGGATTTCGGAGATCGTTTTGCAACAGACTCGTGTGGCGCAGGGGTTTGAATATTACAACCGGTTTATCTCACGTTTTCCCGACGTGCGTTCGTTGGCCGCGGCCGATGACGACGAAGTGATGAAATTGTGGCAAGGGCTGGGTTATTACAGTAGGGCCCGCAATCTGCTCACGGCGGCCCGTCAGGTGGTCGAGCGGTTTGGCGGCGAGTTTCCCACGACCTATGAGGGGATACGTTCGTTGCAGGGAATAGGCGACTATACGGCGGCGGCGATAGCCTCGTTTGCCTATGGGCTTCCCCATGCCGTGGTCGACGGTAACGTGTACCGGGTGCTTTCGCGCGTCTATGGTATCGATACCCCTATCGACACGACCGAGGGGAAAAAGTTGTTTGCCGCCCTTGCCGATGAATTGCTCGACCGCTGCGACCCGGGAGGGTATAATCAGGCGCTGATGGAGTTTGGCGCGTTGCATTGTGTGCCTCGGTCGCCCCGTTGCGGGGAGTGCATATTTGCCGGCCGTTGTGTGGCGTTGGCTACCCGCCGGGTAGAGGAGTTGCCGGTGAAGCAGGGGCGTACAGTGGTGAAACCTCGCTATTTCAATTATTTTTATGTGTGTCGTGGGAGCGATACATGGATTCGTAGGCGTGAGGGGCGTGACATTTGGCGTAATTTGTATGAACTGCCACTTATCGAGACCACCGAGGAGCAGCCGCTCGAACTCTTGCAACAGGGCGAGGCGTGGAACGAATTGTTTCGGGGTGCCGGTCGTGTGAGTGTGTCGTCGCAGGTGTATGGTTGCAAGCATATATTGTCGCACCGGGTGATTCATGCCCGCTTTTATGTGGTGGAGCCGGCGGACACACCCGCTATGCCGGGATATGTGAAAATACCGGTGGAGCGGCTGGGCGATTATGCTGTGTCGCGCCTGACCGAAGGTTTTTTGGAACAACTGGCGGAGAATTATCCGTCGCTGTTTTGAATAATAAGAGGATATTTTTTTATTTTTGCAGATAGCGAGGAGAAGGTTGTGACCTTGTTGCAGTATCGGGGGGGGGAGCGGCCTGATTTTCTTCTCCTATTTTGGCAGAGGGAAGCAACATCGCTTTGAATGAGAAATTTTTGAAACAGTCGAATGATAGAGAGAGTAATCATATTGGATGCCGTTGATCCGGTGACTTTTTATGGCGTGAACAATGTCAATGTGCAGTTGATTAAAAATCTTTTTCCCAAAGTGCGTATTGCCGCCCGGGGGAATGTGATGAAGGTAATCGGCGATGAGAAAGAGACCGAGTTGTTTGAGGCGAAGATTAAACAACTTGAAAGATATTGTGCCGAATATAACCAACTGAACGAGGAGGTGATTATCGATGTCGTTAAAGGTGATGAGCCGCAGACGGTGAAACCGCAGGAGAATGTGATTATTTATGGTGTGAACGGCAAGCCTATCACGGGGCGTACCCCGAATCAAAAGCGTTTGGTGGAGGCTTTTGTCAAGAACGATTTGACTTTCGCATTGGGTCCGGCCGGCTCGGGAAAGACCTATGTGGCGATAGCTCTCGCTGTGAAAGCCTTGAAAAACAAAGAGGTGAAAAAGATTATTCTGAGTCGTCCGGCTGTGGAGGCCGGCGAGAAGCTGGGTTTCCTGCCGGGTGATATGAAAGACAAAATCGATCCCTATCTGCAACCTCTTTACGATGCTTTGCAGGATATGATTCCGGCCGTGAAGTTGAAAGAGTATATGGAATCGAATGTGATACAGATCGCCCCATTGGCCTTTATGCGCGGCCGTACATTGAGTGACGCGGTGATTATTCTCGACGAGGCGCAAAATACGACCACTCACCAAATAAAAATGTTTCTTACCCGGTTGGGCATGAATGCGAAAATGATCGTTACCGGCGATATGACGCAAATAGACCTGCCGGCCTCGCAGACCTCGGGTCTGGTGCAGGCGATGGATATTTTGAAAAATGTCGAGGGTATAGCCCGGGTGGATTTCAACAAGAAAGATATTGTGCGGCATAAATTGGTACAACGTATCGTGGAGGCCTATGAAAAGCACGACGAGAAGGTGCGCAAGGCTGCGGCCGACCGCAAGCAGGAGAAAGCCAGTAAGAAGGAAGAAGTGTGATGGGAGGCAACCTGTGGGAAAAATGACCGGGAGAGTGACGAACCGGGTCGTAACCGATTGCAGGTTTTTGTCTACTCTCGTTTGTGGCCGGGTGTGTCGAACTGAATTTAGAAATACAATGTTTGGGGGAAAATAAAATTTTTTTTTAAGTTTGCAAATAAATCAAGATTAATGCCTATGAGAATATAACAAAGAATTTGTACATACATTTTAGGAATTTAAGGAAAAGCGTTTAACTTTATCTTTGGCAGAGGGAAACCTGAGAAATTTTGTTCTGCACCAACGATAAGTAAAGTGGGCGCTCGCATATATACATGCGAGCTTTACTTCGTTTGTTGGTGCATGGTTTTCTCAGGACCTCCCTCTGCAAGCAAGAATAGCTCGCATTTTTTATGCCTTGAAGTTTGGCTCGCCGCTTTTTTATGTATGTATAGGATAGTGTCAGTAGAGCAAAAACCAGAATTTTCAAAATTAAGTCAATAACCGAAACGTATTCAATTCTGCATTAATGTGGTCGAATGATTAACGACTTTATTAATAGGCGATTGAATAACTTTAAAAAGTAAAGAATATGAAAAACTCTTTTGTACATGTTTTTATGGTATTATCGGTAGGCTTACTTCTGTCTTCCTGTGGCTTGAAAAAGACATTGGTAAACCAGTCTTATACCGCAACCGCGACGAGTTATGTAAAAACAAATATTACGTCAGACCCGGTAGGAGCTATGGTCTTGTGTGAAGGAAAAGTTTTAGGGACAACCCCGTGTGTGGCCAATTTGCCGGTGACAGCCACTGCTGTTGCAACACATAATGGAGCGAATGTCAATACTGAGACGACCGTTAAACCGGTTGAACTTCTATTTGTGAAAGGCGGTGTAACAGAATCGATTACAGTCAATCCCGCTACAATCGGAGCACAAGGCATTCAATATGAATTTAAACAGGCAGCCTATATAAACGATCCTACCATTGCGAGCGGTGAGGCCGAGAAGAGGGTGTCGCGCGAAAATGCGGGCGGTACGGCATTGGAGCGGACGATAATTCGTTGGTATTTCGATTCCAATCCACAGGGTGTTCGGCTGTTTTGGCGGGTCATATCGAGTGTGCCCGATGAGGTGAAGAACACCAATGAGCTATATTTGGCTCCTACGCCCTATGAGGAGACCCGTTCGTTCAATATCTTGGGGCTGACGTATGAAAATTCAAGAGATGTAATTATCGAGGTAAAGGCTAAAAAAAACGGCTACATGGATCAAGTGAAACGGTTCAATGTGCGGCAGGCCATCGACCAGCAGGAAATAAGCAGTTTCTTCGAGATGGTAAAGGTCGAATAGACTTTTTGAAATCGTACTGTTCATAGGAATGTCGTCGCGAGGTGTCGTATCTGCCGGCGGCATTCTTATTTTAAAATAGAGGGAAAGGCGGTGATTTTAACGCATTATCTCGTTTTTATGTTGTATCTTTTTCGTTTACTGTTACTTTTCAATCCATCTACATAAATATCGTTACAGAACATGAACGGATGAGTACCGCCATGCAGCTTCAGATTTTAGACTTGAATGCGATTGCATCTCCAGAACACCTCGTCCGCATCGTTTATTTCTACATTTTCAATATCAATGTCATTCATCTCACGGAACATCTTAGGTGCGTCAATCAACAGTATCGCTCATATGCAGATGGTCGGAATATTATTTCCCCATCGTTTCCTTTACTTTTGCCAGCAGATTGGGTATATCCAGATGCTGCGGGCACTTGGCCAGGCATTCGCCACAACTCACACACGATGAAGCCGGGTCGCCGCGCTGAACGGGAGACATGGATACGGTGTAGTCAGCCATTGCCCGATCCTTGTTGCGGTGCAGAAGGTAGTTGTTGTAGACATAGGCGAAGATGTAGCCGATGGCCACGTTGTGCGGACAGGGAATGCACTGATAGCAGCCCGTACAGTCGATGTGCCCCGGCGCATGGCGGTAAGCGTAGATGGCTGCTCCCAATGCCTCACGTTCGGCAGAAGTGAGCATGTTCGGGCGAGCTTTTGCGGCATATTTCAGATTTTCTTCTACATCATCCATGCTGCCCATGCCGCTGACTGCTACGCTGACTTCGGGAATATCCCACAGGTAATCCAACGCCCATTCCACATCGGGCTTGTGAATGCCCGTGGAAGCAAGCGCGTTGCGCATCACTTGTGGCAGATTGGCAAGGAAGCCGGTGCGAACAGGCTTCATCACGGCAAGACCCATGCCATTGGCGGCGGCATATTTCGGACCGAGCACGCCTGCCTCATATTCGTAATCAAGATAGTTGTGCTGGATAAGGCAGAAATCCCATGCCGGTGTATATTCGACTACCCGTTTGAACAGTTGCAGGCTATCGTGGAAAGAAAAGCCCATAAAGCGTATTTTCCCTTGTGCCTTCAGATTTTCCATCTTCTCGATGAGTTTGTACGGCAACACATAATCCTTCCACGCCCGATGCATAATCATGTGGATGTGGTAGAAATCGATTACATCGGTATCTATGGTTCGCCTTGACTGGTCGAAGAACTTTTCGAAATCGTCTGCACTCTGCATCTCCCACCACGGCATTTTGGAAGTGACATAGACCTGGTCGCGCCAGCCTCCGGCAAGTGCCTTGCCGACTGCCTGCTCGCTTTCGCCTCCCATATAGACACGTCCGGTATCAATGTAGTTAACACCTCCTTCGATGGCACGGCGCACCATCGGTGTAGTCTGTTCAAAGTCCACATGCCCGTTCTTCATCGGCAGGCGCAACATTCCGAAGCCCAATGCCGACACGTTCACTCCTGTTCTGCCCATCGGGCGGTATTGCATTGCCGGATTATAATTCAAGATGTCCTTTGCTTTCTGTTCCTGCTCCACACGTCTGTTTGCTTCCTGTGCAATGGCTTTCGGTCCCATTGTGGCACCGACAGTCGCGGCTAATAATCCGCTTTTGATGAAATTTCTTCTGTCCATAATTTTTCTTTTTTATTTATTCAAACCTAACAGCCATGCAGGATTGCTACGGACTAGCAAATCAATGTCGCTTTGAGAAACTCCAACTGATTGTAATTTTACGGTGCAATCCCTCATACCCTCAATGGGATGTGGCATCACAGCCTGTCCTAAGTCTGTAGAAATAAAGCTCCGTGTAGGGTCAATGCGGACAAACGAAGCAAATTCCTTGATGGTTTGCCGTTGGTATTGGGGCATCTTTGTCCCTTCTCCCCAAAGACAAGGCAGATAGCAATATTCTATGTATGCGCCAAGGTCGATGCATCGCTTGATTTGGTCTTGCGTCATCGTCCAGATTGACGAATTGGCATGGGTGACAACGATACGCTTCACGCCAATTTCTTGCGCCTTGCTGATAAGGGTCATGCTTTCTTTTGGAGAAGAATGTCCGGTTGCAAAAATAATGTCAGCTTCTGCACATATTTCCATTACTTTAACCACTTCCGGCAAAACCTGTCCCTTATCGTCCAATACGGGAATGCCTTTTCCCTTACGCTTCTCTCTCTGCCATTGATAAGCTGCATCCAATGTCGGCATCCAAATACAGCGGCATAAGCCTCCGCTTGTCTCAATAGCCTTTTGTGCGGCAAAGGGATTGACCTTGTCTCCATGCACACGGTTCATGCAAAAACTGCCGAAACATTCCGCCTGTGGCAGTGCCTGGCGGATGATATATGCCCGGTCGTGGCAACTGAAGTCATTCGACTTGAACATTACGGCACGGTAGCCTGCCACGATTGCTTCTTTCATAAAATTGTATTCATCCACCGACCGTTCTCGTGAATCAGGAAGACAATGCAGATGGATGTCACATACTCCTTGCAATAAGTCGTCATTAGTAAACTTGGCATCGTCCTTTTGCTCCAGCCACAAATTCATCGTCTGTCCCGGCATTGCCGTAGAAGCGAGTAAGGCTCCTCCTGTCATAACGGAAGTCTTGATAAACTCCCTTCTGTTTATTTTATTAATTGCATTCATATACGTCTTCTTTTTATGCAAAAGTAGCGGTATATTACGCAAAAGGACGTAACAATTTCACAGAAGATTGTGACGGTTTTACTGATTATAACTATATAACAAATTACTTCAAATCTGTAAAATAAGATAATTCAAGTTGCTTTCGCAAAATCAGTTTAGTTTAATCCTTATTTTCTATAATAATACGGATAACCACCTTGATTTGGTTCTCGTCTTTCTTTTTTTCCCTCTTTTATTGATTCTCCTTGTAGGTTTGCATCCGGTCCAGTAGAAAGGCCGTCTCCTTTTCGTTCTCGATACCCGCCTTTCCATTGGTCATTTCCATAATGCGTTTTGACTTGATGGTGTTGGCATAAAGAGAAGATCGAGGGAAAGGCGGTGATTTTAACGCACTATATCGTTTTTATGTTGTATCTTTGTCGTGCCTTTTTACAGGACATACAACGATTTTATTATAAACGAAAAAGTATTACAGAAATGAAAAATGCTTTGGTAAAAACCGATTTCAAATTCCCCGGACAAAAGAGTGTGTATCATGGTAAAGTGCGCGATGTGTACAACATCGACGATGAGTTGCTGGTGATGGTCGTTACCGATCGTATCTCGGCATTCGACGTGATTCTTCCGGAGGGTATTCCCTACAAAGGGCAAGTGCTGAACCAGATTGCCGCCAAGTTTTTGGATGCGACGTCGGATATTCTTCCCAACTGGAAGGTGGCCACTCCCGACCCGATGGTGACCGTGGGCTTGCGTTGTGAGCCGTTTAAAGTCGAAATGGTGGTGCGAGGCTATTTGACCGGGCATGCGTGGCGCGAATATAAGGCGGGTAAGCGCACGCTTTGTGGAGAGACGATGCCCGAGGGTATGAAAGAGAACGAGAAGTTCCCGCACCCCATTATCACTCCGACAACCAAAGCCGATGCCGGTCACGACGAGGATATATCGAAAGCCGAAATCATAGCCCGAGGCATTGTTTCGCGCGAGGATTACGAGCAACTCGAAAAATATACGTTGGCTCTCTATCAACGGGGCTGTGAGATGGCTGCGCAAAAAGGGCTTATCCTCGTGGACACGAAATACGAGTTTGGTAAGATAGGCGATAAAATTATTCTTATCGACGAGATTCACACGCCCGATTCGTCGCGCTATTTCTACGCCGACGGGTATGAAGAGCGTCTTGCCCGTGGCGAGGAACAACGCCAACTCTCGAAAGAGTTTGTCCGTCAGTGGCTCATTCAAAACGGATTCCAAGGCAAAGAAGGACAGCAGGTTCCCGAAATGACCGAGGCCTATTGCGACAGCGTGTCCGACCGTTATATCGAGCTGTATGAACATATCGTGGGTGAGAAATTTATCAAAGCCGAAGGCGAAGACTTGGCCACCCGCATCGAGAAAAACGTAACCGATTTCCTGAACAGTCGCAAGAAATGAGAGGGAAAAAAGGACTTGTCGAATGGATTACAAAGCAGAGAAGATAAAACCCTATGACGACGAGACGGACAAGACCACGCAAGTGCGCGAGATGTTCGACTCCATAGCTCCGGCCTACGATGCGATGAATCGCACCATGACTGTGGGTATAGATTGTTGGTGGCGTCGGGTAGCGGTGAAAATGCTGCGTCGTTATCCCCATTGCGCGATTCTCGATGTGGCTACCGGGACAGGCGATTTGGCTTTGTTGCTCGACGAGCGGTTACACCCCGACCAGATTATCGGCATAGACCTCTCGGAAGGCATGCTGCGAATAGCCCGTGAAAAGGCAGTCAAGCGCAATGCGCAGCGCCGATTGCTATTCGAGGTGCAAGATTGCTTGTCGATGGATTTCGACGACAACAGTTTCGATATAGTTACCGTGGCCTATGGAGTTCGCAACTTCGAGCATTTAGAAGCCGGTTTTCGGGAAATGTATCGAGTCTTGCGACCCGGAGGAGCGTTGTGCGTGATCGAGTTGTCCACTCCCGAGCATTTCCCCTTCAAACAATTCTATAAGTTTTATACCTATACATTTATACCCTTTGTGGGACGACTGGTGTCGAAAGACCGTCGGGCATACAGCTATCTGCCTCGCTCGGTAGCCGCTGTGCCGCAAGGCGAAGCGATGCTCGATATCTTCCGCCGCGCCGGTTTTGATCGGTGCTATTGTCGCCGGCTCACCTTTGGGGCATGTACTGTTTACATAGGAGAGAAATAAACAGTAAAGAAAGAATGTAGGGGATTCTATAACCCGAACACCAACCAGCCGCAGAAGGCGCCGCACCGGGAGAAATGGAGCGGCGCCTTTTTTTTGAGGGGCGAAAGGCGTGTAAATAAACCGAACGCAATCAGCGGGTTACAAAAAAAATATGCTTTACAACATAAAAAGTGCTCAAAAAATTTGGAGGATAAAACAAAAAGAGCGTACCTTTGCATCGCTTTTCGAAAGAACACCGGCTCGACCGGGGTGAAAAACGGAGGGCAAAGTTCATTGAAAAGACTGGAAAGAAGAGTAGTACAAGAGAAAGAGCGAAGTCAATTTCGGCCGGGGAAATTCGAAGGTATAGAAAAAAGAAAAGAAACAAGATATACAACGAAGAGTTTGATCCTGGCTCAGGATGAACGCTAGCGACAGGCCTAACACATGCAAGTCGAGGGGCAGCAGGGAGGTAGCAATACCTTTGCTGGCGACCGGCGCACGGGTGAGTAACATGTATGCAATCTGCCTGTAACAGGGGGATAACCCGGAGAAATCCGGACTAA
>CALUFO010000016.1 GCA_944320015.1 uncultured Barnesiella sp. | reverse complement strand
GCCGAAAATATAAAAAGATGAGTTCGATCGGAAAAATTACCGGGACAGTCTGCCGATTGACTCATAATGACGGAATTTAACGACAGTCCCTAAATATTACAATAAGGCTGGTGAAACCTCGTTCCAGGACCCGATTTATGCCTATTGGTTGAAGACTGAGTACTTCGCAAAATAATCATAATGTCCACCCTTGTTTCAGAGCTATTTTTGTACTTTTTCCCATCAAAAAACGGCATTTTTTACAAGTTTTCGTGCCGCACATTTTTGATATTCAAGAAATTACACTCACCTTTACTTTCCAGAATGGAGGTACAAGCCGAGAATGGTGCTAAAAACCATTAACTTACACATTCTCAAATACTTGCCAACCTACCGGCTGTATCTTTTATAGTACTATGCTATTAATAATCAACGATGTACACATACTGCATCGCAAACAATATCTATTATTAATAGGAAAAATTGGTGTCAAGTGTAAAGTACTTCTAAGACATTCTCGGCCAATGTTGAATCATAAATGCGTATGGCATTATTCTCGTCGGTATTGTAACCAAGATAGTTGACACTGCCATACCATATCAAAAATTTGTCTATGATTGCAACGTCAATAGCCAATGAGTCTATAATTCTGATACTTGCTCCTGTTTCTTTTAACCGGTCTTCCTTTTCCGAATTGCTTTTGACAAAAGTGACAACCTCTATTCCTCGCACAGACAAGTCTTTCAGTATATCAAGCACAGATGAATGTTTTGCAAACCAAAGTTTTGTCGCAGAAATAACGACCGAGCGTTTCGCCTGAAACAAATCTTTGAAAAACTCGCTTTGATATGTATGTCCGTTAAAAATAGCGAAGTGATTTTCGCAAAATAAATCTTTCGGCGCATTTGACTTTATCTGATAACCAACAGAGGCATATCCTCGCAGCCTGCGTTTGTACATGATGTCGCACATCGGTATGCGAATATCAATATAATCGTAAATCCGAACTTCTTTCTTACCCGGATATTCCCGGTGTAAGCGACCGGCATATTGTGCGATGATGCCTTTCCAAGAGACAGGCAAGGCCAAGAATAAGGTATCCAAGCGTGGGTAGTCAAACCCCTCACCCACATATTTCCCCGTAGCAACTATGACGAGCGGTTCAGTGAACGGTATATTTTGCAGGTATTCCATTTTCTGACGTTTCTCCTTTGCCGATTCGGAACCGACAAGGGAGACGACATGTTTGCAATGTGGCATTAATGTGTTTGCCAATGTTTCGACATGGGCGGTAAGGTTGGTCAATATAATGGGTGAACGCCCTTCTTTCAAAGCCTCGTACACATCGTTCGTTATAAGTCTGTTTCGGTTTTCATCTTCAGCCATTTTTTGAATTACCTTGGCGTAAGTGGATTTTTCACCCGTCAACTCTCTGTAAGAAGTAAAACGAGGGACAAGCAGACGCGCGAATGTCTGGGAAGCCATTTGAGTTTTGGCGTCCGCCGAATAACGGATAGGTCCACATTGCATAAAGATGATAGGCTGATGTCCGTCTTTACGGATTGAGGTGGCTGTCAGCCCATAGACATAGCGGGCATTGGCATACTTCAATATCCGTTCAAAATTCATAGCCGACACATGATGACATTCATCAACGACCAACATTCCATAATCTCGGACAAAAGGTTTCACTCCGCTATCCTCCAAGCAGGATTGCATCAAGGCTATATCTATTTTCCCATGTAGTGAATTTCCCTTGGAATCCAATATGCCGAACGGCGAAAAGGCTTTTTTACGGCCACGTTTCTTTGGGTGGTTATCTTCCGTAAAGTCTATTTGCAAAAATTCTCCCAAGCGGGATTTCCATTGCTCCAACAAAGCTTTGGTGTGAACAAGTATCAACGTGTTTACTTTCCGTTCTGCAATCAAACCGATAGCGGTGATCGTCTTGCCAAATGCAGTAGTGGCATTCAATACTCCGTTGTCATAGGCTATCAAGTTGGCTATGGCCTCTTTCTGCTCTTTACGAAGTTCACCTTTAAACCCTACGGTTATATTCTCCCCGTGATTGGTCTTGTCCTCTATGCGATAAGCGACTTGATTATCTTCCAAAAGGGCAATGACCGCATCTTCACATCCACGAGGCAGGGCGATATAATTCTCTTCCATATCGGCACACGAGATAATACGGGGAGTGTTATAAATGGACAATCGCATTCCTTGTCTGGCATAAAACTCTGGATTCTTGAACGATGCGATCCGTTTCAAGTGGTTCACGGCCTTTGCTGAGAGTCCTTGCAAAGGGATATACAGCATGTTGGAGCGTATGAGGACAGGATTAATAGGAAAATCATTACGAGTAATCTTTTGAGGCACAGGAGTCTCCCATGGTTTCGATTCACTGGTAGTGGACAATTCGCCCAATTCCGAAGCAGGTTCGTGTTTTGCCAATATTGCGTCAACTGCTACTTCGGATATCCGTTTTATTTCAAGCAAATAATTCCATTGGTCTTCATAAACCATAAAGTTTTCGTCCACAAACACACTGTTCCCTTCCTTGCGGGCTTTGCCTTGCAGTGGCAATGCCACCAAATTGCCAAATCCGCCATCGGGCAACCTATCTTGGTTGGGAAAGAAGCGGTCGTACGATTTGAGAGTCATCATCCCGTATCGTCATAGCTTCTGTCAATATCATATTTCCAAGCCTCCGTGCCTTAGAGGCAGGCAACGACTGTTCAAAGAATATCCAGACATGGGCGCCGCTCCCGGAACGGGAACGTTCGATGGAGTAAGGAATACCCCAATCATTGCAGACCCCGACATACGCCAACACATCTTTCTTATATCCATGTTCACAGGATTTGTCATCAAAATCCACACACAGGAAATTACAGGTGCTGTCGGCAAGAATGGCATAGGCGCCGATTACATCATGCCCATCTGGGCTTTTCCCTTCAAGATGCCGGTATATATCCTCATACTCCAACGGTTTGAACAACCTATTGGGGCATTCCGTACATTTATATTTTTTCTTGTCACATAATAGCCTGTCCCATTCATTCCGGCATACAGGCTGATAACCAGCCTTTCCGCTTGTCCGACTGTACCATCTCCGCGCAAACACATCCTCACGCCCCCTAAACAGATTGCGGAACACCTCCACTTTCTCTCCCAAAGACAAAATTCGTCTCATGGTGGGCAGATCTGTGGAACTGTTTTTGTTGTTTAGTAATACATGTAGCTTGTCTATCTCCTTACGAAGAAACTCATTCTCCATAAGAAGTTTGTCATATGCAACCAGCAGTTCTTGGTATGTAAGTTGTTTTCCCATTTAAAGCGACGATGTCATATATAGTTCACATATTCATGATTATCATACTTTCAAAAGTACTCTTTTTCTTGAATTTCAAAGGACTTTTATTTCAATCATTTGTCGTCGGTTACAGGCAACCCGTTTACCCGGCGTATCTATTGTTGGAATGCCAATCGTTCCTTACCTTTATCGTGAAGCACGCCAAGCGCATGCCCCCAAGAGGGCAACCCGAACTGCCGGGCAAAAGCCGCAGCCATCTCGGCAACACCTTTTTGATGCTCGTCGTTGGTTTGTATTATCCATTCCCCGTTTCCCTTATCTCGATATAGATGAGATATTAACCGACTGTCTGCTTGCATTTCATTAGGATTTAAATTTATTTGAATTGCCATAAAATTAAAAAATAAATCTAAAACCTTCTACTTGACGAATAGGGATATTTTTATAGGATTATCCCTTTGTAATGCTTGGCTTTAAAACGGAGAAATGCTATTTTTGCCGTAGAACTACAATTTTTGCAATAAAAACAGGATCTATGAAAAGGTTGTCTGATCGGCGCGATGGCCGTTTTTACAAAATTGCCCTCATGCTGTTGTGCTTGATGGCTATACCCGCCTCTATGCGGGCTCAATGGAGCGCGGGAGGGAAAGCGGGGGTCAACTGGGCTACGGTGAGATTCCCCAAAAACATACTCGACGACAAGGCCGACTATATCATGGGCGGACAGGTGGGGTTCGTGCTTACTTACCAATTCAACCGCTATTTCGACATGCAGGCCGAACTGCTTTATGCTTCTCACGGATACAAGGATAAAGAACTTTACCTTACCGACTCTAATGGCGACCTCTTACAAAAAGAGTACGCATGCCGCATTCATTACATAGAAATTCCACTGCTGGTCAAGTTTTTCCCGATTGCCGGTTTCAATATCCAAATAGGTCCTCAATTGGGTATAGGGTGCGCCCTCACCAACTCGTGGAAAGAGATGGACGGTTTACAGCAACAGGCCAAAGCCGAGCTGGGGGCGGTGTTTGGCTTGGGGTATGAATTTAATTTCGGAGCTTTTGTCGATGCCCGTTACACATTGGGGCTCACACGCTCGATACGAGATGTCGAGAGCGCCTATGAAGGACGGAATATAGGGATTTCTATCGGATACCGGTTTTACTTGTAGTGCGCGCTTATCGTAACCGTTTTTCAAACAAACGGCGGTTTCGCTCCCGAATGCTAATCGAGCATGAGACTCATATAGGGGCGCATGGCTGGGAAGCCAAACAATGACGAGAGTTTCGAGGCGCCGAATATCACAGCGGCCAACTCGGCCACATCGACATCGAGGTCATATCGCCCGGTCGATACCCGGCGACATGCTCCCTTTTCTATCAGATAGATACCGTCATTCGACGGCATCAATGGATCGGCTACTTTGACTGTTATCCGCAACGAGGGGCAATGCTCGGCCACTGCTTCCAACACTCTTTCAACGTCGATGATACGAAGCATTCCCACTCGATGCAACGGTTTATCATTCTCTCCCGGCGGGTGCAATAGGCTCAACGGCCGCCCGGGGAAACACCGTTCCACCTGGTGCAATACAGCCTCCTCGGCACGCAGGTCTACCGCCAACAGTTCTTTCACCACTACCCGGTCATCACCCGGCACGACAAAAGCCTGCGCAACAAGGCGGTTATCACAATCGGCCACAGCGACGACCTCGCCTTTATCCAACGCTATATCGGCACAAATCACCTCAAAGTCGATTCGCTCATGCAAGACGCAACAGGGACGCCGCCTCATGTGACTATCGAAAAACCGATAAAGCTCATCGACCGACGGTATCACCCGGTGATAACCGGTGTCGTCGAACTTGTGTACCGAAGTATAATTCGACTCTTGTCGAAAGAAAACCGGCGCATAGCCTTTCGAAGCATAGTAGCCATATAACCACGGTTCTGCCGGAATGAGAGCCGAGAACGGAATCTTCCGTGACAACATTTCCTCGAACGACTCTTTCAGCAGCCGGCCCATCAACCCCCTATTCCGATACTCCGGCCGGGTTGCAGCACCCGATATATAACTTACCTTTAACAGCGTAGTCCCGAATGTCATGCGATAAGGCAACATCTGCAAAGCGGCAGTCAACACTCCGTCCTCTTCGAAACAGCGAGCATTCTCATCGCGATAAATATTGTCGAACAGAAGCGACACAAAACGTTCATCGTCGTGAAAACAGAGTTGCCACAACTCCCTGATTCGTGCTTTTTTCTCCGTAACATTCATGGCTACTTGATGGTTTATACATAGAACAAGCCGTGGGATCTATGGTTTATCACAATGGCAAAGCTACCTATCGAATTTTATTAATACTCTAACATACAAATTATTAATATCGAAATATATAATTTTTATTTAATACATTGATATTAATCACTGAAATTCAATATATTATAAATAATATATATCCTCAATACAATAGGCAATCATTTTGCGAATAAACAACATTCAAGCGATAATATATACTATTCGCAGCATATCTGTAACAGGGACAATTTAAATAAAATCAAGTCCTTACACGGGTGTTGTCAATCATTTATTTAGATCCACACTCTATTCACTCCGGTTCGACGAATTGTTGTCCGACGGCTTAGGCCTACGGCGATTCCGCCTCCGCTTTTGGGGAGCAGCGCCATTTTGAGCCACAGCATCGGCCGGTTTCTCTTTTGCCGGGTTTCCTTGCAAAGAAGAGTTCCGTTTTTTAAACGCATTTCTATTCACTCTACCACGATTCTTCGAGTGCCCCTTCCCGCCTTTTCCACTTCTGTTTCGCCGGCCACTTTCTTGTCTCGGCGCATAAGCGGGAACTTCGCCCAATCCCTCGGGCAACTCCCGTTTGGCGATTTCGTATCCCAAGAAAGACTCGATGCGATGAAATTTTCCTTGTTCCTTTTCCGAAACAAATGTAATAGCCGTACCGTCGGCACTGGCTCGCGCCGTACGCCCGATGCGGTGGATATAATCTTCCGGGTCGTGCGGGACGTCATAGTTGATAACCAACCCTATTTGGTCAATATCGATACCCCGGGATATTACATCGGTAGCCACCAAAATATCGAGTTTGTTGTTCTTGAAATCGAGCATGACAGCCTCGCGCTCGGATTGTTCCAAATCGGAGTGCATGGCCGCCACCTTATATTTTTTACGTTTCAAAGAGAACGCCAACTCTTTGACTTTTTGTTTCGACGATGAAAATATAATGGTTTTGGTACCGGTGGGCTCACGAAACAGCCAGTCGATAATACCCATTTTCTGATTCTCATAGCAAACATAGGCCGATTGGTCGATCGCCTCATTGGGTTTCGATATGGCCACATTCACCTCGGCGGGGTTGTTCATGATGTTTTTGGCCAACTGGCGAATCTTGGGAGGCATCGTCGCCGAGAACATAATCGTCTGGCGTTTTTCGGGCAAGCTATTGCCAATCTTCATAATATCGTCGTAGAAGCCCATATCGAGCATTCGGTCGGCCTCGTCGAGGATAAAATATTCCACTCCCGAAAAGTCGATATTCGAGATATTCAGGTGCGAAATGAGCCTGCCCGGAGTTGCGATAATAATATCGGCGCCCATCGTCAAGCCTCGTTTCTGTTGCTCCCACGACGCGCCATCGCCTCCCCCCGAAACCACGGCTGTGGATATGGGGAGGAAATAGGAAAACCCTTCGAACTGCATATCGATTTGCTGGGCCAATTCTCTCGTAGGCGCCACAATCACGGCGCGCACCTTGTCGCCGCTTCCCGGCTGCTCCGAAAGCAAATGCAACAGCGGCAGTATATAAGCGGCCGTTTTGCCCGTACCGGTCTGGGCACAAGCTATCAAATCTCTTTTCTGCAATATCACGGGAATGGTTTGTTCTTGAACGGGGGTAGCCTCTTGAAAGTTCATGGCTTCGAGCCCCTGCATTACCTCTTCCGACAATCCGAATTCTTCAAATGTCATATCTTTTCCTTATTTTTCTTTTTTATTATTACGCTGAGGCGGGAAATAAACAAGCCATCGAGGCTTCACTTTCCCGACATTTCGACCTTTATCGGTGACAAAGTTATAAAAAAAGGCGACATGCCGCTGCATATCGCCTTCTATTCCGTAGCACTATCGCCGCATCTTTTTTATTGATGCTGCGGTCGCAGTAAATCGTTGACCGTCTTCACCGGATTGAATGTCTCGGCGGGAACCTCGACAAACACGGTGTTCCAGTCGCTCATGGCGCCATTCCACAAACCGGGCAATTCGAGCGCTTTGAGTTCCCGTCCATTCTTCGATTTGCGCGAAATAAATCCGGTGTTTTTATCGACATACTTAGGCAAGTCGTATTTGGCTCCCTGACCGTCACGCACGGCACAAACCAAGTCTACCGGATTGAAATGGGTACCCATCTCGAATTGTTTCTTTGCCTCGGGATTCGACATATCGATTTGGGAACTTTCCAAAATCTGCAACGAAGTCGTCCCATCGGGATTATAAGCGATAAACGGGCCGCCACCCGGTTCTCCCGCATTGCGCACCATGCCGCACACCCGGATAGGCCGGTCGAGCTTCCGCAGCAGATACAAAGCCAGTTCGGCATCTTCCAAATGTTTTGTCTCCTCGTTGCGCACAAAGAGTTTCTTATGCAGGAATTGAATGATTTCCCGCAAATCGTCGATGGTGTATTTGCCGCTTTTCAGTATAGCCGTGTACCGGTTTATCTCGGATTTCAGCGAAACCAATATACCACCGATAATTTTTTTGAAGCGCACGGTAGGCTCCTTCAATTTATCGGGTACTACATTGTCTATATTTTTCACGAATATGATTTCGGCGTCTATATCGTTGAGGTTCTCGATCAAAGCTCCGTGTCCGCCGGGACGGAACAACGGTTTGCCGTTTTCTCTGAAAGGCTCGTTGTTCATATCCACCGCAATCGTGTCGGTCGAAGGCTTCTGTTCCGAGAAGCTGATGTTGTAGCGCACACCGTAACGCCGCTCGTAATCGGCCTTCTTGGCTGCCACCAGCTCCTTGAAATGAGGCAAATGCTCGTGTGAGACCGTAAAATGGATATTGACTTCACCGTCGGAACTGGCCGCATAAAGCGCACCCTCTGTCAAATGTTCCTCCATAGCTGTGCGAGCGGTCGTCGCATAGCGGTGGAATTTCAACAGGCCTTTGGGTAGAGAGCCATAATTCAACCCTTTCTCCTCCAAGAGATTCGCGACAACGGCTTTGTAATTTCCCGCGGCGATCAAGTCGGCAATGCCTTTCCCCTCGTTCTTCAAGCAAGCCTCGTCGAGGTCGGCATAAAAAGCGAAATGCTCGATCGAGCCGAAAAACTTCTTTTCAAAGTCGGTTTGAGGCCGGTCATAATCGGCCGAGAGGAATCCGAACAAATCCTTGAACATACGGCTGGCCGCACCCGAAGCGGGAACGAATTTCACCACTTTGTGATTGTCTTTCAAATATCCTTCCCACAAATCGAAATAGTATTGCGCCTGCTGCTCGTCGAGCGACAAAATACCGTTCCCGACCGACGCCGAAGACGCTATTTTCAAAAAGGGAAACCCTTTCTTAAAAGATGACAACTGCTCTTCAACCGCATGTATATCAATCCCTTTTTCATTGAATAAATGTAAATCTTCCGATGTAAACATAATCTGTAATGAATAATGAATTTTAATTCCGTTCCCAAATCTACAAAAAGCTCTTAAAAAAAGCACGTTTTTAACCATAAAAATATATATTTGAATCAGATTTTTTGATAATAGTCACAGTTCATGCCCGAAAGAAGCTATTTTACCCCCGAAGAAAGAGCGAGTGTCCTATCGACTTACCGGCAATTGTTAATCGATAGCCGTCCGGTTTTGCAGATAGACGACTTCAATCGTATCCGCAAACTCATCACCAAAGCGGTCGAGACCGGGCACTATCAGCGCAACAGGCAGGGCATAAACCCGGTTGTGCGCAATCTCAATACGGCCCTCATTCTTTGCGAAAGAGTCGGGGCAGAACGCAGCATGCTCATTTCGACCCTGCTTTTCAACCTGGCAGTGAGCGAGTTCCTCACCATCGAGGCCGTCCAGAAAGAGTTTGGCGACGATATTGCGCAGCTCATCAAGGGGCTTATCAAGTCGAGCAGCCTATATGCCAAACAGGCAGCCGTCGAAAGCGAGAATTTCCGCAAGCTGTTGCTTTCTTTCGCCGAGGACATACGGGTTATCATCATCATGATCGCCGACCGGTTGTGCGTCATGAAAATGGTCAACCACCACCCCAATGAAAAGTACCGTTACGACATCGCTTGCGAAGCGTCGTATCTCTACGCCCCATTGGCGCACCGGCTGGGACTATACTCCATAAAATCGGAACTCGAAGACCTCTCCCTCAAATATACCAACCGGGAGATCTATGACCAAATAGCCCATAAACTCAACGAGACCAAACGAAGCCGAGACCAATATATCACCGAGTTTATCGAACCGGTGAAACGGAAGCTCGAAGCCGAAGGCCTCCATTTCGAAATCAAAGGCCGCACCAAATCTATCTTCTCGATTTGGAACAAGATGAAAAAACAAAAGGCCGATTTGGAAGATATTTACGACCTGTTTGCCATTCGTGTGATCTTGGAGACCCCGCTCGAGCAAGAAAAAGCCGATTGCTGGAAAGTATATTCGATCGTGACCGACATGTACCAGCCCAATCCCAAGCGCATGAAAGACTGGCTCTCCGTGCCCAAATCGAACGGATACGAATCGCTGCACATCACGGTATTGGGTCCCAAACAACGGTGGGTCGAGGTGCAAATACGCACCCGCCGAATGGACGAAATCGCCGAGCGAGGTCTGGCCGCGCACTGGAAATACAAAGGTATTAAAAGCGAAACCGGTCTCGACGACTGGATGAACAATGTGCGCGAAATCCTCGAAGCCGCCGACCACGGTGGCGCGCTGGAGCTCATGCGCGATTTCAAAATGGATCTCTACGACAAAGAGGTCTTTGTGTTTACCCCCAAAGGCGACCTGTACAAACTGCCGTTGGGCGCCACGATTCTCGACTTTGCTTTCCTCATACACACGGGGCTGGGGAGCAAATGTGTAGGAGGCCGGGTGAATGGCAAAATAGAAACGATAAGATACAAACTCAAAAGCGGCGATACCATCGAGGTGCTCACCTCGCCCAACCAAACTCCCAAACAAGACTGGCTCAACATTGCCGTTACCTCCAAAGGCCGGGTAAAGATAAAACAAGCCCTCAACGAGCAGCAAAACAAAGCGGCCGAGTATGGGAAAGAATTGCTGCAACGCCGGTTCAAAAACCGCAAGATAGAGATGGAAGACGGAATCATGATGAAACTCATCAAAAAAATGGGCTACAAAACCGTCACCGATTTCTATAACGAACTGGCCGCGGAGCACATCGACGTCAACCGGATTATTGAACTGTACCTCGAAATAGACCAGAAAGAAAACAACGAGCAATACGAAGCCCGCACCGCCGAAGAGTTTACGCTACAAAACGAACCCGACGAATCCAAAGAGGACGAGTTGATCATCGGCGGCGATGTGAAAGGCATCAACTATAAACTGGCCAAATGTTGCAATCCCATTTTCGGCGACGACATTTTCGGATTCGTATCGACCGAAGGCACCATAAAAATCCACCGCAAAGATTGCCCCAACGCCCGTTACATATACAGCCACTACCGCTACCGGGTGGTCAACGCCCGCTGGTCGGGGAAAATGGGCTCGAAATATGTCACGGTACTGCGAGTGGTGGGCAACGACGACATAGGCATCGTAACCAACATCACCTCGATTATTTCGAAAGAGAAGAACATATACATGCGAGGCATCTCTATCGACTCGAACGACGGGCTTTTCCAAGGCCATATCACCGTAACGGTCGACGACACCTCGGCTCTCAACAGCCTGATCAAGAAACTCAAAACGGTAAAAGGAGTCAAAGATGTGCAGCGGGTATCGGTTCGTTAAACAAAATGAGTACTAAACATCTATACGATTTATAATTATGGTAAAGCACGCTTACTTGTGGTTATGCTCCTGTGCAGTATTGGCTCTCTCCTGCGGAAACAACGGCAGGGAGGCCGACGCCCAGTATCAAAAGGCGTTGAAATATTTCGAAGCCGGGCAATACGCCTATGCCCGAAACGCCCTCGACAGCATTCAACTGCTATATCCCAAAGCCTTCAAACAAATAAAAGAGGGCATGCTGCTCTCCTGCCGGGTCAAACAAAAAGAGAGCGAGCAAAACTTGCTCTATATCGACAGTCTCTTGAAAGTAAGGCAGACCGAACTCGAAGCGGCCAAGAAAAATTTCCGTTTCGAGAAAGACGCCAAATACCAAACCGAGGGTAACTATGTCTACAAGAAACTGCCTAAACAGGGAATTATAAACCGTAGCCAACTGAAAGTACTGGTCACAGAAAACGGACAAATGCAGCTGGCAAGTGTCTATTATGGCAACTCGCCCATCAAGCACAGCTCTATACGGGCATCGCTTCCCGACAAAAGCAAAGCCGAAACACTCGCCATCGGATATGACGGAGCCAACAACTACCGGTTTACCAACGACGGCAAGTACACCGAAATAGTCACCTATAAAGACGGACAATGCTCGGCTATCGTCTCTCTCATCGCCGAAAATACCGACAAGAAAATCACTCTCACCTATCTGGGTGGCAACCGATACACGCTATCGCTCGACCCCGTAACCCGCGAGGCGGTAAAAGCGACGCGCGATCTGTACAATCTCATGCGCAATGTCGACGACCTCGAACGAGAATACCAATTGAACGTGCGCACGCTCGAACTGGCCGACAAACAGGTCATGCAACTGGAAAAGCAACAAGCCGAACAGAATTGAGACGTGCGGGACAGGCGTCAGCGAGTCATACCATTGAGCCGCAACCAGCGGAACATCTCGGCATAAACCGCCGCCCGTGACGAGGGCTTCGACAGCACGAGATCGTGCAACCCCTCGGGAACCTCAAACTCGGTCACATGCGGACCCAGTTCCCGCCCATAACGGGCTATGTCCTTTACATCGAGAACCGCGTCGCCCGACTGATGTGCGGGTGTCCATTCGTCGCCCTGCACCGATTGGCTCGAATACATGAGCAATATGGGGCAAGGAATATGCAGCCCCTTATGAACCTGTTTATGCCCTCGGTGTATCGCCCTCAGCCATGCCGCCGACACAGGCGGCGAGACTTTGAATTTCAGGTCGGTGTCGTACTCCCATTCTCCATGACAATCTTTCAAGAGACTCTCGGCGTAAGCCGTGGAGTTGCCTTGGCTTATTTTCGTGTGTTTGAACCATCGCCCCCATGCCGACACGACAGGGACAAGCACCTTCTCGTAAAAACCATTCATATTCATGTCGAGAAACGGGCTGTTCAAGATGAGGCCCTGTACCGGCAAATCGTCGCGATGCGCCTCGCAATAAAGCGATGTGATCAATCCTCCCGTAGAATGAGCCATCAGCACAATCTCGGTATTCCCCTCCTCCCGCATGACAGACAGGGCGGTATCTATGTCGGCAAAATATTCCTGCAAATCGCGCACCTCGAAAGGCGTTTGCCCGGCCAGCAACGAGCGGCCGTATTTGCGCAAATCGACCGCATAGAAGTTGAAACACGAATCGGCGAAAGTCTGCGCCATATCCTTTTGAAAGAAATAGTCGTTATATCCGTGAACATAAAGGATAGCCTTGTGGGTATCGCACCGCGACTCGCATCTCACAAGCGTTGTCACCACCCGACCGCTATAATCGTCGGGCATGGCCAACTGCCTCGCCTCAAAGCCTTCGCCCAAGCGGTCGGGACGATATTGGGCAAAAGTAAAACACATACCTGCCACCCCACACAGAGCGACAAGAACGACTCGTTTCATGTAACTGTTCATATAGCTATTTATAAATGAGTAATCAATCGTCCAGCGAATTTTTCAAATTGGCGAATACCTTCGCCAACATCGTGCCGGCCATCTCGATCTCGCTATCCGAGAATCCCTCCAATGCCATACGCATGACCGAGGTCACCAAAGGATTGGTCGTCGCTTCCAACTCACGCCCTTTCTCGGTAAGATGAATCAAATTGATGCGCCGGTCTCTCACCCCGGGCGAACGAACGACCAACTGCTGTTTTTCCAAATTATCGATAAGCCGGGTCATACTCGGCTTGTCTTTGAAAGTCACATTGCACAACTCTTGCTGCGTCACCCCGTCGCGAGACCACAAATAAAACAAAACCGTCCATTGCTCGGGAGTTATATCGATAGACATCTTCCTGAAACTCCGATACAACTTCCTATTGATTGCCGCCGATAACTTTCCGTTCATCAGCGCAAATACCATTTCAATATCCAATTCCGAAAAGTTCATATGTCAATAATTGTTTGAACAACTACAAAAATAATACAACTCCACCACAAAAACAAATCAAACGCTGTTTTTACTTATCCACCCACAAAAAAAAGAGAAGCCAGCAGCTATCGAAAACTCCTCATGGGGAATACAGAGGGAAGTTGAAGCATTTAAACTTCTCCCCTGTGTTGCGCCAGCCATATAGGGGAGACACCGAGGGACGGTAGTCCCGAGGAAAGGAGTTGAAACCCATAGAATTTAGAGGCCTATGTGAGAATATTTTAAACCCCTCCGCCCTAACGGGCACCTCCCCTATATTTTCTTGCAGAAAACACAGAGGAGGAGTTTAAATGTACCGCCTTACCGTTTGCTGAAAACTCAGGAGAGGAGTTTAAAACCCCTCCGCCCTACGCACTCCCCCTATATTCCCCTCTCGGGGAACACAGAGGAAGAGTTTAAATGTAGCCCCAATCGCACACAGAGTGGAAACTTAAAAGGAGGAGGAGTTTAAAGGTATCCCTTACTTTTCAGGAAACACAGCGGGAAAGGAGTTTAAAAACAAGTCGGGACAGCGATATGCCGTCCCGACTCATAAACACACTATCTATTTCACCTATTAAAACACAACCACTTTGGTGCGATTTACGATATAGATGCCTTTCGGGAGGTCGATAGCATGATGTCCGCTCGACAACAGTTGCGAAGCGACAATGCGGCCGTCGATGCTATATACCGTTACATTCATATCTTTTTGCAAATCTACGTTGATGCAGCCATTGGCGCCATATACTTTCATATCGTTGTTGGCCACCTCGCTGATAACACCGCTCGTAGAAGCAGGAATCAACGTCAAATTGTCATAGTAGTAATCGATATTTTCTTTCATCAAGCGGAGGAAGAGCGTTCTTACAGATTCGGCCTCGGCGGTAATCAACGATTCGTCGATCTTCAACTCCACTTCGAACCATTCGTCCGGAGTATATTCGCCGAATGCAGCGCCCTCGGCACCTCCTTCATCAACACCATATCCTATCTTAATGTGAGTCCCATTATCGGTGCGAACACCCATTTCAATGGGAGTCCAACTAAACCCTTCGCCCTCGATGCAAAGTTGGAATTTAATACCCGAATAGTCTTTCCATGTTTTGCCCGCAGGAAGAGCTTCGGTGAAGGTAACCGGCGAGAAACTGCTCCCGTGAACTTTCAAAACCTTGGCCGAGGTATTGATTCCATCTGTGTGGGGATTCTCGGCCACCTCGCAAGATGCGCCACCGCCAAACGGGGTCTCGCAACGCGGGGTAACTCCCAAATCCATAGTCTCGAACGTGAAGATAGTATTGGGGTCGTCCAACTGCTCTTTCTCAATCAACTGAATGTTGTCGAGTACATAAGTATATTGGCCGTAAGCTACTTTGATCAGCAGTGCCGAATTGGCGTGTCCGGCCTCCATCCATTTAGCCACCGAATCGGTATTGAAAGTAAAATCGGTTTTCATCCATGTGTCGTATGCGCCAACACCTACCGAAGCCGTAGCCACTTGGAACATCTTATCTTGCGTATCGGTATCGACAAATCCCAGTTCTACACCTACCCATTGAAGAGCAGAGGGTTCGAGAACAGCCCATTGCAAGCGAGCACCCGTATAATCGGCGAGCGTTTTACCCTCGGGCAAGTTCAGCGGAGTTGATACATTGGCAAATTCGGTACTCTCTACCTTAAATACCTTGGCCGAAGAGTTATCGTCGGTAGGACACGGATTGGCTACTACCTCGGCCGTACCGCCCCACTCGAGTTTCGCACCGTTAGCGCCCGACTCGAAATCGTTCAACATAAGAGTCTGGGCTTGTACACCTACTGCCAAACAAGCAGTACACAAAAGAGATAATGTTTTTTTCATGTTACTCATCTATTAAAGTTAAACAATATTGTGTCAATCGTATTTCGTTTTTACTTCAAGTGTAAAATTACAGATAAGATCCGATTCGGCCGAATGATAAGGCCTAAAATATCAGTACTATTTTATCTAAGACCGACACTATCTTATCATTTTTAACATTTTACAAACAATACGCCCCAATAAGCTGTTATTTAACTACAATCTTGACCTTGTCGACAAGGTAGAAACCTTTTTCCAGTGTAAAATATGCTGGCAAGTCGGGCGTTACTGACACTTTTTGAACCAACGCTCCCGCAAGGTTCCACACACTCACCTCGCGCGAGGTATTGCTTCGCACGACCACCTCGTGGCCTATGCAGGAAACCCGCAGATCATTATCCAAGTTGTTCAGCACATCTTCCACGATACCCGACGAGGAGCCGGTGGTATATTTCTCGAGTACCGACATTTGCGGCCGGTCGACCGTGTAGTTATCGGTGGGTTGAACCGACAGGGTATAGCTGCCCCAGCGAGGACCCGCCGACCAGTAGGTGCCCGACACTCCGTTTTCTTTCAAATAAATCAGCATGTTCTCGAGCGTAACCAACCAACGGGAATCGTTGTCGGGGACACCATACTCGCCCAGCAATCCACGCTTGTTGTAGCGGTGGAGCCACTCCACGAAATATCTGGCACGCTCCACGCCGGTATCGGGTGTAACACCGTCGGAATCGTAGGTACCCAAATACTGACCCGAATAGTCTTTGTCGAAATAGAGGTGGGCTTGGAAAATGAGTTTGTCGGAGGGGTCGATCAAGTTGCGAAGGTTGTCGCTATACTCTACCCAGAAACGAGCAGAACTGAAATTGTCGCCGCACACGAGAATGGGTGTTTCGGTATCGACCTCGCGAATCGCGTCGATCACTACCTGAGCGATGTCGAACCACGGTGCCGAAGGTAGCATCGAATAGGGTTCGTTCATGATGTCGTATCCCCATATATTGGTATAGTCCTTGAACTCCCGGGCCAGTCTACGCCACACATCGGCGAGATGCTCGGCCGTGAGAGCCGACGACTCCCCTATCAACGCATAGGTCGTGCCCCCGTCGAACGAATAGCGGGCGAAGTTGTGCAAGTCGAGGATAATGGGCATGCCCCTGTCCTCGGCAGCTTGTACAAACTTTTTCATCTTGGCCAGCTCCGCAGCGTCGAGCTCGCCGTTCATGGTGCGTTGAATGCGCTCCCAACGGAAGGGGAAACGAATCAAATTCAATCCTTTCGCCTTGAAATAATCGAGGTCTTTATAAGTGGGATAGCCATAGTGCGTGCCGTCTTCACCGGGATAGACACCGCCAAACTCGGCTCCCGACAAGTTCACCCCGAAATAAGCTTGTGTATCGTCGCCCACATACTGGGTCTTTTCGAGCAGTTCTATATTATCTATCACATAGATGAATTTCTGACGGCCCACTTTCACCAAGAGGCTCATATCGTCGGATTGTTCAGTGGCGAGCCATGCCGACAAGGTGGATTCGTCGAAGAAAAAATCGAGTGTCATCCATGTATTCAACTCACCGGTCTGCCAAGACGAGGTGGCCGGCCAACACTTGTTGCTCAGATTGTTATTGTTCTGCACACCCAAATCGCAACCTACCCAATGAATATTCTCGCCGCAAGCGTCGATAATGGCCAGTTGCAGGCGCACGCCTATATAATCCAAGAGTGTTTTGTCCTCGGGCAAGGAGAAGGGGAGCTCCGTGGCGGCCGTTTCGGTACTGGTCACTTTCAAGACTTTCGACGAGGAGTTGCTCGCGTCGTTCAGCGGATTGTCGATCCATTCGCACGAACCGCCCCACGCATTTGCCGCGCCATTGGCTCCGGCCTCGAAATCGTTCACGACTAAGGTATTGTTGGCGCTTACGGCCACTACAAAGAATAAGGATAATAAGGTAAGTAATTTTCTCATGGTCTATCGTCCTTTTAATTTTTGCAAAGAAAGACGGTAAAGAAACAGTATTCTACACTTTTTTTATCTTATACTGACACTTTTCCCAAAAGACAATCCCCCGATGTACCACCTCTGCCCCGGGAAGAGCGAGAGTAAAAAGGGGCCATTGGAGCTAATAAAATCCGAAAAATCGAGATTTCGTTTGTTTTTACTCGCTTCTTTTGCTATCATTGTAACCGGTTTCGGCAAGGTGCATGAAACGACATTAACCCAAGTATAGCATGAAGAAGATTTTCTCCCTGGAAAACGCCTTACTGCTGACCTCGCTCTCGGGGGCAAGTCTCGTACAGGCGCAACAACAACCTAACATTATTCTGTTTCTGGTCGACGATATGGGTTGGCAAGACACTTCGGTTCCTTTCTATAACGAACCGTCGCCCTTGAACAGCCGGTATCGCACTCCCAATATGGAACGGCTGGCCAGTCGGGGTGTAAAATTTACCGAGGCTTATGCCTGCGCCATATCCTCGCCCACACGATGCAGCTTGATGTCGGGTATGAATGCCGCTCGTCACCGGGTGACCAACTGGACACTGAACTATGATCAAAAGACCGATGCCGCAAGCGAGATAATACAACTGCCCGAATGGAATTATAACGGCATACAGCCCGCACACACGATGCTGGCGGCCGACTTGAAAAACTCGACCTGCATCACGTCGCTCCCTGCGATTTTGCAACAGAACGGCTACTATACGATACATTGCGGCAAAGCGCATTTCGGGGCCAAAGGCACATCGGGAGCCGACCCCTCGAACATGGGGTTCGACGTGAATATCGGCGGAGGGGCCAACGGGGCTCCGGGCAGCTATCTGGGGACCCGCAATTTCGGTCAGGGCTCGCCCTTCGAGGTGCTGGGCCTGGAAAAATACTACGGACAGGATATATTCCTCACCGAGGCTCTCACGCTCGAGGCTATCGAAGCGATGAAGCAGCCGATAAGCCGGGAACAGCCTTTCTATCTCTATATGTCGCACTATGCCGTGCATTCGCCTTATGACGACGATGCCCGCTTCAGCGGTTATTACCGCAACAGACCCGATGCCCAACTCAACACACCTCTCAACGAAAACGAAGCCCGCTATGCGGCATTGGTCGAAGGCATGGACAAGAGTTTGGGCGACCTGCTCGACTTTCTCGAAGGCCAGCCCAAAGTAGCCGCTAACACGATTATACTGTTCATGTCGGATAATGGCGGACAGGGATTGAACAATGTGCGCCAAGGCCATGCCAACCGCGACCAGAACTATCCGGCCCGAGGCGGCAAAGGCTCGGCCTTCATGGGCGGTGTGCGTGAACCGATGATGGTCTACTGGCCCGGAGTGACCGTGGCAGGCAGCGAGTGTGACCAGCGGGTAATGATAGAGGATTTCTTCCCCACGATTCTCAAGATGGCGGGCATCGAGGAATACTCGACCGTACAGACTGTCGACGGCGTGAGTTTCGCCGACGTGTTGCGCAACCCCTCGGCACGACACGAGCGCGCGATTGTGTGGCACTTCCCCAACCTATGGGGTGAAAGTCAAAACAAGGAGGAGGGTTACGGCAGCTACTCCTCGATTTTAAAAGGCGACTACCATCTCATTTATCACTGGGAGAACCGGCAAAAACGGCTCTACAATGTGCGTCAGGACATTGGAGAACAACATGACCTGTCGGCCGAACAGCCCGAGGTGACACAGGTTCTGGCACATGAATTGACCAACTATCTGAAATCGGCCGAGGCCCAACGCCCCTCCTACAAGGCTACGGGCGAGGCTTGCCCCTACCCCGACGGTTCAAAATAAATCGTTTCGGATATTTCCAAGCCGTCCGCCACCTCCACCCATGCGCGTTCATGTGTGGAGCTGTATTTGATACTCGCCAAAGTGTTGCCCTGACGCAGCCAAGTAGTTCAGCCTTACCTCGGGGTGTCTGTGACGCCAGCATGTGGGGCATGGAATTTTTGAACGATTGATGCGGGATAAACGTTTTGATAATATGCCGCCGATTCCCGAGACTCCGGACGAAAGCCTTTGGCCGCAAGAAATCGCCCCGCTGTATAGCATGACTTTCCCCGAATATCCTGAATCGCCGGCACTACCAATCAACCGAAATGCTCCTCTCCTTTCGATGAAATGAGAGCAAAACCCGATTTAAGTTTCCGCAAACTCTGGGACCTCAGTTTCGGATTCTTTGGCGTGCAGATAGCCTATGCCCTGCAAAGCGCAAATATCAGCCGGATATTCGCGACCTTAGGCGCCGACCCGCACGATTTAAGCTATTTTTGGATACTGCCGCCGCTGGCGGGTATTATTGTGCAACCGATCGTGGGCGCATCGAGCGACCGCACATGGACCCGGTTGGGACGACGCATACCCTACCTCATCGCAGGGTCGGCCGTCGCAGTCGCAGTGATGTGCCTGCTGCCCAACGCCTCGCTATTCAAAGGGTACATCGACGCCATGTGGTTCGGGGTGGCCGCCCTCATGCTGCTCGACACCTCTATCAATATGGCCATGCAGCCTTTCAAAATGCTGGTGGGCGACATGGTGAACGAGCGACAAAAGGGCTTGGCCTACTCGATACAGAGCTTCCTCTCCAACGCCGGCAGCTTGGCGGGGTATCTGTTTCCAATCTTATTCACCTACATCGGTATCAGCAACATGGCCTCACCCGGAACGATTCCCGACTCGGTGGTCTACTCGTTCTACGGAGGCGCGGCCATATTGATACTCTGCACCCTCTACTCGGCGCTGCGCATAAAAGAAATGCCACCCGAAGAGTTCCGCAGTTTCCATCGTATCTCGAAACAAGAGCTTCGCGACAAGCCCGGCCTGCTGTCGCTGTTGCGCCACGCCCCGAAAGTGTTTTGGAGCGTCGGAGCCGTCCAATTCTTTTGCTGGGCTGCCTTTATGTACATGTGGACCTACTCCACGGGAGCGGTCGCCGACAACGTATGGCACTCGCCCAACCCCTCTTCGCCGGGCTATCAGGCCGCCGGCAACTGGACCGGAGTGCTGTTTGCCATACAGGCCGTGGGGTCGATATGCTGGGCTCCACTGCTCCCCTTGATAAAAAACCGAAAAAAGGCATACAGTCTCAGCCTATTTATCGGTGGGATAGGTTTTGCGGCCATACCCTTTATCCACGACGCATACCTCATGTTTGTGCCCTACTTCCTCATCGGTTGCGCTTGGGCCGCGATGCTGGCTATCCCGTTCACCATACTCACCAATTCTGTCTCGGGGAAAAACATGGGTGTGTATCTGGGTCTGTTCAACGGGAGTATCTGCATTCCCCAAATCGTGGCAGCTCTCGCCGGCGGCTCTATACTGCGCCGGATAGGCGGCGACCAGCCTATGATGCTGGGGATTTCGGGGCTTTTGTTATGGGCAGGCGCACTGTGTGTATTTTTCATCAAAGAGACTTTCGTCCATCAAAACGCCCCGTAAAAGATTAATGAAGGGGGGGGAATCGCACACCGCCTTTTCCACTATACCATAAAAACCCGACCGATTATGCCCCAAACGAGAATTAACCTATTATCTTTGTATAGCTGTTAATATGAACCGATATGAAAAAAATTGCCCAAAACTTAACGGAACTGATAGGGAACACGCCCCTGTTGGAGTTGTCGAATTACCATAAAAAACATCGGCTGAACGGGAAAATCATCGCCAAACTGGAATATTTCAATCCCGCCGGAAGCGTGAAAGACCGCATCGCTCTCGCCATGATCGACGATGCCGAGCAGAAGGGGTTGCTGACCCCCGGGGCAACGATCATTGAACCCACAAGCGGGAACACCGGCGTGGGACTCGCTTTTGTCGCCTCGGCCAGAGGATACCGGCTCATACTCACCATGCCCGAAACGATGAGCGCAGAGCGGCGCACCCTGCTCAAAGCATTGGGCGCGCAACTGGTTCTTACTCCCGGAGCGGAGGGTATGAGCGGCGCCATAAAAAAAGCGAAGGCGCTAAACGAATCGATAGCGGGCAGTATTATCCTGCAACAGTTCGAGAACCCGGCCAATCCGGCTATTCATGCGAAAACCACCGCCGAGGAGATATGGCGCGACACCGAGGGCGACATAGATATTTTTGTGGCCGGCGTAGGAACCGGGGGTACTGTGAGCGGTGTAGGCACAGGGCTTAAACGACACAACAGCCAGATAAAAATCGTCGCCGTGGAGCCGGCCGATTCGCCGGTTCTGTCGGGAGGGAAAGCCGGCGCTCATCGCATACAAGGCATAGGAGCCGGTTTTGTGCCCAAGACTTTCGACGCTTCGGTCGTCGACGCGATTATCCCTGTGAGCAACGACGACGCCATTCGCACCAGCCGGGAACTGACCGCTACCGAAGGGTTGCTGGTAGGCATCTCGTCGGGAGCCGCCGCATTTACCGCCACCCAATTGGCCCGCTTACCCGAGAACAAAGGAAAAACCATCGTGGTGCTCCTGCCCGACACGGGCGAACGCTATCTATCGACCGAACTATACGACTTCGAGGGGTATAAACTCTGAGTCCCGCTTATCGCCCGCTGTGCCTGATCAACTCCCGCAGCCGGGTATTGAACTCGCCTTCCGCCAGCAACCGCTCGATCGACAGGTGCATACGGTAACGCCAATAATGGCGGGAGTTGGCGGGGACATTTATCCGCTCCTCGTGGGGGTTGTCCCTGCGCAAGCGCCCGTCTATCGAGAGCCAGTCTTGCAACGGCAGGATAGCCAACATCGAAGGAGAGGCCAAATTCAGCGCGACGATTCGTTCACAAATCCACGGTTCGCATACCCGGGGCGCCTCGCCGGCTTCGCCCAGCACCTCGTTGAAGAAGCGCTGTGTGCGCGCACGGTCTTCTTCCCACCACGCTCTTATCCCCGACATGTCGTGGGTCGAAGTGGTACAAACCGACCGATAGGGATAATGCCCCGTATCGGCAAACTCGCAATTAAACGCTTTGGGCATACGCTCTATCTCCAACGAGAGTATCTGCAACCGCGCCATGACCTCGGGCACACACCCGGGTATCATGCCCAAATCTTCCCCGCAAACCAACATTTGGGTCGACGAAATAAGGGGCGGCAACTTGCGCATCGCCTCTGCTTTCCAAAAATCGTTGTGCCTCCAATAAAAGAAATCTTCATACAAACGGTCGAAGCAAACCTTTTGCTCCTCGTCGAGGGCTTGGTAGGCTCTTGTGCGCTGCCCCGAGATGCGTGGGTGATAACGGCCGGGGGACTCGGGGTCTTCGATAAACAGCACCTCATCGACCAGTTTCAACAGCCCCTCTTTTATCGTCGCATTCATCTCGTCGTCGGTGCGGCCAAAATAATCGACAATCTTTCGCTGGGTATCCCACATGATATTCAGTTTCCAGCGGCCGTCGCCCGTATGAATCAAGAAGCGTTTTTTCACTTCATCGGCATATCGGCCGAAAATCTCGCCCAAAAACGATTCCCGAATGTAGGGTACCGTCTGCCACGAAGCATCGAAACGGAATCCATAGCCGCTCATCTCTTCGGGAGAATAGGGCAATGCGGGATTGAAATGCCCCAACAAACCGTGGACGGCATCGCGAGGGATTTCCCAGATTCTGAAAAAACCCAAAATATGGTCGATGCGATAGGCGTCGAAATAGTCGGCCATTTTGCGTAACCGGGCTTTCCACCACGCATACCCGTCGAGCGACATCACCTTCCAATCGTAAGTGGGAAATCCCCAATTCTGCCCCTCTACCGAGAAGTCGTCGGGCGGCGCACCGGCCTGACAGTTCATGCGGAACTGCCTCGGCTCGACCCATGCGTCGACACTGGTGCGGCTGATCCCGATGGGGATATCGCCTTTGAGCACGACTCCCGCCCGATGGGCATACTCTTTGACCTCGGTGAGTTGAAGGTGCAAATGATATTGTATGTAATAATAAAAGGCCACCGACTTGTACCACGGGCTCCACACCGCGCAATAATCGGCTATCGCCGGCTGATCATACACGGCATGTTCTTCCCACCGGGTGAAATCGGCCGTGCCGAAACGGTCTCGCAAACTGCAAAACGCAGCATACGGGAGCAACCAAAACTTATTCTCCTCGAAAAACGCCTTGAAGCCTTCGCTCGACAAAGTGGCTTCGCCCTGCTCGTCGAACAGAAGCCGCAAATATTCCAGCTTCGCGCGATTCACCCGCTCATAATCGACATCGGGCAGCCCATTCAGTTCCTGCCGCAACGCATCGAAACGAGCCTGCGCGGCTTTGTCGCTCAACTCTCCCACCTCCGAGAGCCGCAAATATTGCGGGTGCAATGCAAATGTCGAATTGGCGTTATAGGGATAGGAATCTTGCCATGTAGCCGTCATTGTGGTGTCGTTCACCGGAAGTAACTGTATAAACGTCTGCCCCGTGCGCAACGCCCAGTCGACCATATACTTCAAATCGAGAAATTCGCCGATACCGAAACCGTAGTCGGTGCGCAACGAAAATACGGGGATAGCCGTGCCGGCTCCTTTCCAACGCATTTCGCCACCATTAAATCGAAGTCCCGAGATGACAATCACCTCCGAATGGGGGTTCAAAAACTCTCCATACACACGATTCGCACCTATCTCCCAAGACACAATTTCCTGTTGGTGCGTGCGAACGACAACAAATTTATATTCAAACGTCCGGGACAGGTCTCGGCTGTCGAGCGTTATCTGCCATTCGGGGAAATTCACATCGCTCAACAACGGAGCTTTCGAAATATCCCAATCGCCCAGCGCCGCACAGTCGCCCACCATAAGCAACTGCTCGTCGGGCTTTATCTGCGGGGCAAACACTTTGAATGTCACCGCCCCCGGGAAAGGCGCCTCGGGAGCGGGTTGAAGATGATGGCGTGAAAAAATTCCCCGGGTAAACGCCGAGGTATAGAACGGCAAATCGTCGGGCTCGTCGCGCCAACAGTCCAACAACCTGTACTCGCCGACCTTACCACCCGGCGAAAACCGGTGTGAATCGCCCCATTCCCGCCGAATGCCTTCACCCGATTTGACTAAATATTTGTAACCAAAACTTTCAACCGAAGAGGGCACCTCTATCGTGTATGCCCACCGGTCGTCGCCCCGATAGTC
Source organism: uncultured Barnesiella sp. (assembly GCA_944320015.1). GTDB lineage: Bacteria > Bacteroidota > Bacteroidia > Bacteroidales > Barnesiellaceae > Barnesiella. Next base: position 30,686 of record CALUFO010000016.1, on the reverse strand, counting down.
CATGACAACGGCTTTCGCCTCGTCGCCGGCGCCCAGCATATCTATGTCGCCCGAGAGCAGCACGTTTTCGCCCCAACGGGTGTGGTAATGTATCTCAAATGTTATTTTCATCGCAAACTTGTATTTGGAGTCATAAAGATAAAACTTTCCTCAGAAACAAGGCTCGCCCCACCCTATTTTATTTTAAAAAAACAAAAGCGAACCTTCGCCGGTTCGCTTTTGTACTTATTCGATCGCTCATCGAGAAGAGATGTTTATCCGCAACGTGACGTCCCGCAGGAGGTACAGATGAGGCAGCCCTCTTGATAAATGAGCGTTTCATTTCCGCAGTTCGGGCAGGTTTGGCCGCTGGCCTTGGTGCCGTTGGGCAGGTATTTTTTCAACGCCCGCTCCACACCGTTTTTCCAGCTGTTGATCGATTGGCTGTCCAGTTCGAGGCTCGAAACCAGTTTCAATACTTGCGGGATAGGCATTCCATAGCGAAGCACACCCGAGATGAGCTTGGCATAGTTCCAATACTCGGGATTGAACTTATCGGAGAGGCCCTCGATTGTCGTCTTGTATCCCCGCTTGTTGGAGAACTGGAAGTCATATCGCTTGGTGCCGTCGGGGTTTACAGCTTTCACAATCTTACCTTTGACAACGTTTTTCGGGCAGAAGATACCATCGTCATCGTCGGCGAGACCGGTAAAGATTTCATAGGGCTTGCCATCTTTCAATCCCACGAAGGCAATCCATTTCTCTTTGTTGTTTTGGAAACGAACCACATCGGCATCGAGTTCGATGGGACGAACCAGTTTCTCGGCCGGAGCATCGACCATCGGAGCCGGCTTTTTATCTTCTTTCTTTGCCGAGATGAGAACTCCCGAGCGAGAACCGTCGCGATATACCGTACACCCTTTGCAGCCCGATCGCCACGCCTCGACATAGAGTTGGCCGACCATCTCCTCGCTCACATCGGAGGGCAAGTTGATCGTAACGCTTATCGAGTGGTCTACCCATTTCTGAATGCGACCTTGCATACGCACTTTCTGCACCCAATCTATATCGTTGGCCGTCGCTTTATAATAGGGCGAGCGAGCCACCAAAGCATCGACTTCCTCTTGTGTGTAGTTTTCTTTTACCTCGATTCCGTTCACCTGCATCCAAGTGATGAATTTGTGGTGATAAACCACATACTCTTCAAAGGCGTCGCCCGTCTCGTCGACATAGTCGATTCGCACCTCGGGATCATTGGGGTTCACCTTGCGGCGACGGCGATATACCGGCATAAACACCGGCTCAATACCCGAGGTCGTCTGTGTCATCAGGCTCGTTGTTCCTGTCGGAGCGATAGTCAAACAGGCGATATTCCGGCGGCCATACTTGCACATGTCGTTGTACAGTTCTCCGTCTTCTTGTTTCAATCGTTTGATAAAGGGGTTGTTGACTTCCCGGTCGGCATCGTAAATCGAGAACGCTCCACGCTCCTTGGCCATCAACACCGACGAACGATAAGCGGCAAGCGCCAGTGTGCGGTGTACTTTTTCGGAGAAGTCGGTCGCCTCTTCTGTTCCATAACGCAATCCCATAGCGGCAATCATATCGCCCTCGGCCGTTGTACCCACGCCGGTACGACGGCCTTGCAAAGTGCGTTTTTGAATCTTATACCACAGATTCAATTCGGTCGCTTTCACTTCGTCGGTCTCGGGGTCGGATTTGATTTTCTCGATAATCTTGTCGATTTTTTCCATCTCGAGATCGATAATGTCGTCCATGATTCGTTGGGCGAGCCCTACATGCTTGCAGAAAAGGTCAAAATCGAAATAGGCCTCTTTCGTAAACGGATTTACCACATAGGAATAGAGGTTGATCGCCAACAGACGGCAACTATCGTAGGGACACAGAGGTATCTCTCCACAGGGATTGGTCGATACGGTTTTAAATCCCAAATCGGCGTAGCAGTCGGGAACCGACTCCCGAATAATCGTATCCCAGAACAATACACCGGGCTCGGCCGATTTCCACGCATTGTGTACGATTTTTTTCCAAATAGCCTGTGCGTCGACTTCTTTCGTCACTTTCGGGTCGGGCGAGTCGATAGGATATTGTTGGATATAGGGCTTGCCGGCGATGGCTGCCTCCATGAAATCGTCGTGTATCTTTACCGACACATTGGCACCCGTGACGCGCCCTTCGACCATCTTGGCGTCGATAAACGATTCCGAATCGGGGTGTTTGATTGAAACCGACAGCATCAATGCGCCCCGGCGGCCGTCTTGTGCCACCTCGCGTGTCGAATTGGAATAACGTTCCATAAACGGCACCAAACCCGTGGAGGTCAAAGCCGAGTTCTTCACCGGCGACCCTTTGGGACGAATGTGCGACAAATCGTGACCCACACCGCCACGGCGTTTCATCAATTGAACCTGCTCTTCGTCTATTTTTATAACGCCTCCGTAAGAATCGGGAGCGCCATCGAGTCCGATTACAAAACAGTTGGACAACGACCCTATTTGATAATTATTACCGATTCCACTCATCGGGCTTCCTTGCGGCACGATATAACGGAATGATTTCATCAAGTCGAATAATTCCTGAGAAGAGAGAGGATTGGGGTACCTTTGCTCTATGCGAGCAATCTCATTGGCTATACGCCAGTGCATGTCGTCGGGAGTTTTTTCATAAATATTCCCATACGAATCTTTCAGAGCATACTTGTTAACCCATACCCGGGCTGCCAGCTCATCGCCATTAAAATACTCCAACGACGCCTGATATGCTTCGTCATAAGTATAAACCGTTGGTTCCACGAGATTAATTTTTTCTGGTTGTGTTAATTTGTTTAATTAAGACAAAGGTTTCTTGATAAAAAAGATTTACGGTGCAAGTTTATAAAAAACATTCTACATACACAAATAATATCATTTTTAAATTTCCATTTTTTATAAAGTTTCCCTATTTTAAAAGTCAAGTATTTGATTATCTTTGCTTTGAAAATTCAAGAAAAGACAAAAGTTTCCCATTTTTAAAAATCGCTTGAAAAATAGAGAATAAATAAAACATAATTCGGATACACGATATAAAGGCAATGATTTCCCTTTTATATAAAGATTATATTACATTCGATTTCATTATATCGGTAATAATCATACACAAGTTATCAAATAAATTCCTAATTTTGTAAATCGAGAGAAATACAAAATTCAAACTATATTCTATGATATCTACATTAAAAGAGAGACGAACCATACGCCAGTATCTCGACAAAGAGATCGACGATGAGTTGCTCAACGAGTTGCTCGAAACCGCTTTTCGGGCTCCCACAACGGGAAACATGCAAGTGTACAGTGTCGTTGTCACACGGGAACAAGCCAACAAGAATCTATTGGCTCCCGCCCACTTCAACCAGCCTTCTGTGACCAACGCCCCGGTTGTACTGACCTTTTGCGCCGACTTCAACCGGTTTATCAAATGGTGTGAGCAGAATCGGGCTCAACCGGGCTATGACAATTTCCAGTCATTTGTCACGGCCGCAATCGACGCCCTGCTCGTGGCACAACAATTCTGCACAGCGGCCGAGGCCTCGGGATTGGGGTGTTGCTACCTCGGGACCACGACCTACAACGCGCCACAAATAGCCGAAGCCCTGCATCTGCCCCAATTTGTGATACCTATCACCACTCTCACGGTGGGCTACCCGGCAAACACTCCGGCTCAGGTCGACCGATTGCCTCTCGAAGCGATTGTCCACCACGAAAAATATCGGGATTACACACCCGAAGCTATCCGGAAGTTCTATGCGCACAAAGAGAGCCTGCCCGAGAACAAACAGTATGTCGAGGAAAACCACAAGGAGACTTTGGCTCAGGTGTTCACCGATATACGTTACACCCGCGAAAACAACGAGTTGTTTTCTAAAATTTATCTCGACTTCATTGTCCGCCAAGGATTCAAAATGCCTCAGTAATCATAAAAATAAGCGGGGATTCACTGCCCGGCGAACAGGGTTAGCCCGCCCCGGCAGCATCCCTCCCGACGTTCTACCATGCACGACAATCATGTGCCTTGGTCATAAACGAAAAACCCCGAATCTTTCTTCGGGGTTTTTCGTTTTAATCATCGCCAACAGGAGTCTTTATCCTTGTATGCGTTGTTCTATCTCTTCGAGATCGCTTCGTAATTTTTTATCGACGCCCACCTGCTCCGAAATAGTTTTGCAAGCATGCAGCACGGTCGCATGGTCTTTCTTTCCTAAGATGTCGCCGATTCCGGCCAAAGAGAGCGACGTGTATTTCTTGGCCAAGTACATCGACATTTGCCGAGCCACGACCACCTCCCGCTTGCGGGTGCGCTCCAACAGCCTCGATACGTCTAAGCCATAATATCCACACACAGCCTCTTTGATAGAGTCGATGGTTATCTGCTTTTGTATCATCTTCACATTGGCTGCCAATACTTGATCGGCCATTTCTATCGAAATTTCTTTCTTCAAGACGCTCGACCGTACCATAAGCGATACAATGACACCTTCCAAATCGCGCACGTTGTCGGTCACATTGCGGGCAATATAATCGATTACTTCCTCCGATATGGACAATCCGTCGCGATGTACTTTGCTCATGAGAATGTCATACCGCAATTTATAATCGGGACGCTCCACCTCGGCGGTCAACCCCCATTTGAAACGGGTCAACAAGCGGGAAACCATACCCACCAACTCTACCGGAGGCCTGTCGCATGTAAGCACCAATTGTTTATTGCTCTGATGCAAATGGTTGAAAATATGGAAGAATGTATTCTGAGTTTGCGTTTTCCCCGCAAATTCTTGAATATCGTCCATCAATAAAACATCGATACTCTGATAGAAGCTGATGAAGTCGTTCACCCGGTTGTTGCGCACGGCATCGGTATATTGCACCAAAAAATCATGAGCCGAGAGATAAAGCACCCGAGTGGCCGGCATATTCTCTTTAATGCGTAACCCAATCGCTTGGATAAGGTGAGTCTTGCCCACTCCCGATTCTCCGAAAAGGAAAAGTGGATTAAACGTGTTCCTCCCGGGATTGGCTGCGATAGATTCCGCAGCGGTGCGCGCCAACATGTTACTGGCCCCCTGATAATAGCTTTCAAAAGTATAAATCGGGTTCAGGCGGGGGTCGAGTTCGTCATACACACGTTGCTTGAACGGGTCTAAAAGATCGGTTATGGGGTACTGCGTGTTTTTCACGGCGGTCGATTTTGTCGTAGCCGACAAATCGACTGTCGCCTGCGGATTGCGCACAATCTGCACACGATACACCAACTTTACATTTGCCCCATATATCCGAGGCAAAACCTTCTTCAACAGGTTGAGATAGTGCTCCTCAATCTGCTCGATGACGAAATACGAGGGGACAAGCAAGGTTAACACATTATCATCAAACCCCAAAGAGGCAATCGGCTTGAACAAACTGTCGAACGCCTCTTCGTTTATATTGTCTTTGATAATTGTTAAACATTGGTCCCACAACTGAACATGTTGTTCTGAACCCATTTTATGTAAATCTTCTATCAAAAAACTTTTGTGTGTACAAAATTCAAATTATTTTTCTTCAAAAACAAATCAAAAAATATTTGCTTTTTACAATTCCTTTACAAACTATTGATTTCAAAGTTATTATAAAGGGTACCTTCTTCATGCGTTTCCCCGGTTTTACAAAACTGTTATCCCCCTTATTTACAATATATTATCAAAGAAATATGTTTTACAACAGCATTTCATTCTCTCTATAAAAACCGGTAGAAATACTCTCAGCAATGTAGCTTTGAGTGTATTATAGAAAAATATCAGGGCGCCTCACTATTTATAATCATTCTAAATAACGAAATTATTCAGCCGATCAAAATAGAGAGAAGTGCACATACCGCTTGGGATTGAGGCGCAAATCGATCATCAAAGAATCGGCGCTTCCCAGCACGCTATTGGCTCGATCGTACAACCCCCTATCGTTCAACAGCAGCCCCAAGCTATTATCGGGAGAAGTCAATCGGGTGGTAATTTGATGCAGATTATCAGTGGTTTTCTGTACCGAAGCCATTGTGGATTGAAGCGGTAATGAATTTAGGGAGTCGGAGAATTGATTGATTTGTGTGGTAATGCCCTGCACATTATCGAGAATGGCCGGGACTTCGTTTTGCATCATTTGAGACAGCTGAACCGACGAGCGCTCCAGATTGGTCGTAATATGATCGATGCGTTTAACCGACGCGGACAACACAGGGTCGTTGACCAACAGCTGTATTCCCGAGAGGATGCTGTCGAGCTTGGGCAACAGCAATGCCACCTGTGGCAGCAAATCGCCCTGTATGCTTTGCACCAGCCCCGACTTTACCTCACCCTCGATTACGGCGCCATGTTCATAATACTCGCTCACATGCGGGTTCAGGTCTATCACGATCGAAGCCGTCCCGAGCATGTCGGTTTCGAGAAAAGCCCGGCTGCCCACCGGAATTTTCAAACTCTTATCGAGATTCAGCAGTACTTTGATGTCGTTGTTCGTATCATAATCATAAATAACCTCTTGCACGAGACCCACTTTATAGCCGTCGATAGTTACCGGCGCCGACTGTGCCAACCCGGCGACATTGGAGAAGTGCACATAATAATAATTCGAGGGCTTCATCACATTGATACCCTTCAAATAGTTGATTCCTACATATAAAATCAAAATGCTTACCAGAACCGACAATGCTATCTTGGCTTCTTTTCCAAACCTCTTTTTCATATTCTACTTTTTATTCGAGACTCTTTATTTGTTTACTTCACTCGTTTCCCGTCGCGGATCTTTATGACAAAGGCGTCGCGGAACAGGGATTTCACTCGTTTATATTGTTTCTGTATTTCATCACGATCGGTCGACTTTCCATAAGTGTATTTATACATACCGTCCTCCCGATAATACTCGACCGGAGAGAGGCCTTTGAACTCTCTTGAATTGGCCGGTAATTTTCGAGGCAAAGCCATGAACTGTACTTTATAATAGGTAACACCCGAGGGGTCGTCTTGTTCGGAGCCTTTGGCGGCAGAACTTTCGGCCGGAGAGTCTCCTTTGGAGGCAGAAGCCGACGAAGCCGACGGTATGTCTACACTCTTACCCACATTCTGCTTGCGGTCATAATCCGACTTGTATTTCACAAAAGCGTTGTATATGGCTCTCGCCATCTTCGTTTGCCCGCTTTCGGAGGATAGGAATTTCTCCTGCGTGGGATTACAGATAAAATCGAGTTCCACCAGCACCGCCGGCATACTCGTTTTGGCAAGCACCCAAAACCCGGCCTGCCTTACTCCCCTATCCACACGGCCGGCTTCCGAAACGAACTCGTGCTGTATATCCGAAGCGAAGTTGATGCTTTGCTCCATGTGTTTATACTGCATAAACTCAAAGATGATATACGATTCGGTCGAGTTCGGGTCGAACCCTTCATAGCGGGTAGAGAAGTCGTTTTCCAGATAGATGACCGAGTTTTCCCGCTTTGCCACTTCCAAGTTCTCTTTGCTCCGGTGCAAGCCCAATGTCCATGTAGAGGCGCCGGCAACGGTCTTGCGATTGGGCGATTTCTTGTCGATCGAGTTGGTATGAATCGAGATAAACAAATCGCCCTCCACCCGATTGGCGATATTGGCCCGCTCTTGTAGCGTGAGGTAGACGTCTTTGTCGCGGGTATAAACGACTTTTACCCCCTGCACATTGTTACGAATCAACCGCCCCAACTTCAAGGCGACACCCAAATTAATATCTTTCTCTTTGGCCCTATTCCCAAGAGCGCCCGCGTCGCGCCCCCCGTGGCCGGCATCGATGACCACTACAAAATCTTTTGCCGACAAAACCGAGAGCCCAATCAAGAATGCAAAGAAAACCGAGCACACACGCCGACTGAAACTCGAATATCTCATATATTATAGTTCATCATTAAAAAACTTCAACAAACTGAATCCCTTATTTTGCAAAGGTACGAATAAAGCGTGAAAAAGCCTTCATTTAATAGATATTTATTACCCGATACACTCTATAACAAAACTATATCCTTTCTTGCGGGTTTCTCGAAAGAAAAAAGTAAATTTGCAGAAACGGCACTAAACAAAAAAGAATATGACACAATCGGGGAAAATAAGCAGATATGCAATTGCGATAAGTTTATTGGCTATTTACTTTATCGCCTGCAACGGAAAAGCCTCCGGGGCAGCGGGACTTCGTATAGACTCGGCTATCACGATAGAACGATTCGACCGGGAGCTGTCGTCCTATGTCTACGAGGCCGACACTTCCGAAGCGGCCATTTTCCGGGACAAATACGCTCCTTTTTTCCCCATTTATTGCCGTCACATACTGGGATTGGGCGACGCCCCTTCGTTTCAAGAGGGATTGAAAATGTTTTTCACAAACGAAGCCGTATCCCGATTATATGCCGACACAGAAACAAAATTCGCCACTGACACCGCGTGGTTCCACGAGGTGCAAAATGCGTTCCACAGGTACGGCGAGTTATTTCCCAGGCAAGGACAACCCCGCATCCTCACCCATATTTCGGGGTTGAACCAGTCTATCGTCACCGTCGACTCCTTATTGTCGATTTCTCTGGATTGCTATTTAGGCGCCGACTACCCGCTATATGAACAACGCTATTATCTATACGAAAGGCCCTTGCACGAGAGCGACCGCATAGCCATCGATGCCACAGAAGTGTGGCTGCGCACCCTGTATCCCTACCAATCGAAGCGCAACGCCCTGTTGGACCGCATGGTCTACGAGGGCAAAATACTCTATGCCCTCTCCCTGATATTCCCGCGAAGCGACTCATTCGGGCTCTTGGGCTACACCCAAGCACAATCCCAGTGGTGCGAGACCAACGAATCGGAGATATGGCGGCAAATAATCGCCAAAAAGCATCTGTTCAATACCGAATCGATGCTTATCAATAAATATATCGAACCGGCACCTTTTGTCTCGGCTCTTCATCAAGATTCCCCGGGAAGGCTGGGCCGCTGGGTAGGATTTCAAATCGTCGACGCCTATGTCAAAAAGAAAGGGATATCTATCGTCGAGCTGCTCGAAGCCTCCGACAATGCGGGGGAGATATTGTCTGAATCGAAATACAACGGCTAATTTGTCAACCCCATGAAAAAAATATACGGATTGGTGGGATATCCCCTCGGGCACTCGTTTTCCCGCTCTTTTTTCCAAAAGAAATTCGAAGCTGAAAACATAGACGCCGCTTACGAGAACTTTGAAATTCCCGATATTACCGACCTTCGTCGACTTATCGCCGACTGTGAAGAACTGTGCGGGTTGAACGTGACGATACCGCACAAGAGCGCTGTCATTCCCCTGCTCGACGAGTTGGACCCGCAAGCCGGCGAAATTGGCGCTGTCAACGTTATCAAAATCACACGACGCAACAGTGGAATATATCTCAAAGGCTTCAACAGCGATGTCGTCGGGTTCACCGACTCTATCGCTCCCCTATTGACCGAAGATATGAGGCAAGCCCTTATCCTCGGTACCGGCGGCGCATCGAAAGCCATATACGCCGGATTGAAGTCGTTGCGCATCGTCCCCACATTCGTGTCGAGGCAAAAAAAAGAGGGAGTTGTCGGATATGACGATTTGACACCCGAAACGATAGCCTCCCACAAAATCATTGTCAACACGACCCCTTTGGGCATGTTTCCCCATATCGACCAATGCCCCGATATACCTTACGAAGCTCTTACCCCCGGGCACCTTTGCTACGACGTCGTGTACAATCCCGAGGAGACACTGTTTCTTCAAAAAGCGGCAGCACAAGGGTGCAAGACCAAAAACGGCATCGAGATGCTCCATCGGCAGGCGTTGGCCGCATGGGAAATTTGGAATAAATAACACCACTCCACAATGATAGATTTCAGATTAAAAGTTTTTTGCAGCGTAGCCCACAACCTCAGCTTCACAAAAGCGTCGAAAGAACTGTATGTGAGCCAACCGGCTATCAGCAAACACATACAGGAACTCGAAGCGGAGTATGGAACCAGATTGTTCGAACGGCTGGGAACCCGTATCGCACTTACTCCCGACGGGGAATTGCTGTTAAGCCATGCCGAGAAAATTCTCAAACATTACAAACAACTCGACTTTGAAATGAACCTGTTGTCCCAACGCCACACCGGAGAGCTGCGTTTAGGAGCGAGCACGACGATTGCCCAATATGTCCTTCCTCCCTATTTGGCCACGTTCCAACAGAAATTCAAACTCATCAAACTATCGTTGCTCAACGGGAATACCCGCGATATAGAAAAAGCTATCGAAGAACATCGCATCGACTTGGGCCTTATCGAAGGCAGCAGCCGGCAAAACCACTTGCACTATACCCCTTTCATGCGCGACGAACTGGTATGTATCACCAGCACACGGAGCCAATTGGCTCAATACGACGAAATCACGCTGGAAGAGTTTGGGCGTCTGCCCTTGGTGATTCGAGAAAGCGGCTCGGGTAGTTTGGAAGTTCTCGAAAAGGCGTTGGCTCGACACCAAATGAAACTGTCGCAACTCAATATCATCATGCAAATGGGTACGACCGAAGGTATCAAACGCTTTCTTTACCACACCGACAGCGTGGGTGTGGTCTCCATACAGGCCGTATCGTCGGAAATCGCCGATGGTAAACTGAAAGTAATCGAAATCAGCGACTTCGATTGTGAACGGGAATTTTGTTTCGTACAAAACGCCGGTCAAACCGGAGGCGTGGAATCGGATTTCATGCGATACATGACCCGCAAATTTTAAGGGGGGGGGGGCGATTATCACTCTCCCCGACAACGACGAAATACAGACGCCCATGAACAGGAGTTCCCTATCGGCTGCCCGTACTCCTTTTGTACGGTTGCTCGTCCCGTTGCTGGCAGGTATCATCTGCCAAGAGTGGGGGCAACTGCCCCTATGGGCTTGTGTACTCCCGGCATTGGGCGGGCTCGTGCTATGGAGTTTCTTTATCACGCGCGACAGTATCGAGGAACAATACCGCAAACGGGCTTTATTCGGCTGGGGGCTGTTTCTTCTTGTCTTCGCTATCGGAGCGGGATTACACGGGATTCAAAACCGTCCGGCGCAACCTCCCGCCGGTTTTTACCCGCTCGCTATTGCCCATATCGACGACGACGCCGAGGAAAAAACACGTTCTTTTTACTGTCCTGTCACCATAACCGCACTCTCCGACACAAGCGGCACAATCGTCGAATACAACGAAAAAGTCGCTCTTTACTTCGAAAAATGCCTCGATGCCCAGCATCTCGTATATGGCGACATCATCAGCTTCGAATTTCGTCCGCAGCCCATACGCCCCAACACCAACCCCTACGCTTTCGACTTTGCTTCGTTCATGAAGCACAAAGGAATATCGAGAAGCCAATATATAGACCAACAACAATGGATTTATTTAGGCGAAAAGCCCCAATCCAAACTGTGGGCTTTCACTTCGTCTTTACAACGGAAACTATCCGAGCAGATAGAGTCGTGCCACCTGTCGCCCCACAGCGCCAGTTTATTGAAGGCCCTCTTATTGGGTGAGCGGCAAAAGTTTCCTCAGGAACTGAGACAATATTTCTCGGCGGCAGGGCTCTCGCATGTCTTGGCCGTAAGCGGATTGCACATGGGAGTAATGGCCACCTTGATCTATTTCCTGCTCTTTCCCCTCGCCTATTCCGACTCTTACCGGAAACTACGCCCTTTGCTCACCTTGCTCGCGCTATGGCTCTATGCCTGTGTCACGGGGCTATCGCCGTCGACGATACGAGCCTGTATCATGGCCTCGTTCCTGCTGACAGCCGAAATGCTCGACCGCCGGAACAGTTCGCTCAATGCCTTGTTTGCCTCGGCTTTTTTCATGTTGCTATACAATACGGACCTCGTTTTCGACATTGGGTTCCAGATGAGTTTTCTGGCGGTCGCCGGTATTTTGCTCTTCTATAACCGCCTGAATTTCTGGGGGCGGTCGCCCTATTATCCGGTTCGCTGGATAAGTTCCTGCGTCGCCGTGTCCATCGCCGCACAAATAGGCGCACTGCCTGTCGCCGTCTATTATTTCCACACCATACCGCTGCTATTCCTCATCGGCAACATATTAGTTCTACCCCTTCTCCCGTTCATCTTCGGGTTCTCATTCTTGATGCTTATACTTTCGTTCCTGCATCTTCCTTATGAATGGCTGGCCACAGCCATCGATTTTGTACTACGATATATCGAGCGGCTCTCTTTCCATATCGACCGGATTCCGTGGAGCCACATCGATGGTGTGTGGCTGAACCGGCACTACCTATGGTTCTATTTCATCGGTGGACTGTTGCTGTACATCACGATTAAGAACCGTTCGAAAAAAGGGCTTTGGCTCACATTGGGATTTTGTATCGTCTTTTTCATCGCCGATATATCGACCTACCAATCTTCCGGTCGCCCCGAGATGGTCGTGTATGACAGCCGGGAAACAACCGTCGTCCAACTGAGCGACCGCAACGGTTGTTACATACTCATGTCCGATACTCTTGTAGGGCCCCAGCGGTTGGTAGGCGAAGAACTTCGCATGAAAAACGGGCACGAAGAATACCGATTGTTCCAAGAAACCGCCTCGCCATTCAAAGGGAATGCCGTCTATATCGACTATCCGTTCGCGCTATTTCATGGTAAACGGCTTCTCCTGCTCGACCGTCGGGAATGGCGCAAAAGCTCGACCGACAAGCCTCTCGACATAGACTATGCCATAGTTTCCAAAATGTTCAAAGGCCGTGTAGCCGATATTACGAGCCTGTTCCGCATTAGAGCCTTGATTATCGGTGCCGATGTCCACCCGGGACGAGCGATGAGTTTACAGAACGATTGTTTCGAACAAGGTATTCCCTGCTACGACATTCGTTCGCAAGGGGCATGGGTCGCGCGACCCTAAAAAGACGGTGTGTCATAATTGCAAACTGCTGCGTTATTATCGGGATTCGGGCTAAGTCGTTTACGGGAGTAAACTCCTGTCGCCCTCACCCTCAATGCCTTGCATTTTATCAATTCTAACATACCTAAGGGACTGCGCCAAAATTTATTATTTTGACACAGCCCCTTATTCCGTTATTCGAAAGAGCGATTTCTCACTCTGTTTTCTTTCCCGGTTTTTTAGCTTTGGGATCTTCCTCTGCCGGCGCTTCCTCGCTTTGGTCTGCCGTTTCTTGTTGCGAATCGGCGTTTTTCTCATCTACAAAATCGGTATTGCCGGTCTCAACCAAAAGGTTATACCAGCTGACCAATTTTTTAATATCGGTAGGATACACTCTTTCACGGTCGAAGTTGGGCAACACCTCGGCCAAATAAGCGCGCAAAGTTTCGTTATCGGCTTTCTTTATATCCAATGCCGCTTGGGCTCCGTTTTCTTTCTCTTTAATCGCATTCAACACCTCTCCCAACGGGATATCGTCCTCATCGGTAAAAATGGCGATATCGCCCAGCGAAATAATTTTCTCATGAGCATAGGCAGGTTGCCGTTTCCCGGTCTGCAAAGACTCTACAATCAACATGTTTTTTGCTTGAGATACCAACTTGTACAAACCCGGTTTCCCGGAAATCGATAAAATCGTTTTCAACATAAAAAGTTCGTTTTATATTTTAATTACTCAAAAAACCATTTGATTTGCAAAAATAATACTCTTGTCCGGTTTAACGGCGTTATCGGGAGAAAAAAAATCTCAATCCGGCCGTTCCAAAAGCGATAAAACCGCCCGAATAACCGATGCCTTGCCGTCGTTCCAGATGACATGGTTTCCCCGACGCCGCTTTTCCGCCTCGGGCAACTGCGATGCCATGCGCCTTTTCACCTCCTCGGCCGACAGGCCGCTACGTTGCCGCACTCGTTCGACGCGCTGCTCTTCCGGCGCCGCCACAACCCAAACCTCGTCGACCAACTCGTCGAAATGCGATTCGTACAAAATAGCCGACTCCACAAAACAAACCGAATCTTTCAACGATCGAGACCATCGGAAAAAGTCTTGCCGCACTGCCGGGTGAACAATCGCATTGAGCCGGGTCACGCAATCGGCTTGCCCAAATACCCGAGAGGCCAGCAACGCCCGGTTCAACACTCCGCTCCCGTCATAAACATCGGAGCCGAAAGCCTCGGCGATCTGCGCTTTAAGCCCCGGCGAAGTGTTCATCAAACGCTTGGCTTCCGAATCGGTATCGTACACGGGATAGCCCATCACACGCAACAACTGCGACACGACCGACTTGCCGCTGCCTATGCCTCCTGTAATGCCTATCCGTTTCATATCGTATCGGGAATCGAGACAGCCACTGTATCGGCGGGCTCGGTAAACAACGACCGTTTCTGTTCCAAAATATAGTCGACGCTATCCTGCGACAAATAGATATTGCGAACATACTCGGGCGACTTCAATAACCTTACGCACAATTTATTGGGCGAATTTCCGGCCGATAAGTCGGATAAATCGACGCTTACCAAGAAAGACTCTTCCTCCACCGCCGCAAATTTGCTGAAAGGCATCATACATGACAATTGAACCGACGAGGGAAATGTCAAAAGAGTCCAGCCCCGGGGCACATTTTGGGGAACGATAGGAATCTCGAGCGTCTTAGAGGTCATCTCCTCCACCGGTATCGTCACCGTCACCTGCTCGGGGACGATGCGTAGGTTGGGTATTTTTTTTATCTCGACAACCGTGCGCAGGGTGTCGTTCAGCCGTTTAACATCAAACGCCGTGGTATATACCTCTTTCAGCCGGTTCAACGAGTGCTGGTCGCCATACACCATGACCGAATCTATGTCGGCCGTCATCTCACCGCTCAACACACATTGAGGCGTGGTCGACGCGGTTCCTTTCACGACCAGTTTGACACGCTTACCAGCATTGTGTGTGTACATGACCTTTATCGTATCGGGGATAATCGATACGACCGTCGTCGTGGCCCGTAGCGATTTTCGCAAAATTGTTTCGAGTTGAGATGGCGAAAGCCTGAAAAAACTACCGCCCTTGTCATACTCCTGAAAATTGATTTGCAACGGCGACAGTCCCTCTATCGCATACCCCAACATCACGGGGCCTTTATCGCGTATTCTCACTTCGATATGAGTGGGTAGGTCGTTGATAAGGGTGGTTTTATCGGGGACATCACGCAGTTCTACCGGAATTTCAAAAGAGTTCTCGAAATCCTCGTTCAGCCCTTGCATGAACCAGAATATCAAAGAGAGCAAGACAAAGCCCAAGAAAGTGAACAGTTCCCGGGTGCGTTCTTGGCGGAATACAGTTCCTATCTTGCGAATAATCGATTTGAATTTTGCGGCTATGCGCACCGAAATATTCCTCTTCATATCATATACATGCAACGACTATATACAACAAAGATAAAGTTTTTTATCGGGACAGATAGCCTCTATCGATAAAAAACTTTATCTTTTTATTTCTCCACGAAGGAGTTTTTATTGGATAAATTCGATTTACTTAGCCTGTTGGGCACCGTTGTCTTTGGCATCGGCAACCGACGGATACACCGAATCCTTGGCAATGCGCACACGGGTATTCTCGGCAATCTCGATGATAAACGAATCGGGCTTCACCTCTTTTATTTTCCCAAACAGTCCACCGGCGGTAACGATTTTGTCACCGGCGGCAAGCGATTCACGGAATTTGCGAATCTCTTTTTGACGTTTCGATTGAGGACGAATCATGAAAAAATAGAAGATGGCGATCAAAGCGACCATCATCAGGATACTCATTGTGCCGTTCGATGCCGAAGCAGCTTGTAAAAGAATGGATAGTGTAGTCATAATTTAGCTTTTAAAATATTTTTATCTCTCTCCCGAAAAAATCTTTCGGTCCACAAATATATAACAAATTTGTTATTCTTTTGTCAGTGCGCCTTCTTTTTTAAGATTATCAACTATTGCGTTCAGCACGCCATTTACAAATTGTCCGCTCTTCACTGTGCTGTACGATTTGGCCAACTCGATATATTCGTTCAATGTAACGCGGATAGGAATCGACGGGAAGCCATGCAGTTCGCTCAATGCGACCATCATGATCACGATATCCATGAAAGCGACACGCTCGATTTCCCAGTTGCGGACAAAATTCTCTATGTAGCTGCGATATTCCTCCCCGTGAAGCAAGGTGTTGCGGAACAGGTCTTTGGCAAACTGGGCATCGTCGTCGTCCTTAAACATGGGCAACAACGATTGCGATGTGCCGTTCATCTCGTTAAACTGTTTGATGGTTTTCAACACAAACGTGGCAATTATCTCCAAATCGTCGTTCCAATACAACGACTTCTGTTCCAACAAATCCAACAGCTCTTCGTCGGTACAAATCAGCGATTTAAGCGCTTTCTTCCAAAATTCGCAATCGTTCTCATACGAATCGTCGGGAGCAGTCATGTACTCTTTATATAAATCGCTTTTGACAATGCGCTCCGAGAAGTCGCGCAGGAACTCCGGGTCGGTAGTCCATGTAACAGGCTTCTTCTCGTGATACTCCTTATAATCGTCGCAATTTCTCAACTGCTCGATGAAACGGTTGTTCACGAAGCGCATATTGGGATTTTTTTCCTCGGGAGTAGCCAGAAACTTCATGCGGGCCGCTTCCACTCTGGCCGCCTGCGTATCGGTCAACTCAACCATCAAGGTCAATAGCAGGTGATACAACTCGTATGATTTCTCGAAACTGAAAAACAGTTCTTTCTCGGCATCCATGACGCTCTTGTCTTTCGTCAAGAAATACGAATAGGCTATTTGAATGACCTTTGAACGGATTAATATTCTATTAATCATAATTTTAATGAACTAATGGTATCTTTATTCCCACCGGCGGCAAACTACCTCTGCGCCGGCCGGCATCGATAATTCAAGAAAAACCTGCAAGCCGCACTACCCATTAAAAATAGTGCGGCTTGCCGTTAAGCCCAACAAGGTATTATTCAATAGCCGATTTTTCTTTCTCGGGATTTTTATAATAGATTTTTCCCTCGATATATTCTTGCGTGGCGATAAGAACCGGTTTAGGCAATTTCTCGTAATAGCGCGAAATCTCTATCTGCTCGCGGTTTTCGAAAACCTCCTCCAAATTGTCATTGCAAGAAGCAAACTCTTGCAGTTTCTTTTCAAGGTCCGATTTCATTTCCACGGCGATTTGATTAGCCCTTTTAGCAATAATACAAACCGTTTCATAAATGTTCCCGGTGTCGGAAGACAAAGCCACCATATCGCGTGTTACGGTGTTTGTCGGTGCATTTGATTTCTTGTAATCCATTATTTTTAAAGATTAATCTTTTACATATTTATTGGCCACCTTAAAAATATTCTGGGCTTCCTTGGCATTTTCTCCTGTCGGATAGTCGTTGATAAACGAATAGTATTCATCAATGACATCGCGAAACCGCTCGGGTTTCCGTTCCTCGATACTCTGCACGGCTTCTTGGTATTTCGACTTCAAAATAAGCATCGACAGAGTTTCTTTATAACGGGTATAAGGATACTCTTTCAAAGCATTCTGCGCGGTGATTATCGCCGACTGATAATTATTTCCCATGTAATTACCTAAGTTGTAATACAACTGGGCGTTGAGCAACTCCTTATAAACCAACTTGTCTTGTAATTCAAAGATAATATCCTGCGCCTGCTGCGCCCGCTCGCTGTTGGGGAAATAGTCGAGGAAACGTTGCATTTCATCGATGGCCTTATAAGTCCCGCTTTGATCGAGCTTGGCCTCGGGTGAGTCCAAATAATAGCCATATCCGCTATAAAAACGAGCCAATTCGGCATACTCGCCTTTGGGATAATTCTTGTAATAGGCTTGGAAGTATTCGCCCGAAGTGATGTAATCTTTGTTCAAATAGTAACTGCGAGCCAACAGATAGAGTGACTCTTCGGCGCGGTCGGTACCCTTGAAAATAGCGACCAACTCTTCGAGCAACGTAGCGGCCTGCATGTATTTTTTACGCTCGAAAGCCTTTTTGGCATAATCATATTTCAGCTCATAATCAGTACTTTTCAGTATCTTATTATATTCGCCGCACGACACAAGGAGCAAAGCACAAATTATTGAACAGATTATTTTTCGCATCATTCGTTTCATTATCAGTTTGCAAAGTTAGAGATTTCGCACGAATATAGAAAACAAATAAGAGAATTTTAACGATGACGAGACAAAATAACTCTATTTGTCGCCAATAACGGCGTTTATATCGACCAATAAATATTTATCAAGGATAAAAAAGAACAGGGGTATGACCGACCATCGGACTCCATTGAATATCTTCCGAATCGCACAATCTTGTTTTTCCTACCTATTTGTAGTATCTTTGCATTTAATTAATGCGATAAATAGACAGAGGCTCGACAACGCCCTAACGGAGGGGTGTCTGCGCGCCGAGGCCGAGGTCTATTCCCGCACGAGAAAATATAAAGATGAATACGATTAAACGGCTTACTCGTCCCCGTGACGGCCGCATGATAGGCGGCGTGTGTGCGGGTATTGGCGAATACATAGGTTTGGACCCTACGGTGGTACGCATCATTTTTGTGCTTCTGTCGATTGGCGCCATAGGCACACCTATCGTGATTTACTTTATTCTTTGTTTGATTATCCCCGAATCTTAACGAATCGTATCTCATGGATTTCAAGCTCATATCACCTTACCGGCCTACGGGCGACCAACCCGAAGCTATCGACGAGTTGAGTCGGGGCATACTCGACGGTATCCCCTACCAGACTTTATTGGGTGTCACCGGCTCGGGAAAGACGTTTACCATGGCCAATGTGATCGAGCGTGTGCAGAAACCCACCCTCATACTGAGCCACAACAAGACTTTGGCGGCTCAACTATATAACGAGTTTAAAGGGTTCTTTCCCGAGAATGCGGTGGAATATTTTGTTTCTTATTACGACTACTATCAACCCGAGGCTTATATTCCCTCGACCGACACTTATATCGAAAAGGACCTCGCTATCAACGAAGAGATAGACCGGCTGCGACTGGCCGCGACCTCGGCGCTCCTTTCGGGGCGCAAAGACGTGATCGTGGTATCGTCGGTATCGTGTCTCTACGGCATAGGCAATCCCGAGGATTTCCACGACAATGTAATCGAAGTGAAAGTGGGCGACAACATAGGTCGGAACCGATTGCTGCGGCTCTTTGTCGATTCGCTCTACTCTCGCAACGAGGTGGAGTTGAACCGTGGAAATTTCAGGGTCAAAGGCGACACGGTAGATATTTACTTGGCCTATGACAATGTGATCGTACGCATCGAGTTCTGGGGCGAGGAGATAGAATCGATTCGCACTATCGACCCCGCCACGGGCGGCACCATCGAGCAATTCGATACCTACAAGATTTTCCCGGCCAACCTGTTTGTCACGACTAAGGAACGAATCGACAGAGCGGTCGGCGAGATAGAACTCGACCTCGGCAAACAGGTGGAGTTTTTCAAGTCTATCGGCAAAGAGTTGGAAGCCAAGCGCCTTTACGAACGGGTGACCTACGATGTGGAGATGATCCGTGAAATAGGATATTGCTCGGGGGTAGAGAACTACTCGCGCTATTTCGACGCACGCGAAGCGGGTACAAGGCCGTTCTGCCTGCTCGACTATTTCCCGAAAGATTTTCTCACAATCATCGACGAAAGCCATGTGACCGTGCCGCAAATACGGGCGATGTACGGCGGCGACCGCTCGCGCAAGATGAATTTGGTGGAATACGGTTTCCGGCTGCCGGCCGCCATCGACAACCGCCCATTGAAGTTCGAAGAATTTGAAAGTTTGGCCAAACAGATTATTTATGTGAGCGCCACCCCCGCCGACTACGAATTGGAAAAAAGCGAAGGTGTCGTGGTCGAACAGGTAATCCGACCCACCGGCCTGCTCGACCCGGTCATTGAGGTGCGCCCCAGCCTCAACCAGATAGACGACTTGCTGGAAGAGATACAACAGCGCATCGAACGCGACGAGCGGGTTTTGGTCACGACCCTCACCAAACGTATGGCCGAGGAGTTGAACAGTTATCTCCTGAAACTCGACATTAATTGCAATTATATTCACTCCGATGTCGACACGCTCGACCGTATAAAAATTCTCGACGACTTGCGCGCCGGGGTCTACGATGTGCTTATCGGGGTGAACCTGCTGCGTGAAGGACTCGATTTACCCGAAGTTTCACTGGTTGCCATACTCGACGCCGACAAGGAGGGATTCCTCCGCTCGCACCGATCGCTCACCCAAACCGTGGGGCGAGCCGCCCGCAACCTCAACGGCCGGGTCATCATGTATGCCGACCGCATAACCGAAAGCATGCAAAAAACCATCGACGAGACCAATCGGCGGCGAGAGAAACAACTGGCCTACAACGAGGCGAACCACATTACCCCCAAAGCCATACAAAAGGCGAAGAGTTCGGTCCTCGTATCGAATGCCGAGTCGCAACAAACTCAACCGGCAAAGCCCCTTCGAGCCGCCCCGGTTCCCCAAGCATACAGCGACGAATATCGGGAACATATCGACGTGGCCGCCGACCCAGTGGTCAAATACATGTCGAAAGAGCAGTTGCAAAAGGCTATCGAGCGCACTCGCAAACAAATGGTCGAAGCGGCCAAGAAAATGGAATTTATCGAAGCGGCTCAATACCGGGACGAGCTTGTCAAACTGGAAGATTTGTTACAAAAAGCCTCGGCCGCTCCCGCTCACCGAGATTAGAGTTATACCCATAAAGATATGAAAGAATACCGATTGCAAGACTGGCTGCCCACTACCCGCAAAGAATTGGATTTGCGGGAATGGGATTATGTCGATGTAATCTTGTTCTCGGGCGACGCCTATGTAGATCACCCCTCTTTCGGGGCGGCCGTTATCGGGCGTATCCTCGAAGCCGAAGGACTACGGGTGGCGATTGTGCCTCAACCCAATTGGCAGGACGACCTGCGAGACTTCAAAAAGCTGGGCACTCCCCGCCTCTTTTTCGGCATCTCGGCCGGAGCCATGGACTCTATGGTCAACCATTACACGGCCAACAAGCGATTGAGAAGCGACGACGCCTACACCCCCAACGGACGGCACGGCATGCGTCCCGACTACCCGACTGTCGTGTATAGCCGCATTCTCAAACAGCTATTCCCCGACATACCGGTTGTCGTGGGAGGTATCGAAGCCTCTATGCGCAGGCTCACCCACTATGACTATTGGCAAGACAAACTACTGCCCGGTATTTTGGCCGATTGCCCGGCCGACTTACTGATATACGGTATGGGCGAGCGGCCTATCGTCGAGCTTGCCCGCCGGCTGCGGCAAGGCGAAAAAATAGATAGCCTAACCGATATTCCCCAAACGGCCGTCGTGCGTCCCAAAATCGAAATGCCAACTGTCATTGAAGACGAGCATAACATTGTGCTGGCTTCGCACGAAGAGTGCCTCCGAAGCAAACGCAAACAGGCCGAAAACTTCCGCCACATCGAGGAGGAATCGAATAAATACCACGCTAAGCGCCTATGGCAAAGCGTGGCCGAACGGGTTATCGTCGTGAATCCGCCCTATCCCCCCATGACCGAAGCCGAGATAGACGCTTCGTTCGACCTGCCCTACACCCGCATGCCTCACCCCAAATACCGAGGCAAGACGATACCGGCCTATGAGATGATTAAATTCTCGGTCAATCTGCACCGAGGCTGTTTCGGCGGGTGCGCTTTCTGCACGATCTCGGCTCATCAAGGCAAATTTATCGCCTCGCGCTCCAAGACCTCGATTCTCAAAGAGGTGAAACAAATCACCGAGATGCCCGACTTCAAAGGCTATTTGAGCGACTTGGGCGGCCCGTCGGCCAACATGTACCGCATGCACGGCGAGAACGGGGAACTTTGCCACAGATGCAAGCGCCCCTCCTGCATGGCACCCACGATATGCCCCAACCTCTGCACCGATCATGCCCCTTTGCTCGACATTTACCACGCCGTCGACGCATTGCCCGGGATAAAAAAGTCGTTTGTTGGCAGTGGCGTGCGCTACGACTTGCTGTTGCACCGCCATAAAGACGAGGCGGTAAACCGCTGCACACGCCCCTATACCGAAGAACTGATAAGCCGCCATGTATCGGGGCGTTTGAAAGTTGCGCCCGAGCACACCTCGGACCGTGTACTCTCGATCATGCGCAAACCGTCGTTTTCGCTCTTTGAGGAGTTCAAGCGCATTTTCGACCGCATCAACCGAGAGAGATGCCTGAACCAACAGATTATCCCCTACTTCATATCGAGCCACCCCGGTTGCACCGAAGAAGACATGGCCGAGCTGGCGGCACTGACCAAACACATGAATTTCAAATTGGAACAAGTGCAAGATTTCACGCCAACTCCAATGACACTCTCAACCGAAATCTATTATACAGGAATACACCCCTACACGGGCGAAAAGATTTTCACCGCCCGCAAACCCGAAGAGAAGCTCAATCAACGCAAATATTTTTTCTGGTATCTGCCCGAGAAACGAAGCGATATACAAGACTCGCTCCAACGAATGCACCGCACCGATTTGCTGGAAAAACTATACGGAAATACGCCGTGGCGAAAGCCTGCCAAACTCATGAACGGCACAAAATCGCCTCAAAATGGGAAAAAGAGAAACAGATATAACAAAAAATAAAAACCACAAACTGTTATTTATGAACAAATTAAATTGTATGATGATGGCAGGAGCTTTATTGGTGACAGCCTGTCAGCCGACCGGAAAAACCGGCGACATTATCGGCAAACAGCCCGTGAAAGTGGAGAACGGGATTATGACGACCGAGGTGCTTATGGCATTCGGCAGAGTGAGCGACCCGGTGGTATCGCCCGACAAGAGCAAAATTTTGTATGGCGTATCCTACGAGAACCTCGAGCAAAACAAAAGCAACCGCGAGCTCTTTGTCGTAGACATCGACGGGCAAAACAAAAAACAAATTACCTGTACTCCCGAATCGGAGGGCAACGCCGTGTGGATCGACGGTGGCAAACAGATTGCCTACCTGTCGGGGAAAAGCGGCGAATCACAACTGTGGATTATGAACGCCGACGGGAGCAACGCACGGCAGATAAGCCACCACGAAAAGGGTATCCACGGCTTTCTCTTCTCTCCCGACGAGAAACATATTCTCTTTATCGGCAATGTGAAATACAGCCAAAAGGCATCGGACATCTATCCCGACCTCGACAAAGCGACCGGGCGTGTGATCGACGACCTCATGTATAAACATTGGGACGAATGGGTCGAAGAGATTCCCCACCCTTATATCGCGTCGTTCGACGGGAAAGAGATCTCCAACATCGTCGACATCATGGAAGGCGAACCGTATGAATCGCCCATGAAACCGTTCGGCGGCATCGAATCATTCGCTTGGACCCCCGACAGCAAAGCGGTAGCCTATACCAGCCGCAAGAAAACGGGAGTGGAATATACCCTCTCGACCAATTCCGACATATACCTCTATGACCTCGCCTCGGGCGAAACCAAAAACCTCACCGAGGGCATGATGGGCTACGACACCACTCCGGCCTTCTCGCCCGACGGGAAATATCTGGCTTGGGGCAGCATGGAGCGCGACGGATATGAATCGGACAAAAACCGACTCTTTGTCATGAACATGGAGACCGGCGAAAAACAAGACTTGACAGCCGATTTCGATTACAGCACCGACGAACTGGCTTGGAGCCCCGACGGCCAATCGCTCTATATCCGCTCGGCTTATCAAGGCGAAATTCATATCTTCCGTGTGGGGCTCGACAAGAGCATCGAACAGATTACCACCGGCTACTACGATTACGCATCGCTGGCTCCGGTGGACGAATCGTGCCTGATCGCCATGCGCCACTCCTTGTCGCAACCCGACGAAATCTATAACATCAACCCCCAAACCAAGGAGGTGAAAGAGATTTCGTTCGAGAACAAAGATATTCTCGACCAGCTCACCATGGGCAAAGTGGAAGAGCGCTGGATCAAAACAACCGACAATAAAAAAATGCTCACATGGATTGTCTATCCTCCCCACTTCGACCCCTCGAAGAAATATCCCGCTATCCTCTATTGTCAAGGCGGCCCCCAACAGCCGGTGAGCCAATTCTGGTCCTACCGCTGGAACCTGCAACTGATAGCAGCCAACGGCTACATCGTGATCGCCCCTAACCGCCGCGGGCTCTACGGCTTCGGCCAAGAATGGCTCGAACAGATAAGCGGCGATTACGGCGGCCAAAACATGAAAGACTATTTCAGCGCTACCGACGAGATGAAGAAAGAACCCTTTATCGATGCTGACCATATGGGCGCGGTAGGTGCCAGCTACGGAGGCTTCTCGGTTTATTGGCTGGCCGGCCATCACCAAAAACGGTTCAAAGCCTTTATCGCTCATGCCGGCATTTATAATCTCGAACAGCAATATGTCGAAACCGAGGAAATGTGGTTCGCCAACTGGGATATGGGAGGTGCTCCGTGGGACAAAAACAACGCGACGGCTCAACGCACGTTTGCCACTTCGCCCCACAAATTCGTAGACCAATGGGATACTCCCATACTCATCACACACGGCGAATACGACTTCCGTATTTTGGCTTCGCAAGGCATGTCGGCATTCAATGCGGCCAAATTGCGGGGTGTACCGGCCGAAATGGTTATCTTCCCCGACGAAAACCATTGGATACTGAAACCGCAAAACGGCGTTCTGTGGCAACGGATTTTCTTCCGCTGGCTCGACCGCTGGCTGAAACCGCAAGCCGAAACTACCGATGCCGCAAAATGATTGAGTTCGACGATATAACTTTCATTTATGACAACAAGCCCCTGATGCGACACTTCTCGTGTCGCATCGGCGAGGGCGAGAAAGTGGTGCTTTACGGCCCTTCGGGGCACGGGAAAAGCACCCTTCTCGCTTCGATAGCGGGGTTTGTCTTGCCCGACGAGGGGACGATACGCATCGACGGGAAAAGACTCGACCCGGCAACCGTGCAGCATGTGAGAAAAATGACCGCTTGGCTGCCGCAAGAATTTACCCTTCCGTTCGACACCGTAAAAGCCTTGGTCGAAGCGCCGTTCAACCTGCGGGCAAACCAATCGGCAAAACCTTCGGACGCAACCGTATTGGATCACTTTTCAAGGCTTGGACTCGAAGCCGAACTCTATGAGAAACAAGTGGTCGAAATATCGGGTGGACAGCGACAGCGCATCATGCTGATGATTGCCGCCCTGCTCGGCAAAAAAATAGTGCTGCTCGACGAGCCTACCTCGGCGCTCGATCCCCATTCGATTTCCCTTGTCGTCGACTACATCAGAGCCATGCGAGGAGCGACCGTCGTCATGGTCTCGCACGACACACGCTTCATCGAGTCGTTCGACCGGAAAATATATATCGGAGATTGATTATGGAAACTATCGACATCGGCTACGGTCACATGGCATTGGGATTCCTCCTGCTGATAATCCCCGCCTACTTTCTCTACCGATACCGCACCGGATTGGTAAAAGACACTCTTTGGGCGGCTCTGCGCATGACCGTGCAACTGTTTCTCATCGGCTTTTATCTCGAATATTTGTTTTTGTGGGACAACCTGTGGATAAACCTGCTGTGGATATTGCTCATGATAGCTATCGCCTCGTCGACGGTCTTGAAGCGTACCCGGCTTCCTCTTAAAACGCTTTTTATGGCTGTCACCATCGCTTTTCTGGCTTCGTTGCTTATCATAGACTTCTACTTCTTGGGAGTGGTCGTCCGCCCCGAGAAAATCTTCACTGCCCGGTACTTTATCCCCATCAGCGGCATGATTTTGGGCAACATGCTATCGGCCAACGTCATAGCCCTCAACTCGTTTTACGGGTCGCTTCATCGAGAGCGGCAACTATACCTCTATCTGCTGGGAAACGGGGCTACCCCCGGCGAAGCGCTCAACCCTTTCATGCGGGAAGCGCTCATCAAATCGTTCAACCCCACAATCGCCTCGATGGCTGTCATGGGACTTATCGCCCTGCCGGGAACCATGACCGGACAAATACTGGGAGGCAGCAGCCCCAGCGTAGCGATTAAATACCAAATCATGTTGATGATAACGATTTTTGCCTCGTCGCTCATTTCGGTACTGCTCACCCTGTGGATTTCACGACGAAAAAGTTTCGACCGCTATGGCATGATGCGATTTTAAATCGCCATCGGTTCGTGATTTCTCTTCAACCGGGACTTGAATACCTCGGGCTTGTCATTAAGGATAAGCGACTCGGGGAAATCTGCTTCGGCCAGCAGTGGATAAAGCCAATGATAATCGGCTATCGAAAACGAAATGTGCGCATCGCTCCCCAAAATCACAGGCTGCTCATAACGCTTGCACAGGCGCAATATTTCCAAATTGTTTGCCCGAGCCTTCTCCTTATGCCGACAGGGATTGAGCGAACTGTTGTTGATCTCGAGTAACACGCCATTTTCTTTGGCCGCCAGCACCAGCGGCTCAAAATGCAGGTCGGCCGTGCCGTCGCCCGGGTGGCTGATAATATCGACATGACGATTGCGTATCGCTCCCAGCACCGCCGAAGTATTCTGCTCGACACTCCCCGGCCGATAACACAACGAATGCAACCCGGCAATGCGCAAATCGAGAAAACGGAAATACTTCTCTTCCAAATCGAGTGATCCCTCATAATCGACAATATTGATTTCGGCTCCCAACAGCAACTCCACACCATACATCACACGAGGGACAATCGGCAGATTGCGAAAATAGATGTCGGGGCAAGTGCCGGGAATACCGCTCGTATGCTCCGTAACGCCCAATATCTGCAATCCTTTGTCGGCCGCGGCTCTCACCATTTCCTGCAAAGTGCTGAACGCATGCCCACTGGCCACCGTGTGAGTGTGTACATCGAGAAGTATATTCATAACAATCAAACTTTATGATGCAAAATTAATGAAAAAAGAGTGTACCGAAAAATTCATGGCATTTTACTCATATTCCCGGGAAATCGAAGTGCCTGCCTTTCTTCCCTGCGTTGCTCACACAACACACAGAGGAGGAGTTTAAATCCCCCGCCTACGGCAAGCAAGAGTAAAATTTAATAGTGTGAAAGGAGAGACATCGAGTTCCGGCTGGTCGGCGACATCATCGACGCCAAATTCTGGGGCTTCTCCCTCTGCCAGTTCTACCGGGAGGGGGAGTGGGTGGACTACGACCTTATTCCCCGCAAGCATGTAGACCCCGTAAGGCGGCTTATCCTCAGGCATCAGACGGACATCGTCGGCCTGCCGTGGGACAATTATTCCGACCTGCTGTTCATCGGCAGCCCTGACGACTTGGGGTTGCTGGCCAAGGCGGCGCCGTGGGTCATCTACAAGCGCAACACCACCGGAGACTGGTCGCAGTTCTCCGAGCTCTTCGGCATGCCCATTCAGGAGTATATCTACGACTCCGACGACGAGCAGTCCCGCCAGCGGGCCATAGAGGATGCCGCGAACATCGGCAGCCTCGCGCAGTTCTTTCACGACGAGGGTACCAAACTCAACTTTATCGAGGCCGGCAACAAGACCGGTTCGGCCGATGTGTACGAGCGCCTCTGCGAGCGGTGCAACAACGAGATTTCGAAGCTCGTCCTCGGCAACACGTTGACCACGGAATCCTCGGAAAACGGCACGCAGGCTTTGGGTACTGTCCACAAAAAGGTGGAGGACAAAGTGGCCGAGGCCGACAAGCGCTATCTTCTCGACGTGCTCAACTACGACATGGCCGACATCTTCGCCCGCATGGGCATCGACACCTCCGGAGGCAGTTTTTGCTTCCCGGAGAAAAAGGAGATAGACCCCACGGCGAAAATCAATATCCTCACACAAATCTCCCGGCAGTTTGACCTGCCGGTCTCCGACGACTACCTCTACGAGGAGTTCGGTATCGAGAAACCGGCCGACTACGACCGGTTGAAAAGAGAGCGGGAAGAGGTGCGGAAAAGTGAGAAGGCCGCCGCCAAGCGGCTCCAACAGCAGCAGAAAAAACCGGAGAAGGAAGAAATCGAGGAGGAAGAGGAAGATCCGGAACCCGAACCTAACCCTGAGCCCGAACCTAAACGTAAAAACTCTTTCCGCGACCGGCTGGCCCGTTTTTTCGGGAAAGCCCCGTCGGCGGGGCAGTTTTAGACTGGTAGTCGACCGCCTCTACGGGGCGAAGAAGGAGGACGTCTCCTCGGGCTTCGAGTTCTCCGGCGAGGTATTGCGCCGCGCCTTGCGGAACATTTACAGCAAGAGCTTCCACCCGGCGACCGACATCGAGATTAACCTCTTCAACGAGATTTGCGACAAGATAGACGAGGCCGCCCAAAAAGGCTTCGACGAGTCCGGGGCCGTGGATCCTGACGACGACTTCCGTGCGGCTATATTGCGGAATAACGAGGTATTTGCCGCCTTCAAGGTACACCGCATGCAGAACGACATGGCCAAATTATTATTGGATTCGAACGGCAATCTAAAACCGTTCGGACAGTGGCGGAAGGAGGTGATGCCCATCGCCTCGCATCAGGTGGGTCATTGGTTGCGAACCGAGTACAACACGGCGGTCTTGCGGGCGCATCAGGCGGCCGACTGGCAGCAATTCGAGCGGGAGAAAGACGTCTTGCCCAATCTGCGGTGGATGCCTTCCACCTCGGTCAATCCCGGGAAGGACCACATGATATTCTGGGGGACGGTTCGTCCCATTGACGACCCGTTCTGGAGCCAGCACCGGCCGGGAGACCGCTGGAACTGCAAATGCGACCTCTCCTCGACGGACGACCCGGTGACCGAAATCCCCGGCTTCACGACAAAGGACAACCCGCACCCCGGGCTGGATAACAACCCGGGAAAGGACGGCAAGCTGTTTTCCGACACGCACCCGTATATAGCAAATGCCTATCCGGGAGCTAAGAAAGCAGTGAAAAAGCTAATGGGAGAATTGGAGATTATCCATGAGGCGGAAGAAAGCATACGGGGTATTATCGAACAAATAGAAACCGGTTATACCCAAGGGCTCTCCGTTATGATAGGTAGTCTGTCGGCAGATATAAAGGCGTTCCTCCTTAAAGAGGGGATAGAGCTTCTGACGGACGAGGTGTACATGACCGATAAACAGATACAACATGCCTTGCGTACGGTAAAACAAAAAACCGGGAAGAGTGTAATGCCGGAACAACTTATAGCTTTTCCTTCGTTAATGGGAAGGTGTGAGGTCTATTGGGATAAACAGAAAAGAAACATACAGTTCATCACACGTCAAGGAAATGAAGTACAAAAATTTGTGGTGGAGCTGAATTATCGGATAAAGATATGGGGCGTGAAGAAAACAGTGAACGCCTTTATCACGGCTGGAACATTGGACGAGAGCACCCTTGGTATGTATAGAAAAATAAGATAGAAACAGTGGGTAGGATTCGAACCTCCGATATGATGGCATAAGCCCTCCCACCTCCCATGGTGGCATCACTGCATCTATCTTACTTTGTTGCAAATATAATGGTTATTATTTAAATAACAAATAAATGGACATAAAAGAGTTCGCCAAACAGATAGAACAGAACAAAAAAAAATTGGACACACTCATGCGCCGGGAGATGCCGGTCATCGCCGGACGCATGGCACAAGAGCACTTTCAAAACAACTTTCGACAAGGCGGGTTCGTCAACGGGGGGCTGCACCCGTGGCCGAAGGCCAAGCGGCTCTCCTCCGGAAGAACCGACGCCGCCGGCAACTACGGCACACTGCTTTCCGAGCGCAAACACCTGTTCGAATCGATTAAATACATACCGACAGACTACCGGGTGAAAATATCGAACGATGTGGTCTATGCCCCCATTCACAACTGGGGAGGAACAGTCACCGTAACCGTTACCGACCGTATGAGGCGATTTGCATGGGGCAAGTACCGCGAGGCTATGGGCGAGACGAAGAAAGGAGCGGGAAAGAAAACCCGCAAAAAAGCGGCGGCCAAACGGCAGCCCAACCCGCAAGCGCAGATGTGGAAAGGACTCGCCCTCACTAAAAAAAAGAAACTGAACATACGCATTCCCCAACGGCAATTTATCGGGGAGAGCGAGGAACTCAACGAGAAAATAGAGAAGAAAATGGCCGAAAAAATCACCAACATTTTTAATTCATAAAGTCATGGAAGAAATCTTTATCGCCATCATGGAGCAGATCGCCCGGGAGATGCCGGAACTCTCGCTTATCGACGAGGACTACGGCCAGCTGGAAATGGGAGCGGAAGAGGACCACTACCCGGTCACCTTCCCCTGTGTCTTGATCGGCAACACCGATTCGAACTGGCACGACCTCGGCTACGGGGCGCAGAACAGCGAGTCGTTCATCACCGTGCGCTTGGCTATCGACTGCTACCACGACACCAGCTACGCATCGGGTACCTACGACAAGGCCCGCGGACGCCAGCAATTAGCGAACAAACTGTACCAGACCCTGCAATGCTTGCAGTGCACGGAGAACTCCTCGCCGCTCGTGCGGGAGAAGAGCCGGGACTATGCCCTGCCGGGCTATATCAAAGTCTTTGAGACGACCTTCTCGTTCACCCTACACGACGAGTCGGCGATGGAGCCGTGACGCTGTAAAACGCAAAAGAGGGTGACCCAAAAGTCAAAGACTTTCAAGGGTCATCCTTTTTTGTTTGGATTACGCCAGATGGTCACAATG
>CALUFO010000015.1 GCA_944320015.1 uncultured Barnesiella sp. | reverse complement strand
CCAACCATGCTCGTATTCGCTATAAAATAACAGCGCTCTTGTAACTTCCATGCTTTCTTAAATGAAAGAGCCGTGACAAATCGGTAACCTTTAAATGGATAAACTTGTTTTTTCACGCAGTTGTACTATCTTTGTTTCGGAAATAAAATCAATACAATGAAACTTAAAATTTATTTATCGTTATTTTTGCTTTTTTGTCTGGGCGGAGAGCTTTCGCTGGCAGCCGAGCATCCCAAGCGGGAGTTTCGAGGAGCGTGGATTCATACGGTAGGGCAAGGCCGGTACCGTGAGATGGATAAAGCCACGATGCAAGCCTACTTCGACCAAATGTTGGATAGTTTGCACCGTATGGGAATCAATGCGGTGATTTTTCAAGTGCGTCCTACGGCCGATGCGTTTTACCAATCCGATTTGGAACCGTGGAGCAAGTATTTTACCGGTGAGCAAGGTGTGGCTCCCAATCCGTTGTGGGATCCGTTGCAGTATATGATCGAGCAGTGCCATGCCCGTAATATGGAGTTGCACGCATGGCTCAATCCCTATCGGGTAGGCAATGCCGAGGAGAAGTGGGCGCCTTCGCATATCTATCACAAACACCCCGAGTGGTTTGTGCAGTATGGCAAGCAACTCTATTTCGACCCGGGATTGCCCGAGTGTCGCCAGTTTATCGGCAAGGTAGTCGACGATATTGTCACTCGTTACGATGTCGATGCCATTCACATGGACGATTATTTTTACCCTTATCCCATTGCCGAGAGTGAGTTCCCCGACGACGAGAGCTATGCCCGCTACGGCAACGGCATGGAACGAGGCGATTGGCGCCGTGAGAATGTGAATTTGCTCATTAAAGAGTTGAACGGGATTATCAAAGCTCGCAAACCGTGGGTGCGTTTCGGAATTAGCCCGTTTGGCATCTATCGCAACCAAAAGAGCGACCCCGACGGCAGCGCCACCAATGGCCTGCAAAATTACGACCAACTCTATGCCGATGTTTTGTTGTGGACTCGTGAGGGTTGGGTGGACTATATGTTGCCGCAACTTTATTGGGAGATAGGCCACAAGGCGGCCTGTGTCGAAACCCTCATTTATTGGTGGAACAATCATGCCAATGGTCGGCACCTTTATATCGGGCAAGATGTGGCACGCACCATGAACGCTACCGATGTGAACCCCATCTATACCCAACTCAATCATAAAATGCAGTTGAGCCGCTACCTCGATAACGTGGGGGGCAACTGTTTTTGGCCGGGTTATTTGCTTCTCGGGAACTATAAAGGTATTGCCGATGAATTGACCGACTATTATCATGCCGTGCCTGCGCTTATTCCGGCCTATACCTTTATCGATAGCGAGGCTCCCGACGAGGTGAAGGGATTGAAGGCCAAATGGACTCCCGAAGGGTATGAATTGCAATGGAAACGGCGGAATACCAAAGACGAGATGCAGAAACAAATCTATTTCTGTGTCTATCGATTCGACCCGGAAGAGGAAATCAGCCTTTACGATACTTCTCATTTGGTAACGGTGACCCGCGACACGAAATGTTTGCTTCCTTATAAGAAGGGAACCCGCGAATATGTTTATGTGGTGACGGCTGTCGACCGCATGCACAACGAGAGCAAAGGAAAAACAAAGAAAGTGAAGTTATAATCGAGTCTCCGACGCTCGACAGACACTTGGTGGCAATTGCCGCCGAAGGGGTTATCCCGGGCTTCGGGGTGACCCCTTCGCATTGTCTTGGGGATTATTTCCCGGTGCTTGTGTCGTGTGTTATTGGGGCTTGTGGTTTTAGGAGGATAAAATAGGTTTTTCCACGAAACATGGTTTTGCAAAACCAATGGAGATAACAGCCTTTTTTATTAAGTTGAATAAGTAGATTTTTGCAAAAATGTTTTTTGTAAAAACCGCCCTTTTTGTTATCTTAGTAGCGCAAAAAGAGAAAAAACAATGGGGAAGCGAGTGTATTTGGGCTTAGGCTCGAATTTAGGGAATAAAGAGCAGATTATTAAAAAGGCTATCGCCCGGATAGGCGAGCGGGTGGGAGCGGTTGTTGCCGTGTCGTCGTTTTATAAAACGATTCCGTGGGGATACCAGTCGGTACACACCTTTTGTAATGCGGCGGTGGCGGTCGATACCGAATTGTCGCCCGAGGAGGTTTTGAATATCGTGCAAGTCATCGAGCGGGAGTTGGGAAGTAAAAAACACCGCAGGGGTGACGGGACGTATGTCGACCGGCTCATCGATATTGACTTGCTCGATTACGACGGGTTGATACTCGATACCTATGTATTGGTATTGCCTCACCCCTATATGCACAAACGCACTTTTGTCATGGAGCCGCTTGCCGAGATTGCTCCGCAGTGGGTGCACCCTGTGTTGGGCAAGACAGCTACCGAGATATTGGCCGGGTTGAAGGAGCGGTGATCGCCGGGGCGGGGAGGAGGCTCTCCGTTGTGGTAAACTTCTGCCTTTCCCAATGGGACGGAAATTGTTCATAAAAATTTGTTTTTGCACATGGCGTGTATTATCTTTGCTGCGCAATTGCAAAAACTGTGGAAGGATTTGGCTGCTTGCAACCACGAAAAAAAATGCTAAAACTGCGTTACAGGGCTTTCACCGCCCGGCCGGCTTTATCGAAAATCATTTTTACTTTTGTGGAAATTGCAGTCTTTCTTCCTTGAAAAAGAAGTGTTTATTATTTATTCAAGAGAGAAACCATGAACTATTTGTTTACCTCGGAATCGGTGTCGGAAGGACACCCCGATAAAGTGGCCGATCAAATTTCGGACGCTTTGCTTGACGAGTTTCTGGCGTATGACCCCAACTCGAAAGTTGCTTGCGAAACCCTTGTGACGACCGGGCAGGTCGTTTTGGCGGGCGAGGTTAAATCGAATGCCTATGTCGATTTGATGGAGGTTACCCGTCGTGTGATTCATCGTATCGGATATAATAAAAGTTCGTATAAATTCGATGCCGACTCGTGCGGCGTTTTCTCTGCGATACACGAGCAGTCGGCCGATATTAATCGAGGTGTGGAGCGAGCCGATGCTATGGAGCAGGGAGCCGGCGACCAAGGTATGATGTTTGGTTATGCCTGCAATGAGACCGACAACTACATGCCGCTTTCGCTCGATCTGTCGCACCTGTTGCTTACCGAGTTGGCGGCCATTCGCCGCGAGGCTTCGGCCATGACCTATTTGCGCAAAGGCCGTGTGACGTCGTACCTGCGTCCCGATTCCAAGTCACAAGTGACTATCGAATACAACGAGCAGAACGAACCTGTGCGGGTTCACACGATTGTGCTGTCGACCCAGCACGACGAGTTTGTGACACCGGTCGACGACTCGCCCGAGGCGCAAGACGCTGCCGACCGGGAAATGTTGCAGACAATCTATAACGATGTGAAAAATGTATTGCTGCCCCGGGTTATTGCCCAATTGCCCGAGCGGGTGCAGGCTCTTTTCGATGACCGGCTCGTGCTGCTGGTGAATCCCACGGGCAAGTTTGTCATTGGCGGGCCTCATGGCGACACCGGGTTGACCGGCCGTAAAATCATTGTCGACACTTATGGGGGCAAAGGTGGTCACGGCGGAGGAGCTTTCTCGGGCAAGGATCCTTCGAAGGTCGACCGTTCGGCGGCATATGCCGCCCGGCATATTGCCAAGAACTTGGTTGCCGCCGGTGTGTCGGACGAGATTCTGGTGCAGGTGTCGTATGCCATTGGCGTGGCCGAGCCGGTGAGTATCTATGTAAATACATACGGTAAATCGCATGTGCCGATGAGCGATGCCGAGATTGCCAGCCGGGTGGGCGAGATTTTCGATATGCGCCCCAAAGCCATCGAGGAGCGGTTGAAGTTGCGCAATCCCATTTATGAGGAGACGGCCGCCTATGGCCACATGGGACGTAAACCGCAGACCGTGGTCAAGACTTTCACGTCGCACTACAACACCGAGCCGGTCGTGCGTGAGGTGGAGTTGTTCACTTGGGAGAAACTCGACTATGTAGATGTAGTGAAGAAAGCCTTTAATCTCGGTTGACTCTCCCCGATGAATATGATTTTCAACCTTTCTGTCGCTGTGTGAAGCCTCTCTTATGTGGCTTCGCCGCACAGATGGGAATTCAAATGTACCTATATTCCTCCCCTGTATCACGATAGTGGCATAGGGGAGAAACTTTTATTAATCAGAAGTTGCTGAAATTCTGCGGTTTAATGACAAACCCGATGCGCAGGCGGGAGTGGAATTTGTTGTAGTCGAGCAGACCTTCGCCATAGCCGTTGTAGTATTGCAGGAATAGATATTGGTTTTCGTTTTTGAAGAGCCTGACGAACAATTCGACGACGGTGTTGAAATTGAGGTTCCAGCCGCTGCGTTTGGTAAGGATAATCGAGCCTCCGAAACGGCGGTTGTCGCTTAGGTAGCTGCCGGCCAGTTGAAAAATGCCATAGTATTTGAGTATGTCGCGGTTGTTGCCGCTGTCGATGATAGGAATCCATGTTTTGAATTGGAACTCTACGTTGCGGTCGAAGGCGAGCGCTCCCATGAGGGAGACTCTGTTCCAACTGCGGGACCAAATACTATCTTGCCCGTTCGATTCATGCTCGATGAGGAGGGTAACTTGTCCGATGAAACGGTCGTGATAGATGACCGGGTGTGTCAATCCTATGCCGGGATTGTAGTTGAGGTCATACATGGGAAGCGATTTTTGGAATACATTCCAAAAGGCTTTTTGCGTATAAGTGATGAACAGGTAGGTGTCGAAAGGCAGTTTGCTCTTGGTGAGCCGTTGGCTGATACTCAATTGAAACTTCACGTCGGAGTTTTGTCCGGTAGGTTTGCCCCCGATGGTGGTACCCCCGATGAAATAGTTGTCTTTGAAGAGAGAAAAGTAAGGCCTTTTATCCAATTCGGCGCGCACGCTGTCGGGGTTATATTTGGGGACGTCGCTGCGTATCTGGGCGTTGGCTGCGATAGTTAGGAGGAGAACCGGGAGAAGAATCGCGAGACGTTTCATAGAAGGCTTGTTTTTGCAAATATAGTGAAAGTCGAAAGCAGAAAGACATTTTCGTCGGAGCTTTTTGCTAAGACATTTCCCGATATTTTACAAATATATAAGAACTTGTGGTGGAAACAGCCATAAAAAAGCCGTTCTTTTTCGTCTTTTTTTCGGGTGTTGCGATATTTATAGCGGGTTTTGTGGGGATAAAGTTGGGCTTCTCCTGTAAATCGAGTACATTTGCAAGAACAGAAAACCAATTCACATGAACAAAGCGGGAGCGATACTCTGTTTTTTTGCCTTGTTGTTGTCGGGTTGCGGCGGCAAGGATAACGAATTTGT
Source organism: uncultured Barnesiella sp. (assembly GCA_944320015.1). Classification (GTDB taxonomy): domain Bacteria; phylum Bacteroidota; class Bacteroidia; order Bacteroidales; family Barnesiellaceae; genus Barnesiella. The sequence goes on along the minus strand of CALUFO010000015.1, from coordinate 51,104 downwards.
GATAGAAGGGACTATCAATAATTTGGGCGGCCGGCCGTTGTATGCCGTGTATAGTCTCGACCACGGGATTGTCGTCGACACGCTGCGCCCGCAAAATGGATTTATCACGCTCAAAAATTCGTCGTCGACACTGATACCTATACAATTTTACTATTTCGACAAGACACCGTTTACTCGGATATATGTGCAAGATGGCGACCGCATAGAGCTATCGGGCGACGGGCAAGACCCGTTTGGATTGAAAGTGAAGGGTAGCTCCTTGAACAAGGACTTGTTTAAGTTCAATCAAGAGCATAAAGAGTTGTTGCAAACTTGGTTGTCCGAGCGGAATACCTCGGCTTCGGGGTGGAGAACCCGGCGATATGAACAACTGAATGACGAGTTGCGCGGGGTGGTGGCCACCTATGTGGGGAAACACAAGGATTCGCCGGTGAGTGTGATACTGCTCGACAGCTATCTGATAGGCGAGGCCGATGAGTCTTATTGCGATTCGTTGATTCAATTGTTGGACCAATCGCTCCTTTCGGAGCCGTGGGCGATTACTTTGGCCGAATATAGACGTGACAAAATCGAACAACAGAGCGACACGGTGCTGCCCCGTTTCTCCCTGCACACGTTGGCCGATACGATCGAAGTTCTGAGCCCCGACGAATCAAAGGCCACTGTACTCTGTTTTTGGGCGGCCGAAACGTTTGGCACCGATAAATTCAATGGCTTTTTGCAAGAGATAACCGACCGTTACGACACGTTGGGATTACAGGTAGTTTCTATCTCGCTTGATCGCGACAGTGCCGTATGGCGGCACCGGGTGGAATCCGATTCGACTATTCGTTGGGAACAACGCTGGCTCAAAAACGGTTATCTCCATTCGGGAGTAAAGCGCCTTCATATACATTCACTGCCCCATTTGTTGGTAGCCGATTCGACGGGAAGAGTGGTGGCGCGGGGCGTTTTGCCCGATTCGTTGAGGGCTTCCATAGAACGTGTGATAGAGCCATAAATTGTTTGTTAAAAATCTGATACTATGCTGGTAAAAGTTTTCGGAGCTGCCGTTCAAGGGATTGAGGCCATTGTCGTGACCATTGAAGTCAACTGTTCGCAGGGGATACGCTTCTTAATGGTGGGGCTGCCCGATGCCGCTGTGAAGGAGAGCCACGAACGAATACTCTCGGCGGTGGAGCATAACGGATATAAATTCCCGAGGAGGCAGGTAATCGTGAATATGTCGCCGGCCGATATTCGCAAAGAGGGCTCTTCATACGATTTGCCTTTGGCGATAGGAATTTTGGCCAGCGACGAAAAAATCAAAGATGAAAAATTAAACGATTATATGCTCATGGGGGAGTTGTCGCTCGATGGTACGATTCTCCCCATCAAGGGAGCTTTGCCCATAGCCATCAAGGCTCGGGAAGAGGGTTTCAAAGGGTTGATTATCCCCAAAGCCAATGTGCGTGAGGCGGCAGTCGTGAATAACCTCGATGTGTATGGGGTAGAGAATATTACAGAGGTGATACGCTTCCTCAATGGCGAGGTTGAATTGGAACCGACCGTAATCGATACCCGTGCCGAATTTTTCAAGGAATATACCCACTTCGACCTTGATTTTAGCGATGTAAAAGGGCAAGAGAGCGTGAAACGGGCTTTTGAAGTGGCTGCTGCGGGAGGGCACAATATTATTTTGATAGGCCCTCCGGGAGCCGGGAAGTCAATGATGGCAAAGCGGTTGCCTTCGATATTACCCCCGCTCACCTTGCAAGAAGCGTTGGAAACGACCAAGATACACTCGGTGGCCGGACGTATGGAACGGGGCAGTTCGCTGTTGTCGCAACGCCCTTTCAGGGCGCCGCACCACACGATTTCGTCGGTCGCGTTGGTAGGAGGCGGTACATTCCCTCAACCGGGTGAAATCTCGTTGGCGCATAATGGCGTGCTGTTTCTCGATGAGTTGCCCGAATTTTCTCGACAGGTACTCGAAGTGATGCGCCAGCCGCTCGAAGACCGCAAAATAACCATCGCCCGGGCAAAATACTCGATAGAATATCCCGCCGGGGTGATGCTGGTAGCATCGATGAACCCTTGTCCCTGCGGCTATTATAACCACCCCGAGAAAGAGTGTATATGTAGTCCCGGAGCGATACAACGATATTTGGGAAAAATATCGGGTCCGTTGCTCGACCGCATAGATATACAGGTAGAGATTGTCCCTGTCCCGTTTGAGAAAATCTCCGATACCCGCCCGGCAGAACCGAGCGAGGCGATACGCCGGAGAGTCGTGGCTGCCCGTGAAATCCAAGCCGCCCGGTTTGCCGAGTATCCCGGGATTCATTGTAACGCTCAGATGACAACCCGGTTGTTGAACCGATATGCCGTGCCCGACGAGGCCGGCCTCAAGCGGCTCAAAGATGCGATGGAGCGTTTCCACCTGTCGGCGCGGGCTTATGACCGTATTTTGAAAGTCGCCCGTACCATTGCCGATTTGGACGGTAGCGAGACTGTACAGGTACAGCACATCAACGAAGCGGTGAATTACCGTAATCTCGACCGGGAGAATTGGGGTGACGCTTAGGACGTTTTGCCATATTGTTTATATAATCAATCTTTTTTGGCTTTACAATTCTGTTTTGAAATGGTTTATTTTATGCCATGAGTTGGATAGAATATACCATTGGCTTGTATATTATACAAGGACGATGTATAAATAGAATTTTTATGGAGAAAAAGAGAGACGGCCGGTTGTTGTCACTGGATACTTTGCGAGGTTTCGATATGCTTTTCATTATGGGGTTTGCCCCGTTGGTCATAGCGTTGAACGAATGCTTTCCCACGGCGGTGGGCGATGTGGTGGCCGGACACATGTCGCATGTGGAGTGGAATGGTTTTACGCAGCACGACATGATATTCCCTTTGTTTTTATTTATTGCGGGAGTCTCTTTCCCTTTTTCGTTAGCAAAACAACGGATTAAAGGTGCTACCAATCGGGGAATTGCCTTTCGGATATTCCGGCGAGCGATTGTGCTTGTGGTGTTGGGAATGGTGTATAATGGTTTTTTTGAATTGGATTTCTCTGAGATGCGTGTGGCCAGTGTGTTGGGGCGTATCGGTGTGGCATGGATGTTGGGCGCTTTTATTTATATGTATTTGAAAAAGTCGGTTCAATATGGCTTGATCGCTATTATTCTGATTGGATATTGGTTGTTGCTGGCTTTTGTGCCGGCACCCGATGCAGCAGGAGCTTCGTCTCTTTCACTCGAAGGCAATCTTGTGGGTTATGTCGACCGACATTTGTTGCCCGGGAAATTGGCCTATGGGAATTTTGATCCCGAGGGATTGTTGAGTACGTTGCCGGCAGTAGTTACTGCATTGTTGGGTATTTATGCCGGAGAGATAGTCCGGTCAGAGCAAATAGGCGACGGTGTGCGCAAGAGCCTTCTGTTGGTAGGAATCGGTGCTGCATTGATTGTTGTTGGGTTGATGTGGAACAAAGTATTCCCGATAAACAAGATGTTATGGAGCAGTTCGTTTACCTGCTTTGTAGGAGGACTCTCGTATGTGTTGTTTGCATTGTTTTATTATGTGGTAGATGTGAAAGGGTGCAGTTCTTGGACTCTATTTTTCAGAGTAATAGGCTTAAATTCCATTACCATATATCTGGCTCAACAGATATTGGGATTTTCGCACATGAATCGCTTTTTGTTTGGCGGATTGTGCGAGTGGGTAGGCCGATGTGTGAGTGCTTCGGCTGGAGAGGTCGTTCTCCGCATAGGATACGTAGCTTGTTGTTGGTTTTTTCTCTACTTTTTGTATCGCAAACGGATATTTTTGAAAGTATAATCGAGGTTTGTTTTTGAGTATTGGCTCGGTATTTTAATAGAGAGACATGTGTATCGGGGATAGTATTTGTTGATATTTTTATTGAAGTTGATATGGAAAGAAAAAAATATACTACTTTTGTGAAAATATGATAATAAAGTTAATAACTAAAATTAAAGAGATGAAAAAATTGGGTCTAATCGTAGTGGCATTATTGCTATGTTCTGTATTGTATGCAAATAGTAGGAAAGTAAATGTTGAATTTAAGGATAATACTATTGTAGAGGTAGAATTGTCTTCAGATTTGGTCATGAAGTTTACTGAGAATGAACTTGTATTTGAAAGTGAAAATGAAAACAACCGGTTCACTCTTGGAGATGTAAAAGGATTTTATTATTCGGGAATTTCTTCGGCTGTAGAGGATCAGTTGCAATCCGAAACATTTTTGTTTACAGGGAATGATATACAAATAATCGGATTGAATGCCGGGACTGTGGTTCGTATTTATGATATGTATGGTAAGCTTATAGCCACGAATAGAAGCGATGGCGAATTTAGAATGGATATAAGTCAATTGTCAAATGGGGTATATATTCTAACATATAATAATATCTCGCGAAAATTTATAGTAACAAAGAAATAATAATTGATTATTATAGGGGGATTTGTTTTATCAAGTACACACAAAAAAATGAGAAAAATGAGAAAATTTTTATGCCTTTTACTTTTATTGCCACTATTTTCGTATGGGGAACAACCTCATTCTTGGCTTCATGTACATTGTGCGGATTCTAATTTTTATTCCATAAAGACTAAAGAAATAGACAGCATTTCCCATGTATTGCATGATGGGGATAGTATGATTGTAAACAAGGAAGAGTCTCAATTGGCTATACCGTTGTCGAATATAACAAGATGTGAGTTAGGAACGAATGTTCCTACATTATATATCACTATTCCAGATAATCCCGATTTGGAAGAATTGGTAGATAAAGAAACGTATTTAAATGCCATTCTTCGAATAGATGGAAACGGATTATTTGAGGATGTAGATTCTTTGCCGGTATCTATTAAAGGGCGAGGAAATTCTACATGGCAATGGCCTAAAAAACCGTATCGTTTCAAATTTGATAAAAAGGTTTCACTCTTTGGTTTTGAAAAAGCAAAAAGTTATGCGTTAATTGCCAACTATATAGATTGTTCTTTAATGAGAAATACGGTTGCTCTGAAAATAGGTCAATTGTTGGGAATGCCCTATACCAATCATTGTCAACCGATAAGAGTTTATTTCAATGGGATATTTAAAGGTGCATATATTATTACAGAGAAAATAGGTATAACGGGAGGAAGCGTTGATATAGACGAAGAATCCGGTATCTTATTTGAATTAGATTCTAATTATGATGAAACATATAAATTTAGGACAACTAACTATGACCTTCCAGTCATGGTAAAAGATCCGGATCTTGAAGAGATTGCCGAGATAAAAGGAATTACACCAGATTCTTTGTTGAGTATTTGGCAAAATGATTTTGCTTCATTTGAAGAAAAAGTCTATAATGGAGAAGATCTCACAGATTGTTTGGACATGGAGTCTCTTGTAAACTATATGATAGTTTATAATGTTTGTGGAAATGGTGAAATAACGTGGCCCAATAGTGTTTATGTTTATAAAAGGAGTCTTGACGATGTATATCATTTTGGCCCTATTTGGGATTTTGATTGGGCTTTCACGTATAATAACGGGTTGGAAAATGATGTATTCAATATTATATTGTTAGGGAAGTGGGAGCCGTTAAAAGGAGAACCATTTTTTAGAAAATTATGTTCTACTCCTGAGTTTAGAGCTATGTATGAAGAGAGATTCAATTATTTCAAGGAAAATTTGCTTCCCCAATTGTTGGATTATATGGACCAATATGCAGAGCAGATAGAGCCTTCGGCCATAGAAAATGGGGTAAGATGGCCTGTAGTTGCAGGAGTAACAAAAGGATCTTTCGATTTTAAGGAGAATGCAGCACGATTGAGGCAATGGATTTTGAATAGAGTTGATTATATTTCAAGTCATGAGAATTTTGGATTGTATTGATCTTTGAGATAGACTTAGTCGAGCTTGAATATATAAACGCATTTTAGTACCTTCTTGAAAGGAGCTAAAATGCGTTTATATTTTTTTATTTCACAATTTCGCCCGAAACCGTTATCTTTGTTACTCTTAAACAGGAAAGTAATCAAATCAAGAAGATAAAAGACAGATCGTGGCCAAAGAAATTGTTGAAACTCCGCTAATGAAGCAGTATGTCGAGATGAAAGCCAAGCATCCCGATGCGATATTGCTTTTCAGGGTGGGGGATTTTTATGAAACTTTTTCGGACGATGCGTTGGTGGCATCGGAAATTTTAGGCATTACCCTCACCCGGCGGGCAAACGGAGCCGCTCAGTATGTAGAGCTGGCGGGATTCCCGCATCATGCCCTCGATACCTATTTGCCCAAGCTGGTGCGAGCCGGCAAGCGGGTGGCTATTTGTGAACAGTTGGAAGACCCCAAGCTGACCAAAAAACTGGTCAAACGGGGAATTACCGAGTTGGTGACACCGGGGGTGTCGATCAACGACAATATACTGGATCATCGCGAGAATAACTTTTTGGCGGGAGTCCACTTCGGGAAGAACAATAAGGTGGGAGTGGCGTTTCTCGACATTTCGACCGGAGAGTTTTTGGCGGCCGAGGGCAACTACGATTATGTCGATAAGTTGTTGGGCAACTTTGCCCCCAAAGAGGTGTTGTTCGAGCGAACGAAGCGGAAACTGTTCGAGGAGCACTTCGGAAGCCGCTTTTTTACGTTTGAATTGGACGACTGGGTTTATACCGACGAGGCTGCCTCGGATCGCCTGTTGCGCCATTTCGAGACGAAGAACCTGAAAGGTTTCGGCATTCACAACATGCCCAATGCGATTATCGCGGCGGGGTCGTTGCTGCATTATCTCGATATTACACAGCACACGCAAATTTCGCATATCACTTCGTTGTCGCGCATCGAAGAGGAGCGATATGTGCGGCTCGATAAATTTACGGTGCGAAGCCTCGAATTGCTCGCACCCATGAATGAAGGGGGGAAAAGCCTGCTCGACGTGATCGACCGCACGGTTACCCCGATGGGAGCCCGCATGCTCAAACGGTGGATTATTTTCCCATTGAAAGATGTGAAGCCTATCGAGGATCGGTTGAACGGGGTGGAGTATTTCTTTCGCCACCCCGAGGCTCGGGAGGTTATCGAGCCTCAACTCGATACGATAGGCGATATGGAGCGGCTCATCTCTAAGGTGGCCGTAGGCCGCATTTCGCCCCGTGAGGTGGTACAGTTGAAAGTGGCTCTATCGGCGATAGAACCTATCAAAGCGGTGTGTATGCAGAGCGATGAGCCGGTGCTGCAACGTATCGGCGAGCAGTTGAATTGCTGTGTCCTCGTCAGAGACCGCATCGAGCGCGAAATCAATCCCGACGCACCCAATTTGGTGAATCGAGGCGGGATTATCCGCAAAGGGGTGAATGCCGAGTTGGACGAGTTGCGCGAAATTTCTTATTCGGGGAAAGACTATTTGCTGCATGTGCAACAGCGTGAGAGCGAAAAGACCGGTATCCCCAGTCTCAAAATAGGATACAACAATGTGTTTGGGTATTATATAGAGGTGCGCAACACACACAAAGAGAAAGTCCCTTCCGAGTGGATCAGGAAACAGACGTTGGTAAACGCCGAGCGGTATATCACACAGGAGTTGAAAGAGTATGAAGAGAAGATTTTGGGCGCCGAGGAGAAAATCCTCTCGTTGGAGACGCAATTGTTCAACGACCTCATTTTGTCGCTGACCGAGTATATCCCGGCCATACAACACGATTCGAATCTTATCGCCCGCCTCGACTGCCTGCTGTCGTTTGTCAAATCGGCCGTAGAGAATAAATACATTCGACCCGAGGTGAACGACTCGTTGGCTATCGATATCAAAGAGGGGCGTCACCCCGTTATCGAGAAGCAGTTGCCTCCGGGGGAGCCATATATCGGCAACAGTGTCGAACTCGACAATGACCGGCAGCAGATAATGATGATTACCGGACCCAATATGGCCGGTAAATCGGCCTTGTTGCGGCAAACCGCACTTATCGTGTTGATGGCGCAAATAGGCAGTTATGTACCGGCCGAAGCGGCTCGTATAGGAATCGTGGACAAGATATTCACCCGGGTGGGAGCCTCGGACAATATTTCGCTGGGCGAATCGACATTCATGGTCGAGATGACCGAGGCGGCCGATATTCTCAACAATCTGTCGGAGCGCAGTCTGGTACTGTTCGACGAGTTGGGGCGCGGCACGAGTACCTACGACGGAATCTCCATTGCATGGGCTATCGTGGAGCATATTCACGAACACCCCAAGGCTCGGGCCAAGACCCTCTTTGCGACCCATTATCACGAATTGAACGAGATGGAGCGTACATATAAGCGCATTGTCAATTACAACGTATCGGTCAAGGAAATCGACAATAAGGTGATTTTCTTGCGCAAATTGGTACGAGGCGGCAGCGAACACAGTTTCGGTATCCATGTGGCCAAACTGGCCGGTATGCCGCAGAGCATTGTGAAACGAGCCGACCAGATTTTGAAGCAGTTGGAGTCGGAAAACCGGCAGAACGGAATTGCCAAGCCCACTGCCGAGATCGCTTCGTCGAGAGGTGGTATGCAGTTGAGTTTCTTCCAACTCGACGACCCGGTACTTTCGCAGGTGCGCGACGAAATTCTACAAGCCGATATCAATAACCTCACACCGGTAGAGGCGTTGAACAAACTGAATGAGATAAAAAAGATAATTACGGGGAAATAAGATAGCTTTTATGATGAGGAGAAGCGATTTTGAAATTATGGCGCCGGTGGGCTCGTACGACTCGTTGGCCGCCGCTATACAGGGAGGAGCCGATTCGGTCTACTTCGGTATCGAGGGATTGAATATGCGAGCCCGCTCATCGAATAATTTTACGATAGACGATTTACGCGAAATAGCCCGTATTTGTAACGAACACGATATAAAGAGCTATTTGACGGTCAATACCGTTATTTATGACGAAGATATCGCTTTGCTGCACCAGATTGTCGATGCCGCCAAAGAAGCGGGCATATCGGCGATTATCGCCAGCGATGTGGCGGCCATGACTTATGCCCGGGAGAGAGGGGTGGAGGTACATCTCTCGACTCAGTTGAACATTTCGAATGTCGAGGCGTTGCGGTTTTATGCTCACTTTGCCGATGTGGTGGTATTGGCTCGGGAGCTGAATATGGAGCAGGTTGGCCATATTCACGAGGCTATCGAGCGCGAGCGCATTGTGGGGCCGGGCGGTGAGCCGGTGCGTATCGAGATGTTTTGTCACGGAGCATTGTGTATGGCGGTCTCGGGGAAGTGCTATTTGAGTTTGCACGAGATGAATGCCTCGGCCAACCGAGGTGCCTGCATGCAGATTTGCCGTCGGTCATACGAGGTGAGAGACCGGGAGACCGGCGATGAACTGGCGGTGGAGAATGCCTATATCATGTCACCGAAAGACTTGAAGACGATTCATTTTCTCAACAAACTCATCGACTCGGGAGTGCGGGTATTCAAAATCGAAGGCCGCGCCCGGGGACCTGAATATGTGCGCACCGTCGTCTCGTGCTATAACGAGGCGATAGAGGCCTATTTGAACGACGAGTTTACCGATGAGAAAATCGCCGGGTGGAACGAGCGGCTCTCGACGGTCTTTAACCGGGGATTTTGGAATGGATATTATTTGGGGCAGCGGTTGGGCGAGTGGACGCATAACTATGGCTCGGCAGCGACCCGTCGGAAGGTTTATATCGGTAAAGGGGTGAAATATTTTTCCAATCTTGGAGTGGCCGAGTTTCTGCTCGAAAGCGGTTCGTTGAGCGTAGGCGACGAGGTGTTGATTACAGGCCCCACGACGGGAGCCCTCTTCCGCAAGGTCGAAGAGATACGGGTCGATTTGAAACCGGTTGAAACAGCCGTGAAGGGCGACCGTTTCTCGATGCGGGTCGATGAGAAGATACGGCCATCGGATAAATTGTTTAAATGGGTGGATAGTTCGGAACTTAAAACAAAATAGGTATGTGCATGAGACGAGCGATTATAGTCATCTTTGCCGTGGTGTATGCGGGGCAACTTTTGGCGGTCGAGCCGGGAGTACCGGTCTATAACGATTATCAATCTTTGATCAATAGGGGTATATTCCTTTTTGAAGAGAGAAACTATGTGGGCTGTGTCGATGTGATGCAAGAGGCTTGCCGGATCGATTTGCCGGAGGAGTTGCGCGAGACGGCCGACTGGTATATCGCTCTTTCCGAGGCACGCAACCAGTCGTCCGAAGCGGTAGCCCGGTTACAGGCTTTTTTGCGGGATTATCCGGCATCGAGCCATGCGGTACAGGCTCGGTTGGTATTGGCCGACTATTATTACGACAGGCAGGAGTATGCCGAGGCTTTGCAGGTTTATCGCTCGATAAACGTGAGTCTGCTCACCGGTGACGAAGAGGACCGGTGGGGGTACCGCATGGCCTGTTCGCTGTTGAAGACCGGCGACATGGCGGCGGCCAAACCGTTGTTTCAGATTCTTGTCGGGAAGAAAAGGTTTCACGAAGGAGCCACTTTTTATCTGGCCTATATCCAGATGAACGAAGGCGACGAGCGCGCGGCGTTAACCGGTTTTTCCAAAGTCGCTGACGACAGCCGGTATGGCTATTCTGCCCGCCTGCACATGTTGCAAATATACTTTGGGGAAAAACGGTTTGCGCAAGTGTTGTCGGAGGGCAAAGTGTTGCTTGGTCGTACGGCTTCCGACACCGATTCCTATACCGAACTGTTGCGTCTCATGGGAGAAAGCGCATATCAAGAGGGCGATGACAAAATGGCGGCCGAATATCTCGACCGTTATCTGCGACGTTGCGACAATCCCGAGCGGTCGTCGCTGTATGCGTTGGGCATTATGGCCTATCGTCGGGGAGACGACGCGCAGGCTATCGACTATTTGGGACAGGTGACTCCTGTGAACGATCCGCTCGCCCAAAACTCCTATCTTTATATCGGGCAGGCTTATTTGCGGAGCGGGGATAAAAACAATGCCCGCATGGCTTTTGAAATGGCTTCGCAGGGGAGCCACGACCGTCAAGTGAGGGAGACCGCTCTTTACAATTATGCCCTCTTGCTCTATGAGGGCACAGCCTCGCCGTTCGACAATTCGGTAGGAGTGTTCGAGCGGTTTTTGAATGAGTTCCCCCAATCGCGCTATGCCGATAACATCAACGACTATTTGGTCGAGGTCTATATGACCACTCGTAATTATCGGTCGGCACTCGCTTCGATAGAGAAGATAGAGCGACCCGATCCCAAAATCCTTGCGGCCAAGCAACGCATACTGTTCCAGTTGGGTACCGAAGCCTTTGCCAATTCCCGCATGGACGAGGCGAAATCGTTGTTCAATCGAGCCATAGCCGTGGGGCGTTATGATACCGATATTCGGGCAAAGGCGCAGTTCTGGTTGGCCGAGTGCCAATATCGTGAAGGAGCATATGGAAGCGCGGCTCGCAATTACTCGGCTTATCTATCGGCTTGTAAGGACAAGCGCAGTGCGATGTATTCGTTGGCGTGGTACGACTGGGCGTATTGCCAATTCAAGCAGCACAATTTTGCACAGGCACTCGACGGCTATTCGCATTACTTGTCTTCGCAGGCGGGAACTAATAAACCTATGTTGGCCGACGCCTATGCCCGTACCGGCGATTGCTATTACTATGCCCGCCGGTATGCCGAGGCCGAAAAATATTATGCACAGGCTCGGGTGACCGATGCGTCGACCGGCGATTATGCTCTTTTTCAACAGGCCTTTATGGCGGGATTGCAAAAAGAACAGTTGCGAAAAATCGAGCTGCTCGACCGGTTGATAGCCGATTATCCCCGCTCGACATACCTGCCCAACGCTTGGTTTGAGAAGGGGCAATCCTATACGATACTCAATCGCAACGACGACGCCATTGTTTGTTATGAACGGTTGATTGCCGATTATCCGCAGAGTGCGATCGCCCGCAAAGGAGGTTTGCAGTTGGGTATGGTTTATTTCAACAACGGGCAAACCGATAAGTCGATAGCTGCCTACCAACAAGTGATAGAGCGCTATCCCACCAGTGAGGAGGCTCGTGTGGCGGTGGCCGATTTGAAGTCGGTGTATGTAGAGCGTGACGCTGTCGATGCCTATGCCGCTTATTTGAATCGGGTAGGCCTGTCGGAACAGGCTCCGGTAACCGAACTCGATTCGCTTTCCTATATGGCCGCCGAGCGTACCTATATGACGGGTAAAGGCGTCGCTTCGCTCGAACGATACATCGCTAATTATCCATCGGGCGCATTCCTTGTTCCGGCCAACTATTATGTGGGGCAGGCTTCGTTTGCGGCGAAGGAATATGACAAGGCGTTATCGGCGTTTGATTATGTGGTGACACACAGTCCTGACGGGCAGTTTGCCGAAGAGTCGCTGGCTCGCAAATGCGAGATTCTCTATTTGAAAGCTCGTTACGACGAGGCATTCGTCGGCTTCAAAGCCTTGGAAAAGAAAGCGACGAATGGCGAAAACAAGCAGGCGGCTCGCTTGGGAATGCTTCGCATCGCACATAACAAACAGCAATATGACGACGTGTTGGCCTCGGCCGAAGGGTTGCTCGGCGAAAGTAAGTTGTCGCCCGACCTGCGTCAAGAGGTGTTGTTTGCCCGAGCCGATGCTTATGCCCATACCAATCGAGGAAAAGAGGCCGCCGCCGATTGGGAGGAACTGGCCAAAGACACCCGCTCGGTTTACGGGGCGGAGAGTGCCTATCGGTTGGCTCAGTACCAGTTTGACAATAAGGCGTTCGATACGGCCGAAAAGACGTTGAATACCTTCATCGACAAAGGTACACCTCATAATTATTGGCTGGCTCGAGCCTTCTTGCTCATGGCCGATATTTATGAGACACGGGGCGACACGTTCCAAGCCCGGCAATATTTACAGAGTCTGCGGAATAATTATCCGGCCGGTGATGACGATATTCTTTCGCGTATCGATGCGAAATTGTCCCGGTTGGGAAAAACGGAGTAAAACGATTCAACAGATATATACAAGTTATGAAACGGTTTTCTTTTTTGATTATACTTGCCTTTCCCCTCATAATGTCGGCGCAGGAGCGTTCCGATTCTTTGCGTAGGGAAGTGACCATAGAAAAAGACTTTACGCCCATCGTGCGTGATGCGTCGAAAATCAATACTCTTCCCGAGGTGGAGGCTCCCACTGTAACCCGGCGGTCGATTCGGTACAGCGATTGGAGTGTGCCGGCACCGCTCGAAGCCCGGCCGGTCTTGTTGCCTCCCGGCGGGTTCGGTGAAAAACCGCGCGAAAATTTGTCGCGTGGATATGTCGATTTCGGGTTGGGAAATTATTGGAATATGGCAGGGAATGCCGGATACCGTATTTTACAGAACGAAAAAAATCAATTGGGTGTGTGGGTGCAACATCGCTCGACATGCGGTACGGTAGATTATAACCAAGCGTTGCCCCAATATCCCGAATCGAAAAAGATGCGCCGGCTCGACGAGCGCGTGGGGGTCGATTATCTTCACTCTTTCGGTAAACTCGATTTGGAAGTGAACGGCGGCTACCGGTACGACTCGTTCAATTACTATGGGCTGCGTTCTCCCGATTTGCAAGGATTGGCTTCTCCCAATCAGGAGATCAACCGCTTTTTCTTGAAAAGCCGGGTGGTATCGACCTCGCCGGCCGAGGAACTGCATTATGAGGTCTCGGTGGGTTATTCGCGGTATGGCTATCGCCGTGGGTATATGCAGGCCGACAAAGGAGCGGCCGAGAATTGGGTAGAGGCCGATTTCTTACTGTCGGCGCCTATCGATACGCATAGCGATATTTCACTGGACGGTTCTTTCGATTATATAGGGTATAACCGGTTGCAATCGGAGTCGGGTTATGGAATGCTGTCGTTGAATCCCCGGTACGGTTGGCACAATGACAGGCTGTCGCTCTCGGCCGGGTTGAAAGTCGATATATCGTTCAACGACGGGACGATATTCCGCTTCTCCCCCGATGTGCGTTTTGACTGGACAATTATTCCCGATTTACAATTTTATACCCGTCTTGCCGGAGGCAAATCGCTGAATACATGGCACGAACTGTCGGGTTATACGCTCTATTTCAACCCTTCGGAAGTGGCTGTAAACACCTATGTGCCGCTCGACGCCGAACTGGGTTTCCGAGTCAATGCCTTGCGAGGATTTTCGATAGGAGTGTCGGGCGGATATGAGATTGGGAAGGACTTGTTGTTTTTATTGCCCGAGATAGCTTCCAATGGAGAGTTGACAGGCGTGTCGCATTTTGCAGGCGCCGATGTCTGCGGCTGGAAAGCCGATGCCGACATTTCGTATCGCTACGGATCGATACTCGATGTGTCGGCTCGTGTCGGTTATCGTCGCTGGACTCAGGACGCAGGCGGCTCGGTGATGTCGTATAACCGCCCGCAATGGTGCGGTGGCGTCGATGTGCGCTACAAGCCGATTCGTTCGCTTCTCCTCGACGCCGGCTATCGATTTGCCGCCGGACGCGACTATGGCTCGCTCGGCTCTTTGGACGATATGCACCTCGTCCATCTGAAAGCGTCGTATGCTTTTACTTCGTGGCTCTCGGTCTATGGGCTCACCAACAATTTGTTGAATTGTAAATACGATGTCTTTTACGGTATACCTGCGCAGGGAATCAATTTTATGCTTGGAGTCGACCTGAAATTTTGAGAGATTGTCCGCTTCTCGCATCATATACCTGTGATGAGGAATATACATTATTTAATAAAAAAGTAGAAAAAAGCGTTGTATTACAATTCGATTTTCTATTTTTGCGCAAAATTTGAACGAACGTTGCGCTTATGGCAAAGAATTTGGTAATTGTAGAGTCTCCGGCGAAAGCAAAAACGATAGAGAAATTTCTGGGGAAAGATTACGAAGTCCTTTCGAGCTACGGGCATATCCGTGACTTGAAGAAAAAAGATTTCAGCGTGGATATAGCTCATCGCTATAAGCCCATTTACGAAATCCCCGTCGACAAGAAAAAATTGGTAGAAACGTTGAAGGAAAAGGCAGCCAAGGCCGAAATGGTTTGGTTGGCTTCCGATGAAGACCGCGAAGGAGAAGCTATCGCTTGGCACTTGTTCGAGGTGTTGAAATTGCAACCGGAGAGAACGAAGCGCATCGTTTTTCATGAAATTACCAAAGATGCCATACTTCACGCCATTGCCAATCCCCGCGACATAGATATGAATCTTGTCGATGCCCAGCAAGCTCGGCGGGTGCTCGACCGCATCGTGGGTTTTGAACTTTCGCCGGTACTTTGGAAAAAAGTGAAGCCGGCGTTGTCGGCTGGGCGTGTGCAATCGGTGGCTGTCCGGCTCATTGTCGAGCGGGAACGCGAAATATCGGCGTTTGTGCCCGAGGCTTCTTATCGGGTCATTGGGGATTTTCTTCTTCCCGGTGGAGAAGTTTTGAAAGCCGAATTGAACCACCGCTTAAAAACCGAGGCCGAGGCAATGGCTTTGCTCGAAGCCTGCAAGACTGCGTCTTTCTCGATTAGTGATGTGACGGTGAAACCGGCGAAACGATCGCCAGCGGCGCCTTTTACCACGTCGACTTTACAACAGGAGGCCGCTCGGAAATTGGGCTTTTCGGTAGCGCAGACCATGATGGTGGCGCAACGGCTTTACGAAGCGGGACATATTACTTATATGCGTACCGACTCGGTGAACCTTTCGTCGTTGGCTATCAATACGACAAGAGACGAAATTGTAAAAACATTGGGCGAGAAATACCTGCATACCCGCAATTATCATACTCATACCAAAGGGGCGCAAGAGGCGCACGAAGCGATTCGTCCCACCTACATCGGTCATCACGAGATTAGCTTGTCGTCGCAGGAGAATCGGTTGTACGAGTTGATTTGGAAGCGCACTATCGCTTCGCAGATGAGCGACGCCGAGCTGGAAAGGACGACGGCGACCATTTCCATTTCGGGACGAGAGGAATATTTTGTAGCCGTTGGAGAAGTATTGAAGTTCGACGGTTTTCTGAGGGTGTATATGGAGTCGACCGACGAAGACACCGATGCCGAAGGGAACGACAAAATGCTGCCGGCCTTGAAGAAAGGCGACGTATTGGCCTTGACCACGGCGACGGCGACCGAGCGTTTCTCGCAGGCTCCTGCCCGATATACCGAGGCCAGTTTGGTGCGCAAACTCGAAGAGTTGGGCATAGGCCGCCCTTCGACCTATGCGCCTACCATCTCGACCATACAGCAACGCGACTATGTGGAGAAAGGCGACCGCAAGGGAACCGAGCGCACATACCGGCAATTGACCCTGTGTGAAGGAAATATCAAATCTGCGTCGAAAACCGAGATTACCGGTGCCGATAAAGGCAAATTGTTGCCTACCGACATAGGTGTGGTGGTCAATGATTTTCTCACCGAGTATTTCCCCGATATTCTCAATTACAACTTTACGGCTCGTGTAGAGCAACAGTTCGACGATATAGCCGAGGGGAAAAAGGTTTGGAGCGACGAGATAGACCATTTCTATAAGTTGTTTCACCCGGTGGTGGAAAATGCGTTGGCTCTGCGGTTGGAGCATAAGGTGGGTGAACGGGTGTTGGGCACCGACCCCAAGAGCGGCCGCCCCGTGTCGGTGAAAATAGGCCGTTTCGGCCCGTTGGTGCAGATAGGCACGACCGAGGATAAAGAGAAACCGCTGTTTGCTTCGTTGCAGAAAGGGCAGTCGATGAGCACCATTACGCTCGAAGAGGCGTTGAAACTTTTTGAGCTGCCTCGCACCTTAGGCGATTTCGAGGAAAAAACCGTGGTTGTGGGAATCGGTCGTTTCGGTCCTTATATCCGTCACGATGGCAAATATGTGTCGCTCCCCAAAGAGTACACTCCCCAAGGGGTATCGCTCGAAGAGGCTATCGAGTTGATTAAACAGAAACGGGAGGCCGAGAGCCAACGGCTTATCAAGAAGTTTGACGAGGATGCCGACCTTGAATTGCTTAATGGCCGTTACGGTCCTTATATCGCTTATAAGAAAAAGAATTATAAATTGCCCCGAGGCTCCGAACCTGCGTCGCTCTCCTTTGCCGACTGTATGAAGATTATCGAGTTGGCCGACAAGGCTCTGGCCAAAAAGAAGCCGGTTCGCAGGAAGACAACGAAATAAAACGAAAACCAAATAGGTTATTGCAAAGGACGCCTTCTCTTTCACGGGGAGGCGTCTTTTTTCAAGTGGCCGGCCTTGTCGGTTCCGAAAATAGAGGCTGCCGGGTGCAGGGATTTTGTGCGGCGAGTATTATTTTTGAGGGGAAAAAAATAGTTCTACTATGGCAAAAGCGCTTTTTAATAAATATGTGTGGCTCATCGATACGTTGCAACGTTATGGCCGGCTTACCCGTCGGGAGGTCGACGACTTGTGGTTGAAGAGCGAATACTCCGAGGGCAAACCTATGGCTCGTCGCACATTCATGAATTACCGGCAGGCGATACAGGAGATGTTCGATGTAAATATCGAATGCGATACCTCTACCTATGAATATTATATCGAGGATTCGGAGGCCTTGCAAAAGAATGGCGGGCGCATGTGGGCCTTGAACGCTTTTGCCGTGAACAGCCTTTTGCACGAGAGCGAAATGTTGAGGGAGCGTATCGTCCTCGAGAATATTCCTTCGGGACAAAAATACCTGCGCATCGTGTGTGAGGCGATGAGGGAAAATCACATTTTGCTGCTGTCATATCGCTCGTTTCGCCGCATGACGGGGACACATGCGCCGGTAGCGCCCTATTTCGTGAAATTGTTTCGGCAGCGGTGGTACATGATAGCAAAGGATTTTACCGATATGAAAATAAAGACCTATGCGCTCGACCGCATAGCTTCGCTCGAATGGAGCGACCGCACATTCGTCTATCCCGAGGATTTCTCTCCGGCCGACTATTTCGCCGATTGTTTCGGGATTACTTACGACGATATGCCGGCGCAGGAGGTGGTGTTGAAAGTTCCCGCTTTGCAGGCCAATTATTTGAGGACCTTGCCTCTGCACGAGAGCCAAGTAGAGTGTGAGCGCACCGACCGTTTCTCGATTTTTTGCTACCGAGTGAAACTTACGTTCGACTTTATGCAGGAGATTTATTCGCTGGGATACTGGTCGGTCGAGGTGGTGGCTCCGCCGGTATTGAGGGAGGCGGTCATTTCGCACCTCAAACAGAATATGAAGTGTTACGAGAAATGATAAAGATGTGTAGGTCGTATTCGGGTCACTGGCCTGTGTAGACGGCTTTCATGGAGCCCAAAGGAAGTTTCCCCTCGACTTTCAGCGGGATGCGCCGGTCGTCGATACCGATCCACGCCGAGATATTGTCGCTGGTCTTTTTCCCGGTATCGTCGTAGAATCGGAATCGCACTTTGAAGGTGCTGTATTCTTTTTTGTTCTGTTTGAGGATTTCTTGTCCCAAGTATTCGATATTGAGGTATTCGAGGCTTTTGCCCGAGAAGATTTTGGTTTTATAGATTTGGTTCATTTCCATGTTGCGGAAGTCGAACGAGCGAATGACATAGAATATGCTCAACATGTCGTAGACGATTCCCGGCTCGGTGAGGATATAGTCCTCGACGGCATTCCGTTTCGGACGGTATAGTCTTATTTTCCCTGTCGTTTCCAGCCCGTCGTAAGTGTAATTTACTTCGTCTTTACGATAGGTGCCGCCTTCGTCGGCGAGCTTGGCGTAGTATATGGGGACGAGCTTATTGTTGCGTTGCATGGTCGACACAAGGGTGTCGCGCACCCTGAATATGTTGTCGGCGAAGGGGAGTGTTTTGGCTTGGAGCACAGAGTGATAGCTCTGCGGATTTTCGGTCAATTGCAGGGTGGCTGTGGCGGCTCGTTTCCAGAGGAACCCCAATTGGTAAATCACATCGTAGGAGAGCAGCTCGGGTTGTAATCCCGGGAGATTTTGAGCTTGCGCCCCCATACCTGTTGCGCTCCAAAGGAGAACGGCAAGAATGGTGTGCCGCAACTTCTGCGTTATCGATAAGAAGGAATAATCGTTCATACGGGAGGGGATTAATATTGTCCGTAACTTTGTTTCCTCTCTTTGGGCTTGTTCTTTTTTATCTTGTCGGGCTTTTGCCGGTCGACGGGAGTGGCATAGATATCCCATTCCTGTTCGATGTCCCAATTGGCTTTCAGTTCGAGTTCTTGCGGATAGTACGAGACTTCTTCGGGTTGTCGTTTCTCGGCATAGTTTCCGGTGTCGTATTTGCCGTTGCCGTTGCTGTCGATGAAGATGCGGGCATAGTAAGTGCCGGGATTCATATACATAAATTCGGCTCCGCCGTCGATGATAGGTGCGGTCCTCACGACTTTATCGCCCGAGTCGAGTATTTCGACAAAAGCCGAGTCGGTCACCCCCGAAATGGTGAAATAGAGGTTGGCATACTCTTCGAGCGCTTTGATTTTGAACTCTTGTTCGTATGTGTTGGTAAATAGTCCGTAAATATTGGTAAAGGCAATCGAGTCCATAACAATGCGGTAGGACTCTCCCGGTGTCCATTTGTAAGAGAGCGTGTAGTCCCGTATGGCGATAGAATCCTGTTGGAAAGTGTATAGCGAGTCGGCTATGGGAATCCACAGGGTGTCTCGTTTTTGTTCGAGATGAATCTTGGCTAGGTCGTAACTTTGCAGAGGTTCGGCAAAGGTGTATCGCTGTGGCCTGTAAAGATCCAATGTCGAGCCGTATTTGGAATTCATTTGGAGGAATTGTATTTCGGGGGCTTCGATCGAGTCGTTGTCTTTTCTCTTCTCTTTCTTCTTGGGAGTTTTGGTGCGTCTCATAATGAATTTGAGCGTGTCGTTGTAGAGCGACAGTTGCCGGAGCGAGTCGGTGCGCAGGTACTCGGCGGCAAAGAGCAGCGTATCCATGTTGTAGATAGTAGAGTCTTTTATCCAATATACTATCGAGTCGTTGTGGATAGAATGCTCGATAATCGCCCAATCTTCTTGGTCGAAGTTGAGAGGTTTCAAGCGGGGGAGCGAGTCGGCTGGCGCTGTGAAATAGAGGCCTATCTTGCGGCGGTCGGTGCGTTCGTTTTTGTCGAGATATTGCGATTGGAACCCTTCGTTGAACGAGGAGAGCAGAATATCATTGGGGTAGAAATGAGTGTGGTTGTACTCGATGATGGTGTCAATGGTAAGGCTGTCTTTCCAAATCGTGTCGACATGTAGTTTGACATCGGCTGTGGGAATGACGATAGAGTCGAAAAAGGCAATATCTTCCGAGGGATTGTCGAATCGATAGTCGCGGTTGAGGTCCTTCAAAGCAAATAGCCGATACTTACCGGGAGAGACATTGCGTATGGTGAAGTGCCCCAATTCGTCGGAACTGGCGATTCGTTCCAACGGCAGTTTTTGGAAGGCCGAGTCGTCGAGATTGCTGTGTAGTCCCACCAGCATGCCGGTTATCGGCTCCAAGTCGCGGGCGTTGAGCAGTATGCCCGACACTTGCAAAGAGTCGATTTTGGAGCCGGTTGAGAAAGAGTAGGCAAAGCTATACAGCGGGTTTTTCTCGTTGTTGTCGACGATAGCGTCGGAAAAATCGATGGTATAGGTCGTGTTGGGGAGCAATGAATCCCTGAGGGTGACGGTCACTTTGCGCCCCGAAGTGCGTATCTCGGGCATGTCTTTTTGCGGAGGCGACACGATTACTTTCTCCGACGGTTTTTCAACTTGAATGATTTCGTTAAATTCGATTTC
The DNA here is from genome assembly GCA_944320015.1 of uncultured Barnesiella sp. Taxonomy (GTDB): domain Bacteria; phylum Bacteroidota; class Bacteroidia; order Bacteroidales; family Barnesiellaceae; genus Barnesiella. Next base: position 30,391 of record CALUFO010000015.1, on the reverse strand, counting down.
GATTTCTTGTTTCGATACATTCAATGCGCCGGGAGCCGGGACACCTTTGATGAAAACAGGCGGGGTCTCGTCGCGGGGGCCTCCGCCGGGTCTCGACATATTGGCACAGGAATATATGGAAATCGCCAAAATGAACAAGGCGACCAGCCGATAGGCTGTTATCGTGGAAAGAGGGCGTTGCGGATTCATTGTCAAATGTTTTGAATGTAAAGATAATACAAATAAGAATAGGAACAAGTTCTGCCCTGTTTTGCCGAATCGATCTATTCGGAACAAAGATAAGCAAAGGCGAGCGCAGAGACAAAAGAAAACGAAGTTTTCGTTTTGAAGTGCCCTTAAAAGTTGGACAAAAAAATACTGCAATAAAAGAACTTTTAATCGCTCCTTTATTGCAGTACTCGATGCGGTAAGACAACTGGTTCCCGGCTTTGTCTTACCTAAGAAAGTTTACCTTATTTGCGCAGAACCGTCTTTATTTTATATTGTTTGCCGTTTGTGGTATTAATCACCCATATATTCAAGCCTTCGGCCAATCCGGCATTGTCTATGCGATACTCGTTTGCGCCGACATTTCGATGGTGGAGCAATCTACCGGATATGTCGTAAACAGAAACCTCTGCTATTTCCTCGGTCGAGAATACCGATGTAGCCCCGGTTTCGTTCACACAATAAACAGCCTCTTTGCCGTCTATTTGACTGATTCCGGATTGAGGAGGTACCTCGCCGAAGTTCGGGCGCAGGTGTATGTTGCCGTAATCGTCGACTTTGATTAATCCGCCTTCATAGTTGTAATAGAAGTAGCCCGAATCCTCGTTGTCGAATGCCACATATACAAGGTCATCTCCATTCAATTGGTGGATTTCGAAATAATAGTTGCCTGCTTCCAGTTCGGTTGGGGGGAAGGGATAGGAGTAGGGTTTTCCTATCTCATCGAGGCTCATGTGGCAAGAAACCGTTTTTATCAATTCCACTTGAAGGTTGCTCTCTTTGTAAACGCTCAGTTCGAAATCGCAATCGTGGTCGGCGACGCCTTTCCCGCCTAATCCCACGGTTATCGAGGTAAGGGTGTCTGTTTGCGAGATATGGAACAAATTGCCGTATGTCATCTCCGATGTGCCGGCTACACCGTCAACAAAGTCTTCGAGTTCTTCTATATCTGTGGCAAAGGTCGAATCGGAGACAAGAACCTCGACCGATGCGATGTTGTCATTTCGATTTTCATCGGAGGCATAGTCTATCATGGCCGAGATTTTGGCCAGCCCGACAGGCACATTGGCGATAGTGGCTTCTGCCGTGACATCCAATGCCGCATTGGGCAATATAGCCTCTTCCACGGTTTTCCTTACGAGTTCCTTGTCGCCGACAGTTACTACAAAGTCAAACGGCTCTGCCGTGGCGTTGCCTTTGTTGAGTACTTTGGCGTGGAATTCATGCTGAGTATTGAAGTGCTCCACGGGCATCATGTGGTATAAGCCCGTCTCAAAAGCCTCGATGGCCAAATCGTGCTCTTTCATCGATTCTACCCGCACTCTGGTCAGGTTCAGATAGGAGAGTTTTGTCGACTTCACGGCGAGGACATATTGGCCAGCCTCTTCGATGGTGAACGGTATCGTGTCGAGACCCTCTTTTGTCGTCACGTTGGTAAAAGATCTCAACACCTCGGCCTTGTCCATATCTTCTCCCGAGAGGGCCAACAATACGTCGAAATCGTCACTGTCGCCTTCTTCGGCACTTCCGCCCATGTAGTATTCCAGTATCATGCGGTATTGGCCTTTGTCCAGAGTCAGGCATCGCGAGATGAGCGGCACGTTTTCTTTCTCGCAGTTGTAAGAACCATAGCCGTCGTAGATGATATTAACAGCCCATCCACCATTTTCGCCGGACACCCAGTCGCTGTAGTTGCCGTCGCTCCGCGTAAAATCGGAAACAAACGGCAGGGTGGTTATCGGTTCGAAGTTGCGTACCGAATCTTGTGCGGACACATATTCTTCTCCATCATACGAAACCCGCACTTCCACATAATGCCAGCCGAGAGCCGAGAAGTCGGCGGTTTGCGCAAACGTAATTTCGGTCTCTTCGTTGGGCAATAAAGCCAAGTCTTGCTCCTCGTTGATCCAAGTCCCTTCTCCGTCGTTCCCGCGCAGTTGGTAGCTGTAATAAAGTTTCTCGGTCTGGTTGGTTCCCTCGTTCTTTACGACGAACTTCACCGGCGATTCCGTAGACAAGTCACACCCCGACACGGGCAATACGACGTTGGTGAGGGTCAATTTGGGTTGACCGCTGAACGCGCCTTGATTGATGTTGAAATTGTCTATCTGGATACGGTACATGTTTTTCTCGGAAAACGCATGGAGGGCAAAATAATAGGTGCCATCCTCGGGTATATCGACCGTATTGAACGCTTTCTGCCATGAATCGGCTGTCACGTCGGTGTACTGTTCGATGACCGTCATGGTTGCCGGGTCGCTGCTTGTCCCGTACATCAGTTCGAAGTTTTCGGGCGAAATGGTCGATGTCATGTAATCGAACGAGACATTGATTTCTCCTTGCTCGATTTGTATTGGGGGCGTGACCATGTAGTCATTGGCAGCATTTTTCCATGAGTACAGATAAAGGGCGATACCTGTTCCGCCATTGGCGTCTTCGAGTAGATTGTTGTGCTCCCATGTTTTATCGTCGTTATTCATATTCAATATAGTCCAGCGCTGAAAAGAACTTTCGTCGCTGAAATCATCGGTAAACGGCAATTTCAGGATTTCCTTGTGTTCGAAGGTGGAAACCAGCGTGTCGTTGTAGTGGATACGGTCCGAGGCGCACTCTATCCATGCCTGTATCTTGTATGAGCCGGGAGAGGATAAGTCGCATTTCGTCGTGAATTTGTATGTTGAGCCTCCGCCGGGTTGAAGGTCGATTTTAGCCTGCTCGACCACGGGTTCGCCGTCGTTGATCGAGTAGCAAAAATTCATCTCCTCGGTCATGCTTTGCTGACCGGCATTTGACAGGTTCACGGAGATTGTTTCTTCGCTGCCCGAGAGGCCGGAGACATTGATTTGGTCTACCGCCAAATCGAAATGGGGGTGATGCTCGATGATATCGACCAATCCGTTTAGTTTCACTTCAAACAGATAGGTGTATCCGGCACGGAATTCATAATCGTCGAATCGCCCGAACTCGCCATTGGCAATGGCCATCCACATGTTGGGTGAAGGGTTTGTTATGCAGAAGTCGTACACGCCCGGTTCCACGAAGATGCTTTGTTGGGTGCCCCGCAGGACGTTCGATGTAGACAATGCCCCGTCGGCATTTTCCGGTATTTTGTAATTGAAGCGGTCGTAGATTTCCGAGGATATATCGCCATACTCCCCTGTCAATATTTGCAGGTCGGGCAAGATAATATCGCCATACGTCGAGTGACTGCCGTCGAGCAACATCTGGTAACCTGTTCCGTTCCCCAAGATGTCCTCCATGGTCACGGATAACACAATCTCGGCTTTCCCCTCGGCTTCAAGATTATCGGCCCGGCCGGGGAATGCCAGCAGTGTCATAGCCGTTAAAAGTAAACATGCATGTTTCATAAACTAAACATTTTAATTAAACAATAACTATATATTTATGGATGTCATTTCGTATTGCTGTATTGAAATACCTTTTCAGTAGGGAGTGATGAACTCTTTTTGTAAAGTTATTAAGAAAAGCAAAGATGATGATATTGTAGAGGGGTTAAAATAGTAAAAAATTCAACCATATTAACAGACGCCTTGCTCATGCTGTTGAAATCGAACAGCATGAGGTGTGCGAGAGAGTGCTGTTGTGGATTGGAGCAGAAAAGCGCAGAGGAAAATCAGCGAGGATTTGCTTGGGACTCTTCCTCCGATATATGGGAGGCGGCATGGGCGGAGGTGTTGAAACCACGCTAATAATAAATAACTCGAATAATTTTGGGCTTCTGTAAAAAAATAATATATCTTTGCACCTTGATAAAAATACGAAATTCAATTCAAAACAAAAAATAAAGTAATAATCACATGCAAAACAAAGGATTTATTAGAGTCATTGCGGTTTTGCTTACGCTTATCTGCTTGTTTTACATTTCGTTCTCGGTTGTAACCGCTGTTTACAACAACAAGGCGAAAGAGTATGCTGCTGGCGATGAGGCGAAGTATAAACATTATATCGACTCTATCTCTACGGAAAAAGTGTATTGGTGGTATTACACATATCAGCAATGCCGTGAAATGGAAATAGGTTTGGGTCTCGACTTGAAAGGCGGTATGAACGTAACGCTGCAAATCTCGGTGGCCGACGTGCTCAAATCGTTGTCGAACAATAACCCCGACCCCAATTTCAATGCAGCTATCGCTGCCGCACAGGCTGCACAATCCGGTAACAACGACTTTATCATGTCGTTCTACGACGAGTATCGCAAGATCGATCCCAATGTGCGGCTGTCGGCTATATTCAGTACTTTCCAATTGAAAGAGAAGATAACTCCTCGCTCGACCAACGAAGAGGTAATCTCTGTTCTGCGCAATGAGCTGAACAGCGCGGTAGACAACTCGTACAACGTGTTGCGCACGCGTATCGACCGCTTCGGTGTGGTTGCTCCCAATATTCAGAAGCTGGAGAAAGACGGCCTCATTTCGGTGGAGTTGCCGGGTATCAAAGAGCCCGAGCGTGTGAGAAAATTGTTGCAAGGTAGTGCGAACCTCGAATTTTGGGAAACCTACAAATTGGAACAACTCGCTGCGAAACTCGAAGCCGTGAACAATGCTATCGCTGCCGCCAATGCCGCACAGGAAGAGGAGGCTCAACCCAAGGAAGAGGCTCCCGTGGTTGCCGAAGCTACCGCCGATACCGCTACTGTGGCTGCCGACAGCGCGGCTTTGGCGTTGAAAGAAAAATTACAACAAGAGTCTACCGAAGCCGAGGCTTTGGCGCTCTTCCGTAAACAAAATCCGTTGCTTTCGTTGCTGAATTATTCGCAAAGCTATGCCGGCTCGCCGGTAATCGGTATCGTTCACAAAAACGATACGGCTGCCGTGAATGCGATGTTGGCAAGCAAAATTGCCCGAGATATTCTGCCCAGCGACTTGATTCTTCGCTGGACGGTGAAGGCTATCGATGAGAAAGGGACTATGTATGAGCTGGTTGCCTTGAAAGCTGGTAAAGGAGGCAAAGCACCGTTGGGTGGCGACGTGATTACCGACGCCCGTGACGATTTTGATAAACTGAAAGGCTCGGTGGTAAGCATGACCATGAATGCCGAGGGCGCCAAGACTTGGGAGAAACTGACCCGCGACAATATCGGCAACGCCATCGCTATCGTACTCGACAACCAAGTATATTCGTTCCCCAATGTTCATTCGGCTATTTCGGGCGGAAGCTCCGAAATCTCCGGCAATTTCTCGCCCGAAGAGGCCAAGGACTTGGCCAACGTGTTGAACTCGGGTAAGATGGCCGCTGCCGTGACGATTGTTCAGGAAGATATTATCGGTCCTTCGTTGGGACAAGAAGCTATCCAAAACGGATTGGTTTCGTTCTTGGTGGCTTTGGTGTTGTTGATGGCCTATTTGATTATCATGTATGGCTGGACTCCGGGACTTGTCGCCAGCTTCGGGGTGCTCTGCAACTTGTTCTTCACGATGGGTATTTTGGCGTCGTTGCAAGCTGTGCTCACCCTCTCGGGTATTGCCGGTATCGTGTTGTCCTTGGCTATGGCGGTCGATGCCAACGTGCTTATCTTCGAGCGTACCAAAGAAGAGTTGCGCGCCGGTAAGAGCATGAAGTCGGCGGTTGCCGATGGTTATAAGAACGCTTTCTCGGCAATCTTCGACTCGAACTTGACTTCTATCATCACGGGTGTGATTCTGCTGATCTACGGTACGGGTCCCATCTTGGGTTTCGCCACGACCTTGATTATTGGTATCGCCACTTCGTTCTTCACGGCTATCTTTATTACCCGTCTCATTTTCGAGGCCGGTTTGAACCGTGGAAAATTCAACAACATGACTTTCACCACGCCCATCTCGCGTAACTTCCTCACCGATACCCACATCAACTTCGTGGGCTTGCGCAAGATAGGTTATATCTGCATTTTGGCTATCGTTGCCATGTTTGTCGTTTCGTTCCTCACGCGTGGAATGAATCAAGGTATCGATTTCTCGGGAGGCCGCAACTTTGTGGTTCGCTTCGAACAACCGGTAAGCCCGCTTGAAATCGAGAACATGCTCGAGCCCTCGTTCGAAGGAAGCTCGTTGTCGGTAATCACCATCACGAGCAGCAATCAAGTGCGTATCTCTACCAACTACCGCATCGGCGATACGGGCGAAGGCGTTGACAAGGAAATAGAGAAGAAACTTTACGACGGTATGCAAAGTCTTTTGGACGGCGTTTCGTTGGAGGAATTTAGCAGCAATATGATTCAAAGCCGCCAGAAAGTAGGACCTACTATCGCCGACGATATTAAAGTAGGCGCATACTGGGCTGTGCTCTTCTCGTTGATTGCGATGGCCTTGTATATCTTGTTCCGATTCCGCAACATTGCGTTCAGTGTGGGTACGCTGGCTTCGGTAGCCTTCACCACATTCTCGGTTGTGGGCTTGTATTCGTTGCTGTATGGCGTTCTGCCCTTCTCGATGGAAATCGACCAGAATTTCGTAGCTGCGGTATTGACGGTTATCGGTTACTCGGTGAACGATACGGTGGTGATCTTCGACCGTATCCGTGAAGAGAAGACCCTCTATCCCAAGCGAGACTTGATGACGTCGATCAATAGTGCGTTGAACAGTACGCTGCCTCGTACAATCAATACGGGACAAAGTACGATTATCGTGTTGTTGTGTATCCTCTTGCTGGGTGCCGAGTCGGTTCGCAGCTTTGCATTCGCCATGTTGTTCGGTGTAATCATCGGTACGTTCTCGACCTTGTTTGTGGCTACACCTATCGCTTATGAAATACAGCGTCGCAGTATTGCCAAAAAAGCTGCCAAAGAGGCTGCTAAGTAAAGGCAAGTTGCTGTTGGATATAGACAAAAAAAGGAATCCGGGCCTCGGATTCCTTTTTTTGTACCCCCGCCGAGAATCGAACTCGGATTTAAAGTTTAGGAAACTTCCGTTCTATCCATTGAACTACAAGGGCGTTTCGGGGGACAAAAGTAGTATAAAATTTTGTATTCGCCAACCTTTGCGGGAGATGAGTCGCAGATTAGTCAAAGATAGCCCGCAATATTTCGGGCGAACGCAATTCATCGATTCCGGGCTGGTGCAGCCGGTAGTAAGTGAGAATGCGGGATAGCACGGTATTCCGCTCGCCTCGGTTGAAGCGGAAATAGCGCAGGTTGTTGAAATCCATGCGGGTGAGTTGGGCAAATACCTCCGATTCCCGGGAGTCGAGAACATAGCTGTGAGCAGGGCGTGTTGAGGAAAATACCCCGTTGAGCATGTCGAAGAAATATCCCGGCCGGTAGCTCTCCATGTTGGGGCTGAACCCGAGGAAGTTGCACAATTGCAAGAGAAAGCAAAGGTGAAAGTTGGCTTTCCCTTCCTCCATGAGGTTGAGCACTTGTATGGCTCGGGCGATAAAAGTAAACAGCTGTGGGTTGGGTTCGGGCTCTTTGATTGTTTGGCACAAGACTTCCGAGAGGAAAAGAGCCTCGGCGTTTTTAACCGGGTCGGCATAGATATTTTGAAGTGGAACGACCGTGTGGGCCTCGACGATCTTTTGCAGTTCGCGGCTGTTGCGACGATCTATGTCGAGTTCCAAAATCGAGAAAGGCATGAACAGGGAGCGTAGCATGCACGCTTTTTTCCCTGTTCCTTGTGGGAATAGGTAGGAGGTGCGTCCATACCGCTCGGTATAGAGGTGCGCCACCGCTATTTTGTCGTTGTAGGGAATGATGTGCAGTACAATTCCCAAAGATTTCTCGAGCATGCTTGCAAATAGTTTTATGCAAAAATAGCGCTTTTTGTTTAGAAATACAGGCGCGACGACCCGGAGACCGAGCGATAAGAGGCTCTTTACCCTGTTGAAAACACCTATAAGATACGGTAAATGAAAGATTTTTAGAGAAAAATTTTGCCAATTCAAAAAACCTCTCTATATTTGCACTCGCATTTGGAAAGGGCGCCTTACTTTATATATCTAAGGCGCATTTTTATCAAAGGCCCATTCGTCTATCGGCTAGGACGCAAGATTTTCATTCTTGAAAGAGGAGTTCGATTCTCCTATGGGCTACAAAGTGAAATAAAAAATATTTAGGAGACTATTGAGATGGCAAATCATAAATCGTCGAAAAAAAGAATTAGACAAACACAAGTAAGAAACTTGCGTAATCGCTATTATGCAAAAACAGCTCGTAACGCTGTTCGTAAATTGCGCGCTACTACTGTGAAAGAAGAAGCCGCAGCTTTGTATGTAAAAGTTAGTTCGATGTTGGATCGCTTGGCTAAGAAAAATGTAATTCACAAAAACAAAGCCGCCAACTTGAAGTCGAAACTGGCTCTTCACGTCAACAAATTGTAATTCCGTAAAGAACGAAAAACCCGGTGGGGATTCTATGCCCGCCGAGTGATAGGTATGGCCCATTCGTCTATCGGCTAGGACGCAAGATTTTCATTCTTGAAAGAGGAGTTCGATTCTCCTATGGGCTACGAATGCGACAGAAAAAATCTGTCGCATTTTTTTATATCTTTATGGCTGATGAAGAGGATACAATGGAAGCATATAAAGTCGATATGTTTTTGATGCAAAATGGCCGGTATTTCAATGAAGACGACCTAATCTTTGTACAGAGCATATTACATAGGGCCGATGATTCTTGGTGGAATGCTCTGCTTGTCATGAGGTTTAAGAGCCCTGTTTTGGCATTGGTGCTTTCTCTCTTTTGGGGGACGTTGGGGGTAGATCGTTTTTATGTGGGGAATGTGGGGCTCGGAATATTGAAGTTGTTGACCGCCGGATTTGGAGGCATTTGGACAATTATCGATTGGTTCTTGATTATGCGAGTTGCCCGGACAGCGAATTATCGGACTTTGGAAGAGTATGTGGATTGAAGTTAAAGTGTAGGATGGTCTATCTCCTTTCCCGTCGACGCTGGTGAAGCCCCTTGCGGACTTCTATTGTGTCCATAATTTGCTCCATAATTTGTATGGTGCGATTTCTTGACTTGATGTTTCGTCAATCCAACTTTTTTTTGTATTTTTGTTTGTTGGTGGAAAAGTGGCGGTTTACGCTGCGATTGAAATGTTTCTAATTGGTATCCTGCGAGTTGGCAGGCATAGAAACGACGCCAAAAAAATAATAAGAATCGGATAAATATGTCAGAAGGAACAGAAAACAAAAGTTATTCAGCCGATAGTATTCAGGTACTCGAAGGGCTCGAAGCCGTTCGCAAACGTCCGGCCATGTATATTGGCGACATCAGTTCGAAGGGTTTGCACCACTTGGTCTATGAAGTAGTCGACAACTCTATCGACGAGGCTTTGGCAGGTTATGCCACACACATCGAGGTGTATATCAACGAGGACAACTCGATAAAAGTGGTCGACAACGGCCGCGGTATCCCGGTGGATATGCACGAGAAAGAGCATAAATCGGCTCTTGAAGTAGTCTTGACGGTGTTGCATGCCGGAGGTAAATTTGATAAAGGTTCGTATAAAGTCTCGGGTGGATTGCATGGTGTGGGCGTTTCGTGTGTGAACGCCTTGTCGACCTATCTGCGTGCCGAGATTCGTCGAAACGGCAAGGTCTATATGCAAGAGTTTTCTTGCGGCAAACCGTTGCACGATGTCGAGGTAATAGGCGAAACCGACGAAACGGGAACGACGATTATTTTCAAGCCCGACGGCTCTATTTTCACGACAACGGTCTATGAATACGATATATTGGCCAACCGTCTGCGCGACTTGGCATTCTTGAATGCGGGCATCACACTGACACTGACCGATAAACGGGTGGTCAACGACGCCGGTGAATACCGCAAAGATGTATTTTATTCAAAAGAGGGATTGAAAGAGTTCGTGCGGTATATCGATTCGAATAAAGAACACCTTATCGACGATGTAATTCATATCTCGACCGAGCGCCAAGGCATTCCCGTGGAGGTTGCCATGACCTATAATACTACCTATAACGAGAATGTATATTCCTATGTGAACAATATCAATACCATCGAGGGGGGTACCCACCTCACCGGTTTCCGCCGAGGACTGACTCGTACGCTGAAAAAATATGCCGAGGATTCCAAAATGCTCGACAAAGTGAAGGTGGAAATCAGTAGCGACGACTTCCGCGAGGGCCTTACCGCAGTCATCTCGGTGAAAGTGATGGAGCCTCAATTCGAAGGCCAGACCAAGACCAAATTGGGAAACAGCGAGGTAATTGGCGCTGTGGATACAGCCGTGAGCGAGGCCTTGTTCAATTACCTCGAAGAGCATCCGGCACAAGCCAAGGCTATTGTCGAGAAGGTGATTATTGCTGCTACTGCCCGCCACGCTGCCCGCAAGGCTCGTGAGTTGGTTCAGCGCAAATCTCCTCTTTCGGGTGGTGGATTGCCCGGGAAGTTGGCCGATTGTTCGTCGCGCAATCCCGAGGAGTGCGAGATATTCCTCGTCGAGGGTGATTCGGCAGGCGGCTCGGCCAAGCAGGGTCGTGACCGCATGTTTCAAGCGATTCTTCCCTTGCGCGGTAAAATATTGAATGTGGAAAAAGCCATGGACCATAAGGTGTTCGAAAGTCAGGAAATCAGCAATATGTTCAAAGCCTTGGGCGTGACTATCGGCACGGAAGAGGATTCGAAAGAAGCCAATATCGAAAAGCTGCGTTACCACAAGATTATTATCATGACCGATGCCGATGTCGATGGTGCTCACATTGCCACGCTGTTGTTGACATTCTTCTTCCGCCGCATGCGGCCTTTGTTGGAACAAGGCTATGTCTATTTGGCTACACCGCCGTTGTACAAGTGCAAGAGCAAACGGGGCAAAGCCGAGGAGTATTGCTGGACCGATCAGCAGAAAGACCAGTTCTGCATGAAATATTGCGAAGGCAACGAGCAATTGATGGAGACACAGCGTTACAAAGGTTTGGGTGAAATGAACCCCCACCAATTGTGGGAAACCACCATGGATCCCGAAAATCGTATTCTCAAACAGGTGACTATCGACAACGCCGCCGAGGCCGATCGTATCTTCTCGATGCTTATGGGCGAAGATGTGGGCCCGCGTCGTGAGTTTATCGAGGCTAACGCCACCTATGCCAATATCGATGCTTGATGTAGAATGAGTTTATTCCAGTCAGCCCGGTGTTTTATCGGGCTGACGTTGTTTAAATAATAACGAAAGCGAGGCGACAGCCGAGCCGGTTGTGCAGGGCTGCAAAAAGAGAGTTATGGAACGGAAAGCGTTGAACAGTTTGGGCTACATGGAGTTGGCGGCATTTTTTATTTTCGGGATATTTTTGCTGGGGGTATATTTCGGAGTGGCTTGGCTGCAAGGAGCTATGGCGGTGCTGTTTGTCATACCCATGGCCGGGGTATTGCGTTATCCGGGGCGGTGCCGGTCGACGGGCGAACCCTTTGTAAAAGCACGTTTTGCGTGGTCGTTGATCACGATGTTTCTCTATTTGGGTATGGGTTTCGGGCTGCTGATGATTGTTTGAGCCTCCGATGGCAAGGGCAGATCGATTTATTCTTTCTTTTCCCACAGGAAATTGAACCACCTTTTTTTCTTTTCGTATGTACCTCGTGTGCCGTGTAGCTCGACGAAAGTGAGTTCCGACGAAGTGCGGGCATAGCTGTCGGGGAAAAGAAGTATGAAGTTCTTCTCGGTATAGTAGGCATTGATTTGATGCGGGACATGTTCGAGAGAGGGACGGAATGAAACAGATCCGTGACGAGCCATGATAATGACCATGAGGTCGTCGGGTTGCATAATGGTCGATAGGCGTTTCAACTCGTTCCCGCCGTCGGTCTCGCACATTTCCCGTACTACTCCCGTGTGGTAATGTTGCAGGTAAGACTGTATTAAAGAGAGGGTTTGGGGGTGGCCATGCCAGAAAATCCGGGAGTTTGTGTTTTGTCCCATTCGGGCGATACGTTCCAGCCAACGGTAGAATCCGGCTTCATACTCGGCGTTTTTGGGAATGGCGACATGAATGTTGCGCACCCGGTCGATGGGCGTAATGGCGTGGAGTATCATGATTTGCCGGTCCATCTTGTTCAACAGGTTCAGAAGGACAGGGCCGAAGAACGACTCGTCTTGGGTGGCTCGTATGTGTAACCCGACGATGATTTCCGACACGTCGTTTTCTTTCGAGGCATGGAGTATTCCGTTCGATAAGTTAGTGGCAAGTCGGTTTTGGGTTTGCAGGGTCACATCGGCTTTTGCCGCGATTTCCTGTGCTTGCCGCAACAACATCTTCCCGCGCTGGCGGTCTTCTTCGGTGCAGTTGTCATACATGACATGCAGACCCACCAGTCCGTTGTTTTTCTTGGGGTTGCTCACCAGCAAAGCCAAATAAATGAGGTTTTTGACATTCTGCTGGTTACTGAACGAGATGAGGATTTTCTCGTTGTCGACTCTCGATTTCGAACTGTCGGGCGGCAATTCGCTCAGTGCCATTTTGCGGGCGGCTATATCGGTGGTTATCGAGCTGATGACGCAGGTGACGAGGATAAGCACGATGGTCCCGTTGAGCACATCTTCATTGAGCAACCGGCTACCGTCGGGCAGAATGATACTGTATCCCACGAGGACGGCGGCCAAAGTGGCGGCGGCTTGCGCGTTGCTCAGGCCAAACATCAATTGCCGCTCTATTTTCTTCATGCCGTAGATTTTTTGGGTGGCCCATGCCGCTATCCATTTTGTACCCAGCGCCATTACCGTCATCACGCCGGCAACCTTCATCGATTCGATGTGCCCGAAGAACACTTTCATGTCGATAATCATGCCCACGCCGATGAGGAAATAGGGTATGAACAATGCGTTGCCCACAAATTCGAGGTAGTTGCGCAACGGCGAGACTGTGGGAATGAGCCGGTTCAGCACCAGCCCGGCGAAGAACGCGCCGAGAATCCCTTCCATGCCGACCAGTTCCATGAGCCCGGCGGCGAGGAACACCATGGCCAAAATGAAAATGAATTGCACGATGCCGTCTTCATACTTCCGTAGGAACCACCGTCCGATACGGGGGAACGAGTAGGCGATGAAAACCCCGGCCAGCAAGAATTTGAGAATCAACTCCAACCACGACCAACTGCCGGCGGCCTCGCCTTTGTACATGCTGCCGATGATGGCGAGCACCAGCAGGGTGAGGCTGTCGGTAATGGCGGTAGCCCCCACGGCAATGCTCACGCAGCGATGCCGGGCCACGCCGTACCGTGTGACAATGGGATAGGAAATGAGGGTGTGCGAGGCGTACATGCTGGCCAACAATATGGAGGACACAACCCCGTATTCGAGTACGAAAATATTGCTGAAAAAGCCTAAGACCAAAGGTATGATAAAGGCGAGTATCCCGAATACGATAGCTTTCCAGCGGATAGCGTGGAAATCCTCCATATTCATTTCCAGCCCCGCCAAAAACATGATATAAAAAAGCCCCACTTGTCCGAACAACTCGAAACTGCTGTCCCTCGCCAATAGGTTGAATCCGTGTTCGCCGATGAGAATCCCCGCCAGAATCATGCCGATGAGGTGTGGTATCTTCAATTTGTTCAGCAAAATGGGAGCAAACAGAATGATACACAGCACAAGGAAGAATATCCAAGTGGGGTTGGTGATAGGTAGATGTTCCCCAAAGTTGATCAGGGCTGCCATGTTTTTTATTTTTAGGATACAAAAGTAAATATTTTTGGTGGATTGGGAAAACGGACTGCCGCTCATTCTCCCCCGCATTTTTATTTTCGCATACTATGCCGCTTATTCGAGAAATTTTGCTTTCTTTGTAGAGAGAAGTTTTTAGTACGGTAAAAAACCCCCATATTATGAAACAAACGAAAAAGAAAGGTTCCAAGAGAATCAAAAAAGAAGATATGTTGGCCTTGATGGTCGAGTTCTTCAATCAAGACAGGAAGCGGGCGTTTAACTATAAACAGGTCGCACATGGGGTTGGAGCCACCACCACACCCCAAAAACAGATGGTGTTCCAGCTGCTCGAAGGTATGGCGGAGCAGAATTTTCTCATCGAGGTCTCGCCCGGCAAGTATAAAGCCAACAGCCGGGGAACCGAGGTCGTGGGTCGTTTTGAGCGTCGGTCAAACGGCAAGAATCATGTGATTACCGACGAGAACGAATCGATATTTATTGCCGAGCGCAACTCGATGCACGCCATGGACGGCGACCGGGTGCGGGTGCTGGTCTATGCCAAGCGCCGGGGGCACGACGCCGAAGGCGAGGTGGTCGAGATTATCGAGAAGAACCAGCAAACTTTTGTAGGGACGCTCGAGGTACAGAAGCATTTTGCTTTCTTGCTGACCGACAACAAAGTACTGGCTAACGATATATTTATCCCCAAGAACGCGCTCAAAGGCGGTAAGACAGGCGATAAAGCCGTCGTGCGCATTACCGAGTGGCCCGACCGCGCCCGCAATCCATACGGCGAGGTGGTGGATATTTTGGGCCCGGCCGGCGAGAACAATACCGAGATTCATGCGATACTGGCCGAGTTTGGCTTGCCCTATCGTTATCCCGCCGCGGTGGAAAAGGCGGCCAATAAGATACCCGACGTGATTACCCCGGCCGAGATTGCTGCCCGGGAGGATTTCAGGAATGTGACCACATTCACGATCGACCCCAAAGACGCCAAGGATTTCGACGACGCTTTGTCGATTCGCCGCTTGTCCAACGGGCATTGGGAAGTGGGAGTGCATATTGCCGACGTGAGTTATTATGTGAAGCCCGGCAGTATTATCGACAAGGAGGCCGAGAGCCGGGGGACATCGGTATATCTGGTGGATCGTGTCGTCCCCATGTTGCCCGAGCGGCTGTGCAACGAAATTTGTTCGTTGCGCCCCGATGAAGATAAATTGACCTTCTCGTGTATTTTCGAGCTGAACGACAATGCCGAGGTATTGAAGTCGCATATCACCCGCACGGTGATACGCTCCAATAGGAGGTTTGCCTACGAGGAGGCGCAGGCCGTCATCGAGACCGGCGAAGGCGATTATAAAGAAGAAATATTGGCTCTCAACGATTTGGCGCAAAAATTGCGTAAACGTCGGTTTGAACATGGTTCGATCAACTTCGACCGGCATGAGGTCAAATTTGAAATAGACGAGCAGGGCAGACCTTTGAGCGTTTATTTCAAAGTGTCGAAGGAGGCGAACAAACTCATCGAGGAGTTTATGCTGTTGGCCAACCGCACGGTCGCCGAGTTTATCGGCAATCCCAAAGACGGGAAGAAACCGAAAGCCTTTGTTTACCGGGTACACGACCTGCCCGACCCCGACAAGATGTCGTCGTTTGCGGCCTTTATCACCCGATTTGGCTATAAAATCAAGACAGAGGGAAGCAAAAGCGAGTTGTCGAAAGGCATCAACAGCTTGTTGTCCAAGGTACAGGGACGCCCCGAAGAAAATCTGGTGGAAACCATAGCCATACGAGCTATGGCCAAAGCAGTCTATACGACGGTGAATATAGGCCATTACGGTTTGGCGTTTGACTATTACACGCATTTCACCTCGCCGATACGCCGCTACCCCGATTTGATGGTACACCGGTTGCTGGAGCGCTATATGGCAGGAGGCCGCAGCGTGAATGTGCAATCGCTCGAGGACGAGTGCAAGCATGCGTCGGATATGGAACAACTGGCAGCCAACGCCGAGCGGGCTTCGATCAAATACAAGCAGGTAGAGTTTATGAGCGAGCGGTTGGGCGAGGAGTACGACGGAGTCATATCGGGAATCACCGAATGGGGATTGTATGTCGAAATCAATGAAAACAAGTGCGAAGGCCTTGTGCCGATACGCGACCTCGAAGACGATTACTACGAGTTTGACGAGAAAAACTATTGCCTCATGGGGCGTCGCAAGCATCGTATATATCGCTTGGGCGATCCTATCCGCATCAAGGTAGCCCGCGCCAACTTGGAGCGGAAACAGCTCGATTTCGCTTTGGCGGAAGAATAGAATCCTTAGGCTCAAAACCACATAGGGAGCTCGCCCGGCAAGGTGTATCGGCGGTGCGGGCTTCCTTTTTATTTCTTAAAAACAGGGTAAAAAGAGAGATATTCTTTTTTTACTCTTTTTTTAGCGTTATCTTTGTGAAGAAAGCCGATATGAAACCGGTGAGCGATAGAAATTTATGGAAGAAAACACAAATATACACACAGACCTCGAATATGGTTCCGACGCCATTAAAACCCTCGATTGGAAAGAACATATACGTCGTCGTCCCGGTATGTACATCGGGAAGTTGGGCGATGGCTCCCATGCCGATGACGGTATATATGTGCTATTGAAAGAGGTGCTCGACAATGCCCTCGATGAGCATATGATGGGATTTGGCAAACAGATTGTCGTAGAGATTTCGAGCGAGATAGTTTCGGTAAGAGATTATGGCCGGGGTATCCCTCTCGACAAGGTGAAAGATGTCTCGTCTAAAATGAATACGGGCGGCAAGTACGACTCGAAGGCGTTTAAGAAATCGGTGGGGCTGAACGGAGTGGGTATTAAGGCGGTGAACGCTTTGTCGTCGTCGTTTTTCATTCAGTCGTACCGCGACGGCATGAGCAGTTCGGTGAGCTATGCCTGTGGCGAAACGGTCTCGGAAAGCGGGTTGATTCCTACCGACGAGGCGAATGGCACGTTGGTGCAGTTTGCCCCCGATGGGACGATTTTCAAGAACTACGCTTATCGGGAAGAACTGATCGAACCGCTTCTTAAAAATTATGTGTTCTTGAACACCGGGTTGACGATTTTGTTGAACGGGCGTAAATTCCATTCCCGCAATGGATTGGTCGATTTGCTCAACGAATACATGACTACCGATCCGCTGTATCCCATTGTCCATTTGAAGGGTACCGATATCGAGGTGGTTATTACGCATAGCAATCAGTATGGAGAGGAGTATTACTCGTTTGTGAACGGGCAGCACACGACACAGGGCGGTACCCATTTGTCGGCATTCCGTGAGGCGGCCAGCCGCACAATCAAGGAATTTTATAACAAAAATTTCGAATACACCGATATTCGCAACGGTATGGTGGCGGCTATCAGCATCAAGGTGGAAGAACCGGTGTTCGAGTCGCAAACCAAGACCAAACTGGGGTCGAAGGACATGGGACCCGAGGGTCCCACGATAGCGAAGTTTATCGGCGATTTCATGAAAAAAGAGCTGGATAACTATTTGCACAAGCATGGCGATGTGGCCGAGGTCATGTTGAAAAAGATATTGGCGTCGGAGAAAGAGCGAAAAGCTATCGCCGGCGTGACGAAACTGGCTCGGGAGCGTGCCAAGAAGGCCAATTTGAACAACCGCAAGCTGCGTGACTGCCGCATCCATTATAACGATGCCAAAGGCGACAGGCAAGAAGAGAGCTGTATCTTTATCACCGAGGGCGACTCGGCGAGCGGGTCGATTACAAAAATCCGTGATGTGGAGACACAAGCTGTGTTTTCGCTGCGGGGCAAGCCGTTGAACACCTATGGGTTGACCCAGAAAGTCGTTTATGAGAACGAAGAGTTCAACCTGTTGCAGGCGGCTCTCAATATCGAAGATGGCATCGAGGGGCTTCGGTACAACAAAGTGATTATCGCTACCGATGCCGATGTCGACGGTATGCACATTCGCTTGTTGATGATAACTTTCCTTTTGCAATTTTTCCCCGACTTGATCAAGAAAGGTCATGTCTATATTTTGCAAACGCCGTTGTTCAGGGTGCGGAATAAAAAGGAAACCTATTATTGCTATACCGACGAAGAGCGCCTCGCCGCTATCAAGAAATGCGGCGCGAACCCCGAAGTGACCCGCTTCAAAGGATTGGGCGAAATTTCGCCCGACGAGTTCAGGCAATTTATAGGCCCCGATATGCGCCTCGACCGGGTATTGCTGCGCAAGGAAGATTTAGTGAAAGATTTGCTCGAATTTTATATGGGTAAGAATACCATGGAGCGACAAAATTTTATTATACAAAATCTGGTTATAGAAGATGACACCAATCTCGTCTAAACGAATAGCCGTATTCCCCGGGACTTTCGACCCCTTTACGATCGGGCACATGTCTATTGTGAACCGGGGTCTCGAACTGCTCGACGAAGTGGTAATCGCTATCGGTATCAACGATTCGAAGCGCACCTATTTCACGGTAGAGCAGCGGCTGGATATGTTGCAGGAATTTTTTCAAGACAATCCCCGGGTACATGTTGTGGCGTATGACAGTTTGACCATGGACTTGGCGAAAAAGTACAATGCCCGGTTTATTTTGCGGGGTATTCGGTCGGTCAACGATTTTGAGTATGAGAAAACGATTGCCGATGTGAACAGGAAACTGTCGGGCGTGGAAACCATTATTTTGTTTACCGAACCCGAATTGACACATATCAGTTCTACGATTGTGCGGGAACTTCTACGGTTTGGGCACAGTGTGGAGGAGTTTGTTCCCAAGGGTTTGAAATTGGTATAATTTAGGACAGGAAATGAAACGATTGTTGTTGGTGACACTCCTACTGTCGGTGATAGCGGGAGAGGTGCGGGCACAAGGCCAAAGCGAGGGAATGCGCAAGTTGAGCCTTGCCGATTTTGCCATTACGAATCTCTATGTCGATGAGGTCGACGAGAACAAGTTGGTCGAGGACGCCATACGGGGAATGCTCGATGAACTCGACCCGCATTCGACCTATACGACAGCCGAGGAGACCAAAGAGATGAACGAACCGTTGCAAGGGAATTTCAGCGGGATAGGTATCCAGTTCAATATGAACAAAGATACGTTGTATGTGATACAGACGATTGTGGGAGGCCCTTCGGAGAAAGTAGGTATTTTGGCGGGCGACCGCATAATCACGGTGAACGACACGGTTATCGCCGGGGTGAAGATGAAAAATACCGATATTATGAAGCGTTTGCGAGGCGAGGCCGGTACCGAGGTGCGGGTGAGCGTGCTGCGCAAAGGGGTGAAAGAACCGATTGAATTTCGAATCATACGCGATAAGATTCCCATTTACAGCATCGACGCTTCGTATATGGCCGATAAGGAGACGGGCTATATACGGGTGAGCCGTTTTGCCGCAACAACCGACAAGGAGTTTGCCGACGCACTTAAATCACTGAAAAAGAAAGGCATGAAAAACCTGATTGTCGATTTGCAGGGAAACGGAGGAGGATATTTGGTCAGTGCGATTGCGATGGCCGATGAGTTTTTGGGCGATGGCCAGTCGATTGTTTATACCGAAGGCCGCCGTTCACCCCGCGACGACGCTTTTGCCACGAAGCAAGGGTTATTCCAACGGGGCAAGTTGGTTTTGTTGGTCGACGAAAGTTCGGCTTCGGCCAGCGAAATCCTGTCGGGAGCCGTTCAAGATTGGGATCGGGGTGTCATTGTAGGGCGCCGCACCTTTGGGAAGGGACTGGTTCAACGGCCTATCCCGTTCCCCGACGGATCGATGATACGCCTCACGGTGGCTCGTTATTATACCCCATCGGGACGGAGCATACAGAAACCTTATGACAAGGGACATGAGGCATATGAACGCGAGTTGCTCGATCGTTTCAACCACGGGGAACTTGTCTATACCGACAGTATTCACTTTCCCGATTCACTGCAATTCAAGACCCTCAAAAATAAACGCACGGTGTATGGCGGCGGGGGTATTATGCCCGATGTCTTTGTCCCATTGGATACGACGATTTATACCGATTTTCATCGTGACTTGCTGGCCAAAGGGGTATTGAATCAATATCCGGTGAACTATCTCGATGAGCATCGCAAAGAGCTTGTCAAGCAATATAAGGATATAGAGCAGTTTGCCGAGGGTTTCGTCGTGACCGATGAAATGCTCGCCGATTTGCTGAAATTGGGCGAGGCCGAAAAAGTGAAGTACGACGAAGAACAGTATCAGAAATCTCGTGCGTTGATCGCTTTGCAAGTGAAGGCGCTTATTGCCCGCGATATGTTCGACACGGCGGCCTATTTCCGTATTATGAATCCCGAGAATGCTTTGTTTACAAAAGCGATGGAGATTATCAACGACGATGTCGAATATAACCGGTTGTTACAACCGAGGGAGTAGTCGTGAAGTTGATTTATACGAGGCGGGGCGAGGGGCATGTTTGCTTCTTCGGCCCACTTCGCATTGTTATATGCTGGTTGGACAGGGTCCTATTTTTTCTTCCCCACAGCCCAAGGTATATACTTGTTCACAACGGGTATGAGCAGGTAGATGACGAGCAGGGTGAGGGTGAGAGCGATGGCTCCGGCCAATAGGTTGGAACTGCCTGTGATAGCAGTGGCTATCGGTTGCAAGGGAGCCAATATGATTACATGCACTCCCATGATGAGTAGGGACGATTCGCCGAAGGTGCGTACAAAACGGGCGATGACCGATTGGTTTCCTTCGACATAAGAGAGCATGGCAAGCAGCGCCATGAACAGAGAGAGCGATTTGAAAAGAGGAAGCACCGAAATATCGAACGGCAAATATTGAAGAGCGGTAAACAAGACTATCGAAATGACCGCGATGAAAAACCGGGGGCGAGTAGCCTCGATTAGATAATGGGAGATTGCAAGGCCAAAGAGATTTCCCATAATGAAATAGGGGAGACACTCGATGGCGGTGTTGAGCATGAGCGGTGTGCGCCAATTCTCGATGGTCTCGAAAAATAGGTATAGGACTGCGATAATGGTCAAGAGGACGTATGTGCGAGCCTTTGTCTCCTTCAATATGCGGTTTAGCCCCCAAAAGATTATCTCCATGACAAAGAGGCATACGAGAAACCAGAGCGGAATATTTACCGAAAGATAGTGGGCTTTGTCGGAGATTGTGAACAAATCCCACAGGATTCCCCAGTCAAATCCGCACAGGGTGCGATGATGCCCTATGTAAAAGACGATGCGGGCGAGATACGAGAGCAGATAGAAAAAGAGAAAGGGAACGAGTATCGTTCTAATCTTTTTTCTCAGAAAAGGGAGGAAAGGCTCGTCTTTGATGAAGATTCCCGATATGATGAAAAAGAGAGAACTTACGTTCACGAGGTCGAGACATTGAGGGTGAATGGTGTGTTTCCAAGCAATGACGATAATCGCTATTCCTTTGAACAGGTCGATGCTGTCGATGCGTCTTTTTTGTATGGTCGGGGCAGGTGAACGTTCCATTCTTTTGGGGTTGATGGTGCAAAGATAGAACAAATTGGTTGAATATGACAAAGGCTGCCCCACAATACGGACAGCCCTTGTATGAGTTGGTGAACAAACCGTTCGGGGTTATTTCAAACCACGATTACGCAGCAGAGCGTCGGGGTTGGGGTCGGCTCCTCGGAATTGACGGTAGAGGGCCATGGGGTCTTCGCTACCTCCTTTTTCGAGAATATTCTCACGGAACGCCTTGGCCGTGGCAGGGTCGAAGATGCCATGTTCGATGAATGCGTCGAATGCGTCGGCATCGAGGACTTCGGCCCAAACGTAGCTATAATATCCGGCACAATAGTCGTTGGTGAAAATGTGCGAGAAATAGGTGCTGCGATAGCGGTAGGTGATTTCGTCGATGAGTCCGATGGATTGTGCCACCTCTTTCTCGAATTGGCGCACGTCATAATCTTTGGCTTCGTCGATTTCGTGCCAACGCATATCGAGAATGGCGGCGGCGAGAAATTCGGTCGTGGCGAAACCTTGATTGAATTTAGCGGCAGCCTCCATTTTCTCGATGAGGGAGTCGGGGATTATTTCGCCAGTTTGGTAATGTTTGGCATAGAGTTTCAACACCTCGGGGTGTGTGGCCCAATGCTCGTTGATTTGCGAAGGAAGTTCCACGAAGTCGCGGGCCACGTTGGTTCCGCTCACCGACGGATAGTGGCAACGGGTGAGCATGCCGTGCAGGGCATGGCCAAACTCGTGGAAGAGGGTTTGTACTTCGTCGATGGTGAGCAGCGAGGGTGTGTCGGCTGTCGGTTTGGTAAAGTTGGCGACATTATATACAACGGGGCGCACCTCGTTTCCGTCTTGCACATAAGATTCACGGAAGTTGTACATCCATGCGCCGGCGCGTTTGCCGGGACGGGGGAAGTAGTCGGTATAGAATACGGCCAAATGTTTGCCGTCGGCGTCTTTCACTTCAAAAGCCCGTACGTCGGGGTGATATACCGGCATGTTTTCGAGTTCGGTGATTGTGATTCCATAGAGTTTATTGGCGACCATGAAAGCTCCTTCGCGCACGTTGTCGAGGCTGAAATAGGGTTTCAACTCATCTTCGTTGAGGTCGTATTTGGCTTTGCGCACTTTCTCGGCATAGTACCACCAGTCCCACGGGGCGAGTTTGAACGCGCCGCCTTCGGCGTCGATAATTTTTTGCATATCGGCCACCTCTTCTTTGGCTCGGGGGATTGCGGCGCTCCACACACGGTCGATGAGGTTGTTCACGTTTTCATCGGTTTTTGCCATGCGGTCGTCGAGGGCAAAGTCGGCATAAGTTTCGAATCCCATGAGATGGGCTTTTTTCAATCGGAGGTTGACCATTTTCGAGACAATGGCTTTGTTGTCGTGCTCGTTGTCGTTGTCGGCTTTGTTGACATAGGCTTTGTACACTTTCTCGCGCAATTCCCGGTTGTCGGCATATTGCAAGAAGGGAATGCGGCTGGGGGCGTCGAGGGTAAATACCCATTTCCCGGCCATGTCGCGGGCGGCGGCTTCGTCGGCAGCGGCGGTAATTACGGCTTCGGGCAGCCCGGCGAGATCGGCTTTATTGTCGATGACCAGTTGGAAAGCGTTCGATTCGGCCAAGGCGTTATCGCCGTACTGTATCGAGAGCATGGCCAATTCTTTGTTGATTTCGCGCAGGGAGTCTTTGTCGGCTTCGGAGAGCAGGGCTCCGGCGCGTACGAAATCTTTATAGTGGTTTTCGAGGACTTTCATTTGCTCGGGGTCAAGACCTTCGTTTTCACGGTTTTCATATACGGTTTTAATGCGGGCGAACAAGCCGGGATTGAGCGAAATGTTGTCGTAGTGCTCGGTCAATCTCGGCGAGATTTCTTTGGCAATAGCTTGCAGCTCGTCGTTGGTCTCGGCTTCGGTGAGACTGCTGAATATCAGGTTTATACGAGTCAGTAGCATACCGCTGAATTCGAGCGGCTCGATTGTGTTTTTGAAAGTCGGGGCTTCGGGGTTGGCCACGATGGCCTCGATTTCGGCGTCGTGTTGACGGATAGCCTCTTCAAAAGCGGGCATGTAGTGCTCCGGCTTGATTTGTTCGAAAGGCGGAACTCCAAATGGCGTGTCGAACTCGCCAAGGAGCGGATTTTCTTTTTGACTGCAAGAAATCATCATAAAACAAGCTAATGACGTGACTAAAAGTTTTTTCATGAGATTAATATTTATGTGTTAATGATTGTCGTGTTTTTCCCAGATGAACCGAGCGACAAGCGGGTAATGGTCGGAACTTTTGTTGCGTATCCTCGTGAGCCATTGGGCTTCCATGTCGCCCTTGTAGAGCATGTGGTCGATGCGGAACCAGAAGCGGTTGGCATGGTAAGTGATACCGGGCCCTAACCCCAACTCGTTGTATGCGTTGCGGAATCCCATACGGCTGAATCGACGCACAGAGTAGGAAAGGGGAGAATCGTTGAAGTCGCCGCAGACGATCATGTTGCCGGGGGTATCTTCTATTTTTTGAGCGGTGATGTCGGCTTGCCGGTTACGAGCCGAGGCCGCTTTTACGAGTTTGGAGAGCAGGTGTTTTTTAACTTCGCCGAGGTAGTCGGTATTGGGACGGGCAGTCATTTCGTGATAGAGCTCTTTGTCGGTTTGGGTAAGCCCGATAGACTCCATATGCTGATTGACAATCGTGACTTCTTGGTGGTCTATCTCAACCCGGTAAATAGCGACTGAGCTCGACTCGGAGTAGATCGTGTCGAACAGTAATTCGGCTGGATATTTCGAGAGGAAATTCAATCCGTGTTCGGTGGGGATACGGTATGGGTATCGCGCGTGTATGCTGTCGATTTGGTTTTGCAGTATTTTCAAGCCGGGGCTTGGCCAAGCCAGAGATTGGCTTTCTTGTAAACAGACGATGTCGGCATTTTGTGAAAGGATATGCGAAAGTGTGCGATTTTGCGGAGTCTCTGCGCCTTCGTAGTCGAGGAAGAAATAGGTATTGTAGGTCATCAAGGTAAACCCGGGTCGAGCGTCGTCGGGGTGTTGCGACTTGTGTATGGGGCAATATCGGGCGATTCCTCCCCAAGAAAACACCAACGCCACAACCGGAACCCAAATATACCGGGGATTGAAAGCGAGCCAAATAAAAAGGAATATGATGCAAATGAAGAGTGTCAAAGGAAACAAAAGTTCGAGCAACACGCCTATGCGGGTGGGGCAGTAGGCCGAGTAGGCTCCCATGATGAGCAGAATCCCCCACAGAGCATTCAGCAAAAGCAATATGACTTTGACGATGTGTTTCATCTTGCTGCTATTTTTTCCCGGCCTCGAAAAGTCTTTTTTTCTCTTCGGCCGAGAGCGAGGTATATCCCGAATGTTTGATTTTATCGAGAATGGCGTCTATTTCGTCGCTTTCTCTTTTCTTGCGGGAACGGTATTCCATGTCGGTTTCGGGGCGGGTCGATGTGTGGGTTGAGCTTCGTCGAGCCGAAGGCCGTGAAATGCGTATCCGGGGGCGAGGTTTGAAAGCGGTGACAATTCGGTCGATAAGCCGGTTGATGGGGGCGGTGATGTCTTTGCCTTTTTCCCAGCGTGCAACGAACCAGTATCCGAGCAAGGCGCCTCCGAGGTGGGCTATGTGGCCACCTCCGTTGGACGATGTGACGCTGAGCAGATCGATGATAATGGTAACGATAGCGATGTATTTCAGCGGTATGGCACCGAGGAAAAGAAGATTGATTTTATAGTTGGGCATGCGGAATGCGGTCGCCACGACGATGGCGATAATCGAGGCCGACGCTCCGCACATGAGGCTTTGTTTCCCTTCGAAATAGGGGAAGAGGTTATACGAGAGTAGGTATAGCAGCGCGCCTGCGACGCCGCCTAATAAATACAGCCCTACCATCTGTTTTTCGCCGAAAGCCATTAGGAATATTTGACCGAACCAATAGAACCACAGCATGTTGAAGAGTATGTGCCACACATCGTAATGCACAAACATGTAGGTGAGCAACGTCCACGGGTGGGTGATGAACTCGTAGGGCGCCGACGGCATTTCGATGAACGGGAATATAATCGAGCCGTCGAGGTTGAATAACATCAGGATCACACAAGCCAAGCGCAGCAGTATAAATACGGCTACGTTTATGTAGATGAGGCGCAGTAGTATAGAGCCTTGCTTGAACTGCTGTTTGAGAGAGTCAATAATAGAAGCCGCCACCGCCTATTCCTTTCTTTTTCCAATAACGAATTAAGAAGAACCCGAAGAGCATACCGCCCAAGTGAGCGAAGTGTGCCACGCTGCTCATGGTTCCGCTGATCCCGAATACCAATTCGAGGAGTCCGTAGAAGATCACGAAGTACTTTGCCTTGATGGGTATGGGAATGAATATGATAAAGAGCGGAGCATTGGGGAAGAGCATGCCGAACGCCAGCAGGATACCAAATGCGGCACCTGAGGCGCCTACGGTGACAAACTGGTTGAATAGGCGAGATGTTTGCTCCCACCCCAGTTGGTCGGCAATTGGCGCGATGGCCGAATGCAACTCGAAGTACCAAGCTATCTCTTGTGTCAAAGCCGCACCTACACCGGTCGTGATGTAGTAAAACAGAAATCGTTTGCCTCCCCACACGGCTTCGAGCGTTCTACCGAACATGAAAACCGAGAACATGTTGAAAAAAATATGGTCGATACTGTTGGTATCGTGGAGAAACATATAGGTGATCAGCTGTATCGCATTGAAATCGTCGGCTTCGAAATAGTGCAGCCCCAACCGGTAGTTCAGGTCTATGCCGGCGATTTTGGGCAAGGTCAATGCCGCCAACCACACGATGAAGTTGATGATAATCAAATTGAGCGTGACCGGCGGTATCGATCCGAAAAAAGATCTGTTTTGCATATAAATACGTTCTTTCTTAGTGTGGGATAATCCTTTTACAGTATGGACTATAAAATTGATTAAGCCCTGATTTTGCGAGCAAAAATAGTGATTTTTCGAGTATTTAGTCAAATGTGCTGTGCTTATATTATAAATTCGAGGCTTTTATTATATTTTTTTACTTTATTGTTTGCAGTATTTCATTTTAATCTTTACATTTGCGTACTGCTCTTCATGGAGATTATTTACTTAACTTTAAATTATACATGTTATGAACAAGACTGAATTGATCAATGCCATGGCAGAAAAAGCCGGATTGAGCAAAGTTGATGCTAAGAAAGCATTGGAAGCTTTTGTAGATGCTGTTTCGGAATCTTTGGTTAAAGGCGACAAAGTTGCGCTTATCGGATTCGGAACATTCGGTGTTGCCGAAAAAGCTGCTCGCACTGGTATTAACCCTGCTACCAAACAAAAAATCACTATCGCTGCTAAGAAAGTGGTTAAATTCAAAGCCGGCGCTGAATTGGCAGACAAAGTAAAATAAGCATTTATTTTATGACGGCATAAAAAGGGAAGGATCGCAAGGTCTTTCCCTTTTTCTTTTTTATCCTTGGCGGGGTGAACTTCACAGTTGCGCAAGCTCCTCATATGTTATCCGATGCAGAAGAGAACGGAGGGATAGCCTTACAGGTCTATCTTTTTCTTGCGGTTACGATGGGTCCACCGTTTTTTATAGGCGATGAGCTGGCGGAAAATCTTTTCGATGCCCAATATCTCGGTATGGCTGAGCATGTCGTGCGACAGGGGCTCGATAAATGAGGAGGGTGCAGGTTCGGCTGTTCCAAATTGCTCGGGATATAGAACGATTAGGTTGTTGTTGGCGAAATATCTCGAAAGGAAAGCCGGTATGTTGTCGGCGTCGGAGTTGAACGACACCGAGGTGGGTCTTGCGCTCACGACAATGAACAGGTCGTCGTCGAGAACGACGTTGGCGAGGAGCAGGATGTCGTCCCAGCTTTCCACGACTTCAAACTCATTGCGGATATTGTAACGTCCGGCTCGTAGGCGCGCTTTCAAATAAGGAATCGTTTCGGCATAGGCATAAAATATGGCACGGCAGCCGATTTGCTTGGCCATGTTGGCCACTCGGTCTATCCAACGGGCGAAGCCGGTTTCGTATTCGGCTTTGCGGGGAACGGCGATAACGATGCGGGTAATGGTGTTGATGGGGTTGACACACTTCGAGATGAGAATCATCTTATTGGTGTTTTTCAGCAGCGACTCGATTTTCGCGCCGAAGAAGGTGTCGACGATGTTGGCTTTGCGGTGTAACCCGAGTACGACCTCCGAGATGTTTTTCTCCTTCATGGTATGGATAATACCGCTGGTGATGTTCATGTCATATCGGGCGATAGGTTCCAGTTTCGTGTCGGCCGACGAGGCTATTTTCCCGGCCTGTTCGAGTAACGATTGCGAGAAGAAGTTGCTTTTTTTCTCATCGTCGGTCACATGCAGGGCATAGAGTGTTGAGTTTCGCTGGGGCGATTTTAGCAGCAGGGCCAGATTGATGAGGTTCTCGATTGTGTCGGGGTTTGCCACGGGTATAAGTATCCGCTCGTTTTGTATGGGCGACTTGTAGTTTGTCGGTTCGTTGTTTTGTATTTCGATAACCATGCGGCGAGCCGCTTTCTCGGTGACGAGCGAACTGATGATACACGTTACGAGAATCATCACGATAGTTCCGTTGAGAATCTCTTCGCCGAATAGTCCGATGTCGTGGCCGATGATGACTGCGGCCAAAGTCGCTGCCGCTTGCGCGTTACTGAGGCCGAAGATAAGTTGTCGGTCGAGTTTGGTCATACGGCAGCTTTTTTGGGTAAACCACGCCGCAAGCCATTTGCACACAGTGGCTACGACCGACATGTTTATGGCTACGATGAGGGTTTCGGTACCACTGAAAATAACTCTTAGGTCGATGAGCATGCCCACTCCGATGAGGAAGTAGGGAATGAAAAGTGCGTTACCTACAAATTCGAGGCGATTCATCAACGGCGATACGTTGGGAATGAATCGGTTGAGAACGATACCGGCGAAAAACGCGCCCAAGATGGCTTCCAACCCGATGACTTGCGCCATGTAGGAGGCGAGAAAGACAAGTGCGAGTATGAAGATGAATTGGGTGACGTTGTCGTTGAAGTTTTTGAAAAACCAGCGGGTGAGACGGGGATAAATGTAAAGGATGGCCACGCTGTAAATAGCGATATTGACCGACAGCCTGAGCCAGAAGAATTCGGTCAGATCGCCTCGCACCATACCCGATATGACGGCCAAAATGATTAGGGCGCCCAGCACGGTAAAGATAGTCCCCGCAATCGTGATGGGAACCGCCCGGCAACGGGAGATCCCGTATCGGCTGATGATGGGATAGGCGATGAGTGTGTGCGACGCATACATACTTGCCAGTAGGATAGAGGTCATCAAGTCGAGATGCAGGGTATAGTAGCTGATTACCGTCCCCAAAATCATGGGGACGAGAAAGGTGTAAAGCCCGAATATGATGCCGTCTTTCTTGCTTTTCTTGAAATCATACATGTCGATTTCGAGTCCGGCCAGAAACATAAGGTAAAGAATCCCCACATTGCCGAAAATCTCGAAACTGCTGTCTCGTGCCAACAAATTGAGCCCGTTGGGCCCCACAATGATACCGGCGATGATTAGCCCGATGATGTGAGGTATGCGGATACGATTGAGGAGAATAGGGGCTAATAAGATAATAACCAGTACGATGAAGAATATCAATACCGGATTCTCGATAGGTAGAACTGTAATGCCGCCCATAACCCTGAAATTTTAACTGGGAAACAATAATCTGCAACAAAAATAGTAATAAAAGTTATCTCTTGCAAAAATTTTGGAGCTTCTATTTTGAGATTGTAGCTATGACGAAAATACAGGAAGAATAATATAATTTGTTCGTTTTGTTATAAAATCAGCTAAATAGTTGTATATTTGCACCGATTTTTAGAATTTCGGAATAAATTGGATTCCCAAATAAAATTATAAAGAAAAGAAGATGAAAGTCGCTATTGTGGGCGCCAGTGGCGCTGTCGGACAAGAGTTCCTGAGAGTTTTGGAAGAGCGGAATTTCCCGATCGACGAATTGCTGTTGTTCGGGTCTTCTCGCAGTGCTGGACGTGAATATGCCTTCCGAGGTAAACAGATTGTTGTCAAGGAGCTGAAACACAATGACGATTTTAAGGGCGTGGACATAGCCTTTACGTCGGCCGGCGCCGGGACATCAAAAGAGTTTGCCGAGACAATAACCCGGTATGGAGCTATCATGATCGACAATTCGAGCGCATTCCGCATGGACGACGATGTGCCTTTGGTGGTTCCCGAAGTGAACGGCGACGACGCATTTGTGCGTCCCCGTGGAATTATCGCCAATCCCAACTGTACTACGATTCAAATGGTAGTCGCTCTTCAAGCGATTGAATCGATTTCTCATATTAAGAGAGTGCATGTGGCTACCTATCAGGCTGCCAGTGGCGCCGGAGCGTCGGCTATGGCCGAATTGAAAAAGCAGTATGAACAGCTTGTGGCCGGCGAGGCTCCCACCGTGGAGAAGTTTTTTTACCAGTTGGCTTATAATTTGATTCCTCAGGTCGATGTCTTTACCGATAATTTGTACACCAAAGAGGAAATGAAGATGTACAACGAGACCCGCAAAATCATGCACTCCGATATTGCGGTGAGCGCTACTTGTGTGCGTGTGCCGGTGATGCGGGCTCACTCAGAGGCCATTTGGGTGGAGACTGAACGTCCCGTTTCGGTGGCCGAGGCTCGCGAGGCGTTTGCCCATGCGAAAGGAGTCGTGTTGGAAGATGATCCCTCGAATCGAATATATCCTATGCCGTTGGAAAAAGCGGGTCACGATCCGGTATATGTGGGCCGTATCCGTGCCGATATTTCCAATCCCAATGGTTTGACTTTCTGGACGGTGAGCGACCAAATCAAGAAAGGGGCGGCTTTGAACGCCGTGCAGATCGCCGAGTACTTGCTGGAGCATGCCAAATAGGGCATACCCTTGAAACAGCCTCGGTGACGATATGATAGAATACGAGGCCGACCCAAAATCTCTTTTGGGCGGTCTCTTTGTTTTATTATAGAAAAAGATGACCACATTACTTTTTACCGGAGCAGGAAGTCTCCGGGAA
>CALUFO010000014.1 GCA_944320015.1 uncultured Barnesiella sp. | reverse complement strand
TGCCACCACTTCGCAAGTCATCATTCTCCCGCAGGGAGTGACCACCTCTCTTGACCTTAAAGTGTCTTTCAACGGACAGAGCTATACAACCACACTGCCGAATCCATCCAAGCCCGAAGCGAATCAGTTCTCCGCAGGCTATGCCTACACCTACAACATAACGCTCAGCAACAAGGGCATCACGGTGGAAGAACCGGAGATTACCCCGTGGGAACCCGGAGATTCGAACGATGCAAGTGCAGAGTTGTAATCCCCGCACACCGCTGCCCCGGCGCAAGCGTCAAGCCGGAGCTGCCCATAGATGAGTTATGGTGCGACGGCCGCCTTCGCAGGCGGCGGCAGCACGAAACAAGCGTTCTTTTTAGAACAATGGCTGCGCCTATGTATAGCCCAAGCGAGTTTGGCTCTGCTCTCGGCTTGCGCGTTCTTTGAAAGATTGTATAGGAAACAGAATGATTATTGTCGGGAAAGGGTTACTTTTGTGTCCGTAACCAAAAGGGAAAGAAGACTATGGCAAAGAAATCGTCCCTCCAAGTAAAAGGTTCCACCATCAGAACCTTGCAGCACAACGGCATTGACTATATCTGCATCACGGACATCGCCCGCCAGAAAAATCCTGCCGAGCCCAAAGACGTAGTGAAGAACTGGATGCGGCTGAAAAACACACTGGAATACCTCGGACTGTGGGAACAACTGAACAATCCCGCGTTCAAAGGGGTCGAATTCGACCCCCTTTTGGCAGAAGCAGGCAGCAACGCATTCACCATGAGTCCTTCAAAGTGGGTGGAACTGACCGGAGCTGTCGGCATCCTGTCGAAAAACGGTGTCGGAGGCGGGACGTATGCACAGCGTGACATTGCTTTCAAGTTTGCCAGTTGGGTTTCCGTGGAATTCGAACTGTATCTTGTCAAGGAGTTCCAGAGGCTGAAAGAGCAGGAACAGGCTTTTCTGGGATGGTCGGCCAAGCGCGAACTCTCCAAGATAAACTACCACATCCATACCGATGCTATCAAGCAGAACCTCATTCCGGCGGAAGTGACGGCACAGCAGGCAAGTTGCATATACGCCAGTGAAGCCGACGTGCTGAATGTCGCCCTCTTCGGCATGACGGCGCTCGAATGGAGCGATGCCCATCCCGACCTGAAAGGCAACATCCGCGACTATGCCGGTGTGAACGAACTGATATGCCTGTCGAACATGGAGAGCCTGAACGCCGTGCTCATCAACGAAGGGATGCCACAGTGCGAACGGCTCATCAAGCTGAACCAGATAGCCATACAGCAAATGCGCATTCTGGAAGACACAAACCGGAAGCTGCTGAAATAATAATCATTCCCCTCTTTACCATTCTTTCGTTCGGAACGCTTGTAAGTTATAAAAATAATTAAACTTAGAAGCGATATGATGCAATTGAAACACTTTATCCGTCCAATCGCCGCAGCCGCGCTGCTCCTTGCCACGGCTGCCTGCACGAAGGACGAACTGGCGGACGGCGACCGTCTGCCCGAAGGACAATACCCCGTTGAGATAGCCCGCATCACCCTCGGCGTGGAGGGCGGCGAGGCGCAGCCCTGGGGCGCACCGCAGACGCGCGTCGGCGAGGCCGGGGACGGCACGGGCAGCGTGTTCAGCGCGGGCGACCGGTTCGCCGTGCAGATAGACGGCGAGGAGGGCATCTACATCGTGCAGGACGACGGCTCCATCAAAGCCGGGTCACCCCTGTACTGGAGCGACACCGGCGAACACACCGTCACCGCCTGGTATCCCGCCACGGGCGGCACCCTCGACCTCAGCGACCAAGACACCAACGGCCTTGCCTACCTGCTGCACGGCACGGGAACGGGCGACTACCTGACCCCGGTCACGCTGACCTTCACCCACTCGTTGGCAAAGGTGCGCGTCACGCCCACCGGCGATGCGCTCGGCGAAGTGCAGAGCCTCCAGCTCTATACCTACACACAGTGTACTTATGAAAAGGGCACGGTAGTGCAAGGCTCGCAAGAGGGCTGGATAGAGATGAAGAAGTGCGAATACACCGAAAACGGCAACGCCATCACCTGCTGGGAGGCGAACGTGGTGCCCGGCTACACGATAACCAAGCTGATGGCGAACAACGACAACAAGGAACGCGACCTCTCTGCTGCCATCACCCCCGAGGCAGGCAAGTTCTACAACATCACGCTGAACAAGGACAAGGGATATACCGACGACGGACAGGGCAACTACACCGTGACCTCCGCCGAGGGCCTGAAGAACATCGCCAAGCTGGTGAACGAAGAATGGAAGTTAGGCATCAATATCACCCTGACGGCCGACATCGACCTGAAGGGCATCGACTGGACACCGATAGGCAAAGATGATAACAAAGCATACACCGGCACCTTCGACGGCAATGGCAAGACCATCACGGGGCTGACCGTTACGGGAAGTTATAAATATGCAGGCCTGTTCGGAGATATCGACGAGAACGGTACGGTGAAGAACGTGGTGCTGGAGGACGTACAGATAACAAGCGATAACAGTTCGGGCTATGCCGGCGGCGTGGCGGGAGATAGCTGGGGTACCATTGAAAACTGCTCGGTGTCGGGCAGCGTCAGCGGCACAACGTTCGCAGGTGGCGTGGTGGGCTCTCAATGGGGCGGTTCCATCACCGGGTGCAACTCCTCGGCCTCAGTGAAAGGCGTGATCTTTGCCGGCGGCATAGCGGGAGAAACGAATAGTGGGGCCTCCCTGACCGGCTGCTACGCCACGGGTGACGTGACCGTTGAAAACGACGGTACGAACAACTCCCATGCCGGCGGCGTGGTGGGATACAACGGAGGTGGCACCCTGACCGCCTGCTATGCCACGGGCAGCGTGACCGGTAGCGGAAGCGGCACCATCTATGTAGGCGGCGTAACGGGAGACAATAGTTCGGGCACCCTGACCGCCTGCTACCATGCTACAGGGACTGTCAGCGGTCCAGATGGAGCCACAGGCGGCGTAACGGGTCGAAACTATACATCACTCGGTGCCCCTGTCATCACCGCCTGCTACTGGGGAGACAACGGTCAGGAACAAGGCATAGGCTATAATCAGGCGGGCACCACCGGCGGAACCACCCAGGTGACGGACGGTAACTGGTTAGGAGCCAAGGATGCCATGAACGCCGCATTGCAGAGTGTAGACTCAGAGTGGTGTTACGAACTCACCGGAAAGCTGCCTACACTGACGAAACAATAATCCCAAACACCGAACATCATGAAGCGATATACAATTCAACCCTACGCTGCCCTCGCCCTGCTCCTTGCGGATAAAATCCGGCCTATGGAAGAAAGCGATACAGAAAAATGACACGGAGAGAGGCAACCCAAGGGGAAAAGACAAATCGAAAACCTTGTTTTCGTTTGCCTCTGCGCTCGCCTTTCACTATCTTTTGATAAGACAGGATGCGCCTCGGCCATACAAAATGAGCAAGCTCTTTTGTATAGCTCTCGCCTTTCACTATCTTTGCATCGATAAATCTGTTCGACCGATGAAACGATATTTATACGCCCTACGCTACCTCCTGTCGATACACCTGCTGGGGCTTGTTTTTTTTGCAGCGTTCCGCTGGATACTGTTCCTGCAAGGTTATGACTATCTCGAGGGCGAGAATCTGTCGGCACTTACCCTCCTTCAAGCATTTGTCCGAGGCTTATGGCTCGACAATGTGGTGGGGTGCTACATTATGATTCTACCGCTCACGATAGTGTCTATCTGTTCGCTGATAGGCTATTTCGGGAAAAACCTGTTCAGGGGGTTGAATATCTTCTTTTCGATTTTCTACCTTTTGGCATTTCTTATCTCGGCGGCCGACATACCCTATTTCGCATATTTCTTCAAGCATATCAATGCTTCGATTTTCAACTGGTTCGACTACACGGGAACGACACTGGGACTGATGTTCGGGGAGTTCTCCTACATCGTCGCATTCATATTGTTCCTGTGCATCTCGGCGCTTTTTATCTATTTCCTGCGCACGCTACGAAGGCGCACCCTCATCGACATACAACGGGTGTCGGCCGAAAAATTCCATTGGGGCAACGAGGCTCTCACGCTGCTTTGCTCTCTGTTGCTCATCGGGGGGTGCCTGTTCGGCATACGGGGGCGCATGGGGTACAACCCTATCAAAGTGAGCGCGGCCTACTACTGCAACAACACTTTTTTGAACCAACTGGGCATAAGCCCCACTTTCAACCTGTTGCGCAGTTCTCTCGAAGCCACCAAATCGGAGAACAAGGAAATCGATCTGATGGACGACCAAGAGGCTATCGCCCGTGTGCGGGAAGAACTGCATATCGCCGACTCGCTGCCCGCGGTGTCGCCCATTGCCCGCCGCATAACTCACGAAGGAACACCTACCCGCCAAAATGTGGTACTGGTATTTATGGAATCGATGTCGGCCGAACTGATGGGCCATTTCGGCAACCGGAGCGGATTGACTCCCTTTCTCGACACAATCGCCGCACAATCGCTTTGCTTCAACCGGTTTTTCTCGGCCGGGACCCACACCAACCACGCCATTCACTCCACGCTCTACTCATTCCCGGCCCTCTTGAAACGCAACTCGATGAAAGGCGCCGTGATACCTTTCTTCGCAGGGCTTCCCACTGTCTTGCAGGATAACGGTTACAGCACGCTTTTCTTTATGACGCACGAATCGCAATATGACAATATGAACGGCTACCTGCGCACCAACGGGTTTGACCGCATCTTCGCCCAAGAGGACTATCCCCGGGAAGAGGTGGTGAACAGTTTTGGCGTGCAAGACGATTTTCTCTATCGATATGCCCTGCCGGTACTCACCCAAACGGCCCGCGAGGGGAAACCATTTTTTGCCGCGCTGTTGAGTGTCAGCAACCACCCGCCTTATGTCATTCCCGAGGATTTCGAGGCTCATAGCGGCACCGACGAACAACGCATCGTCGAGTTTGCCGACCATTCGCTGAAAGAGTTTATCGACAGCGCCCGCCGGGAAGAGTGGTTCGACAACACTATTTTTGTGTTTGTGGGCGACCACGGGAAAATCGTGGGGACACCCCGCAGCGACATGCCGCTCTGTTTCAATCATGTGCCCCTGCTTATCTACTCGCCGGCATCGCTCAAGCCTTGCCAAATCGACGACCTCGGCGGACAAATCGATATTGCCCCCACGCTGTTGGGATTGCTCGGCATCGACTATGTCGACAACGGGTTTGGCGTAGACCTGCTGCGGGAGAAGCGTCGCGCCATCTGTTTCACCTCGGACGACGCTATCGGCTGTGTGAACGACTCGCTTTTCTATATCTATAAGCCCAAAGAGAATCAGGAATGGCTGCTCGCTCACGAAAAAGCAATCGAGAAAACCGGCGAAGTGACCGACGAAACAGCCCGGCAGGAGTTGCGCGAGTATGCATTCTCTACGCTTCAAACGGCTCAATATCTCATGAGCAACGACCTCACCGGCAAATACATAGGTTATCAACCCCGCTAAACACCCATACCTATGAACAGACTGCTGCATATATCGGCGCTTGTGACGCTCGCTTTTCTCTCTACGCAATGCAACCCGGGAGCGAAAAACGACAAGGCTTCGCCCGGCAACGACACCCTCATACAACACGCCGAGTTGCTCTCGGTCATTCGCCACGAGAACTATACCGACGTGCAGATAACCAACCCGTGGGACACCACCCGGCTGCTGCATCGCTACCTGCTTGTCCCCCGGGGCTCGGAACTGCCGCAGGGATTGCCGCAGGGAACTGTCGTGAAAACACCGCTCGAAAACTCGCTGGTCTACTCGTCGGTACACATCAGCGCATTGGACATGTTGAAAGCTATCGACCAAATAGGCGGCGTGTGCGACCTTACCTACATCAAGACTCCCGGCCTGCTGGCCCGCGCCCGGGCGGGTAAAGTGACCGACGCCGGCAACTCGATGACTCCCGACATCGAACAGGTAATGGCGCTCTCGCCCGACGCCATACTGCTCTCGCCCTTTGAAAACGCCGGATATGGGCGCATCGGGAAAATGGGAATCCCCATTATCGAATGTGCCGATTACCTCGAAACCTCACCGTTGGGACGCGCCGAATGGATCAAACTTTTCGGGCTCCTGTATGGAAAAGAAACCGAAGCCGACTCGATATTCGCCTTAATCGAGCGACAATACACGCAACTGGCCGGACTCATGAAGTCGGCCGGACATAAGCCCACCGTCATCAGCGAACTGAAAAGCGGCTCGGCATGGTACATGCCGGGCGGTAAAAGCTACATGGCCCGGCTGTTTGCCGACGCCGGCGCCGACTACCCGTGGAGCGAAAACGACGAATCGGGCTCCATTCCCCTCTCTTTCGAAACCGTATTTGCCCGCGCCGGCCATGCCGACATTTGGCTCGTCAAATCGTTCCATGTGGGAAGCCTCACTTACGAGACCTTGCAAAAAGAGTATGCCCCTTACGCCCGCTTCAAAGCATTCGCGACCCGTAAAATATACAAGTGCGACACCGCCTTGTGCAATTATTACGAAGAGACCCCCTTCCGCCCCGACCTGCTGTTGCAGGAACTGTCGGCGCTGTTCCACCCCGAACTGTTCCCCCAGTACACATTCCGCTACTATCAACCGCTACCCGAATGAACCGACACCCTTCACCCCGACGAGAGAAACGCCTGATCACCCTCCTTTCGCTGCTTCTTCTGGCGCTGTGCGCCGCCAACCTGTGGTTCGGCTCGGTGCATATCCCGGCGTCGGGAGTGTGGGATATACTGTGCGGCCGGGAACCCGAAAAAGAGGTATGGAAATTTATCGTGCTGGAATCGCGGCTGCCCCAAATGGTGGCGGCGCTTCTCTCGGGGGCGGCGCTGGCCGTGGCGGGCCTGCTGCTTCAAACGACATTCAACAACCCCCTCGCCGGCCCCTCGATACTGGGCATCGACACCGGCGCCAGTTTGGGGGTGGCGCTGGTCATGCTCTTCTGCGGGGGAAACCTCGGAATCACCGAAACGACCAGCCTCACAGGCTTTGCCGCCATTATCGCAGGAGCCTTCGTCGGCTCGGTCGTGGTGTTGGGCACGATACTCTTCTTCTCGACCATTGTCAAAAACAACATCATGCTGCTCATCGTGGGTATCATGGTAGGCTATATCACCTCGTCGGTCATCTCGCTGCTCAACTACTTCGCCACAGCCGAGGGGGTACACTCCTACACCATTTGGGGCATGGGCAATTTCAGCGGCGTCACCGGCGACCAACTGCCCTATTTCGCCCTTTCGGTCTCGGCGGGCCTTCTCATCGCCATACTCCTTATCAAACCGCTCAATGCCCTGCTGCTGGGCGAACGCTATGCGGCCAATCTGGGTGTAAACATCGGGCTCACCCGCAACCTGCTGCTCATCGTCACCGGGCTGCTCACCGCCTCGACCACCGCATTTTGCGGTCCCGTATCGTTTATCGGGCTGGCCGTTCCCCACATCGCCCGCCTGCTGCTGGGTAGCTCAAACCACAACACCCTGTTGCCCATGACAATGCTCTGCGGAGCCGTCGTCACCCTGCTGTGCAACCTCATCTGCATACTACCCGGCGAATCGGGTATCCTGCCCATCAACGCCATTACCCCGGTACTGGGGGCGCCGGTTATCATCTATGTCATTATCAATCAACGCAAAATACAATACTTCAACTAATGGAGAGAGAGACTGCCATACTGTCGGCTCAACAGCTCGGAATCGGCTACCCAACAGGGCGCCACGGCGTGAAAGAGGTTCACGGCGGCTTGTCGTTTGTCCTGCAACGAGGCGAACTCACCTGCCTGCTGGGAGCCAACGGCTCGGGAAAATCGACTTTGTTGCGCACCCTCTCGGCCTCACAGCCGCCGCTGGCGGGAGAAATTCTATTGGAAGGCAAAGCGCTCTCGGCACTCTCGGAACGGGAAATATCCCGAAAAATTGGAGTCGTGCTCACCGACAAGACCCAAACCGGCGGACTGACGGTCTATGAACTGGTCGCCCTCGGGCGGCAACCGCACACCGGGTTTTTCGGCCGTCTCGACAGCCAAGACCGCCAAGCCGTCGAGCAAGCTATCGACGCCGTGGGCATCGCCCACAAAGCCGATGCCTATATGGCACAACTCTCGGACGGAGAAAAGCAAAAGGCCATGATCGCCAAAGTGCTGGCACAAGAGTGCCCGCTGGTCATTCTCGACGAACCTACCGCCTTTCTCGATGTCGTAAGCCGCATAGAAATCATGACCCTGTTGCATCGCATCGCCGCGACTCAGCACAAAGCGATCTTGCTCTCGACCCACGACATCGAGCAAGCTCTCGTATTGGCCGACCGCCTGTGGCTGCTGCAAAAAGGCTGCGGAATGCGGTGCGGTGTGCCCGAAGACCTCATTCTCAACGGCGAGCTCGACACGCTCTTCGACCGCCGGGACATCTGCTTCGACCGCGCGCACGGCAGCTATTACCCCTCGGTTCAATGGGAAAAAGAAATCGTCGTGGAGGCGACCGACGAAATATTGCTTCACTGGACCGTCAACGCCCTCAACCGCAACAATTACGGCTGTCGCATCGCTCCCGGCGGCCCCCAGCCCGGTCTCCCCCGGCTCTCCGTGAAAAGCAAAGACTCCCTTGCCCTGCACACCACCGACGGAATACAGGAGTTCACTACCTTTGCCGACCTTATCGGCTATCTTAAAAACACAGATTGATTCTACCCCCGCAGTGCAGCCACTATCGAGCGAGCCGCATTCCCGGGCGCACCCGGCGCGCCCAAACGGTCGGACACAAGGTCATACCCACCCAACATTCGCTTGCGGTTCTTCTCGTCGAAAAGCAGCGACAGTTCCCGGCGCAAATTCTCGACCGTAGCCCGGTAACCCAACAGTTCGCACACCACAGGGGCATTGGCAATGAGGTTGACCAGCGAGACATAGGGCACTTTAAGAATCTTCTCGAATATTTTATAAAACAATTTGCCCCCGCCTACCCAATAACAAACCACCTGCGGGACACGCAACAAGGCTGTCTCGAGCGTGGCCGTGCCCGAAGTGACCAGCGCCGCATGGCTCTGTTGCAACAGCCGGTAGGTCTTGCCCTGCACCACCTTCACCCGGTGTCCCTGCAAGTAAGGGGTATAGAGGTCGAGCGAAATCCCGGGCGCACCGGCAACAACCAATTGATATTGGGGAAACGACTCGGCCGCCTCGATCATCAACGGCAGATTGTTCTTGATTTCGGAAACCCTGCTTCCGGCCAACAGGGCAATAATGGGTTTACGCTCCAACCCGCATTCGGCGACAAAGCTGTCGAAAGTCTCCTCGGCAAAGGGGCGTACCGCCAGCTCGTCGACCGTGGGATTGCCCACATATTCCACTTCGTAATGGTGCCGGGCATAAAACGGCACCTCGAACGGCAAAATCGAATAAAGCCGGTCGACATAGCGGCGAATACTCTTCACCCGCCATTCTTTCCAAGCCCATATCTTGGGAGAAATATAATAGTAAACAGGGATATTCAACCGAGTTTTCACATACTTGGCAATCTTCAAGTTAAAGCCCGGATAATCGACGAGAATCACCACATCGGGGTGCGACGCGGCAATATCCTGTTTACACAGGCGCATATTGGCCAGCACCTTATCGAGATTCATCAACACCGGGATAAAACCCATGTAGGCCATGTCGCGGTAGTGTTTCACCAATGTACCCCCGCACGCCGCCATGAGGTCGCCCCCAAAAAAGCGAAACTCGGCGTCGGGGTCCTCCCGCCGCAATGCCCGCATCAGATTGGAGGCATGCAAATCGCCCGACGCCTCCCCGGCTATCAAGTAGTATTTCATACACCCAAAAAAATAAACGGCACTCCTACTCGATGCGCACGGCGGTACCGCTGCAAGCCACCATCAGCATGCTGCCCGAGGCGCCTACCGTTTCATAGTCGATGTCGATGCCCACCACAGCATTGGCGCCCAACGACTCGGCCGCCTCGGCCATTTCTTCGAGAGCCGTATCCTTAGCCTTCTGTAAAACTTCCTCGTACGCACCCGAGCGGCCACCGAAAAAATCTCTCACTCCGGCCATAAAATCGCGAACTACGTTGGCTCCGATAATCGTCTCGCCGGACACTACTCCATAATAAGCCACAATACGTCGCCCTTCTACCGAGGGCGTTGTTGTCATTAACATAATTGTCGGTTTTATATATCCATAAGCAAACATAAAAAAAAGATTCCGTTTTTACAAATTTACCTCTCCTCCTTTTCAAAGAAATCGCCCGCTCTCCGCAATAAAGAGGGGACGACACCGTTTGTATTATACGATGAGAGCGATAACTTTCACATTCATAGCATTAAGTATTTTGGCGGGAAGCCTCCTCACCAGCTGTATCGACGACGACTTTACCAC
Organism: uncultured Barnesiella sp.; assembly: GCA_944320015.1. Classification (GTDB taxonomy): domain Bacteria; phylum Bacteroidota; class Bacteroidia; order Bacteroidales; family Barnesiellaceae; genus Barnesiella. The sequence continues at coordinate 58,524 of CALUFO010000014.1, read as the reverse complement.
GAACCCGTCGCATGTGCTGGCATTCTCGACCGACACAGTGGCTTTCGACACCGTGTTCACGACAATAGGCTCCTCGACCCGTTCGTTCCGGGTTTACAATCCCAACAAAAAATCGCTCAACATCTCGTCTATCAAACTGGCCGACGCCGAGCGGTCGGGCTTTCATATCAATGTCGACGGCATGTCGGGCGACCAATTCACCGATGTGGAAATTCGAGGGAAAGACAGCATCTTTGTCTTTGTCGAAGCCAATATCGACCCCACCGACCAAGACAATCCCATCTTTATCGTCGACTCGATTGTTTTTCTCACCAACGGTGTGCAACAAGATGTGAAACTCACCGCCTATGGGCAGGACGTGATTATCAAGCGAGGCGAAACCTTCACGACCGATACCCGGCTCACCGCCGACCGCCCCTACCTCATCTACGACAGTCTGGTTGTAGCGCCGGGTGCCACCCTGCAAATCGACCCGGGAGCCCGTGTCCACTTCCACAATGGGGCGTCGCTACTGGTACAGGGACGATTGCAGGCCGAAGGAACAGCCGAAAACCACATACAGCTACGAGGCGACCGGCTCGACCGGCTCTTTGCCGACCTGCCCTACGACAACTTGGGCGGACAATGGGGCGGCATACGCTTCTATCCCGAGAGCTTCGGCAACACCATCTCCTACGCCTATGTGCGGGGCATGACCTCGGGCATCGTGCTCGACTCGTGCGCCACCGAGGAGACGCGGCTCGAAATTGCCAACTCACGCATACGCAACTCATCGGGCAACCTCATCACCTCGAATTATAGCCGGCTGGACTGTCGCAACAGCGAACTATCCGATGCCGGGGGCGCTGTACTCGCTCTTACCGGAGGAATAGCCCATTTCACCCACTGCACCATCGTCAACTACTATTTCTACGACATTATCACCGCACCTATCGTCACGATGAGCCACTGCGCCGTGGCCGATTCGATTCAAGGCGGCGCACCGTTGCTGCGGGCCAGTTTCAACAACTCGATTCTCTGCGGGAATACAGCCGAGCTGTCGTCGATCGATTTTATCGGCAGCCACGTCTTCTTCCGCTCATGTCTCTTCAACTCCATGGGTGAGGACGACGACAACTTTATCAACACTGTGTGGGGAGGCATGCCCCGTTTCAAGGCTCTTGGCGAAGAACACTATTACTACAATTACGAGTTAGGCTCCGAGAAGTCGGACGCCATCGGCAAAGGCGACCCGGCTTTCGCTGTGCCGCCCCTCGACAAGGACATGTATGGCAACCCCCGAACCGAACGGGTAGATATAGGGGCTTACCAATATACTCCCCAAGAGCTCCCCGAAGAATAGAAATTACACACTGGTTTCACAAATGCGCAACAAAAGCTATCCTACCGCCCTTTTCTCTTAATAAAAGTTACAAAATAGCTTTATCCTACCTAATTTTTATTGCAATTTCCTTTTTTCTCTCCCATTTTGCTAATTTTGTAAGAGAAATTAGAACCTCTTTTTAAATATTTGCAATTATGAGCGAAGAGATTAAACAAATAGCCGAGCGGCTCGTAGGTCTCCGAGATGCTCTCGACCTGCGTCCCGAAGACATCGCCGCCACTTGCCATACCGATTTGGATACCTATCTGGGATACGAATCGGGAGAGAAAGACATTCCGGTGAGTTTCCTCCACCAAATAGCCAAGCACTACGGCGTGGAACTGCCGGCGCTGATGTTTGGCTACGAACCTCGCATGAGCGCCTATTTCCTCACCCGTAAAGACAAAGGGGTTGCCGTGGAGCGCACCAAAGCCTACAAGTACCAATCGCTGGCCGCCGGATTTGCCAACCGCAAAGCCGACCCGTTCATGGTTACCGTCGAGCCTTCGGCTCCCGACGCGCCATTCACCCTCAACACCCATCCCGGGCAAGAGTTCAATCTGGTACTCGAAGGGTGCTTGCACCTGCGCATCGGCGAAAAAGAATTGGTGCTTCACGAAGGCGACAGTATCATGTTTGATTCTACCCGTCCTCATGGCATGAAAGCAATAGGAAACTGCCCGGTCAAGTTTCTGGCCATTATTTTCTAAATCGACAACAACCACTTATAAACATCAAGACACGAGGCTGAGCCTCTTCCATACACAACTATTATGCTAGAACGTTTTTTAGACCAAACTTCTTTCTCGTCGCAGGAAGACTTCATGAAGAATTTCAAGATAAAAATCCCCGACAACTTCAACTTCGGATACGATGTCGTGGACGAATGGGCCCGCATTGCCCCCGAGAAAAAAGCATTGCTCTGGACCAACGATCAAGGAAACCGAATCGACTTTACCTTTGCCGACATCAAACGGGAAAGCGACAAAACCGCCGCCTACTTCCAGTCGCTGGGAATAGGACACGGCGACATGGTAATGCTCATCTTGAAACGCCGATACGAATTTTGGTTCTCTATCATCGCCCTTCATAAACTGGGCGCCGTGTGTATCCCCGCCACCCACCTGCTCACCGAGAAAGATATTATTTATCGATGCAATGCCGCCGACATCAAAGCCATCGTGGCATGCGGCGACGAAGTAGTCATCGGCCACATCGACCGGGCAAAACCCGCCTCTCCCTCGCTGCGCCACCGCATCTCGATAGGCCCCATTGTGCCCGAAGGGTGGGACGACTTTCACCGCGGCATCGAATCGGCCGCGCCGTTTGTACGTCCCGAGCAAGCCAATACCAACGACGACACCTCGCTGCTCTACTTCACCTCGGGAACCACCGGCGAGCCCAAAATGGTAGCGCACGATTTCACCTATCCGCTGGGACACATCATTACCGGCTCTTTCTGGCACAACCTGCACGAAGACAGTCTGCACCTGACTCTCGCCGACACCGGTTGGGGAAAAGCCGTATGGGGAAAACTATATGGCCAATGGATCGCCGGAGCCAATGTCTTTGTCTATGACTTCGAGAAATTCAAACCCGCCGACGTGCTCGACATGATACACAACTACCACATCACTTCATTCTGCGCGCCGCCTACCGTTTTTCGTTTTCTCATTCGCGAAGACCTCACCAAATACGACCTCTCGTCGCTCCAATATTGCACAATCGCAGGCGAAGCACTCAACCCCAAAGTCTATGAAGAGTGGCTGCGACTCACCGGCATCAAACTGATGGAAGGTTTCGGGCAAACCGAGACTACCCTCACCATCGCCACCTATCCGTGGGTGGAACCCAAACCGGGGTCAATGGGCATACGCAACCCGCAATACGACATAGACCTGCTCACCCCCGACGGACGATCGGCCGAAGACGGGGAACAGGGACAAATCGTGATTCGCACCGACCACGGCAAACCGCTGGGACTTTTCAAAGAATACTACCGCGACCCGCAAAAAACCGCCGAAGTCTACCACGACAACATCTACTATACGGGCGATGTGGCTTGGCGCGACGAGGACGGGTACTTTTGGTTTGTCGGCCGAGCCGACGATGTTATCAAATCGTCGGGCTATCGCATAGGCCCGTTCGAGGTAGAAAGCGCATTAATGACCCACCCTGCCGTCGTAGAGTGCGCCGTCACCGGTGTGCCCGACGAAATACGGGGACAATTGGTCAAAGCCACTATCGTACTGGCCTCGAATTATAAAGACAGAGCCGGCGAAGCGCTCATCAAGGAGATTCAGGACCATGTGAAGCGAGTTACCGCACCATACAAATACCCCCGTGTCATCGAGTTTGTAGACGAGCTGCCCAAGACAATAAGCGGGAAAATACGCCGGGTCGAAATACGAGATAAAGACAATGTACAATAATTTCATATCGACTGTCCCATGCAAGTGAGCAACGAATGGTTCGTGGCCGACGCCGAGAACGATGGCAAACCTTTAATCGTGCGAGGAAGACTTTTTCTCGACTCCCTCAGACAATCGGGTGAATTTCCCACCCGCATCGCTCTCGTATGGGAATATCACGGAGAAGACAAAGGCTTGCCCACCGAGAAGGAAACACAAGCGCTCGACCTTCTTAACGAGAAACTGCGCGAAGCGCTGGAAGAGAAAGGCGTCGCCATTCTCACCGCCATTTTCATCGGCAATCGCGCCGCCCGCTATGAATATTATGGCACATCGGTCGAGCGTTTCGCTTCTATCGTCGACGAGACCTTCGCCGAATATCCCGCCCTGCCGATAAAAATAGGGGCGAAAAGCGATCCCCAATGGAGCAATTATATCGAAACCGTTCAACAATTTGCCATACAGTCATGAATAACAACCGTACACGAATCACCGTAAAAATAGGGAGCAACGTGCTGACCCGTCCCGACGGCACGCTCGACATCACCCGCATGTCGGCTCTCACCGACCAAATAGCGGCGTTGCACAAAGCCGGTATCGAAATAATCGTCATCTCGTCGGGAGCGGTCGCCTCGGGTCGGAGCGAATTGAAGGAACATCGCAAACTCGACTCGGTATCGGCGCGGCAATTGTTCTCGGCCGTGGGACAGGCCAAACTGATCAACCGTTACTACGAGTTGTTCCGCGAACACGGTATTGCCTGCGGACAGGTACTCACCACCAAAGAAAATTTTTCCACCCGGCGGCAATACCTCACACAGAAACAGTGCATGGAAGTAATGCTCGAAAACGGAGTGATTCCCATTGTCAACGAAAACGACACCATCTCGGTAACCGAGCTCATGTTTACCGACAACGACGAGTTGTCGGGATTGATCTCGGCGATGATGGACGCCGAGACACTCATCATTCTCAGCAACATCGACGGTATCTATAACGGCAATCCGGCCGAAGCCGGCAGCCAAGTCATACCCGAAATTCTGGTCGGACAAGAGTTGTCGCAATACATACAATCGGGCAAATCCTCTTTCGGCCGCGGCGGCATGCTCACCAAATGCAACATCGCCCGCAAAGTGGCCGACGAGGGCATCGAAGTCATTATCGCCAATGGCAAAAAGGAGAATATCCTGCTCAACCTGTTGGACAAGGACCGTCACGAAATTTGTACCCGGTTCGTGCCTTCGCCCAATCCCATATCGAGCGTGAAACGCTGGATCGCCCACTCCGAAGGTTTTGCCAAAGGCCGGCTGCATTTGAACGCCGGAGCCGTCGAAGCCCTGCACTCGCAACAAGCCGTGAGCATCCTGCCTATCGGCGTCACCGAGGTCGAAGGCGATTTCGAGCGAGACGACATCGTGCGCATTGTCGCCCCCGACGGCGCCCACTTAGGAGTGGGACGCATCGCCTTCGACAGCGAAACCGCCCGCCAGCTCATCGGGCGGCAGGGTGCCAAGCCGCTTATCCACTATGATTATCTCTATCTCGACTAACTTTAACGGTTTTGATGCGATTCTCCTCGAAAAAAAAGATTACTTTTGCTTACTTACACAGCGCCTATGACGACCGATTTGAACCATATTCTCGACAATGCCCGGATCGCCGCCGATAAACTCAACCTGATCGACCGCGGCACCATCGATAAAGTCCTTTGCGCCGTAGCCGACGAGGCCGACCGCCAAGCCGACTATATCCTGCAAGAGAACCGGCGCGACTTGGAGCGTATGTCCGAGACCGATCCTCGATACGACCGGCTGACGCTCACCCGGGAACGCATCGCCGGAATTACCGCCGATATGCGGCGAGTAGCTCAACTGCCCTCTCCGCTGGGACGGATATTGGCTTCGTTCGACCGTCCCAACGGCATGCACATCGACAAAGTGTCGGTACCGTTCGGCATCATCGGCATTATCTATGAGGCGCGCCCCAATGTGACTTTCGACGTTTTTTCGCTCTGCTTGAAATCGGGCAACGTCTGTATCCTCAAAGGAGGCAGCGACGCCCAATACTCCAACCTCGCACTTATCCACATTATCAACAAGGTGTTGATAAGTCATGGAATAGACTCAAACACAGCCATTTTACTACCCAACGACCATAACTTTACCGACAAGTTGTTAACAGCCGTGGGGCAAGTCGACCTCATTATTCCCCGAGGCAGCGGCAGACTCATCGACTATGTGCGCCAACATGCCCTTGTGCCGGTCATCGAAACGGGCGCCGGGATATGCCACACCTATTTCGACAAAGCGGGCGACTTGGAAAAAGGCCGCCATATCGTATGCAACGCAAAAACCCGCCGGGTGAGTGTATGCAACGCCCTCGACTGTCTCATTGTCCACCGGGACCGGCTACCCGATTTAGCGGACCTCTGCGAACCGTTGGCCTCGAAGCAGGTCGTCATCTATGCCGACCCGCAAGCCTACGACGCCCTCGCCGGAAAATATCCCGATAACCTCTTGCAACCGGCTACCGAACAGAGCTTCGGGACAGAATTTCTCGACTACAAAATGGCGGTGAAAACCGTAGGGAATCTCGACGAAGCGCTGGCTCATATCGCCCGTTATTCCTCGAAACACAGCGAGTGCATCGTCACCGAGGACGAATCGGCCAAGCAACGGTTCACCCGACAGGTCGATGCCGCCTGTGTCTATACCAATGTATCGACGGCGTTTACCGACGGAGGGCAATTCGGATTCGGCGCCGAAATCGGTATCAGCACACAGAAATTACATGCGCGCGGGCCTATGGCTCTCCCCGAACTGACTACTTATAAATATATTATTTCCGGCGACGGACAAACCCGACAATAAAACCATTATGAGACACTTCACCAACGTACACGACATCGGCGACTTGAAAGCGGCGGTCAAAGAGGCCCTCGAAGTTAAATCCAACCGGTTTGCCTACAAACATCTGGGGCAAGACAAAACCTTGATGATGATTTTCTTCAATTCGAGCCTGCGCACCCGACTCAGCACCCAAAAAGCCGCCATGAATTTAGGTATGAACGTCATGGTCTTGGACGTCAACCAAGGCGCTTGGAAATTGGAAACCGAGCGAGGTGTCGTCATGGACGGCGATAAGCCCGAGCATTTGCTCGAAGCCATTCCCGTGATGGGCTGCTACTGCGACGTGATAGGCGTGCGCTCGTTCGCCCGGTTCGAAAGCAAAAACGACGACTACGAGGAGAAAATTCTCAATCAGTTTATTCAACATTCGGGTCGGCCGGTATTCAGCATGGAAGCCGCTACCCGACACCCGTTGCAGAGTTTTGCCGACCTCATCACCATCGAAGAACACAAAAAGACCGAGCGTCCCAAAGTGGTCTTGACTTGGGCTCCGCACCCCAAAGCGCTCCCGCAGGCTGTCCCCAACTCGTTTGCCGAATGGATAAATCAAACCGACTACGAGTTTGTCATCACCCACCCCGAGGGCTATGAACTGGCTCCCCAATTCGTGGGTAACGCCCGGGTCGAATACGACCAACGGAAAGCCTTCGAAGGTGCCGATTTCATCTATGCCAAAAACTGGGCGGCATACGCCGATCCCAATTATGGAAAAGTAATCAGCACCGACCGCGCGTGGACTGTCGACAGTGAGAAAATGGCGTTGACCAACCATGCATTTTTCATGCACTGCTTGCCCGTGCGCCGCAACATGATCGTGACCGACGAGGTCATCGAAAGCCCGCAGTCGCTCGTTATCCCCGAAGCGGCCAACCGTGAAATATCAGCACAAGTCGTACTGAAACGTATTCTCGAATCTCTTTAAAAACCACCTGTATGAAACGCCTTCTCACTCTTTTCTGGATAGTCTTCTTCGCTTGGACATATTGCCAAGCCGAAGAGCCCGCCGGCTATAAATATTGGCACGACGGGAAATTATCGTGGGACGATTTTCAAGACACCCTTCGGCTCAAAGGCGTTCCTTCGTCATTCAACGCTTTTCTAAAAATCGAAAATTCCAAAACCCGCGACGGAAACACCAAAACGATTCGTCCCGAGGCTTTGGCCTGTTTCGACAGGCAACATTCATTTGCCGACTCGGTCGTGCGCAATGAAAACAGGCTTCGACTTTTCCAACTCAAATACGACCTGCTCGAAATATACCGCCGGCGGCTGCAAGTGGAATTGAACCTCGGTGTCGTGGGCATCGCCGCCGACAACCGCATGAAGCAATACATGGACTTATATGACGAGCAGTGCCAAAAAGCCGAACAGGAAACCGAAAGCGGGCAGGACGAGATAAAACTGCAAGAATGGGAGTTCTATGTCGCCCGTGAGCTCATCGAGAATCCCGCCCCGTCTATTCCCCGCATCTCACCACGGCGGTTCGGATACGGAGGTTACATCGGCACGGGTGCGTCTTTCCCCGTAGGCGGCATTGCCGACTATTGGGATCCCGCTTGGCAAATCAACCTCGGGATCGACCTCGCCTATGCCAACACACACTTGCTGTGCGATTTTGCGGTGGGAACCGCCCGTACCCGCCGGAACATATTCGTACAAAGCGGCCCGGTGAATGACGTATGGCTGCCCGACGGGCACAACACCTACACCTCCATATCGCTGGGTTTAGGCCAACAACTCGTCTCCACCAAATACTTCGCCCTCATGCCTTATGCCGGCTGTGTATGGTCGGGGTACTCCGATCAGGCGAGAATCCAAGGCGGGCGCAATGAGCGGTCTACTCTCTCTTATTCCAGTTTCAACTGGACAGCGGGAATCTGCTTCGACTACCGGTTCTCCACGACCATATCTCTGGTTCCCTCGTTTTTGCGGGGACATCGCGAAATATTCACCGCCTCGATTCGCACCCGGCTGTTCATCAACCGGGAGCAATTCCACAATTTCAAAATCGCTCCCGACGACAATGGCGGCATGCTGAGAGGCTGCCAACTGGGCTTCTCGATTTCGTGCCACGGGTTCAGCCGGCTGCTATTAATTAAATAAACGATTTACCACATGAAACAATATCTCGACCTCCTGCAACATGTGCTCGACCACGGCACACTCAAAGAAGACCGCACGGGCACAGGCACCCATAGCGTATTTGGCTATCAAATGCGCTTCGACCTGCACGACGGGTTTCCCCTGCTCACCACCAAGAAGCTGCACTTAAAATCGATTATATATGAGCTTCTCTGGTTCTTAAAAGGTGACACCAACGTAAAATATCTACAAGAAAACGGCGTGCGCATATGGAACGAATGGGCCGATGAAAACGGCGACCTCGGACACATATACGGGTACCAATGGCGTTCGTGGCCCGACTATAACGGAGGCCATATCGACCAGATAAAAGAGGCCGTCGAAACAATAAAACACAATCCCGACTCGCGGCGCATCATCGTGAGCGCTTGGAACGTGGCCGACCTGCCGCAAATGAATCTGCCACCCTGCCATGCCTTCTTTCAATTCTATGTGGCCAACGGTAAACTGAGCTTGCAACTCTACCAACGCAGCGCCGATATTTTCCTCGGTGTGCCGTTCAACATTGCTTCGTATGCCCTGTTGCTCCTCATGGTGGCACAGGTGACGGGGCTCGAAGCCGGCGAATTTGTACACACGTTGGGCGACGCGCACATCTACAACAATCACATCGAGCAAGTGCGCGAACAACTTTCCCGCGACCCCCGGCCGCTCCCCAAAATGAAATTGAATCCTGCGGTGACCGATATATTCGATTTCAAATACGAAGATTTCGAACTGACCGATTATAATCCACACCCCCATATCGCCGGGAAAGTAGCCGTATAGAATGATGACCCGAATCGCCCTTATCGCCGCCGTCGCCGAAAATGGAGCCATCGGCCGCAACCAACAACTATTGTGCCATCTGCCCAACGACCTGAAGCATTTCAAAACGCTCACTTCGGGACATACCGTAGTGATGGGACGACGCACTTTCGAATCGCTCCCCAACGGAGCCTTGCCCAACCGCCGGAATATTGTACTCACCCACAACCGGGAGATTGCATGGCCCAATGTGACCGTCGTCCACCGGCTCGACGAAATAGAACAGTTCGCGACCGACGAAGAACTATTCATCATGGGCGGAGCCTCGCTCTACAACGCGACTATTGGGCAGGCCGACACCCTCTATATCACACATATCCACCACTCGTTTGACGACGCCGACACATTCTTCCCCCCAATAAACGAAGCCGAGTGGATAAAAACCGACATACAGGCGATGCCGGCCGACGAGAAGCACCCCTACCCCTATACCTTCGTCACTTATCGCCGCAAACGGTGAACGAGACCGGGAATAAAGATTACGGGCAGGGCTACCACGTCCTGCCTGTTGTCGTTATAGCCCCATCGTTGTCGAATTTCAGCCCGGTGACAGGAACCGTATTCAACTCAACCTCATACCCCCAATCGTAACGAGAAGCCTCGACAATTCCGACATTGGGATACTGGGTAGCCACATAGGTGAGCAAATTGCCCGGCAAGATAGCCATCTGCAACGCCGAGGGCAACACTTGCAGGTTGCCGTCGACCTCCTGCCACCCGCCGTTTTTATAAAACTTCAATTCAAACCGGTTGCTCAGCCACACTTTATAGCAAGGCTCCTTGTCGTCTTTCTCGGCCTTGACGACCTCCACATCGGCAAAATAGGTATCGACAAACTGGTGCACCGCTACCGGCAAAAACCGATAATCCACCCGCTCGTCGTCATCGCAACCGTTCACCGCCACAAAACCCAGCAACGCCACGACACTCCACAAAAAAGTTTTCATACGCTTTTTTTTAATTTACCGTAATAACAATTTTATCCGACAATAGATCAATCCCAATACTATTTTATCATCATATCCCATTCAAAAGAACAATACAAAATGTAACATTTTTGAAACATTGCGCAAACAAATTGTCATAGAAACAAGAAATTGGAAAAATAATGTTAAACTTATGCTCTTTTTTGAAGATTTTGTTTGCAAGTCGAATTATATGCGTTACATTTGCATTGTGTTTTTCATGGTATTAGAATTAAGGTTAACAAAGATTGGTTGTCGTGACGACAATCAATTTTTTTTGCCTATAAATTTCCCTCGAAACGTTAACCCGGAAACATCGCCGAGATACAAAGAAGAGCCACACCGCAACACGATATGACTCTCCTTTGAATTAAAACACATTTACACCTAAACAGACTTTCGCTATTACTCCCTTACCGGCAGGAACAACACAGCGTCGGCGGCCACCACATTGTCGGCGCCTCGATTGGAAATCTCCACACAAGCCTCACGCCCGCTGTTCAAAACATACTCTCCCACATATACCCATTCGCCACCGGTTTGTCCCAAGACCTTTATATCGTCTTTATGCACTTGAACCTGTACGGTGTCTGTACCGTTACAAACCCACACAGGAGTGTGTGTCGAGGACTCTTTCAACTGGGGGAAGAAAACATAAACCTTATAAGCGCCGGCAACTTGGATATTGGGGACATATTTAATTGTTTTAAGCGTTTTGCCCTTAGAGTCGTCGACATAAAAATTCAAGCCATATCCCCGATAAGTATCGTGGGACAAGGTCCAATCGCCCTGTAACTCGACAGCGGTCGAATCGTCGTTATCTACCAAAATCTCAGGCGTAGAGCCGTCGGCCAACGGGTCGGTTTTCAAAATTTCCTGCACACGAGCCACATCGACATCCTGCACGTCGACGCCCTCGTCGATCGACAGGCCGGCCGCCACAGCCGCCGACTGCCCCAATACCATAAAGACAGGCTCCATGCGTATAGAACCGTATGCAATGTGCGATGCCGACAAGCACACCGGAACCAACAGATTGGTCACTTCCTGCCGCTTGGGCACAATAGCCCGATAGGATATAGGATAAGGCGGGAAGCCTCCTATCTCTACATTACCCTCGTTCTTTACCGCCCCATCGACGACAAGGCGGTCGCAATTATGGGAATCCATCGTATAGGCAGCCCACCCGATAGCGTCGTCGACCACCTCACGACCCACACAATGATGTTCGGTCATTACCAACTCGCCAAGCATGCGACGAGCCTCGCGCACATAAAGTTGATGAGTCCAGTGATTATTATCCACATACTCGTCTTTGGGATAGCCCCATTTCAGCATCTCTTTCCTCATAAATTCGGGCACACGCTCGTCGTGCCCCAAGAAATAGAACAACCCCTTCGTATAATCTTCGTGGGCTTTCCATATCTCGGCGCGGCGGTCATAATCGGCCTCGGGATAATCCCAGTTCATGCCTATCATATCGGTAGAGATTCCGCCCCCATTGTTTATATCGGTCTTGGAATTGGGCATGCGGCTCCAAATAAAATAATCATATACCGATTTCCGGGGAGAGACGGCATGCAACCGCAATACCAATTCATACCGGGTAGAATCGTAGTTATCGGGACGGGTGATAGGAACCATATTCTCGGGATTATCGGTCAAGCAAACCCTGAAATTATAGGCTTGTATCTTCTTGTCGCCCGAGCCGGCGGGAAGCAGAGCATGGTCGCTCACCCCCCAAATCAAGCCACTGGTCGAATCGCCGGGTATTACATAAGGGTCTATCGGATCCCAGAACTGGTGCCCCTTCATCATTTGAACTCCATTGTAAGTCTCGCCATACACCGAGTTATCCTCCCTGCCTACCGCATAAGAAGCCCCGGCTTTGGCCATCAGATCGCCCTCGTAGGTACAATCGATAAAGACCTTTGCCCGTATTTTCCGAAGGGTTTCGGGCGACGGATTTTCCGAGTTTTCAACCACAATCTCCGAGATGCGTGTGCCCTCTTTCTTCACATCGTTCAAGCGATAGGAATACAAGACTTCGACCTTTCCCCGTTCGATATACTCTTGAAACAGTTTCTCCGCAACCGACGGTTCAAAAACCCATTGCTCAAACTGCCCGTAATGTGCTCCTATCCGGCGGTAAAAATCGCGAGCCAACCCGGTCACGACAAACTTGTTCCCGATGTCGGTATATCCCAATCCGCCCGAAGTCATTCCGCCCAAGTGCCTGCCGGGTTCGATCAACAGCACTTTTTTCCCCTCCATCGAGGCTGTATATGCCGCAATAACCCCGGCCGAAGTTCCTCCGTATATACAAATATCCACACTTTCGGCGCCTCTTTGACAACTGGTGAACAGCAAGAGCGGCACCATCACACACCACAAATATAATCCTCTCATAAATCTATTCTGTTTTTTCTATTTATACTCCTTACTCTTTGTTACGGCTTCACAACAACCTCGACACTCTTCTTTATATCGCGCGAAGAGGCTGCGATATGCAACTTATAGCGATCCGGCTCGACCACCCATCGGGATTGGCGGTCGTCATAGAATGCGAAATCTCGAACCGGGATTTCCAAAGTTACATATTTTTTCTCACCCTCCCGCAAGAAAACTTTTTGGAATCCTTTCAACTCTTTCACCGGCCGAGGCAACGAAGGATTTTCCTGACTCACATAGACTTGCACGGTCTCGGCTCCGTCCATGCGTCCCACATTGGCAATCTCGACCTGTATTTTCACCGTGTCGGCCACGGTATAGTTTTTCTTGTCGGCCGATGCTTTCCCATATTCAAAACCGGTGTAGGAAAGTCCATATCCAAAGGGGAACAACGGATCTATCCGGCGGGTGTCGTGCCAACGGTAGCCCACCAAAATATCGTCGCAGTAATACACATTTTTACCATCTCCCGGATAGGATTTCGAGCCGAAATAGTGGGCGCTGTTATCCTCCAATTTGCGAGGAATCGAGAAAGGCAATTTCCCCGAGGGACTTACCTCCCCGCTGATTACCCGCGCGGTAGCCGTACCTGCCTCCGAGCCCAAGTACCACGATTGCATCAGACCTTTTACCTCTTCGAGCCACGGCATCGAAACAGCATTGCCGCTAATCACGACAACCCCCACATTGGGATTGACCTGCAAGATTTTATCCAGCAATTCATTTTGTCCATAAGGCAAATCCATACTTTCCCGGTCATCGCCCTCGCAATCTTGCCGGAAGTTTTTGTTCAAGCCCCCGAAAAACAGTACCACATCGGCCTCCTTGGCCACGTCGACAGCACTGCGCACCAACGAGTCGGCATCGAATCCCGAGGGAAGTTCCCGATTGTAATCGGGAGCCCCCGAAGCGTATCCCATGCTATACACAATGACCTCTTTGCCATATTTTTCGATGAGCCCTTCCAACGGCGAAACTTCCCGACGGGCTTTCAACTCGGACGAGCCTCCCCCCTCGGTCAGTTTTTTCACCGCATTTTCACCAATAACCGCAATCTTTTTATACCTTCCCGGTTCTATCGGGAAAAAATCTTTTTCATTCTTCAATAAAACGATACCCTCCTCGGCCACTTTTCGGGCAATGGCGGTATGTTCTTCGGTCAATTTCCGTCCATAAGGCCTCTGCCTATTCATGTTGGTTCTGAAACAGAGTCGCAGAATACGACGAATCTTCTCGTCCAATAAACTCTCGGGAAGCTCTCCCCGATTGATTTTTTCCAAAAACGGCTGCGCCAAATAATATTGATTATAAGCTGAACTCAGCCCCCATGTCAATCCATTGGTCCATGTTCCCATCTCCAAATCCAACCCGTTTCGAGCCGCCTCGTCGGTATCATGAGCCGAACCCCAGTCGGTAACCATCACACCGTCGAATTTCCATTGGCCTTTCAGTATCTTATTGATTAGCGTATCGTTATGCGAGCAATAAGTCCCTTTATATTTATTATAGGAGCCCATGACAGCCCACACACCTCCCCGTTCGACAGCCGCCTTAAATGCCGGAAAATATATTTCATTGAGGGCTCTCTCGCTCACCTCTACATTGATTTCATTCCGGTATTTCTCTTGGTTGTTCAGCACAAAGTGTTTCACACAAGCGGCCACGCCATTCTCTTGCACTCCTTGAATATAGGGCACCACCATGACCGACGACAAAAACGGGTCTTCCCCCATATATTCGAAATTACGACCGCTCAATGGGGTGCGATAAATATTCACCCCCGGGCCCAATATAATATCTTTCTTGCGATAACGAGCCTCCTCGCCCAACGCTTTTCCATACCGGTAGGACAACTCGGGATTGAACGTCGCCGCCAAACAGGAAAGTGCCGGATAGGCTGTGCATGAATCGTTTGTCCAATGGGCATGCTGCCAATCGTCCCACACAAATTCCATTCTCACTCCATGCGGCCCGTCGCTCATCCACAGTTCCGGGATACCCAGCCGGGGACAACCCGGCGTGCTGAACTTGGATTGCGCATGGCACATTGCGATTTTCTCTTCCAGCGTCATGCGCGACAAAGCATCTTCTATACGCTCGTCTACCGGCTTGCTTTCATCGAGGTAAACAGGAGTCTGGGAAAACAGACTTATAGGGAAACAACAGGCAAAAAACAGGGCTATAAAATATATCGGCTTCATAGGTCTTCCGGTATCGGTTTCGGTTTCTTACAAAAAATGAGGTGATGTTCCTAAAATTGATTTTATGCGCCGGGAATTATCCGGCGCATAAAATCAAACAGGAATCTTTTATCGGGATTTTTAATAAATATCTTGACTTATTCTAAAAAAACTTTATTGGGACAGAACAGTCGCAAAGAGGGCACAATCCTCCGACGGCTGTTCTGTCCCTTCACCATTAAAATACTTTTACCCATGGAAAAACTTAACTTCATTTTTAGCGCCGCATTCCTCCTCGCCACAGGCTTGGGAAGCAACTTGTCGGCTCAAACGTTGACTGTCAATCACACTACGGCCGGTTCTCTGGAAGCCGAAACAACCGCCGCCCTCGACGGCTCCGATGCGGCAACCATCACCCAACTGACCATCACAGGCGAGACGCTCGACAACACCGACGCCACCTATCTCAAATCTACATTCGGCGCGCAACTCGAAGTGCTGGACATCTCGGGTGTCTCGTTCACCAACAAAAGCATCACCGATAAATTGTGCCAGAAAATGACGGCATTGAAAACCGTTACCCTTCCCGCCGATCTGGCGAAAATCGGGAAATACGCTTTCGATGGCTGCTCCAGCTTGGAGACTGTAAATTGGACTCTCGTCGGGAATATCGACGACTATGCCTTCCAAAATTGCGCAATCCTAAAAATAAGCGCACTCCCCGAAAACCTCACCCGGGTAGGACAATACGGATTCTCGAAATGCGCCGAGATTACCATTACCAAACTCCCTGCCCAATTAACCGGGTTCGGAACACGAGCCTTTGAATTCTGTTCCAAACTGGCGATTACCGAAGTCCCCGACGGAGTGACTGAGATTAAAGAACGGGTGTTCGACCGCACCGGCATTACCAATTTCACCTTCCCCAACAGCGTCGCTACCATAGGAGACTTGGCTTTCTACGCCGAGGGGAATCCTACAAGAACTTTCACTTGCCGCAACGAAGTCGCTCCCGAGTTGGGTGACCGCTCGTTCGGAGCAGCGACGGGTATATCCAATACCACGGCGAGAATACTTAAAAAACACGCCGACGCCTATACCGCTTGGGGCGAAGCCGGATTGACCATAGCTTATCTATCCCATCACATAGCCGTTTCGATCGAAGGCGAAGGCACGGCTAACGTCGAAGGCAGCGCTCTCGCAACCGAGACCAACGTAGTCGAGGACGGAACTGAAATAGAGGTGTACGAAGGCGAAACCCTGACTCTTACTGTCGATCCCGCCGCTACGATAAAACTCAATGGCGAGAAACTCACCCCCGATAGCGACGGTGAAAATTCATATACAATCGCAGTCGGCGAAGATGATATGGCTTTGGAAATCACATTCTCCACATCTACGGGTATCGAAGCGCTCGACGCCAACGAAGTATCATGCAGCGTTTATAACAAAACCCTGTACATCACCGGCGAACCCGCCGCTCCCGCCGAAATCTTCAACTGCGTGGGCAGCCATGTATTGTCGACCCACGAACAGACCGTCGATTTGAGCCGTTTCGCAAAAGGTATCTACATCGTGAAAATAGGACAACGCACATTCAAAGTCATCAATAAATAACGGCATTTTGTTTTCATCGACGACAAATGGCTGAACCGAGGCTAAAAACTTCGATTCAGCCATTTGCTATATTACATTGAACCAGCAGGGAATTAAACGAACCCTCCCCGGCAACGACGGGAAAAGCCCCCCCCCTTAACGGCTGCGCCAATCCCCTTTCCCCCCTGTGCCACGACAGCGATATAGGGGAGATACCTCGGGGCTGTCGCCCCGAGGAGAAAAATTGATGATTTTATATTGTACGGCAATCTACTTTGCAACCAGCATGAACTCGGCTTTCTTCACCTCGTCGGGGTTCCCGCCGACAAAAACCTCAAACATGCCGGGATCCCATACTCGCCGGCCATCGGCAAGCACATATTCCAAATCGGGGAGAGACAACTCGAATACGACAGAGCGGGTCTCCCCTTTTTTCAAGGTTATTTTCTCAAACCCTTTCAACTCTTTCACAGGACGGGTAACGCGTGCACACACATCGCGGATATAAAGTTGCACGACCTCATCGCCGTCGTAATTGCCCGTATTCGTTACCGGCACGGTCACACGCAATGTATTACCCTCGACAAGCGTGTCGCTATCGAGTTCGATCGCTCCATATTCAAATCGTGTGTAACTGAGCCCATACCCAAAAGAGTACAAGGGCTCATTAGGACAATCTTGATAATGCGAGACGTAACGCATTTCCGGCTCATACGGGCGGCCGGTATTTTTGTAATTGTAATAAACCGGTATTTGGCCTTCGGTATAAGGAAACGACATAGCCAATTTCCCCGAAGGGTTATATGCCCCGA
Organism: uncultured Barnesiella sp.; assembly: GCA_944320015.1. Lineage (GTDB taxonomy): Bacteria > Bacteroidota > Bacteroidia > Bacteroidales > Barnesiellaceae > Barnesiella. The sequence continues at coordinate 40,888 of CALUFO010000014.1, read as the reverse complement.
AAAGCACATCGGCAATCGCATTCCCGGCCTCAACACCCAGTTGCCAGCACTCTACGATAGTGCCGATATGTTCTTTCTCCCAATCGAGAACCAAAGGCCTGCCGTTATTCAACAACAAGACGATAGGGGTGCCGGTTTCTTTGATTTCTTGTAACAGCTCTCGCTGCACCCCGGGCAACGTAATCTTCGCACGGCTGGCACCCTCGCCGCTCATGAACCGGTCTTCACCTAAACACACGACGGCCACATCGCAAGACTTGGCAACCCGAATCGCTTCGGGGAAACCGCTGCGGTCATCGCTCTCGATATCACAGCCTTTGGCATAATGGATAGTCGCCGATTCGCCCACGGCCTGCTCGATGCCCTGCCGTATGTCCACGACATTTTTCCCATTCCCCAAAGCGCACCAAGAGCCCAGCATATCGTCGGGATTATCGGCCAACGGCCCTATGAGCGCGATGTTTTTATAGCGATTGCTCAATGGCAATATGCCATCTCTATTTTCCAACAACACAATCGATTCACGAGCCATCGCCCGCACGGCGTCGCGTTTCTCGGCCGACAGGGTTTCGCGCGCTTCCCGGCCGGCATCGCAATACCGATAAGGATCGTCAAAAAGTCCCAATTCAAATTTCAACCGAAGGATACGGCGCACCGCATCGTCGATCAACGACTCGTCCACAATCCCTCGACGAACCAAATCTTCGAGTTCCGACACATAACAATGGCCCTCCATATCCATATCGCAGCCGGCTGTCACTGCCAACCGAGCAGCTCCCGATTTGCCTTCGGCCACTCCATGTACGGCTATTTCGGCCACAGAACTCCAATCCGAAACAACCATACCGTCATAGTTCCACTCTCCTTTCAAGATGTCGCGCACCAAAAAAGACGAGCCGGTAGCAGGCACTCCCATCAACTCGTTGAAAGAAGTCATAAATGTGGCTACCCCGGCCTCGGCCGCTGCGGCAAACGGAGGAAGATACAACTCCCGGAGCCTTTGTTCCGAAATATCTACCGTATTATACTCCCGGCCTCCCTCGCCGGCACCATAGCCCGCAAAATGTTTCGCACAAGCGGCCATCGTATTGTGCGCCGCCAAATCGTCGCCTTGGAATCCCTTCACCCGCGCCACGGCAATAGCCGAGCCCAAATAGGGGTCTTCACCGGCGCCCTCTATGACTCGCCCCCACCGAGGGTCGCGTGTAATATCGACCATCGGGGCAAAAGTCCAATGCAATCCGGCCGCAGTGGCCTCTGAGGCGGCGACCCGAGCCGACTGTTCTATCAAATCCAAATTCCACGAGCAGCTCTCGGCCAACGGAATCGGCGAAATGGTCTTAAATCCATGCACGATATCCATGCCGAAAATAAGCGGTATGCGCAACCGAGTGTCGTTGACCGCTATCTCTTGATAACGACGGGTTTGCTCGGCTCCCGACACATTGAGCATAGACCCCACATGTCCACCTTTAATAAGTTCTTTGGTATCGAAATATTCAATTTGTTGCCCGGTAAGTTCTTCCGTATTGGAAATTTGGTTCATCTGTCCTATTTTCTCGGTCAGTGTCATCAGCCGCAACACCGAGTCGACACGCGCTTCAACAGGAGTCACCGCCCCGGCAAGATTTCCTATTCCACAGGTCATACATATCGAGCCTATGCAAAATGTAGATATCCATCTATTTGTTTTCATATTGTTTGGTTTTTAGTTTACAGGTTATTTTTGCACATAATAATATGCGAGTTATGTGCAAAGTTAAAAAAATCCTCACTGGCTGGATGTCCCGGAATGGGCACATAGTAGTTCTCTTCCTCATTCCACATATTGGCGCCAAATACAATATAGCTAATCTTATGTTTAGAAATCACGGGGTCTAAAATTCCCGAGAAGAAATTAGAAATCTTCACCCCTTTCGATCCCGTCCCGGTCAATGCCGGCAATTTCTTATTATTTTGGGCGAAACGGCACACGGCCGACAGCCCTTTTTCCAAGCGCTGCTCATATAAAATGCCCGACTTGTCGGTCTCAAAATCCTGATACAAACTCAATCCCACGATATCTACATAGTCGTCCCCCGGATAATACCGGTTCAAATCGGTTTCGGTCTCCACATCGTTCATCGAGTAGGCATACAGTACATGATGGACATCTTTTTCGTTCCTCAGATAATCTACGCTCCTACGCCACAGCTCGATATAAGTCCCGGCCGAAAAAGACTTCCGGGTATCCGGACAATCATATATCTGGACAACAACCGGGATATGGCTGTTCGAGTCGGTTTTCAGGTCGAGCAAAAAATCGGCCACCCGATCCAACGCCTTCACATACCGAGGGGAAAGTCCGCTTTCTGTCAACAGCGAATCGGGTCCCCCGCTCTCGCTACCCAATATCTGTTGCCAAGTAGGAGCCCATGAAAGAACCGTCACTCCGCCATTGCGATACATTTGGGAAACATATTGCTTTATGTCTGAGAAAGGAACGGAATCTACATTAATATCCGCCCCCGATTCTATACCTGTCAGCTTCCAATCGACTACCGCCGGATAGTTCCCGCACACACTTTTCACATCGGAGCGCCCCGGCTGGTCAAACCACATGCTCCCATAGGCCAAAGACTCTTTGTGTCCCAACATGATTCCCGTATCCAAACGCAAGGCCAAATCTCGACAGAAGTCGGCAAGCTCGACCGACGCGCCCCTGTCCGACGCACTCCAACTCGCCTCCTTCACCTCACTCCTATTTTCATGACACGCTTGAAAAAAGACGGCGCACAAGAGAGACAGGCACAAGAACATATTCTTAAAACTCCTCATATTTTATTTCCTTTTTCGATTAAAATCTTATTCATTGGCAACCATACAAAAATAAGCATAAAGCCGCTTCCCGAATTGCACGATTCAAAGCTCTCCTTGTGACCAAGCAGCACAGCCTTGCAAGCATGTTGCATATGCTTAAATAAATGTCGCCTTTGTTTTCCTGCTTCATGTCATTAAAAAATAAGTTGTATTTTTGCATCTGTAAAGAGGATACAACAACCGCATCTCTTCCTACAATAAAATTCCTCAGATGCAATCGAGGATAAATTCGGCATTATCTCAAATATAACATTACGACGCCTATATCATGATGACAAAAAAAAACAAAAGGATATATTGTTTTATATGCTTTTTATTTTATATTATTATAGTTCGAGCCAATACCGACAAATTTTTCGGCTCGAACAACCAGCTTTCCAACAGCCATGTCAACTACATCTATCAAGACCGTAGCGGGTATATGTGGATTTGTACCGAAAATGGGTTGAACCTGTTCGACGGCATCAAATTCAAAACCTTTACCCATATCGCCAACGACACCACCTCGTTGAGCAGCAATTTAGTGTTGTCGGTTCTGGAAGACCGCAACGGCCGATTCTGGGTGGGCACCAGCGACGGGGTGCAAATTTTGGATCGAGAAACCGGGCGTTTCCAAAAAGTAAGCCTCTCCTACCGGAATATCACCAATTTCAACTACATCAAATGTATCACCGAAGACAGTAACGGGAATATATGGCTATCGACCAACCATTCGGGAATTATCCGCATCGACGAGAAGTCGATGAAAGCCGTGTATTACATGAATACCAACAGCAATATATGCAGCAATAAAATCAACACCATCTATGAAGACCGTTTCGGCAATATATGGATAGGCTCGCAAGACAACGGTATAAGCGTACTGAACATCGACAACCACACCATCGACAACTATGCCCATGACCCCAAAGACAAACATTCGTTGTCGAGCAACAAGGTATTCTCTATCATCGAAGACCCCTCGGGGAAAATACTGGTCGCCACCATCGACGGAAGTATCGACGCGTTTGATTACAACTCTCGCACCTTTCAGCGAAACTATATCCCTTCGGTCGAAATGGTATACACCCTCTACACCGACAGCCAAAAAAATTTATGGATAGGAACCGACGGCAACGGCCTGAAACGATATGATTACAACGACAAAACCCTCACGACCTACGAATCGGAACTTATCAACTTGGATATGAGAGACGCCAAAGTCCATAGTATCTTCGAGGACAAACAACACAATATCTGGGTTGCCCTGTATCAAAAAGGAGTTTTGATGATTCCGCTCAAAGACAAGATATTCAAAAACATCGGATTCAATCCTTTCTACGCCGACAAAAATATCGGTAACGAATGCTGCCTTACCATCTTGGAAGACCACAATCGAGAAATTTGGGTGGGTACCGACGGCGACGGCATCTACAAACTGGACACCGACCGGAAAGTCAAACAGCACTACACGAAAGCCGAGTTCCCCGCCAACGTCGTCTTGTCGATCTTTGAAGATTCCCGGAACCGAATATGGGTAGGCACCTATCTATACGGCCTGTTCCTATACGACGAAGCGACAAACCGCTTTATCAAAAAGAGCCTGTATTGCGGCAATACCGAGGTCACACACGTCAACACCATCACCGAAGATTCAAACGGACACCTTTGGATAGGAACCAACGAGTATGGGGTGTGCAAATACGACCCCACCACCGGAGAAACCGAGTTTCTCCTCTACAACGTCTTGAAATCCAAAGACCAAATCCTCAGCAACTCGATCAACGCCATAGACATCGACGGGCACTACCTATGGATAGGGACAAGCGTAGCCGGTCTAAACAGGTATAACATGGTGACCGGCTCCTTCGAAAATTATACGGTAGAGAACGGAAAACTGAGCAACAACAACATTTTCGCCTTAACCGCCGACCATCGGGGCGGTGTATGGGTAGGAACCAACTGGGGACTCAATTATATCAACCCATCTACCGATGAAATACTCCAATACACCGAAGAAGACGGACTGCCCAATGCGGCCATTAGCGGCATTGTCATAGATTCCAATAAGCACCTGTGGATAAGCACCTATTATGGCCTGTCCCATTACGACCCTCAAAAAGGCCGGTTTACCAATTACTACACCTCCGACGGGCTCATCAACAACGAATTTCGCCGAGGCGCCTATTTCCAATCAAACAGCGGAGAAATCTTTGTCGGTGGAATAAATGGGATAACCTTTTTCTACCCGTTTGAAAACCAACCCAACTATGAGCTGTCGAACCTCGTATTTACCGACCTTTTCATCTACAACAAACCGATTATCCCCGGCAAGGCGCAATCGACACTGGAAAAATCGATCGACTACGCTCAAAAAATCAAGTTGTCACACGATATTAAAAACTTTTCCATTAGCTTCTCGGCTCTCGAATACAACAACCCGAACAACGTAATATACCAAGCCCGGCTCAACGGATTTGAAAAAGATTGGACTACCCTGCCCCAAGGCAACAATACAGTCACCTACACCAACCTGAAACCCGGGAAATACACCTTGCAAATAAAAGCCCATTTGCCCAATACATCGCCCCTGCACAGAGAAATCGACATTATCGTCACGCCGCCGATATGGCTCTCTTGGTGGGCCAAAACGCTATATCTGCTCATCTTGATAACAGGACTTTATTTCGCCTATATCAGTATAAAAAACCGGCACGAGCAGAAAAAAGAGAATCAGAAAAAACAAAACGAGAACAATATCATGCAATCGCAATTGCAATTCTTCACAGACATCTCGCACGAAATACGCACGCCCCTCACCCTTATACTCACGCCCATAGAAGAGCTTATCAAAAGCACGAATGACCCGGATCTAAAAGCGACTTATAAAATCATCGACCAAAACGGCCACCGCATCTTACGCCTCGTCAACCAAGTAATGGAAATGCGCAAACTCGATAAAGGCCAAGTGAAACTATGTGCCGAACAAACCCATGTCGACGAATTCATTCAAGAAATCATCGTCTCGTTCAAGCACCTCGCCCAAGAGAAAAACATAGCGTTCAACCTCCGTGTAGAAAACAATCTGCCACTCGTGTGGATTGATCAGGAGAAACTCGACAAGGTCATATTCAACGTACTGTCCAACGCCTTTAAGTACACCCCCGAAAACGGGAAAATCGAAATGTCGGTCGACACGACCGACACACACCTCAGGATACGCATCGCCGACACCGGCTGCGGCATACCCAAAGATTTAAGAGAGACTGTTTTCAACCGGTTCTACCAAGTGCCCAACGAAAACAACAAAATAAAAATGGGTACCGGCATAGGACTACACCTGTCGCGCAAACTCATGGACATACACCACGGCAAAATATTTGTCGAAGACAACGACCTGCCCGGCACGACCTTCGTCATATTACTCCCGCTCGACGACAGCTACTTAAAGAAAGAAGAGAAAAAATTGGAACACTCCGACCGTAGCCTCGCCACCCTTGTACAGACCTCGGTAGTGCCCATAGAATCGACGACCGAATCGGCCATGACTCCCGGCACAAACAAACGTAAGCCCAAACTCCTTATCGTAGAAGATAATCAAGAAATTAAAGACTATATCCACAAAGTCCTATCTCCCGAATACCAGATTCTCGAAGCTCAAAATGGGAAAGAAGGATTGGATATGGCAATAAAGGAAATGCCCGATTGTATCATCTCGGACGTGATGATGCCCGAAATGGACGGTATAGAAATGTGCGATAAAATCAAAAAGAACGAACAAACCAGCCATATCCCCGTCATCATGCTTACCGCAAAAACAGCAATCGAACAACGCATCGAAGGACTCAAAGCAGGCGCCGACTCGTACATACCCAAACCCTTCAACATCGAACACCTGAAAATAAGAATCCAAAAACTCATCGAGCTGCGCAGAGTGATGAAAAATAAATACGAAGGCAAAAACAATCTTATCAAAGAAGAAATCACTCTACTCAAATCGACCGACGAAAAATTCTTGGAGAAACTCGAAAATATCGTAATCAGCAAAATGGCCGAAACAGACCTCTCTGTGGAAACCATTAGTCAAGAAATAGGACTCAGCCGCTCTCAACTACAACGAAAATTGAAACAGCTTACCCACCAAAATCCCAGCGACTACATACGGATAACCCGATTGCGCCACGCTGCATGGCTACTTTCGAGCAAAAACCTCAGTATTTCGGAAGTCTCCTATGTAACCGGATTCTCATCACTCTCCCACTTTTCAAACTGTTTCAAAGAATTTTACGGCATGTCGCCCAGCCACTACATGGAAATACATCAAAACCAACGCAATCCGCAAGATTCCGAAACCAATACCCAACCCTGAATGCAGCCCATACGGCCTTCAATTCAACAACAAACTGTTAATAAGCGTCTTAAACTTATAACAAACTGCTTCTACTATAATTACAAACTGCGCACAATAGGAGCAAAAATAAGAAGTAAACCCATAAAAAAAGAGAGCCACAAAATTGTAACTCTCTGACCTTCAAGTGGTGCCACCAGGAATCGTAATCTAACGATAAGTGGCTGAATATCTTTGATGTATCTTTTAGCTAAAGAAGTAATCTCCCGCTATTGCTCCACCGGAGGCTTGCAATATTTTGCAGTGTCTTGCGGAGTCGATTTCTTATTACTCTACAAAGGTAACGCTTTATTTTGAAATACAAGCAGATGCCTTGTGTTTTTGCTCCACTTCGGTATAGAATTCATATTTCTCCCAAAATTAAGGGCTATGACATTGGCTTTTTCTGTTTAATCCATAAACACAACATGAATGTGTTTTTGAATCTAAATTGTCATATATTTACCATCCTAATTTTGAGTTATGATATGCTGATGGAGTGTGCTAGTAGATTTATATTACTATCACTCTAATTTACACACTAAAGACCAAAACCAAACAGGACATGATATTCTAATATTGAGAGTAAAATTGGCGGAAAATTTACTGTTTATAGATATTTCAAGAAGAAAATTCTCACTATCTGAAGTAAGGTATATTAAGGTATATGCTGTATGTTGATATATGAATGTTAGAATAATATTCAACAGAGAGTTTAACCTGAAAGCTATAGCTATATTTTTAAATAATAGCAAATATGACATCAAATATTGGATAATTTATTTTATCTTTGTTATTAAATTAGGCGTGTTATATATTTGCGCCCTAATCTTATTGTGTAATGTATTGATATACATAGTATTAACAATTGAGTAAATAACTGAATAATGAGTAGGCAAATATATCTACCTGAATTGCTAAGTATAAACATCAAGAATTATACTTTATATCCAAATGGTCTGGACTATACCTTTGATTTTGTTAAAGGTGTCAATCTAGTACTAGGTGGTAATGGTATGGGAAAAACCACTTTTGTTAATATTATTCGATTTGCTATTCTCGGACTATATAAAAAGCCTTTTGGATATACTCGTACTTACCAAGGGAATATTATAGAAAAGCGTCAATTGTTTCCACAAAAGTATTTTAGCAATCGTATGGATGACAGCATTCCAACAGATGCGTCTCCTACAGTATCGATTAGCATGAAGTTAAATAATGTGACAGTTGAATTGACAAGGGACTTATCTTCCATAACCTTGACCCAGCTTAAGGTAGATGGTGCAGAACTACCCGGTACCTTAATAAATCAATTTAGCTACGAAAAATTATCAGATACGGCAAAAATTAATACGTTACCTTATAAATATGAGAGAATCATTAAGGATAACACAAATCTAGAATTTGATGATCTGATATTTTTTGTAAACGAAGTACTCTTTTTTGGAGAAGATCACAAAACCATCCTTTGGAATGATGGTGATGTTTTCCCGGATGTACAAAGCGAACTATTCAACAAATATTTTAACGATCCAGATCTTGATAAGAAACGACAAGAAGCTATCAGAAAAGCAAAGTATTTTGATAGTTTGTCTCGACATAGCTCAGAAGACATGAGAGCCATCAATAAGGTTTTGAGCAAAATGAAGGATACGTCTATATCCACAGCCCACTCAACAGCCAACCAAAGAAATCCAGCTCTCGCTCTTATTAATTTGAAGGGACGACTTGAGGAAATGGATGCTAGATTGGCATCTGTACAAAAAGAACGTGCTTCTAAGAGTCAAGACATATCGCTATTGCAGAATGAAATAAATAAAATCAGTTTATCTGCAAATGACATTGATAAACAATTAAAGCAAATTGAGGAGCAACTAAATAATCGTATATGGGAGACGCTGCACCCCTCATATCATGTTTTCATAAAGAATATTCAGTTGAATCACATTTGCCCGATGTGTAATCAGCCGAATGATGAATTGGTTGAGAAAGTAACAAATAATTCAAATAGTTGTTTTGCTTGTAATTCTCCAATTAATGAAAATACAGAAGATGACACGATATTAAGAAACCGTTTTAATGAAATAAATATACAGAGGAAAACATTATATCAGTCTATAAATAGCAAAAAGAAAACAATACAAAATATTGAACAACAAATAATTAGTTTAGATTCGGAATTCACAAAGATTGAATTGGAAAGAAGAATAATTCAGCAGAAAGTCAGAGAACTAGAGTATGAGAATGCAATGTCTGATAATAGCCAAAATTCTATTCAACCTTTTCTTGATGAAGTAAATCGTCTGACACAGCAAAAAGAGGCATATCAAAAACAACGAGACGAGCAGTATAATATAGTGAAATCCATTTCAAATGAGATAGAAGATGTCATAACAGCTAATGTTCATAAATTTTCCTCTATATTTGATGTAGTCTTGGGCTAATATTTTGACTACAAGGTTATTTTTGAGAATTCGCGTGAGGATGGGCAATGGATAAGAAATTGGTAGTGTGTTTGGTTACGCTATATTTCTCACGCTTTCAAATAACTCTTTTACTTTGATGCAAAGTTAGCATTTATTTTTGGATTACGCCTCATTCCGGGGCGTAATTCTCTTTTAGATTGCCTTTTCCGCGTCGCGGAAGCGACTATGCTTCAATAAGAAAAATACGAAATAAGGATACCATCATATAGAGGCGGAGTTTCCATAACCACAGGCAAAGGTAGTTCGTGTTCTTATCAGCCGTACAAGGTCAGGCCCTTCGGGTTTCGTGGAAAAATCTTCCGCGCCCCGAGGGGCTTGCGGTATTTTTCCCGAAAACCTTGCACGGCTGGAACACGACCTTTTAAGCCTGTAGTTATGGGAACTCCGGCCCCATAAGCCGGAATAACAAAAAAATAAGATGGTATGTCAGAAACAACAAAGAACAAGTACACCCTTGAAACCCTACTGCCGTTGAATGTTTCATACGACAGGGATCATATCCTCAGGCAGCAGGATGTGGATATGGTGAACAGGCTCGTGGAAGTCATTGAGGGCTCACGCTCAAGCCTCACTCCTAAGATCGGAGACAGGATGCGTCATGTTGACCGGGAAGGAGATTTCTACGGACACGCGCTGCTCGAAAATCTCAGGGTCGACGGAATGTCGGTATGCCTTGCACCATACCTGCCGTTTGTAGGTATCGGTGATCCTGATATATGGCTCAGTGTAAGCGGAGGACCGTTCACAAGCATCGATCCCGCCGAAATGAAGTTCATCGGCTGGGAGGACGGGGTGTTCAGCGCATGGGGACATTGCGGACCGTGCGCCAACGGAAGCGTGAGATTCATGGCGAAGATCGCCAAATGGGAATACTCTGATCCGGAACCGCTATATGGGGATTTTACCACCGAGACATGGCGCAAACTCTATGTCCGCATCAATGATAATCCTGAATCCCACTACCGGTATGTCGCCGACGGAACAGCCTTCCGTGACGATGCCGACTTCGAGAAGTTCAAGGAAAACTACGAGGCAACGGTATTCAATCATTCCGAGTCCATGCTGGTGGTATGGTGTTTTCGGGATAAGACCGAGTTCCTGCCAGAAGATGAATGGAACAGACTGGATCTGCCCATGCAGGAGCGGATGTACAACGGACAACTCGTGAAAGTCAAGATCAAAAAAGACATGGAGCGTCATGTCACCACATTCTACCGCATAGAACTACCACCGATAACTTATTAAAACCATAAGATATGACTTCAACAGCAACACATGCAGGCGGCAAAGCCGACCTGCTTTCTGGTATTCTGGGAGTGGAAATCCGGAACGAGGAGAAGATAACGGCTCAGGACAGGCTCTTTTGCGAAAAGCAGCAGGAAATGCTGTACAATGCGCTCGAACAGATAGACCAATGGTACGGAATCTTCACAAAAGAGGCCGAGAAATACCGTGAAAGCCACAGAATCAGCTACAAGGAGAACGGCGAAATCAGACACCCTTACTCAACAGCCGATTCCGAGTATAAGGACTATACCGTCCACACGTTCAAGCCATTCAAGGCCATCAACGAACTTGTATCCTCAAATCTTAACGCCAACAAGGGGTTTGCCCAAAGGATAATCGGATATTTCAACCGCACATACAATGTGTCGGTACCGGTTCCCGAAATAAACGGGGACACTCTTAAAATGGGGTTCCGTCCCCAATACATGACTCATGTGGATACGGTCATAGAACATCTCGGAGGACGCAGTTTCCGCAAGACTGCTGAGGAAGAGCTGCTCAAACGTTTCCACCAGCTCGTAAAACCTCATCGTTGGAGCAAGGTCAAACCGGAACTGAAAGGCGACAAAATCTCATTCCCGAACATCATTGTCTTCGATAGTTTTTACTACGAGAACTACCGCAGGAACCATGTGCATTACAATTATCACGGGAACATATCAACTCTCTGTGAGGGGATAGCCTTCGGCGCCGACGATGTGCTGTGCGGAGATAAAGAGATGGTTATGCGTCTGCATCAGGACAATGTGGATATATCCGGCTGGTATGACCTCACAACGACCAACGCAACCGGTATGAAGTTCTTCCGCAACGGGCGAATAGATGTAAGGTTCAAAGACAGAGAGACGGCAAGCCTGTGTTTCAACCGTCTCCGCCTTGACGAATTGCGGTTGCAGGAGGAATAGGCACTCATAACAGAGAACAGAGAACAGACAGCAGGAAGCACGGATATCGGCAACGGTCTCCGTGCTTCCCCATTTATAACCATATCCCAAGACGATCATGTACGCCATCATACCCCAACAGATTCCTCTGAACAAGCGGGAGGAGATAAACGAGAAGATACTTTTCTGCATAGATTCCAGCAAGGACACCATACCGGCGGAGAGCATCTACAACTGCTATACCGGTATAGGAGGGCTGCATAACCTGCGGCGTGGCGACTACAACAGCTACAACGAGTATGCCGAGGCCAAGCGGGAGTCCGAGATGGGCCAGTTCTTCACGCCCCATGAGATATGCCGCGACATGGTGGATATGCTTTCACCCCAACCGTCGGAAATGATACTCGACATGTGCTGCGGCATGGGGAACTTCTTCAACCGCCTGCCTAACCAGCGCAACGCGCACGGCTTCGACATAGACCCCAAGGCAGTTGCCGTGGCAAGACACCTCTATCCCGACGCGAATATCAGTCAATGCGACATTCAGCAGTTCACACTGGAGAGCCGGTATGACGTGATAATCGGCAACCCGCCCTTCAACCTCAAATTCGGCATAAAACTATCGCAGGTCTACTATATAGACAAGGCATACGATGCGTTGAATCCTGCCGGGATACTAATGCTGATTGTCCCCGCATCTTTCCTCCAAAGCGAGTTCTGGGAGAAATCGAAGGTCAGGGCCGTAAACGCGCAGTTCTCGTTCATAGGACAGACCCTGCTTGACCCTGACGCCTTCGCATCTCTCGGTGTCCGCAATTTCGGCACAAAGATAATGGTGTTTCTGCGTCACTCCCGACACATTGACATGCAGCCTTACAATGCTGACGATTTTGTGAGCGCGGAAGAACTGAAACAGCGCATAGCTGACGCACGGGCTATGAAAGCCCGGCTCAAACTGCCGCTCATGCAGGAGACCAACGCCGTATGCCGTGAGGAACTTGAACGGTTCGAGTACAGGCTTGCCAAATACATGTACGAACTGAAAGCCCACAAGCGGTTGAACCGACACATAGACAAGGCGTTGGAACTTGTCGCTAAATTCCGCAACCAGAAACCGCCGGAGAACTGCACTCAGACCCAGCTGGACGAATGGGAGCGCAAGAAACTCACTCCTAACAAGGTGCTGTCAGTCATACGACGGTATATACGTAATCAGGACACCATACGCCGAAAGGAAATAGCGCTCGTAAAGACATCCTACGGATTCAAGCTCAAGGCATACGCGCCACGTCTTCTTGACAAAGACGGCCACAATGCCGCAGGCATCAACGGCCTGATATTGAAACGTACTGAGCTGCCTATGCCGGAAAACCCGACAGAGGCGAACTTACGCCAACATAAGGCCGCAATGCGGCTGATACGCAAAAAGCGGCACAGATATAGTCTTCAGAGCCGGACATTCGACAGCATGGAGCCGCAGCCGGAACTGGCCGAATATCTTGACAGGGCGACTTTCGCGAACAAGGACATGGATGTGTGCGAGTTCACAAACCTGCAAAAGCACGACCTGAACCTCGTGTTGCAGAAACGGTACGCCCTGCTCAACTGGCAGCAGGGATCCGGCAAGACAGCGGCAGTCTACCAACGGGCGAAGTATCTTCTGAAATTCAACAAAGTCCGCAATGTCATCGTCCTCGCCCCGGCCATAGCCACGAACATGACATGGGAGCCGTTTCTGAGGAACAACCGCGAACCGTACAGATTATTACGGAGCTATGCCGATTTTGAGAATATTCCAGCCGGTACATTCCTGATAGTATCGACCTCCATGCTCTGCAAACTGAAACGCTATCTCATGAAGTTCATCAAGATTTCGGCAAGGAGGCTGTGCCTCGTGTTCGATGAGTCGGACGAGATTACCAATCCCGTGTCACAGAGGACGAGATACATACTCGCCATATTCCGCAGGGTGAAATACAAGATCCTTGACACCGGCACCACCACCCGGAACAACATAACGGAACTTTACAGCCAGTTCGAGTTGCTGTATAACAATTCGGTCAACATGACCTGTTGGAGTCCACGGGTATATAAGCAGAACCGCGACAAGGAGATCGAGAGCGACAGCAACGACTATTATGGAGAACCGTTCCCTGCTTTCAGGGGGCATGTGCTCTTCAAGTCGTGCCATTGTCCCGGAAAAGCGACAGTGTTCGGGATTGAGAAGCAGAACCAGGACATTTATAACAAGGACACGCTTTTCGAGCTTATAGGCAAGACAATCATCACGCGCAAGTTCAGGGATTTCGCCGGCGAGAAATATGATGTCAGGACGCAGACGGTCATACCTTCACCCGGAGAACGGGAGGTCTACCGTGTGATAATAGAGGAATTCTGCCGTATATGCGAGCTTTATTATAATAGTACAGGAGATGCCAAGAAAGATGCCGGGCTTCGGCTCATGCGCCAGATCAAGCTGCTGATAAAAGCCTGCTCGGTCCCGCATCTTATCGAGGGTTATTATGGCGATGAATACCCGGGTAAGGTCCACCACATAGGCCGGATGATACGCCGGACAAAAGGAAAGGTCGCTGTGGGCTGCACATCTATTTCCGCCTATGAGATGTATGCCGGGTACATAAGGGAGCATTTTCCCGACAGACCGGTGTTCACAGTGACCGGAGCCATACCCTTCAAGAAACGGCAGGCCATCGTCAGCGAGTTCGACTCCACAATCAACGGTGTCCTCGTATGCACGCAGCAGTCTTTGAGCAGCTCGGTCAATATCCCGTCTTGCAACCAGATAATACTGGAATCCCTGCAATGGAACATCCCTAAGATGGAGCAGTTCTATTTCCGCTTCATCCGTTTGGACTCAAAAGACAGAAAGAAGGTGCATTTCGTGACATACGAGGATTCCGTGGAGCAGAACCTGATGGCGTTGGTGCTCACCAAGGAGCGTCTTAACGAGTTCATCAAGTGCGGTGAGGTCAAGGAGCAGGCGGAGATATTCAACGAGTTCGACATATCCATGTCGGTGATCGACAGCCTGCTAAGGCGCGAGACAGATGCCGAAGGCAAAGTGAGGATAAGCTGGGGTCGCCAGCTGGTAACGTGATAATCAGAGGAATAATGAAAACATGCAATCCGTGGCATCCATTCCCACAGGCAAAGGTAGGCCGTGTCCCCGTCGGCAGTGCAAGGTCGGGCCGCAGGCGGTTTACGGGAAAATCATCCTCGCCGGAGGCTCCGGTATTTTCCCGTAAAACCCTGCACAGCCGGGACACGCACCTTTTGATGCCTGTGGAATGGAACCCACGGGTTCCACGAAACACAATTATAAAAATGGAAAGAATGAATCTCAACGAGGCTGAACTGACGGTAACGACGCAGTACATGATAGACATATCCCAAAGGACTGACTACAACATGACGCTGAGCGATTACGGCGACATGCAGGAATTCCTGTGCTGTTGCTCCGAACTGTTCCCGCAGGAGCGACAGCCGCAATACAGATATGTGGCATGGGACAACATACCGTCCATATTGATAAACCGTGAATGGCTGTGTCCCAACTTCTTCGACATAAGGGATGCGTTCGACCAGCTTGACGACGAGGATATGGAGTATTTCGAGAGATGGTGCGCCAGATACGGCTATGATCTGAGAACCGACAATCCACACCTGCTTGTGGCTCATTACAGGAACATGTACGGCGACAATGTGAGCTACAATGCCGAGTGTTATCTGCCGGATACGGATAATGAAAGCAGTTCTTGTATCTGTTATCCCGAAGGCTGGTTCGACCAAAACCTGCTGAGGCAGGAGATATTCGGTGACAATTACGATTAAAAACGAGGAAGCATGAAAATCAACCATCTGTCACCGCTGTATCCGACCGACCCGCGCGTGCACCGTGCCTATTCGGAGATACTCAATATCGTCCTGCTCTCACGGCATATAATGGATGTCAGCAGGATGCTCATCGAGAGGAATGTCCGGCACGAGTACGGTTCGCTGTCCGGGCATTTCCACTGGTCGTTCAGGAACGACTGCTTCACACTGTGGCAAAGGACCGGATACAACCACCACACCTGTTTCCCACAAAGGATTATAGCCGTGCATTTCGGCACCATCGCCGCAAAGGACAAGGAGATAGACATTATATCATTGAATTAAAACAAAGGATATGAGTCATCAGATAATCACAAAAATGACATACAATGCCTCGACGCACCATATCGAGACTTGGCAGCACTCAAACAACGTCTGGCCCAGAACCGACTATTTCTATGCCATCGATGTCGGAACCGATGAAAAGATGTCCAGTTCATAAAATTTATTGCCGAACGTTCATGGCAGGGGCGCAAATGGCGAAGGCAGTTTGAGATACTTTTCAAAGAATATCCGGAATTATGTAGAGATTCGTATGAGAATGAGCTTATAGGCAAATCTTGGACGGAACGCTGCGATATAAGACGCAAATATGAAGAACTGGCTGAAAGCAAACGAGGAGATATTGTAGCCCGGTTCAAGCAACTTGTGAAAATAAAATAGATGCCATGAAAAGTGTGACAATATCCAACCGCGAGATAGCGACTATGGCTTTCGACAGGCTGTGCAAGGAAAACAAAACGGATGCCGCCATAAGGCTCGCCCATGCGATGCTGCACTCACAGTCTATATGCCTCGGACTGGGCGATATGGAATGGGACATAGACCTCACCATCCAAAAATGCGGTGGTGAACCGAGGACAAACTACTGCGGATATGCTGCACGCTTCCATTTTTCACGGGAAACGGAGATGTCGGAACACAGATACCGCAGCATAAGAAACGAAATATACGGTGAATGATATGGAAAGAGAGAACAAAAAGCTGACAATGGATTTCATCAGATCCGTAATGGAGGATTCATATACTCTTGTGTGGGTCAATTATGATGACAATCTAAACGAGAACCTTGATGTCATAGAGACTTGCATGAAAGAAAAAAGTGCGATGACCCTGTATGACAAGACCGACGACTGGTATCGGGATGCCAGATGGCATGGTGTCAGTCAGATTTTGGAGGATATCAAGTCAAGTTGTATCGACGACGGCTTTGACGAGGATGCCGTGGAGGAATTCATGGATGACAACAGGGATGATATAGTGAACATTATCTACGAGCGTGACGATTCGGACGCACTCGGAGGACTGTTGAAGAATACGGACGATATTCCGGTTCGGGTCGAGATGCTTTCCAACTATGACTGTATCAACTCGCATTGGCTGGAATCGCAGGGCGGATATGTGTATCCCGACTCGTATTTCGGCGAAATGGTGGATGCGCTTAACCTGAATCCTGCAAAGGTAAAAAGGTTCCTGGCTGAGAAAGGGATTGCCGTATATGGCAGATGTCATTACCGAAAATCGCGTGACGGTAAGGAACTGGTGTCATACGAGGATTTCCACCGGGAGCTTGTCAACTCATGCTGCGGGGCCAATCTGCTGACCTATATAGGCAAGATAAATCTCAAGGAACTTTACGAGTCCGGTTTCTCGGTGGCGAAGGTTACAATCCCGAAAGACAACTATTGCGGCATATTCAGTTCGATGTATGGCGGCGGAAGCGTGCTTGAAATGAAACTGCGGGAGGATGTAACCCTTGAACTGAAAATCGAGGATTACCACGGCTATCGCCTGCTGATTGACAACCCACGAAAGAAATATGACTACTCGATAGGACATGTGTACGGCGTAAGCGACTCTTTCTTCGGGGAGACAGTGAAACTTACGTCTGCAAATCAGGAAACTGTATAACAACCTAAATATTTACCACATGGAAGATTTCAGCAAACAGATTGAAGATCTCCGTAAGGAGATTGCCGAGGCAATCATAGGATTGCTTCACAGACACGGACTGTCGGAATTGGAATTTCCGGAGTCCGACACAGTTCCCAACGCACCGGATTCCGTATATGTCATATTTTTTGACGATGACGGAGACCCGTTCGAGTGCATCATCACAAAAGTTTCGGTAATGGGTAACTATTTATACCTGACCGCCAGAGAAAAGCATGACGGATACATATTCCGGACCGAGAGCCGATTTGACCTCTCGGTTCGCAGCCCTATATGGCTCAACGAAATCCTGCTTGCGGCGCAGGAACTGCTTGAAACCGAAAATGAACCCTTAAAAACATAAACGCTATGGCAACAGACATGAACAGGCATATATGGGAAGGCTGGACTGTCGGAATGTTCATTTCCGAACTCGCACCAATCGTGGAATTGATTATGGCCGGACAGAGCTGGCAGAAACCTTTTACCTCCAAGGCGGAGCTTGCCGACTGGTGCAGGGAGAACCAGCCATTCTACAAAAAGCGCATCCCTGCGGTAAATAATCATTTCGCAAAAAAGTACAACCTCAAATGACACGGATATGGATACATCAGAAAAGAATACGCTGATAGTTTGTGAAGTGTGTGGCTCATCAAATATCCAAGAAATGGAATGGGTCGATCCAAATACAAATACAGTCATCAGCTATGCGGATATGGGTATATCAGGACGATGGTGTGACGGATGCAATGCGCATACCTCTTTCTGCTCCCTGTCTGATTATAATAAGAAACGCATCTTGAACAATTAAAACAACGGATAAATGGATTTGATAGAACTGATCACTATAACCTGCTCCTGCGACGGACAGACCGCACAGGAAAATCTTGAAGCCGAGGTACGGCATCTTCAGGAATTGCAGGAACTTAATGACCTGCGTGAAGATGACTTGTATATGGCTTGCAGCAATCTTGGCATAGAAGACGACTATGTGGAGTATTTTATCAATCGCGTGGCTATGGCCTGACGCACAAAACTTAACGATATGACCTACTTTCAGAACATCAGCAGTCTGGCGGACCTGAAAAAGAAGTACCGTCGGCTTGCAATCGACAACCATCCCGACAAGGGTGGCAGTACCGAAACCATGCAGCGCATCAACTCCGAGTTTGAGGAGCTGTTTGCAGTATGGAAAGATGTCCCTGTGTCGCCGACATCGGACATTAACGGTTATGAGAACGACTATGGCGGAGCATCCGCCGGGGAATACACCCGATATGTCTACAACGAATACCGGTGGCGAGGCAGCAACTACAATGGACAGTCCTCACGAGAGATTGTGGAGATAATACGTAGCTGGCTCAAGGAGACATATCCGAAATACAAGTTCTCTGTAAGGCGCGACGGTTACAGTTCAATACATGTCACCTTAATGAGTGCCGATTTCGAGGCGTTTACAAAGGAGTCCGGATATATACACTATTCAGTTAACCACTACTGGATTGAAAAAGATAAGGATTTGACAGACAGGGCGCGTGAGGTAATGACCAACGTCAAGGATTTTGTCATGTCATACAACTATGACAACAGCGACCCTATGACCGACTACTTCTGCACCAACTTCTATCTGACTCTCGGCATAGGCAAATGGAGCAATCCATACAAGGTCGTGCTTCCGAAACTCGGCATGAAAGGTCCGAAGCCAAAGACTTTCAGACATCCGGAAGGGGCAGCGCACAAGGCTATCCGACAGGCTCTTGAAAAAGGCCGTTTCGACTTTATAGAGAGCCGGCGACATTCCGGCTATATGGTCTACGGTTCGGATCACTATGGTTCAAAGGGCGAGCATTACTTCTGGCCGAAGCAGTATTCAAGTGCCAAGTCTGCACACAAACGTATCGACAAACTGGAAAAGGCCGGCATAATATGCAAGCTGACCGGATATAACGGCGGCTGTATCCGCTTCATCGGCTATACTCCCGAAACGGAACGTATGCTCCGGCAGGAAGAGCTGGAATATAACGAAGCCCGTGAGAAATGGGAGTTGGAGAATGGACCTCTATGTCCGGCTTCGGCATAAAATAAATCATGGTACAGGAGGTAGATTCCTCAATCTTCTTCCTGTACCCATATACTCACTTAAAATATTATACAACATCATGAAAACCAAGGTTATCAAATACGATAAAAGCGGCAACAAGGTTATAAATGCCTTTCTTGAACTTGAACCTGTCGCAGAGAACGTGTTCAAGGCTTTCTATCAGCCGGCGGAATATGGAGGACCGTCGCAAGACCTGTTTACGGTCGTGTTCCATATCAATGATATCTATTTCTCTATCGGAAATACATCACGAGTGTCTCTTGAACGCGATGAAAACTGCAAGCGTCTGGCCGAAAGATGCCGCACATGGATACAGGACGTTATGGAAAGTGTCGGCCACCATGATTATATACGACTGTTGGAAATACGGGTGTTCGAGATGCTCGGTATGGATACCTCACCATTATGGCAGTCCCGCGAAATTGCGGAGAATCGCCGTAAAGAGGAAGATCAGCTACGCGAGGAGAAAGCGAAGGAAGAAAGAATCAGGCGCGAGAAGGAACATGATGAAATGCTTGATGAGCAGAAACGCAGGTTCCTTGACGGGAAAGAAATAATGTCGGAGTATTTTCTCGAACTTGCCAAACGTGACGGATTTGACATCCATATACGGACAAAGGGGACTTTTAAGAAATCCGTCAGGATGTTTGATAGAAAAGGAACCATACACTATGTCAAAGCCAAAGGTCAAAGGAATCCTGACTTTACCGGATGTCGCAACGCTATAAATGGCTATCTTAAAATCCTACTGGATAAAAGGATTGAGCAACGGCTTATGGAGTGTGGAGTATCTTCGGAGTTATGGGTACAGATAAGCGACACCCGTAAGGAAATCATCATTCCAACCGGATCGTATATAAAACCTTCCGAGCGAAGCAGTATCATAAACGAGGTCGCCTGCAAGTTGGCAGACCTGACTCTCGTTAAGAAACATGGGATTCCTCTTGAAGATATGTGTAATGAGAATGGTGAGTTTATTGAACCCTATCAGGATGAGTTCAATTCTCTTTATGACCGGATTGAAAATGCGTTGACCGATAATTGATTATTCTATGGCACAGGAGAACATGGGCGGCTGGATGGAATATGCCCGCGAATATGCGAAAACCCAACGGGAGAAGATAATCGAGAAATGGGTCGGTATCACCATCGAATACCGGACGAAGGAACGGCAACGGGTTGTTTTGTTCCGCTATGACCTTCCGCGTAATGTATATGAGCGACGCCAATGGGTTGTCAGATGGCGCCAAGCCCGGCTCTTGTGCCAATATCCCAAAGAGAATGTCCAGGCATATTTCTCATATTATGACAGGCGCACCGGTTTAAGTATGGATTTCGGCTCACTCCTTTCCAGACTGTCAGCGGCCAAGGCTCAAATCACCATCGCCCGACGCAAGGAACAGGAATATCTTGAATACCAGCGGAAGAACAATATGTTCTTTATTGAGACCGAAGATGAAACGCTTGCAAAGTTCCGCCGGAAACTGCAATCCAAAATTGAAAAATATGCCGAAATTGAAAGAGAGGTTATACTATCGATTCAAAATGCACGGTCACAATCATAAGCAATGCGTAAAAATGCACATTGCTTTCCAACTATCGCAAATTTGCGATAGTTGGAAAATGACTTTAATATTGGTGATGCCCTCCCACTATTAAAATCAATTTTTAAGACAAGCCAACGGAATTATTTTTACGCCGTCAGGACGCGTATATGCGATTGGACCACCGGTGATAATCAACAACAAGTCTGGTTCTCTCATCTTTATCTGAGTTTCCTTCTCATTCTTTTTTCTTACAAGTTCCCTAATTTCAAGAAGATGCTTGGCTCCCATATCAATTTCAGACCCTCCAAGTTTGAACTCAATGAGAGCATAACGTCCATCATCAAGATGAAGAACAGCATCCGCTTCAAGATCATACCTGTCATGATAATACGAAATCGATCCGTATGATGATTGGGAATATGCCCGCAAATCCCTCATGGCCATACATTCAAAAATAAATCCATAGGTCTTTAAATCCATCTGCAAAAGTTCGGGTGATAATCCAAGTGCGGCCACGGCAATAGATGGATCAGTAAAACCTCTTTTTTTCCCTCTTCTTATTGCTGTTGCAGAACGGACAGCAGGCGACCATGAATCAATATCCTGGATAACGAACAGTTTTTCCAATGCGGACACATAACTGTCAAATGTAGGCTCCGTACAACTCTCTGTCATCAAAGCCACATCCTGAATCATTTTGCTCTTTTTGGCAAGCGTGGAAATATTACGGGCATACGTGCGTAATATTTCACGTGCAAGCTTTTCATTCCGGTCAACACCATCAACCGTAGAGATATCACTTGAACAAACACTCTGTAGATAATTCTTGGCGACCAACAATTGTGCTCGAGAAGTAGTTCCCAATAACGATGCAGGCCATCCGCCCCTGCATGAAGCGAATATAAGCTGTTTTATGTCGAGTTTTGATGTCTTACCATCAATAACCAAGTCCGGATTATTAAAAAGCTCTGTAAGGGATATCTCTCCTGTTGATTCACCCGATTCCCACAAACTCATGGGGAACATCCGCATCCGTGCTATGCGGCCTGTTCCGGTATGACGTATTTTGGATTTATCTACGGAATTTGATCCGGTAAGTATGAATTGTCCGACTTTCTGACGCTCGTCCACGGCTGTCCTTACGGCATCCCATAAAGTAGGCGCATCCTGCCATTCGTCAATCAGGCGCGGAGTCGATCCATCCAAAAGAAGAGATGGGCGTGTAGCGGCAGTAGCAAGATAGCCATCCCGTGTGTCGGGGTTTTGGAGTTTCAGTTCACTGTTGGCTTGTTGTTCGGCTGTAGTCGTTTTACCACACCATTTAGGTCCTTCAATAAGGACCGCGCCAAATGCTTCCAGATACTCCTTTAATATATGGTCTGCAATTCGAGGTAAGTATGCCATATCCTATATTATTGGTTTTCGCCTGCAAAGATAGTGATTTTAAGTGTGTTTACAAACTGTATTTTGGCTTTTTGTGGCGTTCTGTTTTGGTTTCTTGTGGTATTTCGTTTTGTTTTTTTGCGATAATATAATCCTAAGTTCTTAACGTCTCGTTCAGTTATCAAGAAAAACTTGACAACTGAAATTTCTCTAATCCATATCGAGGTCAGCCCCTTGCTGTGGGCCTCGTTCAGATATTCCTCTATCCATTCACGGTTTATCTGGTTGGAGCGGCTGTAACGCGACAGCGAGTGCATATTGCGGGCGGTCTGCTCGAACTTGCGCAGGTTCTCGGCGGAGTCCTCGATGAACAGGTACTGGTTCACGATATGGTTGCAGGTCAGAAGCACCCCTATGGGCGCGGCGAATGACAGGCGGCAGTCGCTGCGGTCGGTGGAGAGTCGCTCGTAACGCGAGTCAGTGGCGACGCTTGACGGCAGATCCTCCGGGTCCGACAGCGTGTGCAGGCACAGGAAGTTGTCGCCTATGCGCATCTCGCCCGGTTCAAGTGTGATGTCTTGCAGGCAGGTGGTGTCCTCCTGCGAGAGCGAGAAATACTTCTCTATGATGCCCGCGCTTTTATCGGTGCCGGTGATGTCGGCATCGGACAGACGGCTTATCCTGACAAAGCCGCTGTCGTTGATTATGCGCTCGAACTGGGAGCAGGCTTCGAGGAAACGTGTCGCCGTCTCCCGGCCCTGCATCTCCTTTGGAATGATGAATCCCCGTGTGAGCGCGTTGAAGTTGCTCATCGTGCGGCTACGCTCCTTCGTGGTCTTGGTGAGGAACAGATAGCAGTTGTGACGCAGGTACGGACGCTCGTTGAAATGCCGCTCAAAGGAACGGCTGAGGAAACTCAGGTCATCACGGCATATATCCGGCTTATAACTCTCCTCAATGAAGAAATCCTGCTTGTGCACGATGCTGTATGCCGGCAGAACCCTCACCGCCTTGGCCCATGCGGAATGCACCGCCTCATATTCGGCCTGCGTGAGCGTGAACAGCTCCGGCAGTTCCACACGGTATGCAACGGTGATGTCTGCGTCCTTGCTGATGATGCAGCCCTCCTCCACAGAGAGCAATGGAAACTTGCTCTCAAGTGTGGCGGCTTTCATTACGTTTCTCATACGCTTCGTTTTTTGAGGTTGCTGAAAACAGCCGGTGGAAACTCCTGCGGCTGATGATGTGGCGGGGACGGTTGCGCGACGCCTGTAATTTCATGAGTCCGAACTCACCGTAGCGGGCGTTGAGCCGGAACGTGCCCCAGACAAGTGCCGAGGCCGATACCGATACCGTTCCGAATCCTATGCACACCCACTGGTCTATGCCGGCCATGTACATCACCACGAAAATCACGAACAGCGCGAGCAGTCCGCCGGCGAAGATGAACAGGTACTGGCTTTTGAGACCCTTGAATTCCGGGCTGCGTCCTATCCCCTTGTTTACCTGGTATTCCGCCATGATTAGAGGAAGAATGAACGGAGAATGGTGGCCGCCACTATCAGGAAGATGCAGGCGCCGAACCAGGAGGCGGCGGTCTTGGAGGTGTCCGGATCTCCCGACGAGAACTTTGAATAGACCTTGACGCCTCCGATAAGGCCGACAACGGCTCCGATGGCGTAGATGAGCTTGGTCGCGGGATCGAAGTAGGATGTCACCATGTTGGTGGCTTCCGTGATGCCGCCGATACCGTTACCCTGGGCGTATGCCCCTGCCGTGGCGAGGAGTGCCACCGCTGCGAAAATGATTCTTTTTTTCATGTGTCGAAACATTTAAAAGTGAGACAAAAAATGATTTCGACCACAAATATATAGCACTTAATCATTTGATTTACAAGTCAGACGATGCGTGTCGCCGTATGTCATCACGTTGCATCGCCGACACTGTTGCGGGGTCGGGAAGAGATATAAAAAGCATGGATGACAGATAGAAGATAAAGGCTAAAAGTATGTGCCATGATTCCGATTTTCTTGACGGCAAAATTAGCCGTGTCCCTTGTGGATTGAGCAAGGCCGGGCCTTGCGGTTTTTGGAAAAATCATCCTCGCTGCGCTCCGGTATTTTTCCAAAAAGCCTTGCACAATCCGGTCCACGGCTGTAATGGCCGTAAGAAAACCGGAACACTGGCTCCGAGAGCCGGTCTATGTCTAATTAAAAATTCTGAATATATGAAAATCAGCATCAGTCCCGAAATGAAGTCACGTCTGCAAAATGCGGCGGCCAACGGAAGCGTGGTGGCGGAGGATATACTGTCCGAACTGGGAAAGAACCGCGATGCCTCGGAAATCATCAGAGGCACATACAACTATTTCACGACCAAGCGTATCAAAGCGAACCATGATTCGTACCACAAGATACGCATCATGTTCACGGCCTGCGCCAAGAACCTTGAACATGAGAACTTCCCGGACAAGGGAAATCCGAGCGCGCCGTGGTTCAAAGAAAACCGCACGGACATCGACCCATCTACATTCATCGGGCTGTTCAAGAACCTTCCCGAATATGACTCCGAGGAGATAAAATACTTTATCAGCGCCATCACGCTTGACAGCCGCGTGACGATAAAGATCTATTCGGGTATGAAGGACTTTTATGAGGCGTACTGCGAGGACAACTACACCATAATCACCGATAACGGGGAATCGACGCTTCACAACTCGTGTATGCGTACCGAGGACAAGGCTCGTAATGCAGCCGACTTCTACCGTAACTTCGCCGGCGCGAAAATCATGGTTGCCAAAGACAAGAATTCAAATATCCTCGGACGCGCAATCATATGGGAGAAGCTGACATGGATCCGAGATGACGATCTCGACTTGGAGGTGTCACTCATGGATCGAATATATACATCCCATACATTCGTCATTGACATGATGAAAGAAGCAGCACGGAAGGCAGGAATAATATTACGCAAACAATACAACGATTACTGTCATCAATGTGAGATGGTGCTCTTGAACCCCATAGCGGAACTGGAAGAGGATGACGAGGAAACCGCAAATCTCGTACTCGAAGTGCCGGTAGGCCAATGGCATAAGAAAGGAGTGCCGTATCTTGATACAATGAACCATCTTGCTCTGAACGAAAGTGTGCTGGAATTGAGAAACCATCATACTTCGCATCTTATAGCATATTGCCATTCGACATCGGGTTATGCCGAAAGATACAGATATGTGTGTCCACGTTGCAACGGAATACATGATAAACCATACGAAAAACTCTGTAATAGATGTATGGCAGAAACGTACATGCCGACTCCTTTTGGGAAGACATTCAACGGCCATCTCATTGACTACAAAGGTGAGAAGTATCCGTCGTTCCTCTTTAAACGGGGTAAGCCTATAACGGAGCTGGTGCGCTATCTGCAAATCGAAAGACTGTTCAACTAATATGGCAGATATGGAAAGACTGATAGAACTGTATAATATCGCTTCGCCGTCGGGCAAGGAAAAGCGTATGGCGAAATATATAATGGCGGAGCTTAAAAAAATGGGCGTCTCCTGCCGGAAAGACAAGACCGGCAATATCTATGCCGTCAAAGGCAATGCCGACACCTATCCTTGCGTGGTGGCACACATTGACGAGGTGCACCGTAACAAGACCGGCAACTATGGCGCGTATATCGTGGCCGATGAAATGGTGATAGGCTATGACAGGCGCAAACGATGTCAGACAGGCATCGGTGCCGATGACAAGAACGGAATCTGGATATGTTTCAAAATGCTTGAACGTTTCAAGAATATGAAATGCGCTTTCTTCGTCGGGGAGGAAACAGGCTGTGTCGGAAGCGGTCGTGCGGATATGGATTTCTTCAAAGACTGCCGTTTCGTGATACAGTGCGACCGCAGAGGGAACGGCGATATGGTGACACAGGTAAGCGGGACACCGCTCTGTTCCGATGAATTCATTAGAGCGGTTGAACCGGAGAAGTACGGATATGCGAAATGTACAGGATTGTTGACGGATGTATATACGCTCAAGACACGGGGACTGCCCGTGTCTTGTATAAACCTCTCATGCGGATACTATAATCCGCATACCGATACCGAGAACACGATACTTAGCGACCTGACGAAATGCTACCGTTTTGTGTGCCATATCATCCGTACCCACAAACAGGTAAGCGAACATCGCTATGAAAAACCGAAATATGAATCCCGCTATCCCTACGGGATGTTCAGCATTTTGGATAATGACTGGCGATATCTTAACCGCAGGAACAGGCATAGACCGGATAATACGGATGATATGGCAGACTTTGAATTTTAGTATCCACAAGAAGTCCAAAATCTCAAATAAATAGCGTAATTTTGTAAAAAGATTACGCTATTTATGATGATACATATTGATGAAATTGATGAAGGATTTGATGACGTTGATCAGGTAATTCAATTTGAGGTATCTGACGCTGAACGTTCTATTTCAAATAATCTATTAGCAATTTTTAATGGTACTGAATATATAGGAACGGCCTTTATTATTGACGATAAAGGGACTTTCATATCTGCTGGTCATAATTTTAGGAATCTTTCTATTCCTCACACATTATATTGGAAAAATCAAGAATTACAATATGAAACCATTCATATTGAGTACACAGAGCCACATAGTTACAATGAAACAACTCTTGACTGTAAGGATATTTATATTGGAGAAATAATAAATTTTGAGGATATTCCACATTCTGAAATGAGTGTAATAAAAGAGATGGAAATTGATCCTGATTTGATTGTTATTGGAGTTAAGAGTAGCAAGATACCTACATACGATAAAGAAATCATTATTGAACCAATAATGATTAATAATCAACAACTTTATATTTATTATATTAAAACCAATTTGACAAATCCCGACAATTTAGCCTCGCTACCAATTCATAAAGGTGATTTGCGTTTAAAGCATAATAATGTCCGGTGTCTTGATTTTAAGAGAGTTAGTCCATGTAAATATGGGGGAATTAGTGGTGGCCCAGTATGTATGGATGGTAAAGTCATAGGGATGGTTATCGCTGACATATTCATTACAATAGATTACATACTTCAATTATTGCCCAAATCTAAAAAAGCGTGATGAAATATAATCTCAACACGCTTTTTATTCATACATATTGGCTCCAGTCAAAGTTAGATGTTTTTTCTTCAGGTCGTTCAGGAGCACTATGTGAAGCTTCATTTTCATCAAAACGCTCGTTGATAAGCCTCTCGATCCTGTCCTTATTGTCAGATTCGCTGAGAATAAACTCGTAGATATCAGACTGACGGATTGAATACAGAGTCTCGACAGCACGGATAGTATCGTCCTCATCCTTATTGGCACCCGATGCCACCGCGACCATATTGTTAATGTCGTCGTATGTCATGGCCTGGGAGAAGTCTGGGTCAGCCTCGGATAAGCCCGGTTCCATAAGTTCCTGCAAATCCTTATCATCCATAGGCTCCAGAATGTCGTCCACATCATCGGCTGAAATATCATCGTCCTCGCCGATGAAATCAGATTCTGGCAGCGGCTCGCTTCTGACCGGTTCTTTTGCTTTCTTGGGATCCGGGATATATACACTCTTGGTTTTGCCAATCACCTCACAATGTGTAGAGGGGACAATAACCACAGTTTCCTTATTCTTCTTTGGGTTACGGACATTGCGGCGTCTCTCTCGTTCAGCATTGGCAGCCATCCGTCTTTTGTGCCATCGCCACATCATTATACGGATTATGCGCGCCCAACGGTATACCCGGTCCCATAGACCTTCTGCCTTACGGCGGAACAGGAAGAGCCAGAGCCGGTATAGGATATAGACCGCACATATAATGTTAACGGTCAGATAGATTTTGGGCATCATATCATTTGGCATTTAGTTTGATTGGCGAGAAACTTTTCTCGTATCTTCGGTTTATCTCGTCGATATATCGCTCGAAATGCTCTTCCACTATATTGGTTATATAGCTCGATAAGCTGATATCCGGCGCTACCGCCGGAAGAAAACGCTTGATCTGCTCATGCAGGTTACGGTCAATATATACCTGCACACGTCGTCCCTGTGGATTGTTCTTCAGGAACTTGCGTCTATAGCTTGCTCCATCATAGTGATTTTTTCTCGTAGTCCTATCCTTATCGGATATTTCGCATGGCTGCCATTCATTAACACCGGCTTTTTTGATTGGCTTTTCCATACTTACATTCGTTTTAGGGGTTTTACTGATTCGTTGATATACAGTTCATGGATTTTATTCCAGTGACACTGGATATGATCCTTGAATATGTTGCTGAGATACCCGGACACGCTGACACCGGGGGCTATTATAGGTAGATAGCGCTTGATGCAGTCCACAATCTCCCTGTCGATGTAGACGTGGGAACGGTTGGATGCCTGCGTGTTGGTCAGGAATACTTCACGGTAGTCGGACGAGTTTTTTATCTTCTTTGTTTTCGGCCTGGTTGCCTTTGGGTCTGTTTTCATATCACTTGTCGTATAATGGGTTGATAATCTCGTTATTGTAAATCCGGTCAATCTCCTCCTTGTATTGTTCAAGATGAAGGGACAATATGTTATCCACATATCTGGATATGCTTACCTCCGGTGCAACAATAGGAAGGAAACGCTTCAGGAACTGATAGTTCGGCTGGCTGATGTAAGTCTGTTGACGATGTGTCACATTCCCCGGCGATAGATACAGTGTGCGGTAGTCGTTACTCTCATCCTTACGTTTTTTAGGACGTGAAGATGTTTTTTCACCGGGTACCGGTTCTGCCTTTGTCTTTGTGTCGGGTTCGTCTGTATCACTCGTAGTCCGGTCTGCGACTGATTTAGTCTGCTTGCCCTTGCCGAATACCGGGATATCGCCTGCCATGATATCTTTTATCATGTCTTCATTGACTTCCACTTTATTTCTATTTCTCTCCATGGCCGTCCAATTTAAGTTTTATAATCAGTTCTTCCGCAAGTTCGGACAGTCCGCTGCCTTTCATCAGTTTGGCCGGAGGCGGGAAAAGCGTGCATCGGAAGTAGTTTTTAGATTGTGTTGACAGTTCCTTGTCATAACGGTTGGTGTCCGGTATGACCGCATCCAGCAGGGTAAGTCCGAGATCCTTCATGATGCTGTTATATGCGTCAAACACCTCCGTGGACGCGCGGGCATCTTTTTTGTTCCAGAAGAAAAGAATGTCCTTTAACGGAATGTCCGGATGTTCCCGCACATATTCCAACACGGTGGTTGAGAATGAGAGGCTGCTGTGCATCACGATGCGGTCTGCGATAATCGGGGTTATAATATAGTCCATGTTGATTATGGTACGGATGACACCTGCTGAATTCACGGTGCCGGGCAGATCAACAAGAATGAGGTCGTATTCACCGTCTTTCCTTAACTGGTCTGTCGCTTCCCTCGCATTTTCCGCCTGCGCCCCCACGATGGTGTAGGCTTTTTTATGGATGCGGTTCCACTGGTTCACCAGAAGCTGGCGGAAATACTCGCTGTTCTCAACTGTGCGCATATCGCGCTCTTTCATACGGATAAGGCTGAACTGAGGAAAGTCACAGTCCACCACGGCCACATTGAGCCCTTTCAGGTAATGGAAATACCCTGCCAGCATGATTGTGATGGCGGATTTACCGACCCCGCCTTTCTGGTTGCTGATGGCAACGAATAATGGTTCTTTTTTCATGTCTACGTTTTTTATGTTATATGATACTGAATTCATTCCTACATGAGTGCATGTCCGTATGGCTGAATATGTACGCTCATTCATGACCTCTGTCAGTCATTCATACATGAGTTCGGGCATTCACTCATTCGTGATTTACTGATTCTTTGAGTGCGGTCACTCTGTCACTCGTGCCTGATTGACCTCACTCAATCAAGATGTATTTCAATCTTTCAATCGGTCACTACTGACTTCCGGATCTCAATCACACTGCAAATAAAAGGAGATTTTTCCGACTTTCAACCATCTTGTCAATACCCTGACATTACATGTCACCGTAT
Organism: uncultured Barnesiella sp.; assembly: GCA_944320015.1. Taxonomy (GTDB): domain Bacteria; phylum Bacteroidota; class Bacteroidia; order Bacteroidales; family Barnesiellaceae; genus Barnesiella. The sequence goes on along the minus strand of CALUFO010000014.1, from coordinate 10,111 downwards.
GTCATCACGTTGCATATAACGCCCTATTTTACAGCCGGATAAATGCCTGTAACTTTGCCACCGACAAGGAAACGGACCGATGCAATCGGTGAAAATCCCTGCTAATGTCAGGCAAGAGGCCCGGAAACAATTTGACGAAGGAAAATTCATGTTCAAGCGAACATAGCAAGTTGTGTTTTGGGCAGCCCGAAATAAATTCGGGCATCCCAAAACAACTTGCCACTCGCCTGACGGCTCGGGAGGGGATTTCCTCCAAAGTCGGAAATCCGTGCCGGATTATAAAGAACCAAAAACATATAATATGGCAGACGAAAAAAGAACCAAAAGAAAGAAAACGGCAGGCCGGAAACCTAAAAAAGACCCGGCTGTTTTCCGTTACAGCATCAAGTTCACATCGGAAGAGAACGGGCGTTTCGAGATCCTTTTCCAGAAATCGGGTCTCAGATACCGCGCACGCTACATCAAGATGAAGGCTCTTGACGAGGCTTCTAAGGTGATAAAGATAGACCCGGCGACAACGGATTTCTACATCCGGCTTACCAATTTCTATCACCAGTTCCAGGCGATAGGTAACAACTACAACCAGGTGGTTAAAGCCGTAAAGACCAATTTCGGTGACAAGAGGGCTTTCGTGCTGCTCCGCAAATTGGAGAAGGAGACCGTCGAACTTGTGATAGTGAGCCGCCAGATAGTGGCTCTTATCAACGAGTACAAGGAAAAGTATCTGAACACCCATCTTCCGGACTGACATGGTGGCGAAAATCAACCGGGGCGTTTCGCTCTACGGGGCGCTCGCCTATAACTGGCAGAAGGTGGATGACAGGACCGCGCGTATAATATCGGGGAATGGAATGATTACTGATTCGGCCAACTGTCCCGATATTAATATGCAGAATGCCATCTACGGCTTCCGGAAATACCTGTTGGCAAACAAGAACACGGACAAGCCGATACTGCATATATCTCTCAATCCGTCGCTTGATGACAATCTCTCGGAAAAGCAGCTGGCAATGCTTGCCGACGAGTATATGCGCAAGATAGGCTATGGTTCCCAGCCATATATAGTGTTCCTTCATGAAGACATAGAGCGCCGCCACATACATATAGTGTCAACCTGCGTGAACGAGCGCGGAGAGAAGATCGACGACTCATACGAGTGGAACCGCTCCATGCGCGCCTGCCGCGAACTGGAACGGAAATTCGGGTTGCAGCAGGTGGCAGACAAACGCCGCGAACTGCTGGAACCGTATCTGAAAAAGGCCGATTACCGTGACGGTGATGTGAAGCGTCAGATCGGCAACATTCTCAAGAGCGTGTTTTCATCATACCGTTTCCAGTCGTTCGGAGAATACAGCGCGTTGCTGTCATGCTTCAACATCGAGGCGAAACAGGTGAAAGGTGAACATGAGGGAACTCCCTACAACGGTATCGTCTATGCGATTACCGATGATTCGGGTCGTCCGGTCAGCACACCTGTCAAGTCATCGCTTCTCGGCAAGAGGTTCGGCTATGAGGGGATACAGAAACGTATAGGCTACAACGCGCGTGACTATAAGGCTAAGAAATGGCAACCGAAGATTACGGCAGATGTCGCCATTGCCAAGCACGGTTGCCGTGTTGACCGTGACACCTTCGTGTTTATGCTGGCCTCGCGCGGCATAGACGTGGTGTTCCGGGAGAACGATGACGGGCGCATCTACGGCGCCACTTTCATAGACCACCGCAATAGAGAAGTGTATAACGGATCTCGGCTCGGCAGGGAGTTCTCGGCAAACGCTTTCGAGAATCTTTTCAATTCCAATACTGATATTCCGAGGCTTGACGGACGTAACGACGACCTGCGTATTGGCACACATTCCAATGCTGTCACCGACATTGGCGAAGCGATACAGCAGGCTTTCGGAATACTGTCGCTTGACACCAACGGACCAGATCCGCAAGAGGAAGCTCTGGCGAACCGTCTGCTTCGCAAGAAAAAGAAGAAACGCCGTTATCGCGGGCTGCAATAAAAACCGACATCATAAACCCTTAAAAAATTATACAATATGCAACAGGAAGATGACCTCAGGGGATTGGCGAAAGTCATGGAATTCATGCGCGCCATCTCCATCTTATTCGTAGTGATACATGTTTACTAGTATTGCTACCAGGCTATAACCGACCTTGGCGTGAACATCGGAGTCGTGGACCGCATACTGCTGAACTTCCAGCGGACTGCGGGACTTTTCAAGAACCTTCTTCTCACAAAGATGTTCGCTCTGATATTCCTCGCCCTGTCATGCCTCGGCACCAAGGGCGTCAAGAACCGGAAGATGACATGGGAGAAAATCTACGGAGCCTACATATCGGGACTCGTGCTTTTCTTCATGAACTGGTGGATGCTTTCCTTGCCATTGTCTCCGATGGTGAATGCGGCGTTATACACCGCGACACTCACGGTCGGATACATACTGCTGCTCATGGCCGGAATATGGACAAGCCGCATGTTCCGCCACAACCTCATGGACGATGTGTTCAACACGGCCAACGAGAGCTTCATGCAGGAGACACGCCTCATGGAGAATGAGTATTCGGTGAATCTGCCTACCAAGTTTGTGTATCAGGGACGCGAATGGGACGGATGGATAAACGTGGTAAATCCGTTCCGCGCTTCGATAGTTCTCGGTACGCCCGGTTCCGGCAAGAGCTACGCGGTGGTGAACAACTACATCAAGCAACAGATTTCCAAAGGGTTCGCGCTATACCTGTATGACTACAAGTTTGATGACCTATCCATCATCGCCTACAACGAGCTGCTCAAAAACCTTGACAAATACAAGGTGAAGCCGGAGTTCTATGTGATAAATTTCGACGATCCTCGCCGCTCGCACAGGTGCAATCCTATCAATCCGCAGTTCATGGCGGATATCAGCGACGCATACGAATCGGCATACACCATACTCTTGAATCTGAACAAGACTTGGATACAGAAACAGGGAGATTTCTTCGTTGAGTCGCCGATTATCCTGCTCGCCGCTATAATATGGTACCTCCGTATATATAAGGAAGGACGCTACTGTACCTTCCCCCATGCCATCGAGTTCCTAAATAAGCCGTATGCCGACATATTCACCATTCTCACCTCATATCCCTCGCTTGAAAACTACCTGTCCCCCTTTATGGACGCATGGAAAGGGGGCGCCCAGGACCAACTTCAAGGCCAGATAGCTTCCGCGAAAATCCCACTGTCGAGGATGATTTCGCCGCAGCTGTACTGGGTTATGACAGGCGATGATTTCACGCTCGACCTGAACAATCCGCAGGCTCCCAAAATCCTCTGTGTAGGCAATAATCCGGATAGGCAAAACATATATTCGGCTGCCCTCGGACTATATAACAGCCGAATAGTAAAGCTGATAAACAAGAAAGGACAGCTCAAGAGTTCAATCATCATTGACGAGCTGCCGACCATATATTTTCGCGGCATCGACAACCTCATTGCCACTGCACGCTCCAACAAGGTAGCGGTATGTCTCGGCTTCCAGGACTTCTCCCAACTTGCGCGAGACTATGGCGACAAGGAGGCGAAGGTAATCCAGAACACTGTCGGCAATATCTTCAGCGGGCAGGTCGTCGGCGAGACGGCAAAGAACTTGTCGGAGCGTTTCGGAAAGATACTCCAGCAGCGCCAGTCGGTATCCATCAACCGACAGGATACTTCCACCTCGATAAACACCCAGCTCGATTTCCTCATTCCCGCATCCAAGATAGCCAATCTGTCACAGGGTACGTTCGTCGGCAGCGTCGCCGACAACTTCGGCGAGGAGATAGACCAGAAGATCTTTCACTCGCGCATTATCGTTGACAGCGCAAGAGTGGCGGCAGAAACGAAAGCTTACAAGAAAATTCCTGTAATCAATGATTTTCTGGACGAGGATGGCAACGACATCATGCAGGAACAGATTGAAAGAAACTATTCTCAGATAAAGAATGATGTAGAGCAGATAATCGCCGACGAGATGGAACGCATTAAAAACGACCCGGAATTACAGCATCTGCTCCCGCCGGAGGATAACGGAGAAGGCGGGGAGAAATAAAGCCGGTGTCTATTCTCTCCGCAAAGGTAGCCACATGCCTTTCGGACGGATGCAAGGCCAGGCCCTGCGGGTTTCGTGGAAAAATCTTCCGCGCCCCGTGGGGCTTGCGGTATTTTTCCCGAAAGCCTTGCACTGTCCGGCGTGTGGCTGTCATGGCGGCAAGAATAGGACACAGGCTGCTGTGCCCGATAAGGATTATGATTATGAAAAAAATCAAATACGACAATATCCCGGAATGGGCCATATATGCGCTCGAATATGGGATCAGTGAGGATACGAGCCTTGATGACGAACATCGGACTCTCGTTTCGGAATTCATAAAATCAAATTTTCCGAACGGCTATATTATGGAAGTCATGTGGAACGATCATACTGAATTTGACCGGTATCCGGCTTTCGGAAAGCCATGTGGGACATATAGTGTGAATTTTTGGATTGACAACTAACTAAAATAGAAGATATATGAGTGTTATATGTACAAGGTGCGGAAGCGCCAATGTCGCTTGTGAAGCGATAGTAAATCCCAACGGCAATGTGTTCAAGCGTTATACGGATGAGTCTTTCCGGTACGGACAGTGCGAGGATTGTGGCACGTATCCGGAACTGACCGATCCCGATGAAGTCAAAATGGATATAGACAGATTGTATCAGGAATTCAAGTCTTATTCGGACACAGAGCCGGACTATGCCAACTGCCGGATATTGTACAAAGATGACGGGGACAACCTGAACGTAAAAATCTCATTGAAGGCGGACGATAAAGCCGCAGCGATGGATAAGAGCATATTCTATCACTGCGACAACATTTCCGATTTGAAATCCCTGGCAGAATACGGCGGTGAGGATTTCATTTTGGTGGAATGCTTCCGGTTTGGCAAATGGACTGATGAAGGTTATCTTTCAAATAATAAAAGCTTATGATAACGTTACTGAAAGAATGTGCGGAATATATCCGCTCACATCCGGAGAATAGGCTGTCTAAAAAACTCCTTGATAAAATAAAGCTGGAACTGTCACGCAATGATGGATATGCTATTGTCTCAACCGTGTCGCGTGAGGACATTGTATCCGTAGGATATGACGCCGATGCCGTCGGCGATGACGACCTTGAGCGAATTGCTGAGAGTATGCACGAGGACCATACGGAGTATGGCGGCTATTGGGTGGCGTTGAAAGATGCCTGTGATGAGCTGATGATACCACGGCTATTGAAAAATCCAAAATGAGTTTATTACAATAAAAACTCAAGAAAACAGCGGAATCTACATTGAAGCAGGTTCCGCTGTTATAGTGTCACGAACGAATACGTTAGATAATCGCTGTACTAAGTCATAATTCAAGGCTGTGAGGGTCAAGCAGAAATTGTTTTAATCCCATTGTGGTTATACCATTATCATCACGGCGTAGCATAATATTGTCCTTGACAACTATGATTTTCTTAAAGGAATCAGGGACATTTTTTAAGGGACGCTCTTCCTGGGCTACTTTTTCCAAAGAAGGAAGGGCAAACGCAGATTGAATATAATACCTCTGACTTCCTTTGTTTGCAACAAAATCTATTTCTATCTGTTTACGCGCATAAGTGCCATCTGATGTTCGCTCATTAATCTCAATAACGCCCACATCAACTGAATAACCTCGCATACGCAATTCATTATAAATGACATTTTCCATTATGTGCGTTTCCTCCTGCTGGCGGAAATTCAGCCTTGCATTGCGCAAACCCAAATCCGAGAAATAATATTTCTGAGGTGTGGATATGTATTTTTTCCCTTTGATATCATATCTCTCCGCCTTTTCCACCATGAAAGCGTCAATGAAATAGTCAAGATACTGTTTTATGGTTGCTGCCGATATACTTATGTTACCGTCGCTTTTGAATGTGTTTTCCAGTTTTCGTGGATTTGTCAGGGAGCCGATACTCGATGATATTATATCCAAAAGAATACCCATCTGGATATTGTTCTGGACTTTATTGCGCTCCACAATATCTTTAAGGTAAACCTCCCGGAACAACCGTTTAAGATACTGCGCCTTGTCTTCCGCTTTATCCAGTAATACGGCATACGGCAGACCTCCGTATGTGTGGTAGATGTTCCATGCGTCATCCCACGCCATATTCGGATATACGGCGCAGTATTCCGCAAAACTTAACGGACGTACATGTATTTCATCTCCCCGTCCCCTGAACTCTGTAATTATGTCTGTGGACAGGAACTTGGAATTACTGCCTGTGACATAAGTGTCAAGGTTATCCATGTGAAGAAAGCTATTGAGTACATCCTCGAATTCCGCCATAAACTGTACCTCGTCTATAAGCAGGTAATACTGACCCTCATCTTTTAGCAGGCTTGTCACATATTCCAGACATACATCAGGGTCTCGCAATGATTTGTTCCGTCGGTCATCGAGTTCAATACGGATAATATGTGATTCAGGGACGCCTTCTGCTATAAGATGCTCCTTGAATAATTTGAAGAGAAGAAAAGATTTGCCGCATCGCCTCATGCCGGTAATGATCTTTATCAACCCGTTATGCTTACGGGATACAAGCAGCTCTAAATATCTGTCACGAGGTATAACCATGTCATTTTATATTTTTGCGAGAATTGCAATTTTGTAAAATGGATTTCAGCGGCAAAGTTAGCTATTAAATTCATTATATCCTAATTATCACTTAAATAAATTTGCACATGAGCCATTTCTTTGATGTTGTTTTTTGGGGAATATTGTCTGATTTAATGGATATTAACGATGAATGAGTTTTTTCATAGCCTACCACATTCAACTATTATTATGCGTTCAATACGCTGTATGTAATTTGCCATTAATGAATAAAATAACAGCACGGTCGGCATCGCCGGCTAAGTCCCTTTATCAAGGTAACTCGGAGACCGAAATCCTCACGTTCAGGCCCTCCGGGTTTTCCTGCAAAAAATTCCCTGCGGTAATTTTTCTTGGAAAAAACGCTCCGGTTTCGCCCCTCCGAGTTGTAGTGTCGGTCGGGACTTAGCAAGCGATGCCGACCGATGACGCATAAAACGGTCAACTGAAAAACTGTGGCGCCGGCATTATGGTATATTGACGGTGCCACAACCAATGCCATATTACAAGAACACATATAATCCTGCCGCCTGTTTTTTACTTACGGATAGAAGTGGGGACAAAAGCAGCTCCGCCTCTCAATTCTGCATATTACGGTCGTTTTCTCCGCCCCGCCTGTTCTCCTTTCCGTTTCCCTCCGTATCTGTCTTTTTCGCCCCGTAATCGGCTCATTCCGACCTTTGCGTGACACCCTGCGGTGCAACGTGATGACATACGGTGCAACGTATTGTCAATCGTTTGCAAATCAGTATTTTGTATGATTTTAGAGCCTATATTTGCAGTGGAAACATTTATTTATTCACTCTAAATACTTCAAGGTATGGCAAAAAAATCAGCAAGGGCGGAACCGGATCCGCCGACACCCAAAATCACCGAGAACGAGCAGATGAGCGACATCGTGTTCATACTTGACAAGATGGAGCTGATATTGCAGGCGGTGTCAAAACTTGACAAGGACGGGCGACATGAAACTATCCCGGCTGACACAAAGCACCGCAACTCGTTCCTGAAAATCGACCGCTATGCGGACATGTTCGAGAATTTCCTCAAGAATTTCTGGAGCCAGCTCAAAGACCCCACTCGTTTCGGTATCCTGTCGGTAAAGGACAAGCATCTTGACGACCCCGATGTAAGACAGGCGATAGAGGACATCGCCGCAGGGAAGAAAACCGACGCATTGGAGGAATTCCTCAAGAAATACGAGATTACCCCGAAGGGGAAACAACAAGAAAACACCAACAATCAAAATGTAGAAGAAATGGCAAAGAAACAAAAAGACCAGGAAGAAGTGCGGATGTCACCCCGCGAGGTACACGCACAGCAGGCGGCAGCCGCCGGACAACAGCCGGAACAGCGCGCCCCGCGTTACAACGAGTCAATGATCGACTGGGAACAACTCAAATTGTTCGGCATCTCGCGTGACTATCTCGCCGAGCGCGGACTGCTCGACCAGATGCTCCGTGGCTACAAGACTAACCAGATGGTACCCATAACCATGAACTTCGGCTCAGCCGTGCTCCGCACGGACGCACGCCTGTCGTTCCAACAGTCGGCAAACGGGCCTGTCGTACTCGCTATTCATGGTATGCGTCAGAAACCGGACCTCGATCGCCCTTATTTCGGGCATATCTTCTCCGACGAGGACAAGAAGAACCTGTTGGAGACCGGCAACATGGGGCGCGTTGTGGATCTCAAATCCCGCAGCGGTGAGATTGTCCCCACCTTCATCAGCATCGACAAACTCACCAATGAGGTCGTGGCGATGAAGGCCGAGAATGTGTTCATCCCCGATGAAATCAAGGGTGTCAAACTCACCGAGCAGGAAAAGAACGACCTGAAGGAAGGGAAAGCCGTATTCCTCGAAGGCATGAAGTCGCAGGCCGGCAACGACTTCGACGCCAAAGTGCAGATCAGCGCCGAACGTCGCGGAATAGAATACATCTTCGAGAACGACAGGGTGTTCAACCGTCAGGAACTCGGAGGCGTGAAACTCACCAAGCAGTAGGTTGAGGATCTCAATCTCGGAAAAGCCATCTTCGTGGAGGATATGAAGCGAAAGGACGGTGAATACTTCTCTTCGTTTGTCAAACTCGACCCGCAAAGCGGGCGTCCGGCATACACGCGCTACAATCCGGATTCGCCCGAAGGAGACCGGGAAATCTACATTCCCAAGGAAATCAACGGTGTGAAGCTCACCGGGGAAGAGCGTGAGGAACTGCGTGCCGGTCGGGTAATATTCCTCAAAGAAATGGTGAACCGCAAAGGTGAGGAATTTTCCTCGTTTATCAAGGCCGACCTTGAAACCGGACGGTTGAGCTACTCCCGCACGCCGGACGGCTTCGAGCAGCGAGAGCAGTTCAAGATACCAGCAGAACTGTGGGGCAAGACTCTGACCGCGACCGAACGTGCCCAGCTTCAGGACGGCAAGGCGGTGCTCATCGAAGGGATGATAGGCTTTGACAAGAAACCATTCGCCCAATATGTCATGGCTAACTTCAACACCGGCCGTCTGGACTACTACAACGAGGATCCCACCCGCAAGCGCGACGCCTCGCAACGCAATGTGGTCGCCCAGGCTCAGGAACGACGTCAGTCGCAGGGGCAAGGACAGCAGAACCGCAAGCCGAAAGGCCAGAGCGTCGGCTGACGATATGAACAATGTGTAACGTAAAAGACCATGACAATGAATCAGGAAAACATAGCTCCTTTCAATGCCGAAGATGTGGACTGGGGCGAACTGGAATCCATCGGCATACTCCGTGACGAGCTTGAGATGGCCGGCGAACTCGACACGCTCCTGCAAGGTGGGAAAACCGGTGTGATATCCCTCAGTCTCGTGCTCCTCGGTGTGGATGTCGTCCTCGACGCCACCTTGCAGCTTGTACGCAGGGATAGCGGCGAACCGCTCCTTGAGATTATCGGCATCAAGCCCGCATGACAGAGCCTTATATAACCTAATGTCAAACCGCCGTTCCCTGCCCCTGACTATGGCGGGGAACGGCTAAATTTTTACACAATATGATAGCAATCATAACTGAAAAGCCGAGTGTAGGGCAGGACATCGCCCGTGTCGTCGGCGCCAATATACGCAAAGAGGGTTACTGTACCGGCAACGGCTACATGGTGACATGGGCGCTCGGGCACCTCGTGTCGCTCGCCATGCCGGGCGCATACGGTTACGACCGTACAACTCCCGAAACCCTTCCCATGATTCCCGACCCATTCCGGCTGGTGGTGCGCCAGATCCGTACCGACCGTGGCATGGTAACTGACATCGCCGCCGCAAAGCAACTCAAGATCATTGACGATGTGTTCTCGAAATGCGACAGCATCATCGTGGCGACCGATGCGGGACGCGATTATCCAAAGTAAAAGATTATCCAAAGCAATAACAACTATAAGTTTCCAATAAATTGATTTTCAATATTACT
>CALUFO010000013.1 GCA_944320015.1 uncultured Barnesiella sp. | reverse complement strand
AACCCCCGGAACCTCTCAGTTCAACGGTTTTCAAGACCGCCGCAATCGACCACTCTGCCATCTCTCCATAGTCGATTACTCATTTGAGCGGTGCAAAGATACAATTTATATTCAAAAAATAAAACGTTTTTATACTTTTTCGACAACTCCGCAATATAGTGCCACAAACACCTGCGATTTCACATCGAGCGACGCTTCGCACTGCGTGGCCCGACGATTGCGTCCCGACGCCGACTTCGCGCTCAAACTTCAATCGCCCATAACCCTCTGCAAAAGAAAAAAGGACGACTCTTGCAGCCGCCCTTTATTTTTATATCGACAGGAAGGAAATCCTATTCGGCAAATGTCAAACCTTGCAGTTTATCCCATTCGCCCCGGGTAAAGTCGGGTATCTGCACGGGCACAGAGCCGTTGCGTACCGAGTAATCGGTCAGCTCGTACAAGCACGACCATTCGGCGGCGTCATAAACGTCCATATCGAGGGGCAAGCCGTGTTTCAAACAGTAAATCAAGCGGTAGTCCATGATGTAGTCCATTCCGCCGTGGCCACCCACTTCACGGGCTTTTTCCCCGATTTCTTTACAGAAGGGGTGTTCATACACTTTGAGCAACGAGTCGAGCGACTGTTTTCCAAGAAACTCATGTGCGTTGGGTTCCAATGCGATACCCTCTACCGGATATTTTTGTGCAAAACCTTTGGTCCCGCTTACCAAGTGAATGCGGTCGTAAGGTCTCGGGCTGGTTACATCGTGTTGAATCAACATCGTTTTCCCTTTGGCAGTTTTGATGAGCGTGGTGTTCATGTCTCCCATATCGATTTGAGCCGTATCTTCACCGACAATACCATGCTCAGCCGCATAGAGGTGCATACCTTTCTGAGCTGTCGACATGGAAACCAGCATCGCCATGCGGTCGCCACGGTGAATATTCAATATTTGGGCAATCGGGCCTAAGCCATGAGTGGGATAGGGGTTGCCAGCGGCTTTCTTCTGAGCTTTCAAACGCCACATGTTTTTATATCCCGTAGCCGTCGAATCGTAGTTGGCCGACCGCAAGTCGTGGATATAGGCACCCTCGGTGTGCATCACTTCACCAAACACGCCTTGTTGAGCCATGTTGAGGGTTGCCAACTCGAAGAAGTCATAACAACAGTTCTCCAGCATCATGCAATGGCGGCGAGTCTGCTCGGCTGTATTCACCAATTCCCAGCACTCGGCCACGGTCGTGGCGGCAGGCACTTCCACAGCTACATGCTTTCCCTGCTTCATGGCATAAACCGCCATGGGGGTGTGGGCATGCCAGTCGGTGCAGATGTATATCAAATCGATGTCTTTCCTCGCGCACATCTCTTTCCAAACCTCGTCACCTACATATATATCGGCGGCGGGCCGGTCATGAGCGACCAGAATCTCATTGGCCTTGTTGACATTCGACGAATCCAAATCGCACAAAGCCACAACTTTCGCATCGGGTAAATAGACGTAGCGCTCTATTGCACCTTTTCCTCTGGATCCAAGTCCGATAAATCCTACTCTCACCGTGTCCAACGGTTCACACGCCAATTTCAACACACTCTCCTGCCCGGCCGGTCTTGCCGGTTCCTCAAAGGGATTGCGAGGAGTCGTCGCACATGAGCTGCACAACAATACGGCTGCCAGTGCATAAAACATTTTTTTCTTCATAACACAATTATTTTAGCATAAATAATGAATCTATATCTTTTCCAATCGCCGAAGCATCGAGGTGAGAGGGAGGCCGCGCCCCGTGTTTCATGGTTTCAAATCCTATCGTGTTTCTCTCTATATAATTAATGTGTAGTAAAGATATACAAAAGATGAATACAAATAGACAATTATCCCGAGAAAAACAACATTTTTTATCTATCGAAAGACTACGAAAGTGTCGCGCGCCGACGAGCGAAGGGGGGGTTCGCCCGACTATGTTTCGGCGCCCCGACTCCCATACTCCCCGCGCGAGATAGCGGCGACCGACGACCGGCTGTCCTTCACCGGTCGTTTATCGCCCTTGTCCTCCACCTTATATAGTAAGAATGTATAACCCGAAGCGTTAATCACCCTACGAGATATTATATATCGGAAATATATTTTTAGAATTACCCCGGAAGAGCATTAAAAATAGGTCTATATTTGTTTACATTCGTGAAAATATGAATATAATTCAAAAAAATGCACCAAAAAGAGAAAATTTTTGATTGAATTAGTTTTCGATTTCAAAATAGACTATTATATTTGTACAAGCGATTGAATGAAAAATAAAATAGAAACCCTTAAAATTAATAAACCATTACGAAAAATACAAGACCTTATCCAAATTGATTTCAACCTGTAAAAGACAAAAATCTAACCATGATCCTTTATAACGTATTTATTAACCTTGATTACTAACAAACAAGCAGTATTATGAGAAGACAGGTGCTACTTCTGTTATTTTCCTTATTTGCTATTGTAGGTTTCGCTCAGCAACGTACCGTAACGGGTACCGTTGTGTCGGCCGAAGACGGACTGCCCGTTATCGGGGCATCGGTACATGTCCAAGGCACCTCACAAGGAACGACAACCGACTTAGACGGAAAATTTTCTATTAAAGTCAACGACAATGCCAGCTTGACATTCAGCTATGTGGGAATGCAGGCTCAAACTATTCCCGTGGGAACTCAATCGGTCGTGAACGTAACGTTGAACCCCTCGTCGTCGCAACAACTGGACGAAGTGGTTGTAACGGCTATGGGTATCCGCGAAGAGAAAAAGAAACTGAATTTTGCCGTGCAGAGCCTGAACGCCGACGAAGTGACCGCCGGGCAATCGGCCAACTTCGTGAACTCGTTGCAAGGAAAGATCGCCGGTGTGCAAGTATCGGGTAGCGGTGGTTCGCCCAACGCCAGTTCGCAAATCATTATCCGTGCCATTTCTTCTATCAACACCGGGCAAAACAACGAGCCGCTGTTTGTGGTCGACGGTATGCCCATGCGAGGCGGTGGTACATCGGCCGGCGATATCAACCCCAACGATATCGAGAACATGACCGTGCTGAAAGGTGCCGCCGCATCGGCCCTTTATGGTTCGGAAGCTGCCAACGGTGTAATCTTGATCACGACCAAAAGCGGAAAGACCGGGCAAGTTGTCGTGAACGGAAGCGCCAGCGTGCAGATAGACAACAGCGTGCGTATCCCCGAAATCCAACAACGCTACACTCCCGGTTCGCTCGGGTTCTATAAAGAGAACTCGGTAAGCGGCGGTTGGGGTCCTTTGTTGAAAGCCGGCGAGCGCACCTACGACAACGTGGGTAATTTCCTCGGTACAGGGCTGTACCAAAAATACGATGTGAACGCCTCGGGCGGTACCGACAAGTTCACAGCCTACGCTTCGTTCAACTACACCTCGACCGACGGTGTGGCTCCCGAAGACTACAAGACCCGCATGGGTGCGTTGGTCAAAGCCACTTTCACACCTTCGAAATGGGTTAAAATCAATGCGTCGATGAACTATATCGACTCCAAATCGCGCTCCTTCGGTAACAACATGAGCAGCGTGTACACATGGCCTATCAACAACGACATGCGTGTGTACAAGACTCCGCTGGGCAAACCGGTTTACAGTTCGGTCGACGGTGGCCGCTACGACAACTGGGACGCCTTGACCGACGCCGACAAGATCACGGCCGGCGTGAGCCCCTATTGGGGACGTTACGAAGACTGGGGACAGTCGCAATCGTCGCGTACCATTTTGAACGGATCGATCGAATGGACTCCTGTAAAAGACCTTACATTCACCGGTAAAATCGCTTACGATAAGGGACACAGCACTTCCGACTCTTACGCTAAACCCCGTTTCGATAAAGACGAATTGGACGAAAGCGTAATCTCGAAGTACCTCTACAAATTCGGTTCTTACTCCTTTGATCCCAGCCGCAGCGAATTGCTCACCGTACAAGGTTTGGCCACCTACAATGTCGACCTGTTCAAAGACCTTAACATGAGTGTTTTGGCTGGTGCCGAAATCATGATCAACAAGAGCTATGAAGCTACCCTCGCCGGACAAGAGTTCGTACTCGAAGGCGAATATTACAGTTTCAACAATACCAACACCGAGAACTGGATGAAGACGGGCGACTACCCCATCACCTATACCCGCTCGAAGAAAAACAAATTCGGCTACTTCGGGGAATTGCGGTTCGACTACAAAGGCATCGCCCAATTGAGCGGAACTGCCCGTTACGACGGTTCTTCTACCTTGAAACAAGCCGACCAGACCTCCTACTTCTATCCTTCGGTTACCGCCGGTGTGATTTTCAGCGAATTGTTCCACATCAGCAACGACTGGTTCAGCTACGGTAAAATACGCGGTAACTGGGCACAAGTAGGTAAGGACGCTACCCCCAACAAGTTTACCAAAGCCTACCGCGAAGGTTCTACCTTCCCCGACGGCGGATATAGCATCGACCCGACGGCACCCTATGCCATCACGCTGGCTCCCGAGATGACGAAATCGTGGGAGATCGGTGCCGACTTGCGATTCTTCGACAGCCGCACCCGCTTGGACGTAGCCTACTACTCCACGCTGGTCGACAACCAAATCGTCACCGTGCGTGTGTCGCCCGCTTCGGGTACGATTCAGCAAGTGCGCAACGAGGGTAGTATCGAGAACCACGGTATCGAGGCCACGTTGAGCCAAGACATCTTGCGCTCCCGCGATTTCGAATGGACCGCCAACCTCAACTTCTCGTTGAACCGAGGCGTCGTAAAATCGTTGCCCGAGGACGTGAGCGAGATCCAAGGCACGCAGTTCAGCGATATTTACACAACGGCCTATCTGGGTGGTTCGACCACCGGTATCTCGGGTAAAGACTATATGCGTTCGCCCGACGGGCAAATCCTCATCGACGAAGATGGATACCCCATCATCGACCCCGCCAAGAGCGTATATATCGGTAACCGTGAGCCCGACTTCCTGCTCGGTTTGAACAGTACCTTCCGCTGGAAAGACCTCACCGTGTCGTTCCTGTTCGACGGACGCGTAGGTGGCGACGTGTACAACGGAACCGGACGTTCGCTCTTCACCAACGGTATGCACAAGTCGCTCGAAAACTACCGTAACCGCGAAGTAGTAGTAAAAGGTGTAGTAGAACAACCCGACGGGACCTACGTACCCAACACTACCCCCATCGTGCTGAACCAAACCAACCTGAACACCTATTTCTACGGTGTAAGCTCCAACTTTATCGAGGACGGTTCTTACCTGAGATTGAGCTATGTGACCGTAGGATACGATTTCTCTCGATTCCTGAAAAAAGGGAATCCCTATATCAAAGGGTTGAGAGCATCCATCACAGGTCGTAACCTCTTCTTGTTGACCAAATACTCGGGATCCGATCCTCAAATCGCTACTTCGGCATCCTACGGTACCGGTACAATGGGTATCGACAATATGTCTATTCCGGCCACACGCAGTTTCAACCTTACTATAAACGCAACATTCTAACATAAGGAGCCATGAATAAATATAAAGCAATCATATTATCGTTGTTAATCGGACTGGTGGGCACAACAACCAGTTGTGAAGACTGGCTGTACGAGAACATCAACGAAGACGCAGCTCACGAAGTACTGCCCGAACAGGTATTTCCCATCGTCCTGTTCTATTCGGCACAATTACAATTCGACCACGCCGATTACGGCATATACCTGTCGCAATACTTCACCACCGGTGGGCGCAGCCAAACATCGAGCTTCGCCTACAAAGCCGGCTGGGGCGACTTCCTGACCATAAACCGCCACCCGCAATGGCGTCGTCACTTCTACGACATTGGTGCCAACGCCAAAGAAATTATCGACGGCGCACACGAAGCACAAGCTTGGAATTTGGAAATCCTCGCCCGTACACTTCGGCTGATGTCCACACAAATGACAACCGACATCTTCGGCGATATGCCGCGTACCGAGGCTTACGAGTCGAACAGTCCCAAATACGACACCCAAGAGAGCATCTACGAATGGATGTATCAAGAGGCCGACGATCTCATCGCCATGTATGAGAATCCCACCTATACCGAGGCGGCCACCAACATTCCCATGGACCAATCGATAGACCGTGTATTCGGAGGTGACTTGAACAAATGGAAACACTACGCCTACGCGCTCAAAGCCCGTTTGCTCCTGCGCAAACTCCCCAACTGGGAAAACAACGCCACGGTGTGCCAAGAGATTATCAACACGGTCGACAAGGCGCTCAACGGCTGGGAAGACGTGCTCTACCGTTTCGACGGTGGTAACGGCGCTCAAAACAGCCCGTGGGGACCCGCGTTCCAATCCTCGCAGCAAGGAGCTCTCGGTTGGGAAGGCCGTGGTAACCTGTTGGCATCGGCCATACCTACCCAATACTTCATGGAGAATATCTTAGGCGTGTTCGATTCATACGGCAATGTGAACGGCTGGGCCGAAGACCCCCGTATCCTCGCCTTCATGAGCGCCCGCTCGGGGCCCTCGGGCGACAGCGACGAAAAGATGCGCTACCTCGCCACCAACATCGGTATGGACGTGTCCTACAAAGCCGAGAACTACCCCAACCTCTTCCCCCAAGTCAATGGTAAAGAAGTATCGGTTTACACCAAAAACAACGGCTATGTGCCCCTCTTCTTGGAAGAAGAACTGTTGCTCATCAAGGCCGAAGCCTTGTATTGGAGCGGCGACAAAGCCACGGCGCGCAGCCTCACCATGCAAGCCGCCGAAGTCAACTTCGACCGCTTCGACCTCGCCTCGATCTATGGCAGCAGCTACACCCGTTACCGCAACAACTACTTGGGTAACGAGTCGGGTAGCGGGAAATACTTGACCACATACTTCCCCGCCGACGGCTTCAACATCGGCCACATCATGCGGCAAAAATATGTATGCCTCTACCTGCAACCCGAGCCTTGGACCGATATGCGACGCTACAATTACAGTTGCGAGGAAAACGGCGTGCAATACGACAACGCCTATGTATATCCCGGGTTGAAACGGCCCAACAACATCTACGAGGCTCACTGGGGCGACGACATCAAAGCGTGGATAAACCGCCTCAACTACGACCCCGAGACCGAGGAGAAATACAACAAAGCCGAATTGGAAAGACTGGGTGCATACAAGAACTACTTGTGGTTGCGCAAACCGATGATTTGGCAATAAATGAGAGACAAGAATTGAGGTATTCCATAAAATAACGACATTCGATATGAAAAATAAAGTAAAAATAGCATCTCTGCTGCTGGCCTTCGCCGGTTTGTCGGGGTGTGAAATAAACGACCCCATAAACGATTGGGCCGATTTGGGTCAACAAACCGCATACGTTTACTGGGAATTGAAAGATGCCGTAAGCGCCGGGAGCGAACTCGATTTCAGAGTGTACTACTACGCCGACGGCAGCACGATAGAAAGTGCGCAAGTATGGTATGGCGTGAACAGCTCGATATCCCGCGCGCTCACCTGCCCGTTTATCACCTACACCTACACCGAGACCGAGGACAACGAAGTACTCGCCTCGCACTTAGTGAAAGATTTCGACCCCGCCACCGTGGATTGGGACGACGACAAATCTTCCTATATCCTCGACTCTACTTTCCCCGTGTCGGCGTCGTGGGCCAGTGTGACTTGGGCCAATGTAGGCGGAAGCGATTTCACCGAAACTCTCTTCCAAACCTACTTCCCCGCTGAGGTCGAAGCCAATTTCCGCACGGCTCTCACCGAGCAAATCGCCACCGATTACCACGGCAACATGAAGAAAATCGTGGTCGAGGGACTCATGAAGATGACCGAGGAGGAATTTGAAGCCCTCTTCACCACATCGACCGACGACGAAGGCGCCACCGTCTACAACATCACCGACGAGAACAAAGCCTCGCTCGACGCCATCGTCAACGCCCTCTCCACCCCCGAGTTGATCTTCGACGGCAAGGAATATGGCGTGAACTACAACTGCGCCTACACGTTGAGCGCTTACTTCCAAGTAAAAGACTCCAACGGTATATCCAGCGCTACCGATATTAAAAATATTACTGTCAACTAATAGAAACGCAAAAGAACAATGAAAGCATTAAGAAACATAGGTTTGACGGTTGTTTTGCTGGCTTCGTTAGCTGCCTGCGTAGAAAACGATCCCACATACAATGTATATCCCGGCGACGATGTAGCCTTCACTTACAGCGTCACCAACGAAGGATACGAACTCGACTTCTTGGCGGGTTCCACCATACAGTTCACCAATACTTCGGCCCTCTCGGGGGCCTGTACTTGGGAGTTTGGCGACGGTCAGACTTCGACCGACCCCAACCCCACGCACACCTATAACCTCCCGGGACAATACGAAGTGAAATTGACCATCGGCGACGCCTATACCACCCGCCCGTTGCTCATCAACGACATCAAGCCCACCGTGGTGGCCACGACCGAGAACGACGCCGTGTGCGTGATCAACGACGTGGAAGTGACCCTCGAAGTCACCTTGCGCAACCCCGCCGCTTCCGAGGTGCCCGAGTACACTTGGGTTCTCCCCGAAGGTACCACGTTGCTCGACCACCCCGAGATCTCCGACAACACTTATGTGGGTGAGAATCCCGGACGCTTGACTTTCAAAAACATCGGGTCGCAAGCCATCACGCTCAAAACGAAACTCGGCGGTCGTGACCTGCAAGATGTGAGAACCAACGTACAGGTGGGTACGCCCAACCCCTCGAAGACCCTCTACTACGCCGCTAAGAACGGCAACATCATGGCCTACAAGCTCGACTACAATATCCCCGAGGGAAGCAGCAACGCGCCGTTCGACTTGGGCGTGAAAGCGGGTGCGCACCCCTTGAACCTCCTCTTCCACAACGGAACCCTCTTTATTCTTGACGCCGGTACACAGTTTACCTATATCAACGACGAAGCGGGCAACCGGGGCGACGGTAAAATCACGGCCGTCGGTAAGGACGGCAGCGGCATGGAAACCGTGCTCTCCAACGTGGGCAACACCGCCTTCAACGACCCCTTCTACGGCTGGATCGACAACGAACAACTCTACTTCGCCGACCGTAACACCGGTTTCCGCCGCATCGGTGTCGACGAGCGCAACCTCGTCCTCAGCACGAGCGACGCCAAGTTCGACTACTATGTGATGAACAACCGGCTCGAATACTACGGCAATCCATGGCAATACGGTGCCATGAACGCCTGCTTCGCCAGAGTCGACGGGCTTTGGTACTGGGGCAAGACCTACGGTGGCGGCGGTATCTTCCGCTTCGCCGAGAGCGACATCAGCACCGTCGATATTCCCCGGGGTAGCAATGCGCCCTATGCGACTATCTTCCCCAACGAATTCGTGAAATCGTTTGTCATCGATACCAACAAGCAGATACTCTACGCCATTATCCGCGACAAAGGCCTCTATGCCGTTCCTATGGCCGACATCAGTGCCAATGACGCCACCAAGACGGGTACCAACGCCGAAGCCAACTACCTCAAAGCCTCCTTCAAGTCCGACTCCGAAGGTAGCACCGGCGAGTTTATCGACGTATGCCAAATGGTTCTCGACAGTACCGACGGCTCGGTTTACTTCTGCTTCCGTGACGCCGACGACACGGCCAAATCGGGTATCATGCGTTGGAACCCGGCTACAAACGCCCTCGAAACCATCGTTTCGGGTGTGAACGCCTACGGTATCGCCTTGAACGACGAGTTGACCAACTTGTTCTAAAAAATATCTCCCCCACTTCTCCCCTGTGCTGCATGGCGGTACAGGGGAGAAACCGAGGGACAGCGGTCCCGAGGAGAGGGGTTAAAAAAATTTTTGACCCCAAAAGAGGTAAAACCCGGGGGTACATTACAACCCCCTCGCCCTTGCGGGCACTCTCCCTATATTCCCCTGCGGGGAACACAGAGGGAGAGTTTAAAACCCCTCCGCCCTTGACGGGCACCTCCCCTATCTCGGCAAGCCGAGCAGAGGAGGAGTTTAAAAGAGGGAAAGAAAAACCGCCTTTATCGGGCCGGGAGGACGCCTGCCGGAGGAGGAAACAGGGCGAGGACTGTTTGAGCAAAGCGAGTTCCGCAGCCCCCGACGACGACAGTAGCGGCCGAGCGAAATAGACCGATAACAGCGGCGGCGCTTCTTAGTTCGTTCTTCTCGCTGCTGAGAAGAATGAACGAAAAGAAATCCTCTGTGTTGCGAAGCAATATAGGGGAGACACCGAGGGACGACAGTCCCGAGGAGAGGGGTTAAAAAAATTTGAAAACAACCTCCGACCTTATAAGGAGAGGGGTTGAAAAATAAAAAAGAAAGTAAGTAAAGAAAAAAGATACATGAAAAGTTTCGCAAAAATAGTAGTCCTGTTTCTGGCCTGTATCGTGGCGCTCCCGGCACTGTCCCAAACGCCACGAAAAGAGGTGCGCGCCTTCTGGCTCTCGACCGTGTGGCAACTCACATGGCCGAAAACGACCATCACCAAGACCGGCGACACCAAGCAGATACAAGCCCAGAAAGACGAAATGATCGAGCTGCTCGACTCGGTAAAGGCAGCCAACTGCAATACCGTCTATTTCCAAGTGCGCGGCCGTTGCGACGCTTTTTACCGTTCCTCCTTCGAGCCGTGGTCGAGCGACCTTGTCGCCACCCGAGGCATGGATCCGGGCTACGACCCCCTCGAATTTGTCATCGACGAGAGCCACAAGCGCGGCCTCGAAGTGCACGCTTGGTTCAATCCCTACCGCTACGAGAGCGTGTTGAACCAATGGGACGGCACTCCCCTCAACTACCGGGAGTCGCATCCCGAGTGGCTGCTCGACTACACAGGCAGCGGCTCCATTCTCAATCCCGCCATGCCCGAGGTGCGCGACCACATCACCGCCATTATCCGCGAGGTGGTCGAGAACTACGACATCGACGGGGTAGTCTTCGACGACTACTTCTACATGGAGGGTACCACCGACGCCATGGACAACGAGCTCTACCAGAGCGACAACCCCGACAACCTCTCGCGGGGCGACTGGCGCCGCCAAAACGTGAACAAACTCATCGCGCAGGTCTACGACATGCTTCAATCGACGAAGCCCTACGCACGGTTCGGTATCTCGCCGGCCGGCGTGTGGTGCACCGATGCCTCGATTGCCGAGAAATACGGCGTCACACCCACCCCCATAGGCTCGGACTGGGCCTATGACGGTATCTTCTGCGATCCCATGGCGTGGATACAGGAGGGAAGCATCGACTATATCTCGCCGCAAATCTACTGGACAATCGGGTCGAGCAGCGACTACACCACGATCGCCGAATGGTGGAGCCAAATCGCCCGCCAGTTCGGTATCCATTTCTATTCGAGCCACTCGGCTTCGGATCTGAGTTCGGCGCAAATGCCGGCTCGTGACAGCCGCTCGCGCGCCTTCACCCTGCGCGGCGAGACCGTGGCTCCCGCAGCCCTCTCGCCCATCGAGCGGCACATCGCCGAGGAGACCGACTACCTCATCGAGGGTGCCACCGCCGCCTTCAAAGGCGACGAACTGGTAAGGCAAATCAAGGTGAACCGCCAGTTCGACGAAACGGGCGCCCCGGGCAGCGTGTTCTACAACATGCTCAAGGTGATCAACACCAAGGGCATGCTGGCGCTCCTCCGCTCCGACGTCTATAAATACCCGGCGCTCGTCCCGGCCATTAGCTGGAAACCCACCGCCAATCCGGGATTGGTATCGAATATCGCCTACTCCGGCGGCACCTTGTCGTGGAACGGAGTCGAGGGCATGCGCTACGCCGTCTATGCTGTCCCCGACGGGACCGCGCAGGCCACTGCCTGCCGCGACGCCCGCTATCTGCTGGGGCTCTCCTACGACACTACCTATGAAATTCCCGCCGACCGGCAATCGGGTCACACCTACGCCGTCGCTATCGTCGACCGCTATGGCAACGAGTACGCTCCCCTGTTCTTGGGAGCCTCGGTAGGCACGGCCACCGCCGTCACGCTCGAGAATCCGGGCAATGGCAAGTCGGCCATAGGCCTCTTCGACTTCTCATGGAGCAGTGTGAGCGATGCCTCCTACTACATCGACATCGCCCGTGACGAAACCTTCACCGACATCGTGCTCTCGCGCGAGACCACCGACACCTCATTCTCGTCGGCCTACCTGCCCGACCTCGCGAAAGGAACCTACTACTGGCGAGTGCGCACCCGTCAGGCCAACTGCACCGACGCCGTATCGTCCACATACAGTTTCGTCGGCGGCCCCTTCGAAATCGAGTCGCCCATGAACGCGTCCACCGGGGTGTCGATTACTCCCACGTTCTCGTGGACCCCATACCCCGGCGCCACCGAGTACCGCCTCGAGATAAACACCTACGACGACTTCCGCCCCATGGGGCTCATGCTCGACGAGCGCTACACCACGGCGTCGACAACCCTGCCGCTGGGCGTCATTGTGGGCAACACCAAGTACTACGCCCGGGTAACGGCATTCGCCGGCGATGTGGAATACTCGAGCAAGACCATCTATTTCACCACCGAGGAGACTATCCCCGGGATACCGGTGATTACCTTCCCCACCGACGGAGCCACCGTCGAGGCCGAGTCCTTGCAAGTGCGCTGGGAGGAAGAGCCGCTGGCCCGTACCTTCCGCATCGAGTTGCACACCGACGACACCTTCACGCCTATCCGTAACGTGAAGCGGAGCACCGTCGACGCCTTCGTCTACGAGACCTCCTTCGACAACCTCGCCGACGGCGTGTGGTATCTGCGGGCTCGCTCGGAGTATGCCGGCGGCAACACCGAATACAGCGACACGATTTCGTTCACCTACAAGAATACCGGGGCGGGAATCGACCTCGTGAAAGACGACGGCCGGTGTCACCTCCTGTCGGGCGAGAACGCCTCCCTTGTGGTGGGACGCGACGCCCGGGAGCTCACGGTCGATGTGGCCGACCTGTCGGGACAGATCGTCGACCGGCTGGAACGGCAAGCGGCGACCGCGGGCGAACGGATAGCCTTGAACCACCTCCCCCACGGAGTCTATATCCTTGTCGTGCACATCGACGGCAAGCGAGAGATTTTGAAACTGATACGTTGAACCAAAAACCGAATATATTGACTTATGCAATATAGTTTTTCATTTATTCATTCATTTAAATTCTTTCTATTATGAAAAAATTATTACTTGGGTTGGCTGCCGTATGTTTGGCAGCGCCGATCTTCGCGCAAGACGAAGTTGTGAAAGATCCTGCTACCTACGAAAAAGTAGGTGACTACACATTCGAAAATTTGTGGATTCAATCCGTTGCTACCGGAAATTCTGAAAATGTTGTTGCTGCCAGCGTTTCTCGAGGCATGGCAATAACGGAAGATGAATTGTTATATCCTTATGTAAGTGAATTTTCCGGTATCAAAGTGTATGATTTGAAAACTGGTGCGTTCAAAAAAGATATTAAATTCGACACCAGCAAATTCGTCGTATCTTCATACAAAACAGATACTCTTGTAGGCGAAAAGAATGATACGACTTATTCGTACAAATTGGTCGATTTAGCAGGTCCGGGTTACTTACCCAATGATGTACAAGTAGACGACGCAGGTAATGTGCTCGTACACAACATGGTTCCAAGTTTTTCCAGTACTTCCGGTGCTCAATTAGCCATTTGGAGAATCGATATGGAAACGGGCGAACCTACCAAAGTGATGGATTTGATTAACAAAGATGGCTTTCTCGACGGCTACCGTGTCGACTACTTTGCCGTAAAAGGCGATGTAACGAAAGACGCTATCGTGATGTTTGCTGTCGCTTCTAATAATCTCGTTATCCGTTGCGATATCAAAGATGGCCAGTTGGTTGCTCAAACCGAAGGAGACTATGCAGGATATAATTTCAACGTAATCGAAATCAAAGACTACAGCCCCGAAGGAGCTGAAAACAATGGATATGCCCCCCGTATATCGATTGTCGACGACGAACTCTTCTACCTCGACGGCTTCAACAGCGAAGCTTCGCTGTATGACATGAGCGGCTCGTTGATCGAGAGCGTATCCAATGCTCCCGAAGCCTGCCATATCCTTAATTCGAAATTTGGTACCAACGGTGTAGCCGAATTCACCTTGAACGATAAACCTTTCTGTGCTTATACTGTTTCCAATAATGAAAGCTCTGCTGAGATTCCTCACGCTTGGAAAGTTATCGAGATGGGTGCAGGCCCCACATTCGAAGGAGCCACTCACTATTGGACATTCCCTGCCAATGGTATGGGTACTGTTTCGAACCCCAACCGTAACGCCCTGCCCCGTGTCGCCACGGTAACCGACAAGAACGGTCTCGAAGCCGCCTACATCGCCGTGTATGCCGAAGCTAACGGTACCGCCGTTTACAAAATGACTCCCGACGGATTCGACGCCGAATCGGAATCGGGTGTTGAAGATGTAGTAGCCGACAACGTGAACATCTATGTAGCCGGCGACGCTATCCACTTCTCGGGCGAAGCCGACGCAGTAGTTTACAACTTCGCCGGACAACAAGTATCGGCAGCCAACGGTGTTCAAACGATGGCCGCTCCCGCCGCCAAAGGTATCTACATCGTGAAAGCTGTGATCGACGGTGTTCAAAAGGTTCAAAAAGTGGTGGTAAAATAAGCCCTTCGCGCTAAAACCTCATTTAGAATTTAACTGTTAAGGGAAGGGCGGTATATGTAGTCTCTTATATATATCGCCCTTCTTCTTTTCAAAAACCCTCAAAAAAACAACCCCCTCGCCCTTACGGGCACTCCCCCTATATTCCCCTGCGGGGAACACAGAGGGAGAGTTTAAAACCCCTGTTACCGGCAGGAGGGAAAGGAGAAAGTAATAAACTTCTCCTCTGTGTTGCGAAGCAATATAGGGGAGACACCGAGGGACAGCGGTCCCGAGGAGAGGGGTTAAAAAAATTTGAGACCCAAGGAGTTTTTAAAATTTTGAGAGTGAAAGGAAACCCGCCTTTATCGGGCCGGGAGGACGCCTGCCGGAGGAGGAAACAGGGCGAGGACTGTTTGAGCAAAGCGAGTTCCGCAGCCCCCGACGACGACAGTAGCGGCCAAGCGAAATAGACCGATAACAGCGGCGGCGCTTCTTGGTTCGTTCTTCTCGCTGCAGAGAAGAATGAACGAAAATGAAATCCTCTGTGTTGCGTAGCAATATAGGGGAGACACCGAGGGAGAGTTTAAAACCCCCTCCGACCCTACCGACAGAGAAAGAGTTTAAAAGTAAGCGTTTAAAAAGAATAAAAACACATTATCCCTATCCTATGAAAAAGATATTTACCCTGCTCATCGCTATTTTGTCCCTGCCCCTGCTGCTCAACGCCAAAGGAACGGCAAGCATCGGCGGCAACAACTACACGGTCGACACCCTCGCCCATTATAAGGTGGGCCCGGGAACCTACTACACCTATGTACATTTCTACGGCCCCAAAGACATGCGCGCCTTCTACCTCGAAATCGACGCCACCAACCCCTATATATCGTTCGAATCGGTACTGGGACGCGACTCGCTGATCACCTGCGAGGGTATCACCAGCATGGCCGCCCGTAAAAGCCAAGCGGGCAGCCGCTATTTCGCCGGCACGAACGCCGACTTTTTCGCCACCTCGGGCGATATAGGCACCCCGGTGCATGGCTGCGCCGTGGAAAGCCAATTGGCCAAAGTGCCCATATCGTCGGGACCGCAAGTATCCTTCACCCACGACTCGGAGTGCTACATCTCGTATGTGACTTTCTACGGGCAAGTGACATACAACGGCAACAACTATGGAATACACAACGTGAACGGCTCACGAGGCACCGACCAACTGGTACTCTACAACCGCTATATAGGACACTATACCCACACCAACGCCTATGGCTATGAAGTGCCGGTGAGCCTCGCCGACGGCGAAACATGGGGCTTGAACCGCAGCGTGAAACTGAAAGTGAGCGGCGAAGGCTCGGCCGCCGGAAACATGGCGATCGCCGAGAACGGAGCCGTACTCTCGGGACACGGAGTCATGGCCGACTTCCTCAAAACCTTGCAACCGGGCGACGAACTGGACTTGAAACTCCTGCTCCAAATGGAGGACCAAAGCTACCCCGATATCAATTGCATGGTGGGCGGTGACCGCAAAATACTCGAAAACGGCGAAGTGCTCGAGACCGACTGGGCCGAACTGCACCCAAGAACCTCGATAGGCTACTCGGCCGACCGCAGTAAAGTGTACATGCTGGTAGTCGACGGCCGTCAAAGCGGATACTCCGACGGCGCCACCACCAAACAAATGGCCGACATGCTGAAATTTGCCGGCGCCGCCAACGGCATGAACCTCGACGGCGGTGGCTCGAGCGGCATGTATATCGAACAATACGGACAGGTGAACAGCCCCAGCGACGGCCATGAACGCGCCGTATCGAACGGTATCTTCGTGGTTTCGACCGCCCCCGACGACAACAACATCGCCGAGATTCTCCCCACGCTGGAATACATCATTCTGCCCAAAAACGGAGTCTTCACCCCCTCGTTCATGGGCTATAACCAATATGGATACCTCATCGACACCGACCTGCAAGGCGTGACCCTGCGCTGCGACGAGTCGCTGGGCTATGTGAAAGGTACCGACACTTTCGTGGCCTCGGGCGATGGCAGCGGCAAACTCTATGCCAGCTACAACGGCGTGGAGACCTCGATCAACATCGTCATAGGCGAACCCGTGGGACTGACCATGCGGCTCGACTCGATCATCAACGACGGCCTCTATGAATACCCCATCGAAATCACCTCGATCGTCAACAACGAGCCGATGATTATCTCGCCCGACGTGTTTGACTGGACAATCGAAGACCCCTCGATATGCAGCATTACCGACGGCGTGCTGAAAGGCCTCGCCAACGGGAAAACCATGATATACTGCCAACAGGACGATTTCTGCGACTCGCTGTCGGTGACGGTGCAAATACCCCCTTACCACAGCCAGCCCGTGGACGACTTCTCCGACGCCGAGTCGTGGAAGGTGACCAGCTCGGCACTGAAAGACATCACCATCGTGCCGGTGGCACAAGGCACCGAGTTCCACTACACTTACAGCACAGGACGCGCCCCCTACATGCAGATAGCCAAAGACATAAACCTGTATAGCTTGCCCGACACCCTGCGCATCACCCTCAACACGGGCGAAACGTTGGTAAACAAGATAGCGCTCTCGATGAAAGACAACGCCTCGATGACCTCGCGAATCACCGAGTTTGAAGACATTCCGCAAAACGCCGACCACACGATCTCGATACCCATGAACGGCTACTTCGAGAACTACCGCGACATGGCGCTCTATCCCGTGCGGTTCCAAAGCCTGAAACTTTTCGTCACCGGCTCGTCGCAAACCGCCGGGAATCAGTATGTGATTGCCCTCAAAGAGTTTTCACTCATCTACGACGGCATCACGCTGAACGTGTCGAACCCCGAAATCGCCGAGGCACTGCGCGTCTATCCCAACCCCGTGAACGCCGGTGACGCCCAAGTACGCTTCGTGCTGAGCGAAAGCGCCGACGTGGCCTACGAACTGTATGACCTCGGTGGCAAACTGTTGAAAAAAGCCGAAATGGGCATCATGCCCGCCGGCGAAATAACTTTGCCCACAGGCGACCTCGGCAGCGGGACTTACCTGCTCACCATTCGCCGCGGCGACAAAATCGATACGGTGAAACTCATTATCCGATAAATCACTCAACCGATAAAAACATGAACCGATTATTCCTGATAAGCGTGGCGTCGCTCCTGTACGGAGCGACCGCGCACGCCGCCATCGATGTCGGCGGCACCGCAAAACAGGTCGACACGCTCGAATGCCGCACCGTAGGCCCCGGCGTGCAATATGTGCGCATGCACATGCCCGAGTATCCGCTCGACGTATATACCCTCACCATCGACCTGAACAATCCCTACAACGACGTCAACGCCTTTATCGGGAAAAACCACGCCGGTTCTACCGAAGCCATGACGGCGGCCTACACCCGCCTCTCCACACCCGGGCACCAATCCATCGGGTCGATCAACGGGAACTTCTGGATCGTGTCGGGGCAAGGCATGGACAGCCGCCTGCTGGGACAACCGCACAGCGGCTGCATGGTGAACGGCGAAATCGCCACCGAACCCAATGACTGGAACCGGGGTCGCGGCGATACCGATACGGAGAAACTGCAAGACATAGGTTTCGTCGTGCTCGACGAAGAGAAAAAGATGTGGATCGACGATATGTATTTCGGCGCCCAAGTGACCAACTCGGCCAACGAGAGTTTCGCCATCGCCGAGGTGAACCGCATACGCAACGAAAATGAAATCGTGCTCTACAACCACTTCACCGGACAATCGACCAGCGACATCGACGGTGTAGATGTATTCATCGCCCCAGCCGAAGGCGAAACATGGGGCGTGAACAAAGCGGTGCGGTGTGTCGTGACCCGCATCGTCGCCGGCACGGGCGGCACGCCGCTCGAAGGCGAGGAATATGTGCTGTCGGGAGCCGGCACAGGAGCCGAGTTCCTGAACAAACTGACCGTGGGCGAAACCGTGACCATAAGCACCTCGCTCACAACCCGCACCGACAACTTGGTGCCCTTGGCCCGGCAAATGCTCACCGGAAACGCCCTCGTGATGCGCAACGGCGAATTGACTCCCCGGAACGAAAACGAGGAATACAACTCGCAAACCTACTCCCGCTCGGGAATAGGCATGTCGCAAGACGGGAAGACCCTCTACCTCATCGTTATCGACTACAAATCGAGCACCTCGGTGGGCTGCAACACCGCCACCATGTGCTACATACTCAAACAGGCCGGCGCATGGAACGTGGCCAACATGGACGCCGGAGGCTCGGCGCAAATGATGGTGCGGGGCAGCCTCGTAAACAACCCGGCCGACGGGAAGGAACGCCCCGTGTCGAACGGATTCATGGTCTTCACCAACGCCCCCGAGGACACGGTGCTGGACAGTCTGGCCTTCGACAACTACAACCTCACGATCCCGGCCTATGCCTGCTTCGACCCCACGATTTTGGGATACAACCAGTATGGCGTACTTATCGACACCTACGTGGCCGACTATACCCTCAGCTGCGACGAGTCGCTGGGTACGATCTCGGCCGACGGGAAGAAATTCTACGCCTCGCCCTCGGCGACGAGCGGCTATCTGCATGTCGCCTCGGGAAACGCCACAGGCCTGATAAAAGTCACCGTGCGCGAAACCGAAATCGCCATGAAATATGACGCCGTAATCGCCGACAAAGCGCACCCCTACGCCCTCGAAGTGGTCTCGCAAATCGGGGAAAACACCTTTGTGTATGACCCGACATCCCTCGAATGGAATATCGACGACCCCACCGTGTGCCAAATCGAAAACGGCATCTTGACGGGGCTGCGCAACGGAACGACCCGAATCGACGGTAGCATAGGCGATTTCTCGGGCAGCATGGATATTACCGTGGAAATTCCCACCGAGCCCCGAATCCCCGCCGACGATTTCACCGGCTGGACCACCAAGGCGATAAGCGCCATCACCGACGCCGCAGTCGCCCCCTCGGAAAGCGGCGGTGTGTTGAGCTTTACCTACAAATCGGGACGGCAGCCCTATGTCGAGATGGACAAAGACCTCGCCTTGTACAGTATCCCCGACACCATTCGCATGGTCATCAACAGCGAAATTCCCATCTCGAAAGTGCAAATCGCTTGCAAAGCCCACAACGGGAAAACGCAATACTTCGAATATGACCACATCACCGCAGGTGAAGATGGACTCATCGCCATTCCCGCCACACAAATCACCGGCGAGAACAACCGGGGCGGATTCCCTATCGTCATCAGCTATATCAAATTCTATATCGCAGCCGCCGAAGCGACCGTAGGACAAGCCTATAAAATTACCTTTAAAGAGTTCGCTTTGGTCTACAACGGCGTGGTAAGCGGGATAGAATCGCTCCCGGGAGGAAACAGCGGTCTCGTGGTCTATCCGAATCCGACGACAGGGCACACCGTCTACCTGACGGGAGAGCCACAGCCCGGAACCCTCGTGCGCATATACGACCGTAACGGCACACTCGTCGCCGAACAAACCGCCGACGAGCACGGCGCCATACACATAGGCGACCGCGCGCCGGGCGTGTATATCGTTCAAGTGATCTCGGCCTCGAAAAGCGAAATAAGCAAATTAGTCATTCAATAATCCCAAATCCTTCAAAACCATGAAACTAAATCTGACCATAGTTTTACTGGCGTGCATCGCAACCCTTTCGGCTCAAACCGTAAAGGTGACCAACCACTACGAAATCACGCCGCTCACGGAGCAATCGGCCTTCTGCCCGGTGATCAGCCCCGACGGGAGCAAAGTCGTATATACGGCTCATAATTTCTCCGGGCTGAAATCGTATGACCTCGCCACCGGCGAAATGAAAATCATCACCAATGCCGACGGCGCCGGCTTCGACCCGGTATTCAGCCTCGACGGCTCGATGATCTACTACCGCCCCCAAAGCCGCATAGACGGGCGTGTGCACCGTTCGCTCGACGAATATAACTTGAACACCCAAAAGACTCGGCAACTCATCGCTCCCTCACGAGACATAAAACGCCCCGTCGCCATCGCCGGCGGTATGGAGGTTGTCGCCGACAACAAACTGATGAAAAGCGTCGGCTCCAAAATCGAAGGCTGCTATGTCTACTCGGTTATCAAAGAGGGGAAGATTGTCGTATGCGACGGGAAGAGCACCCGGGTGCTGCGCCCCTACGGCGACCAAGTGGAGAGCTACCTGTGGACCAGCATATCGCCCGACGGAAATAAAATCGCCACTTATGCCATTGGGAAAGGCGTGGTGATTCTCGACCTGAACGGCAAGATTCTGGCCGAACTGGGCAACTTCGAAGCGCCCGTGTGGTATGGCAACGATTTTGTCGCCGCCATGAAAGCGACCGACGACGGCCACCAATACACCTCGTCGAAAATCGTATTGCTGGACCGCCACACCCGACAAGCTCACGACTTGACCTCGCCCGACGAAATGGGCATGAACCCGTCGGCATCGGCCGAAGCCGGGAAAATCGTCTACAATACCCTCGACGGAAAAATCTTTATGCTGGAACTAAGTATAACCCGATAAATCCTTTGCCATGAAACGTATTTATATTGTCATCATAGCCCTGCTGGGCTGTCTGGGCATGCAGGCCAAAGACATGACCGGACTGAAAATCTATATCAACCCCGGCCACGGCGGGTATGACTCGGACGACCGCAACGTGGCCGTCGCCCCCTTCGCACAGGGCGACACACTGGGATTTTGGGAATCATCGTCGAACCTGCACAAAGGCCTGATGCTGCGCGACCTGCTCGAAGAGCAAGGCGCCGAAGTGGCCATGTCGCGCGTATTGAACCGCACGGAAGACGACCTTGATCTCCATGTCATCAGCCGCGAAGCCAACGAGTTCGGAGCCGACCTCTTCTTCTCGATACACAGCAACGCCACCGGCACGAGCAACCGGGTGAACTTCCCCATGATGCTCTTCAAGGGATATACCGAAAATCCGGCAAAACCCGAGGATAAGGTGGTGGCCAAAATCCTTTTCAAACACCTCATCGAAAACGAAGTGACCTACTGGACCCAAACCAGTGAATATGTGGTGGGCGATTGGGATTTCTATCCCCAATGGGGTACGTCCGGGCTGGGCGTATTGCGAGGCCTCACCGTCACGGGATTCCTCTCGGAAGGCTCTTACCACGACTACATTCCCGAGACCTACCGCCTGCTCAACATGGACTTCAAGTACATCGAGGCTTGGCACTTCACCAAAGCCGTGATGGAATACTTCAACACCGACGGGTTCACAAAGGGCAATATCGCCGGCGTCGTTTATGACAGCCGCATGACCCGCACCGAATCGTATGTGCAACACGGCCGTGACAAACAAGTCCCGCTGTGCGGCGCCACCGTGACCCTGTTGCCCGACAACATCACCTACACGACCGACGAGTTGTTCAACGGCGTGTATATGTTCCGCGACCTCGCCCCGGGCAACTATCAGCTTAAAATCGTGGCCGAAGACCATTACGACCGCACGGTCGACGTAACAGTGACCGCCAACACGATAAGCTACGCCAACATCGCCATGGACCGCGTGAGAAGCACCCCGCCGGAAGTAACTTCGTACAGCCCCATAATGGAAAACGAAACCGACAGTATCAACTGCACCACGCCTATCGTGCTCAACTTCAATTGGGATATGGACGTGGAATCGGTAGAAAAAGCCTTCTCGATCGACCCGCCGGTAGAGGGAACGATTACCTTCGAGGACTCGCAATACCGCATGGTATTTACCCCCGACCGCCCCTACGAAGTGGCCACACTCTACACCGTGACACTCGACAAGAGCGCCAAACACCCGGGCGACATGAGCATGGAAGAGGACTTCTCCTTCACCTTCCTCACACAAGGACGCAACCAATTGAAACTGTTGGCGGCCAGCCCCTCCGAAGGGTCGGTACTCCACTATCCCAAACCCACTCTCGAAGTCCGTTTCGACAATGTGCTCGACGCGGTAAACATTCGTGACTTGATCACCCTCTACGACAGCGACGGCAACAAAGTAAGCATAAACCTGCGCTCGGCCAAATACAACCAACTGGACGGGAACTATGGCAACTATTACTTCTCCACGGCATCTGATTTGGTTCAAGGAGCCAATTACCAACTGAGAATCGACGCCTCGCTGCACGATGTAAACAGTCTTCCCGTCGTAGATCCCATTGTCATTAACTTCACCGCCGGCGACGTGCGCCGCACCGAAGTGGCCGCCGAGACTTTCGAGACAGCCGACATGATTACGTTCGACGCCACCCAAAGCGTGGGAACCACCACCGCCAAAGCCGCCCGTTCGACCTCGCAAAAGCTCTTCGACAGCGCCGCATACAACTTCACATACACGTTCAACGCCAACGAAGCGTATGCCCTGTACACGACAGGCGGCACATTTGCAGGCTCAACGACAGTCGACAACACCCAAACCATAGGCATGCACATCTATGGCGACTTGGCTTGTGACGAGATATGGCTGCAACTGACCTCGGACAACGACACCCAAGAAGTGCTGTTGACAACAATCGATTTCAGAGGTTGGCAGTTCCGTGAGGTTCGCCTCGATCAACTCCCCGACGGGAAAAGCTACCGGGTGAGCGCAATCAAGGTAGCGCGCAAATCGCCCTTCTTCTCCGACTCGGGCAGCTTCTTCTTGGACAACATGCTGGTGTACACCTCATCGGGTATCCCCACCATAGCAACCTCGAAGGGCATAAAGGTCTATCCGAACCCGGTATCCGACATATTGAACGTTCAATCCGAAACGCCCATTAGTGGAATGGCACTCTACAACCTGTCGGGATATTGCATCGCCACCAGCCCCGACGCGGCTATCGAAGTCTCGGATATTCCGTCGGGAACCTATCTCTTGAAAGTAAAAACCGAAGGAAACGACTTCTGCTATCCGGTATTGATCACTCATTAAAGAAGACCGGAAAGACCCGATTGGGCGGTAAAGCGACGAAACATTCGAGGGCTTTACCGCCCAATTCTCATTTAATCTTTTGAGAGAAATTTTTTCCTTTATTGCAAAGATGTTGCAAGAATGAGGTTTCTATTTGGGGAATGATAAAAAAAATGTTATCTTTGTAAAATACAACGGCACTCGGCAATACAAATAAAGGGTCTCACACGTTTATATGTCGCCTTTGTAACCGTTGAATGATGCAAAGAAACACAACCATCAAGAGTTTGTAACGTATGAAAGTCATAGCAGAAAGTGGATCTACGACGACCGAGTGGGTGTTGGTCGATGGGAAAAACGTCATGGAAAGAAGTTTTACCGAAGGTATAAATCCGTTTTTCCAAACACGCCGAGAAATCAGCCATAGCATTAGGCTCAATTTGCCGGAAACCTTCTTCAAAAAACGGTGGGAACGAGTTTATTTCTATGGAGCGGGCTGTGCGAACTTAGATAAAAAGAATATCCTCGAAGCCTCTTTGGTCGCCCAATTCAAAACCCCTATCTCGGCCGAAAGCGATTTGCTGGCAGCCGCCCGGGGCATGCTCATCGACAAAGCGGGAATCGCCTGCATCTTGGGCACGGGGTCAAACTCTTGTCTCTATGACGGGGAACGAATCATTAAAAACGTGCGCTCAGGCGGTTATATCTTGGGCGACGAAGGCAGTGGGGCGGCCATGGGCCGGCGCTTTTTAAGCGACTATCTGAAAAACCTCACTCCGAAAGATCTAAGCGACGCCTTCTATGAGAAGTTCAAAATCACGCCCGACGAGATTATGAGCGCCATTTACAACCACCCATTCCCCAATCGCTCGCTTTCTACGTTCTCCTATTTCCTCAAAGACCATTTGGACAATAAATATGCGTTCAATCTGGTTTATGAGGAGTTGATGAAATTTTTCCAACGAAATATCAGCCAGTATGACTACAAGTCCTACCCGATCTATTTCATGGGAAATCTCGCCTATACTTATGCCGACATTCTCA
Organism: uncultured Barnesiella sp.; assembly: GCA_944320015.1. Taxonomy (GTDB): domain Bacteria; phylum Bacteroidota; class Bacteroidia; order Bacteroidales; family Barnesiellaceae; genus Barnesiella. Next base: position 47,303 of record CALUFO010000013.1, on the reverse strand, counting down.
ACTTGGTCGCCAACGACTTCGGCCTGCACATTGAGAAAACCGAGAAAAGCCCGATGCAGGGACTCATCGAGTACCACTCGATTTATGGATAAACATCGACTCGGGACAATACTCATCTCGCAGAATCGAACTCCTTTCGGTTCTGCGTTTTTTTCGATAAGTGAGCATAGAGAAAAACATATTAAAAAATACTAAATATATGTTCTCGAATCAAAATTTACACTATATTTGTATAACCCTTACTGGGGAATCAGACGGCCAGCGAATTAACTCCCTTCCATGAAGGCAAATCCACGGCCTAAAAAATAAAAGAAAAGAGGCAACCCGAGATTTATCCATTTGAAAAACATGAAAGACAAACGATACTTTCTACTCTTTGTGATTCTCTTGTCGGTATTCGTCAACGGATACTCACAAGGCTCCGCTTCGGTGGAAAGCTCGGTAGAACAGGCTCTCGCCTCTTTCAAGCCCAAATACCTGACTATCGGAGAGATAAAGCTAAATAGAATCTTCGTCGGGAAAGGCAATCGCCTCATTGTCGAGATGAACGACGAGTTCTCCTACCTTCCCTTCCGGGAAGAACTTGTCAAGGAAATGTACGACTCCGTTCGCACCTTCCTCCCCGACAATCTGAAAAAGAAAAAACTCACCATTCGCGCCGGGGGATATGAGATAAGTCAACTGATACCTTTCGCCGACAAACAGGCGAAGTTTGTCACCCGCTGCAACCGCCCCGTCGTCTCTCCCGTCGATCGGCTCTACGCACCTACAAAAGGACTGCTCAACCGGCATATCGCCCTGTGGCAAAGCCACGGATACTACTTCGAGCAATCGCTCAACCGCTGGGAATGGCAACGCGCGCGCATCTTCGAAACCGTGGAAGACCTCTACACCCAAAGTTTCGTCATGCCTTTCCTCACCCCTATGCTCGAGAATGCCGGAGCCTACATTTTCTCTCCCCGCGAACGCGACATCAATCGGCACGAACTTATTGCCGACAACGACAACGCCGCCACATACGCCGAGACTGAGAACAAGCACTACAACTGGAAAAGCGGAGCACACGGGTTTGCCCACACCTCACCGGTATATACTCAATCGCAAAATCCGTTTGAAGGAGGGACCTACCGGCAAACCACCACAACGACCGATCCTGCCCGCGCCATCACCGCCCGTTGGTCGGCCCCCATACCCCAAAGCGGTGAATACGCCGTCTACATAGCCTACCGCTCTTTCAAGAACAGCACGGAAGAGGCTCTATATACCGTATTTCACAAAGGCGGGAAATCACAATTCAAAGTAAACCAAACGATGGGAGGAGGCACTTGGATCTATTTAGGCCATTTCGCTTTCGACGCCGGACAAGAAGCCCGGATAGAATTGAGCAACCTCTCCCACGAAAAAGGGAAAATCATCACTGCCGACGCCGTGAAGATAGGTGGGGGATATGGCAACATTGCCCGCCGGGTAAACGACTCGCTCATTGCCGACACCCCCGAAAGCCTCCCCATAAACTACTCCTATACGACCAGTGGATACCCCCGCTTCACCGAGGCTGCCCGCTATTGGCTGCAATGGGCTGGATTCCCCGAAAAAATCTATTCACCCAGCCGGGGAGAAAACGACTATACCGACGATTACAAGTGCCGAGGCGCTTGGGTAAACTACTTGGCCGGAGGCTCGCAAATACTCCCCGACAGCACCGGCCTGAATATACCCATAGACCTCGCCTTTGCTTTCCACTCCGACGCGGGAACGACCAAAAACGATTCGATAATAGGAAGTCTGGGTATCTATTTCACCGGGAAAGAACGGAAAACCTACGGGAAAAACGTATCCCGGCAAGTATCGCGATACCTTACCGACATGGTTCTCACACAGATTACCGACGACATTCGCCGAACTTACGAGCCCGAATGGAGCCGCCGGGGCATGTGGAACAAATCTTATTTCGAAGCCCGCACCCCCGAAGTGCCCACCATGCTGCTCGAACTGCTTTCACACCAAAACTTCGCCGATATGCGCTACGGGCTCGACCCCCGATTCCGGTTTGTGGTTTCCCGGGCCGTCTACAAAGGGATATTGAAATTCATAGCCGAACAAAACGACTATGACTATGTGGTGCAGCCCTTGCCCGTGAGCCATTTGCGCACCGAATTTGCCGGAGCAAACGAGATAAAACTGACTTGGCGTCCTGTCGAAGACACCCTCGAACCGACCGCCTCGCCCGAGAAATACATCGTCTATACCCGTATCAACGACGGGGCGTTCGACAGCGGGACTCTCATCTCCGACACCACATTCTCCACCCGCATTCAACCCGACTCGATTTACAGTTTCAAAGTCACAGCCGTGAACCGAGGCGGCGAGAGTTTCCCCTCTGAAATACTATCGCTATGCCGAGCCTCACACGAGAAAGGCGTTGTGATGATAGTCAACGGGTTCGACCGAATCAGCGCCCCCGACAGTTTCGAGATAGACACCATCACCGCCGGGTTCAACACCCGCAAAGATTTCGGGGTGCCCTACCTCCGCGACATCAGTTTCATCGGCGAGCAATATGAATTCCGCCGAGAAATTCCGTGGCTCGACGACGATAACCCGGGATTCGGAGCCAGCCGCTCCAATTACGAGACATGCGTTATCGCCGGTAACACCTTCGACTACCCTTACATACACGGACAAGCTATCGCCGAGGCCGGCTACTCGTTCCTATCGAGCAGCGACGAAGCTGTCACAGAGAAGTTGGTATCGCTGAATGACTACCGGATAACCGACTTGATTCTCGGGAAAGAAAAACAAGTGTATATGGGCAACAATGACACCGAGGCTTCATTCAAGGCCTTCCCCGAAGCCCTGCAAAAAGTCCTCACCGATTATTGCGACAACGGGAGAAAGTTGTTTGTGTCGGGAGCCTATGTCGCCACCGACCTGTGGGACAACGGCACACCGGACGAACTCGGCAAGCAATTTGCCAACGAGGTACTGCACTACACTTGGCGCACAGGACAAGCCTCGATAAACGGAACTGTAAAACCGGTCGATTCGCCGTTCGACTCGTTCGCCGCCCTGCCCATAGAGTTTCACAATAGTCTCAACGAAAAGTGCTACGCCGTCGAATCGCCCGACGGGATAGAGCCTTTTGGAAAAGGAAGCTATATGATCCAACGATACACCGAGAACAATATCGGCGCCGGCATTTTCTACCGGGGAGAGCGCTACGACACCTGCGTCTTGGGGTATCCATTCGAAACCATTAAAACCGAGACTCAGCGGAATGCCCTCATGCGAGCCATTCTATCTGCGTTCGATAACCATCAAACCACACCATAACCCATGAAAAAAGTCTGTTTGTCCCTCTCGTTTTTACTGCTCGTCATTACCGGCAGTTTAGCCGCAAATTTCAAATTTGCCTTCCTCACCGACATTCACATCACGGCCGGGAACCCCGTGCCCTATAACGATTTGGCAAGGTCGGTGGAACAAATCAACCAAACTGCGGGAATCGAATTTGCAATCATATCGGGCGACATCACCAACATCGGCGACCGCCGGTCTATGGAAGTCGTGAAATCGTTACTCGACAAGCTCACCGTCAAATATTACATCGTCCCCGGCAACCATGAAACAAAATGGAGCGAATCGGGGGTAACCGATTTTGCCCATGTGTTCGGGAGCGAACGATTCCGTTTCGAACACGGAGGCATTCTATTCTTGGGAGTCAACTCGGGGCCTATCATTCGCATGGCCGACGGGCATGTGGCTCCGCAGGACATCGACTGGATAAAAGAGAATCTCGCCCAAGCCGGGAAAGAGCAGCCCGTGATTTTCGTCACCCACTATCCGCTCCAACCGGGCGACATAGACAACTGGTACGAAGTGACCGACGCCCTGCGCCCCTACAACATCAAGCTCGTGATGGGAGGGCATTATCACCGGTACATGCAATTGCAATACGACGGCATTCCCGGTATGCTGTGCCGCTCAAACCTGCGAGCCAAGGAGCCAGTAGGCGGATACTCGCTATGCGAAGTAACTCCCGACTCTATCATCGTGTATGAGCACAAAATAGGGGGGAACCCTGTTCGCCGGGGAGCATACCCCCTTACCGGCAAAAGTTTCCCCGAGAGCAACGCCGGCTACCCCCGCCCCGACTATTCGGTCAATAACGAATACCCACAAGTAAAAGCGCAATGGCTCGTGCGAAGCGGATACGAAATATTCTCGTCGCCCGCTTGCCGAAACGGGAAAGTCTATGTGGGCGACGACTCGGGCGCACTCTCCTGCTATTCGCTGGCCAATGGAGAGAAACTATGGAGCTTTCAATCGAAAATGCGCATTATAGGAACCCCAGCTGTCGACGAGAACGCCGTTGTATTCGGGTCGGCCGACATGAACATATACGGCATAGACCCGTCGAATGGGCAATTGCGTTGGAAAATAAAAACCGAAGCCCCCGTTCTGGGTGCCGTCGCCATACAGCACGGAATAGCCTACATCGGTGGCAGCGACCATTGTTTCAGAGCTATCGACACCCAATCGGGCAAAGTAATATGGTGCTACGACCAAGTAGACGGCTATATCGAGACCAAGCCGCTTATCTATGACAACCTTGTCATCTTCGGGGCTTGGGACAAAAACCTCTATGCCCTCGACAAGGATAGCGGCGCCGAAAAATGGATATGGCACGACGGGAAACCGGGCAAATTCTATTCGGCGGCAGCCGTATGGCCCGTAGCCGCCAACGGGAAAGTTTTCATCGCCGACCCCGAAAGAATGCTCACCGCCATCGACTCCCAATCGGGAAAGACCATTTGGCGCACCGGAGAGTCGATGGTCAGAGAAACCGTAGGCCTCTCGGAAGACCAGCAACGCATTTACAGCAAAACCATGAACGACAGCGTGGTTTGCTACTCCGCCACATCGGAAACTCCCCAAAAGATATGGGCGTCGAATGTAGGATTCGGATACGAACATGCCCCCTCCATGCCGGTAGAGAAAGAGGGGGTCGTATTTGGCAGTACCAAAAACGGATTGATGTTTGGGCTCGACGCCCTCACCGGCAAAGTGCTATGGAAGCACAAGGTGGGCAACTCACTCATCAGCACCCTTGTCCCCCTATCCAAAAACAAATGCCTGTTTACCGCCACCGGTGGCGAAATAGGCCTATTAACAATCGATTATAAATAAACATAATAATCTTCACTATGCAAACAATCAACTGTTTCATTCCTTTTTCGAGCAAGGAACAAGTCGCAGAAACCCTCAAAGGGCTTCAAGCCTGTGAGTATGTAAAAAATATCTATCTTCTCTCCACAGAAAAAAACGATACCCCAATCGACGGGTGTCAAATGCTGCATATCTCTGCCCTCAACGCATCGGCCACCATGCACTTGCTGGCCGCTCATAGCAATGCCGACTTCACACTGCTCTACACCAAATACACAACGCTCGAAATAGGATACTTCGCCCTCGAACGCATGGTTCATATCGCCGAAGACTCACAAGCCGGCATGGTATATGCCGACTCCTACCATGTTGTCGACGGCGCACAACAAAAAGCACCGGTCATCGACTACCAATACGGTAGTCTGCGTGACGACTTCAACTTCGGCTCGCTGCTGCTTTTCAACGCCACCGCGCTCAAAGACGCCGCCGCGCGCATGAAAGCCGATTACCAATTTGCCGGACTTTATGACCTTCGTCTGAAATTATCACAAAAAACATCATTGGTACACATGAACGAATATCTCTATTCAGAGGTTGAAAACGACACCCGCAAAAGCGGAGAAAAGATATTCGACTATGTAGACCCCAAAAACCGAGGCGTACAAATCGAAATGGAAGCCGCCTGTACCGAACACTTGAAAGAGATTGGCGGATACCTCGAACCGAAGTTCGAAAAAATAGAATTCGACAAAGGCGACTTCGAATACGAAGCATCGGTCATTATCCCCGTGCGCAATCGGGTACGCACCATCGCCGACGCCATCGAATCGGTTCTAAAACAAAAAACCGATTTCAAGTTCAACCTTATCGTCATCGACAACCATTCGACCGACGGAACTACCGAAGCCATCGATAAATTTGCCCACGACAAGCGGGTAATCCACATTATCCCCGAGCGGAACGATTTGGGAATAGGTGGCTGCTGGAACATGGGCGTGCATCACCCCCAATGCGGTAAATTTGCCGTACAACTCGACAGCGACGACGTATATAGCAGCGAAAACACGTTGCAAACCATGGTCAACGCCTTCTATGAACAAAATTGCGGTATGGTGGTAGGCACCTACATGATGACCGATTTCAACATGAACATGATTGCCCCGGGCATCATCGACCACAAAGAGTGGACCCCCGAGAACGGGCGCAACAACGCCCTCCGCATCAACGGACTGGGCGCGCCCCGAGCCTTCTACACGCCACTGCTGCGGCAAGTGAAAGTGCCCAACACAAGCTATGGCGAAGACTATGCTTTGGGATTGAACATCTCTCGCCACTATCAAATAGGACGTATCTACGATGTCGTATATCTGTGCCGTCGCTGGGACGACAACTCCGATGCTTCGCTGAGTATCGAAAAGATGAACGCCAACAATTTATACAAAGACCGCATTCGCACATGGGAATTGCAAGCCCGTGTGGCCATGAATAAAAAATAATTCCTATGAGTGTAACATCGGAACAAGCCAAACAACTGTTGTCCGGTCAACTCGCCGTATGGGAGTCGGCCCGTAACAATTATAAAGCGCTGGAATCGGTGCGAGTAAAAGAGATAATACTGGGCGACTGTACCGTAAAGGTACAGTTCAACCCGGCTCGTATCGTCTCGTCGGCGGCCAAAGTAGACACAAAATCGTTGAAAGAGCGCAAATGCTTCCTGTGTGCCGACAACCGTCCCGACGTGCAAGAAGGGCTCCCGGCCGGCGACTACACATGGCTCATCAACCCCTTCCCTATTTTCCCCGAGCACTTCACAATCCCGGTGAACGAGCATGTGCCGCAACTCATCGAGAAGCGGTTCGGCGACATGTTGCGACTGGCACAGGCCGCCCACGATTATGTGCTGTTTTATAATGGCCCTAAATGCGGGGCTTCGGCACCCGACCACGCCCATTTCCAAGCCGGCAACAAAGGATTTCTGCCGCTCGAACAGGCGATAAAGCGATGCCGCTACATACCCATACGCAGCGAAGCATCGGCTCGTCTGAGCCAAGTAGAGGACTATATATGCCCATTTTTCCTAATCGAGGCCGAAAAAGCCGACGACGCCGAGGAACTGTTCGGGTCGCTCTACCACGCACTCGACCGGAAAGAAGACGAGACCGAGCCTATGATAAACCTGCTGACTTGGTATGAAGATGGAAAATGGCTCGCCTGCATCTTCCCGAGAGCCCAACATCGCCCCTCGTGCTACTTCGCCGAAGGCGACGAGAATATCCTGCTCAGCCCGGCTTCGGTCGACATGGGAGGCGTATTCATCACTCCCCTCGAAAAAGATTTCGAAAAAATCGAAGCCGCTCACCTCGAAAAGATTCTATCGGAAGTCTGCCTCGGGCGGGAAAAGATGTACCAAATCATAGAAAAACTTAAATAACCACCTATGAAAGAGCCATCGGTAACCGTAGGGATCATGTCGGAAGAAAAGATAGATTTCGCTTTCAAGGGAATCTATCTACACGACGGGCAACCGGTCGAAGGAGAACAGGAGGCACACCTCGAACAGGGGCTCATCTGTTGGAAAGGACACAAATACGATTCCCTTCTCTTCGTCCCGCAATGCGAGGAAAACTCGTTTTGCCTCAAAGGCGTGACCATAGGCGTAAAGTTCCATTGGGAACGGAAGGAAGACCAAGTGTTCAAGGGCGCCCTGAAACTGATTGTCGAGGGCGACCGCATCACCGCCATCAACGAATTGAGTATCGAAGAGTATCTGTTGAGCGTTATATCCTCGGAGATGAGCGCCACCGCCTCGCTCGAACTACTCAAATCGCACGCTGTCATCTCCCGCAGCTGGCTGCTGGCTCAAATACAAAAGAACAAAGCGTTGAAAGGAGCGAAACCCGAGTCGCTCATACGCACCGACCAAGAACTCATTCGTTGGTACGACCGTGAAGACCACGACCATTTCGATGTGTGTGCCGACGACCATTGTCAACGTTATCAAGGCATTACCCGAGCCAGCACCGAAATCGTGGCGCGCGCCATAGATGCGACACGGGGCGAAATACTCTCCTATGACAAAAAGATTTGCGACGCCCGGTTCTCGAAATGCTGCGGCGGTGTAGTCGAGGAATTTTCCACTTGCTGGGAAAACATCAACCACCCCTATTTAATACCGTTGCGCGACAGCCGGGAAGAAAGCGATTTCCCCGATTTGAGAAACGAAGAGGAAGCCCGCGCTTGGATATACGCCTCGCCCGAGGCTTTCTGCAATACCACCGACAAAAATATCCTGTCGCAAGTACTCAACAACTACGACCAAGAAACTACCGATTTTTACCGCTGGACAGTGAGCTATACCCAACAGGAATTAGCGGCTCTTATCCGGGAAAAGTCGGGCATCGATTTTGGAGAAATTGTCGAACTGAAACCTATCGAGCGGGGGCGTTCAGGACGGTTGATACGGCTGCAAATCATAGGCACCCGGCAAACCCTCACCATCGGCAAGGAACTGGAAATACGCCGCACCCTGTCGCCTTCGCATTTGTACAGTTCGGCTTTTGTCGTAGAGCACCAAGATCTCATCGACGGCATACCGCAACGGTTTGTCCTGCGGGGCGCCGGTTGGGGTCACGGCGTGGGGCTATGCCAGATAGGCGCCGCCGTCATGGGAGAACAAGGATTCTCCTACCGGGAAATCCTCCTGCACTATTTTGTAGGAGCAACCATAGAAAAACTATATTAAAATATAAACCATGAATTCGCAAAAAAAGAGATCGCCTTGGGCTTGGATTCCCACGCTTTATTTCGCGCAGGGATTGCCCTATGTAGCCGTGATGACTATCTCGGTCATCATGTATAAACGGCTGGGAATATCGAACACCGATATAGCCCTTTACACCAGTTGGCTCTATCTGCCGTGGGTTATCAAACCCTTCTGGAGCCCCTTTATCGACCTGCTAAAAACCAAACGTTGGTGGGTAGTCTCCATGCAGATGTTGGTCGGAGCCGGTCTGGCCGGTATTGCCTTTACGATACCAGCCCCGCACTTTTTCCAAATAACGCTGGCCATCTTCTGGCTGGTAGGATTCAGCTCGGCCACACACGATATAGCCGCCGACGGATTCTATATGCTGGCTCTCGACACCCACGACCAAGCCATGTATGTGGGTATCCGTAGCACTTTCTACCGTGTGGCTACCATCGCAGGACAAGGTTTACTGGTGATTCTCGCCGGACTGCTCGAATCGAACACGGGACTTACCCCCCTCTCGCTCGAAGTGAAAGCGGGCCCGCAGTATGCCAGTGAAATCACGCTTCCCTCGACCGACTATGTGACCGACAGCAACAACGACGAGATGCACTTCGTGGCCTCGCCTTCGGTACTCGAAATCGGCACCACGGCCAACCCCGCCCAAGTCGACTCGATAAACGCATGGGTTAAACAGCAGAACATCGCCAACGGCTTCGCCGTTCCCGAAACCGCCTCCGCCCAAAGCAGCCCCGAGGCGACCGCCGACAAACAGCTCAGCAAATTCGAGCAATTCATCAAAGACACCTTCGGCGAAGACCGGGAAAGGACCCAACACCAACTCACCGGCAATATCGGAGTGATAAAAGTTTGCCTCTCGCAACAACCCGAACCCGGTGAAAAGGTAGTGCTCAACACCGTACACAAAACAGGCGACCAAAGTATATTCCTCACGCAAGGCGACCGATTTGAATTTACGTCCGAAAACTGGAACAAACCCGCCTACATCACCATACAGGTAGACCCGAAACTGAAAGAGGCCTCGTCGGCCTCGTTCGAATCGACATCGGGAAACATCTCGCTGGCTTGGTCGATTACCTTCTTTGTACTGGCCGGGTTCTTCATAGCCATTTGCCTGTATCACAAATACATATTACCCAAACCAAAATCGGACAAGGCGGTATGTGAAGCCACGGCCTCGAACATATTCAAAGAGTTCTTCGCCACCTTCGTCACCTTCTTCCAAAAGAAACAAGTATGGGTGGCCGTCCTCTTCATGTTGCTCTACCGCCTGCCCGAAGCCCAACTGGTGAAACTCATCAACCCCTTCTTGCTCGATCCCCGGGAATTGGGAGGCTTAGGCCTCACCACGGGACAAGTGGGATTGGTATATGGCACGATAGGTATTCTGGGATTGACGATAGGTGGAATCATAGGTGGAATCGTAGCGGCCAAAGGCGGGCTTAAAAAATGGCTTTGGCCTATGGCTTGGAGCATCTCGCTCACCTGTATTACGTTTGTTTACCTCAGTTACTATCAGCCCGAGAGCTTCTTTATCATCAACCTCTGTGTCTTCATCGAACAGTTTGGTTACGGATTTGGCTTCACGGCCTACATGCTCTACCTCATCTACTTCTCCGACGGCGAGCACAAAACCGCCCACTATGCTATCTGTACGGCCTTTATGGCTTTGGGCATGATGTTGCCGGGTATGGCCGCCGGCTGGCTGCAAGAGCTCATCGGCTACAAACATTTCTTCTACTGGGTAATGATTTGCTGCGCCGCCACCATCGCCGTATGTGCCTTTATCAAAATAGACCCCAATTACGGGAAAAAAGAGAATGAAGAAAAAGAAATAGAAACAAAATAACACAAAAGAAATGTCTATGAAATTGAAAAAGTATATAATTTTGTGCTTTATTGCAACGTTTGCCGTATCGTTAAACGCACAAAAAATAATGACAGGAATCGAAGTTCTGAAAGCCGATAATTTCAAAATATTGGAAGGTAAAAGAGTAGGTCTTATTACCAATCCTACCGGCGTGGACAATTCCCTGAAATCGACTATCGATATTCTGTTCGAGGCGCCCAATGTCAATCTGGTCGCCCTCTACGGCCCCGAACATGGTGTCCGAGGCGATGTACACGCCGGCGATAAGGTAGACAACTCGACCGACCCCTCGACGGGGCTCCCCGTCTACTCCCTCTATGGGAAAACCCGGAAACCCACCCCCGAAATGCTCAAAGACATCGACGTGCTTGTCTATGACATTCAAGACATAGGCTGCCGCTCGTTTACCTATATCAGCACGATGGGAGTCGCTATGGAAGCCGCAGCCGAAAACGGGATAGAGTTTGTCGTTCTCGACCGACCCAATCCTATCGGCGGGGAAAAGGTAGAAGGCAACTTGGTCGAAGACGGTTACACCTCGTTTGTGAGCCAATTCAAGATTCCATATGTCTATGGGCTCACTTGCGGCGAACTGGCGCAAATGCTCATCGGAGAGAATATGCTCGCCAAAAACTGCAAACTCACGGTAGTCCCCATGAAACACTGGAAACGCAACATGGACTATACTCAAACCGGATTGCAATGGATACCCTCCTCACCGCACATTCCGCACCCCCACTCGGCCTATTTCTATCCCCTGTCGGGTATTGTGGGAGAATTGCCCTATCTCTCGATAGGCGTAGGATACACCATTCCGTTCCAAATGTTTGCCGCCCAATGGATCGACGCCGAAAAGTTGACCGCCCGCATGAACGCCTTGAACTTGCCGGGACTCAAATTCCGCCCGATGCACCTCAAACCCTTCTACGCCTTCGGCAAAGGCGAACACCTGCAAGGAGTACAGGTACACATCATGGATTACAAAACGGCACGGCTTTCGGAAGTGCAATTCTACATCTTGCAAGAATTGGCCGCCATGTACCCCGACAAACCGGCTTTCAGCGAAGAGAACAAAGCCCGGTTCGATATGTTCGACAAAGTTTGCGGCAGCGACCAAATACGGAAACGATTCTCCAAAAACTACCGTTTCGACGATATCAAAGACTATTGGTATAAAGATGTGGAAGCCTTCAAAGAGCTTTCGCGTAAATATTACCTCTATCCATAATTTGACTGTTTAATCTACCGAGATGAAAAAACTATCCTATAACGCTTATCTGAAAGAGGCTCGCCAATTTATCCCCAAAGAGCGGATATATACCGACGAGCTGCGCCTGCTGGCATGGGGCACCGATGCCGGGTTCTATCGCTTGATCCCGAAAATCGTTATCCGCTCGAAAGACGAAAACGAAGTATCACGCCTTCTCGCTCTGGCTCACCGGTACAACCTGCCCGTGACTTTCAGAGCCGCCGGGACTTCGCTCTCGGGGCAAAGCATAAGCGACTCGATTCTTATTGTCGCCGGTAAGAACTGGGAGAATTATTCCATCTCGGACGATTACACCCAAATAACCCTCCAACCCGGTATCATCGGGGCAAGGGTAAACGAAATACTGAAACCTTACGGACGCAAATTCGCCCCCGACCCGGCCTCGGTAAAATCGGCCATGGTAGGAGGTATTGTCATGAACAACGCCTCGGGTATGAACTGTGGCACCCACGCCAACAGCGACAAAGAGCTATTGTCGGCGCGAATCGTGTTGGCCGACGGAACCCTGCTCGACACCGGCGACCCCGCCAGCCGCAAAGCGTTCGAACAAAGCCATGCGCCTTTCTTGAAACGTATCGTCGAAATCCGCGACGCCATACGGAGCGACCAAGAACTGCGTGAACGCATCGCAAAGAAATATGCCATCAAAAACGTGACCGGGCTAAACCTGCTCCCCTTCATCGCCTATGACGACCCCTTCGACATCATTGCCCACCTGATGGTAGGTTCGGAGGGCACACTCGCCTTCCTCTCGGAGGTGACGATGAAAACCGAGCACGACTACCCCTACTCGGCCAGCGCCATGCTCTACTTCTCTGAAATAAAAGAGGCCTGCCGTGCCGTAGTCGCCATGAAGTCGGGGCCCGTATTCAGCGCCGAATTGCTCGACAAAAAATCGCTGGCTTCGGTCAACGACACCACCGGCGAAGGATTGACGGCTGTCCTCACCGAAACCAAAGCCGATTCGCCCGAAGAGTTACAGGCCAATATCGAAGAGATAAAAAAGATTTTGGCTCCGTTCACAACGGCCGTCCCCATACACTTCACCGACAAGCCCGAGGAATATTCGAAGTATTGGGCTATCCGCTCGGGCATATTCCCCTCGGTAGGGGGAACCCGCCAGTTGGGCACCACGGTACTGATCGAAGACGTGGCTTTCCCGCTTAAAGACTTACCCGAAGCCACAGCCGATTTGCAAGCCTTGTTGGAAACAAACAACTATCTCGACGCTTGCATCTATGGACATGCGTTGGAAGGGAACTATCACTTCATCATCAGCCAATCGTTCGATACTCCCGAACAAATCGCCCGATATGAGAAACTCATGGACGAGGTGAAAACGCTGGTCGTCGACAAATACGACGGCTCGTTGAAAGCCGAACACGGCACCGGACGCAACATGGCTCCTTTTGTCAAATATGAATGGGGCGAAAAAGCCTATGGGTTTATGAAAGCGGTCAAAGATCTGTTCGACCCCAAAGGACTGCTCAATCCCGGCGTTATCTTCAACGACGACCCGCATTGCCATATCAAGAATTTCAAGCCCATGCCGCTTTCCAACGCCCATGTAGACCGGTGTATCGAATGCGGGTTCTGCGAAGTGAACTGCCTCACCTGCGGTTTTTCCCTTTCGTCGCGCCAGCGCATCGTCATTCATCGGGAAATTTCCCGCTTGAAAACTTGCGCCGACCCCGCAAGCCAAAAACGATTGAACACCTTGCGCCGGCAATACAAATATCTGGGCAACGCCACTTGCGCCGGCGACGGGCTTTGCTCCATGTCGTGCCCTATGGGCATAAACGTGGGCGACCTCACCCACGACATACGGCAAGAGAATTTACCGGCCGGAAGCATCGGATATAAAACCGGCGATTTCGTCGCCAACCATTTCGCGGCTACCAAAGCAGGATTGCGGCCGATACTCTATTTGGCCGACACGGCTCACAAACTATTGGGCAGCCAATCGATGAGCGCCATAGGCAAAGGACTGCACCGACTGGGATTCCCCCTATGGACAGCCGCCATGCCCAAGCCCTATTATCCTCACAAAATAGAGCAACACGAAGAGCCGTTGAAAGTCGTCTATTTCCCCAGTTGTATCAACCAAACCATGGGAACGGCCAAAAACTCGCCCGAGCAAACGCCGCTCATCGACAAAACCGTAGCCTTGCTGCAAAAAGCCAGCTATGAAGTCATATTCCCCAAAAATATGAAAAACCTTTGTTGCGGAACCATTTGGGAAAGCAAAGGCATGATGGACATCGCCGACCGCAAATCGGCCGAACTCGAAGAGGCGCTCTACCAAGCCAGCGAAAACGGGAAATACCCCGTACTCTGCGACCAAAGCCCCTGCCTGCACCGCATGCGCGAGGTAATGACCCGGGTAAAGTTGTATGAACCCGTAGAGTTCATCTATACCTTTTTGCGAAACAAATTGGTGTTCTCGCCCATCGACGAACCCATAGCCGTACATATCACCTGCTCGATGCGGAAAATGAACTTGGACAACATGCTCATCGAGTTGGCACGTCTCTGCTCCACCCGGGTAATTGTGCCCGAAGAGGTGGGTTGTTGCGGGTTTGCCGGAGACCGGGGATTCACACACCCCGAAGTCAACGCCTACGCCTTGCGCAAACTGAAACCGCAATTGGAAAAAGCCGGCGTAAAAACAGGTTACTCCAACAGCCGCACCTGCGAAATAGGATTGACTACCAACGCCGGGATACCCTATGTATCGATTGTTTACTTAGTAGATAAATGCACAACTCCAAAAAACCGAATATCATGAACAAACAGCCCAGCAGTCGCCTCCTTTCTCTCGACATTCTGAGAGGTATCACCATAGCCGGAATGATTATGGTAAACAATCCCGGCTCGTGGGGGAACATCTATGCGCCGCTCGGCCACGCCGAATGGATAGGGTTGACACCTACCGACCTCGTTTTCCCTTTCTTCATGTTTATCATGGGAATATCCACCTACATGTCGCTGCGGAAATTCGAGTTCAAACTTTCGGGAGCCGTCGTATGGAAAATCGTGCGCCGCACCATCGTCATTTTCGCCATAGGACTGGCCATAGCATGGTTCGGGCTTACCATGCGCGACTATCATCAACTCGGCGAAACATCGATGCCGTTTTTCGAAAGGCTGGGAACAGCCATGTGGAACTTCGACCGCATTCGCATTTTAGGTGTAATGCCGCGGCTGGCCATCTGCTATGGAGTCGCCGCATTTGTCTCACTGCTGGTTAAACACAAATACATTCCCCATATCGTCATCGCCACCCTGCTGGCCTATTTCGTCGTACTCCTCACAGGGAAAGGGTTCGAGTTCTCCGAGGAGAATATCGTCTCGGTCATCGACCGGGCCATCTTGGGAGCAAACCACATGTATCACGACAGTGGATTGGCATTCGACCCCGAAGGGCTGCTCAGTACCATACCCTCGATATGCCATGTGCTCATAGGCGTATTTTGCGGGGGGCTCATCATGCGCACCAAAGACAACGCCGTGCGCATGCAAAACCTGTTTATCGCCGGTACCATACTCACTTTCGCAGGACTGCTACTCGAATATGGCTGTCCCATCAGCAAAAAGATATGGTCTCCCACTTTTGTATTGACAACCTGCGGGCTGGCCGCCAGTTCACTCGCATTGCTCATTTGGATTATCGACATCAAAGGGCATAAGAAATGGAGCCGTTTCTTCGAAGCATTCGGCATCAATCCTCTGTTCATGTATGTACTGGGAGCCGTGCTGAGCATACTTATCGGGAATATTTACCTCACTTACGAAGGCGAAATAATGACCCTCAAAGGCATGGTCTACAACGAGTGGCTTGTTCCTCTGTTCAAAGACAAGACTTTTGCGTCGCTCATATTTGCCCTCCTGTTCGTAGGGATAAACTGGATCGTGGGATACATTTTGTATAAAAAGAAAATATATATAAAAATATGATTATTATTGCAGACAGCGGTTCCACCAAAACCGATTGGTGTGTAGTAAACCAAGGAACCCAAGTAAAACAAATTACTACCGAAGGGACAAATCCGTTTTTTCAAACCGAAGAAGAGATAAGCCTTGTCATCAAGCATAAGCTCCTGCCTCATCTCGATGGGCTGCCCATCGAGGCCGTCTATTTCTACGGAGCGGGCTGTGCCTTCCCCGAGAAAAACGAAATCGTGCAAAAAGCCATTTACCGCCACATACCGGCAAAAATCGAAGTCGGGAGCGACCTGCTGGCTGCCGCACGCAGCCTCTGTGGCCACAACCCGGGCATCGCCTGTATCATGGGAACCGGCTCAAACTCGTGTTATTACGACGGGAAAGAGATTGTCGAGAACATTTCGCCGCTGGGATATATCTTGGGCGACGAAGGCAGCGGTGCGGTCTTAGGCAAATTGCTGGTAGGCGACTGCCTGAAAAACCAGTTGACTCCCGAGTTGAAGGAGAAATTCTTCAAACGCTTCAACCTCACCCCCAAAGAGATTTTGGACAATGTGTATAAGAAACCTTTCCCCAACCGCTTCTTGGCATCGGTTTCGCCTTTCCTCATCGAGAACATCGAGGAGCCTTGTATCCACCGAATCGTCTTGAACGGGTTCAAGAACTTCTTTACAC
Organism: uncultured Barnesiella sp.; assembly: GCA_944320015.1. Classification (GTDB taxonomy): domain Bacteria; phylum Bacteroidota; class Bacteroidia; order Bacteroidales; family Barnesiellaceae; genus Barnesiella. Next base: position 30,605 of record CALUFO010000013.1, on the reverse strand, counting down.
GCAACGTGATGCAGTACAATTACAAAAACGTAAAGGTTCACTTCATCGGCTCTATCGCATACTATTACAAAGATACTCTCGAAGAGGCGGCAAACGCACTCCAAATAGAATTGGGCACTATTATCAAGAGCCCCATGCAGGGACTTATCGAATTTCATTCAACCACCTTGTAAACCCCAATACACTATGGCATTCGTAAAAATAACCGAGCAACCGTCGCTATACGACAATCTCGAAAAGAAATCGGTTCTGGAAATTCTGCAAGACATCAATACCGAGGACCAAAAAGTAGCTTTGGCGGTACAAAAAGCAATCCCCCAAATAGAGAAACTGGTGTCACAAATCGTGCCCCGCATGAAACAAGGCGGCCGTATCTTCTACATGGGAGCCGGGACCAGCGGGCGACTGGGCGTACTCGACGCTTCGGAAATACCGCCTACATTCGGCATGCCCCCGACACTGGTTATCGGGTTGATCGCCGGAGGCGACATCGCGTTGCGGAATCCGGTCGAAAACGCCGAAGACGATACAACCCGTGGCTGGGAAGAATTGAAAGAGCACAATATCAACGAAAAAGATACGGTAATAGGCATTGCCGCCTCGGGGACAACTCCCTATGTAATAGGCGCTCTACATGCAGCCCGTGAGCACGGGATTCTCACCGCTTCTATCTCGAGCAACCCCGACTCCCCCATATCGAAAGAGGCCGATGTACCTATTGAAATGATTGTAGGCCCTGAATATGTAACCGGTAGCTCCCGCATGAAATCGGGGACAGGCCAAAAAATGATTCTCAACATGATAACCACTTCGGTGATGATACAGTTGGGACGTGTAAAAGGGAACCGCATGGTAAACATGCAACTCTCCAATCAGAAGCTGATCGACCGGGGCACCCGCATGGTATCGGAAGAACTGGGTATGGACTACGAACACGCCAAGCGCCTGCTGCTCCTGCACGGCTCGGTCAAGAAAGCCGTAGATGCCTATCATGCCGAGAATCACAACAATTAAATTCCCCGAGAGATGAAAAAGATTTCGATTTCCATGCTGTTGTCGCTGCTCCTCGGGACAGCCGTCGCTATGGCACAAGAGGTGTACCATTACAACCTGTATTATTACCAACGGGCCACCCTGTTTGAGAAACTGCCGATCGACAACGACGACATCGTGTTCTTGGGAAACAGCATCACCGACAACTGTGAGTGGCACGAACTATTTGGCAACCCCAATATCAAAAACCGAGGCATCAGTTCCGATGTGTCGATGGGGGTCTACGACCGCCTCAACCCCATTATCGCCGGGAAACCGGCCAAGATTTTCCTAATGATAGGAATCAATGACGTTTCGCACGACCTCTCGACCGACAGCATCGTGGGGAACATTGCCCGAATCGTAAAGAAAATACGACAGGAAACGCCCTCGACACAACTCTACATACAGAGCATGCTGCCGACAAACGATTCATTCGGACAATACCGCAAGATTGTAGGAAAGGCTCCGCAAATCGTCGAGATAAACCAACGGCTGGAACAACTCGCCGAGGCCGAGCAATCGACCTATATCGACCTCTATTCCCACTTAATCACCCCGGGAACGACCGAGCTCGACCCCGCCTACACCAACGACGGGCTGCACCTGCTGGGCGATGCCTATCTGGTGTGGAAAAAGGTATTGCTCCCCTATATCGAATAGCTCATACCGGCCGGCGCAAGGGACAACTTGCCCCATGCCGGCAGGCATGTAACACCTATAAAAGAGATATATCCCCCATGAGATATGTCTCTTTTTTTATTCACCCCCAATCGCAGTTCATCGCTTTTTGTAGCCTCTATCTATACGATTCTAAAATAAGAGCTTATCTTTTTTTTGAAACTTTTTTGATAAACGCAAGTTGCCGAAATGTCATAAGTGTTATACGCTCATTCACGAGGCTGTCACACTTTTGTAGTTCCATGCCCATACCTTTGCGGCGGAAAAGAAAAGGTAAGAAAGTATGGATAAAAGCAGACTTCTGGCAATTATTTTAGGTTTTATTTTTTCGGTACAGATGATTGGGGCGTGGGCCAGCTCCGGAACAATAGAGGGGATTGTAAAAGACAAAAAAAGCGGCGAAGCCATTATCGGGGCGACCGTCCAAATCGAGAATACCTCGATGGCGACGGCCTCCGATATTGATGGCCGCTTCGCTTTTTCCAATCTGCCGGCCGGCAAACAAACAATAATCTGCCGCTATCTGTCATACAAGACAGCCCGAATCCCCGTCGATATGACTACCAACGGAGCAAATACCCCACTGGTTATCGAAATGGAAGAAGACGGGGTCGCCCTGCAAGAGGTGGTAGTAGCAACCTATCGCCGCCACGATACCGAGACTGCGTTGATCGAGGGAATGAAAGCCCAAGTGCAAGTGGCGAGCGGCATTTCGTCGCAGCAGATAGCCAAAACACTCGACCGTGACGCCTCGGAAGTGGTGAAGCGAGTACCGGGTATCTCTATTCTCGACGATCGCTTTGTGGTCGTGAGAGGTTTGGCCCAACGCTATAACAATGTGTGGATCAATGGCAATACAGCTCCGAGCCTCGAATCGGACAGCCGGGTATTCTCATTCGACATGCTCCCCAGCTCTCAAATCGAGAACATGATTATCTACAAATCGCCGGCTCCCGAGATTCCGGCCGACTTTGCCGGCGGGTTCATTCGCATCGCCACCAAAAGCCTGCCATTGCGCAACTCGATACAAGTAAACTATACGACCGGATTCAATACCAACACGCAATTTACCGATACCCGGCTCAATCCCGGAAGCGCAACCGATTGGCTGGGATTCGATGTGAACAAACGGCCGCTTCCGAGCGGCATGCCCTCGCACATGGATATAGCAGGCAGCGACGCTTCGGAGGTGACACGGTTGACCCGCTCGTTCAACTCGGACTGGAGAGTGAAGAGTTTTATCCCCCTACCCGATCAACGCTTGTCGCTCACGGTAAATAGACGGTTCGACACCGAAGGCGGCACCGAGATAGGTATGACCACATTTATCAATTACAGCAACACCTACAAGACCATACAAGATATTGTGAACGCCCGTTTCGGCGTCTATTCGTCGGAGGCCGACAAGCCGGTCTATCTCGACGATTATATCGACAACCAGTACTCCAACGATGTGCGGCTGGGTGCCATGCACAACTGGTCGTTCATATTCAGCGACCGCCACAAGCTGGAATTTCGCAACCTATTCAACATGTTGGGGAAAAACCGGCTGACCGAGCGCTCCGGCGTGCGGAACATAAGCAGTCCCTTTTATCGCGAAGAGACCGAGATGCTGTACCAGTCGCGCCTCACCTATCTGGGACAGTTGGCCGGGAATCACTTTCTCGACGAGCACAAAGCGCACGCCTTGTCGTGGAATGTAGGATACAGCTATGCCTACAAGGACGAGCCCGACCGCCGCATCATTGTCAATCAGGCAGGTATAAGCGAAGGCGCCGATTTGTCGCAAGTACGAGTGGGCAACGAGGAGATTTCCCGTTATTTCCAAACGCTCAACGATCATCTTTTCTCGGGTAGCGTCGACTACAAAGGAGTGGTAAATATCGGCCCTATCGGTTCGACAGTCAAGGCCGGGCTAATGGGCGAATACCGCACCCGTAGCTATGCCCCTCGTGAGTTTGTCTATCGCTACGACAATCTCACCGTCGCCGAGCGGCAGGAGTACCTCTACCTGCCCTACGAAGAGATGATGAGCGACGAGTGGCTCAGCGCCGACAAAGTTTATATCGACGAGATTACCCAAAAGACCAACGCCTACGACGCGACCAATCTCTACGGAGCCGGTTACGGGGCTATCGAATTACCTTTCGGTCAATTCAACGTCTATGCCGGGTTGCGCCTCGAATATAACCGGTTGCACCTCACCCGCGACAAATCGATGTCGGCGTCGCAGACATTGCTGACCAGCCGCAACTATATCGATCTCGACCTGTTACCCTCGGTCAACGCCACCTATAACTTCAACGAACAGCACCTGCTGCGGCTCGCCTATGGGCGCTCGCTCAACCGCGCCGAGTTCCGCGAAGTGTCGCCGGCCGTCTATTACGATTTCGACCTCTTCAACGAGATAGGAGGTAACGAAGACCTCAAAACCTGCAATATCGACAACCTCGATTTCCGTTACGAATTTTATCCCCAACGAGGCGAATTGGTAAGTGTGGGAATCTTCTACAAACACTTCGAGAATCCCATCGAATGGACTTTTATCGACATGGGCGGCACCCTGCGTTACAACTACGAAAATGCGCTCTCGGCTCATAGCATAGGAGCCGAAGTGGAAATTCGCAAAAGCCTCGACTTCGTGGGCATGCGAGGATTCAGCCTACTGTTCAACGCCTCTCTTATCAAGAGTACGGTGCGGTTCGACGAGTCGGGTATCATCAAAACCGAGGATCGTCCCATGCAAGGGCAATCGCCCTATATTATCAATGCCGGCCTCTATTACCAAAATGAAAAGTGGGGGTTGATGTCGTCGCTGCTTTACAACCGGTTAGGGAAACGTATCATCGGCATTGGCAAGTCGAACAGTACAACCCACGACGTAAGCGTCAATATCCCCGACACCTACGAGATGCCTCGCAACAGCCTCGACTTCACTGTCTCCAAGAAGTTTGGCAAGCTCATCGAGCTGAAAGCGGGCGTAAAAGATATTTTGGCCGAGAAAATTGTCTATAAGCAATTCCCGCAATTCTACGATGCCTCAGGCCGGCTGCAAGAGCGCGAGCAACTGACGAAGTCCTATCGCCCGGGGCGGTCGGTAAGCGTGGGTATCACATTCAGTTTCTAACTTCAAAAACCTTTTTATCATACTAACTAAAAAAAGAATCCAATGAAAAAACTATTCAAAACGATTGCCTTCGTATGTTTGGCAGCCATGACTGTTGTAAGTTGTGATGAAAACAACAACGAACCTACTCCCGAAGGAGCGAGCTACGACCTCGGCGATGGTTCCGATGCCTACGAAATTTCGACCGACATGACCTTGACCTATCCCAACACCTACAACTTGAAAGGTTTTGTCTATGTAACCGAGGGCGCCACACTCACCATCGAGCCGGGTGTAATCATCAAAGGCGAAAAAGCCTCCAAAGCCACTCTGATTGTAGAAAAAGGCGGCAAACTCATCGCCGAAGGCACCCCCGAGCGTCCTATCGTATTTACTTCGGCACAAGCTCCCGGCAACCGCAAGCCCGGCGACTGGGGCGGTATTATCCTGCTGGGTAACGCCAAAAACAATAAAGGCACACAAACTATCGAAGGCGGTGTGCGCAGTGAACACGGCGGCAACAACGACGCCGACAACTCGGGTGTCTTGAAGTATGTTCGTTGCGAATTTGCCGGTATAGAATACTCGGTCGACAACGAAATCAACGCCATCACTTTCGGGTCGGTAGGTAGCGGAACGACCGTCGACTATGTGCAAGTGTCCTACTCGGGCGACGACTCCTACGAGTGGTTTGGAGGCACAGTCAACTGCAAGCACCTCGTAGCCTTGGGCACTTGGGACGACGACTTCGATACCGACAACGGTTTCTCGGGTAAACTGCAATTCCTCGTATCGCTGCGTGACCCCAAAATCGGTGACAAATCGGCCTCCAACGGCTTCGAATCGGACAATTGCAGCGACGCCGCCACCATCGAGCCCTACACCTCGTGCGTATTCTCCAACGTATCGATGTTCGGCCCGGTAATCGATCCGGCCAACTACACCGACGAAGCCGGTATAAACGGCAGCAATACCGACGCCCGTTTCCAAGCGGCTATGCACTTGCGCCGCAATACGCAATTGCGAGTATTCAACTCGGTGTTCGCCGGATTCCCCCTCGGATTGATTATCGAAAACGACAAGAACTCAAACACACAAGGATTTGCCTCTGACGGTAAACTGGTTGTGTCGAACTGCCTGTTCGCCGGTATGGTCAAAAACTTCCAAGACGCTCAATACTGGGAAAACAACACCCAGTACAGCCCCACCGATAACGGCGCTTTCACCGGCAACTACTTCAACCGGGCCGATGGTAAAAACCTTACCTATGCCGCCATCGCCGACCTCAAACTGCAAGGTAATCCCCAAAATCTCGCCGGGTTCTGCATGATTCCCTCGCAAGAGAGTCCGCTGGTAAGCCATGCCGCCGACTGGAACAACCCCTTAGTGGCTTCGGGATTTGAGCAAGTGTCCTACATCGGAGCCTTCTCTCCCAGCGAAACCGAAACCAACAACTGGATGAGCGGTTGGACCAACATGGATCCTCAAAACACCGTTTATTAATGTGGCCAATCTCATTAGCCAAATCCTATCTAATACTAACAATTTCAGCTATTTTATATTGAGAAAGCCCGGCGGCAACGTTTCGCATAACGTTCCCGCCGGGCTCTTTTCATTAACCCTGCCGCCACATCTACTTGACGACTATTTTCTGCTTATATGCCTTTTCTCCCGATTTCACCGAGACGATATAAACACCCGAGGCCAAATGCTCGACATTCAACCACGCAGTCGGGCTAACGCAACGCTCACGCAAGACCTTCTCGCCACTTGAATTAACAATCGATACCTCGAAGCCCTCACTACCGGGGCAAGTCACCGTCACATAATCCCAAGCCGGATTGGGAGAAACCACAAAACCCGGTAACCCGTTCTCCTCAACATCTACCGATACGGCATATCGCCAAGAAGCCGATTCGGTAAAAGCCGAATAATTGCCCAAATCGTCATGGGCAAAAGCCGCATAATAATATGTCCCCGAGGTTACATTTGTATCGGTAAACGACTCTTCGGCTCCATCATAGACAATAGTACCGTCATTTTCATCTTGCGCAAACCGATCGCTGCGACGGACTATCGTGGTCGCTTCGAAATCGGGTGCCGGATTGATAAGCCCCGTCATGGCTATGTTGTCGAGGGTAAGCACACCTCCGTTGCACGGAGCCCCGCTGGGAACGACAAAATGCAACGAAATCACCCGCGAAGCATCGCAATTTTGGTTGGCATTGGGGTGCCATGTAAAGGCTTGAAACGTGCGAATATCGACCTTCGCTTTTTGCCATTCGGTAGAATTCAGCGGCAGGGACTCATCGTACCACCAATCGTCGTCCGTACCATCTAAATTATAATCGTCCTTGACGATAAGCCGCAATGTCCGCCCCGAACCGTCGCCTTTATACCAAAACTCCAAATAGGGAGAGTCCGAAAAATTTTGTGCCCGGTCGAACGTAAATACCGCAGCATATTCGCCCCACGCCTCGGCTATATCGTAATTCATTTGGAGCGCCTTGCCCTCATAGCCGTCGACCTCGGCCAAGGAACCGCTACCGCCACTCGCCCCAACACCTTCGACGCCCGATATTCCCGACTCGAAATCATTTATCGTAACATTCACAGGGGTCTCATAAACAGGGTCTTTCCAAGTAAGCACCACATTCCCGTCGACCACACTCCCCGTGAAATCGGTCGGCGCGGGAGGAGGGGTCGTGTCGCCTACAATGGAAATTTTTCCTTTGGCATAATTTTTAACCGGCGAGGACACTCCGTCGTCGATAACCCCATAAATCCAATAATCGCCTTTGGGTTGCAGATAGCGAACGTTCCACACATAGGAATCGACTACCGACACATCACTGGACAAATCGGTCACGATAGGAGTCCCGTTTATACTATCCGAGGAATAGTACAGACCTACTTTCGCAGTCCCCTGCGGATCGAAACTCGACCATCGAATCGTGCAGCTGTCGGTTACCTCCCCGGTATTTTCGTTCGGTTCGGTAATATACAAGCTCGGCATCAGTCCACCACGGGTAAATTCATACGAATAAAATTCCACGCCGTCTCTATCGCGGGCAATCAACGTCACTTTCTCGCCATTCTCCGAAACGTCGATTGTCGAGAAGCCGGCAATTTTGTTGAATATCAAGCTATACGGTTTATCGGCCATATTATATTGGTCACGATTGCTCCCGTTCATGGCACCCGGGCGCAGGTAGTGCACCCCGTCTTTATACAAATGTTCGAAATTATGTTCGTCGGCTCCAAACACAAGTATGTGCTTGCCTTCCAACGCATGCTTCTCGAGCAACGGAGCAATATACTCTTTTTGGCTGGCCGACCATTGTCCGTGGTAACTGGTCGAATAGACATTCACATGGGCAAAGATAAATATCCATTTATTATCGGCGTTGGTCAATTGCTCGTCGAGCCATGTAAGCTGCTTCGAGCCGGTAGCGAACGACGGGTCGTCTTTTCCTTCGTTCCAGTTACAGCCAATGATTTTCACATCGCCGTAGTCCATAGCGAAATAGGCTTCGCCCCTCGGGTCGATTCGCTCGTCGGTGTCGATAAAACCGTGCGACGGAAGCGAGAAATAATCGTAGTAAGTAGTCGGGCCGTTCTCGTCTGTTTTATCCATGGTCTCGTGATTGCCGATAATAGAAGTCAACGTTTTGGCCGAGAGCAAAGGTTCACCGGGGATAAAGAACGACGAGTTCCACACCCGCGAGTCGCCCTTATTCACCAAATCGCCTATCGTCAACCACATATCGGGGTCGGTTTCCAGCATGACAGGCGCCGAATGCTCCCAAATACCCTCGTCATTATCGTGTACATCGCTGAAAGCGACCAACCGGAAATCGGTACCCTTCTCGGGCGCAGTCTTGGCAACACACATTTTTTCATAACGGCGCACCTCATCACCCACTTGGTAGTAATATTCGGTAAACGGCTCGAGACCGGTCAACTCAATTACATGAACAAAACCTTCGCCCTCTACATTCCACCCGGTTTGAGCCGTGACTTTCTGCCCCAGATCGGGAGTCGTGCCATAGTACACCGTCCCCGAAGGATTGGAATCGAGGGTTTGCCAAAGAATACGCACCGAAGAAGTCGTAGGTGACATGCTGTACGGGCTCTTAAAACATTCATACGGCAGGTCTTCTACCGGCGCATTCTCCTCCGACACACCCCAACGAGGGTCGCCCAACGTGCTACCGTCGTCGCCCGCTCCTACCGCCGGCGAATCTTTATACAGCTGGAAGTTCCCATTCTCGGCATCGACAAACAAAGGGTTCTGCGATATGACATTTTCCTGCCGCGCGCTTCCATATAAATCGACATTATAGGAAATCACGTTCGTGATGATACTTTCGTCGCCATAAGCGGTAAAGCTCTTCGTATCGTCTTTCCGTTCCGAAAAAGCCGAAATCGAATTCTTTATCGTAGACTTCCCGGCATTGTACAGATACACGCCTCGACGGTCGAAACAGTTGTAAAATGTACAATGGTCTACCTTCACCACGGGAGTAAGCACCAATTCTTCACCACAATTAATGCGAAAGAAATAATTGCTCCCTGTATTGAAATTGGAAAAAGTCGAGTTGGTTACACAAATCGAATCGGCCTGCGCGGGAGCGTTGGAAGCATAAATGGCTTTGTTCTCCGTACTGTTGTCCGACCCTGTAAAGATACAATTGTCGATAGTGAGCGACCGTATCTTGTTTCCCGACAACGAGAGATACAGGAAGCGATTGGTATAATTGCGCAAGGTGCAGCCCAATACCTTTACCGGGCCTCCGTTGGTCGCATCGTCCACACGAATGGCGTCGGCGACCTCGTTGTTTCCGTCGAACACGATTCCCGATATGGTTGTCGCACCCTCTCTCACCGAAACCCGGCCTTGAATCACCGGCGCATTTTCCAACCCTTCGGCGGCCTGCAAGGTCAACGCCTTGTCGATTGTAATGTCGCCTACATAAGTACCCGACGTCAACTCTATGACATCGCCCGGCGAAGCCCCTGCTATCGCATCGGCGATAGAACCCGAACCGGGCACCGAAATAACCGTTGCTCCTGCCTGAAAAGCCAACAAGCAACTTATCCATAATAGCATCTTTTTCATCACAGTAAAATAAAAGGTTAATTAAACAACTATCAAAGTGTGCAATCCTGCTCCGCTCCATAGCCGGTCTTTGTCACTCCGCGAGAGCGACCATAGCGATAGTCGCCAATACGAGGCCGATCAATAATATAGTACCGGGGAATACCGCATAAATAATTAACGACAGTACCACGGTTATCAAGGGTGCCAACCCGGTCAAAGGCGAGACAATGACTGCTTTGCCATAACGATAGGCATAGACCAACGTCAAAGCGCCCACGGCATTCAACAACTGAATCACAAATGCCGACGAAATCAAAGACGGATCCGTATTGATAGGCAGTGAAAAGTCGGTCATCAGGTAGGCCACGGGAATCAACAGCACGCCCGATATGGCCATATAGACAAATATACTCTCGGCTTTGGCCACCTTATTTCCCAGCTTCATAAAATAGGCCTGCACGCCCCACATGACAAATACACTGGTCGCCAATACCAGCCACATGCCTCCTTCCACATCACCTTCACCTTGTTGAACCGACAAGAAGAATATGGCCAGCAACGCTATCACGATACCCCAGCGTTGACGTTTGGTCGGCCGTTCTTTCAACAGCCACAACGAAAGGGCGATAGTAACGACCGGCGACATGGATACAAACGGGAAGATGATATAGGCCGGGCCCATGCGCAGCGCTTGAAACAGCAGCAACTGCCCCACGGCGCCCAACAGGCCGACCATCATTCCATAGAATATAGCTTTGCCCGAGACATCGAGTTTCCATTTAATTCGCCACAGCGCCACGATAGCGCAGGGAATCATGGAGATAGCCCACACGATATACCCCAATGTAGCCGGAAAGCCGGCTTTGGTAGGCATCTCGCTGAACGCACCCCATACTCCCCACAGCAGGGTTGTCACCCAAGCATAAATCAACCATTTTTCAATCTTCATGGTCTCGATTATTTATCTTATTCGCCTTGTACATCGGCTTCATATTCTATCTTCTGGCCTTCGACCAAATGGTCGCATTCGATGGTGATTTCCATATCGGTACTACCGGCCGACACGCCTACCCAACGGCTCTCGCCCGGTTGCAAATCAATAAGGCTCGACTCGGAGCGCACCCCGTTCACCGCCACATAGGCGTCGCGGTAGATAGGAGCCACGCCCGTATTTTTGATTTGTATGCAAGTGGAGTCTTCTTTCACTCTCACATCGGTTATCTCGTAGCGATAGCCACACAGCATGCTGGCTTGTTTGATTCGGCTCATCGACTGATACGACGGCTGGTTGTTCCCTATCATATAGGTGATGTGGAACCGCTTGGACTCGCCTTCGAAGTTACGGCCGTGAATACCGTCGGGATAATCGAGCACATGTTCTTGGTCATACTGGGTGTAATAGCCAAATTCCCCGCCGGCCGGCGAAGTTTGGTAACGGTTCTCGCCGAAGAATTTCCAGTTCTTCCCGTTGTACTCGTCGTGAGTCTCGTGCATGAACGAGTCGTCAAACAAGCCAAATTTCAAATTTTTCAACGAAGCGTCGGCTTCGAGCGGGGTGTATTCGGGACTGGCCGCATCGATAGAGACGCTCCACGGCGTATATTTGAACGTCTCGCTCATCATTCTGAAAAACTCGGCTTGGAACTCCTTCGAGGGGAAAGTCTGTCCCATGATGCGGGGACCGTCATAAATATGGTATTCGGCCCACAAGCCGAATCCCGTTTGCAGGAACGCCAAGCGCGGATCGTTGTCATACCGCTCGGCAAATTTCTGATAAAACTCCTTGTGGAAGCGTTGCAACTCGGGGTGTCTCCAATCGGGGAATCCGGTGCGTTTGCCCTCGCTCAACGCCACGGTCTCCTCGTAGTCGGGCAAATCCCTGATGTACTGGGGCACGGCGCTCTCAAATCCCGGGTAGGTGTACCAGAAACGTATGATCGCTTGGTGTTTGCGGGAGGCGACTTCATCGAGTTTCCGTTCGAGGGGAGTCCAGTCATACACCCCTTTCGCTTTCACGATGTCTTTGTATTGCATATAAGAATATTCGAGGCTTATCGCATCGGTATTCCGTTTTTCATTATCGGTCCACAGTACAATTCCGGTCATAGGTTGTACACCCGTAATGTGCGACCGCAGCGATATTTTCACGAAATCGTCGAAGTTGGGGGTATCCCCTATCTCTTTATTGGCGTCATTTGTACATGCGCCAAAAATCAATATCGAGCTCAAACAGGCCCACGCTATTTTTTTCATACTATAATAAGATTAAGTGTTTTATATTCGATTTAATATCGGGGGAAATAGGCGGTGTGTCATAATTGCAAACTGCTGCGTTATTATCGGGATTCGGGCTAAGTCATTTACGGGAGTAAACTCCTGTCGTCCTCACCCTCAATGTCTCGCATTTTATCAATTCTAACACACCTAAGGGACTGCGCCAAAATTTATTATTTTGACACAGCCCTATCGAGGCTAATCGGCTTTTACATCGGCCTCAAACTCTATCCGCTGCCCGGCAATCAAATGGTCGCATTCGATAGAAACCACGCTGCCTTCACCTCCGGCCGATATGCCCACCCAGCGGCTCTCGCCCGGTTGCAAATCGATGAGGCTCGACTCGGAACGCACGCCATTCACCGCCACATAGGCGTCGCGGTAAATGGGGGCGACTCCCGCATTTTCTATCTGTACCCAAGTATAATCCTCTTTCGTCCTTGCGTCGGTAATCACATAACGATACCCACACGCCATGCCGGCCTGTTCGAGACGTTCCATCGTCTGGTAAGCCAATTGCCCGTTGCCTTTCATAAACGTGATGTGGAACCGGGCGGCCTCTTCTTCAAAGGTGTGTCCATAGATCCCCTCGGGATAATCGAGCACATGTTCTTGATCATATTTGGTGTAATAGCTGAACTCTCCCCCGGCCGGCGATTCCCGATAGCGGTCTTCGCCGAAGAATGCCCAATTTTTCCCATTGTGGTCGGCATGGGTCTCGTGCATAAACGAGTCGTCAAACACACCGAATTTCAACTCTTTCAATTCGGGCTCTTCGGCAAATGGGGTATATGCCGGGTCGGCCGCATCGATAGAAATCATCCACGGGGTATAGGTAAACGTCTCTTCCATAAGTTTGAAAAACTCGGCTTGAAATTTTTTCGAGGGGAATGTGCGGCCTATAATTCTCGGGCCATCGTAGATATGGTACTCGGCCCACAGCCCGAATCCCGTTTGCAGGAACGCGATGCGAGGGTCTCTATCGTAACGTTCGGCAAATTTCTGGTAAAACTCCTTGTGGAAGCGTTGCAACTCCTCGTTGCGCCAATCGGGGAAGCAAGTTTCCTTTCCTTCGCTCTTGCCTATCGTCTCTTCATATCCGGGCAGGTCGCGAATATATTGGGGCACAGCGCTCTCCTTGTCGCCCGGATAGACATACCTGAGCCGGATAATCGCCTGATGCCCATGCGAAGCTATCGTGTCCAATAAACTCTCGAAAGAGCTCCAATCATACACGCCTTTCTCCTTCACCACGTCTTTATACAAAAGATAGGAATACTCCAAACTTATCGCGTCGGTTTGGCACTGCGGATTATTGGCGAATATCACAATCCCCGTCATTGGCTGCACGCGTGTAATCTGCGATTGCAACGGCAGTTTTTCAAAGCCTTCTAAATCGGGGGTCGCCTGTTTTTGCCCAGTTTGACAAGCGGCCAACAGCCCTGCCACAAAAAGCGTAAAAGTAATTTTTCTAATCATAATGTGATGGCTATAAAAAAGGGGCGGGATAGCGGAAGCCACCCCGCTCCAATTGGAAATGAAAAAGTTTATTTTATAGTGTGGTAGGAGTAAACGTTAACGTAAACTTCTTGCCATTAGTCGGGATAATCGTATAATAATCTCCGTCCATATTTTCTTTATCGATGGTCATTCCGTCCTTCAAGTCGACTACGATTTCATAATAAGTCTCAACCTCTCCGTCGGGAACAGGCAAGTACATACCATTATCACCGGCAACGTTAACATTTTCGAAATACTTCGAAGAGATGCAGCATTTACCGAATCCTTCCATGGTATAAGGCTCGCCCCAGAACGACACGTCACCTTCCCACGGGAGAATAGCAGCTATGGCTTTATAAGTGTTGGCTGTCTCGGAGGTACGGTACAACGTCAAGCGGGTAGTTTCATTCCAAGAGCCGCGTTCAACACCCATGAAACGGTTCCAACACCAACCGTCCATATAGATTACATCGGGATAACCCTCGTTGTTCATGATATAAACCTCGCCCGAGAAAGCGTCGCAACGGATAAGGTACTCACCCGTGGGAGCAATCATCTGCCAAGTGGAGTTACCGGCTCCGGTAAACACGTCGTGGTCACAGAAAGCTATCGACAGGTCGAGACCGTTGGCCGTAACCGATTGGCCTTGGGTCAACTGTGCCAAACCTTCATACGAGAAGTATTCGCCTTCCACCAGCGCCAGCGGAGAGCCGCAGAACGATATGGCTTCGGGAGACAACGCGCCATTGATATAGATACCCTCGTTGGTATAGGCCAATGTGCGGGAGCCGTCGCTCAACTCGACTTTGGTGTACACACCGTCTTCTTGGAATACCTTTATCGAGTAGGCGCCGCCCAAGGTAATCGAGAAGCTGGCGTCTTTGTTCTCGGCGCCGAGGGTGAGTTTACGGTCGGCAAATGTCAGGAAGTTGTCCTTGCCACCTTCTTTGAAGTAGAACTGTCCGGCAACGATAGCGCCCCACATATCGGTTTCCACGCTACCTGTTCCGTCCGACGGCGGAGTCCAAGTCCAATATTTTTGGTTATCCTTCTGGTATCCTTTCATTTTGGTTTTTTCTTTCTCTACCCAGATACCCATGTCGGGACCGTCGTTGTCGTCCCAGTGTCCCGAGATCGTACCGAAGATATACAACGACTCGTCGATGGAAGTCCAACTTTGGGCATTGCCCAGTGTCAACTCAAATGTAACCGGGTTGAACGAAACCTTGAAGTAGGCCTCTTCCTCGCCACCGATCACGATATTGTTGCTACCAAGGGCTATGATCTCTTCGCCTTCCATACCCCAAGACATACCGGTCTTGTCGCTGTTGGCATAGATTTTACCGGTAGAGCCGGCCGGGAAGAAATCTTCTACCGAGAAGACATCGCCGTCCTTCTCCATCGTATAAACCAAGTTGTTGTCCAATGCCAGATAGAGGGCGTCGAAGGTGGGGAGAGCCACACCGGTGATCGTCACCTCTTCGGAGCTCAACTCGTTGCCCGAGTTCTTCACGGTAACCGCGACGGTCAAATCGCCGGGAACGGCGTTCTTCGGCAACGGCAAAGCGATTTTCGTGTTCAAGTCATACGTTTTACCGGTAAGCATTTGGGTCGATTCATAGAACACGCCATTGGCATTGCTCACCGCAATCGAGTATTGACGGAGCCCTCTGTCGTCGGCAAACTTGGCCGTCAACGTCACTTCATCGCCATACTTCACACCGGTATTGGGGGTCACCGCCAACTCGGAAATCGCATTCCCGGTCGCACCGCCCGTTATACCGCCGTCATCTTCTTCCTTGCACGAGGTAAATACCATGAGGGTACTCACCAGCAGGAACATCAGTCCTTTCATTGTTTTTCTCATCACATTATTATTTTAGGGTTAACAAAAATTATTCGATCTTCTTTTTATTTTTTGGCAAAAACCGATTCTCCCGTGTACGAAGGAGTCATTTCGTCGGCTGTCACATTGATGCGCATCGACAGGTAGTTGTATCCGGTCTCGGCTTCCCACACGTCTTTGTTGGCCAACTGTATCGAGTAGTCGGGGTTGTTCCGCAAAGTCTCCATGGGGTCGGGCAGATTCAAATAAATGTCATAATCGCCCAGCGGCATATCCGACGGCAAGCCGGCTTCTATGTCGACGGTAGTCTCCATTTCGGGTTTCCACTTGCGGGGATCCGAGTCGAGCGGCAATACATACTCCGTGCCGTCGGCCACATTCCTCAATACCAGTTCGATGTCGCGCGGATTAAACGGAGCGGCATAGCCATCGTTTCTCACTTTCAAAACCACTTTGAGCAGGTGGCCGGGAGTTACGTTGGTGGTATATTCGCCGGTCGTGAGCACGAAGCGGTATCCCATTTCGCGCTTGATATCGTCCATGCAGCCTTGCGAAATCCAGCGGTCGTTCACACCTTTATAGTAGTCGCTGTTCAAATAAGACCAGCGCAAGTGGCGCATTTCTTCTTGTGCCCGGTCGCAATCGGCGGGAGAGATACCTTGCGGAGGACAAGTCTCGCCACCCATCGGCAAATAGAGACCTTCTTGGCTCAAATATTTCTGGTCCTCGGTGCGGTTCTGATACGTCCCGTAGTCGTCGGCGCTGGCCATGAAGCAGTCGTTGTGGTGGCCGATGCGGGCGGCTTTGGACAAGGTGTAAGCCTCGGCGGCTTGGATAGGAGTCGTCCGGTTCAAGTACTCTTGTTTGTATTGCGGGGTGCGCACTTGTACCACCCGGCCTTCGGGCAGCGCTTCGAGCAGTTTGTCGAGCACGGCTTTCCGGGCTGTGGGGTTGTACAGATTGTTGGTCGTGTAGTACCACTCACCCCAAGAGCCGATGAAACCAGCCTGCCATACGGCAATGACATCGGCGTTTTTGGCGATGTAGGGTTTCAACTGGTCGATGTGAGTCTCGATAATCGACAGCGGAGCGTCGGGTTCGTTTTCGGCGCTGGTGTAGGCAAAGCGCAACACGCACTTCACACCGGCCTCACGCATGGCGGCCATGTCTTTGTCGAAGAATTGGAGCGCCTCGTCGGTAAGCGGTTTATCCCTGAAAGTCTTCAAATAGAAATAGCGGAATACCAGCGAATACCCGTCCTCGCGATAGCCTTCCAATGTCGATACGTTCAATGCGCCCGAGACACCCATTTCGCACGAGGAGGCTTTGTAGAAACCCCGCTCGGGATTGACGATTATCTCGCTCGACTCGTCATAGGAGACTTGTTCCATGGGAAGATTAGAGGTATCGGTACCTCCATTCGCTTTATCGCAAGAGGCGCACGCCACGCCCAAGAACAACAAAGAGCCGACGCCTAACAAATTAAATAGCTTCTTCATAACTTTTCGTTTTTTTATGGTTTGTGGAGATACCGGCGCGTCTCGTCGGGGGAGACGCGCCGGCAGGTTGCTGTTAAATGGTATATCCGGGATTTTGTATCACCTGTCCTTTACCGTCGACGATAACTTCGGGCGGCAGCGGATATACATATTTATCTTTGCTGGCATAAGGTGCTTGCCCCGCATTCATCTCCAACACACGGTCATACAGCTTGTCGAAGCGAATAAGGTCGGCACGATACTGGCCGCTTTCGCACCAGAACTCATGAGCGCGTTCCAGTAGCAACTGGTCGATAAATGCCTCTTTCGTGGGGAAGTCCGACAAGGTCTTGGCCTCGATTTTAGCCCGTTCGCGCACATCGTTCATCAGGTCGACAGCCTCTTGTGTCACACCTCCGCCGGGTTTCATGACAATAGCCTCGGCCAACGAAAGGAGCACATCGGGATAACGATACACCACGATATCCAAGTCGCTATATCCGCCACTACCGGCGATAGCGGGGTCATACTCGTATTTCAAAGGAATAGGCCCTAAATCGAGGTACTGGTCGGGATTTTCCCGGTTGCGTACTTCCCGCACGCCGCCATTAAGCGCAGTGTACTCGGGCAACAGATAGGTCTTGCGGGTATCGTTTTCCTCGAACGAGTCGTAGAATAGCCATGTACTTTGTACCGTAGCCCACCCGGCGAGGGGTACATCGGCGATATCGGGCGGCAAAGACATCAAGTGCCATTGGTTCTGGCTGGGACCGTCGACAGCGCAAGGTACAATGTAGATATACTCCGAGGTACATTTCGATTGTCCGTCCAACTCGAAGAGCGAGGGATAGTCGTCGACCATGGCGTAGCCATAATCGGCGGTCATCATTTCGCGGGCGATTCGCTCCACTTCGTTGTAATATGCCTTGTCTATGGGAGTCTCGTGCAGGTAGAGACGGATAAGCAACATATTGGCCAACCCTTTGCTGAATTTGCCATACTCGGTATCTTTCGGATAAGGCAGATACTCAGCGGCGAACTTCAAATCGTCCTCGATAAACTCTACCATAGCCTCACGCGAGAGGCGGGGAAGCGGATTCTCGTTCAGCGGCTCGTCCAGCACTTCGATAGGTGCGATAACCAGCGGCCCGAACATGTCGTACAGGATATACGACAGGTAACCCCGGGCGCAACGCACCTCGGCGATGTAGCGGTCTTTCGACTCCTGAGGAAGGTCGCTCTTCTCAATCATGTCGATTACCGTGGTACAGCGGCTTATCTTACCGATAAACCCATAAGGTTCTTCACGGGTGTAGTAGAAATAGGTAAGATCCGAAGTCTCGGTATTGTACGACATCTCGTGGTTATACTTTTGGATGCTATACTTACCGGCCAGAATCTCGGTACAGGCATCGTTAGCAAACATCTGCCCCCGCTCGGAGGTCGTGTTGATACCGTCCCACCAGCTGCCTCGCAAAGGATAGTAGCACGACAGCACCATCGACTGCAAGTCAGCCTCGGTTTGCGGGAATATAGAGGGGTTTATATCGCTATAACTAATCGGGTCCATATTGCAGCTATTCAGCATAGGGACCACCAGCAACAACAGTGTGAATTTTCGAAAAATCTTTTTCATTGTATTCCGTATTATATTGTTGTTCACTAAAATTTAATATCTACACCGAACGTGAATGTGCGGGCATTGGGATAAGCCGCCGCATAAGAATCGGTTTCGGGGTCGAGACCTCCATAAGGAGTGAAGAGGCATACGTTGTTCACGTCGATGTGGAAACGCATGTTTTGGAAAATCTTACGAGTGGTGGCGGTAGAAGGCACCGTATATCCCAAGGTGATGTTTTGCAAACGGATATACCAAGCATCTTCGTAGAACCAGTCACCTGCGCCATAAGTACCGTCGGTATAGAACGAACTCGGATTGGTCGTCGAGGGATTATCGGGCATCCAGCGGTCGTCGAGGCTATGCAAGCCGTTATAACCATATTGCGCCATACCCCATGCCGAAGCACCGTAAGCCATGCGGGTGGGATCCTGCATAAAGCGATCGAACGAACCGTAGAAGTTGAAGTTGAGGTCGAAGCCTTTGTAACGGAACGTATTGTTGAAACCGATGGTAAAGCCGGGATCGCTCGTTCCCAACAGACGCATATCGGCATCGTCGATCTGTCCGTCGGGCTCGCCGGTCAATATGAAGCGGCCGTTGCGAACCACGGGATCGCCGTTTTCGTCACGCAGATAACCGTTGATATCGGCAATAATCAGTTGACCCGGTTTCAAGTCGGGTTGAGCCTCGGGAACAGGGTCACCTTCTTGCAAAATACCGATGGCTTTGCGCGAATAGATGGCCCGTATGGGGTCGTGATCGCCTTCATACACCGAGGGTTTCCAGTCGGTCGTATGCTCTACCCACCAGTTCTTTACCCGAGAGAAAGTAATATCGGAGAACCACGAGAAGTCTTTCGTCACGATATTTTTCGTATTCAAGGTGAACTCAAAACCACGACCGCCGGTAGTACCGATATTGGCCGAAACGAATGTCAAGTCGTGATAGGTGTTCAGCGGCTTGTCGGTCAACAAGTCGGTGATTCTACGTTCAAAGAACTCGAACGTACCGCCGATGCGGCCGTCGAACAAAGCGAAGTCCAAACCTACGTTAATCTCCTTGGTCGTCTCCCATTTCAAATCGGGATTTTCCAAACGTCCCACGAACACACCGGTTTGCGGGCTGTTGTCTTGGCGGTTATAGGCCAATTGCGCATAGTATGCGGCAAAAGCGTTGTCGGTCACACCCGTCGCATTACCCACGGTACCGTAGCTGATACGGGGTTTCAACATCGAAACGACCGAGCGGGCGGGTTCCATGAAAGGCTCTTCGGCCATATTCCATGCCAAGGCCACCGAGGGGAAGAAGCCCCACTTGTGGTTACGGGCAAACACGCTGGCGCCATCGGCGCGGAACGTGGCGGTCAACAGATAGCGGTCCATGAACGTATAGCCTACACGGGCAAACGCCGAATAGATGCGGTTCTCGCTTCCACCCGAACCTACTTCCTTGGTACCTTCGCCCGATTGGAGGCTATTCCACAAGAAGGCGTCGGTAATGAAGCCGTTGTTGCCGGCGCTCACATAATAGTCTTTGTTAAACTCGGCCGACCAACCCAACACGGCGTTGATGCGGTGGTTGCGGTTGAATTCTTTCAAATAGGTACCCGTAGCCTCGAGCAAATATTTTTCATTGTCGGCCTCGTTGATGGTGGCGATACCGTCGGACAAACCACCGAACAGGGTCTCCTTGGGCATGTAGGTCTTACGGCTTTGGTGAGCCCGGTCCATACCCATGCTGAACTTGAATACCAAGTCCTTGATAGGCTCATAGGTCACATAGGCATTGGCCAAGATACGGTCCATCAAACCCTCGTCGGTGTTGAGCAACAACGAAGCGGGGTTGGGCTGCGTAGGCAACTGCGGGTTGACAGGATAGTTGCCGTCCTCGTCTTGTGCCGGAACGCTCGGGTTCATCTGCACGGCGGCGCGGATCATACCCGATTTTTCATACTCTTCGGCACCGAGCTGCGTATTGTCGTTGGCGATACGCGAGGCGGTAATGTTGACACCGGTCTTGAAATATTTGTTGATCGTGTGGTCGACATTGATTTTTGCCGAGTAACGTTTCATGCCCGAGTTCTCGATGATACCCCGGTTGTCGTAGTAGTTCAACGACATCATGAAGTTGGTCGTCTTGCTACCGCCTTGCACGCTCACATTGTGCTGTTGCACACTACCGTTGCGGGTAATCAAATCGACCCAATCGGTACCCTCGCCGGCTTCGGCGATCTGCTTGTCGGTATAACGGAGCTGGTAGGCCACACCGTTCTTCGGAGCATCCATAGCCTCTTGCAAGGTGCGGTTGCCATAGGGGTAAACTTGATTCTCATACATCCACAAGTCCCAAGTTGCGGTATTCATGGCTTCCATCCACTCTTTCAGGTTATAGACATCGTAATTGTCGGTGTACTGCTGGATAGAATACGAACCCGAATAAGAAACGACGGTACGTCCCTCTTTGCCTCGTTTGGTCGTAATCAATACCACACCGTTGGCGGCACGAGAACCGTAGATCGCCGTCGCCGAAGCGTCTTTCAACACCTCGATAGACTCGATGTCGGAGGGGTTGATGAAGTTCAACACACTCTGCGTACCGGCCACCATTCGTTCGTTCGAAGTCTCGGGTTGCTCCAACTCGGTGATGGGGAAACCGTCGACGATGTACAGCGGGGTTTTGGAACCGTTGATAGACCCTTCACCACGCACCCGGATATCCAATCCACCACCCGGCTGGGCACTGTTCTGCGAAATGACCAAACCGGCGGCTTTACCTTGCAAGGCGTGTGCCACCGAAGGCGCCACGGCCAAGTTGAGGTCCTCGCTCTTCACCGAAGAAACCGATCCCGTCAAGTCACGTTTTTTCACTGTACCATAACCGATCACCACCACCTCGTCGATGTAGTTGCTGTTCTCGGTCATTGTCACATTCAAGGTTTTGGAACCTCCGATTTCCACCTCTTGGGTATCCATACCCACATACGAGAAAACCAAAGTTCCGTCGGCGGGAGCCGTAATCGCAAAAAAGCCGTTGTAATCGGTCGAGGTTCCTTTTGTGGTGTTTTTCACAAGGACACTCACTCCGATTAACGGATCTCCCGCAACATCTTTCACAACACCGGATATTTGTACATTTTGAGCCATAACTCCCAAACATCCGCACACAAGAATCAAGGATACGAAAAATCGCTTGCAAAACCGAAGTTCCGTACTGTGTTTTCCATGATTCCCTTCTACTTTCTGTAATAGATTCATAGATCGAGATTTTTAGATTGTTAAAAATTTATATTGAGAAATTGGGACTATCATTGTTTTACTTCGTCGGCTTGGAAAAGCAAAGCCCGCTCGAACTTGCATTTCACCCGGGCTTCGGGGCCTTTGACACGCCCCAACGAAACCTCGTTGTAGTAGTCGTACAAGTCGTACTCTTTCCCCTCTTCCAGCCCTTTGACGAGAATCTCGCCATCGAACGATGGGGCATAGAAAGCATAGTGCAGCGTGCCGTCTTTGCGAATGACATGGGTCTCGGGCCGCGAGTAACCGATGTCATAGAGGCCGCCCACATATTCGCCCGTCGACAACATCTTTTCGTTGTACAACGAGAACCATTTCTTCCAAACGACTTCTTTTTCGGGGGTCAACCGATAATCGGCTTTCACTTTGGGATTGTTTTTGGGCCAAGTGAATTTTGTGCCCAACACGGCGCCTATGCCAAACGACGAGGCGAAATCGTCGCCATTGTCGCTCAACTCCACATGGTCGCCGAAATAGGCGGTCTTGGGCACCAACGCCTTGTACACATAACCTTTCAAACGCACCTGCCAACTGCTGGTGGGGTCGGAAGCCACCGTCTGGTTGGTGTAGGGCAGGTTGTAGTACGACATGCAACAACCGCACGGGCAGTTCTGTATCACGGCATGCGGGTTGATGGCTCTTGTCTTGTCGTATATCATCTTGAAGAAACCGGGCAACTGCTCGTAGGAGTACTCGGGACAGTCGGGGTGATGGGCGTGACTATAATCGGGGTGCACGCTGTTGAGGTGCTGCCCGTCGAGTTTCAAGCCATCGAAGTGGTATCGGTCGATGAACCGTTCGACCAAATCGCCACTATAAGCGACCACTCCCGAATCGACTGGCGAGAGATAATAGCTATCCCACCAAGTGATATAGTGGGGGGTCTGCTGCTCGGAGAGCGTAATGAAATCGGGGTGCTCTTTCAACACCTTTGTTCCCGGGTCGGCGGCCAGCGGCGCCCACCACAATTGGACTTTCAATCCATACGATTTTATCTTGTTCACCAAATCGATCATATCCCTGTCGCCGCCGGGGAAACGACGGGTATCGAGATCCCAATCGCCTTCGGCGATCTGATAGCCGTCGTCGACCGTAGCCCATTTAATGCCCAGCTCTTTCACTTTGGGCAGGGTTCCCAAAATCTCGTCAAAAGTGGCCTCGCGCTCATATCCCCATGCGCACCACATGGGCTCGAACGCCGCCGGTTCCGACTCGGGCATCACCAGCCCCGAGGCTTGCATATACTCCGAGAATTGACGAAGCGGGGCGAAACAGTCGCCACGGTATGCCGATACAAACGTGCGTATCGTCGACACCGTGTCGCCTCGCAAAAACGAGGTGACGCCGTCCCCGGCACTCTCGACGCACACTTGGGCGAAACGGTCATACTCCGACTTCTTCACCGGTAGAGACACCAAGCGGGGAGCAAGCTCTACATGCCCCACGGCGATGCCCTTATCTTTGCGCCATAAACAGGTTACGGGAATGCCGCCCCCGTAATCCGAGTCGTTCATTCCCATATAATTGCGTTGGTAGAAAGTCGAGTCGACCGGCAAAATCCAATCGGCACGCGCAATGGTCGACTCACCTTGGAAAGACCAAAAGGCCGGAGTGTCGTCATTGTCGAGTACCCGGAAGGCATGGTTCACCCATTTCACCAAGTGCAAATCGCGATCCGACTCATTGACATATTTCACCTCGGTCACCGCCATACCGGGGAACCGGTTGTCGACACGGATAGTCTCTATCTTCTTGACCACCCCGCCAAACGGCATGGAGGCTTCGCCCTCTATCGTATAGACCGTGGTATCGCCTGCCGTGCGGGAATCGTGCCGGGTCAATTTGAAATTATCGACAGTACCCTCTTCCAGCACGAGATACTCGGTGGAAGCCTTTTCGGTCAGAGGAGCGCCGCTCCCTTCCAGCTCGACAGCCACACACATGTTCTTATCGACCGATAATGACATGGGACCGCTCTCTATCACCACGTCTCCGGTGCAGGCGGTAAACAGCCCGAGAGACAAGGCTGTGGGAATAATCAGATATTTGTGAATGTGTTTCATGGTGTTTTTTGGTATTGTGGTGTTTTTCTTACTTCATGATGCGCAGGAAATTCTCCCGGTAAACTTTTCGCAGCACCTCATCGGGGAGGTCAAATCCCGATAGATTCCAATGATATTGGAAGTTGGGAATATAGAAATGCTCGTCGTCGGTCTCGAGAATCCTGAACGTCACTTCATACATCTCGGCCGACATGCCGTTGTCTGTCCCATAAAGGATACGGTCGGCGTAACGGGTGTAGAACTTCTTCATGTAGCGGGGAATGCTGCCTGTCTCGCCGAAACGAGCCGAAATATCGACGTACAAATTGGGATACTTGTCGAGCAAACCGCCCGTGATAGAGAGGTCGTAACTGCAATTGATGAAGTGACATGCGACAAACAGGGTATTCGGGTGGTTCTTCACCGCCTCTTCGAATTGCGCGATCAACTGCTCGTGCGTCTGCATGCCGGGGATACTCTTATCGATTTTCCACACCCGTCCGTTCATCAGACCGTCGTTGTATTTGTCGTCGGGCAGATACATCCAATAGGGTTCGGCCACATGGATATTCAAGGGCATGCCCAGCTTGGCGCAAGTTTCATAGATGGGCGACATCAAAGGGTCGTTCAAATGAACGCCTTTGGCCATATTGGTCTGGAAAGCCACATACACACCCAAGCCTTTATCGGTCACCTCGCCCACACCTTTGGCACCTTTCGCGTGGCAACGTATCAACTCGTTGACAGCCGTCTCGACAAAAGTGGGTTTGCCATAGTCCGACAGGTCGAGCCCGCACCACAGGTCGAACCGGTCTTTGTAAGGGGCGTAAACCTCGACAATCGAGTCGAACGAGGCTCCGGTATATCCTGTCAGAATCACCGTCTTCTCGATTCCCTTGCTGTCCATAGTCTTTACCCATTGCGCCACATCTTCGCGCGAAGTGGGATAATCGTGGGAATGAGCGTCGATAACCGGATATTTGGCCTTCTCGACTTTTGTCACTGGTATTTTATAAATCGATTTCGGCGTATATTCTTCCAGCAAAATGGGCTCTTGCCCATAGGCAAACGGGACAAGAAGCGATGCTATCAAAAATAAAGTAGTGCGTTTCATATTCCATTAAGTATTAAGAGTGTGTCACATAGGACTATTCGACCGCGCTGCCTACCATTCGGTATTTCTCGCACAACAGGTCTACGACCGAAGCGGTCGCTTTGGGGAAGACTTTCCGCAAATCTATCTCGTCGCTGTTGAGCAGGGTTTGTTTCAACGCTCTCATAAACGTGTCTTTTATCTCTGTGGCCAAATTGACCTTGGCTATACCGTTGCGAATCGCCGCCTGCACCATGTCGTGGGGTATGCCCGAACTACCGTGCAATACCAAAACCACATCGGTGGCCGCATGTATCGCCGCCAACCGCTCTATGTCGAGGTGGGGCGTGGATTTATAAAACCCGTGAGCCGACCCGATGGCAACCGCCAACGCATCTACCCCGGTGGCTTGCACAAAACGAACGGCATCCTCGACCGTGGTGAATCCCGACGAGTCTTGGCTCTGCCCCAATTTGGGCACATAGCCCAACTCGGCCTCCACATTCGCTCCATACGGCTTGGCCATCTCTACGACCTTGCTGGTCGTAGAGATGTTTTCTTCCATGCTTTTCTCGCTGGCGTCGATCATCACCGACTCGAATCCGGCATCGAGACAACGTTGCACCAGCTCCACAGAACCGCCGTGATCCAAGTGAATACAGCCGTCGAGTTGATAGTCGGCGAGCCCTTGGCGCGCCAATACGACAGCCCGTTTCAAGCCCATATATTCTATCGAACTTTTGGTCAATTGAAGCATGACCGGGGCGTGTACCGTTGCGGCAGCCTCGAGCACTCCTTTCAAAGTCTCGTAGTTATAAAAATTGGTTGCCAGAATGGCTTTCTTTTCAAGTTGAAGCTGTTTCAGTTTTTCTTGGACCTTCATATGATTTATAATGTGATGAATTGATTAAACTTATTACGGGCTATCGCTTCTATTTTCGCTTTATCGGTAAAAGCGCCTGTTCCGCCGGCAGCCGTGGTATTGATCGCTCCCATGAGGTTCCCGAAGCGTTGGCATTCGCTCAACGGCTCGCCTTTGACAAATCTCGAAATGCACCCGGCATTGAAACTATCGCCGGCGCCGATGGCATCGACAACTTCTCTGTTAAGGAAAGAGGGCAGGAATACCGCCTCTCCTTCCTTACAAACCAACAAAGAACCTTTATTACCCATTTTTATTACCGCAGTATTGACATAGGGCTTTATCTTCTCTATCGCTTCGTCGACCGTAGCCGACGAGGTCAATAGCATCAATTCTTTTTCATTGGGCAAGAATACCGACACCAACGGCAGAATGCGGGCATAATCGAACTCCCATTTTTCTGCCGGATCCCACTGGGCGTCGAGCGAGGTAGTCACTCCACGAGAGCGGGCATAGGCCAGCACTTTCTCCAAATCGGCATTCAACGCCGGTTGCAAAAAGATAGAAGAGATGTGTATGTGGCGTGTCTGCTCAAACACCGACTTGTCTATATCGGCAAACGACATGGTTGCCATCGCCCCTTGATAGGTGACCATCGCCCGGTCTTCTCCATAATTCAAAATAATGGTAGCGCCCGAGGAGAGGGTATCGCTCTCTATCAACATCGAGGTGTCTACGCCCTTGGCTCGCAGGCTTTCTCTGATTAAGTCGCCGAAACTATCGTGGCCTATCATTCCCACGAAGCCCACTTTCGCCCCCAACGCGGCCGCATTGGCGGCAAAAATAGCGGTAGAACTGCCCAGCGTGAGAATCATATCCTCGGCAAACTTTTCCTTTCCCACCTCGGGCTGCCCGTCGATTCGGTTCAAAATCAAGTCGACATTCAATTCGCCGATCGCCAAAATATCATACGGTTTCATTCAAATAATCATTGAGGTTTACCAAATTGAAAGCGTTGAAATATTTATCCATATCGTGTTCGATACGCATCAACACGATTTCCTCGGGTTTATACCCGTTCCGCTCGAGATTCTCATACAACTGGGCCCTTGCGGCCAAAGCCTCGGGGGCTTGCCATATATACCGGCAACTGGTGCGCACCAGCCACAGCTTACGCTCCTCGGGCAGTTCCCTGAAATGGTGCCCTTTCTCGTTGTCGAGCAACCATTTGCGCCAGCGGTTCGACTTGTCGACCAGATCCCAAAGCACATTTTTCATCTCGGAACGAACGGCCACACGGCCTTCGGCATGCAACTTGTCTTCTATCGCTTCGAGCTCCATCAACGCATCGTATTCGCTGATGGTAAACTCGGGGCCTACATTGGCCGCACCCATGCCGCACAGAGGATAATCCTCGGGGTTGAGAACTCCGTCGGTATAATGTCCCTTAATGTAACTCCCGAATTGGGCGACCTTGGCGGTCAACTTACGAGCCACCTCCTTGTCGAAAGTGACCGTGTGCAAGTCGGTCCCGACTTTCCCCACAATGAAGCAGGGCCACACATCGTCCAGCCCACAGGCTTTCAACCCGGCTTTCAACTCTGCGATAAAGGTGTCGAACACCGTTTCATCGGCCAACCCGCCGTGAACCTCTTCGGTGCCCACCTCATAAGAAATGGGAGGATAGCCGTTGGCACGGCGAAACTCCTCGGTGTGTCGAATCAACTCTACGGTGCGGCGAACGACGAGGTGAATATCTATGATCTCGCCTTTGGGCACATTTATATCTACCGTGGGATCGACATGTATCAAATCATACCCGGCGACTATGGCAGCTTCGAACGATTGTTTCACAGCCGCCATAGCTCTGTCGGCGTCCCACTTCTCGATAGACTGTATATCTTTCAGCCACGGCCCTCCATGATCTACCGCCACGATATAAGGTCCCGTATAATCGACCGCCTGTGACTCCATTCGCAATACTTGGGTAAATACCGACTGGGTCATGCCGGTGTACCCGCCATCGCAATCGACTTGATTGAGGGTGGCTGCAAATTTTATGGGGGCGTTGTTCCTTTTGGCCGCACGGAATGCGGCTTTTATCACCGATGTCGAATTGGGGCATACCGCCAACAGGGTGCGGGGGATATGCTGTTTTTCTTTCAACTCGGCAATCTTGCTTAGAATATATTCGGTTTTTGGCTGTGTTTTCATGGCTTATCGTTTTCGTTTTTAAAGGTTATAAATCTTTACACCCTCCACGACTCTGGAAATATTCCCCGAGACCGATGGCTCGTCGGGATTCAATCCCAAGTTCTCCGATTTGAAATATCCCAGTAATTGTCCCACCAGCACATAGGGGATGCAGGAATATTCGTTCCCTTTCAAGGCGTCGGGGTTCGGTGCGGTCACCACGCAATCTATATCCACGCCCACCTTCAAACCCGAAGGGGCGACGGCTACTTGGCCTACCACCTTATTATTGCCATTGATTTGGCAGATTAAATCACGCTCGTATGGCTTCACCTTTTCATCATCGGAACACAGATAGACCAGCAGCGTGTTTTTATTAATGACAGCCTTGGGGCCATGACGGAACCCGAGGAACGAATCAAATTTGCACACAATCTCTCCGTCGGTGAGTTCCTGCAATTTCAAATGGCACTCTTCGGCAATTCCTTTCAACGGGCCCGAGCCCAAGAATACAGCCCGCTTGAAATCGCGCGACGCCATCTCGGCAAGCTCCTTTTGACTATTCTCCAATATGCTCCGGGCAAAATTGGCGATTTCTTCCACTTTTGTTTTTTGCTCCGAGAGTTGTTTCACATTACATATCAAGAGCGACACCAGCGCCATGGTCGTAAAGCTGCTGGTCATCGCCAAACTTTTATCGTTGGTCTCGGGCGGGAGCAACATCAACAACACATCGTCGCGATGGCTCTCTTTGGCCAATTCGCCGGCCTCATTGCAGGTAATAATGATATGACACGCTCTTTCACAATACTTGTCGGCAATGCGAACAGCCGCCAAACTCTCGGGACTATTCCCCGACCGTGCAAAGGAGACAAGAAAAACGGGGCACCCTTTCGGCAGGCATTGCTCTGGATAAGTTATAATATCGGTCGTTGCCACCGCACGGCAACGGGAGTATCCTTTCTCCATAAAGATTCCGGCCAAGACATTGCCGATAAAAGCCGATGTCCCTGCGCCGGTCAATATTATCTCGCTCTCTTTTCCAAGGTGATTCCTCGAAATAAAAGAGTTTATCGCTTCTTCATTCTTACATACCAAATCATACGCCTTCAACCACACGTCGGGCTGCTGCATAATCTCACGATATGTCGCTGTAACTGTCTTATTATCAAACTTCATAAAACTCGTAAAAAATAAATTGAGAACTACATTATCTCTCTCCTTCCTTGCCCTATTTCTCTTACACAAATATAAAGAAAAGGATATTTCGTTCCGTAATATTCTCAATAGAAAATATTCTCCAATATTCCAATAAAAAGCACAATCTATTGATTAATAAGAAGTTAAATATTAATAAAAACCTTTTGAAATATTTCGAAAGTTAAATTACGTTATAAAACAAAGCACAATAATTATAATATTAATTAAATCCTCTCTAAATTCCAAAAAAATACCTATCTTAGTAAACCATTATTTTAGAGTTATATCACAAGAATTGATAGCAAATCTTTCGTTTCAAAACATTTCAAGTACAACAACCTTACTCCTAATCGCACAATCATGGAAACATATTATTCAACCAAGGAACGCCGGGCCCATATTTTACAATTGCTGAAAAATAATCCCAAGATATTGGTATCTTCCCTCAGCCAAATGTTCAGCATATCGGAAGTCACCATCAGAAAAGATTTGGAAGAGCTTGAAAAAAGGAATCTGCTCATTCGGGTAAGAGGCGGCGCGATACGGCTGCCCAAACTCAACATTGTAGAGGAACAAGCCACCACCGAGAAAAAAAGGTTTCACTATCGAGAAAAACGAGGTATCGGGCGTATAGCTGCCACATTGATTCAAGAAAACGAAACAATTATCCTCGACTCGGGGAGCACCACGATGGAGATCGCCAAAAACCTCCATGCGTTCAAGCAGCTCACAATCATTACCAACGCTATCGATATTGCCATAGAACTCAGCAAATACAAGCGATTCAGCGTAATCCTGCTGGGTGGGCACCTGAGGGAATCGAGCCTATCCATCGTCGGGCCCATTGCCGAAAACACCTTGAAAATATTCTATTGCGACAAACTATTCTTGGGAGTCGATAGCTTCAATCTGGAAAGAGGTGTATCTACTCCCAACATCGAAGAGGCCAACATCAACCAAACCATGATCACCATGGCCAAAGAAACCATCGCCGTTTTCGACTCGTCGAAAGTCAATAAAAAAAGTTTCGCCTTTATTGCTCCCATTTCCAAACTAAGCGCCATCGTCACCGATAACAACATGCCGTTGGATATTAAAACCCAAATTCGAAAACTGGGCGTAAAACTATATGAAGCAGAACCCGAGCCTTAGCCGCCCCTGCTCCATCAGGCATATAATATAGACAATCCCCCTGCCTTGTAAGGAAAAAGAGTAGCATCTACACTTCTCCCCCGTGTCGGGTATCGATATAGGGGAGGCTCCGAGGGGCTCTCGCCCCG
>CALUFO010000012.1 GCA_944320015.1 uncultured Barnesiella sp. | reverse complement strand
TTTCGGTGTCATTGAAATAGATGGTCGTACCGTCGGTCACGAACTTACCGTTCTCTCTCTTGTAGGGCACGTTGGTGTAGCCTGCGCCGGTGACGCCGATGCGGTCGCCGTCGGTCCAGTCGGTTCCTCCCGAATTGA
The DNA here is from genome assembly GCA_944320015.1 of uncultured Barnesiella sp. Lineage (GTDB taxonomy): Bacteria > Bacteroidota > Bacteroidia > Bacteroidales > Barnesiellaceae > Barnesiella. The sequence continues at coordinate 102,244 of CALUFO010000012.1, read as the reverse complement.
CGCGGGTAGCGGGCGTAATGTCGGCGATAAACTGGGCGGCTACCGGGCCGTCGTTCAGGTTCTCTGTGTCGTTGGTGCAGGCGGCCAGTCCTATGGCCAGCAGGATGGCGGCTGTGTAGATGCTTGCTTTCATGAAGATATTGTTTTTTTTATTTGGTCGCTGTATGGTGTTTGCCGTGTGCATTTCATTGTAAATAGACGTAATCGTCTCTTGAACGAATACCCTTTTTCATCGGGGATCTCCCCTTTCGGGTAGAGGCCTTCGCCAAGCGGCCTCGGCGAATCGGATTGAGCAAAGATAAAATAAAAAATAAAATAATTTATAAAACCGTTGAAATTTTTAAGTTCCTCGGGGTGTAAAAGAAAGTTATATTATATGGAGCAAAAGTTTAAGGACATTTAAACGTAAATGGTTTTAAACTCCTCCTCAGCTCGGCGGTAGCCGAGACAGGGGTGACATCGTGGCCGAGGGAGAAAGCTCCAACCCACGAAACGAGTAGGCTTTCCCGCCGATACTCTTATACGCCAAAACACTCCGGCCACAGGGAGGCCGGAGTGTTTTGGATACATCGTCGCGCAACGTTTAGAGCAGAGCCTTTACCTTGGCTTCGAGGTCGGCTTTCGAGGCAGAGCCTACATGCTTGTCGACCAATTTTCCATCTTTGAAGAAGAGCAAGGTGGGAATATTGCGAATGCTGTACTCCGCGCTCAAATCGGCGTCGTCGTCGACATTGTATTTACCGATTATCACTTTGCCTTCATACTCTTCGGCGAGCTCGTCGACCGAAGGCGCGATAGCCCGGCAGGGGCCGCACCACTCCGCCCAGAAATCAATCACAACCGGCTTTCCCGAAGCGATTATATCCTTTGCGTTTTCATCATTGATTTTCAATGCCATAATACTATTTTTTATTGTTTTGTTGATTGTTTCTATGTTGGAACAAAATTAGAGAATCTATGGTTGAGTCGCAAACGATTATTCATTTATTTTGAACGTCACCTCTTCATTCTCGTTCAAGAACTCGATGAGTTCCTCGGTAATCATGGGCTTACGGCTCGACCGGAGGCGCACCGACCGATGCAACTCGGAATCGTATATCTTGAAATTCAACTCGGCTTTGTGTTGATGAGCCGGTGGCATAAAATCGGAGAGCGCCTGAATAAAACCGTTCTTGACCAGCCGAACGGGCAACTCAATGGTGATGGAGTTGAGCATCGTCCCTTTCAATTCAGAGAGCAATTTCATTTCAAGAATCTTCAAATCGATGCGCCCGGGAGTATATTTCGACGGCATGCAACGAGCCCTCACCCACACAAAGGTCCCGTTGTTGGCTCCGAACTTGCCATAATCGATAAAGTCCTGCCCAAACAAAGGAATGTCTTCGGAGCCCGAGTAGTCCTCTATTTTGAGGAATCCGTATTGCGATCCCCGCTTGCCTATTCCGGTGCGATAATCGACCACCACACCCCCGAAAGTCAACTCTTTATCGAGCAACGATTCCCTCGCTTTCAAATCGACCATGCGAGTATTGCAGCCATAGAGCAGCTCCAATTTATAGGCGTCGAGCGGATGCGCCGAGAGATACATGCCCACGAGCTCCTTTTCTTTGTCTAAGCGTTCGATGTCGGACAAAGGTACTCCCCTCGGTATTTCGGGCGGAGTGGTCACGATAGGCGCCACGCTGCCAAAGAGCGAAGCCGCTTGCGACAGTTTGTCGCTCTGCACTCTCGCACCGTACCGCACCAGCGTTTCCAAGAAGGGTTCTCCTTTTGTGTTCAATGCCATAAAGTCTTCGCGGTGAATCTCCTTGAACGAATCGAACGCCCCCGAAATGGCCAGCGACTCGATGGTTTTCTTGCCGCAAGCCGAGAGGTTGACCCGCTCGACAAAATCGAAAATACCTTTGTATGGGCCATTCTCATCACGCTCCTTGATAATGGCCTGTACGGCCGAATCGCCCACCCCTTTGATCGCCGCGAGACCGAAACGAATGTTTCCTTTCTTGTTTACCGAGAATTTACGCTGACTCTCGTTGACATCGGGCCCCAAGACTTGAATTTTCATCGCCTTGCACTCGTCCATGAATTTGGTGATTTCGGAGATGTTGTTGAGGTTGCGGCTCAACACGGCCGCCATATACTCCGAGGGGTAATTGGCTTTGAGGTATGCTGTTTGGAAGGCCACCCACGAGTAGCAAGTCGCATGGCTCTTGTTGAACGCATAGGAGGCAAACTTCTCCCAGTCGGCCCAGATTTTCTCGAGAATCTCTTTTTTGTGGCCGTTCTTCTCACCGCCCGAGAGAAAGAGCGGTTTCAAAGCGTCCAATTTGTCTTTCAACTTCTTCCCCATCGCCTTGCGCAATCCGTCGGACTGTCCCCGGGTAAAGCCCGCCAAAAGCCGCGAGAGCAACATCACCTGCTCTTGATACACGGTGATTCCATAGGTGTCTTTCAGATACTTCTCCATCACCGGTATGTCATACACAATAGGCTCTTTCCCTTGTTTGCGGGCAATAAACTGGGGAATATAGTCCATAGGCCCGGGTCGATAAAGGGCGTTCATGGCGATGAGGTCCTCGAAGGTCGTAGGGTGTAGCTCGCGCAAATACTTCTGCATGCCGGCCGACTCGAACTGGAATGTCCCGGTCGTGCGCCCGGCGCTATACAACTCGTAGGTCTTGGGGTCATCGATAGGGATTGAATCGATGTCTATATCGATGTGGCGTGTCTGCCGAATGTTCTCGACCGCCTCTTTGATAATCGAGAGCGTTTTCAGCCCGAGAAAGTCCATTTTGATCAATCCGGTATCCTCGATTACACTCCCCTCGTATTGAGTCACGAGCATTTTCTCGCCGGTCTCCTTGTCGTCGGCCGTGCTCACGGGCACCCAGTCGGTGATGTCGTCCCGACCGATAATCACCCCACAGGCATGCACACCCGTATTGCGCACATTGCCTTCGAGCATTTGGGCGTATTTCATCGTATCGGCCAAGAGTTGGTCGCTCGAATTGCAGGCATCTTGCAACTCCTTAACATTGGCGATACAGTTTTTCAAATTTATCTTTTGCGCTTTCCCGTCTTTTTCGGGCAGTCGATCGGGGATAAGCCGGGTAAGACGGTCCGATTCGGACAATGGTAATTTTTGCACCCGCGCCACATCTTTGATCGCCAACTTGGTGGCCATCGTGCCATAGGTAATGATGTGCGCCACTTTCTCGGCTCCATACTTTTCGGTCACCCACTGCAATACCCGTCCACGGCCGTCATCATCGAAATCGACATCGATATCGGGCAACGAGATACGATCGGGATTGAGGAATCGCTCAAACAGCAAATCGTACTTCAACGGGTCGATTTGGGTAATTTTCAAACAATAGGCGACCACCGATCCCGCCGCCGATCCACGACCGGGTCCCACCGAGACATCGAGCTCCTTGCGGGCGGCGTTGATAAAATCCTGCACAATGAGGAAGTAGCCCGGGAATCCCATCGTCTTCATGATGTGAAGCTCGAAAGTAATTCGTTCCATCACCTCGTCCGAGAGATGCTCGCCATACCGCTCATGGGCGCCTTTGAAGGTCAGTTCTTTCAAATAATCGGCTTCGAGTTTGATACGATAGAGTTTGTCGTATCCGCCCAGATTCTCTATTTTTTTGCGCGCGGCAGCCTCTTCCAGCACCACGTTTCCATTCTCGTCACGTGTGAACTCGTTGAACAAATCCTCCTCGGTAAACTTCCGCCGATATTCCTCTTCGGTACCGAAACTCTCGGGAATGGGGAACGTAGGCATCAACGGCGGGTGGTCGATCGAATAGAACTCTACCTTGTCGAGAACCTCCAAGGTATTGGAGAGAGCCTCGGGCACATCGGCAAAGATGTCGTTCATCTCTTGCTGGGTCTTCAACCATTCCTGTTTGGAATACAACATGCGGGTGGAGTCGTCGAGGTCCTTGCCTGTGCTTAGGCAGATGAGCCTGTCATGAGCCTCGGCGTTCTCTTCGTCGACAAAATGGACATCGTTGGTACATACCAACTTAATGCCATGTTTACGCGACAGTTCGACCAACCGGTCGTTTACCTCTTGCTGCAAAACGTAGGTCTCGTGATTGGCCCGGGATACCGTAGCTTTGTGCCGCTGCAATTCTAAATAATAATCATCACCAAAAACACGCTTGAACCAAAGAATCGCCTCCTCGGTTCCCGCCATGTCGCCGGCAAGTATCTTCTTAGGAATCTCTCCACCCAGACACGCCGAGCAGACGATCAACCCTTCGTGATATTTTTCGAGTTCATACCGGTCGGTACGAGGCCGGGAGTAGAACCCGTCGGTCCAACCCTTCGAGACCAACTTAACCAAATTGTGATACCCGGTCAAATTCTTCGCCAAAACGATCAGGTGATAACCTCCCTCGTCGACGGCGCCATTGCGGATAGATATACCCCCGACTTCGTTGACAACCGCTCCCCGCACCTCGCGCGGAGTAGCTTCCTTGTCGGTGAGCCTGCGACGAGCCACATACATTTCGCAGCCTAATATCGGTTTGAAGATTTTCGCTTCGAGCTTGGCTTTCTCCTCACGCAACGACGACAGCACAGTCTCTTTATTCTCGACGGTTTCGGCTCCGCTCTCGACCGCCTCGATTTGTTTCTGCACCCTTTTTATATCGTCTTTTATCGCTCCGTTTTTCTTCTTCACCAAATTGAAGAACTCTTTTATCCCGAACATGTTGCCATGATCGGTCAAAGCGAGTCCCTTCATGCCGTCGCGCATGGCCTTATCGACCAAAGCCGGGATGGAAGCCTGCCCGTCGAGAATAGAGTATTGGGAGTGTACATGCAGATGAACAAAAGGTTGCATAAACAGAATAAATTTAATTTTAGGGGCTTAAAGTTACGAAGTTATTCGCATAGAAAAAAGGAGTTGCAAGAAGATTTTTGAACAACTTATAAACCGCTGACAACCAATATAAAACAAACCACCCCGAAGGAATGTCGCCTCGGGGTGGAATATGCACTTTTTCAAAGCCTGTCTACAACAAAGGGATCATCTCCACGGGAGCGGTCGTTATCGCTTGCAGTCCATCGGCCGTCACCACATATGTATCCTCGATGCCTACGGCGCCTACATGCGGAATAACAAACTTGGGCTCCAATGCGATGACTTGATTCTCGACCAACATATCTTTTGACCGGGGAGCCAGTACGGGGGCCTCGTTTACCTCGATTCCCACACCATGCCCCACGAATCCGGCCTTTTGGGTATATCCCATAAAATAGTCTTCGAGGCCGTTTTCCCGCGCCATCGTCATCGCCAATTGATACAAATCGGCAGCCGGCGTACCGGGTTTTCCCGCCCGGCTTATCGCCCGATGAATCTCAATGGAGCAGCGGTGTGCCTTTGCCGCCAATTCCGACACTTCGCCTACCGAGTAAACCCGGGTCATATCGGTCATATAGCCGGTGAAATTGCCACACATATCGACCATTACCGTCATGCCGGGACGAATGAGCGTGCCATTGGCTCCCACCGGTATCGAACAGTTCAATCCGGCTCCACCCATAGCGAAGTCGTAGGGAGTGGGCGAGTCGGCGTTGTCGCCACAAATGACATTGCCCATGAATATCTCCATACTTTGGCCGTTTATCCTGAAAAGTCCCAAATTACCTTGTAACCGCAACAAACGCTCGATCTCGATTTGCAACTCGATGTCGGACATTCCTTCCCGAAAAACCGACTCGATACATCGGTACACCTCGGCATGCTTCACCGCCGACTCGCGCAACAACGACAGTTCATACGGCGTCTTGACCGAACGAACCTTGCGCATGACAGCCGACCCGTTCAACACCTCGGCTTGCGGAAATACCGCCGCCAAACGAGTGAAATCGGCATGCGAGGCATCCCATTCAAGTGCGACACGACGCGGTTGCGGAAGTCCCATTTCGGTAAGCAAAGCCGGTATTTGCTCGGGCTTGTGGATATAACGGACCGTATCGCCTTTCAACCCTACCGGCCGCCGCACGAAATAAACCGCATCGCCCTCCGCAGGGATATAGGTATAACCATTGAATACCCGTCCCGACGAATAATACAGATTGGCGTTCGTATTCAACAAAATGGCATCGGCGTCGAACGAGCGCAGTGCTGCCGCTATTTTCTCTTTCCGCAGCAAAGCCTCGGATTGGAAATCAATTGGATACATACAAGTTTTATTTGCAATTTAAAAAGAATTCGGTAAAATCGTCAAACGAGTCGAACGCCAATTCATAGTCGTCGGTGTGTCCAAACCCGTAGCGAGCATACACAAATGGCAATCCCGCCCGATGTGTTTCCTGCCCGTCGGCCTCGATATCGCCCATGTAAAGAGGTTGCCGCAATCCATATTTCGCTTTCAGCAACAACATATTATCACCCTTTGGCTTGTGCGTGTCGCCATAGGACACCGCCTCGGTGATAAACGGTGTGATACCTATGCAAGACATAAAAATAGGCAGCGTGTGGGTATCGCAATTGCTGACCAAAAAGAGCTTGTACTTATGCGACAGCCGTTCCAGCCCCGACACTACTCCGGGATAGGGCGTACCTCCATAGCGCGACAACAACGCAGGCTCCTCGTCGGCCAACTCTTTTGAAAAACGAGCCGCCTCCTCAGGAGCAATATCGGGAAAAAGATTGTCCAAAATGCGAGGGATAGGAATCCCTATATTGCCAATGAGACTCTCACGAGTGACATGGACTTTGCGTCCCTCCCGCAAAAACACCTCGTTCCAAATGCGGGCATAGGTGTCCACGGCGTCCCACAAAGTACCGTCCATATCGAAGATGAGCCCGTCGGTGCGGCTCCAATCTATCTGTTGCTTTTCCATGCTGCAAAGGTATGGATTTTTCGAGAATCCAAAACCAGATTCATGTAGAGAAATGATGCAATCGATTATGCGTAAAGGAAGTCGAAAACTTTCTCTTATCGACATTTCTTTTGTTCCCCATAAGGAAAATATAGCCGGGGTGCCGCAGGCGAGTGGGTGTAACGGACGATGAGTTAAATCTATGCTTTTATCGGACGGTGATGTGGAAACAGCCTTGCCGTATCTCGTATTTCACATAGCATTTGTGTTGCTTGCGCAGGTCGTAGAGTACTTCGCCCAGCAGGAGCCGCAGTCGGTCGGAGGGGACGAAGTAGGACGAGTCGGTCACATTGTAGCGGTTGTAGGCAATGTCGAACGTGGTGCCATAGCGGTGAGCCGAGTTTTCGCTGGCGTTGGTGTTGCGGCGGCGTAGCGATTTGATCGACTCGTCGGAGCGCAGGGCGCTGGTGAGGATAATTTGTCTTCCGCCCGATCCCCGGCTGGATAGGGAATCTTGGAAGTTTTTCCCGATGGTCATCAACAACCATTTGGTTTTTGGGGTGAGGTAGGGAATAGAGTGGGTGAGCCGGTCGACCGTATAATATTCGCAACTATCGATGCGGGCGAGTTTCCAAAATCCCAATTCCCGGGCGGCGTCGAGCGATTCGGGCGGTTTTATCCCGTTTCGCCGGGCGGCGGAGAGATGCTTGTCGTTCAGGTCGTTGAATAGCCGGCGGAAACTGCTGTATTGTACAGCGCTTTTTCTCCACCCGGTTGTGCGGGGACGTTCCTGAGTTTTTATTTCGAAAGTGTCGATGAGCGTGTCGTCGGAGTAATCGGGCTCGACCTGTTTGCCTTTACAACCGGATAGGGCAAGCAGGATAGAGGCAATGAAGCAAAAGAAACAAAAAGACAGACGCATGGATTTGAGTATTTCTCGGGGCTTATTGAGCCGGATAGCCCACAGTCTGGGTCAACAAGACTTTTTGCCTGTCGGTCAATTTCAAAACCTTTGCCAACTCTTCTCCGTCGAACGAGCCGCGGACGACGGTGCCCAGACCGGCCGACGCGCTGTATAGGTAGATGTTTTGCGAAATAAATCCGCAGTCGACAAACATCATGTCGTTGCCGGGGGCTTTATCGAGGTCGGCCACAAAGATGATATTGAGAGGCGCCGTTTGTGCGAAGGGTTGCATTCCTGCGCTTTTGCGGAAGTCGCCTTTGGCGATTTCTTTCAACAGGTTTTGTTTGGCGTCGTAGAGGTAAGCCCCTTGTGCCGTGATGACATAGAGCGACATTTCTTGCCGGTTCATGGCCGAGGGAGCGGTGCGTTTATCCTCCCGGTTGTATCCCCATGCTGCCCACAGCAGGTTGGAGAGGTCTTGCGGGGCTATCTCTTTTGTGGTGTCGAATTCCCGAGTCGACTTACGTTCCGACAAGGTTTGCATAATGGGGTCACCACCTTGTTTTTGGGGAGTGGGCAGATTTATATCTTGCGCACCGGCGAGGGAGCTGCCGGTTACGAATAGCGAAAATAGTAATGCTTTGATTTTCATAACGGTGGTTTTATATGTGATGAACAAAGATAAAAATTTATTCGGGAGAAATCGAAAATAAAAATGTGAAATTTATCAAAGTCAAAGAAAATAAAAGAGTTACAAATGAAAAGGGATTCAAGTGAAAGTTGTATTTTTACGCCGTATTTTTTTTCTTTACGACAAAAAGAGCTGTTTATGAAAATGAAACTATGTGCGATTGCGTTGTTCTCGGCTCTGTTTTTGAGTGTGGGAACTTGGGCGCAGGAGTCTTCGTCGCACGACACGTTGCAGGTGAGCCTGCTCACTTGCGGCCCGGGAACTGAGGTTTACGAGCTTTTCGGCCATACGGCGTTGCGGGTGAGAGAGCTGTCGCCGCGGGGCTTTGATTGTGTGTTCAACTACGGCATGTTCGATTTCGACGCACCTGCGTTTGTGTGGCGTTTCACCAAAGGCGAGACCGATTATTGTTTGGGCGTGAACGATTTCCCCGACTTTTTGCTGAATTATGTGGTGCGGGAGTCGAGGGTCGATGAGCAGATACTCAACCTCACTCCCGAGGAGAGCTGGGCGCTGTTCGATGCGTTGAAAAAAAACGCCCTGCCCGAGAATCGGGTTTACCGATATAATTTCCTGTTTGACAATTGTGCCACGCGGCCGCGCGATATGGTTGAGGCGGCGCTCGGGAATCGGGTGCGATACCACGAGCCCGAGGGAACGTTGCCCACATTCAGGGAAGAAATCGACCGCTATGCAGGCGCCTGCCCGTGGTTGATATTCGGTATCGACTTGGCGTTGGGAACCGGGTTGGACAGGCCGATGAGCTACCGGGAGCAAATGTTCGGTCCCGAAATGTTGAAAGAGGCTTTTGCCGGCGCGTCGATACAGGCAGTTCCCGATTCGGCGTCGATACCGTTGGTGAAGCGCACTGTGGCATTGTATGAGCCGGTTGTGCCGGCGAAACCTTCCGAGACACCATTCTGGCTGACTCCGCTTTTTGTTGCATGGTTGCTCTTTGCCCTTGTCGTTGCGGTATCGGGGTATGATATGGTGAAGCGCCGGTATAGCCGTATATTCGACACCGTGCTGTTTTCGATTTACGGATTGGGCGGCTTGGTGGTGTTTTTCCTGATGTTCGTTTCGGTACACCCGGCCACTTATCCCAACTATTCGGCTTTTTGGCTGCACCCGTTCTGGCTGTTGATAGCTGTCTTTATTTGGTTTAAATCTCTTAAAAGTGTCGTGAAATACTATCATTTTGCTAACTTTGCGGGACTTTTGGTATTTGTGGCCTTGCTGCGCCGGATGCCACAAGCGTTCAACGCCGCATTCCTTCCGTTGGTGCTGGTGTTGGTGATTCGCTCGTTCACCTATTTGTGGGTGTCGTGGCGATTGAAAAAGACGGCATAAGAAACAGGTATGAAAAATAAGGTATTAGCCACACTGCTCCTTTCACTTTTGGTTGTGCCGCTGGTACAATCGGCCGACAACGCCCCTCGTTTGCTCGTGGGGATTACGGTCGATCAGTTGCGCACCGACTACTTGGAGGCATTGCAGCACCTTTTCGGGGAGAAAGGGTTCAAACGGCTGATGCAACAAGGTGTCGTCTGCGAGAACTTACTGTTTGACTTTCCCAATGTCGACAAAGCCTCGGCGACGGCTACTCTTTATACGGGCGCTATGCCATTTGTTCATGGCATACCCTCGGAGCGTTATTTCAATACCACGTTTCAACGTGAAGAGTATGTCTTGAACGACCCTTCCAAAATAGGGAACTATACCGACGAGACCTTCTCGCCCGAGCGCATAAAAACTTCGACCATCAGCGACGAGGTGAAGATTGTGTGCGGAGGGTTGGGACGTGCGTTTGCCGTCGCTCCCGATGCCCAGCAAGCGATTATCAGTGCGGGGCATGCCGCCAATTGCGCTTTCTGGATCAACGACAAAAACGGCAAGTGGGCGACTACGACATATTATCGCGATGTCCCGGCCTATATCGAACAGTTCAATTATGTGCGTTCGCTTTCGAACCGCATCGATACGCTATCGTGGACCCCGGTCTATACCCCCGACCGTTATACGGCGATACCTTACCAGACCAATGACTTTTCGTTCAAGCGCACCTTTGCCCGTGACGAGCGCGACAAATTCGCACAGTTTAAAACGACAGCGCTGGTCAACCGGGAGATTACCGATGTGGCCGTAGAGTTTCTCGACAAGGGGCTCTTGGGACGCCGGGGCGTGCTCGATATGCTCAGTGTGGGCTATACAGCCGGAGTCTATTTGAACAAAACCGTCGATGACTATGGGTTGGAATTGCAAGACACTTATGTGCGACTCGACCGAGACATAGCCCGGTTGCTCGACGAGATAGACAAGCAGGTGGGGTTGTCCAACGCGGTTGTCTTTTTGGCTTCGACCGGATATTTCAAAGGCGAGGCCAAAGAAGCGCCCATGTATAACATACCCTCGGGCGAGTTTTATCCCAAACGGGCGGTCTCTTTGCTCAACGTGTATCTGATGGCGCTTTACGGGCAAGGTGATTGGGTGACGGGCTATCACAACCGACAGATATTCCTCAATAAAAAACTCATTAAGGAGCGCGATCTCGACGCCGACGAAATGCGCGATCGTGCCGCTTCGTTTTTGATTCAGATGGCAGGGGTGCAAGACGTCTACACCTCGCAACGGCTTTTGTTGAGCCACGGGACCGACAGGGCGGCAGCGATGCGCAACGGCTATTATCCCAAACTTTCGGGTGATTTGATTTTGGATTTGTGCCCCGGCTGGGAGGTCGTTTATGAAGATACCGACGATACCCGCGAATATGTCAGGGTCAATGCGGTTTCCACCCCCTGCTTTATCTTGGCACCCGATGTGAAACCGGTGCGCATTACCACTCCTGTGCGGGCGACGGCGATTGCGCCCACTGTGTCGCGCTTGTTGCGCATTCGCTCGCCAAATGGCTCGTCCGAAGCTCCGCTCTCCGAAATACAATACTAATTCGCCCCTTTTTGCGGAGTTAGCAAAATTTGCACTATTTTTGCAAGGTGAGATTGATTTACTGCACCTCAGGGTGTTTTTCTTTATGAATAATAATAAAAACTTTATATGGGATTTAACGATGTATTGAAGAAACTGTTCGGAAACAAGTCGCAGCGCGACTTGAAAGAGATAGAACCTTATATACAAAAGATAAAAGCTATCTCGCCCGAACTCGAAAATTTGTCGAACGACCAGTTGCGCAGTCGTATCGATGTGGTGAAACAGCATATTAAAGACGCTGTGGCCGACGACCGCAAGCGTATCGCCGAATTGAAAGAGTATGTAGAGACTCTCGATTACGACAAACGCGAATCGACGTGGGAAGAGGTCGATAAAATCGAGAAAGAGATTTTGAAAAAAATCGAAATCGCCCTCGACGAGGCTCTCCCCGAGGTGTTTGCCGTGGTGAAAGAGACGGCGCGCCGGTTCAGCCAAAATGAAACTATCGAAGTGACCGCCAACGATTTCGATCGCAGTTTGGCCGTAGACCATGATTTTATCCATATCGAAGGCGACAAAGCCATTTATGCCAACCATTGGATGGCCGGCGGTAACGAAGTGGTGTGGGACATGGTTCACTACGATGTACAGCTCATCGGCGGTGTCGTTTTGCACAAAGGCAAAATCGCCGAGATGGCTACCGGTGAGGGAAAAACCTTGGTGGCTACACTTCCGGTATTCCTCAACGCTCTCTCGGGCAACGGCGTACATGTGGTCACGGTGAACGACTATCTGTCGAAACGTGACTCGGAATGGATGGGGCCGCTCTATATGTTCCACGGTCTTTCGGTCGACTGTATCGACAAATACGAGCCAAATTCCGAGGCTCGCCGCAACGCCTATAACGCCGACATTACCTTCGGTACCAATAACGAATTTGGTTTTGATTATCTGCGTGACAACATGGCCAGCTCGCCGCTCGATTTGGTGCAACGCATGCACAACTATGCCATTGTCGACGAGGTCGACTCGGTATTGATCGACGACGCCCGTACCCCGTTGATTATTTCGGGTCCTACTCCCAAAGGCGACGACCAGATGTTCGAGCAGTTCCAGCCCAAAGTGGAAGAACTGGTGAAAATGCAACGCAACTTGGTCACCAAGCTGTTGGCCGAGGCCAAAACCAAAATTGCCTCGGAAGATAAGAAAACCCGTGAAGAAGGAGCCGTATTGCTCTACCGCTGTTTCAAAGGGTTGCCCAAGAACGGCGCGCTCATCAAATACCTGAGTGAGCCGGGCATCAAACCGTTGATGCTTGAGACAGAAGCCATTTATATGGCCGACAACAACCGCCGTATGCCCGAGATTACCGACGACCTCTATTTCGTGATCGACGAGAAAAACAACGGTATCGATATGACCGATAAGGGTCTCGATGTAATGACCGGAAAATCGGATGACCCCAACTTCTTCGTGTTGCCCAACATCAGCGAGGAACTCTCGGATCTCGAAAACCAAAACCTTTCGCCCGAGGAGAAACAGGCCCGCAAAGACGAATTGCTGCAAAACTATGCTATCAAGGCCGAGCGGGTTCACACCGTCAACCAGTTGCTGAAAGCCTATACCCTCTTTGAGTTGAACGACCAATATGTGGTGATCGACAACAAAGTGAAAATTGTCGACGAGCAGACCGGCCGTATCATGGAGGGGCGCCGTTATTCCGACGGTTTGCACCAAGCCATCGAGGCCAAAGAGCATGTGAAGGTCGAGGCAGCTACCCAGACTTTTGCAACCATTACATTGCAGAACTACTTCCGCATGTATCACAAGTTGGCCGGTATGACCGGTACCGCCGAGACCGAGGCCGGCGAGTTCTGGGACATCTATAAACTCGATGTGGTGACTATCCCCACCAACAAACCGGTAGCCCGTATCGACATGAACGACCGGGTGTACAAGACAAAACGCGCCAAGTACAATGCCGTGATCGAGGAAATCGTGAAGATGGTCAATGCCGGCCGTCCGGTGCTGGTAGGTACCACTTCGGTCGAGATTTCGGAACTGTTGAGCCGTATGCTCACATTGCGTAAAATCAAACACAATGTGTTGAATGCCAAGTTGCACCAGCGCGAGGCCGAGATTGTGGCTCAGGCCGGACAAACGGGCACGGTGACTATCGCCACCAATATGGCCGGTCGTGGTACCGACATCAAGCTGTCGCCTGCCGTGCGTGAGGCCGGCGGTTTGGCCATTATCGGTACCGAGCGGCACGAGTCCCGTCGGGTAGACCGTCAGTTACGAGGACGTGCCGGCCGTCAGGGCGACCCGGGTTCTTCGGTATTCTTTGTTTCGTTCGAGGACACGGTGATGCGTCTGTTCGCCACCGACCGGGTAGTGAAGATGCTCGACCGGTTGGGTCTCAAAGAAGACGAGATGATCGAGCACAATATGGTCTCCAAGTCTATCGAGAACGCCCAACGTCGTGTCGAAGAGAACAACTTTGGTATCCGTAAACGCTTGCTCGAATACGACGACGTGATGAACGCCCAGCGTAATGTGATTTATACCAAACGTCACCACGCTTTGATGGGAGAGCGCATCGGCATCGACATCATGAATATGTTCTACGATACGATAGAGTCGTTGGCCGAGACCTACGACAGTTCGAACGACTATGAGGACTTGTCGATGGAGATGTTCAAAATCTTTGCCGTGGAGATGCCTTTCACCGAGGAGAAATTCCGGGCGATGAAGAAGAACGAGGTGATAGACAGCCTGTATGATGCTGTGGTGACCACCTTCAAGCGCAAAGGAGACCGCATGGCCGAGATTGCCCACATGAATATCAAGCCTTTTGTGGAGCAGCGGGGATTGTCGACCGGTATGATACGGGTGCCTATTACCGACGGGAAACGGGTATTCGGTATCGCATGCGACATCAACGAGGCCTATAAGAGCGAGTCGCAGTCGGTCGTTAAGCAATTCCAAAAAGCGGTGTTGCTCATGACTATCGACGAGGCTTGGAAAGAACACCTCCGTGAGCTCGACCAATTGCGCCAGTCGGTACAAAACGCCAGCTACGAGCAGAAAGACCCGCTGTTGATTTATAAACTCGAATCGTTCAACCTCTTCAAAGAGATGGTCGAGACAATGAATCGCAAAGCGATTGCAATCCTCATGCGGGGACAAATCTATATTCAGGAACCGCAGGATGTGCGTGAGGCAGCGCCCGAGCGCCGCGAAGATTACAGCAAATACCGCACGCAAAAAGAGGAATATCCCGGGCAGTCGGCGCAAGCTGCCGCCGCGGCAGCTCCGCAACGTCCGCGGGTGACCGAGCCGATTAAGGCCGCTCCCCGTGTAGGCCGCAACGATCCTTGCCCCTGTGGTAGCGGGAAGAAGTATAAAAACTGTCACGGGAAAGGCTTGTAATTCCTATCGGCAGTAACATCAATCCCGAGGCGGTTTTCTCCAACAGAGAAAGCCGCCTCGGGTGTTTTTTAGGGAAGAAACAGCATGAATGGGAAAAATCTCGGCAAAAAACATTATCTTCGCCATAGAAAAAATCTCATGATGAGGCCTTCTTATATTCGATCTCCACTCAACTATATTGGGGGCAAGTATAAATTACTTCCTCAAATATTGCCCTTGTTTCCCCGAAAGATAGATACATTTGTCGATCTGTTTTGCGGGGGATGCAATGTGGGGATAAATGTCAGTGCCGAACATGCGATTTTTAACGATAATATCTCGTATCTGATAGATTTGTATCGAGAATTTCAGACGCTTCCTTTGCAAGATGTTTTGGACTGTATTGAGCGCAGGATAGTAGAATATGATTTATCATTGACCAATGAAGATGGCTATAAGGCGCTGCGCCGGGTTTATAACGAACGTCGTAATCCATTGGACCTGTTTATCTTGACGGCCTATTCGTTTAATCATCAAATTCGATTTAATAACTCTCATGAATTTAATAACCCTTTTGGAAGGGATCGCAGTCATTTCAATGCGGCGATGAAGGCGAATTTATCGGCTTTTATTACTCGTCTACACGAAAGGAATATTGTCTTTACCCGTTGCGATTTCGACCGATTCGATTTCACGGGGTTGGGTGAGCGCGATTTGGTTTATTGCGACCCTCCCTATCTCATTACCACAGGAACGTACAACGACGGGAAAAGAGGATTTACCGGTTGGGATGAGATTCAAGAGCGTAAGTTGCTCGAAATTTTGGACGAGTTGCATGCCCGTGGTATCTCTTTTGCCCTTTCTAATGTACTTGAGCATCGGGGCAAAGAGAATGCTATTTTGGTAGAGTGGATAGCACGACGAGGATATACGGTCAATTATTTGAACAAGAGTTACAGCAATTCCAACTACCAGATAACTCATCGGGAAGGGACGAGCGTGGAGGTGCTGGTGGTGAATTATAGACCCGAAGTATAACAAGGTGTATTATTTGTATGAGGTATATAGGAAATAAGGAAAATGTTGTCCCTCGTATTGATGAGATACTCACTCGTAAACACGTTGTGGGTGAAAACTTGTTCGATTTTTTTGCAGGGACAACCAGTGTGGGAAAGTATTACAAACGGTTGGGCTATCGGGTCGAGTCTTCGGACTTCATGTACTTTTCTTACTGTTTGCAGAAAGCCTATATAGAGAACAACACCGTTCCCCGATTTGAGCGGTTATTGCCCGAACTTCGTATCGCGGCACTTGATTTTTTTGTGACTCCGCTCGAACAGGTCATAGCCTATCTCAATACACTCGACCCCGAGCAAGGCTTCATATATACCCATTATACTCCCCGGGGAACAGCCAACCTGCCGCAGCCTCGCATGTATTTCAGCGATGAGAACGGTGGTAAAATCGATGCGATTCGCCGACAGATCGAATTGTGGAGAGAGGCGGGCATGCTTTTGGAGAGCGAGTATTATATCCTCCTTGCGAGTCTCATAGAATCGGTTTCGTTTTATGCCAATGTAGCGGGGGTGTATGCCGCTTTTTATAAAAAGTGGGATCCGAGAGCTATCAAACCTTTGATGTTGCGCCCGATTGAAATTCTGGTGAATAACCGGGAGAACAGGGCTTATCATGCCGACTCTATGACTCTGTTGGAGCAAATTGATACTGATATTCTCTATTTAGATCCACCTTACAACGAACGGCAGTATGCCCCTAATTATCATGTGCTGGAGACGATAGCCCGGAATGATAACCCCGAAATACGAGGTGTAACGGGTATGCGGAATTACACAACCCAGCGGTCGCGCTTCTGCAAGGCCACCTCGGCATTAGACGATTTGGACCGTATTGCCTGCGAGGCTACCTATCGGTATCTGGTGTTGAGTTACAATTCCGAGGGTATTATGAGTCCCGAAAAGATTGTCGAGGTCTTGTCGCGCTATGGCGATGTGGAGATGGAGCAATTTGAATACCTGCGGTTCAAAAGCAACAACAACGGATTGGCTTCGACCAAGCGGCACATTTGGGAACAACTATATATTTTGAGACGACGATGAATGCACAAAATCTGTGGATATTGACCGAAGAGAGGCCCAAGAAAGAGGTCTTGAAAATGATTTTTGAGTATTTCGCCAAAGATCATAAATGTGGATTCTTCGGTAATACGTTGAGGATTATTCCTAAGCTAAACGAGCGCCACGAGTTTGCGTTTGAATATGAGGTTGTAGGTTTTCATTGCGCAAAGGTGAATCGGGTAGTTATTAAAACAGTTTCGGGTTATTCCAGTTTTGTTGATTTCTTGGTCTTCTATCAAGATGCCCAACCTGTTGAGACCGATATTCCCATCTATGCGATTGAGGAGACAAAGACCGACGATAAAGAGAGCCGGAACACAGGCGTGTTTCAACGTTGTGCGAAATTTGTTTTTATTCGGCATTATTATCCTTCGGTCAAGATGATTATGCTATATGCCTTGCAGGTAGAGCAGAAGGAGATCTTTACACAGACCTATATTTTCGGTACCCGGTTATTGATGACGTTAGGAGTTGAGATTTTGGGGAAGAAATTGGATGGAGAACTGTTCAAACCTTTTACATTAATTGACGAAATTATTTCGTTCAAGCGAGATATGCGCCGGGCTCCTGCGGGGAATGTCCCTATTTTGCTTTGTAAAAGGGACGACATCATAACTATTTCGGGGCGATTATATAAAAGTGGAGGATTGTTGCACGATCCCAATATCGGAGCTTTGAGTGTTATTTCGGCTGTGTTGAGAGTTTTGGGTTGGACTGGTCGGATTGTAATTACCCGGCACGGATTGTTACAGGAGCATGTGGGAGAGCGGAATAAATTTGTCCAAATAGCCAATATGTTGGGTGTCGAGTTGGAAAACTTGGCCGTGCCTCAGGTCAAGATGTTGCCGACCTATTGGAAATACGATATGGAGGGGGAGAAGTTGGGCACCATTTTCATACACATCGTAGTTGAAAATTTTACGGAAGGTTATTCTATATTTGAAAATCATGCCGGTTGTGAAAAGGGTTATTTTATTACATCAGATGGGACTCCTGTTGCGTTAGCTAAATATAGCGATCGGCAAAGATACAAAGGTGGAGATAAAAGTAAGCGAGTCTCTATACCCGATTTGGTGCTGATTGATATTCCAGAGAACGAGGTGATTACTATCGAGGGGAAGAAGTATGTGAACCGTGAAAAGGGTATCCGGGAGTTGGACAATTACGACTCGTTCGATGAACTCTATTTGAATCGTTATTATCCATCATATAAGATTGTTAGGACTGTTGTCCTCTATGGAGGTCAAGAAGAGCGAATTTCGGAAATAAAGGTGGGCTTTTTGTTAAATCAAAGCGGTAAATTGGTTTTGGGTATAGAGGCTCCATCATTATTTTGTAGGGCTATTGCCAATCTGTTAGACTATTGGAATTGAACTTTTCTTAGAACGGGTAACCTATGGCGAGGTGAAAGGCAAGGCTGTTCTTGAACGAAGTCATGTTGTAGTAGCCTTTCTTCCCGGTGTCGTAGGGAGCGTGTATGCCTATACCCAAATCGCCGCGCAATACAAGCATACCAATATCGTAGCGCAGTCCTACACCTGTGCCGAGAGCTATATCGTTGAGAAAAGTTTTGCGGTCGAGCTCGCCGCCGGGGCGGTTGGGGTCGCGTTTCAGCAGCCAGATGTTACCGGCATCGACAAAGGCGGCTCCGTGCAGGTCGCCCCAAATGGGGAATCGGTATTCGAGGTTGGCTTCGAGTTTGAACGTACCCGTTTGGTCGAAATAACCGTCGGTGTCGTCTTGGGGAGGCAGATAGCTGCCGGGGCCGAGCGAACGTATGGTGAAGGCTCGAATGCTGTTGGCTCCGCCAATGTAGAACTGTTCGCTGTATGGCACCTCCTGTGAGTTCCCGTAAGCGTGTTCGGCGCCGATGAAAACTCGTCCTACCAGCCAATGCTCGGGACGAAACCGATGGTAGTAGACCATCTCGGCGCTCCCTTTTATGAATTGGGAGAAGGTGCTGCCGAAGATGCGTTTTTCGCCGTGTTGCCCCAGCAGGGAGGTAATTCCGCTCAGTATATTACCGGCCGACATGCCCGTGAGTTGCCAGATAAACCGGTTGTCGACCTCGCGTCCGTAGGAGGTGTCGTAGGTATATGTGTAGCTCGATGAGGGGATAAACTGGTCGCGGAAACTGAGAGCGATAGCGGGGTTCTCCTCCATTGTTTTGTCGAACGACTCGGTGGTGTTGAGCAGTTTGGTATAGACAAGTTTAAACGGGGTGACCGAGTGTCCGGCTCGCAGGGAAGTGCGGTAGTCATAGGATATCGACCCGTTGAACGACACCATGCGGAAGTAGTGGGGTCGGTTCATAAGATTGGCTCCCAGTTGGAACCGGGTATAAGCAGGATAGCGACGGGTGCGCGGCATTTGCGGGAGGAATCCCGGAACAATGCGAGGATAGGAGAGCGACGTGTTGAGCCCGAACTCATAGGAGTTGAAGAGCGAGGCTTTCCCGTGTTGCGAACCCCCTCCCGTTTGCCATTCGTAGCTCCCGTTGAGCTTGATCGAGAACTTTTCGCCACCTCCGAACAGGTTGTTGTGGTTGATCCCGAAGATAAGCCCCGGGCCTATATAACTGTTGGATTTGGACGACACGTTGGCCTCTATGGTCGCTTCGAGCGGGACATCGAAGGTAGCTTGTATCGTTACGTCGAGAGAGTCTTTTTGCGACAGGGAGTCGATAGGGGTCACTTCGACGGCGACCGAGCGGAATATGCCTAATCTCCCGAGGTTGGATTGGGTGGCATTTTGGGTTTCGAGAGAGTATATACTACCCGGCCGGAAGGTGATGTTCCGGGGCAATATCCATTTTTTCAGTCGTATGGGCTTATGGTAGGCCGCGGTCATGTGTGGGTATCGGATCGTGTCGGGAGTCCCGCCGCCGGTCGCCCTGTTCAGCCGCACGTTGACATTGCCCACATAATAGGGTTTGAGCGCTTGTGCGGGAATCCCGTTTTTCAAGGTCAACCTCAAAGCCACTTTCCCGGGGACAAGGGTTGTGTCGGCCAAATATTCGAGGTATTCGGGGCGGAAGTAATAATACCCGTTGTTACGCAAGGCTTGGGTGATGCGAGTGCGTTCGGCGGCGAGCGAATCGAGGCAATATTGGGCGCCCCGGTGTAGAATCGAGGCGTTGTTTATGCTGTCGATAAACCGGGTGACGGGAGTCGTGGGTGCGGGTAGCTCGATGGAGTCGAGCGTGTATGCCGGGGGCACCTCTATCCGGTATGAGATACGGGCCTTGCGGGGATTCCGTTTGTTATAGATGAGCTTGTAGTCGGCTTTGGCTCCGAAATACCCATTGTTTTCGAGAATGTTTTTGACTACCTTCATGCGTAGCTCGGGCTGTACCGACGAGATAAGCACTGGTTCTTTGGCCAGTTTGTCATAAATCCAGTGTTTCAGTCCTTTGTCTTGTTTGGGTTCCATGTAGTTCCATACCCATAGCCCTATGGGGAAAGGGGTGCGGATATAGGGCGAGAACAGCGGGTTGTTGGGTGCGACGGATAGGGTCGCACGCACGTCGGCTTTGGCGGCGTCGGTAATCTTTACGCCCGAGTCGGGGACGATTTCCATCTTCTTGACACCGGTGTATAGAGTCTCGTCGTCGGGAATCCGTTTGGTAGTCGAGCAGCCGATGAGAATCGACATTGACAGTAGGGCGCAGCCTATGTATCCAGATGTTTTTTTCATTGAGCGGGCTCCTTTCGTTTCTTTGAGGAGCGGAACAGCTCCGATAGGTTCAGTAATCTTTTCTTTACGACGAAACCTACACCGGTTTGGGTAATCTCTCCTTCCAAAATACTCTCGTAGCCGGTGTGCCTGAATACTTTGATATACATGTTGTCCCGCTGGTTCAGGTAGTATTCCAGCGATATGTCGTCGATAAAATTCTCCTTGAAATTGACGTCGGCGTTGTCGTCGGGGCTGAGGCTTCCGCCGATAACTACTTTCACTCGATTGTTGAAAAGACTCTTGGCAGCCCGGTAGGAGTAGTCGGTGCGGGTGTTTATCCCCGAAGCGTCGGTGTAGGAGTTGATGTCGAAAGAGAGGTCTATTCCTTTCAGGTTGTTTGCCCATTCGTTCAACTCTTTTTGCAGGAACGAGTTTAGCGGATTTCCCAGCAAGTCGGCTTTTGTCGTCGATGTGCCGGGGCCGGTATAGGTGTTATAGATGAGCAGGCTCATGGCTTGCGACGCGCGTTGCTCGGCGGTGAGCGACGAGAGTTGGTTTTGTAGCGTGAGGTCTTCGGGTGCGGAAAGGTCGAACGATACAGATAGGTTTTCGAGTGAATTTTTGATGATAATGCTGATGTTGAAATTGACTTGTCGGCTGTTTTTATCCTCTTCGGCGATGGTTGTGCGTGTCGTTTGGACGGCAGTGATAGACATTTGGGGGTCGGCTATATCGCCGTTCCACGACACGAAACTGCCGTCTTGTATTTTGAAAAGTTTTTCCGAGATAATGGGCGGGTTGTAGCGTACGAAACCTCCGTTCAAGTTGTATCGGCCGGTGAAACGGCTGTCGCCCAGCGTGTTCATGGTGTAGGTGAGTTCCCCGCCGCCTTGCAGGTCGATGCGGTTTTTACCATCGACCGATAGGTTTACACCCATTTTGACTGTCGGCGCAATGTTGATGTTGACCAGTATGTCCATGCCCAATACGTTGTGGGGTTGCGACGTATCCTCTTCGACCGTCTCGGTACTGTCGTTGAACGATACGAAAGTGACGATATTGTTTTCCTGCTGTTGGAGGGCAAACGGGGAATCCTGCATGACGTAGGTGACTTCTGTCCCGGTGAGCAGTCCCACGTTGCCGCGTATTTTAAGGGCGTCGAGCGGGCCGGTTACACGCATATCCGTATCGGTGATAATCGAGCCGTACACGGTGGCTTTTGTGCTGCGCGACGATTTGACCGGTTGAAATTCCGAGGCGAATAGCGATAAGTCGGTTGTGATTTTGCTCATCTCTTTGAAGTCGATGTGCCCGTCGATGTATAATGGATTTTTATTGGCTCCTGTAATGCCATAATCTTTGAATCTCAGCACATTGCTGTCGACCCGGATACTGTCGGCGGGGAAATGGAGGCTTGCGCCCATCGACGGCGAGTTGACCGAGGCTTCTGACAGTTGTATATAACCGTCGAGCAAGGGCGATTCGGTACTGCCTGTGACTTTCATTTCTCCGTTCAAATAGCCTTGCAGTAGAGCCATTTTGTCCGGGAAGAACGGATTGGCCGTCGCCAACGGAAGACTTTCGATAGCGAGGTCTATTCGGATAGGTTCTTCGGCTTGGCTGTCGAGTTCCCCCGACAGGGTCAATACCTGTTGGCTGTCGATTTCCATGCTGGCTTTTGCCGTTTGCCGGTTGAGGGAGTCCAACTGATAATCGACATTCAAGTTCAAATTTCCCACACGCTGTTTCCCGTAATAGAGGTCGGTAATTCCCATCGAACCGGTTACTTCGGTTTCATTTTGCGGGAAGTTTATCAACAGGTTGGCCGAGATGCTTCCGTCTATTTGAGGGGAGAACGGCGAGAGGGCGAGCCATGGAGCGATTTCCATGCCGTTAATGTCGACCTTCAACGGTTCCTGCCGCAAGCGGCTATGGGGACGATCCTCGTGTATGGTTTTGATAATAAAGTGTTTGTCGGTGTGTATGAGTGCGATGTCGGCGTCGAAGTGTTTCCCGTAATAGTAGGCAAAGAAATTATCGGGATTCAGGTTCCATGTTTCGAATCCGATAATAGGATTCTCGGGGAAGAACGATACTTGTACCAAGGAGTCCAAGAAATTGGCTTGGCAACCTATCCTGAAACCTTCTTGGCCTTGACGGTTTTTCTGCACGCAAAAGAGTTTGGTTGTGTTGCCCGACAAGAATCCGTTGAGAACGACCGATGCCAACTGGTCGAGGTTCCCCGGTTTATTACCCACATGAAGCGAGTAATAGAGCCGCTCTTCCTGTTCGTGCCGTTCAAAAAGAGATAGCTGTATGGTGTCGATGGCGATACCGCCGGTCGAGAAGCGGTCGATTTCGCCGGCCGAGTTCAGCAAGGAGTCGTTCTTGACGAGAAGGTTCAGTTGGGCAAACCCCATATTCATGCCTTTGAGGTATTGTTGTATGAGATTGTCGCGCTTTGCGCTTGCCCGGAACTCAAAGGGGGGAAGCGCATGGTGTAGGGCGGTCATGTCCAGCCTCTTGTCTTGCTGTGCCAGCACAAGGATAGGAAGCGATTGGTTCACCTGCTCCAAGAAGGCGTTTAACCCGATAGCCGATGTGAAATCGACAGTGAGGTCGCCGTTTCGCAGGGACGCGTTTATATGGGTGGAATCGGTTTCGGCCGAGATTGTCAACGGGTTGCCCTGCAACTTCGAGGTGGGTAGCAAGGCCGAGAAGTTTTGGAATTGAGCGTTGGCTTTGAAAAATTCGTCAGCGGGTGAGACTTCTCCCGCCACTTCGAGCCCGGTCGATATTTTGCAGGTCTCGGTGGTGAAGCGCAAAGCCTCTAAGTCGGCATGAATATCGCCGGTCAAAGTTGCGGTATATTTCTTTTCCGAGAGGTTGGCCGATAAGGCCAGGCCTGTGAGCAGGTTGGGATCGGTCGAGGTGATTCCCCCGATTACTCGGCCCCGGTTCAAGTTGGCCTCGATGGCTATCCTGGTGTATCGGTAACCAGAGTAATCGGCGGTGTCGACCGTCAATTCGGCCGAGGCGTACATCGCCGAGTCGGTCGGGTTGTAATGCTTTCCGGCAAATCGAATCGAAGCCGATAAGCATCCCAAAGAGTCGTGCGGCAGGTACAGCGATAGCGGGAATCGCTCTATGGATATATCGCCCTCGTAAAGTTCACGGTTGGGATTCAATCGGGCGAGAAGCGTGAGGGCGCCGTCGCTGGCTTCGAGGATAGCTTTTGTACGAATCGTGGAGGGAGTGAGCCGGGCTTTTCCCGAAAAACGGGTGGGCGGGATATGGATTCTGTGTCGGAGCGAATCGGGTATGACATTAGCGATAACCGGCGACTCTTTGAGTTTCACTTCCCATGCGAGATTCCCTTGTAAGCGGTCGGTTTGGGTCAGGTTCTGCACGTTGCCTGTGGCTTGGCAGACAAAGGCTTCGGGTAGTGTCACATCGCCTTCTTTCAGGTGCAGGTCGCCCAGTTCTCCATATAGCGAAATGTGCGATTGAAGGCGGCTCGACAAGAGTAACCCCCGGGTGTATTCGCTGTATTGTGGAAATAAGGTGACAATGTCGCCAATGGCGATTTGCGCCTGTAAATCGGCCTTGACGGGAGTTTGCGGTGATTGAGCGAAGATGCCGTTGCCGGCTTCAAGCCGTGCGGAGATTTTGGATAGGGCGGTTTGCATTTGGAAGTCATGCAGGGCAATGCCGGTCGAATCCATGACAAACACGCCGTGGGTTTGGGTTACGGCCAAACCCGAACGCTCGGCAAACGAAATTTGTTTGATAGGCGCCCGTATCTTACCACCCCGGTTATAGAGCGAGTCGATGGCAATTTCTATGTGGCTGAGTGAGAGATACCCGAGATCGAGCCCTTTTTGTGGTATTTGAGTGGGTAGGGCATATAGCGCGCTATTGTTGTGCAACCGTAATTTCTCTACCTGTATGGTCCACGGGGACGATTCAGTCGAGTCGTTGTCGATGTTTTCTGTGGGTGCAGGGGCATCGGTATCTTCGCCTCCGCCGCCGGGATAGTAACGGTAATCGCCTTTATCGATAATCGCCTCGGAGAGTCTGACCGATTGGCGGGACAGGTCGACTTCACCTTGCCGCAGCGAGGCGTTTTCGATCGAAACGTCCATGTTCTCGATAGTGGGACGCATCTGCATGGTGTAGTGTATGTTTGATAGCCCGAGTTCCCCCACCGAAATGCTCCACGGCAGCGGTGCGCTCTCGGTGGCGCTGGTGTCGGGTGCGCTCTCTCGTAGGACAAGGGCGATGTTTCCGTTGTCCAATCGGCTGTCGGGCAGAGTGATGTGCGACTTCTTTAAATCGACAGTTGCGTTTTGTATGGAAAATTGATGTATCGAAGCCGACAGGGATAGAGCGGAGTCGGCGGTAGAGAATCGAAAATCTGTCTTGTGCAGTGCGATTTCGTTCACACGAAGCTCTCCTTTCAGTAGGGCAGCCGGAGCGGCGCCGAGTTGTATTTTCGAACTTTGCAACAAGGTGTCTCGCTCGGGAGTGAGCAGTAGGGTTTCGTTTAATTGCAATCGCAACGGGAATTTCAGCGCAAGTTCGCCGATAGAGAGTTGCATGCCGGTCGATTTGTAGAGATAACTGCTTATTTCGTTTTTCCCCCATTGTTGAACCGCCGGGATATAGAGGCACAGCGGCAAGAGCAATAGTAGCACTAAGAGCGAGACGACTGTGGCGGCAATATATTTCAGCGCTTTTTTCATTCGGAGGAAAATTTTTTAGGACTCTTTTTTTATATACCTTATTTAACCATATTCCGGGAATCGTTTTATAAACATTGGCTCGAAGGAATTTGTTTTTAGTCTGTGTAAGGAAAACCCTATAAAGCGAGGTAAATATATGAAAAATTATTTGTATCTGGTTGTTTTATTCTCGATGATTGCATTGGGAATAAGTCCAAATCGGGGAGAAACCAAAGTCTCCGATAAAAAAATATCGGTATCGGAACTGCCGCAAGCGGCTCAACACCTGTTGAAAACCTATTTCCCCGGAGCCCGGGTAACTCATTGCCGGCACTCGCAGGTGTGGGGAGAATACGAGGTGAAAGTCTCGGGCGGGTATGAACTGGGATTCGATAAGAAAGGCGTTTGGGAAGAGATAGATTCCAAACATGCTCCCCTCTCTCACGGGCTGGTAAATCTGCTCCCGTCGAAGGTGGTGAAATATTTGGCCGACAATTATCCCGAAGCGAAGGTGAAGAGTATGGAACAACGGCAGAATATCTATAAAATCTCATTGTCCTCTCCCGAGGTGAAACTCTATTTTACGAAATCGGGAGAATTTGTCAAGCAGAAAAAAGATTAACGCCCCGAGAATCCCATGCCGATACCGATAAGTTTGTCGTAGCGAGAGCCTTGCGGCCGGTGGTAGACTTTTACCAAGTATTCGTTTACCGTCTGGTAATAGTTCCCTTCGATGGGGGCTGCCGAGGCGGCTTGGGCTCCGTCGGGTAAAAACAAATATTGATAATTGTATGAGCCCTGTTTCAAAAGCAGGGTTTTCTCGTATTTACCGGTCTCGGGATTGTAGACCATTTCGTTGTAGGGGGTGTAGCGGTGGTGGGTCATTTCGCCGTCGATATATATTTTGCCGCCCGGGATAGGGTCGGAGTCGAGCGTAAAGTGCACCACGAAATAATCGGCTTCGGTATCGCTGTCGCTGGCTCCGCTTTGCCGTATGACAAAACGCCCGTTTTGAGTTTGGTCATAGAGGTAGCTTGTCTCGGCTCTGGGGAGCGACGGAGCCAAGACCACATGGTAATAGGGGTCGAAGTAATATATTTTCTCGACTCCTAATCCGGCGTAGCGGGTAGCCACCATTTCAAATCGGCGAAATTCGTTTCCCGCTTCGAAAATCAAGTTGCGATCGTGAGCAAAGACAATTTGACTTCCTTGCGCGCGCAAGGGGCGGGTTACGACGACCTCTTGGTCACGTCGCCCGTTTTGCAGGACGCTTACTTTCAATTCGTTGTAGGGGTTTTGTATGCGATAGTTGTTGGCGTTGAGGGTGATTTCTACCTGTTGGTGCTCCCGGTTGTAGTCGATGTCGGTGCGGGAAGTGACCGACGGAGCGACCAAAATATCGTTTTCATAAACCGAGAAACACACTTGCAGCAAAATATTCTCGGGTTCGTTCTCGGGATAGACCACAAGTACATAGTTGCCCGACACTTTGAACTGCACGTCGGCATTGGGAAGGGTTACGCTGTAATGCACATAATGGGCGAAAGTGGCCATGGAAAATTCATACTCCTCGATAGAGTTTGTATTGAATCCGTCGAGGTATTCCAAATCCGACAGGTCGGAGGGACGCCAGTCGGCATTGCAATGGATAAGGCTGTATTGCATGTAGGAGACATCTTCGGCAAACTCGTCGAACGAAATAGTAATGTGTTCGCCCGTATTCAGTTCGATAATCGGGGGGAATAAGTCGCGCCCTTCTACCCGGGTCTCTATGGTGCGGATACGGTCCGAGAAGGCTTGTGTTTCGTAAGGCTGTGTATTACGCTGTGCCGTTGCGGGAAAAATTCCCGAAAGAACGAACGTGGCAATCGCAAGGAGTGTGTATTTTGTTTTCATGCAGATAAAATTCCGATTATGATAGACAAATATATAACTTTTATCTGCATTTCCCAATGATTTATTAGATAAACCCTCCTTCTCTTGTGGAAAGAAAAAATAATATTGGTATCTTTGCCGATAATTTCTAAATGTCATTTTCCCTATGAACCGTAGAATTTTAACAATCGTTTGTGCCTTATTGTTCGTTTCGTATGTTTGTGCCGAAGAGGCTGAGAAAGATTCAGTAGGCTATCGGTTTACCGTTACGAAAGAATTGAAAACCAATCCGGTGAAGGATCAAAGTCGCTCGGGTACTTGTTGGAGTTTTTCCACGCTGTCGTTTATCGAGGACGATTTATTGCGCCAAGGCAAGCCGGCAGTCGATTTGTCCGAGATGTTTATCGTGCGTAACGACTATATCGAAAAAGCGATCAAGTATGTGCGCATGCACGGCGATATAGCTTTTGCAGCCGGAGGTAGCGCATACGATGTACTCTATATTATCGACAAATACGGTATTGTGCCCGAGGAGGTATATACGGGATTGAATTATGGAACCGATAAACACCAACACGGAGAGCTCGATGCCATACTCAAAGGCTATGTCGATGCCGTTATTACGAATCCCAACAAAAAACTCTCGACGGCATGGCTCGACGGTTTTACGGCGGTGTTGGATGCCTATTTGGGGAAAGTGCCCGAGAAATTTACCTACAATGGTGTGGAATACACCCCCAAGTCGTTTGCCAAGGCGCTGGGTATTAAAGGCGATAACTATGTGCCTTTGACCTCGTTTACCCACCACGATTTTTATAAACCGTTCGCAATTGAAGTACCCGACAACTGGCTGTGGTCGGAGTATTACAATATTCCTTTGAATGAGTTGATGGAGGTTATCGACTATGCGATCGACCACGACTACACGGTGATGTGGGCTTCGGACGTGAGTGAAAAGGGTTTCCAGTATCTCAAAGGTTTTGCTGTGGTTCCTGTCGAAAAGAAAAACGACAACCTGTCGGGAACCGAACTGGCTCGTTGGGTGAAACTCTCCAAAGCCGAGAAAGAAGATGAACTGTATAAGTTTGAAGAGCCCGAGGAGGAGATGTTTATCGACCAAAAGATACGTCAGGAGGCTTTCGACAATTACGAGACAACCGACGATCACGGCATGGTGTTTGTCGGGACGGCTGTCGACCAGAACGGTACGAAATACTACAAGGTGAAAAATTCGTGGGGCACGGAGCAAATTTATGGCGGTTATTTTTATGCTTCGGAGGCTTTTGTGAAATACAAAACCATGGATATATTGGTGCATAAGGATGCCGTTCCGATGAAAATCTTGAAGAAATTGAATCTGAAATAATATCGGCCGATGAGACCTGTGCGTCTATATGGCCTGTTGCTGCTGTCGATATTGTGCCTCTTGTTGGCAATCCCTTTTTGGAACGACCGGGTTGTGCAGCGTTATATTGATAAGATATGGCTGCATCGAACCAATACGATCGAGAAATTGCGCGAATTTGAGGACGAGTATAGAAACTTTGAGTGCGATGTGCTGTTTCTGTCCGATTCGGCCGATTTCAGAATGGGGCATGACGAGCCGACCGACGAGTCGTTGAAACGATATATCGAGTTTCTGGGGCGAAATCCCGACCGGGAACTTTGGCTCGACTTGAAAAACTTGACAGAGGAGAATTGCGATCAGGCCGAGGCTGTCCTTTCCCGATGGCTCGATGAGACCGGGGCTCACAAAGATCAGTTGATTGTCGAGTCTCGCAATTGGAAGGCTTTGCAGACGTTTACCCAACAGGGGTATTACACTTCGTGTTATCTCGATATTCCTTATATTCGTGATTTGTCCGATGAGGAACTCGACAATAAGTTGGATTCTGTTCAGGAAATAACCGATAGCGGAGTCGTTTCGGCGATTTCCTTTCCGGCGTCGTATTACGGTATTTTGCGCGACACCGATTTTTCGGTCGATTTGCTCACATGGGAGCATCGGCGATGGGCTTGGCAATTACCGTTCTTTTCCCGGTCGAGAGCCATTTTGAAAGACAATCGGGTGAAAGTCGTTTTGGTCAAGGAGAAAGGGCACTATCACCAATGAACGGTTTTCCCAAATACCTTATCCGGCGATTCCCGGAGGAATCGTGCATAGGCAAACTACAATTGAAATGCCATTGGGAATTGGGAGATTTATAGGGAGTCCAGTTCTTCGTTCAACTTTTCACCCACCAAGCGGGCGGCCGATGCTACATAATTGGCGCAAGGCCGACGCTTGTAATAAGCCTCGGTGCGAGCTTCGGGCGTGGGAATATCGCTTTTGTGGTCGAGATTCAGCAGTTCGCGGCAGATAATCGAGCCGTTCAACTCTTTTGACTTTGCCGCCAGTTCCTGCACGGCGGTATATACGAGTTTACGCTTGGCAAGGTCGGCCGGAGCGTCGTTTTTGTAATACAATCCGAGTACCATAAACATGCCGCTCACGGCACCGCACACTTCACGCAATCGGCCCATGCCGCCACCCAACGGCGCGCTTATAGATGCCACCAAGGAGGGGTCAATGTCGAAATAATCGCAGTAGGCCAGAACAACCGACTGTGCGCAGTTGTATCCATCGTAAAAGAGTTGACGAGCTTTTTCGGCTCTTTCGTCTATATTTATCTTTTCCATATGTCGAGACATTACCATTGAATAGGCTCGATGCCATGAGCCGACAGGTAGTTATTCGTTTGGCTGAAATGATGATTCCCGAAAAAACCCCGATGAGCCGACAACGGCGAGGGGTGAGGCGATTGCAAAACCAAATGCCTGTTGCGGTCGATAAATTCGCCTTTGCGTTGCGCATACGCTCCCCACAGGATAAAAACCAAATGGTCGCGCTCTTCGGCCAGTTTATGAATGACAGCGTCGGTGAAAGTTTCCCACCCTCTGCCTTGGTGAGAGGCCGCCCGATGGGCTTCGACTGTGAGGGTGGCGTTCAGTAGCAAGACTCCTTGCTGAGCCCAGCGAGTGAGGTTGCCGCTTTGAGGAACGGGAATGCCCAAGTCGCTTTCGATTTCTTTGAAAATATTTTGCAACGAGGGTGGGAAAGGCACTTGATCGTTGACCGAGAAGCAAAGCCCGTGAGCCTGATTCGGCTCGTGGTAGGGGTCTTGCCCCAAAATAACCACTTTCACCCGGTCGAAGGGACAGGCATCGAATGCGGCAAAAATTTGGCGCCCGGGAGGGTAGACTGTTTTGGTGGCATATTCGTGCCGTACAAAAGAGGTCAGCGCCTCGAAATAGGGCTTGTCAAATTCGCTTTGTAGACGCTGTTGCCAACTGGGGTCGATACGAACATTCATAATCTTCGAATAAGATTTTAGTGATAACTGTTTGCAAAGCTACAAATATTTCTTACTTTTGCCACGCAAATAGAGAGGAGAATCGCTCGTAAGAGCCGCAATAACCTCTATTTTGTTTAGTGGCACCCGTAGTTCAATGGATAGAATAAAGGATTCCGGTTCCTTCGATTGGGGTTCGACTCCCCACGGGTGTACAAAGTTAACCGCCGGACTGTTTAACAGTTGGGCGGTTTTTGTTTGTAGAGGAGCGGGGTGCCCGAAAAAAGGAATTTATACTTTTCCCGTATCGCTTGTGAAATTGAGGAAAGAAGACGTTTGGAACAAACGAGCAGAGGCTGCCTCGCAACGGGGCAGCCTCTGTCATATAGGCACGAAATGTGTAGTTTACAAGGCAAATTTATACATGCGGGCCAACCGCAGGCGATATTCATATTCCAATGAGAGCTGGTTTTCAAAGGCTTCGTAGAGTTGTGTCGCATCGACCAAATACTCGACCATCGAAATTTTCCCCGCTGCCAGCGCTTTTTGCAGCAACCCGAAATTGTTCTGCCGCACAAGCAAATCATATCGCGCATGGTTTTCTTTCAGGGTGACGGCTTCGTTATAGAGAGTTTGCAACTCGGTTATCGTCTGAAGCTCTTTGTCACCGACCGAGAAAGTCCCGGCGAGGGCTTGCGCTTTGGCTATTTTCACTTTCTTGCGGTTGGCAAACAGCGGGATAGAAATGCCCACTGAAAGGCCGTTGAACCGTTCGCCCAATTCATAGGCATGACGATAGCCCAATTCGAACTTGGGCAACCAGCCGGCTCGATTGAGCGATACCGACTTGTCGGCAATGAGATTTTCTTGCCGCAACATGCGCAGTTCGGGGTCGGCTTCCAGCGCTTGGGATTTCAGTTCGTCGAACGAAGTCGGCAATATGTCGTCGGCATAATCGACCAAAACCGAGTCTTCGACCGGCAAGGGTTCACCGCCATTCAAGACCCGAAGTTGCGACAGGCAAGAGGCCAACTCGTTCCGCAGCCGGGTATTATTGGTCGTGACATTCAACTGCTCGATTTCGATTTTGTTCACATCTAAAATATTGGCATCGCCCGAAGCGAGTTTTCCCCGATACAATTCGGCCAGCTTGTCGGCTGCGGCCTGCCGCTCGTCGCCCAGTGCGATGCAACGGTTCAGATAGACTATCCGCAAGCACAACTCTTTGGCTTGCAACAAAATCTGCTGCCGCAACGAGGCCTGTTGCTCGTCGTATAAACTGCGTTTCAGGTCTCCTATTTGGTTGCGTTGGAAATACAACGAGGGAAAATCGAACGACTGCGACACCGAAATATCGTATTTGCGGTCGCTGGAGTTTTCGGTTCCCCACAGATGCGCAAATTCGAAATTAGGGTCTTCCAGCGTATTTTGTGACGACACCTCGGCCTTTTGGCTCAAAACGATTTGGGCACCGGCCTTCAATTGCGGATTATTCAACTCTATCGTAGAGAGTATATCGGTCCAATTATGTTGCGCCTCCATATTCGCCACGGCGAATAGGAAGATTAGGAAAAAACTTTTTCTCATTGGTTTTCTTTTTTACGATTCATAATCCAGTAAACAATGGGGACGACAAACGCATTGAGGAACGTCGACGTGATTAAGCCGCCCAAAATCACCTTTGCCATAGGGCTTTGTATCTCATTGCCCGGCAGGTCTCCGCCCAACGCCAACGGTATGAGGGCAAGAGCCGACGAAAGGGCGGTCATCAATATGGGGTTCAACCGGTCGAGCGACCCTTGTAAAATCGTGTTGTGCAACGAATGTCCCTCAGACAGCATCGTGTTGTAATGCGATACCAACAGCATGCCGTTACGGGTGGCGATACCGAAGAGCGAGATAAACCCGATAATGGCGGGGATACTTATCTCGCCGGTCGTAAACCGCAGAATAAACACACCTCCGATAAGCGCCAAAGGCAGGTTCAACAGG
Organism: uncultured Barnesiella sp.; assembly: GCA_944320015.1. Classification (GTDB taxonomy): domain Bacteria; phylum Bacteroidota; class Bacteroidia; order Bacteroidales; family Barnesiellaceae; genus Barnesiella. The sequence goes on along the minus strand of CALUFO010000012.1, from coordinate 69,731 downwards.
ATAACTGCCGATTGCGAGGCGCTGCGGAATTGATTATACAACAGCAAGAAGACTACCAACAGGGAGAACAGCGAGACGACCGAGAGGGTGCGCGAAGCGGCGGCTTCGCTCTCGAACTGGCCTCCATATTCGATAAAGTAGCCCTCGGGAAGGACGACGGTAGCGTCGATACGCTCTTTGATGTCGTCGACTACCCCGCGCAGGTCGCGGTCCTGCACGTTGGCCGAAATGACGATCTTGCGCTTCACGTTCTCACGATTTATCGTATTGGGGCCTACTGCCGATTTTATCTCGGCCAAAGTGCTCAATGGCACTTTCCCTTCTTGCGTGTCGATCATCAAGTCGCCGATTTTGGCTGCCGACGAGCGCTCGTCGTCTTTTACCTTTACCGTCAAATCAAAGGTGCGGCTTCCTTCGTAGACTTGCGAAACCACCTCGCCGGCCAGAGCCACATCGATAAACTCGGTAAACTCGGCGAGTGGCACGCCATAACGGGCAAGCATTTCGCGCCTCGGAACGATTTTCAATTGAGGACGCTCGATTTGTTGCTCAACGTTCAAATCGACAACCCCGTCGATCGTAGAGATGTTTTTCTTTATTTGGTTTCCCAACATAAACATGCGGTTCAAATCGTCGCCAAACAGTTTAATCGCGATACGCGCCTGTGTACCGGAGAGCATGGCGTCGATACGGTGGGAGATGGGCTGGCCTATCTCTATGTTGACTCCCGGCAAAATCGATAGTTTTTCACGAACCTCGGCAACCACCTCGGCATGAGAGCGGTCTTTCAACTCAAACGGAGCTTCTATCTCCGAGGTGTTTACACCCAGCGCATGCTCGTCGAGCTCGGCACGGCCGGTTTTTCGAGCCACGGTTTTTATCTCGGGTATTTCGAGTAGCAGTTGTTCGGCTCGGCGGCCTATGTTGTCCGACTCTTCCAATGAAATACCTGGCAACGTGCTTACATTGATCGTGAACGAACCTTCGTTGAAGGGAGGCAAGAAACTACGCCCCAATGTAAAGAAGGTGATAAGTGCCGCCACGAACAGTACAATGGTGCCGCCCAATACACCGGTGCGGTGACGAAACGCCCACTCCAAAGATTTTCCATAATATTTTTTCAAGGTGCGGGCCACAATGGGTTCGCGGGCAATCGCTTTATCGGTGTTGCTTCGACCCAACAAATAGCTGCACAGTACCGGAGTGAGGGTGAGCGCTACGACCGTCGAGGCGAACAGAGCCACAATGAAAGCGATACCGAGCGGCACGAGCATACGCCCTTCCATGCCGGTCAGGAAAAAGAGCGGAATGAAGGTGACAATGATAATCAGCGTAGAGTTGAGAATGGGCATACGCACTTCGCGCGAAGCCTCGAAAACGACTTCGATCACAGGCTTTCGCTGCCCGGGCGGCAATAGCCGGTTCTCTCGCAGATGCTTATACACATTCTCCACGTCGACAATGGCGTCATCGACCAGCGAGCCAATGGCTATGGCCATACCACCAAGACTCATTGTATTGATAGTCAAACCCATAAAGTGTAACGCAAGTATCGAGAAGAGCAACGAAAGCGGCAAAGCCACCAGCGAAATGAGCGTGGTGCGCACATTCATCAAAAAGAAGAATAGCACGATTACTACAAATATGGCTCCCTCGTAGAGCGACTTCTTCACGTTGTCGATTGAGTTTTCAATGAAGTGCGACTGCCTGAATATGTCGGTAGATACCTCCACATCGGCCGGCATATTTTTCTGCAACTCGTCGATCGAGGCCAGCAGTTTTTCGGTCAAATCGAGCGTGCTGGTATTGGGTTGCTTGGTCACGGTGAGCAGGACGGCCGGCTGAGCCTCGACCGATGCGCACCCCAATTTGGGAGCCTTATCGCCTATTTTCACCTCGGCAATATCGCCCATCAATAGGGGGACTCCGTCGACCCGCTTCACCACAGCTTTGGCAATGGCATCGATATCGGTCGTAGCCACGGCGCCCCGTATGATATACTCGTTTCCGTATTCATACAAGATTCCGCCATTGGCATTGCGGTTCATCTCACGAGCCGCAGCGAGAACCTCGTCGAGGGTTACCCCATACTGTTTCATGCGAGGCAGGTCGAGCAGGATTTGGTACTCCTTCATCTCGCCGCCGATGACCGTTACCTGAGCCACTCCGCCAATAGAGAGCAACCGAGGCCGGATGGTCCAGTCGGCCAATGTGCGCAAATCGCGCAGCGAAGTGGTATCGGCCGTGAGACCGACAATCATCATCTCGCCCAGAATAGAGGATTGAGGCCCGAGCGTGGGAGTTCCTACCCCTTGTGGCAAACTCTCGTCCACGACAGCCAGTTTTTCGGAGGTAATCTGGCGAGCCCGGTAAATATCGGTTCCCCAATCGAATTCGACCCATACGACCGAAAATCCCGTTGTTGACGACGAGCGCACCCGTCGCACATCGGTCGCGCCGTTCAACGCCGTTTCGACTGGGAAAGTGACCAGCCGCTCCACCTCTTCGGGCGCCATGCCCGGAGCCTCGGTCATCACGACCACCGTGGGAGCGTTCAAATCGGGGAATACATCGACGTCCATTTTCAACGAAGTGTACAATCCCGCAAAGAGCAACAATACGGAAGCCACCAACACGAGCAACCGATTGTTCAAAGAATATCGGATAATTTTGTTCAACATGGCGGTACGAATTAGTGGTTATGCGAATGGCCTTCGGGTATCACGCTGCTGTTGGCGGCCAATTTTACTTGATAAACGCCTCGTGTAACCACTTGGTCGCCTTCGTGCAATCCCGAGAGGATTCGCACGTTCTCGCCGTTGTTGTCGCCTATCGTCACTTCTTGTTTTTTGTAACCTTCTTCGTCCAAGCGCAAGTAAACGAAGTAGAGGCCTTGCTCTTCGGTGAGCGCCGAAACCGGTACGACCAAAGCGTCGTCGACCGACGAGGTTTGCAAAAACACCTCTACATAGGCTCCGGGCACCATTTCGCCCTTGTTGTCCAACTCAAATACCACGGGGATATAGGCGCCACCAGCCAGTGTGCCTTTGCCGTAGCTCAACAACCGTCCGTTCAAGCGGGCCAGTTCATACACCCGGTCGTCATAGGGTGTCTTGAAATTGGCCGAAACCACCGAGGACAACTCCTTATAATAGCGCTGAGGCACCTCGGCTCGCAACTGTAACCGCCGGTTTTGCGAGAGTGTCATCAACGGCTGTCCCATCTCCACGAAGTCGCCGTCTTTTACCATTATGTTTTTCAGATAACCCGTCATGGGCGCTTTTACAGCGCTCCCCGACTTCCCGCCGCCAATCGCCTCATAGGCCAAGCGGGCAGTCTCATAGTCTTTATAGACTTGCTCGTATTCTTGCCGTGATATGATTTGCGACTCGACCAATTGGCTGGCTCGTTCGTAGGCTTTGCGAGCCGTTTCGTAGTCGATATAGGCTCGTTGAGCCGGGTCGCCGGCCGCCATTTTCTCGGCCGAGATGTCCAGCAATGCTGCGCCTTTGCTTATCGAACTGCCGTCGACCACCTGTTTGCCGGCCAAAGAGACTACCCCCGACACCGGAGCCACGACTGTCACCTCGTCGCCTTGTGCCGCCAGCAATGTCCCGGAGCAGGCAATCACCCCGTGGAATTTCTCGGGGCGCATGGTTTTTGTGGTCAGGCCAATGGCATCGGCTTCGGCTTTCTTCAAAATAATCTCGTCGCCGTGATGCTCGCTCTCGTGGTCGTGACCTTCGCTTTCGCTGTGTTCGTGATCATGTTCTTCGATGTGGTCGCTATGCACATGGTCATGTTCATCGTTATGCGTGGACGAACTGCCCGCACAGCCCCATAGTATATATGCAAAAAGAATGGATAATATAATATTTCGTTTCATAGGTATAATTGTATTATAAAGTGTGAATATCGAAATTATGCCGGCATACACAGATATGCCGAGCACGCCCTTTTCTTGTACGGAAAAGAAGCTATTTTCTTTACCCAAAGATAGGGGATTATACCTATGCCCGCGGCGGGGCTCGCAGCCCCGACGTGCCGAGAAATATCGCCGGGTGTAGCCGTTCGACATAAATGCCGAAGTAGGGAGAGGCCTCGGATTGCTCCGGCACGAAATCGGGCAATACCGCCCATGTTCCCAATAGGATTTTTACCGGGGCGAATTTCAGCAGAGATTGATTTAACGAGATTGTGTCGACCGGAAGTTTGTAGGCAAACCAATTGCACCCGCCGCAATCGTCGGTCGCTTCGTCAGAAGTGTGGTGGTGTGACGAGTGGGCATTAACGGCTTTCAGGGCATCGATCATCCAGCAAATCGTGCCGTCGTCGTGGTGATGATGAGGAATCATCGTCGGCACGAACGCTATGCACCCCGCCAAGCAAAGCAACCATATTTTCAACTTTTTAGCCCACATATCGATTTGCTTTTCTTCACAAAGGTAATGCCGAGCGGCAAAAGAAATATGCCTCGTTCGAGGCATATTGTAAAAAATTAAATTTATTTAATATCTCTAATCTTCATCTTCGTCAAAATCGAAGTCGAAGTCAAACCCGTCATCGGCATATTGCGATTCGAGGAACTGAGCCATTTGCCGGCCATCGCGCTTCGTGGGTCGTCCCAGCCCTTTTTGGCGGTTGACAAAGCCGCTTATCCGTACCACTTCGAGCAGTTCATATTGCTCAGGTGGGGTAATATTCTCCAAATAGCCGGGAACCAACTTCGCGCCCATGCGGTTCTCGGCCAAGGCCAGCACCTTGAACGAATAGGTAACCGGCGGCTTGCGCACCTGTATCACCTCGCCGATTTTTATCGTGCGGGAGGGTTTCACCGAAACACCGTCGATCATGACTCTCCCTTTCTTACAGGCTTCGGTCGCTATGGTGCGGGTTTTGAATATGCGGGTCGCCCACATGAATTTATCGATTCGTACCTCCTCTTTTGCCATCGCTTATTTGTTGTTATACTGGTTCATAGTCAATTGCACCCCGGCCAGACAGAAACTCTTGATAATCTCGCCGGCTCGTTCCAGCTTCTCGGGCAAGAGTCGTTCTTCCTCGGGCGGGAAAGAGCCTAAAACAAATTCGACTTGACAGCCGCGGGGGAAATCGTTACCTATCCCGAATCGCAACCGGGCGTAATTCGGTGTGCCCAAGATCTCGCAGATATGTTTCAGCCCGTTATGGCCGGCATCGCTGCCTTTGGGTTTCAAGCGCAGTGTGCCGAACGGCAAGGCCAAATCGTCGACGACGACAAGCAGATTCTCGAGCGGGATATTCTCCTTTTGCAGCCAATACCGCACGGCATTACCGCTCAAATTCATATAGGTCGACGGTTTCAGCAAGACAAGGGTTCGACCCTTTATGCGCAACTCGCATGTGGCGCCGTAACGGCCGTCGGTAAAAACGAGATTGGACGCCTTGGCCAAGGCGTCCAATACTCTGAATCCTATGTTATGCCGGGTGTTCTCGTATTCGTAGCCGATATTTCCCAGCCCTACAATCAGATATTTCATTTACAGGCAAATGAGATTATTCTTGTTTGGCTTGAGCGCCACGGGCTGCACGAGTCAAGTTAACGGCGCAAACCACGGCATTCTTGGCGTTCATCAATTCCAAACCTTCGAAGTGAAGTTCGCCCACTTGCATTGTTTTGCCCAAGCCCAGTTTGTCGATATTGATTACCAAACGCTCGGGGATATCGGTGTAAACAGCTTTCACTTTCAGTTTTCTCATCGACAAGCTCAATTTACCACCGGCACGCACACCTTCGGAGTGACCTTCGAGTTGAACAGGCACTTCCATTACCACGGGCTTCTTATCGCTTACTTCCAAGAAATCCATGTGGAGAATGGCGTCGGTTACCGGGTGGAATTGCAGGTCTTTCAATACGGCCATTTTCTTCTCCCCGTTGATCGTCAATTCAACTGCAAAAATATCGGGTGTATAAACCAATTTGCGAACATCTTCTTTGGTTACTGTGAAATCTGTGACAATAATTCCTTTTTTGCCGCCAGTGAGTTCCACCAGTTTTTCGCCGGCTTTGAGAGTCCCGTTGTAAGGCAACTCTACCAATTCCCCGCCATTCAATACAGCCGGGATAAGGCCTTGTTTACGCAACTCTTTTACGGCTTTTTTGCCCAAATCGGTACGGGCCGTACCATTCAATTGAAATGTTTTCATTGTGTTGTTGTTTTGTGTTACTCAAAATTAAGTTATTTCTGCTCCTTAATTTCCCATCACACGGAATTTTCAAAAAGCGGGGCAAAGTTAATATTTTATTTTCTTACCCACAAGTCTTTACGGGAATTATTCATCGCCGGGTCTTGCCCTTTCGACCGATCGAGGATTATAGGCAAAGCCCCCATACTCGGCTGTAAATTGCCAAACAAGGTCCACGGAGCAACCTCGCAGACCTTGTTTGTAAAACCGGGATAGGCGCCGGCTTCTATTCCTCGATTATTTTTTGAAGAGACGACTCGGACGCCTCGGCGATGGTCACTCCATTTTTCTATAAGTTACTTTCTCATAATACTCCCAGTTGCCATCGACGTTTTTTGTCGACAGGACAAACTGTGTAGATGTGAGTGTATGAATTATGCTCTCTATTTCAATTATGTTCCCATTTTCATCAAAGAAAATCATCGAATTACCTTTTACTTGATAATTTACCAAAGAACCGAGTACCCAATTATTTCCTTGGTATTTATAACTCTTGACTGTTCCATCGGCAAAGAACTCCACACGGACATAGTCTTCATCGGTAACTGCTTTGCTCCATGACTTTTTTTCTCCGTCGATCACTTCATAACCTTCGGAATAAACAGGCTCCCACAGGCCCAACAACAGAGAGGCATCCACTTGATCATCACCGCCTGTTATTTCTCCGCCTCCGTCATCGGAGCCCGAATCGATTTTTCGATATGTGATTTCCTGATAATATTCCCCGTCGACATCGCTCTCTGTGGTTGCCATAACCAACTGAGTAGAAGTCAGCGAAAGAATCGTAGCCTCTTCTCTCGTACCCTCGTTCACATCGACCAAAATCAATACATTCTCTTTCATCTGATAATTACCCAAGGCGCTAAACTCCCAATCATCGTCCTGATAGTCATAACGTTTAGCCGTTCCATCGGGAAGAAACTCTATACGAGAATACTCATTAACGGCAATCGGCTCGCTCCATGGTCTTTTCACTCCGTCGACCACTTCATAACCTTCGACATGAACGGGTTCCCACAGGCCTATCAGCAGAGAAGCATCTCCCACTTCACTATCACCTTCATTATCGGAACATGAAACAAAGCCCAGCCCCATAACCAGCAATCCCAGTAAGCATAAAAAGTTTAATTTTTTCATCTATTTTTTGGTTTTATTACATGTGCAAAAATAGTGAATGTTGGATACAAAAAACAAATTTGCTCGTAGATTTTTTGCTGAGACTCGTTCTATATTACCCGAAACATCGAAGATAATTACATTATTAGGGAAATTAAACAAGTTCGTTTTGACATTCTTTTTTCTTTTCGTTATCTTTGACTGCAAATAACGTAAACACACCTATCACCATGAAAGGAAAAATTTTGGTTACGGGGGGAACCGGATATATAGGCTCTCACTCTACCGTGGAACTGCAAAACGCAGGTTATGAAGTAGTCATTATCGACAATTTGTCCAACTCCAACATCGAGGTTCTCGACGGCATCGAACGCATTACCGGCATTCGTCCGACATTCGTACAAGCCGACTGTACCGACATGGAGGCTTTGCGCAAACTATTCGAAGAGAACAAAGGCATCAGAGGTATCATACATTTCGCCGCGAGCAAAGCCGTAGGCGAATCGGTACAAAAGCCGTTGCTCTACTATCGCAACAACCTATTGTCGCTCGTCAACCTACTCACACTCATGCCTGAATATGGAGTCGAGGGTATCGTATTCTCGTCGTCCTGCACCGTATATGGCCAGCCCGACGTGCTGCCCGTCGACGAGTCGGCGCCCATCAAACCGGCGTTGTCGCCCTACGGAAACACCAAACAAATATGTGAAGAGATTATCAAAGATACGATTCACGCCAACGCGCCTTTCAAATCGATTATCCTTCGCTATTTCAATCCCATAGGAGCTCACCCGAGCGCCGAAATCGGAGAACTGCCCAACGGAGTTCCCCAAAACTTGATTCCCTATCTCACTCAAACCGCCATAGGAATCAGAAAAGAGTTGAGCGTATTTGGCGACGACTACAACACGCCCGACGGCTCGTGCATTCGCGATTATATTAATGTAGTAGACCTCGCAAAAGCCCATGTCACCGCTATGAACCGCATGCTCGAAAATAAATCGCCCGAGGCGATCGAGATTTTCAACCTCGGTACCGGCCGCGGTGTTTCTGTGTTGGAACTCATCAATGCCTTTGAAAAAGCCACAGGAGTGAAAGTGCCGCACAAAATCGTAGGCCGCAGGGAGGGCGACATCGAACAAGTGTGGGCAAACCCCAGCCGGGCCAACCATGTATTGGGCTGGACCGCCCAAGAGAGCCTCGAAGACACTTTGGCTTCGGCTTGGAAATGGCAGTTGAAACTGCGGGAAAGAGGAATCATGTGATCGATTGGCGCACCTTTCGAATAACCGGTTTTCGCTTGTATGGATAGCGTCACCATGATATGCGACAGCATGAAACTGACGTGGATACAAGACAACGCCCAAGAACACAAAATGCCGCTGAAACTTTTCGGCGAACTGCCTCAGCCGCTTATCGATAGTTTGGGCATAGCCGATGGAATACCGTCGTCGATGAGCGCTTTCCTGTTGGAGACCGGTGGCAAACGCATCTTGTTCGACACTGGTATGGGTTCTCCCGATAGCCGGTTAGTATCGGGTTTGGCTGCGGCCGGCGTGTCTCCTGCCGACATCGACTACATTTATCTGACTCACTTTCACGGCGACCACATCGGCAAACGATAAACAGAATCCCAAAAGTCTGGTAAAAGAACTTTTGGGATTCCGTTTTTTTTCGGGGCAGAGTAGCAAATCAAACCAATTCCTGTTGCTGGTAAGTTGGAGGGTAAGGCGAGAACTATTTACACTTCTCCTCTGTGTTACGCAGTGATATAGGGGAGACACCGAGGGACAGTAGTCCCGAGGAGAGGGGTTGATTTTTGACACCCAAGAAATTTATAGCCAGAGTTTTAAACCCATCCGTCACTTGCGTGCCACCTCCCCTATATTTTGCTCCGCAAAACACAGAGGAGGAGTGCAAAAAAGAGAGATAATAAAATTAAAATTTGGCGGTCTCGCACAAAAAATATATCTTCACGGCAGTAACACCCTCATTCCTGAATCATGATGAAAAATAGAGGCGCTCAATTTACCCCCCCCCGTTTGTTAAGCAAATTTAACAAACTACTCCTTTTATCCCTTGCTATTTTAGTTGTAACCGCCTGTACGAAAGACGAAATCGTAGACGACAACCGTCTGCCCGAAGGACAATACCCGCTACAAATCAGCGGCGTCACCCTCGATGTAGAGAGCACCGCGCAGCCGTGGAACGCTCCGCAGAGCCGTGTGACGGAAGATAACAGCGACGGTATGAGCAGCGTGTGGCAATGGGACGGCTCGGAAATGATAGGCGTGCAATTAGGCAATGAAACCGCCAATTATACGCTGAATGCCGACAAGACTTTGCTTCCTGATCAACAACTCTACTGGACAAGCAAAGCCCCGGCCACCGTCACCGCATGGTATCCCACCGATGAGACGGTAGACCTCAGCGACCAGACGGGCGGTCTGGCCTATGTGCTGCGAGCCGAAGCGCCGGGCGCCACCTACGACCAACCCGTCACCCTCGCCTTCACCCACGCTCTGGCCAAAGTGCGGGTGTTGCTCAGCGGCACGCAGGCCGGACAAGCCACCCAAGTGGAAGTGAACAGCTACACCCGATGCGCCAACAACCGAGGCTCGGTGGGCACCGACGACGGCGATAAAGGTTGGATACAGATGATGCGCACCACCTATGCCGACGGCACCGAGTGCTGGGAAGCCAACGTAGTGCCCGGCGTTACTATCCCAGCGGTAATCCGACCATCTATGTGTTAGGCAATAACAGTATAGTCTCGAATTTTACCAACAACAGAGCATCAGGTATTTATGTGGCTACCGGCAGCAGTCTTACCATATCTGGAAACAACAGGGAAGAAGATGTATTGCGCGTTACGGGCGCAACCGACGGAGCCGCCATCGGCGGATATAGCACAGTCGATGGTCAACATACAAATTGTGGAAATATTACGATAAGCAATGTAACTGTTTATGCGGAAGCTATGCCTGCGGCACGATAACCATTACCAATGCCATTGTTCATGCCCGTAGCTTTGGAGATGACACTAAGAGTGCCCCTGCCATCGGCGCATACGAAACTGTGCCGGAAATTGTCATCACCGGTTCGGAAATCCATGCCTATCGCGGTTCATACGGCACCAGCTATGCCGATTACATCGGGCAGGGAGGGAATTCATTCGGTTACCATGGCGGAGACATTCAATGCGGCACCGGTTCCATCACCAACACTACGGTATATAAGTGGGGATATAATCATTCAAATTACACTTCGTCGAATGAAGGCAGTGTGTATTATGATGGTGAAGGCAACGAAATTCCTCAATAATGATTAGTTAGAATTTCAGCGGCAATCTGCGTTTCTTATGCAAATTGCCGCTGTTTCTATGAAATGAACAACCTGTATAAAAGCATTTAAACCCCTCCGGCTTGCGCCACCTCCCCTATATTTTGCTCCGCAAAACACAGAGGAGGAGTTTAAATCTACCGCCTTGCCGATTTTAGGGAACACAGGGGTAAAGGAGTTTAAAACCCCCTCGCCTACGGCACTCCCCCTATATTCCCCTCACGGGGAACACAGAGGGAGAGTTTAAATCTATCCCCTGCCACGAGCAGAAAGATAACCTAAAAAAGAGAAGTTTACTAACACACTACGAGCTGTGCCAAAATTTATCATTTCGACACAGCCCGTGGTAGATTATATCTTGATGATTTTTACAAGATGCCCTGAGCCATCATCGCTTTGGCCACTTTCATGAAGCCGGCGATATTGGCGCCCTTCACATAGTTGGTGTAGGTGTCGCTCTCTTTTCCGTAGCGGGTACACTGCTCGTGAATATCGTGCATGATTTGTTTCAGTTTTTGGTCTACTTCTTCGGCCGTCCAACTTATCTTCATGGAGTTTTGGGTCATCTCCAATCCGCTTACCGACACACCGCCGGCATTGGCGGCTTTACCCGGAGCGTAAAGTATTTTGGCGGCGAGGAACTGTTCGATAGCCTCGGGGGTCGAAGGCATATTGGCGCCTTCCGATACGGCGAAACAGCCGTTAGCCAGCAGGGTGCGGGCATCGTCGCCGTCGAGTTCGTTTTGGGTGGCGCTGGGCATGGCTATGTCGCATTTTTCGCCCCACGGGCGTCCGCCCTCAACATATTTGCAACCATATTCTTCGGCGTATTCACGAATACGGCCGCGGTAAAGGTTCTTTAATTCGAAGATGTAGGCCAATTTTTTCTCGTCGATACCGTCGGGGTCGTAGATGTAGCCGTCGCTGTCGGACATGGTTACAACCTTGGCTCCCAGCGAGATGAGTTTTTGTACCGTATATTGAGCCACATTACCCGAGCCCGATACCGTAACAACTTTCCCTTTGAGGTCGATACCACGGGTTTTAAGCATTTCGAGCAGGAAATATACGTTGCCATAGCCGGTAGCTTCGGGGCGAATGAGGGAGCCTCCAAATTCGAGGCCTTTACCGGTGAAGGTTCCCGTGTTCTCGCGAGCCAATTTTTTGTACATACCATACATGTAGCTCACTTCGCGACCGCCCACGCCTATATCGCCGGCCGGAACGTCGGTATCGGGACCGATGTGACGCCACAACTCGGTGACGAAGGCTTGGCAGAAGCGCATGATTTCCATATCGGATTTCCCTTTGGGGTTGAAGTCCGAGCCTCCTTTACCGCCGCCCATTGGCAGGGTGGTGAGGGCGTTTTTGAACGTCTGCTCGAAGGCGAGGAATTTCAAGATAGAAGGATTGACTGATGAGTGGAAACGGATACCGCCCTTGTACGGGCCTATGGCATTGTTGTGTTGGATACGGTAGCCCATGTTGGTTTGCACTTGTCCTTTGTCGTCGACCCAAGTAACCCGGAACGAGAACATTCGATCGGGGATACACAGCCGTTCGATGAGGTTGTAGCGATCAAATTCGGGGTGTTCGTTATACACCTCTTCGATAGTCGATAATACCTCTTCCACAGCTTGGTGGTACTCCGGTTCATTGGGGAACCGACGTTTCAATTCGTTCAATACTTCTGTTGTTTTCATTGATCAATATGTTTTTTGGGTTCGTAAATCTTTGTCCAATGGGTCGATACACTTACCATTATATTTTCCCGTGTCGTAAAATACTTTTGCCGCCGCCCCGGAAGCGCCACAATCGCAGAACGCTCCGCATGGCAAACTGTCGTATTTGCCGACAAAGATAATAAAAATATATAAAGTGAAAGCAATTTTGTAGAAAAACTTTCACTTTACAATAAAAATTACGCTTCTTGTATCTTTTTGTGCGATTTAATTCTTCCCGGAAAGAATTTATTTGCCGACGGGAAATAAATTCATCGAGGCGGCTGTCTCGAGCATGAATTGTCGCGCCGGCTCATATTCGTTGGGAATTTTGCCGTCGAGAATCGCTTCTTTGATTGCCGACAGGATTTGGCCGACAGGACGCGACGGAGGTATCCCGAAGGTCTCCATAATCTCTTCGCCCCGAATGGGGAGTTTCATGTTGCGGATGCTGTCTTTTTCTTCGATTTCACGCAACTTGGTTCGCACCAGTTCAAAATTATCGAGAAACCGTTTTACCTTCTCCCGGTTTTTCGAGGTGATATCCGATTCGCAGAGAATCATCAGGTCGTCGATGTCGTCGCCGGCATCGAACAGGAGCCGCCTGACGGCCGAGTCGGTAACGACTTCTTCGGCCAGCACGATAGGACGCATGTGCAGCCCCACGAGTTTCTGCACATATTTCATCTTTTCGTTGAGCGGGAGTTTCATGCGGCGGAAGATGCCGGGAATCATCTTTTCCCCGATGAAATTGTGGTTGTGGAATGTCCACCCCAAACGGGCGTCGTAACGCTTGGTGCGGGGTTTCCCGATGTCGTGGAGCAGAGCTGCCCACCGCAGCCATTCGTTGCGACTGCGCAATGCTACGTTGTCGAGGACGGCGAGCGAGTGGTAGAAGTTGTCTTTGTGGCCTCGGCCTTCGACGGTCTCTACACCTTTGAGGGCGGCGACTTCGGGGAAAATGAGGGGTAGCAGTTTGCAATCATCGAGCAGGACAAATCCTCTCGACGGGATGTCGGAGCGAATGATTTTCCCGAGTTCGTCGATGATACGCTCTTTCGAGATGATTTCGATGCGCTTGCGGTTGCGCTCTATGGCGGCGAACGTTTCGGGCTCGATGCGGAAATTCAGTTGGGTGGCAAATCGTATGGCGCGCATCATGCGCAAAGGGTCGTCACTGAATGTAATATCGGGGTCGAGCGGAGTGCGTATAATTCCTTTTTGCAGGTCGTTCATGCCGTCGAAGGGGTCTACCAGTTCCCCCCAGTGTTCCCGGTTCAGGCAAATGGCCAGCGCGTTGATTGTAAAGTCGCGGCGGTTTTGATCGTCTTGCAACGTGCCGTTCTCGACAATAGGTTTGCGGGAGTCGTGGCTATACGACTCTTTGCGGGCGCCTACAAATTCTATTTCGATACACTCTCCCCGGTGATGATATTTCACTTGTGCCGTGCCGAAGTTGCGGAATGTAGAGAGATGTGCCCGTTTTCCCAGCCGGGCAGTGAGGGCTTCGGCAAGTTCTATGCCGCTGCCCAATGTCACGATGTCTATATCCTTGGAGGGACGGTTCAGAAAAATGTCACGCACATACCCGCCGATGACGAAGCAAGGGCGGTTCATCTCGTCGGCGACTTCGCCGATGAGCCGGAACATGGGCGTGTCCAAGTGGTCGAGTATAAGCTGGTTGTCGGCTTGCATAATCGTGGGGATTGAATCGCCGGTAAAATTACGATTTTTTCCCCGTTGCGGCAAGCGTGGCCGGGACTAATACCAGTCGAGACGGTCGTAGGAGTTTCCTCGTTTATCGTATTTGAGGTCTTGCAGCAGCGACGATTTCACGCTGATGTGGAAATTGTACGACTTGTAAGGCCCCACAGGGACGAAGCTGGCGCTCATCGACCAGCAGTGCATGTCGCGGGTGATGTTGCAGTTCATATAGGCAATCTTCTTGGCTTCGAAATCGTAGCTCGCCGAGAAGTTGAACGACCAGTTTTTCGTCAGGTTTACATTCCCCGAGAAGCTGAGGTTATGGGTAAACTTGCCGTTGTATTCCATTTTCTTTTTGTTGAAAGTCCCGTATCCATAGTTGACCGAATAATTAACCGACAGGCTCCACGGGATTTCCCAGATGGCGTATCCGTCGGCTCCAAACTGGGTCTCGGTGTCGCTCGACGATTCGTCTTCCGCATCGCCGGGCTCGTTCGGGTCGGGGGGTAATCCATTGTTGGGTCTATTCGACAGGGGTGTGTTTTTATTGTTGTCGTCGTTTTTATCTTTCTTCTTAAAAGTGTCGTTATTGAACGTATAAGAGAATGAGGTTCCCGTACTCGACAGTCGTCCTATGCCCTTGCCCACCGTCCAGCGCGGTTTGTTCACACGCACCGGGTTCCCATACTTGTCCAGTTCGTAGGTATAGGTATCCCATGTGGCGCTCATTTGCAGGTTGAAGTTCTTGGTTAGTTTTATCAATATCGAAGTGTTCAGGTTGCTCCACTTCATAGAGTCGGCCGCCATGTTGTAGCTCATGTTGGCCGAGAGGTTTTCGATGAGCGATATTTTGCGGACACCGGTAGAGTCGCGGTCCGACTTGACTTTCATTTCCAAATTGTTCGATACCGAGAACGATACGGTTCCTTGCTTGCCTTGCGACACGGTGCCGAAGACCCCGTTTGAGAAAGGCGAATATTTTTGAGTGACGGTTTCTCCCTGTGAATTGACATAGGTGAGCGTCTCCCAAAATCCATACCGGGGGGCGCTGAAATCGGGAGCCGCGCTAAACGATACCGACGGGGTAAATATGTGGCGTATGGCTTGGACTTTATCGCCGAAAAGCTTTTTCCACGGAGTGTAGAAACCGTATAGCTTGGTGTCGGCGCTCAACGAACCGTAGTAGTTGAACACGTTGTAAAACCCATAGGTAGTATCTTGCACGATTTTAGACTGCTGCGTATCCCACGATTGCATGATTTTGTTGGTGTACATGCGGTCGGTAAAGTTGAAACTGGCGGTCAAGTTTAAGTATTTCAATACATTGAATGTCGCCGATATGGGAATGTTGTGGTACATGCCGTTGCGCCAGTCTTTGATTAAACTCGATTTGAGTATTTGGTCTTGTTTGGTGAGAATCGAGTTTTGGAAACGCCCGCTATACGACAGTTGTATCTTTTCGTACCAACGTTCGTTGCCGACCACCGATTTCCGTTTGAACGGGTAGACTTGCCCCATCGAAATCGTGAGGTTGGGGAACGACACGTTTAGGGTCGAGTCTTGTGTGCGTTGCGTGATATTGGCGGTAGCCGAGAAGCTCCACGACGAATTGGGCACCCGGTAAGTCATGTTTATCGACGAACTTTTGGTGTTTTCGGTAAAGTCGTTGGCGTTGTAGTAGCTGTTCAAGTCGTTTCGGGTGTATCCGCTGGTGGTGAAGTTCACGCTGGCCGAGAGCGACATGTTGGGATTGTTCTTAGCGTCTTGTGTGTGTGTCCATGCGATTTTGAAGTTTTTCATCTTCGAGTAGTCGGGCAATCCCTTGTCGCCCGTGATGGTGGTGATGAAACTCAAATCGACGTTGCCCGAGTACTTGTACCGCTTGATATAGGCCGAGCGGGCATTG
The DNA here is from genome assembly GCA_944320015.1 of uncultured Barnesiella sp. Taxonomy (GTDB): domain Bacteria; phylum Bacteroidota; class Bacteroidia; order Bacteroidales; family Barnesiellaceae; genus Barnesiella. The sequence continues at coordinate 53,717 of CALUFO010000012.1, read as the reverse complement.
ATGCCCCACGAGCCTTTGGTGTAAATCTCGCCCGTGAGGGCCAGATCGAAATAGTCGTTGATGGCAAAATAGTACCCTCCGTCACGCAGGTAATAGCCTCGGTTCAACTCATCGCCAAAGGTGGGCATGATGATACCCGAAGAGTATTTCTCGGTGAAGGGGAAGAATCCAAACGGTATGGCGAGCGGAAGCGGCACATCGGCCAGCACCATATAGGCGGGACCTGTGACGATATTCTTTTTAGGCCGCACTTTGGCTTGTGTCAACTGCAAGTAGAAGTGAGGATGTTCGTGATTGTCGCAGGTGGTATATTTACCGTCTTTCATGTAGAACTCGTCGTTCTCCATTTTCTTGGTCTGCCCGCCGGTAAGGTATCCTTCGCCCTGCTGGGTGACGATGTTGGTAATATATCCTTTTTTGGTTTTGAAATTGTAGTTCATGGTTTCCGACTCATACTCGCCGCTCTTGTCCTTGAACACAGGGCGGCCGACGATGTCGCCCACCGAGTCGGGACGTCCTACGGCATAAACCAGACTGCTGTCCATGTTCATCTCTATTTGGTCGGCGTTCAACTCCATGCCGTCGAATTGTACGACACCTTTCCCATACATGTACACCTCGTTACCGTGCGTGAAGACGATCGAGTCGTTGGCCTTGTAATCAACAACCGAGGTGAGCCCGGCTTTTTTCTTTTTGGCCGGGACTGTGTCTGTGGCGAGTGAATCGGTTCCAAGCGAGTCGACAAGCAGAGTGTCGAGGGTGACGCTGTCGGGCGATAAAGTCGGAGTGGTCTGCGGCAAAGCGGTGCTGTCGCCGGAGTCGACTGTATCGGGGGAGGATAGATTACGATACGATGACGGATGCCTGTCTTGTGCGACAAGCGACACGAACAGTGAGGCGAATAAAAGCGATAAAAGTATAGCGTATTTCTTGCTCTCTTTTGGCATCAGGCTGTCAATCTGTAATCAACCCACAAAAATACATATTTTCTGTGACTTATCGGTTTTTGGACTTTATTTAATATATTTTATTCAAAGTTCGGTTAAATCAAACCGATAGGCCGGACGACAACCGGTTAGAGAAACAGAGCGGCCATTTCGTCGAATCGTTGCAACGAGTCTTGCCCGTATCGGGCGATACCCTTGCGTATTTTGTCCATCGGTTTTTCCCGGTCGGGGTTTGACTTTGAATAGAATTTGTCGGCAAAGCAAACCAGCTTTTCTTCGAGACTCACGGGGCACATGTCGCGGTGAGGGAGCGGGAGGTTTTGGGCGATGATATTGTCGACGGTCAATCCGGCGCCGGTATGCCGTTCGCATACGAGGGCGTGCCGGGGATATCCTTCGGTGCGGAGCAAGTCGGCACCCAAAATGCCGTGGCAAATGTACGGCTGGTCTCCGGTACAATAGATTTCGGGAGCATGGGTGAGGAACACGCCTATGTCGTGAAGCATGGCGGCTTCATAGACGAAGTCTGTATCGAGACTCAGTTCGGGGTGCTTTTGTGCCAGTTGCATGGCTTTTTGGGCGACCAGCCTGCTGTGCGACCACACACTGTCGTAGAGGGGAGTCCCGGGGGAATAGTATTTTTCAAAAAGAGATAGAATGTCCATGATTGCAGATTTATGAGGACTTTATAAAAGCGGCAGCCCGAAGGGTTTTTCTTTCGGGCTGCCGGGTTATGCGTATAGAGATTTACTCTACGATGGTGACCCAGTTGTGGGTGTCGGGTTCGTCGCCATATTGTATGGCGCGCAATTTGTGGTACAGTTTCTCGCAAATAGGACCGGGTTTGCCGTCTTTGGAGAAGATGTACGATTTGTTCTCGTCGAGGTCGTCGATGCGGGCGATCGGGCTGATTACCGCAGCAGTCCCGCAGGCTCCCGCTTCGTCGAATGTGGAAAGCTCCTCTTCGGGAACTTGCCGCACCTCTACCGTCATGCCTAAGTCTTCGGCCAGTTGCATGAGGCTCTTGTTGGTGATAGAAGGGAGGATAGATGACGATTTCGGGGTGATATAGCTATTGCCCCGAATCCCGAAGAAATTAGCCGGGCCGCATTCGTCGATATATTTTTTCTCCTTGGCGTCGAGGTAGAGTACAGCCGAGTATCCCATGTCGTGAGCCTTTTCGCCGGCTACCAGACTGGCGGCATAGTTCCCGCCTACTTTATAGCGGCCGGTACCGAGCGGAGCGGCGCGATCGTATTGGCGCAAAATAACCATCGGGGTGGGTTTGAATCCTTCTTTGAAGTAGGGGCCTACCGGGGTAACAAAAACGATGAACAGATATTCTTTGGCCGGTTTTACGCCTACTTGTGCCGATGTGCCTATCAATAGCGGGCGAATGTATAACGAAGCCCCGCTCTCATAGGGAGGGACAAAGCGCTCGTTTTTCTTGACAACAGTCAAGATCGCTTCGTTGAATTTCTCGGTGGGGAGTTCGGGCATCATGATGCCGCGGCACGAGCTTTGCAACCGGGCGGCATTTTCGTCCATACGGAAGATGCGTATTTTCCCGTCTTTCCCTCGGAAGGCTTTCATGCCTTCAAAAGCCTCTTGCCCGTAGTGGAGACAGGTGGCTGCCATGTGCATTTCGAACGTTTGGGAATCGGAAATCGTGATGTCGCCCCATTTCCCGTCTTTATAGGTGCATCGTACATTGTAGTCGGTGGGCATATAGCCGAATGACAAATTTGACCAATCGATACTTTCCATATTTCGTTTGTTTTAAGTGTTTGACTTGTTAGGGACAAAGATAACGATAAAAGGCGAAAATTAGAAATTTGGAACAGATTAGTTTGCAAGAAGAATGCAGTATGCCTTTTTGTAAAGAAATCGGGACTTTAAGGAATGTGCGACAGGGCGTAACCACCCCGGGTGCGGGAGCGTTTGGGTCGGGGTGATTCTTTTGCGGGAATCCTTTGGGGAAGAGGTCTCTGCTGCTACAAGGCCACTTTTTGGGTCTTGCCTTCTATCTTGACCAGATAAATGCCTCGGGCACCTATTTTCAGTTCCGAAGTGCCGGGGGTGATGGTGCGGGAAGTTACGATTTGTCCCAAAATCGTGTAGACAGTCACTTCCACCTTGCGGGGGGTGCGGATATAGATTACCCCCTCGTCGCTCGAAATTTCGATAGCCTCTCCTTTGGGGGCCTCGGTTTGACGGTCGTTGTCACGCGCAGGCCACACCTCTTTGGACGCAGCCGACTGGGCTACGGCTTCCGAGAATCCGGAGACGCTGAGTATTAAAGCGATAAGTGCCGCGTACAGATGTTTCATGACAACGAGATTATCTTTCGCAAAGATAGTTCTTTTTTGGTGGTTTACACAGGATAAGGCGTTAAATATAGTGGATAGCGAGTCTAAAATTTATAGGTTCGTTTGGGATTTTTGGGGAACCAGCCTTTTTTTACCCGTTCTTCTTGTTCAAAAATCTCTTTGATTGCCCAAAAAGAGGAGAAGGCAAATACACCCAGCAGAGATGAAATAAAAATGCGGTCGATACAAATCGATGATACGATACCGGCAATGCCGAGCAAGAGGAATAGCCACCAGCATCGTGTCCCCCAATAATATTCGGCTTTGATGACGATAGGGTGGAAGATCCCGATGATGAGGAATGTGCAGATTCCGATGGTGAGTCCTTGCAAGTGGTTGTCGACGATAAAATCCATAGTGTTGTTGTTTTATGTTTGTCGTCCGAGTGGCGCCCCGGGAAGAGCGCCATTGCGGCTCGATTGTTTAAGACGTGTTGCTTCTTTTGTGAAAACCCGTGCAAAAATAGAAATTCCCGATGAAAGTAAAACTCTCTGTCGGGAATTTGGTTCGTTGTGAAATCAAATTTCTTTGAAACAATTTCTCGGGGCTTGGCAAATCGGGCACTTGAAATCGTCGGGCAGTTCGCCTTCGTGAATGTATCCGCATACTTCGCACACATATCTTTTCCCCGACGATTTCCCTGCCGTTTCGGTAACGGTCTCTTCTTTGACGTAGGTGGGTGCGTTTTTCGGCGCCTTTCCCTTGACGACATGGTGGTAATAGGCATAGGTCATAGGGGTACCGTTGTCGGCAATGGTGTCGATGACTCTTGCGAAAATCACGTCGTGCGTCTCGTTGTCGGCGATATGCAGCACTTCGCAAACGATATGACCCGAGAACTTCCCTTTCAATATGGGCACCCCGTTTTCCCACGAATAGTCATATCCGTCGTATTTGTTTCTATCCCGGCCGCTCTGGAACCCAAATGCGGTGATGAGGCTCGTGTCGCTCTCTTCGGCAAGAATGGCCAAGCTGAATTTTCGGTGACGAGCGATGACGTCGTGGGTATAATTGTTTTTGTTCATCGAAATGGCGACAATGGGATTTTCGCTGGTCACTTGGAAACAAGTGTTGATGATACAACCGGTGGGTCGTCCGTTGTCGCTTGTCCCTACAACGTACAGCCCATAGGTGATATTTTGTAATGTCTTAATATCCATAGCGATAAAGAATAATATGGCGATGTATCCTAATTGCAAACTGCCGCATTATTATCGGGCTTCGGGCTAAGTCGTTTACGGAAGTAAACTTCGGTCACCCTCACCCTCAATGCCTTGCATTTTATCAATTCTAACACACCTAAGGGGACTGCGCCAAATTTATCATTTTGGCACAGCCCCATGTGTTTGACGAAAGCCTGAATACAGACTTAGTAATTGTTCTTTTTACGTTCGAAGAATGCTTGCGGGTGAGCGCAGGCGGGGCATACCTCGGGAGCTGTTTTACCCCGGTGTACATAGCCACAGTTGCGGCATTGCCACTCGATTTCTTCGCTGTCGGCAAATACGGTTCCATTCTCGATATTTGCCAGCAATTTGCGGTAACGCTTCTCGTGCTCGGCTTCTACTTTGGCCACATTGCGGAAGGTGTGGGCGATAGCGGGGAATCCTTCTTCGTCGGCGACATCGGCAAAGTAGGGATAGAGGTCTACCCATTCTTCGTTCTCGCCTTCGGCTGCGGCTTTCAAGTTCTCGGCGGTAGTCCCGATTACCCCAGCGGGGAATGCGGCAGTGATCTCGACCATGCCACCTTCGAGGTATTTGAAGAATTTCTTGGCGTGTTCTTTTTCTTGCTCGGCCGTCTCCATGAAGATGGCGCTGATTTGTTCGAATCCTTCTTTCTTGGCTACGCTGGCAAAGAAAGTGTAACGAGTGCGTGCTTGCGATTCACCGGCAAAAGATTTCAATAAGTTTTGCTCTGTTTTTGTTCCTTTGATACTCTTCATGATGTTTGTTTTTTTAATGTTGGAATTAATTTCTGGTACAAATATAATTAGAATAATTCTAAAAATAAAATTATTACAAATAATAATTCGGGAGTTTAAGAATTTTTATAAATATAGGTAAAGATAAGGTATTTTTATGAGTAAAAAAAATTCTTGCGGGATAAAATGGCAATGTCATGGAGAATAGTTCATAAATGGGGTACAACGCTGATATTTAGTCGCTATGCGTGTGTTGAGCTTTAAACACGGCAAGAGGGCGATTTGTTCGGGAAAAGGGCGAAGAATAAATGTGAATAAATCGTTATGGTATATGAAATAGAACAATATGATTATCATTTTATCTATTCTTTTTTTTACTTTTGTAATGGAATTGGGCTGCTCGTGTGTGAGGGGCTTGTGTTTTGAGTATATTGAAAAAACGCTGTACCATGATAATAAAAAAGTTTCAGGGAACCGATGCGCAGCTGTATGCGCTTGTCGCTCCGTTGGTGATGGATGTTGCAGTCATTCGCAAAAACAACAATTATCCGTTTAAGACATCGGACAATCATCTTTGGTTTGTCGCCTTAGATGAGGGCAAAGTGATAGGGTTCATGCCCGTGGAGAATAGGCTGAACAAGATGTACATCGACAATTACTATGTCGAGGAGGATTCTGAGAAGCTGCTGACCGCTTTTATCGAAAAAGCGATAGAAGAGTTTGCTCATGAATATCCTATTTCAGCAATGGCTCATATCAGGCATGTCGATGTTTTCCGCGCTTGCGGATTCGTCGAAAAGAAGGTGTGGAAATTGTATGTAAAGATGGAGTATGAGGTAGATGGAAAGTCTAAGAAGTAGTGTGTATGATGTCGCGTTGAAGCGATTGGAGCGAATATTTGCCGATTTCGACAACGTATATGTCTCTTTTTCGGGAGGAAAAGATAGTGGCATCTTGTTGAACTTGTGCATAGACTATATCCGGAAGAATAATTTGAACCGCAGGTTGGGCGTGTTTCATATCGACTATGAAGTGCAGTATGCCGAGACGCTCCGTTATGTCGACAGGGCATTGTCCTCGAACGCCGATATTTTGGACGTGTACAGGATTTGCGTTCCGTTCAAGGTCACGACTTGCACATCGATGTTTCAAAATTATTGGCGGCCGTGGGACGAGGACTTGCGCTCATTGTGGGTGAGAGAAATGCCCGAGGGTGCCTATAAAAAAGAAGATTTCGATTTCTTTGACGAAACCTTGTGGGACTATGAGTTCCAGATTAAGTTTGCCGAGTGGCTTCATAAACGGAACAATGCCCAGCGTACATGCTGCCTGATAGGCATTCGCTCGCAGGAAAGTTTCAATCGGTGGCGCACGATACACAGCGACAGGAACTATAAAAAATACAAAGGGCTGAAATGGATTCGCGAGATGCGGTATGGCATTTGCAACGCCTACCCCATACACGACTGGCTCACGACCGATGTATGGGTGGCCAATGGCCGCTTTCATTGGGATTACAACCGGTTGTATGACCTCTATTATCGAGCCGGTGTGTCGCTCGACAAGCAGCGGGTTGCCAGCCCGTTTATTTCGCAAGCCATATCGAGTCTGAGCTTATATAAGGCGATAGACCCCGATATGTGGGGCAAGATGGTGGGGCGTGTCAACGGGGTGAATTTTGCCGGACTGTATGGACGCTCTTCCATGATGGGGTGGCAGACAATCAAGCTGCCCCCCGGAATGACTTGGGAAAAGTATCTCGATTTCCTGTTGAAGACTTTGCCCGAAGACATCCGCCAGAATTACCAGCGGAAACTGGCGGTGAGCATCAATTTTTGGCGGAACAAGGGGGGCTGCCTTTCCGATGAAACCATAAAGAAGTTGGAAGCGATGGGAATACCCATTATCGTGGAAAAGCACACCAATTATAAAACCAACAAAAAGCCGGTGAGAATGGAATACCTCGACGATATAGACATTGCCGAGTTTAAAGAGTTGCCCACCTTCAAGCGCATGTGTATATGTATCCTTAAAAACGACCACACCTGCAAATACATGGGCTTTTCCTTGAATAAGGTAGAGAAAGAATTGAAAGAACAAGTGATGGAAAAATATAAAGCGTTGATTTAGAAATGGAAGAATATAAAAGTCCCGTCTATAAAGTACAGGCTGTCCCTGTTGAGAAAGTGGTCGCCAATACCTATAATCCCAATGTGGTCGCTCCCCCCGAAATGAAACTGCTCGAACTCTCTATTTGGGAGGACGGATATACGATGCCTTGTGTGTGCTATTATCTGCCCGAGACCGACCAATACGAACTGGTCGACGGATTTCACCGATATAAAGTGCTGAAAACCTCCCGGCGCATATACGAGCGGGAAAAAGGCTTGTTGCCGGTCGTGGTTATCGACAAAGATATATCGAACCGCATGGCCTCGACCATACGGCACAATAGGGCAAGAGGCACGCATTGTGTCGAATTGATGTGCGAGATTGTGTCGGAATTGACCAAAGCGGGCATGTCGGACAGCTGGATTCTGAAAAATATCGGTATGGATAAAGACGAGTTGTTGCGCTATAAGCAAATATCGGGGCTTGCCGACCTGTTTGCCGATAAAGATTTCAGCCTCACCAAAGAATTGTAGTACCCGATTTTTTTCACACCCCTCCCCTTTGTTTTCTGCAATCGGCAAGGAGATACTTTAAACTTTTCTTTTTTAAGTTCCCTCTCTGCTCGTGGTAGGGGATACATTTAAACTCCTCCCCTATATTGCTGGCGCAACACAGGGGAGAAGTTAAAAATGCCTTCATACACAGATTGCTAAATCCTCTTGGTCTTCAATTCTTCTCCTCGGGCGGAAGGACTGGTTGGAGTTTTCAACTCCGCCATTCTCAAAATTGTTAATGATAGTTATTGTTTAAATATTTTCCAGTGGAAATTTGTTTTTATGGAAAATAGTAGATACATTTGCATGTAAATTTCTTATGGAATATATTTCTTATAGAAATAATAGTATAATAGAAATGCTTAGGGAAAATATGAAAATATGGTTGAAACAATATGGATTGCTGGCATTGGGGCTCTTGGCGGGCGCTGCCGGGGGATATCTCTATTGGCGATATGTGGGTTGTTCCACAGGGAGTTGCCCGATTGCTGCTTCGCCGTGGGGTAGTACGGTTTGGGGAGCGGCGATAGGAGGCCTGTTGCTGAGTTCATTTAAAAAAGAGAAGAAATATGATTAGACGAACGATGTTGCTGGCGGCAAGTATCTTTTCGCTACTATTTGCCGGATGTGAGACAAAAGCGATGAATAACAATAAAAACGAAAATAAAATGAAGACAATCGAATTGACAAAAGCCGATTTTTTGAAAAAAGTGGTGGATTATGAAAAGAATCCCAATGAGTGGCAATACTTGGGCGACAAGCCTGCGATTATCGATTTTTACGCTTCGTGGTGCGGCCCCTGCAAAATGGTGGCGCCCATCTTGGAAGAACTGGCCGAGGAGTATGACGGGCAGATTTATATCTACAAAGTCAATACCGAGAACGAGCAGGAGTTGGCCGCCTTGTTTGGTATTCGCAGCATTCCCTCTATATTGTTTATTCCCATGAACGACAAGCCCCAGATGGCTACGGGAGCGATGCCCAAGCATGCGTTTAAGGAAGCGATCAACAGGGTTTTGCTGAAAAAATAAGTGTAGCGCGACGATGGGTCGGGTAAAATAGAAATTCGATAAAACAGTTGGGTAACACACTCTTTTTTTTGAAGAGAAACCGTTACTTTTGTAAAGTAAAAATCACCGCTATGCCTCTTGTAGTAGATAAGAACCGTTGTCCGCAGAACCATCGCTGCCCGCTTATAGCCCTTTGTCCCCGGCAGGCCATTAGCCAAGAAGGTTTCGGGCTGCCGAGGATCGATGCGGAAAAATGTATCGAGTGCGGCAAGTGTGAGCGCCACTGCGGAATGAAAGCCATATATCAGGAGAATTGACGAGATGGAACCGTTTTGCAAAATACGAGTCGTTTATCGGGCGATTGCCGAGTTTGAGACACAGTTTGAAAAACGATACGGACTGTGTTTGAACGAAGGTTCTCTTTTGTGCGCCCTTCATAATATGCCTCGTCTCTCGTCGGGAGATATTGCCAAGCAATTGGGACTTACCCAGTCCAATGCCTCGAAAGTGATACGGTCGGTCGAGAAGAAAGGCCTTGTGCAACGAATTTTGGGCGCCGACGATAAGCGTCAAATGTATTTCTCTCTGACCAAGGAGGGTGAGCGTTGTCTCGAACAACTTCAATGCTGCGAGGTTGAAATACCCGAGGTCTTGAAAAAGCTGGTATAACCGTGGCCGCCGCCCGATAGATTGAGCAAGGGATTACCTTTCTTCTAAATGATTTTATTTAGGAGAAAGGCTTTTTGGTATATTATAAAAGATAATGTGCATATTTTGTTTTGATAAATGATTGAAATGAACTAAATTGCGTGGGAAAATACGGTCACATTGGCTATTTGCACAATATAATATTATAACACACATGTAAAAACAGACAAAGTGCTATGAAAAAAAGTTTAATTATTCTCGCTGCCCTTTTGGGTAGCTTGTTGTTTGGTGCCTTTGCTCAAAACTCGTCGAGAGCTCATAGAGATATGGCACAGCAGGTAAAAAACGATCCGGTACTGATGCGGCAGTTCTTAGAAAAGTCGAAGAATTTTCGGACAAGGTCGCTCTCCTCTGAGAATGGGTTTCAACAGGTACGGCCTTTGGCACAGAAAAAAAACTTTATCGAAGCAGCCCCTTCGCTTTCCAATTTGAAGTTGAACGGTGTGGTCGTGTACGACGAGAACCGCGATGTCAATACCTTTGGCATCTATTCTTTTTCGGCAAAGGCGCCGGTCGTTCGCGAGGCAGTGACCCTCATTCCTCGTTTGTCGGCGAGCGGGGGTGCCATGTATTCCGATGGGAAACTATATGTTTATGACTATACCGTAGACTATGGGTATGCGTCAGGCAGCTATTTGGTTTATGACGCTGTTACAGGAGAGGAAATCGACTATAAGAGCATGGGATATTCGTTAGGCCCTGTTTATAGGAATGCGGCGGTGAGCTGTGCGAAAGATCCGCTCTCGGGGACCGTATATTGTTGTTCCTATGGCTATAACGACGAAACCAAAGAGTTGTGCTATGTTCTTTCGACTTGGGACCTCGACGGCATGGAGAAAGACAGTATAGCTCTTTTGGAGAAGCCTATGCAAGTGATGGCTTGCGCTTCTGACGGGAAGCTCTATGGAATTTCGGCCAGTACGTCGGACGAAGAGAACAATGGAGGAATCCTCTACGAAATAAATAAAACAACGGGCTCGCTCCGTGAGATAGACGATACACAGGTGTCGCCCAAATACACCCAGTCGGCCGTGATTAATCCGTCGGACGATACATTCTATTGGTTTGCCAATGAAGAAGACGAGGCGGCCAATCTTTATACGGTCGATTTGAGCACAGGTGAGGCTGTGCTGGTAGGGGCGTTGCCTTATGGCGATCAAGTAGTCGGCGCCTATATTCCCGATCCCGAGGCGGCCGATGGGGCGCCTTCCGCTCCCGAGAATTTGTCAGCCACGTTTGAGAATGGTTCGCTGTCGGGCTCTGTGTCATTCGATATGCCGGCCGAAACATACGATGGAAATCCGTTGGCCGGCGAGGTGACCTATAAGATTTCGGGCAATGGCGCGGTGTTGGCGACCGGTGCGGCGACCGCCGGGACGCATGTGTCGTGCCCGGTAGAAGTTCCGGCTTCGGCTATGTATATATTGGAAGTGACTTTGACCAACTCGGTTGGCGATAGTCCGGTGAGTGATATTACGGTTTATATCGGGAAAGATAGCCCGCTGGCTGTGAATAACCTCACTGTCGTTCGGGAGGGCGATGTAAATACGGTTTCGTGGAATACGCCGAGCGGCACGAAAAACGGAGGTTACATGAATAAAGCCGATTTGCGGTATAAGATAGTGCGTATGCCCGACAATCAAGAAGTGGCAACGAACTATGCCGACAGCGTGTTTACCGAGACTTTCACGACCGAGGAACTGGCTCTTTATTATTATGTGGTGACACCCTACAACGATGGCATCGAGGGCGAGGCGGCCACCTCCAATTCGGTGAGTGTGGGCGATGCGTTGAATCCCCCATATGAGCAGGATTTTACAGATAAAAATGCGTTGGGGCTGTTTACGGTTGTCGATGTGAACAATGACAATAAGAAATGGACATATTCCAGTGGTACGGTGCGATATTCCTACCATATGCAAAATGCGGCCGATGACTGGTTGATAACGCCTCCGTTGAGACTCAAAAGAGGATATGAATATGTGTTCTCGTTCGACACCTATGTGTTGAACTCGCGCTCCGAGGAGAAAATGGAGGTGAAGATGGGCACCGCCGCAACGGTCGACGCGATGAATATCGTCATTATGGAAGAACGCACCTATACCAACACGAGGACCTCGCCCAAGACCGAAACTTTCTCGATCAGACCCGACGCCGACGGCGTGTATTATATTGGTTTCCATGCGGTGAGCGATGCGGACAAAGGAAACTTGACAGTCGACAATATCAAACTGGGTGAACCGGTGTCGACCAATGTTCCGGGCGAGGTAAGCGATTTTACCCTTACTTCGGGAGAGAAAGGGGCATTGTCTGTAACCGTCGAGTTTACGACGCCGACTCAAAATCTTATAGGAGAAGAGTTGACCGAGTTGACGGCTATCGAGGTGAAACGGGGTGAAACATCGGTTAAGACATTCGAGAATCCCGGGAAGGGAGCCGCCCTGCAATTTGTAGACAACAATGCGGCCGAGGGGTTGAATGTTTACAGCGTGGTCGCCCGCAACTCGTTTGGCCAAGGCAAGGCGGTTACCGATACCGTATTGGTGGGTATCGACGAACCGCTGGCGCCTCAGTCGGTAACGTTTGTAGATGAAGGCGAAGGCTCGGGCTTGCTTTCTTGGAGCGCGGTTCCCGAGACCGGGAAATATGGAGGATATGTAGATCCCGAGCAGGTCGTTTATACCATCTACGACGCCGATTCAGAACCTGTTGCCGAAGATGTACAGGGGCTTCAATACGAACTTACTTCTTTGAATAACGAGTTGCCGCAGGTGTTGACCTATTTCTCGGTAGTGGCCAAAAACCAAAAGGGAGAATCGGAACCGGTGCAATCCAACACGCAGTTGGTAGGCCCCTCCTATCCGGCGCCTTATGCCGAGTCGTTTGCCGGTGCGGAAGTAACCCGTGGCCCATGGACAACCGAGCTCCTGTCGGGGAAAAGCTATGATTCGGATTGGACGCCCCGCCCCGACCAGTCCCAAGATAATGACGGTGGAAGCGCCGATTTCCAAGGCTATGCGGTGGGGGCATCCACACGGATATACAGTCCTAAGATCGATATTTCGAATATCGATAACCCCCGGCTCAACGCTTGGATACTGATGCCTACCGGAGGCGTGAAAGTGCGCTTCCAAGTCTCGGCCGATTATGCCGATTGGCAAGATGTGCAAGTAGTCGAATCGGCCGAAGAATGGACTCGGGTGAACATAGACCTCACCAAGTATAAATCTGAGAATGTGCGCATCTCGTTGGTAGGAGAGTGTATCGAAGATTTCAACTTTGCCTATGTCGATAATATCGAAATTCGTAGCTTCCCGAGTCATAACCTTCGGTCGACGGCTATCACAGGCCCCGAAGCGGTCGACTTTAAGGAAGAGGCCAAGTATGTTGTGTCGATTTTGAACGAAGGGGTGAACGATGCTTCCCCGTTCACGGTTTATTTGATTGACGAGGAGTCCAATGTGTTTGCCTCGGAATCGGTTGAGGGGTTGGCCGCTCAAACTTCTATGAATGTAGAGTTATCCTATACACCTTCTATCGATATGGCCGGTACCGATTTGAAGTTCTATGGAACGGTAGCCTATGACCTCGATGAGAACCGAAGCGACGACCGCACCGAGACAGCCGTGACGACACATGTAAACGGGTCGTCTTATCCCGTGGTGACCGGATTGACCGGGCATCAAGACGGTGCGACGGTAAAACTTGCATGGGAGGCTCCTTCGCTCGACGAGCCGGTGATCGAGGAGGTAACCGATGGCTTTGAAGATTACGAGCCGTTTACAATCGACGGCTTTGGAGCATGGACGGTGGCCGATGTCGATGGGGGCGAAACCTATGTTTTCGAAGAATCAAAGTCATGGCCCAATGCCGGGAAACCGCAAGCCTTCATGATTTTCGATATGAACTCGGAGCACATTGCCGGGCTGGGTGTAGACGAGCGGTTTATGATGGACGATTCGCATGGCTCCAAACTGGCTGTATGCTGGGCTTCCGATCCTGAAACGACTACGCTCGGACAAAACGACGACTGGCTCATCTCGCCGCGTCTGGCAGCCGGCGGACAAACTATCTCGTTCCAAGCGAAGGCCTACGTTGCTGATTATACCGAGTCGATAGAGGTTTACTATTCGACCACAGGAAATGCGGTTGAAGACTTTACGAACCAATTGGAGAAAGTCGCTTCTCTTCCCGCCGACGCATGGGCTACCTATACCTATGATTTGCCGGCCTCCGCTACCTATTTTGCCATACGTTGTGTGTCGAAAAATTCATTCTTGCTGGGTATCGACAATGTTGTGTATAAACCGCAACCGGTTCTGCCCGAAGGCCTGACCGTGGAGAGCTACAACGTATATCGCAACGGTGAGTTGCTGGGCAATGTGACCTCGACCGAGTTTACCGATGAAACTCCTGACTTGGGTAGTAATGTATATGCCGTGTCGGTAGTTTATAATATGGGCGAATCTATATTGTCGGCTCCCTGTACGGTGGAAACGTCGGGTGTAGACGCAGGTTCGATAGAGAGCGTCAAGGTGTATGCCGAGAACGGTGCCATTGTAATTCGCGGAGCCGAGGGAAGCCGGGTTTCGGTTTCCAATTTGTCGGGTATCTTGCTGCACGACGACGTTTGCTCCGGAGTGACAACGATTTCGGTGAACAAGGGCGTGTATATCGTTCGGGTTTTGAATAAGGCTATAAAGGTAATAGTCGATTAAATGAGCCCCCGGAAAACTTCGGTTCGAGATTAACCGGAGTGATACAAAGGAGGGATTTGGCGACACTCGGCCAAATCCCTCCTTTGTATTATCCCTGCCCGAGAATCGCTTAATAAGTGTTACTCGGTTTTAAAATCCCTGTAACATAGATGTTGCAAGCCTCCGATAATTTTGCTCCGTCAATTTACATAAACAAGATCTATGAAAAAAACAGTACTACTTATTTTACTTTTGGGGCAAGTCATTGCACTGCAAGCGGCAGGCCTCATATCGGGTACGGTAAAAGAAAAAACCGAGCTGCGCACGTTGCCGGGAGCCGTGTTGAGGCTGGATAAATTCAACCGATATACGGTATCGGACAAGAACGGGAATTTCGAGTTTTTGAATGTGCCCGATGGGGATTACCGGGTAGAAGTTTCATATTTGGGATATATTACGGCATATCAAGAGGTGTCGGTGAAAGAAGGGGTAAACTCGGTTATGGAGTTCCTTTTGCAAGAAGATTCGAAAGTCTTGAACGAAGTGGTTGTCATGGGAGATCAGGCTCGCGGACAGGCCAAGGCGTTCAACCAGCAGAAGACCAACCGCAATGTAACGAATGTCATTTCGGCCGACCAAGTGGGACGTTTCCCCGATTCGAATATCGGCGATGCGTTGAAACGGGTTCCGGGTATTACCATGCAGAACGACCAAGGCGAGGCGCGCAATATCATTGTGAGGGGCTTGGCCTCGGAGTTGAACTCGGTGACGCTCAATGGGAACCGCATACCCTCGGCCGAGGGCGACAACCGTAAGGTGCAAATGGACTTAATCCCGTCGGACATGATACAGACCATTCGGGTGAACAAAACCTTGACTCCCGATATGGACGGCGATGCCATTGGCGGCTCGGTCGACTTGGTTACCCGGGCAGCATCGGGCGGGCAGCGCATCTCGTTCACGGCTTTGGGTGGGTTCAATCCCATTCGCAACGGGGCTACCGGTTCGGGGGCGTTTGTCTATTCCAATCGTTTTGCCGACGGTAAAGTGGGCGTCGTGCTCAGCGCCTCGTATATGAACAAGACCTATGGCTCGGACAATATCGAAGGGGTGTGGGCTGCCGACGACGCCGACAACATTTTCCTCGAAGAGATGGATATACGCAAGTACGACGTGCAACGCATACGCCGGAGCATTTCCCTGAATGCCGATTGGAAAATCGATGCCAACAATACCATTGCCGCCGATTTGATGTATAACTGGCGTGACGATCGGGAGAACCGCTTCCGCACCCAGTTCAAGGATGTCGAGCCGGTGTATGATGCCAATCAAGCGATTGCCGGATATACCGGAAACATATCGAGGGAAACCAAAGGCGGTATCGACGACTGCCGCAATAAAAATGCGCGTCTCGAAGACCAGCGGGTGCAATCCTATGCGCTCACGGGTACTCACTTGCTCTCGCCTAAATTTGACCTCGATTGGAATCTTAGTTATGCCAAAGCGCAGGAAGACCGTCCTCACGAGCGTTATATCGAGTATGTGCAAGAGGGGCTTTCGCTCTCGCAAGACCTCGCCAATCCCCGCAAACCGTTTATATCGGCTCCCGGGCAGGATTTGAGCCTCTTTGCGCTGGATAAACTCACCGAGCAGCACGATTACACCGATGAGGACGAATACTCGGCCAAAATCAACGCTCGGGTGCCGCTCTCGGTCATTGCTTCGCAGAAAGGACGCTTGCACTTCGGGTTGAAAGCGAGAATCAAGAGCAAAGAGCGCGATAACGAGTTTTTCGAATATACTCCTGTCGACGGGCTCCCTTCGTTGCTCGATATGGAGAGGGCCGTGTATGACAAGCCTTTGACACAGGGCGGTCGCTATATTCCGGGTTCTTTCGTATCGAAAAAATGGTTGGGAAGTGTCAATCTCAACGATGCCGCCGCTTTTGAGAAGGAGGCCGACCCCTCGGAATATCTGGTCAACAACTATAAGGCCAAGGAGCAGATATATGCCGGATATTTGCGCTGGGATCAGGATATTACCCCCGATTTGACCTTTATCATAGGAGCCCGTGTGGAGCATACCCGGGTCGATTACGAGGGGAATTATGTGCTCAACGAGGATTATGAAAACGCCGATTTGCGCAATGTGAAGAACAGTTATACCAACGTGCTGCCCAATGTGACCGTTTGCTACACTCCTATGAAAAATATGGTCCTTCGAGGGGTGTTCTCGACAGCGCTTGCCCGTCCCAACTATTATGCGTTGATTCCTTTTGCCGATGTGAAATCGGAGGACCGTGAAATCTCGGCCGGTAATTCCGATTTGAAAGCGACCTACTCCTACAATTTCGACCTCATCGGTGAGTATTACTTCCAATCGGTGGGCATCGTTTCGGCCGGGCTGTTCTATAAGAATCTCGACAACTTCATTTATAATTATCTCGATGTCAATTATACGGCCGACAAATTTGCTGCCGACTTCCCCGGTTTGCCCAATCCCATTCCGGCCGGGGAGCAATGGGAGTTCCTTCGTCCTTTGAATGGCGATGAAGTACACCTGTTTGGTGCCGAGATTGCTTTGCAGCGGAAACTCGACTTCTTCTCATCGAGCTTCATGCGCAATTTCAGCGTAATGCTCAATTACACCTATACACACTCGATTACAAAGGGTATTTACAACGAAGACGGCGAGGAACGCACCGATGTGAGTTTCCCGGGTGCGGCTCCGCACATGTTCAACGCTTCGCTCGCTTGGGAGAACAGCCGGTTTTCGGCTCGGGTCTCGTTCAATTACACGGGCGGTTACATCGACGAAGTGGCTAACGAGCCTTTTGAAGACCGCTATTACGACGGGCAGATGTTCCTCGACGCCAATGCTTCCTACCGTATAACCCGTGGGTTGAGAATTTTTGCCGAAGCGAACAATCTTTTGAACCAACCGTTGCGTTATTATCAAGGTTTCAAACAATATATGGCGCAACTCGAATATTATAAACCTACGTTCGACATAGGTGTCAAGTGGGAATTTTAACAAATCGATTAAATAGAGAAAATGATGAAATCTGTAAAAGTTTTTTCGGCCTTATTGGCCATAAAGTTGGTGTTACTCTTTTCCTCATGTCATCAAGAGGGCGCAAACCTCCAGAAACTCACATGGCTGCCCGATGATAATTTCAATTTTATCGTGGCCAACGATTTGGGGCGTAACGGGTATTATGACCAAAAACTCATTGCCGAGCAAATGGGTTCAATGGCCGAGGATATCGATATCGAGTTTGTGGCGGCGGCTGGTGATGTGCACCATTTCGAGGGGGTTGCCAGTGTGAATGACCCGCTGTGGACGACCAATTACGAGCACATCTATTCACACCCCGAACTGATGCTCGATTGGTACCCGATTATGGGAAATCACGAGTACCGGGGCAACACCCAAGCCGTGTTGGATTATTCGGGGATAAGTCGCCGGTGGTGCATGCCCGATAGGTACTATGCCAAATCTTTCGAGGTGGGCGACAGCTCTTCGCTCAAAGTGGTGTTTATCGACACCACGCCGTTGATCGACAAGTATCACAAAGAATCGGAAGAGTCGTATCGCGATGTGGCCGCGCAGGATATGGAGGCGCAACTTCACTGGATCGATTCGGTGTTGAACGCTTCGGACGAGACATGGAAAATAGTGATAGGCCATCACCCGGTCTATGCGCAGACTCCGAAAGATGAAGAAGAGCGTGAGGATTTGCAAGAAAGGCTCGACCCTTTGTTGAAGAAATATGGAGTCGACATGTATATTGCCGGTCATATCCACAATTTCCAGCACATCAGAAAACCCGATAGTCATGTCGATTATGTGGTCAACTCATCGGCCTCATTAAGCCGGGAGGTCAGTGAGATCGACGGGACACAGTTTTGTAGTTCCGAACCCGGTTATTCGGTAGTGTCGGTCTCGGATAAAGATTTGAGTCTCTATATGATCGATAAGAACGGTCGGGTGCTTTATACCGTCACACGAGTGAAATAAAAAAAAACAGGTGTTCTTTCTTTGAGGGGGCTTTTATCGACCGGGCGGTAGGTAAAAGCCCCTTTTTATTCTATCACGGGGGAGTGTATAGGCGTGTCGGGTTCGCTCGATTCGGCTGTGCGGAAAATCGAGAAATTCACACTACCGTAGCTACGGTGCTGGTCAAACAGTGGGTGAGACGAGAAATCGTTTTTTTTCGAATGTTCGAGGACAAATATTCCGCCCGGTTTGAGCAGGTTCCTCGATAATACCTCGTGCGGGATACTCTCTAATTGAGGCAGGTCATAAGGGGGGTCGGCAAAGATGAGGTCGAATTGTTGCCGGCAACTTTGCAGGAATTTGAATACATCGCCTTTGACTGGGGTCAGATTCGGGTCGCCGAGTTGTTGTTGCACTTTGCGGATAAAGTTGTATTGTGTGGGGTAAATCTCGACACATACCACCCGGGCGCATTCGCGCGATAGCAACTCGAAACTGATGGCTCCTGTACCGGCAAACAAGTCGAGCGCGTCGATGCCCTCGAAGTCGATAAGGTTTTCCAGTACGTTGAAAATGTTTTCCCGTGCGAAATCGGTAGTGGGTCGAGCCTTGATGTTGGTGGGAACATCAAACCGGCGACGCCCGTATTTCCCGCTGATGATGCGCATATTGTCTTTCCCTTTATGGTTATTCTTTTTGCCGCAAAGATACGCAAAGCCGGATACAAAAAAACAAGCCCATTTGAGTTTTTTTGCCACAGCAGGGGATTAGTGGGGGCTCAGTCCGCCAAATAGGGAGAGTACAGCATTTTTTATTTATATCCCGGGCATATATGGGGAATAAATCTTTTTTTATATCTTTGCGAGAAAAGGTGAAAAATAGTTTTTGGGGGAGGAGAGGGATAAAAAGTTCAGTTTTTGTGCAAATCAAAATTAAATGATATTAGATACGTTATTTATTGAAAGCCTTACAAATTTCGCACATGGGCTTTCGACCGCTTTTTTTATCTATTTCGGGGTCAATTTGGTTTTCTTCCGGGAGACCAACCGACCGCTTCGCATATTGGGATTTCTATTTTGTTTATGGGCTTTGCAGGATATTAAAGATCTGTTGTTGTATGTCGATGCCATAGCCGATTCGTCCTATTATTCGACCCTGCTTTTGTCGATCGATATATGGGCGGTTCCCTTTTGTGCACTTTTTTTATTGGAGATTTTGAGTCCTGGGTTTGTGACCTTGAAACAGGTCTTGTTGTTTGAAGTTCCGTCGATTTTGTTCTCGGTGGCCTATGCGATAACCGGGTTGTCCGAGGTCTATCTGGCGAGCCTTGTTTATACGGCGTTGTTCAGTTTGGCGGTTGTGATTGTGATTGTTTTGAAGGTGAGGCGATACAACCGGTATGTGCGGGACAACTATTCCTACATCGAGGACATCAACGTGCGTTGGCTGATGAAGAGCATGGCCGTTTTGGCTATGTGCCTGTTGTTTTGGTTGTACACTTGTACCCATGTGAGCTATTGGGACGATTTGTTTTATTATATATTCTCGACACTTTTGTGGGCTGTTGTCCTCTATTACAGCCTGCGCCAAGAGTGGATTGCCGATAAGCAGGGAGCCGAGCCCGTCGGGAAAGAGGAAGAGCCCTTGTATAACGGCTATTCTTCTATGGCGGTCAAACTCGACGAATATATCCGTCGGGAAGAGGTTTATTTGAATCCGAAACTCTCTTTGACCGATTTGGCCATTGAATTGGGGACCAATCGCAGCTATCTGTCCAATTGCCTGAATAGCGAACTGGGGCTTACTTTCTATGATTACATCAACTCATTCCGTCTCGAAAAGGCCAAAGAGATACTCGAAGGACCCGACTTCGAGGGTAGTATCGAGTCGGTCGCTGAGCAATGCGGATTCAATTCGGTATCCACTTTTCGCCGCTCGTTCCAGAAAAAATATAATTGCACACCCTCGTGCTATCGCAAGGATATGGTAGGGAAAAAATAAAGCCTTCGCCGTTATCGTAAGTAGGAGGCGATGAGCCGCAACGGCAATGGCAGATTTTCGTTGCCGGCCGGAGCGGAAGAGGGGAATTTTGTCAAAGTGATGAAAGACAGTTGTTTCCGAATCGAGGGTATAACATTTTCTCTCAACATTTTATGATCGCCCGAGAGAGAGAGTTCGTCTTCTTGACGATTGAATCCCAGCCGTTCCCAAGCATTGAGAATGTGATAAATGCCGTCGTTGACATGATGAACGGGAAAACTGTTGGCCAGCAAGAACCCTTGTTGGTTGAAACAAAATAGATCTATGGCGTTTTCTCGCCAATGGGCATACATTTTGGAGTTATATCCCAAACGGCTTTTTTTGAAAAAATATTCGCAAATAGGCGCCAGCCGGTGCAGCAATACAGGGCGGTCGAAGGTGCGGCGGACAAAAGAGTGCAACTCGGTGTCCAAGTCGAAAAGCATTTGCACCCCGGTTTGCGGCAAGACGGCGGCGACCGATGTGCCGTCGCTGTCGGGGAAGCAAAAATCGAAGTAGCGGGGATTGTCTTCGGGCGAGGCAAAGGCGTCGGGGATAAATAGGTAACGGGGCGAATCGACGATGAAGAATACTTTCTCGAATTCGCGGGTCAATATAGGTTGAGAAAATACGACCTCTTCGAGAGATGAGCCGGTCGATTGTATAGGGAGGCTCTCGCACCACGTCGTCTCCCGGTTCTCGGTGTGCAGCAACAGTGTGTGCAGGTATGAACCGTCGGCATACATAGCCAGTATGTACTTGCGACTTTCTTGTAACAATCGGTTCAGTGCCGGTATCGGTTCCATAATTTCTCGGTATGACGTCTATTTTTATTTTTTTCGACATACAAATGTAAGAAAAGAAAACGGGAAACACTATTTTTGTGAGACACTTTATACAATTACGAATGATAACCGACCTGCTCGTGCGACAGATAGAGAGCTGCTTGCCCTACACCCCCAATCGGGAGCAGCGGCAGCTATTGGGCATGCTTGCCGAGTTTGTTCTCAACGGGCGGAGCGATTCGTTGTTTTTGCTGCGGGGGTATGCCGGCACCGGTAAAACCTCTTTGGTAGGGGCTTTGGTTAAAACAATGACACAGTTACAGCGCAAGGTGGTACTGTTGGCCCCTACGGGACGGGCGGCAAAAGTCTTTGCCCGTTATGCGGCTCACCCGGCTTATACGATACACCGCAAGATTTATCGTCAAAAGAGCTATTCTCCCGATATGGAGGGCTTTCTCATCGGTGATAATTTGTCGAAACACACGTTGTTTATTGTCGATGAGGCTTCGATGATAGCCAATGCTGCCGGCGACGGGGCGGTGTATGGCTCGGGGCGCTTGCTCGACGATTTGGTCGAGTATGTCTATTCGGGAGAAGATTGCCGGCTGATTTTGCTGGGCGATACGGCACAGTTGCCTCCGGTAGGGCAGGAACAGAGCCCGGCGCTCGACGCCGCCTTTTTGAAGGGGTATGGATTGCAAATTTTGGAGTATGAGTTGCGGGAGGTGGCTCGGCAGGCGACTGAGTCGGGAATCCTTTACAATGCGACACGGCTGAGGGAAAATATGGAGGTGTTGCCGCTGCCTTGCCCATGCCTTTCGGTGAACCGATTCCCCGATGTGGAGGCGCTCAGTGGGGAGTATTTGGTCGAGCGGATTGCCGATTCTTATGATCGGGTGGGGCTTGACGAAACAATCGTGATTACCCGTTCCAACAAACGGGCCAATATTTTCAATCAGGGAATCCGCAACCAGATTCTCTACCGTGAGGAGGAACTCACCGCCGGCGACCTGTTGCTGGTAGCCAAGAACAATTATTTTTGGGGGAAGGAATACAAGGAAATCGACTTCATCGCCAATGGCGATGTGGCACGGGTAGTGCGGGTGTCGAGACAAACCGAGCTATATGGATTCCGTTTTGCCGATGTGCAACTTTATTTCCCCGATTTGGAAGTGGAGATAGAAGCTAAAATCCTATTGGACACGCTTTCCAGCGATTCACCTTCGTTGACTCGAGAGCAACAAGAATCGCTATTCTCGCAGGTCATGGCCGATTATGACGATGTGACGACAAAGCGGGAGAAGATGAAGCGCCTGAAAGCCGACCCGTGGTTCAATGCGTTGCAGGTAAAATATGCCTATGGTGTCACTTGCCATAAGGCGCAGGGTGGACAATGGAAACACGTCTATGTCGATATGGGATATATACGGCAAAATGTCGTGTCGCTCGATTTTTATCGTTGGCTCTATACGGCGTTTACCCGTGCCACCGAAAAGATATGGCTGGTCAATATCGCCGAGGAGTTTCAAGAGCGGCTGCTATAAAACAGGGCTCAATAGCCGCATGATAGATTCCAATCCTTTTTGTATGAGTGGCCGGTGTCGCCAATAATGTAGAATGATGCGGCGGCATTGTTGCTGGTCTTCCAGAAATATCCGCTTCATTTCGCTGTTCACGGCTTGGTCATAGATAAATGCGTTGGCTTCGAAGTTGTGCTCGAAGCTGCGGAAATCGAAATTGGTGGAGCCTACCGAGCACAATTCATCGTCGATGATGAGGGTTTTGGCATGGAGTAGTCCCGGTTGGTAAAAATAAACTTTTACTCCTGCCTGTAACATCTCGGCGATGTAGGAAAACGAGGCGAGACGCAGTATTGTCGAGTCCGACCGTTTCGGAATCATCAGCCTCACGTCGACTTTGGCGAGGGCAGCTGTTTGCAAGGCTTTGCTCAAACTGTCGGTGGGCAGGAAATAGGGGGTCTGTATATAGACCGATTTTTTGGCGTTAGTAATGGCTTTCAAGAAAAGCATGCCGATATTGGGCCATTCACCGATAGGTCCGCCGGCGGCAAATTGCACACCGCTGGTTCCTTTGTAGCCTGTCAGAGGGAAGAAACGGGAGTCCGAGAGGACTTCCTTACATTCGAAACTCCAATCGACGGCAAACAATATTTGCAGACCTTGAACCGCAGGACCTTCGATGCGTAGGTGCGTGTCTCGCCATGTCCCCCATTTCAGACCTTCGACATAGCGGTCGGCGATATTCATGCCTCCGATATACCCGATGTTCCCGTCGATAACGGTGATTTTGCGGTGGTTGCGGTAGTTGATGCGGCTGGCGAGCTGCGGGAACGAGATTTCTAAGAACGGGCGAATCATGATACCTGCGTCGCGCATCTCTTGGAAAAACGATTTCTTGACCGACCAGCAGCCCACGTCGTCATACAAGATGCGTATTTGCACTCCTCGGCCGGCGCATTTCAGCAGGGTCTCTTTTACCCGGGTGCCCAGTTTGTCGTCCTCGAAAATATAGTATTGGATATGAATATAATTCTGTGCCGACTCCAAGTCTTTCAAATATTGTTCGAACTTGTCGGCTCCCGTGGTGTATATTTTTATTCGATTACCCGAATAATAGGGCAGGCTGCACAGACTGTGGCATAGCTTTATCTCCTGTTTACTCTCTTCGCTCAACGGAAGGGTGTCGATGTTCACGATCGAGTGATAGTCGCGTTTGCGCAACTTCCGTTTTATCCGGCGCGACACCATTTTCTTCGCTTTGAAACTTTGCCCGAAAAAGATATAAAAAACAAGCCCTACGATAGGGAGGAATGTTAATACAAGTACCCACGCCAAACTTTTTACCGGGTTGCGATTCTCCGTGATGATAATGGTAATCGTTCCCAGTATGGTAATGGCATATACGGTATAAATGACAATATATACCCAGCTATCGACCGGTATGATGGTAAGTAGTTGCATATTTAATGCTAAATTAAAGAAATAATCTGGAAAAAACAAATGCCGCCCTCCTCTTTCTTTCATCTTGGGCGTTGGCTGTTGGGCGAGCGGTATCTTGTGATATGCGATATCTTCTCGGGGTGCCGATTGCCTATAATGTAAAACTTTTTCTATTTTTGCAATCTCATTTGAATTGTTGAAGTGAAGCAGAAAAGACAGGAGGGAAACTCTTCGAAATATCAGGGCGGACATGTGGTGGCCCTGTTGGTGCTGGCGGTCGTTTTTTTGTATCTCCTTACCCAAATGCCGGTATTGGAATGGGGTGGGGTGGCAACGAAACCGATCGACCTTTTTTCGGATATTCGCATAGACGAGCCGACTCTCGATTTGCCGGGCGATGCCGAGTGGCAGGACGATACCGGGTGGCAGGACGACACTGAGCCCGGCCTCGACTCGATTCTCCTTACAGTGGAATCCGATACCCTTTTCGCCCGGGATTCGCTCCCGGTCAAAACGGCGGAAACGCCCGATTCGACGCGTGCCCACCCGGTGGCCGCCCTTCCTCTCGATACGGCGACGGGCGACTGGCCGCCTCGCCGTGCCGGCGATGTCATACTTTTTGAAGACTATTCTGTGGGGCAAACCGGCTTGTCGCATTTGCTCTCGGCTCTGTGTGGCAGGGATACGTTGGGTCGCCCCGTGCGCATTGCCTTTTTGGGCGACTCGTTTATCGAAGCCGATATTTTTACACAAGACGTGCGCAGTTTGTTGCAGAGCCGTTATGGCGGTTGCGGAGTGGGCTATCTGGCCATGCACTCCGATTTCCCCGGATTTCGCCGCTCGGTCGTGCAATCCGATGCGGGGTGGGAGGTGCATAGTGTGCTCAAACCCGCAGATGTCGATTGGGGGATAATGACGTTGCACCAGCAATATTTTGTGCCGTTGGAGGGTGCGAAAGGACTCTATCGGGGCACGACGAGAATCGAGCGGGCCGATAGTTGGAACCTCTCCCGATTTGTCTTTGTGGCTCATAACGACTGCTCGGTGCAATTGAAAATCGCCGACAGCGATTGGCAGACGTTTCCCATAGAGGGTTCCCCCGAAATACAAACACTCGAGATGCCGGGCAATACCAATCTGTTCCAAGTGCGCATGGGGGCTGTCCCGGGCTTTGCCGCCATAGGGGTGTGGCTCGACGATACGGCTGGCGTGGCGGTAGACAATATTTCTATCCGCGGTTACTCGGGGCTTTCTCTCACCTCGTTGTCGCAAAGCCGCAGCGGGCAGATGAACCATGCAGTTCCCTACGACGCCATAGTGCTGCAATATGGACTGAATGTGATGACTCCCGAGATCCTGAGATACGACTCTTATGCCCGCCGAATGGTGGCTGTTATCAAGCATTTGCAGGCTTGCTATCCGCAGACCGATATTATCCTCATGGGCGTGGGCGACCGTAGCCGCAAGGTGAATGGCTCTTTTACGACGATGCAGGCGGCGGTGGCGCTTTCCCGGGCGCAACGTATCGCGGCTCGTTCGGCGGGAATAGTCTTTTGGGATACCTTCGAAGCTATGGGCGGGCAAAACGGTATGCTCGATTATGTGGCTAAAAAACAGGCTAATAAAGATTATACACACATTAACCATAAAGGTGGAAAACGGCTGGCCGAGGAGTTTGTCAAGTCGTTGGAATACCTCGTTAATCAAGGCGATCGATGAAACGGCGAGCAATCATACCCTTCCTTCTTGGGCTTGTCGTTTTGACGGCAGGGCGAGCGGCCGCGCAATGTGTGGGCGATACTACGGTTTCGATACCGTCCTTTTTGAATGAGGAGAAAAATGTAATCGAATGGAACGGCGCCGACTGGACGTCGCTTTTCGAGCAACTGGATAGCTTGCGGCAGGAGCCCGATTCGCTGGAGCGGATTGTCCCGATAGTACATATAGGCGATTCTCATGTGCAGGCGGGATTCTTGACCGAGGCGGTGCGCCAGCCGTTGCAACGGCAGTTTGGCGACGGAGGGCGGGGATTGGTGGTCCCTTTGAAACTGGCCAAGACCAACGAGCCGAGAGACTATTCGGTCATAGCCGACGGAAGTTGGAATTTCGCTCGTTGTGTGGGTCGCAAATATCGCAGCTATACCCCGGGAATAGGGGGAATAGCCATAGTTCCTCGCAACGGACGCATCGAGCTCACGGTTTCGACTCTCAGCAAAACCGACGATTGTGCGGGGTTCAAAAAGGCGAGGCTTTTTCACGCGCCTGTCGACTCCTTTCCGGGGATAATCTCCGAGCCTTTCCGGGTCGAGGGTGATACCCGTTTGCCTTTTTTGACCACTTTCTCGTGGGAGGAGCCTGTATGCAGTATCCACCTTACCGGGAAAGTGGCGGGTTGTGACGCGAAAGGACCGTTGGCCATTTATGGAGCGAGCCTCGAGACGGGCGAGAGTGGCGTGATTTACCATTCCATCGGTAATAACGGGGCTTTTTATAGCAGTTATGCCGCTATCCCGCACTTCTCGGAGCAGGTGGCGGCTCTTGCGCCCCGGCTCATTATTCTTTCGCTCGGGACCAACGAATCGTTTTCCACCGCTTTGACCCGCAACGAGTTGTACCGGCAAATCGATACCGTGGTGGTTTCGTTGCAAAAAAATTGTCCGCAGGCGTGTATCTTGCTCACCACTCCGGCCGAGTGTGCCCGTAGGCGCACCCGTTGGGTGAAAAAGCGCCGTCGGGTCTATTATACGCCCAATGCCCGGGTCGACTTGGTGCGGACGACGATACGCACCTATGCCGCCGAGCATCGGCTGGCATGCTGGGATTGGTACGAGGTTGCCGGCGGAAAAGGCTCGTCGAAGGCGTGGCGCGAAGCCGGCCTTATGGCTCGTGATCGCACGCATTGTACCGAGGCTGGCTATCGGGTGCAGGGCGAAATGTTGTATCGTACACTTATGAAATCTTATCGGGATTATGTGGATAGAGTGCCTCAATAGGATAAAAGAAGGATTCGAGAGTATCGACTGGTCGAAGGTGGCTTCGTTGTTTGTCTACGATGAGCAGAACCCCCTTATGTTCAATACCGGACTTTTCCTCTTCCTCTTCATCGGGTTTATGTGGATATATAGGTTGCTGGCTCACCGTGAGGCGTTGCGCATCGGGTTTGTCATACTCTTTTCGCTCTATTTCTATTACAAGTCGAGCGGACTTTGTTTCCTGTTGCTGGTATTGGTGGCGCTCTCGGACTATTCGTTGGGACGATTGTTGGGCTGGCTGTCGTGGAAATGGTTGCGCCGGCTGTGCGTGTTGGCGAGTATGGTGGTCAACTTGGGCATGCTATGTTATTTCAAGTACACCAATTTGCTGTTGGGAACGCTGGCCGACCTGTCGCACGAGCCTTTCGAACCGCTCGACATTGTGTTGCCCATTGGCATCTCGTTTTTTACATTCCGCTCCCTGAGCTATATCATCGACCTTTACCGCAGGCAAATGGCTCCGGTCACCAGCTTCCGCGACTATTTGTTCTATCTTTCGTTCTTTCCGCCGTTGGCGGCGGGTCCTGTGGTGCGAGCCTGCGATTTCGTGCCGCAGATACACAAGCCATTGCCTGTCACTCCCGCTTTGTTGGGCGAAGGGATCTTCTTGGTAATGTGTGGGTTGATTAAAAAAGTGGTCATCTCGGACTATATCAGCGTCAATTTCGTGGACCGTATTTTCGACAATCCCATGCTCTACACCGGCTTCGAAAACCTCATGGGAGTCTATGGCTACACGTTGCAGATTTATTGCGACTTCTCGGGATACTCCGATATGGCGATTGGTATTGCCCTGCTCATGGGCTATCGATTCAAAATCAACTTCGACTCCCCCTACAAGTCGGGTTCTATCACCGAGTTCTGGCGGCGGTGGCACATCTCCCTGTCGACTTGGTTGCGCGACTATCTGTATATTTCGCTGGGAGGTAACCGCCGGGGCACCGTGCGTACCTATTTCAACCTCTTCATCACTATGGTGTTGGGCGGGCTGTGGCACGGGGCTTCGTGGCTCTTTGTGATATGGGGGGCGTGGCATGGGCTTATGCTCATTATACACAAGGCTTATCGGCGAGTTTACCCTGTGGCCAAGAATTATAAGGCGGGATTCTTCCGCCACCTCTTCAATGTGTTGCTCACTTTCCATGTGGTCGCCGCCGGGTGGATATTTTTCAGGGCTCCCTCGCTCGATATAGCCGGGCAGATATTTACCCAGATATTCACCAACTTCCACCCCGAGGCTATTCCCGCGTTCGTCTCGGGATACGCCGTTATTTTTGTCGCGCTCGTGGCCGGGTATCTGCTCCATTTTGCGCCTCATCGCTGGTCGCAGTGGCTGCAACGGGAACTCTCGTGGGCGCCGCTGGTTGTCAAGGCCGCCGTCTTGGCGTTGGTCTTGTTCTTTGTATTGCAGGTGCGTTCCAGCGAACTGGTACCCTTTATCTATTCTCAATTCTAAATCACAGGGTGCCCTTAGGCTTTCAATTTCTTCCTGCAAACGGATACATTAAACTCTTTCCCTGTATTGCCCCAGCAATATAAGGAGGTGGTGCAGCCGGAGGGAGTTAAATTCTCATATACAGTTTTTGGTTCTATGGGTCTCAACCCTTCTTCTCGCTGATTCTCTACTGACCCCATTAAATCAGGTCGTCGAACGGAAGCCGTAATTGGATGCCGTCGGGGGCGATTTCGGGCGAGTTGCCCACCCCGACACCGATGAGTCGGATTTTGTGCCCCTCGAAGTCACAGCTTGCCAGCAATTCTTGCGCCAGCCGAAGCAACAGGGGCATCGAGTCGATGGGAGAGGGCTGGGTTTTCGAGCGGGTAATCTGTTTGAAATTGTCGAATTTGAGTTTCAACACCACTGTTTTCCCTTTGAAACGGTGGCGTTGAAGCCGGCTCCACACCTCGTCGCACACCTCGGTCAATACGTTGGTCAGGCGGGAGCGGTCGTCGGTATCCTCGGCAAAAGTGGTTTCGGCGCTGATCGATTTGCGTATGCGGTTGGGTATCACTTCTCGGTCGTCTATCCCACGGGCGTAGCCGTAGTAGAGGATTCCGGCTTTGCCGAACTGCCGGACGAGCGAGGCTCTGTCCCACTGTCGCAAGTCGGCTCCGGTGAGAATGCCCAAGGCGTGCATCTTTTGGGCGGTCACCTCGCCGATTCCGAAAAACCGCTCGACGGGCAGGGCGGCGACAAATGCTTCGACCTGAGCCGGGGCGATGGTGAACAGTCCGTTGGGCTTGCGGTAGTCCGAGGCTATCTTGGCCAGCATCTTGTTGATCGAGATCCCGGCCGATGCCGTCAGGCGGGTCTCGTCCCAAATGCGTTTCTTAATTTCTCGGGCCACGAGTGTGGCCGACCGCTCGTGCGACACGTCGAGAAACGCCTCGTCGAGCGAGAGCGGTTCGACGAGGTCGGTGTAATCGAGGAAGATGCGACGTATCTGCATCGATACCGCTTTGTACACTTCGTGCCGGGGAGCCACGAAAATGAGCCGGGGGCAGAGCCTTCGGGCTTGTGCCGATGAAATGGCCGAGTGTACGCCATAGGGGCGCGCTTCGTAGCTGGCCGTAGCTACGACACCCCGAGGCCCGCTGTGCCCTACGGCGATAGGCTTTCCCCGATAGTCGGGATTGTCGCGCTGTTCTACCGAGGCATAGAAAGCGTCCATGTCGATATGTATGATTTTCCGTTGCGGCATATCTGTGGCGGTGCGAGGCCAAGGTGCAAAGAGCAATCTGCCGCCACTCTTCCCGATGACCTCTGTACAAAGGTAATGAAAGGTGAGCGCAAAGGCAAATGAGGAACAAAGTTTTCGTTTTGTCCTATGCCGAGCCGCATCATATCTTATCTTATCCAAAGACAATTCCCTCCAAACGATTTTTACGGTGCCGTAGAAATGCGCCCGAAGTGCAGTTCTTCCCGCAGGGAACAAGAGCCAAAACGAGAATATGAATAAATTTAAAATTTGTAATAAATACGAGAAAAAAAGAAATATTCCCGCCGATATTGCCGCTTTTGGTAGGAAATACCTATATTTGTATAGAAATTTGGTGAAGTAATGGCCGGAAGTTCGAAAGATATAATAGACTCGCTGATTGCTAAGTTTCATGCTATGAGCGATTTATGTAAAACTTTCGAGAACGAAAACGGAGCCCTTAAAGCGCAGTTGACGCAACGGGAGCAAGAGATACAAGCCTTGCGGCAGCGATACGAGGAGTTGGAGAAAAAATATAAAAACCTGAAACTCTCGAAAACTGTGGCCGGGCAAGATGTCGCAGGCACCGAAGAAACAAAAGCCAAGTTTGCCAGATTGGTGCGGGAAATCGATAAATGCATCGCCCTCTTGAATGAATAGATGCTATGAACGATGATAAATTAAAGATAACTCTGAGGATTGCCGACCTCAAAAAACCGTTAGCGTTACGGGTCGACTATGGGGCCGACGAGAAATATTGGAGAGACGCCGCCGACTTGTTCAACAAGCGTTGGGCTTTTTATAAGGACAAGTACAAAGACGGATTGATGGATTCGGAATCTATGATGGCGATGGTGGCGATGGAAATGGCTCGTTTGTATTGTGAGATGGCACAAGACCGCAAAGCCCTGTTGCTCGATTTGGAGCGGCTGGACGCCGAGGCGGCAAAAATATTGGAAAGACAGCAGCCGTAACACAGCGACTGTCTGGAAGAAAAAAAGAGATAGTTCCTGCACTGCGACAGGCTCTGGGAGAAGGGCCGGTCGGTAGTGCTTTTTTTATAATTATAATTTAGAAAAGATGAATTACATACTAATGATTTCTGTAATTGTAGGTAGCTTGGTGGTAGGAGGCCTCGTGGTTTTTCTCGTGAACCGCTATCTGCTCGCGGCTCGGTCGAAGACTATTTTGGAAGAGGCCGAAAAAGAAGCCGAAGTGATAAAGAAAAACAAGTTGCTCGAAGTCAAAGAGAAGTTTATCCACATGAAAGCCGAGATGGAGAAGCAGGCCAATGCACGCAATGCCAAATTGCAATCGGCCGAGGCTAAACTGAAACAACGCGAAATGCAGCTGGCTCAACAACAACAAGAGTTGCAACGTAAAAAGAGCGAGGCCGACGCCATTCGTGTCAACCTCGATAACCAGCTCGAAGTGGTAGAGAAGAAAAAACAAGAGTTGGAAAAACTTCATAAATCGGAAGTGGAACGCCTCGAACACCTTTCGGGAATCTCGGCCGAAGAGGCTAAGGAACGGTTGGTCGAATCGTTGAAAGAAGAGGCCAAGTCGCAAGCCGCCTCGTATATCAACGACATCATGGACGATGCCAAGATGACGGCCAACAAAGAAGCCAAGCGCATCGTGATACAAAGCATTCAACGGGTGGCTACCGAGACCGCTATCGAGAACTCGGTAACGGTGTTCCATATCGAATCGGACGAAATCAAGGGACGTATCATCGGGCGTGAAGGCCGTAACATACGGGCTCTCGAAGCCGCTACCGGGGTGGAAATCATTGTCGACGATACCCCCGAGGCCATTGTGCTGTCGGCTTTCGACCCGGTACGCCGCGAAATCGCTCGCTTGGCTTTGCACCAGCTGGTTACCGATGGCCGTATCCATCCCGCCCGTATCGAAGAGGTGGTCGCCAAAGTGCGCAAGCAAATTGAAGAAGAGATTATCGAAACCGGTAAACGCACGGCTATCGACCTCGGTGTACACGGGTTGCACCCCGAATTGATTCGGTTGGTAGGAAAGATGAAATACCGTTCGTCCTACGGCCAGAACCTGCTGCAACACTCCCGCGAGACAGCCAACCTCTGCGCCGTAATGGCGTCGGAGTTGGGGCTGAACCCGAAGAAAGCCCGTCGTGCCGGATTGTTGCACGATATAGGCAAAGTGCCCGACGAAGAACCCGAATTGCCGCACGCCCTGCTGGGTATGAAACTGGCCGAGAAATACAAGGAGAAACCCGATATTTGCAACGCCATAGGCGCCCACCACGACGAGACCGAGATGACCAGCCTGCTGGCTCCTATCGTGCAGGTGTGCGACGCCATTTCGGGAGCCCGTCCCGGAGCCCGCCGCGAAATTGTAGAGGCTTATATCAAGCGCTTGAACGACCTCGAGCAACTCGCCCTCTCTTATCCGGGCGTATTGAAAACCTATGCCATTCAGGCCGGCCGTGAGTTGCGTGTGATCGTAGGCGCCGATAAGATCGACGACGCTGAAACCGAAAACCTTTCGACCGAAATCGCAAAACGTATCCAAGACGAGATGACCTATCCCGGACAGGTGAAAATTACCGTTATCCGCGAAACTCGTGCCGTAAGTTTTGCCAAATAATCAGGAGACGCCATACCGCTCCCACTGTAAAAAACGAACGACGAGGCCGTAGGGCGTTACCCGAATGTGATTTCGTGTACGAACTGAGGCCTTGTCCCGTATTAATGATAGATTACAATGAACAATACCAACGATAACAATACGATAAATAATCCCTCGGAAAAGGCGTCGTTCACCCCCGAGGCTTGCCGGCGCAAAGGGGCGAAACTCGAGGTCTACGACTGGCTCGCCGATATTCCCGAGTCGCACAACGAGACCGATTTGGTCGAGGTGCGGTTTAAAAATACCCGCAAGGGATATTACCGTAATACCACCCATATCAAGTTGGAGCCCGGCGACTTGGTTGCCGTGGAGGCGTCGCCCGGGCACGACATAGGCGAGGTGACTCTTACCGGGCGGTTGGTTCCCTTGCAAATGAAGAAAAACAATGTGAAGCCCGATGTCGAGTTGAAACGCATCTATCGCAAAGCCAAACCCAATGACCTCGAAAAATTCGAGGAGGCCAAAGCGAAAGAACACGATACGATGATTAGGGCTCGCAAGATTGCCGAGGAACTGCACTTGGATATGAAGATCGGCGATGTCGAGTATCAAGGCGACGGCAATAAAGCCATCTTCTATTACATAGCCGACGAGCGGGTCGATTTCCGCCAATTGATCAAAGTGCTGGCCGAGGTATTCAGGGTGCGTATCGAGATGAAACAGATAGGCGCCCGGCAAGAAGCCGGACGAATAGGCGGCTTGGGCCCGTGTGGACGGCAACTGTGTTGCTCGGGGTGGATGACCAGCTTTGTCTCGGTGGCGACCAGCGCGGCCCGCTTCCAAGATATTGCGCTCAATCCCCAAAAACTGGCCGGGCAGTGCGCCAAACTGAAATGCTGTCTCAATTACGAAGCCGACGCTTATGTCGAGGCTCAAAAACGATTGCCGTCCCGGGAAATTCCGCTCGAGACGAAGTTGAACACCTACTATCATTTCAAAACCGATATTTTCAAGCGGGAGATGACCTATTCGACCGATAAATCTATCGCGGCCAATTTGGTCACAGTAGATGCCGATAGGGTGTTTGAGGTAATCGCGTTGAATAAACGGGGTGTCAAACCCGACACACTCGAATCGGAAAATGGAACCCGCGCTCCCGAGCGCCGTGAATTTGAAGACGTGGTAGGGCAAGACAGCCTCACTCGATTTGACAAGGCGAAGAAAAACAAGAAGAAAAAAAGCAACAACGGCGGAGGAAACAACAATAACAACCGCCGGCAGCAATCGGGTGGCGGCAACAACAAGTCGGGCAACAATCAAGGCTCGAATAAACAATCCCGTCAGGGCAAGTCGGGTAACGACAAGAATGGCAAAGGAGACAAACCGGCTTCCAATGGCGGAGAGAAAGCGCCCAAACAGGAGAAACCCAATAAGCAAGAGTAAAAAACTCGGGACGATGCGTGTGTCGAAAAGTTTGATAAATATGGCGGCGATAGCCCTCTCGCTGGGGACCCTGTTCTCCTGCGGGCAAACCGATGTGTACAACTCGTTCAACACACTGCCCAAAAACGGCTGGTTCAAACGCGATGTACAACGCTTCACACCCGAGGTTCCCGATACACTCTCCCGATACGACCTCTATCTCACGCTTCGCCATAATGGCGAATATACTTATCGGAACCTGTGGCTGTTTGTTTCGT
This sequence comes from uncultured Barnesiella sp., assembly GCA_944320015.1. Lineage (GTDB taxonomy): Bacteria > Bacteroidota > Bacteroidia > Bacteroidales > Barnesiellaceae > Barnesiella. The sequence continues at coordinate 19,598 of CALUFO010000012.1, read as the reverse complement.
ACCACGGAGCAGATGGACAAATGAAAACCGACACGGTAAATTGCGAATTGGCCGACGAGTTCGGCCGATGGTCGGGTGGGGGTTGGGGTTCCTATTACCAGCAAGAACTCTTGCTCGACGATAATTTCCGCTTTTCACGGGAAGGACAGGTATTCACCATACAGCAAGCTATGCGCGACGACCGCATCAGGGGCATTACCGATGTGGGTATCCGCATCGCGCCTCATAGCGACGAGTAAGGCGGGTTTCACGATTTTCCCCAATCTCGATATAGACAGAGCCTGTTTCACCGATAGGCTCTGTTTTTTTTTGCACAAGCAAGAGGTAGGCGAGGAGAGAAAGGATTCTTCCTCCTGAGATAGGAAAGGAGGGCAGCCGGATGGGTTGTCCTAAAATGCTGTGCCGGAAAATAACGAAGAGAAAGCCGTAAAACGAACTGCTTTCCCTTCTCCTTCTGCGATGATTTTACAACCAAACAATTCTCAAAGGTCAAGACTATGACCCAATAAGTAGTCCACACACTTCGATTTGTGGCTCATCTCGCAGAAAATAAATCCAGATTACCCTCTTTAACCTCGGGAAAGGCGCCCCATTCAACAGATAAAAAAAGAAGCGTGAGCCCGATGGTTTATCCTATTCGAGGTTCAGCAATACCTTTGGTGAATAAACAACCAGCCCACGCTTGTCCTATAACAAGCGTAGGCGTTTAGCTGTCTATTACCCCACCATTGAAGAATTTTGCTGATTTCGAATAGAGGTAATATTTCTAAACGCTTATATTCTTTATTATGTTTTTTCAAAGATACTCTTTTTCATCCGAGACAGCCAAAAGCTATCCGTTTTTTAACATTTTGTCCCTATATGTTTTCGTCTTATATTGCCGTGTGCCTCGCAAAAGTTCGTTATTTTTGTGGTCATATGAAACATGTAGATTCCAACAAAAGAGTACTCATAGGCATGAGTGGCGGCATCGACAGTTCGGCCGCCTGCATGATCCTGCAAGAACAGGGTTACGAAGTAGTAGGGCTCACCATGCGCATGTGGGATTTGCCCCGTCACTTTCCCCATGAGGGGCAAACTACGCCGCAATTTGCCTTGGAAGCTCGGGAATTGGCCGAGAAGATAGGTGTCGAGCATCACATCCTCGATGTGCGGGAAGAGTTTAGAGGAAGTGTCATTAAAAGTTTCATCGATGAATATCTCAAAGGGAAAACCCCCAATCCTTGTGTCATGTGCAACCGTCAGTTCAAATGGCACTACCTGTTGCAAGAGGCCGACCGGTTGGGGTGCCACTGGGTGGCGACAGGCCACTACGCCCGCATTCTGCAAGAAAACGGCTACTTCGTGCTGGGGCGGGGTGCCGATGCGAAGAAAGACCAATCGTATTTTCTCTGGCGGCTGGGACAGCAAGAGCTATCCCGAACTATCTTTCCGTTGGGCGGCATCACCAAAGAGGAGATAAAGAAATATGTCGAGGGAAAAGGATTTCACGAGAAAGTCGAGAAGAAGGAAAGCATGGAAGTATGCTTTATTCCCAATGATTATCGCGATTTCTTGCGGGAACAACTGCCCGACCTCGACCGGCAGGTGGCCGGTGGGTACTTTGTCGACGCCCTTGGGCGCAAACTCGGTCAGCACAAGGGTTTTCCCTTCTACACCATAGGTCAACGCAAAGGATTGGAAATCGCCCTCGGGAAACCTATGTTTGTCACCCGCATAAACCCCGTGAAAAATACCATACGGCTGGGCGAACGCGAAGAGTTGCTCACCCGGCGAATGGTTATCTCCGAGGTTATCGAGGCTATCCCCGGCTCGTTGGAAGACGCTGGTACTGTCGATGTGCAAATCCGCTACCGCAGCGCGGCCATACCGGCCTCTCTCCAAAAGGGCGAGGACCCCGGCGAATGGCTTGTCCTGTTCCAGCACGACGCATCGGCCGTCACTCCCGGTCAATCGGCTGTCATTTACCGGGACAACCGCATCATCGGCGGAGGCATCATCGCCGACCAACGGCTATTAAAAAAATATAGTTCATGAAACTGCCTGTACACATCGCCCTGTCGTTGTTTCTCTCTTGGACAACCATGCTTTCGGCTCAGGAGCAGCACTATCGGCTTTGGTTCTCCGATAAGAGTGATTCGCCCTATTTGACAGAGCGCCCCGAAGAATACCTCTCCGAACGGGCGTTATTCCATCGGCACAAATACAATATCCCCATCGACTCTACCGATTGGCCCATAGCTCCCTCCCGGTTAGCCGAAATCTCGGCTCGGGGGGCGCGCATACTCGCCACATCGAAGTGGCTCAATACTGCCACCGTCGCATTGCCCGACTCGACCCGGCTGCCGTTGCTCACCTCCCTCCCGTTCGTCAAAAGGTACGACTGGTTGGGTGCCCCCATACAACCCGGGTATTCCCTCAAAAAGAGGCAAAAACAAGTAGAACCCGATACCGAATCGCTCTACGGCGAAGCCTCTTTGCAGATAGCGCTGCACAACGGCGATAAGCTGCATCGGGCAGGATTCTCGGGAGACGGTATGATGATCGCTGTCATCGACGGAGGATTCCAGAATGCCGATTGCAACTCTGCCTTCGACCAAAGTCGAATCGTCGGGAATCACGACTTCATCGACCCGAGTATGGATTTCAAGGCCGGCGACCCGCACGGCTCGTCGGTATTATCGACCATGTTGGTCAACGACTCTTCCTCGTTCATCGGGACAGCTCCTCATGCAACATACTGGCTGTTGCGGTCGGAAGACACCTCGGCCGAATATCCCACAGAAGAAGACTATTGGGTCGCCGCCCTCGAATATGCCGATAGTCTGGGAGTTGATGTAATCACTTCGTCACTCGGATATACCCAATTTGACGACACCCGTTTCGACCATTCGTGGGAGCAACTCGACGGGAAATCGGCGTTTATCTCGCAAGGTGCCGCCTTGGGCGTACAGAAAGGCCTGCTCATTATCGTGAGCGCAGGAAATGAAGGAGGCGGCAGTTGGGAGAGAATAACCGTGCCGGGCGATGTAGACGGCCTTCTCACCGTAGGTGCCGTCTCTTCCGACTCAAAACCCGCCTACTTCTCGGGGAGGGGATATACCGCCGACAACCGCATCAAACCCGACATTGCCGCATTGGGTTACCCGGCGGCCACTATCGGTCCCGAAGGAACGTTGCAGTCGAGCGTCGGCACATCGTTTGCCACTCCCATTATCGCCGGGCTCACGGCCTGTTTATGGCAGGCTTTACCTCATCTGTCGGCTCAGGAAATCATCGCGCTCATTCGGCAAAACAGTTCGCAATATCTCTCCCCCGACTCGCTCGTGGGCTATGGAATCCCCGATTTCTATGCCGCTTATCGACAAGGTACCGCGGTGGAATCGATACCGCAGGAGCAATCGCCCCTGTGCCTCTCCTTGGACGAAGGTATTCCCTTCGTTTCCATAGCGGGACTGCCGGTCGGCGAATCGACTGTCGACCTCGACATATACGATACGACTGGAAAGATAATCGCCCGGTACACCCTCCCGCAAGGTATTCGGCAGTCGTTATGCGCATTGCCCAAAGGGATATACCTGTTGGTGGCGCGAAGCAAATCGCATTGTTGGACCCTCAAACTACAACGGCCATGACTCCCGGAAGAAAAGAATTTTCACTCCTCGAACTGAATGCCTGCGTCCGTGGAGCATTGCAAGATGCCTTGCCCGGCAGGTATTGGGTGCGAGCCGAAATCAGCGAAGCGAAACTACACGCTTCGGGACATTGCTACCTTGAACTCATCGAGAAAGAGGAGTCGACCGGTCGAACCGTCGCCAAAGCTCGAGCCACTATTTGGGCTTCGACATTCCGGTTGCTTCGCCCCTTTTTCGAGCAGTCTACGGGGCAGCTATTCACCTCGGGCATAAAAATCTTGGTATTGGTTACCCCCACTTTCCACGAACTGTATGGCTACAACCTCACCATACACGACATAGATCCTTCCTATACACTGGGCGATGCCGCCCGGCGACGAGCCGCCATACTGCAACAATTGCACGACGAGGGCGTGGCCGATATGAATAAAGAACTGCCGTGGCCGGCTCTGCCACAACGCTTTGCCGTCATCTCCTCGCCCTCGGCCGCCGGATATGGCGATTTTATGAACCAACTCCAACACAACGCCTACGGCTATAAAATCTATACCGCATTATTCCCTGCCGCCATGCAGGGCGAACAAACCGCTCAATCGATTATCGACGCTCTCGACCGAATCAACCGGCACGACGGGTTGTTCGACGGGGTCGTCATCATTCGGGGCGGAGGCGCCACCTCCGATTTGAACAGCTTCGACAGTTATCCGCTCGCCGCCAACGTGGCGCAATTCCCGCTCCCCATTATCACCGGAATCGGGCACGAACGTGACGACACCGTCATCGACATGGTGGCCAACACCCGGGTGAAAACCCCCACCGCCGCAGCCGAATGGATCATCGCCCGCATACACGAGGCCGACATACATGCCGCCAACCTCGCCCACGCCATCGGCGAAGCGATTAAAAACAGGCTCTTGCGGGAGAACCAGACATTGCAGCGCACGGCCTCCTCGCTACCCCTGCTTATCGAAAGGCGTATCCTTGGCGAGCGCCATAAAACCAACCTGTGGAGCGAACAAATCAAGCAGGCGTTGCGTTCCCGAATCGATGCCGAGAAAAACCGCCTCGACAATACGGCGAAAACCATACAACTGCTCTCCCCACAATCTTTGTTGGAACGGGGGTACAGCCTCACTTTGCACCGTGGTCGAGTGGTCAAGAGCGTGGCCGGCATCGCACCCGGCGAACCCATTGAAACCTTGCTGGCCGACGGGATTGTGGCCAGCCGCGTCGAAAACATACAACCCTCGAAACCAAAAAAATAAATAACGATATGGCAAAAAAACAAAATCTATCCTACGCCGAGGCTCTCGCCGAGTTGGAATCCATCGTACATAAGTTGCAAAACAACGAGTACGAAATCGACGAACTCCAAAAATGCACCGCACGCTCTCTCGAACTGCTCAAATTCTGCAAATCGAAACTGTTCGAGACCGACGAAGCCCTCCAAAAAATATTGGCCGAGTTGAACGAGTGACGGCGACAGCCCCGGGACGCCCTGCCGCATTCTCCACAATATATACGGGAGGATATGTCTAAAATCAAAAAAAATGTTTAATTTTGCCGAGTTTTCAACCCTATGACTATGACCGAAAGAAAAGTCCGTGTGCGTTTCGCACCAAGCCCCACAGGCCCTTTACACATAGGCGGTGTCCGCACCGCTCTCTATAACTACCTCTTCGCCAAACAAAATCACGGAGAGATGATTTTCCGCATCGAGGATACCGACTCCCAACGCTTCGTCCCGGGAGCCGAAGACTATATCATCGAGGCGCTTGAATGGCTCGGGATTCATTTCGACGAAGGTGTAAGCTACGGCGGCGAATATGGCCCCTACCGGCAATCGGAGCGCAAAGAGATTTACCGCAAATATGTCGACCAGTTGCTCGACGCCGGCAAAGCCTACATCGCATTCGACACTCCGGCCGAGCTCGACGCCAAGCGGAGCGAAATACCCAATTTCCAATACGACGCTTCTACCCGCATGCAAATGCGCAACTCGTTGACCCTTCCCAAAGACGAGGTCGACAAGCTCATTGCCGACGGCACCCAATACGTCGTGCGGTTCAAGATAGAACCGGGAGAGGACGTCGTGGTCAACGACTTGATTCGGGGTGATGTGACCATAAACTCCTCGATACTCGACGATAAAGTGCTGTACAAATCGGCCGACAATCTTCCCACTTACCACCTCGCCAACATCGTCGACGACCACCTTATGCTCGTTTCGCATGTGATTCGGGGCGAGGAATGGTTGCCTTCGGCTCCCTTGCATGTCCTGCTCTACCGGGCGTTTGGCTGGGAAGACTCCATGCCACGGTTTGCACACCTGCCTCTCCTCTTGAAACCCGACGGGAAAGGGAAACTGAGCAAACGCGACGGCGACAGGCTGGGATTCCCTGTATTCCCCCTCGAATGGCACGACCCCAAAACCGGCGAAATTTCTTCGGGATACCGCGAGTCGGGCTATCTCCCCGAAGCTGTGGTAAACTTCCTCGCCCTGCTGGGCTGGAACCCTGGGAACGACCAAGAGATCATGTCGATGGACGAACTTATTCGTCTCTTCTCGCTTGAAAAATGCAGCAAAAGCGGTGCAAAATTCGACTACGAAAAAGGCAAATGGTTCAACCATAAATATATACAGGAGAAAAGCAACGAAGAACTCACTACCCTTTTTATGCCCATTCTTCAAGAGAAAGGTATCGAGGCCGACCCCGCCACCGTCGCCCGCATCATCGGGCTGGTCAAAGGCCGGGTTAGTTTCGTCAAAGAGCTCTGGGATCAAGCCGCCTTTTTCTTCGTGGCACCCACCAGTTACGAAGAGAAATCGGTAAAAAAACGCTGGAAAGAAGATACCCCCGCTATCATGCGCCAGCTCATCGAGATTCTGCGCAATATGGACGACTTCTCCTCGGCGCCGGCCGAAAAAATCGTGCTGGGCTGGATCGAACAGAACGGCTATCACTTGGGCAACGTGATGAACGCCTTCCGTCTGGCCGTTGTCGGTGAATGCAAAGGCCCCCATATGTTCGACATTACCGAAATCATGGGCAAAGAAGAAACTATCAAACGCATCGAGCGGGCTATCGAAATCTTAGGGTAATGATTCGCAGGCTCCCACATATTGCCCTGTTCACACTGTGTTGGATCGCTCTCTTTCCCGCAAAGGCGCAACAAGTGGCATGGAGTGTCGACATGACCGGCTTTTTCGACAACCGCGAGTATGGCTACTCCAAAGCTCAGTCGCAAACTTTCTTCGGTACCCGGCTCTCTCCCGAGATAGGAATTCGCATGGGGCGTAGCGCCGTCATGGCCGGCGTCTCGTGGGTACAACCGATCGACGGCTCCACCCACGGGGCGAAAGTCCACCCCACGGTCTACTACAACTACGAGTCGCCCCGGTTCCGCATGTCGCTGGGCATGTTTCCCCGCACTCGACTGCTCGAGAATACACCGGCCATTTTGCAATACGACTCGCTCACCTATTTCCGTCCCAACATAGCGGGAGCCCTTTTCCAATATGTACACACCAAAGGCTTTGCCGAGCTTTATGTCGATTGGCGTCAGGTGCAGACCGAGCAAGTGCGCGAAGCCTTCATGGTCGTCTTCAACGGACGGTGGCAACCCTTGCCTTACCTCTTTGCCGGTGGGCATCTGGTTATGAACCATTTGGCACGCCCCCGCAATTCGAGCGACCTCTACACCGTGACCGACAATCTCATCGCCAGTCCCTACCTTGGCGTGGATTTTTCGTCATACACCCCGCTCGACACCCTCACGCTCAAAATCGGATACCACATCAGCCTCGACCGCTTGCGCAACGTGGGTACTTGGCATCACCCGCAAGGCGTGCTTATCGACCTGCTGGCCGAATGGCGGTTTTTGGGATTGCGCAACACCTTTTACACGGGCGGGGCTCAAATGCCGCTCTATCCCCAGCTGGGAGCCCAGCTCAATCAAGGAGACCCGTTTTACCAGTCCCCTACCTACAACCGCACCGACATCTATGCCTATATTTTCCGCAATAGTTACCTCAATTGCTTGGCTTCGTGCAACCTGCACTATACACCGGGGAATCTCGACTTACAACAGCAACTCATCTTGCGGTTCTATATCGACGACCGGGCATGGAAAAACCGGGGGAACCGGACGAAACAATGTCGCCTGAAAAATATCTTGTAACCCCTTGTAGTTATGAAGTGGATTTATAATTTGGGAATATATACCTACAAACAACTGGTCGCGCTGGCCGGACTGCGCAACGCCAAAGCCCGCAAACTGACGCAAGGGCAGAAAAGCATCTTCGGTTACCTCGCCGCCCACGCCCGCCCGCAAGGAGGCTACTTGTGGATACACGCTTCGTCGCTCGGTGAGTTTGAGCAAGGGCGCCCCCTCATCGAAGCCATCAAAAAAGCACAGCCCGAGACCTCTATTCTGCTCACCTTCTTTTCTCCATCGGGCTACGAAGTGCGCAAAGACTATCCGGGTGCCGACCTCGTGTGCTACCTTCCCTTCGACCTGCCGGGCAACGTGCGCCGCTTCCTCGACATCACCCGACCCACCAAGGCCATATTTATCAAATACGAGTTCTGGGCCAACTACCTCAACGAACTCAACCGCCGCCGCATACCCCTCTATATCATTTCGGCGATTTTCCGTCCCGGTCAAATATTCTTCCGTCCCTACGGCGCATACTTCCGGCGGATACTTCGCAATTTCACACACCTCTATATCCAGAACGAATCTTCTCGCCGTCTTCTCGCCGATATCGGCATTACCAACGTATCGGTCGTGGGCGATACCCGGTTCGACCGCGTGATAGAGATCAGGCAAGCCGCCAAAGACTTGCCCCTCGTCGAGCGCTTCGCCCAAGAAGGGAAAACCCTCATCGCCGGCAGTTCTTGGCCCAAAGACGAAGAGTTTATCATCGAGTACTTCAACAGTCGCAAAGATATAAAACTGATTTTGGCGCCGCACGAAATTCACGAATCGCACCTGCAACAAATCGAAAAACAACTACAACGCCCTTTCATACGCTACACAAGAGCCTCAGCTCATGAGATAGCCGCATGCGATTGCCTCATCATCGACTGCTTCGGGCTGCTTTCCTCCATATATCGCTATGGTACATTGGCCTATGTAGGCGGTGGATTCGGCGCCGGCATTCACAACATCGCCGAAGCTGCCGTATATAATCTGCCAGTCATCTTCGGACCCAATCACGCCCGGTTCAAAGAAGCTCTCGACCTGATAGCCTGTGAAGGCGGATTCGCTATCGACAACGGTGCCGATTTTGCCACCGTTGCCAACCAACTGCTCGACAACCCCGACCGCCTCGCCGCAGCCAGCCAAAACGCCGGCGACTACATCACCTCTCATGCCGGTGCCACCCGCCTCATCTTGGAAGACCTCTTCGGCATCGAGCCCTCTCAACAATAAACCAATAGGAACGAAGAGATAGTTCTATACTCCTCTCCTGTGTCGTGAAACGATATAGGGAATAACCCGATTCCCGTCTTATGTGCCGTATGGCTGCTGGTTACATCGCGCAGGGATATATGGTGTTGTCGCCGTGCGGTCACTATCCGGTTTATGCCGCAAAGCCTAAGCGGGTGTGGATTTGCTTGAACGGAAGCGGATTTTTCGTATTACTTCTTAGGAGTATTTTTTTAGATACTTGATGGCACCGAATGCGGCATTGTCACAGGAGCAGAATATGGCGTCGGGTTTGTTCTTTTGCAGGATTTTCTTGGCGAATTCGATACCGTTCTACATACTGTACAAGGGCTTAGTGTAGTCTCGGTAGAGGAATAAAAAAGGCTGCCCTTTACTCACGCAAAAAGCAACCCGAGATCTCAAAAATTAAAAGATGCAAATTGAGACTTAATGCAATAATTATTGATTCCCTTCTTGAAATTTCTGATTCATTTTCAATAGGTTGATTGTGTAGGCCACTACGTTTTGCGACTCTTGAATGACCGTGAGGTACACGATGCTCACCTTGATGTAAGAGACTTGCTCCCGCATGTGGCGTATCTCTTCCCGTTTGAGCACGCCCAGTTGGTTAATCAGTAAGTTCCCCTGATTATAGAGAGCGGCCATATTGTCAAATCGGTTCTCTTCGATTGACTGTTGGCTCTTTTCCAAGAACTGTACGATCGATTGTGCAATCTCTCCGAAGTTCTCTTTTTGAGACCGATCCAACGGGTTGAAATTGTTGTCGGTATGCTCCAAGCAAGGTTCGCAGATTCTTTTTATCGCATGCACGATGTCGTAGGAGAAGTCATTCCCTTGAAAGTAGTAGAGACCTTTTTCCAATCCCACTTGGTCGTTCAAGTGCGAGACGCCTATGGTGCCCAATCGTTTCACTTGTTTGAAGTAACGGCGCTCGGTCTCGATGTCGCCCATGGCTTTGCGCAGGGTTTTGTAACTTTCGTGGAGGAATCCGCTGGTCACGCGGTTGTATAGGTCGGCGCTCCAAGCCAAGACTTTGGAAAACTCTTCACGGCTGAATTTGCGCAGCAGCACGAGAGCCTCTTGTTTGTCTTTGTTGGAAACCAGTTGTTGAGCCAGTGTGCTTTCTTTCTCTTGTTTGAGTTTTTTGTTATAGGATATTTGACTGCGAATGAGTATATAGGCTGCCAAAATGCTCAGTAGGATAATGGCTATGGTTCCGCCGAAATAGACAATCATTGTGACTGTGAAGCAGATGAGAAACGCCGCTCCGGCAGTGAGGAACCACCCTCCGATAACCGAGATTACTCCGGTGATGCGGTACACGGCGCTGTCGCGCCCCCAAGCCCGGTCGGCGAGCGACGAACCCATAGCTACCATGAAGGTCACATAGGTGGTCGAGAGGGGGAGTTTCAGCGATGTTCCCAAAGCGATGAGCAGGCTGGCGATAACCAAGTTGACCGCGGCTCGCACCAAGTCGAAGGCGGCGCCGTGTTCGAGAATCACATCGTCTTTGTCGAAACGGCTGTTGAGCCAAGCCCGGGCTTTGGGGGGGATATTGTTGACGATGACCGACGAGGCGTTGGTTGTCATTCGCACCAGTTTGCGGGCGATAGGCGAGGTGCCGAAAGTCTCTTCACCGGCTTCTTGGCGTGAAAGCCCAACCGAGGTTTTGATCACGTTCTGGGCTTTTTTCGAGGTGAGCAGGGCTACTACCATGATGATGCCCGACCCGATGAGGAATATCGCGGGGGTTTGAGCCGGTTCGAGCAGCGAGGTCATTAAAAATTGATCGGGACTTGCGCCGCCGCCGTTGGCGAGATAGTCGGTGTAGCCCGAGAATCCAGCCAGAGGCACACCAATGAAATTCACGAGGTCGTTTCCGGCGAAAGCCAAGGCTAAGGCAAAGGTGCCCAGCAGCACGACCACTTTCAGCACATTCACACGAAGCCACATGAGAATCTGCATCAGTACCGTGGTGACAACGAAACAACAACTTATGAGCAGTTGGGTGTTTTCTTGAATCCATTGCCGGGTTTCGGGAGTCATCATGGTCGACTCTTTCAACCCGTTGATGAGGATAAAATAAATAATCGTGGTAGCGGCAAACCCGCCGAACAGTGCCCCGAAATATTTCAGTTGTTTCTGGTAGTTGAACTTGAAAATCAATCGTGCGATATATTGTACGACGACTCCGAAGAAGAATGCGATCGCTACCGATACAAAGATGGCCACAATGACTTGCAGCGCTTTATCGGTATTGATTAAATCCCCCATTTGCAAGGCTCCGTTGCTGTGTATCGTTTTCACGATAGCGAGAGCGAATGTTCCGCCCAACAATTCAAATACCATCGAGACCGTCGTCGATGTGGGTAGTCCCATCGTGTTGAAAATATCGAGTAGCACCACGTCGGTGAGCATGACAGCCAGCACGATACACATGATTTCGTTGAAGTAGAAATATTGGGGCTGATATATGCCGTGGCGGGCAATATCCATCATGCCGTTCGACATGGAGGCGCCTACAAAAATACCAACTGTCGCTACGGCCATGATCACTTTGAACGAGGCAGCCTTGGAACCGATAGCCGAGTTGAGGAAGTTGACGGCATCGTTACTGACACCTACCGAAAGGTCGAAAACAGCGATGAGGAAAATAAAGATAACGAGAACCAGATAAAATGTTTCCATAATCTCCAATTTGCATGGTTTTTCGTCCGCAAAGGAATAATATCGATGTTACAAAAGCATTACAAACGTATATCTATCGTGTTTCTTTTTGCAATCCTTCTTTCCTCCCGGCCGCAGGCGAAACGCACAGTCCTGTTGGGGTATAAGAAGGAGGGTGGTCTGTGCGTCATAGCCATGCGGCTACTCTATTTCCTTTTTTGCCGTTCGCTTTGAGGCGCCGGTAGTCTTTGGGGTCGGTTTTTCGGTTTTCACCTTGGCCGGCGATTTAGGCTTTTTCGCGGTGAACTTCGAGCGTTCTGCCGTCGATTTTTTCCACCTCAGTACCTGAGCCGTTCGGGCGGGGAGGTAGAGCATGAGCCATTCTTTTTTATCTTTTTCGAAAAGAGTGTCGTGCTGGGTGAAGTGGTTGACATTCATGTCGATGAGCCCATATCCGCCAAATTCGGGGGCGTCGCTGTTGAGTATGGTTTCATACTCGCCGGCAGGAGCCAGAATCCCATATCCGTTGAACGATTTGACGGGGTGGAAGTTAAAGACAAAGAGCAGGTCGTCTCGCAAGAAGGCGAGCACTTGGTCTCCGTCGTTTTCACATAGTTTTATGATGGGGGTTTGTTCAAATTTCTTGTGTTTTCCCACTAAGTGAATCATGGCTTGGTCAAATGCGCCGAGGTATTGATATTTCAAGTCGTTGCGGTCTACGAGGTCCCATTGCCGGCGGGCATATTTGTAGGACCACCCGTTGCCTTGCCGGGGGAAGTCGATCCACTCGGGGTGTCCAAATTCATTGCCCATGAAATTGAGGTATCCGCCATTGATGGTCGAGAGGGTGACCAGCCTTATCATCTTGTGGAGCGACATGCCTCGGTCTACCGTCATGTTGGAGTCGCCTTTGCTCATGTGCCAATACATCACATCGTCGATCAGGCGGAATATGATGGTCTTGTCGCCTACCAGAGCTTGGTCGTGGCTTTCGGCGTAGTTGATGGTTTTCTCGTCGGCGCGCCGGTTGGTGAGTTCCCAAAATATGGCGGTAGGTTTCCAATCCTCGTCTTTCTTTTCTTTGATGGTTTTTATCCAGAAGTCGGGTATCCCCATGGCCATGCGGTAGTCAAACCCGATGCCGCCATCTTTGAATTTGGCGGCCAGTCCCGGCATGCCGCTCATCTCTTCGGCGATAGTGATGGCGCGGGGATTTACTTGGTGTATCAGTTCGTTGGCCAAGGTGAGGTAGACGATGGCGTTGTCGTCCTGCCCGCCGTTATAATAGTCGTCGTAGGAGCAGAACGCTTGTCCCAGCCCATGGTTGTAATAGAGCATGGAGGTGACTCCGTCGAACCGGAATCCATCGAACCGAAATTCGTCGAGCCAATATTTACAGTTGGAGAGGAGGAAGTGAATCACCTCGTTTTTGCCGTAGTCGAAACAGAGCGAGTCCCAAGCCGGGTGTTCCCGACGGTTGTCACCATAGAAATATTGGTTATATGAGCCATCGAACCGTCCAAGCCCTTCCACTTCGTTTTTAACGGCGTGGGAGTGTACGATGTCCATGATGACGGCGAGTCCCATTTTGTGAGCTTCGTCGATGAGGGCTTTCAAGTCGTCGGGAGTCCCGAACCGTGACGATGGGGCGAAGAAACTCGACACATGATAACCGAAAGAGCCGTAGTAGGGGTGTTCCTGTATAGCCATAATTTGTATGGCGTTGTAACCGTCGGCGGCGATACGGGGGAGTATTTTTTCTTTAAATTCGGTATAGCTGCCCACTTTCTCTTCTTGTTGAGCCATACCTATGTGGCATTCGTAGATAAGGAGCGGTGTGGTTTTCGGCCTAAATGCCTTTTGGGAAAACTCGAAAGGTTTCTTGGGATCCCATATCTGAGCCGAGAAGATATAGGTCTCGGGGTCTTGCACTACTCGGGTGGCCCATGCGGGAATGCGTTCGCCTTGCCCGCCGTCCCAGTGAACCGACAGTTTATAGAGGTCGAGGTGGTGCAGGGTCTTGAGCGGGAGCTTTATTTCCCACACTCCGCCCCCGATAGCCAGTAACCGATATTCGGGGCGTTCTTCCCAATTCGAGAAAGAGCCTATTAAGTAGATTGCATTGGCATTGGGAGCCCATTCGCGGAATACCCATTGCCTTTTCTCTTTGTGTAGTCCGAAGTAAAGATGGCCGTTGGCAAAACTCGAAAGGTCGCCGGTTCCTCCGGTCAACTCTTCGATTTTTTTTACGGCGCTGTTGTGGCGTCCTTCGATTGCTTGTGTATAAGGGGATAGCCAAGGGTCGTTTTTGATCAATTTCAGGGTTTTCATAGAACTGTATTTTGGACAAACGACTTTGATTATGTGTCGGCATCGGAACCGGAATCCCGTGGCGGCTACGTTTTACATGGAAAGCCGAGCCACGGCCAACGAATCGATTTTTTTGATGTGTGGACGTGTGGTTTTCTCTAACCTTCCTAAATGCAAAAATAATAAGAAAAAACTAATATCCGAATAAATTGGAGGGAAAGTATGGCGTTATTTTTTATGGAGCGCGGGGTGTCGGGCGAGTCTCTTTCGAAGGCGGCTCTTCGGCTCCGGCTTGGGCGCTGTTCGGGAAAAATCATTTATATTTTACGGGAGAGTGTGGGAATGTAGGTTTTTATTATTAAATTTGATACCGATAGGACGTGGGTTCAAATCGGTGGCGCTTCCGGTGCGAAGGCCGATTCGATTCTTCCAGAAAAAAATAAATAGTATATGAAACCGATCGTATTTCTTTGTAGTGCCATGTTGATTGCTGGCATAGGTTGTAAAAGTTCAGCTCCGGCGAGTCTCGATCGCTCCGAAAACGATTCGAAGGAGATGATTCGTGAATCGTCGCCATCGGCCGACAGGCCGTCGACGGTCGTCTATAAAACGACGAGAGATTTCAGCGATTATGTACCTGTGATTATGGACGAAAACCAAGAGCGTATAGTTTCTTATCCGGCTCCTACCGACATTTATTATAAGGGGCAGTTGGCCAAACCGACAGCTTTGGCCGATGGGTATTGGCTGGACAATCGGGGGATAAACGAGCATGTGGCGTTTTTGAGCTATACCTACGAGGAGTATAGCCGGTTGGGCGAGCTCCCCGATATACAATTGTTGGAAAGCAGGATTATGGAGCGTTATCCGCTACTCGAGATGTATGATTGTGGCAAACGTGTTCGAGGGGGGAATGAGGTCGAGGAATTGAACCTGTTGATAAAAAACGGATTCCCCGGCTGTCGTAAGTTGTCGTTGCCTTCGAAATCCATGCAGTAGTTATAGACGCTTGATGGGCAGATCCGGCAGGTTGTCCGGGGTGTATCCGCTGCGTATGCGCCACTCCTGCGGATAAAGGTTGTTGGCTCGATTCCCAAGATTTTTGACCCAGCCGATAGGAAATCGCTCATAGGTGAGAAGGAGGTATCCGCGTGGCTGCACGGGCGGAAGTGCTATGCTTTCGCGGCGCAAATAGGCCAGAGCCGTGGGCAGGTCGGTTTCGACGCAATTGACTTGACGGGTGTCGAGAGCCGTAGAATGAGCGAGCGCCGGATGTGGAATATAGTCTTTCCCTTTGACCGAGGCCAGTGTGACACCGGCGTGTAGCAAGTTGAGCCGGCAGGCGAGCAGGTTATAGTCGGCCAAATAATTTTGGGGAATGGCAGCGAAAGAGGAGTCTCGTGTGATATATGCGAAATCGGTGTCGGGAGTAAGAAGCCCTCGCCAATCGTCGGGGACAACGGGAACTTTGTTTTTTGCTTTTTTATGCGGTTTGTTGTCGAGCAGCCGAATGAGCCGTCGCTCGTCGCTATCGCCCGGCTTTTGCAATACAGCCATGAACAGACCTTCGCCCCGGGTGCGGTGCGGCATGAACCGGTAGGCTGTGACCTCGGGATCGAGAGAGGAAGATATGCCTTGGTCGGGAGTGGTGTCGACAGCGAGTGGAGTAGCGCCGAATCGTTTCATGAGGAAACGGACCATATCTTCGTTCTCTTCGGTATTGTAGGTGCAGGTGCTGTAAATGAGCAGGCCGCCGGGGCGCAGGGCGTCCCACACATCGGTGAGGATTTGCCGTTGCCGTTCGGCGCAACGGGCGACATTGGCGGGCGACCACTCGGCCACGGCGTCGGGATCCTTGCGAAACATGCCTTCACCCGAGCAGGGTACATCGGTGGCAATGACGTCGAAATAGGCTTCGAGCGAGGCGAAATCGGCCGCTTCGTTGCGGGTGACTATGGAGAAGGGCGACCCCCATTTGATGATGTTTTCGGCCAAAATATTCGCCCGGTTGGGGATAACTTCGTTGCTCACCACAAGGCTGCCGGCAGGCAGCGAGGCGATTGCGTCAGTCGACTTGCCGCCGGGGGCGGCACAAAGGTCGAGATACCGCACGGGAGTGTGAATGTATTGGGCGATGACCCTGTTGAGAAACATCGAAGCGGCCTCTTGCACATAGTAGGCTCCGGCGTGGAACCGGGGGTCGAAGGTAAAAGCCGGCCGGGAGGATAGGTAGTAGCCCTGTTGCGACCACGGAACCCGGTTGCCGAGCTCGCCATCGAGCCGGCATTTGGCGGGATTGAGCCGTATGCTCACGGGAGGCTCGGATTCGAGCGCGCTGGCGAAACGGGAAAAATCGTCGCCGAGTAGCCGGCGGGTTCGTTCGATAAACGAGAGTGGCAGGTTGGTCATAACGGGTTCGGTTTTTTCGCTATTCGGCAAAAATAGCTAATTTTGCCGAGAGTTTCATGCCTCTCAAAAAAAGTCTTTATGCACAAAACCGCATTATACTTGATTCCTGTGCCGCTGGGCGATACTCCCGTAGCACAAGTATTGCCGGCCTATAACGCAACGGTGATAGCCGGGATACGGCATTTCATCGTGGAGAATGTGCGTTCGGCCCGTAGGTTTTTGAAAAAGTCCAATCCCGATATTTGTATCGACGACTTGACTTTTTACGAATTGAACCGTCACACGGCGGCTGTGGAAGTGAGCCGATTTCTGGATCCTCTGCGGCAGGGACAAGCGATGGGAGTCATATCGGAGGCCGGCTGTCCGGCGGTAGCCGACCCGGGAGCCGATGTGGTCGCTATCGCACAGCGGGAACACTTGCCGGTTGTGCCGCTGGTAGGCCCGTCGTCGATAGTGATGTCGCTCATGGCTTCGGGGTTCAACGGCCAGAGTTTTGCCTTTCAAGGCTATTTGCCCATCGAGGGAGGCGAGCGGGCAAAACGAATCAAGCAATTGGAACAACGGGTATATGCCGAAGACCAAACCCAAATCTTCATCGAAACTCCCTATCGCAACCACAAAATGATAGAAGATCTGGTGCGGGCATGCCGTCCTCACACACGTTTGTGCGTGGCGGCGAATATCACTTGTCCCGACGAAAATATCCGCACTCTCTCTATGAGCGAATGGAGCAAAGCGAAATACAATTACCAGAAAACACCCGCCATATTTTTGCTCTATAAGTAATGCTCTCGCCCGGCAAACAGGTTCGAAAATTTTAAATATTCCCCTCCATATCTTGTGGCCGATAATTTTCTATTGTGCCGTCAAAAAACTATCTTTGTGCCCCGAGGAGAAAAAAGGATATGAGCTTACAATTTCTAAGCCTTGCCAGCGGAAGCAGTGGCAACTGTTATTATTTGGGCACCGAAGAGTATGGGATACTGATCGATGCCGGTAAAGGAGTGCGCACGATCAAGAAGGTTTTGAGAGAGTATGGTATCCCTTTTGAGAAGATCGTGGCTCTGTGCATTACTCACGACCATGCCGACCACATCAAGGCGGCCGGGACATTGGGCGAAAAATACGGCATCCCTATCTATACCACCGAAACAATCAAGAACGGCATGAACCGCAACTATTGTATGGTGGACAAGATTTACAGCGCGCATCGCCCCATTGTGAAAGAGATACCCTTCAAGATTAAGGATTTTACAATAACCGCTTTTGAGGTTCCTCACGACGGGAGTGACAATGTGGGATTCCTGGTTTCTTACGGATCGTTGTATTTCGCTTTTGCGACCGACTTGGGGCACATTACTCCCACGGCCGACAAATATCTGCGGCAGGCCAATTACTTGGTCATCGAGTCGAATTACGACGAAGCCATGTTGCTGCACGGAACCTATCCGCCTCACCTGCAACGGCGCATTTTGGCCGATAACGGCCACATGGACAACGCCCATACCGCCGAATATCTGGCTCGTATCTATACCCCGACGTTGCGAAATATCTTTTTGTGTCACCTGAGTGGCGACAACAATCACCCCGAGTTGGCCTACAAAACGGTCGAAAACCGTTTGTACGAAGAGGGTATCCGTGTAGGTAAAGATGTAGAACTGGTGGCACTCACCCGCAACCACCCGTCGGCGCTCTATACCTTCGAGGAGCAGGAATCCGCACCGTGGGATTGAAGGTCGTAATCGCTTTGCTGTCGGTTGCACCGAATAATCTTTCTTGTGAAAAACACATTTGACAAGAAATTTTTTTGAAAAATCGCTTTGCAGGTTTCTCGAAAAGAGTTACCTTTGCACCCGTTCCTTTTGAAGAACGACTCCGTAGCTCAGTTGGTAGAGCAAATGACTCTTAATCATTGGGTCGAGGGTTCGAGCCCCTCCGGGGTCACAATGGTGCTTGCCGTTGGCAGGCCCTTTTTTTATAAAAACATGGGGGCAATAGTAAAGTGCAGATATGGATACCCGCGGAATACACGCTTGGGTGATTTGAAATATTTGGTCTTGTATTTTAATTTGTGAAAAGAGGGGCATTCTAAATTTTATCTCATATGAAACAGAAATTATTTTTAATTGCCGTGATGACGGTTGTTTTGCCGTTTTTTGCAGTGGCCGATAATGGCATTCTTACACCGATAGAATTTAACGGATATGATTTATCGCCTGTAGCTTATTGTCAAGAGGGTGAGGATTATTTAGTGGAGTCGGTGATGACAAATTCAGAGACATATAATATTTACAACTCTTCGTGGAAGAAGGTTTGTTCTATTTATGAAGATCAAGTAGAGGATGTGGCTCTCATTAGTAGTGCCACTCATTCGTATCAAGGAGAAGATGGATTCCGATTTTCCCAAACGTTGCTGAATGATGATGCAGAATTTGAATACGTGGTAGAGAAAGAGGGAGATAATTACGGTAGTAAAGGATTCAAAATTATGCAGTCGAATGGGAATTGTCTGGCTGATATTACATTTGAAGAGGAGGATTATATCGAAGGTCCAAGATTTATTTTATTGAAAGATAAATTGTATTTATTGATGTCATGTAGTTATGTTAACTATTTGTATGAGGTGAATCGTCAGTCGAGTACTAATGTATTGAATTTGGTATCGGAACGTAAAGTGTCAGACGGGTATCCCAATCCGGTAAAGAGGGGCGAGATATATACCATTGATTGTGGAAAACGCAGTATGAAGAATGCTGTAATCAATGTGGTTCGTCTCGATGGTTCTTTGGCTCAATCGTTCTCGACGGGCGATAATGAAAAGATAGAAATCAATACTTCGGCACTGAATAGCGGGGTATATATCTATACGGCGATTCGAGGTAGCCGGGTAATTGCATCGGGTCGATTTGTTATCGAATGATGCGGTGAACAATCGCCGCCCGGAAAGGGACGGACAGAGCCCTAAAAGTTTACATAAAAACTTTTAGGGCTCTGTTGTTATGGAGAGGCCATTCATGTCGCTCCCAACTTTTCTTATATCGACAAAGAGGGTGACCCAAAAGTCAAAGACTTTCAAGGGTCATCCTTTTTTGTTTGGATTACGCCAGATGGTCACAATGA
>CALUFO010000011.1 GCA_944320015.1 uncultured Barnesiella sp. | reverse complement strand
TTGGCCAAACCGGCTACTTATGCCGAAATCTGCGCCGCTATGAAAGAGGCTTCGGAAGGCGAATTGAAAGGTATCCTCGGTTACACCGAAGACGCTGTTGTTTCGTCCGACTTCTTGGGCGACACCCGCACTTCGATCTTCGACGCCAAAGCCGGTATCGCTTTGACCGACACGTTCGTAAAAGTGGTTTCTTGGTATGA
Source organism: uncultured Barnesiella sp. (assembly GCA_944320015.1). Classification (GTDB taxonomy): domain Bacteria; phylum Bacteroidota; class Bacteroidia; order Bacteroidales; family Barnesiellaceae; genus Barnesiella. The sequence continues at coordinate 110,505 of CALUFO010000011.1, read as the reverse complement.
CAACGAAATCGGTTACTCCAACAAAGTACTCGATTTGATCGCCCACATGGCAAAAGTTAACGGATAATATTCCCGAAACCCAATAGAAAACGGGCCTCCCAAAAAGAGGCCCGTTTCTTTTATTAATCCGACAGGTACACCCTCGCCATATACCCCTTACAAGTATTCTTCGCTACGCCATGCCACACCTCTCGGACTCACCCTTATCAATTTATTTTCATACATATATAACACCGTAACTCTCCAAAAAGTTACTCACTACCGGCAAAATTTCACCGATAGATTTTCCCATATTCCCGATTATCCGCACCGGCATATCGGTATATTGCGGTTCTATGCCACAAATCATCGACACGGCCTTGCGCTCCCTCTCGGCCAAACCTATCTCACACATCAACAAATAGGCCACACCCTCAAACTCAATCTCCGCCTCATACCTCAATTGCTTTCGAGGCTGTTCCTCCCGCTCATACGCCACAACCCAGTGCGCCGCCGCCAATGTAGCCAATACCGGAGCCTCCCATTCAATCGTTCTCATCTTCTTTCCCTTTCCATCAACCTATCCCTACCGAGGTATATCCACACCGTATTTACCTGTCTTGCCGGCGTATCCCTTCCTATGTTATCAATCAAAATAGGTAATATACCTCGATAAGGATAGGTTAATTATGTTAATTATCAATCAATTATTTGGTTATTCAAAAAAGTTTGCTACCTTTGCTACTGGTAATAAAACCACACAAATATACAACGCTATTCCAAATAAACCAAATTATAATGGTAAAATTACCATAAACCACATACATTATTATGGACAACAATGCCAAAATAGAAAGAATCAAGGCTCTGATAGACAACTTGGGAATCACCCAATCGGAATTTGCCAAACGCATATCGATCGACGCCTCCAATTTTTCGAAACACCTAACCGGCAAACTCCCCATAAGCGACTCGCTTGTCAACAAAATCGTCGCCGATTTAGGCGTGTCGAAAGAATGGCTCTGCACCGGCAACGGGACCATGTATCTAACCGCGCCCGTCGATGTGCATTCCCACATACGCACCCTCACCCTTCCCCCCGAAGCCATCGCCACCGAACCCCGAAACGGGGCAAAAGTCTACGGGCTCGACGTCACGGCCGGGAATCTCGCCCGAGACCGCATGTTTACCGACGATTTGGTCATTGGAAGCATCGACGTCCCCTTTGTCAACCCCGATTGCAGCATCGTGAAAGTGAGCGGCGACAGCATGAAACCCGTCATCAACAACGGCGACATGATTGCCATTCGTGAAATCAAAAACCTCAACCTCATCTTTTGGGGACAAATCTATGTCGTGCTGCTGGAAGATTACCGCATGGTAAAGTATGTGCGCAAACACGAAAACCCCAACCGGGTTATCCTCCGCAGCGAAAACAAAGAATACGACGACATCGAAATCGAAAAACGAGATATTTGCGACCTCTTTATCGTAGAAAATATCATACGCATAGACAACCGTATTTAACCACCGGGAAGCCACGCCTCTAAAAAAAAGAAACTACCATGCCTACACTGAAAGAAGTAATCGTAGAGTCGCACGACGACATCGAAATATGGTCATCGATTATAATATGGGAAAGTCCAAGGAAAGAATTGATTATCCAATTGGAGTTCATCGACTATGACAATCACGAGCGAGACCACAGCATATACGCCACCATCGACCCCGACGAGGCAACGACAATGGCCCGAAACCTGCACATCGACCCCGACTCAGTGCCCCGGGCTATTTTCGAGAGATTTGGCGACACATCAAACACAACTGTTCCCTCGAAGGTGGAAGCTACTTTCCAAGAGATACTTAACTTCATACTCGACTGCGGCGCCCGCTACCGGCTCAAATACGATTGACCCTTCCAAGCCAAAAGAAAGAGAAAAACCAACTTTCCCCGACGCTATTTCAACCCCTCTGCTTTATAAAAATAAGAGGCGGCTCTACATAGCCAAACGTGAAAACTTCGTTTTCGTTTGTCTCTGCATTCCCCTTTCATTATCTTTGTAACCAAATCGGCTCCCATAGCTATGAACAAGTCGCTATTTATCACATTATTCCTGCTTATCGGGCAATATCTGCCCGCCGCAAACTATTATTGCTACACCGAGGCAGGAGGGTTGCAAACCCATCTCGACGGGAAAAGCGGAACAATTACCGACCTCACCCTGTCGGGGACAATCGACGCGCGCGACTTCACGTTCATCAACGACTCTTTATCCCATTTGGCAAGTCTCGACCTCACCAATTGCTCCATCAACGCTTTCGAAAGCCGTGAAGTATATGTAGGAGGACAAACTCAATACGAAGCCAACAGCATCCCTACAAACTCGTTTTTCGGATTTCAGCAGTTAACAACGATACGGTTGCCCCGCAATACCGAGAAAATAGGTAGTGGGGCTTTTGCCGGTTGCTCAAACTTGACAATGGTAGAATGGGGCTCCGCCTTACGGGTAATAAACGATTTCGCATTCTGCGACTGTTCGTCACTCAACACACCGCTCCCCAAGACCTTAACACAGATAGGCGAATACAGTTTCAAACAATGCGATTCCTACACCCAGATAGACCTTTCATCGAGTGCGCTGACATCGATCGGAGAGCGAGCCTTCCTCAATTGCAAGGCGTTGGCCTCAATATCGTTACCGGCCTCATTACAGTCGTTGGGAGATCAATGCTTCTCCGGCTGTGCGGCTTTATCGAGCATCTCGTTGCCCCAAAACCTGCGGGATATCGGGGAAGGATGTTTCTCATACTGCACCGCATTGACCTCTGTCGATATAAAAAGCTGCCCGTGGGAGACGCTTCCGCCCTATCTGTTTGACCACTGTACGAGTCTCATTTCGGTACAAGTCCCCCAATCTATCACAAAAGTCGGCGAAGGAGCCTTCTATTACTGCACATCGCTCATCAACTGCACCTTGCCCGAATCGGTTCAATCGATCGGAGATTACGCCTTTGCCGGCTGCAACAGAATAGAGCACATGAGGTTCCTCCCCGAAGGCCTCGAAAATATAGGGCGATGGCCTTTCTACGGCATGAAGGGACTCTACTCGGCTCAAATACCTTCGACCGTCACATACATTGGCGACCACGCTTTTGACAATTGCACAAGACTAACCATCTTAATAGCCTGTCCCGAAACACCGCCTCTACTGGGAGAAGCGGTCTTCCAAGAAGTAGCCCAAGAAATATGCTCGCTGGCCGTCCCCGACGAAAGCGCCTCGCTCTACCGAAACGCCCCTCAATGGAAAGAATTTAAGCTCCAAAATCTCTCCGACAAAGAAGAAATCGAACCGGAACACGACGAACTGAACGCCCACTTCGAAGGGAAAACGCTTATCGTTCGAAGCGGAATCCCCATGCTGCGCATCGCCCTATACACCATCGACGGACGCATGGTGTATCAAACGCAAATTGAAACAACAGAATCGACAATCGATACACAAGCATATCCCGGGAGGATATTCATTCTTTCGGTGCAAATGCAATCGGGAGAACACCGCCATTTGAAACTGGGAAGAATAGATTGATAAAACAAACGGCACCACTATGGGGAAAAATAAACTGAAAAAATTTGACGACCTGCAAGGTTATCCTCATGTATTTCAATACCCTTTTGCCCAACTAAAAGAAAAAGGTTTCGCGATGAAAGGACAATGGGGAAAATCGTTTTTCAAAAACGACAATCCCATCGTTCTCGAATTGGGCTGCGGGAAAGGCGAGTATGCCGTAGGACTGGCTCGGCGCTTCCCGCAAAAAAATTTTATCGGAGTCGACATAAAAGGCGCCCGCATGTGGAGCGGAGCCAAACAAGCGCTCGAAGAGAATATAAAAAATGTGGCCTTCCTCCGCACCAATATCGAGTTGATAGACCATTTTTTCGAGCCCGGCGAAGTCGCCGAAATATGGATAACCTTCCCCGACCCACAAATGAAGAAAGTGCGCAAGCGGCTCACTTCCACTCGCTTTATGCAACTCTATGGGCACATCTTGTCGCCCGGCGGAATTATCCACCTGAAAAGCGATAGCCCTTTTATGTACACCTATACATGCGAAATGGTCAAAGCCAACGGCTTTCCCGTAGAAATCGCCACCGACGACCTCTACCATTCGGGGATTGCCGACGACATACTCGAAATAAAAACATTCTATGAACAACAGTGGCTCGAACGAGGCATGAATATCAAATACATTCGGTTTGTATTCCAGCCCCGTGAACTTTTTGTCGAGCCCGATGTTGACATTCCCTACGACACTTACCGGAGTTTCAACCGAGGGAAACGTAGTGGGAAACAAAGCAGCCAAGAAAATACGACAATCTAAAAAAATTCATATCATGCAGCTATACCCCAAACTTATACTCGACGCACTCTCCAAAGTGCGTTATCCCGGCAACGGAAAAGATTTGGTCGCCAACGGAATGATCGAAGACGACATTCGCATCGACGGTAACAAAGTGAGCTTCTCCATCATCTTCGAAAAGCCCAACGACCCTTTTATCCGCTCGGTCGTGAAAGCCGCCGAAACAGCGATACTCACTTTCGTCAGCCCCGATGTGGAGATAAAAGGCAATATCGCCGTCAAGTCAAAACAGATTGCCCGTCCCAATCCCGAAAACCCATTGCCCGGCGTGAAAAATATCATTGCCGTGTCGTCGGGGAAAGGTGGAGTGGGCAAATCGACCATAGCCTCCAATCTGGCAGTAGCCTTGGCTCGTCAAGGCTATAAGGTAGGACTGCTCGACGCCGATATTTTCGGGCCCTCGGCCCCTACCATGTTCGACATCGAAGACACCGACGTCTATACCGAAAACATAGGAGGCCGAGACCTTATCGTCCCGGTCGAGCGCTATGGCGTAAAAATTCTTTCCATCGGATTCTTCGTGCGTAAAGACGACGCCATACTTTGGCGAGGCGGTATGGCAAGCAACGCCTTGAAGCAACTTATCACCGACGGAGCATGGGGCGAGCTCGACTACTTCGTCCTCGATCTACCTCCCGGCACCAGCGACATACACCTCACTTTGGTACAAACCCTCGCCATTACCGGAGCCATCGTTGTCACCACACCACAAAAAGTGGCGCTGGCCGATGCGCGCAAAGGAATAAGCATGTTTACCGGCGACAAAGTAAATGTGCCCATTTTGGGATTGGTCGAGAACATGAGTTGGTTCACCCCGGCCGAGCTGCCCGAAAACAAATACTACATCTTCGGGAAAGATGGAGGAAAACACCTGGCCGAAGAAATGGGCGTACCCTTATTGGGACAAATCCCCATCGTACAAAGTATTTGCGAAAGCGGCGACGCCGGCCACCCCGTGGCTCTCGACGACTCCATCACAGGACTGGCATTCAACCGGCTGGCCGAAGCCGTCGTCAAAGCGACCGACGAACGCAATGCGACCAAACCCTCGACTCAACGAGTAGAGGTGCATAAGTAAACACCATTGCAACAGAGACAAAATTTATTAATACAGAGGAGGAGAGCAGGTTCCTCCTCTGTATTGCGCCATATCCTCAACGACCGATAAGCAGCCGCGCAATGGTTTCGGGATAAAGTTCATGCTCGACAGCATGGATCAACCCGAACAACTCCTCGAGATTCTCTCCTTCATAAGGGATTGCCCGCTGAGCGATAATGCGCCCGCCGTCGACCGTTTCGTCGACATAATGAATTGTCACGCCATAGACCTTCACCCCATACTCCATAGCTTGCTCCACAGCCCTCGCTCCTTGAAACGCAGGGAGCAACGAGGGGTGAATATTGATGATGCGCCCGCCGTAACGCGACAGCAGTGTATTCGAAATAATGCGCATATATCCCGCCAAACAGACCAAATCTATTTCGTTTTCATCGAGAAAATCGGCAATGACCGTCTCCATATCGACTTTGGAAGGGAACAATTTGGGGACAAATGCCAGCGTCTTTATCCCATGTCGGGCGGCACGCTCCACGACAAGCGCTTCGGGCTTGTCGCAAACCAATACGGCGACATCGGCCGGAATCTTTCCCTCCTCGCAGGCTGTTGCTATCGCTTCGAAGTTACTGCCGGTTCCACTGGCAAATACGGCAATTCGTTTTTTATGTGACATGGCTTATCTTTCGTTAAAATGGGAACAACAAAGGTAAAACAAAAATCATCACCACTCCCATGATTATCTGCAAAGGCAAACCCACCTTCACATAATCCATGAAGGTATATTGCCCGGCCGGCATAACCAGCGCATTAGGCGGAGTGGAGAAAGGCGAAGCAAAACACATACTGGCTCCGACGGCTACCGCAAACAAGAACGGGTAGGGGCTAACACCTATCTGCAACGCCGATTGCATGGCAATGGGCGCCAGTAGCACCGCAGTGGCCGTGTTGCTGATAAACATCGTCATCAACGATGTGGTGAAATAGATTCCTGCCAAAAGCGCCAGCGGTCCATAGCCGCCCAACCCGCTCACCAAACTATTCGATATATACTCCGACGCTCCTGTCTTTTCCAATGCCAACGACATAGGCAACATGGCGGCAATAAGCACTATACTCTCCCAATTGATAGTCTTATAGGCCGCCTCGACATTGCGGAAACAGCCGGTAAGAACCATGAGAATGGCCGCAATCATTACCGCCGTAACCGGAGCCACCGGTATCGAGTCGAATACCATCATCAAAATCATCAACAGCATAATCGCCGCGGCGACCGGCGCTTTATAATCGAGTGTGACCTTTGCGGCTTCGCTCAACGGTTGCCCCAGTACCACCCAATCGGAATCTTCCCGGTTCAATCGGTCGATATTCTTCCATGTGCCTTGCACCAGCAGGACATCGCCCGACAGCATTTTCACATCTTTCAAATCGTGCAAAATATACTCGTTCTTTCGCCGTATGCCCAACACATTGACATTGAATTTCTCCCGAAAGCCCGAATCGCCCACCGTCTGTTTCAGCAACCGGGACGAGGGCATCAACACGATTTCGGCAATTCCTATGTCATAAAAAGCTATATCGGAAGAAGCGCTCGACTTGCCGTCTTCGACTGTATGGGAATCGAGCATTTTCAAAGCATAGCACGAAACAAACTCGTTCAGTTTCTCGAAATCGCCCCGCACATAGAGCACGTCGCCCGGACGCAATACCGTCTCGGGATCGGCCAATTTCTGATTAACCGTCTTGATCAACCGAGCCTGCGAGGTCGTTACACGCCGAACTTCCAAAATATCCAGTTGATACTGTTGCCTGATATTTAACTCTATGATGGTTTTCCCGGCCGCAGCCGACTTTTCGAGAATCTGTACCCGAAAGAGATTTGTTGAGAGCTGGTACTCCTGCGCCAATTCGTTCAACGATTTGCCCCTGTTTTTCCGATCAGACTTCTCGGCGCCACGTTTCGACAAAAATATCTTGCTGAGTGGCATCAATACCACCATACCTACCAATATGCACACCAGCCCCACCGGCAGGAACGAGAAAAAGGTGAGAGGCTCGAACCCTCCATGAACCAGTGTGTCTTGGATAACAAGGTTGGGAGGCGTACCTATCAATGTCATCATACCTCCCATGCTACTGGCAAACGCCAAAGGCATAAGCAACCGACTTGCGTTGATATGCGCATTGGCCGCCAGACTTACCACGATGGGCAACATCAACGCCACCGTTCCCGTGTTACTCACGAAAGCGCCTATCGCCGAGGTGACAAGCATTACCAATATGAACAGTTTCGTCTCGCTTATCCCTGCCAATTGCAATATTTTCCCGCTTATCATCTTGGCCAGCCCCGTTTGAAAAATCGCACCGCCTACGACAAAAAGCCCCACCATCATGATCACCACCGAATTGGAGAATCCCGATAAGGCTTCGTCGGGGGTGAGAATATGGAAGAGCAACAACAGAACCAATGCACACAAAGCCACCACATCGGAACGAATTTTCCCGACAGCGAAAAAGATGGCCGAAAGGGCTAAAATAATTAACGTTATAACCATATTATCAATTTTATAAATCACACCTCTCCTTTTCTAACTCGATCACGGAGAGAATTGTTCTACGATTCTATCGGCTCGTCCTCTTCACGGAGGAGCCGGCGGGCTGGTTCGACCTCCCTCGTCCGATTGCCCGACCGCCGCCAAACCCTACTGCAAAAAACGGCACTCAAAAGGCTGCGCGCACAGTCGTTCCGAATGCCGTTCCTATTTGTGAACAGAATCTCTATTTCACTTCCCACGTCTCGCCGCTCAACAAAAAGTCTCGCAACGACGAGTACGAAACCTTGCTGGTGACCTCTTTTACTTGTCGAGCCACCTCTTCGTCATATGCCGGAGCCTCCACATTGCGTATCACGCCTATCGCCAACGGCAAATCATGGCCATCCATCATAGCCAAACTCTGATGTAGGAAATTGTCGGGCGACTTGGCATCATGTACCAAAATATCATCGAGAGTCACCCCGTTTTCGCCCACGGTAACCGCTTTCAGCTTATAGCCGTCCAGCACAAGCCCCCGGTTGTTTTCTCTCCCGAAAAGCATTTTCTCGCCGTGGCGCAAATGAATGGTACGGTCGGCTCGGAAGTCTTTGTCGGCCACATAACTATGAATGTTATTGTTGAAAATCACACAGTTTTGCAACACTTCCACCACCGAAGTCCCTTTGTGGCGGGCGGCTTCTACAAGCACTTCCTGCGAAACAGCCAGTTCCACGTCGAGCGAACGGGCAAAGAAAGTACCCCGGGCGCCAAAGACCAACTCGGCCGGGATAAACGGGTCTTCTACCGTTCCGTAAGGCGACGACTTGGTCACAAAGCCTCGGTCGCTCGTAGGAGAGTACTGGCCTTTGGTAAGGCCATATATCTTATTGTTCATCAATACCACGTTGATATCCACATTCCTACGCACCGAATGGATAAAATGGTTACCCCCGATAGCCAAGCAATCGCCATCGCCCGAGATTTGCCACACGGTCAATTCGGGATTGGCCGTCTTCACGCCGGTCGCCACGGCGGCCGCACGCCCGTGAATGGTGTGGAACCCGTAAGTATTCATATAATAAGGCAACCGCGACGAGCAGCCTATCCCCGAGATGACCACCGTTTGATGCGGCGGAATGCCCAACGTAGCCATTGCTTTTTGCAATACGTTCACGATCGAGTGATCCCCGCAACCGGGACACCAGCGTACATATTGGTCGCTCTTATAATCTTTTGCCGTATATTCCATTTGTTTTTCCATCTCTTATTCCTCCAAAAGCTTTGAAAAATGCTCGACCAGCTCGCTTACCATAAAGGGCTGTGCCTGAATCTTGTTATACCGCAGGAATTTTACCCCCGGGACTTTCCCCGACAGATACGATGCGAATTGTCCGTTGTTCAACTCACAAACGACCACCTGTTTATAGCGGCGCAACACCTCTTCGGTATTCGCCGGCAGAGGATTGATATAATTGAAATGCACAAATGCCACAGGTTTTCCTTTGGCCTTCATAGCCTCTACCGCCGAGAATAAATGTCCATAGGTACCTCCCCAACCGACAACCAACAAATCGGCATCGGGCTCGCCTTGCACCTTCAACAAAGGTATGTCATGGGCTATATTATCGACTTTCTGCTGACGGGCGCACACCATCTTTTCATGGTTGACCGGGTCGGTAGAAATCGCACTGGTCTTGTAGTCTTTCTCCAAACCGCCGAGCCTGTGCATAAAGCCTTCGGTTCCGGGTCTTGCCCAATAACGCACCGAGTTTTCATTGCGGTCATAGGGTTTCCATGCGCCCAATTGCTCGGGTTTCACATAGTTGGGCTTTATCTCGGGATATTCGTCCATATCGGGAATACGCCAAGCCGACGAGCCATTGCCAATAAACCCGTCGGTAAGCAATATTACGGGGGTCATATGCTCCAATGCGATTTTGGCCGCATAAAATGCCATGTCGAAACAGTTGGTAGGCGTAGAAGCGGCCACCACAACTACTGGGCTTTCACCGTTGCGGCCGTAAAGAGCCTGTAACAAATCGGTCTGCTCGGTCTTGGTGGGCAATCCTGTCGAAGGGCCACCCCGTTGTACGTCGACAACGACCAAAGGCAACTCCGACATCACGGCCAGACCTATTCCCTCGCTCTTCAACGCCAATCCGGGACCCGAAGTCGAGGTTACAGCCAAATTGCCGGCAAACGAGGCACCGATAGCCGTGCAGACACCGGCAATCTCGTCTTCTACTTGAATCGCTTTCACACCCAAATCTTTCCGCTTGGCCAGCTCATGCAAAATATCGGTGGCGGGAGTAATGGGATAGCTTCCCAAAAACAAGGGCAATCCCGATTTCTCCGACGCGGCAATCAAGCCCCACGCCGTTGCCGTGTTTCCATTGACATCGGTATAAATACCGGGGCGAACCTGTGCCGATTCCACCCGATAGGTCGAGACCGACGCATGTATGTTGTTGCCATAATTGTATCCGTCGCGCATCACTTTGGCATTGGCCTCGTAAATTGCCGGTTTCTTGGCAAACTTATTTTTCAATAAATGCTGCGCTTGCTCCAACGGACGGTCGAACAACCAACAAACCAGTCCCAACGCAAACATATTTTTACACCTCACGATAGATTTATTGTCCAATCCCGAATCGGACAAAGAGTCTTTCACCATTTGAGTGATAGAAACCGGGACAATCTGCGCATGAGAAAGGCCGGCTTCTTGAATGGGATCATCGGTTTTAAATGCCGCTTTCTCCAAATCGCCGGCTCGAAAGCTATCCGAATCGATGATGACGACACCACCTTTCTTCACATAACGGGCGTTCGTTTTCAACGCAGCCGGATTCATGGCCACCAGCACATCGGCCAAATCGCCCGGAGTATGAACACCACGACCTATATGAACTTGGAAACCAGAAACCCCGCCCAGTGTGCCTTGCGGGGCCCGAATCTCTGCCGGATAATCGGGAAACGTAGAGATTTCATCTCCGATACCGGCCGAAACATTGGAAAAAATATTTCCCGCCAACTGCATTCCGTCGCCAGAATCGCCGGAAAATCGCACAACGACTTCTTCCAATACTTTCACTTTCGTTTTTTCTGTCATGTTTATATTACATTTTTAATTCAACATGAGGTTTTTCAATTTTAATATTGAATATTTTCAGCAAAGATAGTGTTTTTTTGTAAGCATTTGAAATATTTTGGTAGAAATTTGAAAGTTTAATTCGCAACTTTCAAATTTAAAACATCGACATGAAAAGAGCCATATCGTAATAGGGCAACCCCAACCGTATGCTCAATTCTTTATAGGTGAGTTTGCCACCAAACAGATAAACCGCATTGCGCAGCCGGTCGTCCGATTTGATGTGCCCATAAATCATCGCCGGATCTTTCAATTCGAGCAATACCGGGACCAGCAGGTTGCTCAACGCCATCGATGCCGTTCGAGCCACGGCGCTCCCCACACTCGACAAGCAATAATGCAACACGCCGCATCGCTCATACACTTTATTGCAAGGAGCCTCGCTACAACTCGAGGTCTCGAAACAACCGCCTTTGTCCATGCACAAATCAAACAGCAAAGCTCCCCGTTTCATCATCTCGACATAGTTCTCGCCCAAACGACCTTTATCGGGAACCTCGGTGCCTATGACCACATCGGCCGAGCGCATGGCGTTTTCCAAAACATGAGGGTGCATATTCGATGTAAAAATAGAAGGACTCACCTCGGACTGAGTTGCCTTCAACCGATAAAAATCGTTGTCGAATATTCTCACCAGCGCACCCAATCCACAGGCTGCCCGCGCCGCTGCTCGACCGGCAATACCCCCTCCGATAATCAGCACTTCCGAAGCGGCGACACCGGGAATACCTCCCAGCAAAACGCCCTTGCCGCCACTGCGATTGCTCAATAATTCCGAAGCCAACACAATGGCTGCCCGGCCATCGATCTCGTCCAATATATCGGCAAACAGATACCTCCCCTGCTCATCGACGATTCGATCTATCGCCACCGCCATAACTTTCTTCTCGATCAACCTCTTGATGACCGAAGCCGATTGGTATTGCGGCTGCAACAGTGTGAGCAGGAAACCGCCCGGGCGTATCAAAGCCGCCTCTTCCTCATTCAACGGTGTAATTTTGAGAACCACATCACACCCAAACACATCGCTGGCGACGGTCGCTTGCGCCCCGGCCTCGGTATAATGCAAATCGGAATATTTGATTCCCTCGCCGGCACCATGCTCTATAAATACACGAAAACCCGCCTGTGTCAACAAGGCAACCCCTTCGGGAGTCAAGGGAAAGCGTTTTTCGCCCCCGTTATGTTCGGCCGGCAATCCTATCGACAAATGCCTGTTTCCTGCCAGTGTTCCCAATAATTGTTCCTGCGGGGTGACTCCCGGACTCGATTTACAAACACAACTGCTCGTCATAAGTATGAAGATTAGATTGAAAGAACAATTTTATATAACGCACCTGCGGCTACTCTTCTATGGGAGACAAAGGAGCATCCTTATCCACAGGGGGTTGTGTGAGGAGCGACAACCGCCGTACAGCCTCGTCGACCGAATCGGTCGACTCATAATGATCGGCGTTGAAACAATAGTCGGCTTGGCGATAGTAATCTTCTCTTTGTTTCAGCATCTCGCTCACATAACCGCGCAACTCTTCCGGAGTTTTCCCGGCCACCAACGGACGTTTGCCCTTGGCGCGGGACAACCGTTGACACAAAGTGGGAACCGAAGCTGCCAAATAGACCGTAACTCCCCGACTGCGCATATACTCCATATTGTCGAAGAAACAAGGGGTTCCTCCTCCGGTAGCGACCAATACATTGTCAAACTCGGCAACCTCGTGCAACATGCGCCGCTCGATGTCGCGGAATCCCGCCTCGCCTCGCTCGGCAAATAGCTCCGACACACTTTTGCGATAGCGAGCTTCGATATAAATGTCGAGATCGATAAACTCGATATTCAAAAACTGTGCGGCCCGGCGACCCAATGTAGTCTTCCCGGCGGCCATATACCCGACTAAAAATATTGGTTTCATCTCTCTATGCTATTCGATAACGTATCGGCAGCACTCATTCCACCCGAACTCAACGCTTCGTGTTTCGCCCGCCATGTCTCGCCAAACTTCCGAAAATCGAAACCCGACAGATGCTCACTCAACAATTGCTTGTCGTCGGCTTTCAACGGCAATCCTTCGATATACTCCAAAGCCTTCGGCTCCCCTTCCAGCCCCGCCAACAAGACCGATTTGTTCAACATATAATCCATATTGGCAGGTTCTTCCGACAAGTATTTCTCATACAAGGCCAACGCCTCGGACAGCTGGACACGGGCGTCGGCTTCGTCGCCTCGGTCATATGCGATAAATCCCTTCACCGTGTAAAAATAGGCTTTCATTCGGTTCTTCCCTTCGGGACCTATCTGCTCAATCGCCTGCGACGCCGTGCGATAAGCGCTGTCGGGGCGCCACAGGTTCAACTCGTTCAGTACCTTGCCAAAATAGGCGTCGATATTCCCGTCGTCGGCTTTCAACGCCTGCACCAGCAACTCCTGCGCAGCCAAGCAATCGACCAGTGTGGCCGACGGGTCGCTCAACAAAGAGGCCGCCTCTTCATACAGGCGCACACTCTCCTCCCGGTCGCTTCTCCCGGGAGAGCAAGCGACTACCCCCCACAAGGCAAGCGTCAGAAGAACCCACAACACGATTTTCTTCATCTCAAAATCTCCATTAATCATTGCATGAAAAGTTCCAACGGACACGCAAGCCCCTTTCTTCGGGTTTCCAACTGGCGTTCCTCGTCACTAATCTGTGTAAAGATACGACAATTTTCGTATTTTTTGAACAAAACAGGTTACGGCTCGACAAAAAATCCCAACTGAGTTTGGCTTTTTGCGCTCACCTTTCACTATTTTTGCACACATCAACCAACCGATAACTCCAATTATGCCCAAATACAAATATTACGTCGTGTGGGAAGGTCGCGCCCGAGGTATCTTCAACTCATGGGAAGAATGCAAAGAACAGGTCGAGAATTTCAAGGGTGCCAAATACAAAAGTTTCGATAGCCTCGAAGCGGCCACCGAAGCCTACCGCAATGCCCCCGACGACTATTTCGATGTCATGCGCAAGATAGGCGAGTTGTCCCGGGAAAAACTATCGCCGCCCGCCCTCCCTTCGGAGGTCATTGCCAACAGCCTATCGGTCGACGCCGCATGCAGCGGGAATCCCGGCAAAATGGAATATCGGGGTGTCGACACCCAGTCGGGTATCGAGTTGTTCCATGTGGGGCCCTTGGAACAAGGCACCAACAACATCGGAGAATTTCTGGCTCTCGTACACGGGCTGGCCTACCTGCAACAACAGGGATCCACAATCCCCATCTACTCCGACAGCCGCAACGCCATACTGTGGATTCAACAAAAGAAATGCAAAACCAAGTTGCTCCCCAATGTGGCAAACGCCCCTATCTTCGACCTCATCGCCCGAGCCGAACGATGGCTGCAAACACACTCCTACCCCAATCGCATTATCAAATGGGATACCGAAAAATGGGGCGAAATTCCCGCCGATTTCGGGCGGAAATAGCCTCGGAACTTCCTCCTATATTTTCCCTTTGTGTGGAACACGGAGGGAGAGTTTAAATCTATCTACACTTCTCCTCTGTATTGCGGCAATATAGGGGAGAAATCGAGAGACACACGTCCCGAGGGTGGATAAAAACAAATTAAGAACCAACGTATGAAAGTATTACCTACTCTGAAATAACAACGAGGCGATATGAACACGTTCATATCGCCTCGTTTTATATACAAAACTCAACCTGTCAATCGATGATGTCAAATCCGCAATAAGGGACCAATACCTTGGGGATCTTGATACCCTCGGGGGTCTGGTTGTTTTCGAGCAACGCAGCCATGATGCGGGGCAACGCCAGCGCACTACCGTTGAGGGTGTGGCACAGGTGTGTTTTCTTGTCGGCACCACGATAACGGCATTTCAACCGATTGGCCTGATAGCTTTCGAAATTGGATACCGAGCTTACTTCGAGCCAACGTTTTTGAGCAGCCGAGAATACCTCGAAGTCGAAAGTTATCGCCGAGGTGAAACTCATATCGCCTCCACACAACCGCAAGATATGCCACGGCAATTCGAGGCGCTCCACCAAACTCTGCACATGGTCTTTCATCTCTTCGAGAGCCTCATACGAATGGTCGGGGTGTTGTATTTGCACAATCTCCACTTTATCGAACTGATGCAGACGGTTCAAGCCTCGCACATCCTTGCCGTAAGAACCGGCTTCGCGGCGGAAACAGGCCGAATAGGCGGTGTTTTTGATAGGCAGGTCGCTCTCGTTGAAAATCACATCGCGGTAGAGGTTGGTCACCGGTACCTCGGCCGTAGGAATCAGGTACAAGTCGTCCTCGTTGCAATGGTACATCTGCCCTTCTTTATCGGGCAACTGCCCCGTGCCGTAACCCGACGCAGCATTTACGACATAAGGAGGCTGTATTTCGAGGTAACCGGCCTCGCGGGCAGCGTCGAGGAAAAACGAAATCAAAGCTCGTTGCAACCTCGCTCCTTTCCCTTTATACACGGGAAACCCCGCTCCGGTAATCTTCACTCCCAGCTCAAAGTCGATAAGGTCGTATTTCTTGGCCAGCTCCCAGTGGGGCAGAGCGTCGGCGGGAAGGTCGGGAATCACGCCCCCGGTTTTCTCTACGATATTATCCTCGGCTGTACGGCCCTCGGGTACACCGGCATACGGCAGGTTGGGAACCGAGAGCAAAATATCGGTAATCTCTTTCTCGGCCGAGACCATCGACTCTTCGAGTACCTTGGTCGACTCTTTGATAGCGGCTGTTTGTTGTTTCACAGCTTCGGCCTCTTCTTTCTTGCCTTCTTTCATGAGTTGTCCGGTTCGAGCCGCCAAAACTTTCAATTCGGCCAACTTTCCGTCCAATTCGGCTTGAGAAGCCCGGCGAACTTTATCCAGTTCGAGCACCCGGTTGATAGCCTCTCTCCCATCGAAATGTTTAATCGCCAAACGACGAATCACATCTTCGGGATTCTCTTTAATGACACTTAATGTAAGCATAGTCCAAAATTCGTATATATATTCTGTATTAAGACAACAGTTCTTTCACTTTGGTCGAAATGGCGCGGCCATCGGCACGGCCAGCCAACTGTTTGGTAGCGACGCCCATTACTTTTCCCATCTCTTGCGGGGTAGTCGCACCCACTTGCGCGATAATTGCTTTGAGGGCTTCGGTGAGTTCCTCGTCGGTCATTTGCTTGGGCAGATAAGCCTCGATGACAGCCGCCTCGGCCAATTCGGGTTCAGCCAAATCGGGGCGATTCTGCTCGGTGTAGATTTGAGCGCTTTCCTTGCGCTGCTTCACCATTTTGGCCAATATTTTCATCGCCGTCTCGTCCGACAGTTCTCCATCGGCACCTTTGGCCGTTTTTGCTTCGAGAAACTCTTTCTTGATACCCCGCAGGGCTTCCAGTTTCACTTTGTCCTTCGCCAGCATGGCACTTTTTATGTCGTTGCTGACCTGATCAAATAAGTTCATAATCTTATATCTATTTTACAGTTTTCAATCAAAATTTTATGGTTCGCCGGGGATTCCCGTTATCCTCGTCTTTTTCCACACCTTCGAAATTGTCGCGGAAATCCTTCGGACGGTCATACGCCGGAGTCTTGTCCAGCTTGTCCAGCAAATCGTTGTCGTCGAGTTGGTCGGGACGCAGCACGATATACTGCGACTGGGCGATATGCTCGTCGGCATCGCCACCGTACTCGCCTTTGAATGTAAGGTCCGACACTTCAAAGCCGGTAGCCAATATTGTAATCTTCACGGCCTTGCCCAAAGAGGGATCGTGGGTATATCCCCAAATGACATTGACCTTTTTCTTAAAGCGCAACATAAAATCGCTCAACTCCTTGGACTCCTGCATGCGGAGCTCCTCCCCTTCCTCGGGCGAGAAATAGAGGTTGAACAGGACTCGCTCGGCTCCATAAATATCGCTCTCTTTCAACAAAGGCGATGTCAAGGCATTTTGAATGGCTCGACTCATACGATGCTCGCCCTCGCCCATTCCGGTACTGATTACCGCGGCACCGCCATCTTTCAAGGTGGTACGCACATCGGCAAAATCGAGGTTGATTTTCCCATCTTTCGAGACCAACTCGGCAATGCTCCGCGCCGCATTCGACAAGGAGTCGTCGGCTTTGGCAAAAGCGGTCGTCCAAGAGAGGTCGGGATAAATCTTGCACAACCGCTCGTTGTTGATGACCAGCAGGGCGTCGACATGCTTGCGCATTTCTTCCACCCCGGCAAAAGCCTGCAAAATCTTAGGTTCCCCCTCAAAGAGGAACGGTATCGTGACGATTCCCACCGTGAGCACCCCTTTCTCTTTGGCGATGCGGGCAACGACCGGAGCGGCTCCCGTGCCGGTTCCTCCCCCCATACCGGCCGTAATAAAAGCCATACGGGTATTATCGTCGAACAGGGCCTCTACTTCGGCGACACTCTCCTCGGCCAATTTCTTGGCCACTTCGGGGATATTTCCGGCTCCCTCGCCTTTGGAACCGAGTTGGACTTTCACGGGAACGGGAGAGTTGCGCAACGCCTGCGCGTCGGTGTTGCAAAGTACAAAACTGACACCCCCGATGCCTTGATGATACATGTGGTTCACGGCGTTTCCACCGCCACCTCCCACACCTATAACCTTAATCTTCGCCGGTTCTTCGGTCTTTTTTTCTTCGGCTCCGGGCACGATAAAATCGGGCAACTGAGGGTTATTTATATCTAATTCGTTCATGATGTTCCACATTTAAAAATTATCATTTTCATCATCGAGCAGGGTCTCGGCTTTCTTGACCATATCTTTCAGTTTGCCGAAGAGACCGGGGCCTTTTGCTTTTTCTTTTTCCTCTCTTTCTTTCTCTTTGCGCTCGCGCTCTTTTTGCTTCGCCTCTTCGGCCTCGCGCTTGCGGCGCTCTTTCTCTTCACGCTTGCGGCGCTCCTGTTCTTCTTTTTCTTGGGCTTTTTTCTCTTTCGGGTCTACCGGTTTGACAGGCTCTTCGGCCTCGCCGGGCTCTTCCATCACTTGTGCGAAAGTCTCCACACAATTTTCTTTCACGCAATACAGCAAGCCCAGAATCTCCAAATAGTCGGCACTCTTCGACTGGGAAGCCACATCGAGCAACATATCTTGGCGAAGGGCGCCTTTGCGCACCTTGATGTCGCATTTCTCGGCAAGGAGCTCGGCCAAATTGGAGAGTTTCGACGCTCCGCCCACAATCACCATACCGGCGGCCAAACTGTTTCTATCGCATTTCGCATAATCGAAGTGAGCGTTGACATTGGCGACAATCTCCTCGATACGCGCTTTGACGACTTTCGAGAGGTCGAGGCTCTTGATTTCCGAAAGGCTCTCGCCCCGCAACGTGATATTCGACTCCTCGCCCATCACCTTAGCCGAGCCCAGACGCACTTTGAACGACTCGGCCTCGGGGGCGGTCACCTTCAACGACATAATATCCCGGGTAATATTGTACCCGCCCAGAGGTATGGTAGAGAGGTAACGCAGGAGACCGTCCTTATAAATCGAAACCGTCGTGGTCTCGGCTCCGAAATCGACCAACATGACACCGGCTTGGCGATCTTCGTTGCTCAATGCCACATATGCGGTCGAGAGCGGTGTAGGTATATAACGCGCCACCGAAGGTCCTCCCGAGAAACAACGGGCGGCACTCTTTTTCAAATCATCACGGGCGACAATCAATTTCAAACTTATCTTCAAGTTCGACCCCTTCAACTCTTCCCGGCCCACCTTAGGACGGTCGTCGACCAAGATTTCGGCAGGCACGACCTCCAAAACATCGGCGCCGGCAATAGGCATCTCTCTCGCCTCGTCCTGCAAATGGCGGATAATATCGTCTGTAATAGGAGTCCCTTCGGGATAATCCCGGCTTATCATGTGATCCTCGGCATGCAGCGATTGTCCGCCGATACCCACATACACTTGTTTTATTTTTTTCGACGCCCCTATGCGGTTGTTCAGTTTTCGCACCAATCGTTTTATCTTCGAGGAAACCTCGTCGGGATTCACCACGATGCCCCGTTTCACACTTCCGTTCAACGGTTCGGTATCCACGCCAAGCACAGTAACGACCCCTTTCAGAGAACGGGTACCTATCGCACCTGTAATCTTCGAGCTCCCTATTTCGACAGCGACTATGTATCTCTCTGTGTCCATTTTTATATTGTTTTTTTATTTTACTTCTTTCTGCGGGTACAAACCACTTGATCCTTAAATTTCAAGGAAACCGTGTCGTACATGTTCCAACCGGTTTCACTGAAAACTTGTTTATAAACACTCATCAAATTGTCGAGTTTCGTCTCGAAGTGTTGTACCGACCCTAATAATATGGTCTGGCTACCCACCCGGGGAACCAACTCTATTTCGTGGCACTCATCGACATAAATCTGTTCGATCTGAGCGTTCCAAAACCGGTGTTTATAAATATACCGGGCCAATGGCAATATATCCCGATAGGTCAACACACTGTCCACATGACCCGTCACCAACGGCAAATGTGTCCGATACGGCGAATCGGCGGTGATGCGCCTGCCCTCCACATCGACATAATAGTTTCCGTTGCCAGACATAACCCGCATCACAGGCATGCGTTGCGTCACCTCGACACACACTTTTCCACCCGTTTTCTTGTAGCACTCGACCGAACTCAATACGCCATTCAACATAAGAGTCCGTTCTATTTCCTCGGTATCGACTTGACTCATCGGCTTCCCGCAAGGGTCCAAATCAAACTCCTCGATATAACCATATACATCGGCTGCCGAGACATAATGCAACACGGCACTGTCGGCTATCTTCACCTGCAAGTCGCTACATGTATCCTCGGCCGCGTGCGAACGCAGGAGGAAAAACGATACAAACAGGTAGAGAACCAGCACTACCATGAACAAAAATCTCAACAATACCTTCATCTCGCCTCCACAATCGACGCTATTTCGGGGAGCAACCGATCAATATCGCCGGCTCCCATCGTCAATAAAATGTCAAAGTTACACTCTTTTATTCGTTCTAGCAACTTTTCGCGCAAACAAAGTTCTTTATTCCTGCACGTTATCTTGTCAAAAATAATTTCCGAAGTCACTCCCGGTATCGGCAGCTCCCTCGCCGGATAGATTTCCAGCAGAAAAACACAGTCGGCCAACGAAAGCGCCTCGGCAAATTGCGGGGCAAAATCACGGGTACGGCTATACAGATGAGGCTGAAAAATAACCGTCAGCTCACGGCCGGGATAAAGAGCCCTCACCGAGCTGATACTGGCTTTTAACTCGTCGGGGTGGTGGGCATAGTCGTCGATCATCACCCGGTCGGGGCGCTTCACCCAGAACTCAAAGCGACGTTTCGCACCTTGAAACGAGGCCATCGCCCGGCGCATATCATCGCCGGAGATTCCATTCAACCAAGCGACAGCCATAGCTGCCACGGCATTCTCGATATTGATTTCGACCGGCACTCCCAGCTCGACATCGGCCACGGCTCCATCGGGTGCGACAAAATCAAAAACAATCGTCCCATTTCCCACTCGTATGTTCTCGGCATGGAAATCACCACCCTCACGAGCCGAATAGGTATATACTTTCACACCTTCCCGCACCCGAGGGCGCAATTTAATCCCCTTGCGCATCACCAAGCAACCGCCGGGCTGTATCAAAGAGGTGAAATGGGCGAAACTCTCCAAATAGGCCTCCTCGGTTCCATAAATATCGAGGTGATCGGGATCGGTGGCTGTCACCACCGCCATATAAGGGTGCAACCAGTGAAACGAACGGTCGTACTCATCGGCCTCGATCACCGTAAACGGAGACTTGTCCGAGAGAATGAGGTTGCTGTTATAGTTGCGAAGAATACCGCCTAAAAAAGCGTTGCACCCTATCGACGACTCGTGAAAGATATGCGCGGCCATGCTCGACGTCGTAGTCTTGCCATGTGTCCCCGAAAAACACAGCCCCTTGCTCGACTGCGTGATAAGCCCCAGCAATTCGGCTCGCTTGACCACCCGAAACCCATGTTCCTTGAAATAAACCAGCCCCGCATGAGTGGCCGGAATCGCCGGCGTGTAAACAACCAGCGTCGTTGCCGGGTCGAGGCAATAACCGGGAATCGAGGCGACCGATTCGTCATAGCCGATTTCCAACCCCTCGGATTGCAACTCGGCTGTAAGCGCCGAGGGTGTGCGGTCATATCCCGCCACCTTGTACCCCTTCGCCAAAAAATAACGCACCAGCGCACTCATACCTATGCCGCCGGCTCCTATAAAGTAAAGTGATTTGTATGATTTCATTTCTTATCGGCTATATCGAAAATTATATCGGCAATACGGGCGGCCGAATCGCGCTGTGCCAGCGAAGCGATTTTACGGCTCATCGACAGTAATGTATCTTCCTCGTGAATGACCGAGAGGGCACAAGGCATCAATCGCTGGCGAGCCTCGGAGTCTCGAACCAATATAGCGGCTCCCTGCGAGGAAAGCGCCTCGGCGTTCTTGGTCTGATGATCCTCGGCAACATTGGGCGACGGAACCAGAATTACCGGCTTCCCCAACAGACAAAGTTCCGAAATAGAGCTGGCACCAGCTCGCGAAATCACCAAATCGGCGGCTTTATAGGCCAAATCCATACGGGCGATAAACGGCATCTGCTTGATGCAAGACGGGTTCCCGGCGGCCGCCAACGCCGCTTGGGCTCGCTCGTCAAATCGTTTGCCACACTGCCAAATGAGTTGGACGCCACTCTTCACGATCTCGGGGATAAACTCTGCAACCGACGTGTTCAATGTCAATGCACCCAAACTGCCACCAATGAGCAAAATCGTTTTTCGGTGTGCGTCCAACCCGAAAAACGCCGACGCTTCGTCCCGAGACAATCGGTCGTCACACAAATCCTGCCGCACTGGATTTCCCGTCAGAATCAACTTATCGGCCGGAAAAAAACGATCCATACCGTCATAAGCCACACATATCGCATGAGCCTTCGAAGCCAGCAGTTTATTGGTCACTCCCGCATAGGAATTTTGTTCTTGAATGAGCGTGGGAACTCCTCGGCGGGCGGCAGCCCACAAGGTAGGACCACTGGCATAACCACCCACCCCCACGGCCACATCGGGGTGAAAATCCCGCACAATGCGCCGTGCCATACGCAGGCTCTTGCCCAGCCGCCACAACACTTTGAAATTGGCCAGCAAATTGCTTCGGTTAAATCCACTCACAGGAAGACCCTTTATCGCATATCCCGCAGCCGGCACCTTTTCCATTTCCATACGGTTTTCGGCTCCGACAAACAATATCTCGGAACCGGGGCTCTCTTTTTTTATCGCATTGGCAATAGAGATAGCCGGGAAAATATGCCCCCCGGTACCACCACCGCTAATCAACACTCTTATCGCTCGTCTCATAATATACTTTTATGCTAAATTGGTAGGATTGGCCGCTTGCAAATCCTCCGGCAAATCATTCTCTTTTTCTGTTTTTATATGGGTTCCCATATCTTTTACGGCATATCGGCTCACACTCAGCATGACCCCGAAGCCGAAACTCATCATCCATATCGACGTCCCTCCTTTGCTAATCAACGGCAACGGCTGTCCTGACACCGGGAAAACGCCTACCACAATCGCCATATTGAACAACGCCTGCAACACAATCATCACAGCCATTCCCATGACCAACAACGCCGGGAAGGCTTTGGTACACCTACGGGCGATAAGCCCTGCCCGCGCCAATATCATGAGGTAAACCAGCAACAGGCCCACCCCTCCGACCACGAAACCCAAATCTTCGATAATAATCGCATAGATATAGTCCGAAAAAGCCAATGGCAACCGAGAAGATTCCCGGCTATTACCGGGGCCCACCCCGGTAATACCCCCATGAGCCATGGCCATAGCGGCACGATGCTCCTGCAAATTCTTGGGCGTCGTCTCTTTTTCATATTCGGGAGTAGGGTCGAAAAAATCTTTCAACCGGCTTTCCCACGTCGAGGATCGAGCAATCATCTTGTCCGAATCGGAATCGGCTCCTACGACCATTTCTTGTTCAGGCGACGACTTCACTTCGGTAATCAAGTCCTTCGCCTGCATCACGGCCAACGCCAAGACCACATAGACCAGAAAGATTCCCAGCAATTTATACCACTCCACTCCGCCAATCAACATCATACACGCGCTTATCCCAATAAACAGCAACGTATTGGTCAAGCCTTGCGTAAACAAAAGTCCGCTGAAAACCGTCACCAGCCCCACAACCCACAATACGCCACGCATATTGACCCCACGCTTGATTTGGGATTTGGCCAGCACCGTGGCCATAGCCAACACAATAGTCACTTTGGCAACCTCCGAGCCTTGCAAAGAGACTCCCAACACCGAGATCGTCCGTTTGGCTCCATTAATCGTATCGCCCCACAAGAGGATACACACCAACAACACGATGGCCAACGGAATCATCAAATAGGCCATCATCTTAAACCACTTATAATGAATCTTGGAGGTAACATAGGTGATGAGAAATCCCGAAAAAAGAAGCATGATATGCTTGATAATGGGCGAATAGACATCTCCCCCTGTAATCTCACGGCTTATCGCACTGTAAACCTCGAGTACCGATACGATATACAAGATGATAATAATCCCCCAAATATAGGGATCGCTCCTCCTTTTATCTTTTTCCAACGCTTCTACTTCCATAAAAAACACTTTTACAAAGCCCTCACACAAGCCTTGAACTGTTCGCCACGGTCTTCATAGCTTTTAAACAAATCGAAACTGGCGCAGCAAGGCGACAACAACACCGTATCGCCCGGCGAAGCCAACGCAAACGACTTTTCCACCGCCTCTTTCATAGAGCTCGCCTCGGTAATATAGGGCACTTTACCCTCAAAAAAAGCATGCAGTTTGCTATTGTCCACGCCCAAGAACACCAAGGCTTTGGCCTTATCCCGCACCAACTGCTCTATCTCGGTATAATCGTTGCCTTTGTCCTTCCCACCCAAAATGAGTATCACCGGGGTCTTCATGCTCTCCAACGCATACCAGCACGAATTGACATTCGTCGCCTTCGAATCGTTGATAAACTGCACACCCCGCACCGAAGCGACCCGCTCGAGCCGATGCTCTACCGATTCGAAATCGCTCAACGCTTTGCGAATCGCCTCTTTCTTCACATTCAACAGGCAAGCCGACAGCCCGGCGGCCATCGAGTTATACAGGTTATGCCGCCCATGCAACGACAGCTCGTCGGTATTCATGGTGAGGCTCTCCTCGGGCGTATCGATAGTCAACTCCCCATGCTCGGTATATGCTTGCGTTCCCGGCTCGTGAGTCTCGGCAAACGGGTATCGCTGCGATTTCAAGGAGAGTTTCGATAATTTTTCATTGATAACAGGGTCGTCGTTCCAATAAATAAACGCATCGTCCTCTGTCTGATTGCGGACGATACGGAATTTGGCATCGACATAGTTCTCCATCTTGTAATCGTAACGATCCAAGTGGTCGGGCGTGATATTCAACAAGATAGCGATATTAGCTTTGAAATCATACATGTTGTCCAACTGGAAACTACTCAACTCGATGACATAATAATCGTAGTCGCAAGTCGCCACCTGCAAAGCGAGGCTCTTTCCCACGTTGCCGGCAAGCCCCACTTTCAACCCGGCGCTTTTGAGAATATGATAGGTGAGCAGGGTAGTTGTCGTTTTCCCGTTGCTCCCGGTAATACAAATCATGCGGGCATGCGTATAGCGGCCGGCAAACTCGATTTCCGAAATGATAGGAATCTTGCGCTCCCGCAAAGCGACTATCATGGGTGCTTTATCGGGAATACCGGGGCTCTTGATTACCTCATCGGCATTCAAAATCTGTTCGGGAGTGTGATGCCCCTCTTCCCATGCAATTCCATACCGGTCGAGTTGCTCCTTATACTTGTCCTGTATCGACGACATGTCCGAAACAAACACATCGAAACCCTTTACCTGAGCCAACACGGCGGCTCCGGCGCCGCTCTCACCGGCCCCCAACACTACAATTCTTTTTTTCTTTTCCATATCAAAAACGCCCTTTCTATCGCATTTTCAATGTTACTATCGTAATGGCTGCCAGCATGATGCAGACAATCCAAAAACGCACGACGATTTTAGATTCCGGCACGGCTTGCAGCGGTTTTTGTATCAAAGCATTGATGCCTGCATTTCCCGGTTTCTGGAAATGGTGGTGCAACGGTGTCATCTTAAAAACCCTGCGCCCCTCTCCATACTTCCGTTTGGTAATCTTGAAGTAGGCTACTTGAATCATTACCGACAAATCCTCCACAAAGAATATAGCGCATAAAATAGGTATGAGCAGCTCTTTGTGTATGCAAAGGGCAAACACAGCGATAATCCCGCCCAACGTGAGGCTTCCCGTGTCGCCCATAAACACCTGCGCGGGGAATGCGTTGTACCACAAAAAACCTATCGTCGCTCCCATGAAGGCACAGGCAAACACTACCAGTTCCTCGCTACCCGGTATATACATGATATTGAGATACGACGCATAGGCGATATGCCCCGACAAATAGGCCAATATTCCCAATGTCAAGCCCATAATCGCCGAGGTTCCCGTAGCCAGCCCGTCGAGCCCGTCGGTCAGATTGGCTCCGTTCGAAACGGCTGTCACTACAAAAATCGTCAATAAAATAAAGATTATCCACCCGCCGGTCTGCGCATGTTCCCCCAAAAAGGGAACTAAATCGGCATAATCGAGATTGTTGTTCTTGAAAAACGGAATCGTCGTCTGGGTCGATTTGATATTCTCGGCTTCATACTTGACGACCTCGGTCGTCTCCCCGGGAGTCTGTACGGCCACATTCTCACGGATAACCACATCGGGGCTCAAAAACAACGTAAGTCCCACGATAAGGCCAAGGCTTACCTGTCCCACAATTTTGAAGCGGCCATGCAAGCCCTCTTTATCTTTTTTAAATACCTTGATATAGTCGTCGAGAAAACCTATCGCTCCCAGCCAAACGGTAGTCACCAGCATCAATATCATATAAATATTTCCCAGCCGGCCTACCAGCAAACAGGGTATCAATATGGCGATAATGATAATGATACCTCCCATCGTAGGAGTCCCTTTCTTGGACATCTGCCCCTCCAATCCGAGGTCCCGCACAATTTCGCCAATTTGCAAAAGTTGTAATTTATTGATGATACGTCGCCCGATAATGGTCGCAATAAACAACGACAGAATAAAAGCTACACCCGACCGGAACGATATATACGAGAACAACCGGGCTCCCGGAATATCGAACGTCGATTCGAGATATTGAAACAAATAATACAACATACTTTCTTTACTGGTTTTCCTGTTTTAATACTACGCCTGCTCCTCGGCAAATAACTTCTCGACTTCTTCCTTGTCGTCGAAATGATGTTTCACGCCCGCTATCTCCTGATAATCCTCGTGACCTTTCCCGGCAATCAAAACGACATCGCCCGGCTGCGCAAACTGTGTAGCCGCCCGGATAGCCTCCCGACGATCGACTATGGCAAGAGCCTTGCGCCGTTGTCCGGAATCGAGACCGGCCAACATGTCGTTCAATATATCGTTAGGGTCTTCAAACCGGGGATTATCCGAAGTGAGGATTACCCGATCGCTCAGATTCACGGCTTCGCGAGCCATCATGGGACGCTTACCCTTATCCCGGTTTCCTCCGGCTCCCACCACCGTGATAATAGCGCCTTTATCGCCCAATACCTCACGGATAGAAGTCAGTACATTGTTCAACGCATCGGGAGTGTGGGCATAATCCACAATCGCGACATAGCCCCGGGTTGAGTGGAGAGTCTGGAATCGACCGGCTACCGGGACCAGCAGGCTCATCTTCTGCAATACCTCGTCGGGATTCCGTCCCAACAAACAGGCGGCTCCATACACCGCGAGCAAATTATACGCGTTGAATTTGCCCACAAACATCACCTCCACATCTTTCCCGTTGATTTGCAACGACATGCCATCGATGCGACTCTCCACGATTTTCACTTTGAAATCGGCCATTGTCCTCATCGAATAAGTGTGTTTCTCGGCTCGGGTATTTTGCAACATGACCATTCCCGATTTATCATCGATATTGGTCAACGCAAACGCTCCTTTGGGCAACCCGTCGAAAAACGATTTTTTGGCTTTCAAATAGGCCTCGACCGTCTTGTGGTAATCGATGTGGTCCCGGGTGAGATTCGTGAAAATCGCCCCATTGAAATCGAGACCGGCAATGCGGTGTTGCGCCGCCGAATGCGAACTCACCTCCATAAAAGCATAGCTACACCCCGCATCGACCATCTGCCGCAATAGGCTATGCAAATGCAAAGGATCGGGGGTCGTATGGGTAGCGGGAACCGCCACATCATCGATATAGTTGCACACAGTCGAAAGCAATCCTACCTTGTATCCAAACATGCGGAACATCTCATACAGCAACGTCGCCGTCGTCGTCTTTCCGTTTGTCCCGGTAACACCCACCAGAGTAAGTTCCTCGGAAGGGTGGTCATACCAAGCCGAGGCCAATAACCCGAATGCCACCGAGCTGTCGGGCACCCGCACATATAACACTTGTGGATTCAATTCATCAGGGAAATCTTCGCATACGATTACGGCCGCTCCTTGCGATATAGCCTGTGCAATAAACGTGTGGCCATCGACCGTGACGCCTCGAACCGCCACGAAAAGATTATCTTTTTTCACTTGGCGGGAATCCGACTCAATGCCCGACACCTCTGTCACACAAGAGCCCTTACGCTCTATCGCATCGATTCCCGACAATAACACTTCTACATTTTTCATATCATCGAATCAATATCTATTTCAACTTCAATATGACTGTCGTCCCGGGTTGCAAAACCGCTCCCGCAGGGATAGACTGTTCCACCACCCGGCCCCGACCCTGAATATTCACATTCAAGCCTTCTCGCTCCAAGACATACAAAGCATCGCGCGCACCCATGCCGCGCACATCGGGCATACTGTCGCAATAGGACTCTATGTCATAGCAATGTGTCATGTCGCCCCTCATTCCCAAATCTTGCAAGACTTGCCGGGTCTCGGCGATGCCGCCCTTCAAGATTGTGGGCGACTGCAAGCGAGTCGTGTCCGAAGGCATCTCTATGGGAACATCGAGCCGTCCCATGGCATAAAGGGTCTCGGCTATCTTTTTAAGGACACCTCCACAATAACGCCCGGCCGAAGGCATTCCCGGCAAATCGGGTTTTCCCAAAAGGACGATACACGAATATTGCGGTTTCTCATACGGGAAAAATCCGCAAAAGGTAATCCGGTAGCGCGACTCGTATTTCCCGTCGGCGCCTATCGTCCTCACCGTTCCCGTCTTCCCGGCAATTGTCACTTTTTTCGACCGGGCCAAACGCCCTGTGCCGTCATCGTCGTTCACAACCGTGTATAACATGTGCCGCAATGCTCTGGCCGTCTCGGGTTTACATGCCTGCTCACGAATATATCCGATGTTGAAGACCGTATCTATTTTGCCGTCCCGAAGCAGTTCTTTCACCAATCGGGGTTTGACAAATTTCCCATCGTTCGCTATCGTATTATAAAGCGCCAATGTATAGATAGGCGGTATCTTGGTGGTATATCCATAAGACATGCGGGTCAAATTGATTCGATCCCGCACGGTCGATTTCAAATGCCGTATCGTGGGACGGGCTGTCCCGGGGATACACAAGTCGAAATCCTCCATAAACCCGGTCTCATAAATACGTTGTACAAACCGGTCGGGGTCACGCTCATATCCCCGCAATATAATCTCCGACAACCCGATATTGGACGAGTATTTCATCGCTTCGGACGCCGTCATCGAGGCCCGGCCGTGCGTATCGGTAATAGGGCGCACCTTCGCCCCGGGCGGATACCGGAATACACCGTTATGGCCGTCGATGATGTCATGGGGTTTTACAACCCCGTCGTCGAGAGCGATCATCATCGACAACGGTTTTACCACCGACCCCGGCTCATATCCTTGCACGGCATTGTTCACCGTCTCCCAATACTCCCCGCTGGGCAGTCTCGACAGATTCGACATGGCTTTTATCTCGCCCGTGGCCACTTCCATGACAATAGCCACGGCAAACTCGGGCTGTGTCTCCTCGATAGTTTGCAGCAAAGCCTGTTCGGTAATATCCTGTATATCTATATCGATTGTCGTCTTCACGTCGTGCCCTCTTTGAGGCGGTTCCGAAACCCAATCGACCATGCCCGAGGTAATCTGTTTCTTTACCGTCTTACCCGGGATTCCATACAACAAAGAATCGAGAGCCTTTTCCAAGCCGCTATTCCCGTGGAAAAGTTCGTCCAATCCTCCGATGGCGCGAGAGGCCATTGTCCCGTAGGGTTTCTCGCGTTTGATAATCTTCTCCCGCTCCGGGTCTATGTAAAAGCCCGAATAAGGTGTCGAATAGTTCAAGAACGGGAATGTCTTCAACAACTCATAGTCACGGCCCGTCACTTCCCTTACCAGCACAAAATAGCGCTTCTTTCTCAAAAAAGCGCTACGCATGGCTTTCTCATAGGCCGCCGCGCTCTTCTCGGGGAAATGCTTGGCAAGCAGCCGGCACAACGGTTTAATGCTGTCGTTGAACTCTTTCTTCTTGAATTTGGGCACCCCGAAATCGATCAACGCCCGGTAATAAGTCATATTCGTCGCCAGCACTTCGCCATTTTGAGCCAAAATATCGCCCCGTTCGGGCATGACCTCGTGTGTGACCGAAAGCATTCCTGCCGCCTTCTCGTTCCACTTGTCGGCATGAATAATACAGGTATCGGCCGCCTTTTTGATAATGGCGATGCTGAACACGAGCACCCCCACGATCACCAACGCATATCGCAACAATATGTGATTCCTATTCCTTGTCTCCATCTTGCAGCGTCAATTTTAGTTTTACAGGAGGAGTATCGGGAATTTCAAGGCCCAACCGGTTTTCTTGAACGAGCGTGACAATTCTGGAATGACGCACCAGCCCCATGTAACGAGCGGCGGCACGCACTCGCTCGGTCTTCGCATTGGTCAACTCGAATCGCAACTCTTTGATAGTTTCTACTTTGGTCTGGCACACATAGCGGTTGGCTATCGACAGCCAAAAAAGAAAAACGACAGCGGCGATAAATCCCCAATGAGACCTGAAAAAGTCCAATGAGAATATCCGTCCCTGTATAACCAGTTTCAGATACTTAATGAATCCTACTTTCTCGTTTTTAGCCTTTTTCGCCATATCTATATCTTCTCTGCCATTCTCAACTTAGCGCTCCGAGCCCTCGGGTTTCGCTCTATTTCCTCTTCTCCCGGGACAATTACTTTATGGTTGACCGCTCGCAAAGGAGCACTCACCCGCCCGAAAAAATCCTGCTCGGCTCGGCCTTCCACATTCCCGGTTCGTATAAAGTTCTTCACCATGCGGTCTTCCAGCGAATGATATGTGAGAACGACCAACCGCCCCCCCTCGGAAAGCAACTCGACCGACTGTCCCAACAGGCGGCGCAAGCTATCCATCTCTTGATTCACCTCTATCCGCAAGGCTTGAAAGAGTTGCGCCAACTCCTTTTTTTCCTGCTTGCGATTGATATACGGGCGCACGATTTCCACCAATTGTTCCGTCGTTTCCACCGGCGAAGACGAGCGTGCCGAAACAATAGCGCCAGCCATACGCCGAGCCGCCTTCAACTCGCCATACAAGAAAAACAGGTCGGCCAACCGCTCCTCACTATATGTAGCCAATATTTGGGCTGCCGTCTGTAACGACCGCCGGTTCATACGCATATCCAACGGGCCCTCAAACCGAAATGAAAAGCCTCGCTCCGAGTCGTCGAAATGATGAAACGACACGCCCAAATCGGCCAAAATGCCATCGACCTGCTCGACTCCGTAGTAACGCATAAAGTTCTTCAAGAACCGGAAGTTGCTATGCACAAACGTAAACCGAGGATCATCGAGACTGTTGCGCCGAGCGTCTTCGTCTTGGTCCAACGAGAACAATCGCCCCCGGTCTCCCAACTTCGACAAAATAGCCCGGGAATGACCGCCTCCGCCAAAGGTCACATCGACATAGGTTCCATTCGGATTGATATTCAATCCGTCGATGCACTCTTCGAGAAGCGCAGGCACATGATATACAGGCGGTTGTTGTTCCATTTATATCTCGTCTTTCTACTTTGTTTTTTCGCATGGTAAAGATAGAAATTAATCCCTTATCCCGAGGCGCTCTTTTTCACTTTTTTTCTACACATTCTCAAATCGCCCGTCTTTTATCCGCTTCGCCCGGAACATGAATAAAATTCCTCTTGCGAATAAAATCGGCATTCATGTCTATAAAAACAAAAAAATGACCTATTTTTGCAATCACTTTTTATGCAATTGAATATGGCATCCGAACCGTTAAAAGTCGACATAGAGCAAGTTGTCAAAAAGAAAGCCCCCAAATATGCCAAAAAAATTCCGGGATTTCTTTTCCGTTATCTCGAACGCACGATTCATCAAGACGAGATAAATTACATACTCAACAAATACAACGGTAGTACCGGCGTGCAATTTGCCGATAACCTGCTCTCCTACCTGAATGTCGACGCCCATGTAATCGGAACCGAAAATATTCCCGCCGAAGGGCGTTTTATCTTTGCCTCGAACCACCCGCTGGGTGCGCTCGACGGAGTTACACTCATCAGTTTCTTCGGACATTTCTACAACGGGAAAATAAAATTCCTCGTCAACGACCTGCTCATGAACATCAAGCCGCTGGAACCCGTGTTCCTCCCCATTAACAAATATGGGTCACAAGCCAAAGAGTCGAGCGTGCAAATCAACAAAGCATACGAGTCGGACGAGCAAATGCTCATCTTCCCTGCCGGCCTGTGCTCCCGGTTGCAACATGGGAAAATAAAAGATCTGGAATGGAAAAAAACATTCATCTCCAAAGCCATTCAATCCCAAAGAGACATTATCCCCATTTATTTCGAAGGCCAAAATTCAGTTTTTTTTTATCGATTTGCTAAAATACGCAAATGTATCGGGCTAAAATTTAATATAGAATTGATATATTTGCCGGACGAAATGTTCAGTAGTAAGAATAAAACGTTCAATATATACATTGGCAAGCCTATCCCGTGGCAAACTTTCAATAAATCGAAAAGTCTTCAAGAGTGGGCCCAATTTGTTAAAGAGCAAGTCTATCAGATTAAAAACCACTAATATGGAACCTATTATCGCTCCCGTTGATAAAAAACTTATCAAAGCCGAGTTGACTCCCGACAAGTTCCTACGAGACACTCGCAAAGGCGGAAACAAAATATACATTGTCGATTGCAATAATGCCCCCAATATTATGCGCGAAATAGGCCGGTTGCGCGAAATAGCCTTCCGCTACCCCGGAGGCGGAACCGGACTTGCCCTCGACATCGACGAGTTCGACACCATGGACCCTCCATGCCAGCAACTTATCGTATGGAATCCCGATGCCGAAGAGATCATTGGCGGATACCGATTTATCTTGGGAGAAAACATACGTACCGACGAACAGGGCCGTCCCCGTATCGCCACCTCCCATCTATTCGAGTTTTCTCCCACATTTCTACAAGAATATCTGCCGCACACCATCGAATTGGGGCGTTCGTTTGTAACGCTCGAATACCAGTCTTCGAGAGCGGGAGCCAAAGGACTTTTCGCATTGGACAACCTGTGGGACGGATTGGGCGCATTGACCGTCGATTATCCTCAAATCGAATACTTCTTCGGGAAAGTGACCATGTATCCTACCTACTCCCAAGAGGGACGAAACATGATTCTTTACTTCCTGAACAAACACTTCCCCGACCCCGATCACCTCGTTTGGCCGCGCTACCCGCTGCAAACCAACACCAATGAGGAGAAAATGTCGAAACTCTTCATTCACGACGATTTTAAAGAAGATTACAAAATACTGAATCAAGAAGTACGCAACCTCGGTTACAACATTCCCCCGTTGGTCAACGCCTACATGGGGCTCTCCCCCACGATGAGAATGTTTGGAACCGCTATCAACGACGAATTCGGAAACGTAGAAGAATCGGGTATCCTCATCGCGATAAAAGATATTATCGAAGAAAAGAGAAGCCGATATATCGAAACCTACGACAAACTGCCTCCGATAAAAATATCGTAGGAATCGTACTTATATTCGGTGAATCGATATTTCAATTCGCCATGAAACATTCCTACCTCTCACTCGCCTTAATCATTCCTTTGCTGTGCCAATGCGGAGGATACGACTCTCATTTCCTGTCCGAAACCGACTATATCCCGGTTTTCGGCGAAGACTCTTGCCGTTATATCGACGACAACGACACCCAATGGCTCGCCGAGCCCTATACCGAGGCTTCGCTTTTCTACGAAGATATGGCCTTGATTTGCAACGAATCGGACAAAAAATGGGGCTACATCGACGACAACGGCGAACTCCTGTTCCCGGCTGTATATACCGGAGCGACCATCTTTCACGAAAATCGGGCGTGGGTAGTACGTCCCGACGAGGCGCCATGCGCCATCGACTCCAAAGGGAGGTTGCAACTGACCCTTACCCGGGCTTCGAAGGTGATGATTTTTTGCGAGGGCATGGCCGCTTTCGCTCAAAAAAAAGGAGGTCGAGAGCGCTGGGGATTTATCGACAAAGCAGGAAATACTGTGATAGAGCCTATCTACAAAGAAGTGAAGCCTTTCTCTCAAGGAGTCGCCGCAGTCAAAAATGAAAAAGGGCTGTGGGGTTACATCGACAATCGAGGAGCCGAACAGATTCCCGCCCGCTTCCGCTCGGCCGAACCGTTCTCTCTGAAACAACAGGCCGTTGTCGCCTCGGAGGAAAGTGGGAAGTCTCTCGTCATCGGTATCACAGGCGACACACTCGCCGAAATCGAATGTGAAGAACTCATCTCCGACGGAGAGATTTTCCGCATCAAGAAAGACGGCAAATGGGGGTGGTGCGACATGCGGGGTGAAATCATCGTCGCTCCACGATTCGACGACAGCCTCGCTTTTGGAATATACGAATTGGCTCCCGTAAAAATAAACGGGAAATGGGGCTACATCGACCGCAAAGGCAAATTGAAAATCAAACGCCAGTTTGCCGAGGCCTATCCTTTCTTCGACAAACTGGCTCTTGTGCGCACAGGCACCGTATATGGGTTTATCGACAAGAACGGGCACTTCCAAATCAATCCGCAATACGACCGGGTTTCTGTCGATTATATCCACCAATCATTGGGAGCGGGCAGCGCGTTTACCATTATAGAGAGCGACCACGCCCGCTATAAGTAAAACCGGTTCTGAATTTCTAAAATATAATATTCGATCACTCTCCTTCCAACGAACGGACAGCCAGCTCGCCCAACGAGAGCTTATTGATCTCGGGCGTTCCCCGATAGTAAATCTCCCCGTTGCCGACAGCACGGGCTTTGAGTGTTTGGGTCGCATGACAGCCAATCACACCGTTGCCTCTTATATGACAAGTCACATCACGAGCCGTCAACCGGTCGGCCTCGATTTGCCCCGACCCGGTTACAGAAAATGCGGCTTCGCGGCATTTCCCGGCAAGAGCCAGTTTGCCGTTTCCGGTAAGAACCGACACGTCTACAACACCATAATCGATTTGACGAGCCATGATAGAGCCGTTACCCATTACCTTCGCTTTGAAAGCAGCTCCCGATATAGGCGCGGCAATCTGTATAGAGCCTATCCCGTTATTCTCGACATACTCCAACGCCGTGGAATACACAATGACCGAGCCTTGCATCTGCTCTTTATCGCATGCGCCTTTGTACTTAATCGTCAACATACCTTTCTTGGAAACACAGGTGATATTCGGCATATCTTCCACGGCGGCCATGATCACGATAATCCCGGCCGAATCGGCATTCTGCCGATACGAAACATCAAAGTTGTTGTACACTCTCATTTTATAAAAGTCGTCGACCGAAAGTTGTTTTACCGATGTTTCCACGGCTCGAACCGTTACCGCCGAGAACAAACACACCAGCAATATGCTCATTATCTTTTTCATACCTTTTCGCTTGTATTATAATGTTCGGGTAAAATATCATTTTCTATGCGATCGAGAATGGCCGTCAACGCCTCCACCGTGTCGGCCTGCAACATGGCGATGCGAGTCTCCCTGAAATTGGGTATTCCCTTGAACAAAGGGGTGGCCGCCAAATGCCGACGGATGTGCAGTATGCCCCGACGTTCGTCGAGCCGCGACACGCTCTCGAGCATCTGCCGGCGCAAAACCGACATTTTCTCGTGAATCGAGAGCGGAGGCAATGGTTCTCCCGTCTGCAAATAGTGCTTCATCTCCTTGAATATCCACGGGCAACCGAAACTCGCACGCCCCACCATCACCGCGTCGACGCCATAACGGTCGAACTTCTCCCGGGCTATTTGCGGGGTAGTCACATCGCCATTCCCGATAATAGGAATGTGCATGCGGGGATTGTTCTTTACCTCGCCGATAAGTGTCCAATCGGCCTCTCCCGTGTACATTTGGCTGCGGGTGCGACCATGTATGGTGAGAGCCGCTATACCGCAATCCTGCAACTGCTCGGCCAACTCGACAATGATACGCGAATCGTGATCCCACCCCAACCGAGTCTTCACCGTCACCGGAATCTTCACCGCATCGACCACTGCCCGGGTGATTTTCAACATCAACGGCACATCGCGCAACATGCCGGCTCCGGCACCCTTACCGGCCACCTTCTTTACCGGGCAGCCGAAATTAATATCGAGGACATCGGGCTTCGCCTCCTCACACCGCCGGGCGGCCTCGACCATGGCATCGACAAACCGTCCGTAAATCTGTATGGCGACGGGACGTTCCGCATCGTGAATATTCAATTTGCGGGTAGTACTGTTGATATTCCTTACTAACGCATCGCTCGACACAAACTCGGTATATACCATATCGGCGCCAAACTCTTTGCACATCAAGCGAAACGACTCGTCGGTAACATCCTCCATCGGAGCCAACATCAACGGATAACGGCCAAAATCGAGATTCCCTATTTTCATTCAAACTCACTATTTGAAAATACGAATATACAAAAACTATGCGCTCCCCCTGCCAAAAGTTATAAAAATTAACGAATCCACTATTCGTATATTAACATCGACAAATGCTCCTCGGCCAGCAAATCATTCGCCACCTCGAGCAAATCGTCGGCCGTAATTCTCTCGACCACCGAAGCGATTTCGGCCAGCGAATCGAAACGCCCATAGCGCAAAAAGCTCTTCCCCAGCGCCAACGCCACATTCTCGGAATGATCGGTAGAAACCTCGATCTGCCCCATGAATTGCCGCTTGGCCGCCGCCAGTCGAGCCGGCGAAAGCCGCTTTTCGCGCAACCGTTTCAACTCTCTTTTCACCAAATCGACACACCGCCGGGTATAACGGTGATCGGTGCCGAAATAGATAGCGAACAGCCCCGTATCGGTGTACGACGTCACCGACGATTCGACCGTATAGACATATCCCCTCTTCTCCCGTAAGCTCACATTCAACAAGCTGTTCATTCCGGGACCACCCAACAAATTGTTCAACAGCAACAGCGATCGGCGACGCTTGTCAAACAAATCATACCCCCTCGCTCCTATAATGACATGGGACTGATGCGTCTCGAGATTCACCGACCGTGAAAAGCGAGTGGACTCGGGCGACAACGTGCGGCGCAGCTCCTTTTTCGGCCGAGACAATGTGCCCAAATAGCGCTCGGCCAAACGCTTCACTTGCGCAAACGGAGTAGCTCCCATGAAGAAAAAGACCATATTCTCGGGCGTATAATAATCGGTAAGGAAACCACGGGCCACCGCCGAGGTCATCGACCGGAGCGACTCTACATTCCCCAAAATATTCCTTCCCAACGAACTCCCCTCGAACAGCGCCGATTCAAACTCGTCATAAATCAACTCCGATGGCGTGTCACGATACAAATTTATTTCATCGGCCACCACCTCCCGCTCCTTGCTCAACTCTTTCTCGGGGAACTGCGAATCGGCCACCAAGTCGCCCAGCAACTGCATGGCCCGCGACAAATGAGCCGCAGGAAAAACCGAATACACAACAGTCTCCTCCTTGGCCGTATAGGCATTCAACTCGCCACCGACAACCTCCATGCGGTTCAAAATATGCGAAGCGCGACGATGCGTCGTACCCTTGAAAATCGTATGCTCCACAAAATGAGCCAATCCGCTATAAGCCTCATCTTCGTCGCGCGTCCCCGCATCGATAGTAAATCCACAATACGAAACTGCCGACTGCGTAGGCTTGTGAATCAGGCGAAGCCCGTTTTTCAACGTGCAAGTTCTATACTCTTCCATCATAAACTATACCCCTGTGATTAGGAGCTGCAAAAGTAAAACATTCCTGTCCGTTCCGCAAAAAATAACGATATTATTCCACCCCTGTATCACCATGCCGGTTTCGTACCCTTGAATAAGACAAAAGTCTGCTCCGCAAAAAAAGCCCAAACAAATATGCCTTTTCTGCGCTCTCCTCTCCATACCTTTATAGTCTTCCTTAAAAGTGGTGGAACAAATAACCGATCGACAGGAAAATACTCCGACCTAACTCTTTCTTCGGCACATAGAACTTCTGCCCATTGGCCAACGTAATATTTCTTCGTCCCGAATAATAGTCCAAATTTGAGATGTAATATCCTCCCCTGACTATAAAACGGCCAAAGGCAAAGTTGATAGAAGCTCTTGCATTCCAATAAAACCATTGAAGCCCTTTATTGGAAAATGTTCGATAATCTACGGTCTGGCTGACTGTCCCCGAAAATTTCTTAATTCCATACGTCAAGGAGTTTCGGAATGGACCTGCCAAACTGAGACCCGGCTCTGCCTGAACCCAAAGACGATAGTAATTATCTGTACTTTTCCAGATTATAGGAGATTTAATAATTACCGAAGGTTTCAATATTAGCCATCTGATATTTCTCTCATTATCTACAAGTTCCGCCTCATGTCCGTCAATCATAGTCTGGCGGCTCGGTTGATTATACTGGCTCGTTAATTCCAATCCAAGCGCCAATCCGAAATACTTATGGTAAATCCAGCTTATTGATGGTTCCAATTGCCACGCCTGCTCATTATTAAGGTATACTCCTCCATATAAATCTGCCGTGAACGCCGATTTATTCTCCTGAGCATATACCTCGGAGATCCCGCAAAACCATATTAAAACAGCCAAAATTACCAAATACTTGCTCATTTCTGTATCCCTTTTTTAGGGCATCCGCCAATGGTTAAACCAAGAGTTACACTCAAATTGTTGTATCCTTTTCCACATATATTTGAATCGGGCAGCGATACGGATAGAATATGGCAAATATATGTAATTTTAGAAACTTCCCCACCACCTTGCAGGGTATTTATCACAAACACCGAGGAATAATGCAGTCAATCAACCACATTACAAAATTCCCCATAAAATTATGGTATTCGGGTGAGTTTTTTCTATCTTTACAGAAGATAGAAAAGACGGTTCGGGATAAAAAATCTCCAAAACAAGTTTCGATATTTTATTCTCCTCTCGCCTTTTCCTACCTTTGAAAAAAATTAGAAAAACTATGCAAAGCATTACTGTATTTTGTTCCGCAGCAGACAATATCGACCCAATCTATAAAACCGAAGGTGAAATACTGGGGCAATGGATAGGACAACACCATAACCGATTGGTTTACGGAGGTGCCAACGGCGGTCTCATGGAAATCGTCTCGAAAAACGCCCGCGAAAACGGAAGCCCCGTTCTCGGTATCATTACCCGGCACATCGCCCATTTGGGACGGTCGAGCAGCCAACCCACCGAACTGATTACCGCCGAAAGCATGGGCGAACGCAAACAGCGGCTCATCGACGAAGGCGACATCATCGTTGCCCTTCCCGGAGGCATAGGCACCATCGACGAACTCTTCGACGCCCTCACCACCAAAATGCTCGGCCACCACGACAAACCTATTGTCATTTGCAATACGCAAGGAATCTTCGACCCATTGATACAACAGATCGAACACCTGCGCAAACACAACTTCCTGCGATACGATAAACCCAACCTATACCACATCGTACCCGATGCCCGCGCTTGTTGCGAACTTCTCGCCCAACATAACCGTTAATATCCAAAATTCAGCCATATGAAAAAAAGCAATTTATACACGGCAACCGGCGACAAAGGCACCACCTCGCTGGTAGGCGGCCAACGAATCGCCAAAAACGACCCGCGGCTCGAAGCCTACGGAACCATCGACGAACTCAATGCTCACATAGGAGTACTACGCCAAGCCGGGAACCACCCCGACGACGACGCCCTCCTGCTCTTCATACAAAACAAACTCTTTGTCGTCGGCTCCTATTTAGCCACCGACACCACCTTCACCCAACTGCGCGAAGCCAGTCGCCTCCACCCCGAAGAAATCGCCCGAGTCGAAAACCGCATCGACACCCTCGACGCCACCGTCCCACCCCTGCACGCATTCCTCCTACCCGGAGGCACGGCAGCAGCCGCACAAGCCCATGTATGCCGCACCGTGTGCCGTCGAGCCGAACGCCGCATCTGTCAAATCGCCCAAGAGATCGAAATCGACGAAAACATCTTGAAATTTGTCAACCGCCTCTCAGACTATTTCTTTGTCTTAGCGCGATTTAACAATTACTGTGCAAAACAAAACGAAATTTTCTGGAATAAAGATTGTAAATGAAAATAAATAAACTATTTTTGCGGAAATTTTAGACAGGCTTATATCAACACGTTAAAATTTACCACTATGTATTGGACTTTGGAATTGGCATCTAAACTCGAAGACGCACCTTGGCCTGCAACAAAAGAGGAATTGATCGACTACGCTATGCGTTCCGGAGCGCCTCTCGAAGTTATCGAAAACTTGCAGGAGATGGAAGATGAAGGCGAAACCTATGAATGTATCGAAGATATTTGGCCCGATTACCCCAGCAAAGAAGACTTTTTCTTCAACGAGGAAGAATATTAGTGCGATTTTAAGCACGAAAACAACCATTAAATCCCTGTCAATCAATAATATTGGCGGGGATTTAATTTGTTTGGACAACAGCGTCTGACCGCCTCAAATGGTGTAGTTTGTTTGGATAAAACTTCTTGGCTGACAAACCGGTTATCAGGGAAGACAAGGGTAAGGATTTTGTCGAGTTTGTACTGGAAAGACTCGAATCGGATTATTCACGGAACCGTATCGGGAGAAACCGCTATGAAAACGGCAAAAGCGGCATGAATATCTTTCAAATCTTTCTCCGCACCACGAATAAAGGCACTTATAAGCCGGACAACATTTATGTCGGCGAGATATCTGTTGAATTGATCGATAAATACATCAAGTGGCGGCGGTGGAGGCAACTCCGACTCCGACCTTCGCTGGGACGGCCGAAGGCCGGACAAAGAGTAAGAAGCGTATCGGAGAAGGTGCTTGATGTTTGTGATAGGGATGATGACAAAAAAATAATAGGATGTATGATAAAAGAAGATGATATATTATTATGGAGAATTATTTATGGGTTACTTATTTTTGATTTGGTTTTAATTATCTTTGCGCCTAAAGTAATATAATTTACAGCGCGGAAGATATGGATGACATGAATAGAATAAAAGTAGTTCTTGTAGAGAAAAAGAAAACCAGCAAATGGCTTGCTGAGGTTTTACAGAAAAATCCTGCAACTATTTCAAAATGGTGTACAAATACTTCACAGCCAGATGTCGCTACATTGCGCAAGATAGCACATGTCCTTGATGTTGACGTGAAGGAACTTCTTAACTCTACGAAATAATATCTCCACTAGGATATGGCTAAAAATAAATATAAATCAGAAGAAGATATAGTCGCCAAAGACGAAAAGTCTATTCGAATGGAGGGTGTCCAAAGCTTGTATAACTTCTTGTTCGAGGCGTGCAATATATTGAGAGGACCTGTAAGCCAGGATAATTTCAAAGATTATATTACCCCCATCCTATATTTTAAACGCATTTCAGATGTTTATGATGAGGAAACGCAGGCGGCACTTGATGAAAGCGGAGGGGACAAAGAGTATGCATCGTTGAAGAAACTTATTAATATTGATTATCAGTATATTACGCAGTAATTAATGAAATTTGCGCAAATTAACCGCACCGTTTGAGGCGGTCTGAGGCGATGGGAGGAATGTGTGGGCAAATAAATAGTCAAAGATATAAGATTAGATGTGCCATGGGAAAATATTCGATAAAGGCAACAATATTACTTTCAATAAAGCATAAATCCGTAATGATTTTTATGCTTGGTTGAGTTCGTCAATAAATTTATCCTCATTTTTACGGATCTGTTTAGAAAAATCTGAGAATGTTTGTGCATTTTGTGGTATCTCAAGAAAATGGATTTGCATATCGTTGCCATAACCAAGCAGAGAAAATGATTTTTTTAATGTCTCTGATTCGGATGGTAAAATGAAACCTCCAATCTTGCTTTTGAGTCTATACATGTATGAGATAATCTGATGCTCATCATTTCGGTCAATTTTATACTTATATTTTGCATCTAGTACTATTCCTCCTTTATAGAAGTCTGGATATCGCTGAAGAGAATTGTTTTTTGCGAGGTAAATTATGCCGGAACTTTTTCGGTTTTGGGGATGTTCGAATGAGGGTAATAATGTCGCCAAATATTCTTCCCAAAGCCAAGATGCGTCAAACATGATTCCACTTATTTTGTGATTGCTTTCACCGTATTTAAGATTTTGATGTTCGAGGATTCGAATGCAGAGCTTCTGGAGATCTCGATATTTGTTATAAAAAGGATGATTGATAAATCGTGAATTAGAACGTATAACAGCAGACCTATTATTCTTTGAATATGAAGAAGTTGCAGCCTTAATTTGGTTTACCCCCTCGATTGTTTCTTTATCAATAGAAAGAATTGCTTTTCCAAAATCTGAAGAGGAAATGTATTCTATACAATGTCTGATTAATTGAGTTACATTGTTGTCATAGCATATCTCTCTGGATTTGTATACAACACGACCATTGAATGGGATATTGCAATTTATGTGGCGACTGATATCAATAGTACCTCTTATATTTGCATCATTCCGTTGCATGGAAACATACTCTTTATACATCCCTTGAGTAATGGCCTCCTTTAAAAATGTTGGAAATAAAAGTAAAAGGAAATCAAAAACTTGATCTTCTGTCGAAAAACTGTGATTGAGGTTAAAGATGTTTAAGGAAAGGACCTTTTGAAGCATATAATGAAGGAAAAAGTCTTTACGAAGTTCTGAGTTTCCGGTAAAACGAGAACAGATGGAAATGTTTGTATTTTCCGAACCGATAAAACCTATGATATTTCCAGTAGAAATATGCATTATTCTATTTTGCGTGGAATTTTCACTTTCGTATTCAGACAAGATATACTGCTTTTTTAGGTCATCATTACAATCACCTAAACATTGAGGATAAATTAACAATCCTGGATTATCGCGAATAAGGGTTTCTATCGTCTGATTAGCAAACAGACGAATATCCTCACATTCTTGTGTAACGAGAATACTTTTTGAACTATTGTCCTTTAAGTAAATCACTTTATTCTTGGATAATTTCGTTGCTTTCTACTTTACCAAGGATTACGGCATCCCTCATTTTTTTGAAAATAGTCTGACGATTCTGAAATCCTCTAATATATTCAGCTACCAGACGACTGAGATAAGTTTCCCAAAAATATGTCCAGTCTATTTGTCCATCCTCTTTTCGACAAAAAACAACATTCTTAAAATAAGC
Source organism: uncultured Barnesiella sp. (assembly GCA_944320015.1). GTDB lineage: Bacteria > Bacteroidota > Bacteroidia > Bacteroidales > Barnesiellaceae > Barnesiella. The sequence goes on along the minus strand of CALUFO010000011.1, from coordinate 67,568 downwards.
TCCTCCAATATGATAAGAAGATCCTAATTCACTTTCCGATGAAATAACAGAGTTTATGGCTTGCATATGTTTAATAACATCTGTTTTTTCGGGGATATCATCAAGCATAGATATGTTCTTATCTGCTTTTATTTCAATAAAGGCAAACCTTCTACGCATTGCGAAATCCATACTCTCAACACTTCTGTCGATATCATTCATTGTCCCTATGATGTATACATTCTTGGGGACATAGAATCCTGTGAAGAATACATCTGATGGTTCTACTAAATTCTGGTATTGAGTAAGAACTGTTCCACTTGGCCCCCGGTATCCAGGATCGATGGAAAAAAAGAGTTCTCCGAAAATTTTAGACATCTCGCCCCTATTGATTTCATCAATAATTAAAATGAATGGAACAACACTGTCTTCGGGGTTCTCAATTCCTTTAACATACTCTTTCAAACCGTATGACTTAATCATTTCTTTTACTATGGCTTTGCGATAGTTATCATGCCCGCCAGACGGCACTCCCGGCACTCCCTTATAAATGTTGTACAGTTGCTCTTTGTTGAAAAATTTAGATCTTCCCCGTACCCATACTTTATCTTCGGAATCGGAATTTTCATAAGTACGCTCAACCAATCCTTCTCCTGTGGCATTAAGTTCTATTTTTATTGACTTGCTACCCGACATCAAAGGAATGAGAATTTCGCCTTGATTATTCAAGTCATTAATTAGATTCTGCCAGGATTCTTCGAAATTATCAGCACCTCCGACCTGTAAAGCAGCAAGCGCATCTTTGCAGAAATCTTTAAAAAGCCCATTCTTGCGTTCAAAACCAATGTTTCCTTGAGTGTCTTTTTGGGGTCGCAAACCTTCTACAAAATCGGTGTAGTCGTATGACGGGTGGAATTGAACAAATTTACAATGTGATTTAAACAGTTCGTCTTGCTCTAGTTCTGGATTATAAACTTTACCGCATATCATTTGCGCAGCAATAGTCTTAGCAAGGTAAGTTTTACCAGTGCCGGGAGCACCATTAAGAATGATATTATGATTTGAATGTAACTTATCTATGAAATTTTGATTGTATGCCATAATTGTATTTTGCTTTAATAATCCGCTATATGAATCGAAGAATGAACGAACATTATCATTGGCATTCTCATCACCATTGTATAATTCCAAATCTGAAAGAGAAAAATTTAGAATTCCTAATTCCCATCTAATTGACTTTTCCCAATATATATAATTTACAATCTCCAATGCATCAATATGCTGTTCTTTCCAAATCGCAATAATATTTATTCCGGTACCTCTCCAATTAAGGTAACAGCCTTTTGTGGTATAGTTATTTCCATAATGACCTAACACATTGATACAAATGGTTCCCTCGTTAAATTCCGCCCATTTGGATATGCCGCTTTGAATATTTGCACCTTTATATCCCTGCCCCGATGTGTTGAATTTATTTTGATTAATAAGTGGTGCAATATAAACAGAATACCCTATGCCAGAGGTATTATGGTTCTGAATCCATTCAAGATGAGCTACAAAATACTCAAGAATATGTTTAAATTTACTATATTTATCCATATAACATGATAGTATATATGTGACAAAGGTAGGGTTTTAATTTGACATTTGCGTTAAACGCAAAATAAATTCACTCTCATATATATTTTTATCTTCATAGGTATAATTCTTTGAACTATTTATATCTTTGTGGGTCACAGATAAAATTGGGTTTATGGCTAAAGATATGAACCGCTTGAAAGTGGTACTGGCTGAAACAAAGCGTACCAATAGATGGTTGGCAGAACAATTAGGTAAAGATCAGGCTACGGTCTCAAAATGGTGTACCAACACCAGCCAGCCGAGCCTTGAAACACTATTCCAAATAGCAGAAGTTTTGGGAGTTAAAGTTCAGGATTTAATAAGTAAAGACATTCCTAATAGTCATGAATAAAATGCAAAGTATAGACAATAACATCATAGCAGATGTAGCGACGCGTATTGAACGACTAATTACCGATGCTCGTGCCAATGTAGCTCGGGCTGTCAATCTCGCTGAAGTCATCACCAAATATGAAATAGGGCATGTCATTGTAAGTGTCGTCCAGGAAGGAGAGGTGCGTGCTACATATGGCAAGCAATTATTAAAAGGTGTGTCAAAGATATTGACAGAACGATTAGGGGATGGCTGGTCTGTGGACACTTTGGAAAAATGCAGGAAATTCTATCATGCCTATTCAAAATCCGCAACACTGTCGCGGAAATTCTCCGATGCAATAACATCTAGTGAGAATCTTGGCAATTCTGAAAAATCCGCAACGCTATTGCGGAAATTGGGAAAATTGCCAGAGACATACCCATTTACGCTCTCATGGTCTCACTATCTGATTTTAATGCGCATTGAGTCTGACGAAGAACGTAGTTTTTATGAAATTGAAGCACAGAAGCAAAACTGGCCCCGACAAAAACCCCATAGGCGACAATCGAGGCCGCGAACATCGGCTCGGCAAACGCTTCGATACGCAAAGCCATTACACCCAATTCCCGGATTTCCTCGACAGGGGTCATCAATCCGATAATCTGAGGTGCGAATAAATACATGAGCACCCCCATTACCCCCATCACACCCATACCCATAAGCACGGTTATATGGGCAAAACTACGAGTCAATTTCAAACGCCGGCCTCCGATACTTTGCCCCACTAATGTGGTGGCAGCATCGGCAATGCCGTAACCGGGCATATAACAAAGGCTTTCGGCCGTAATAGCAAACGAATTGGCCGCTATGGCAAAAACACCCAACGGCGCCACAATGACAGTCGTCATGATTTGCGCTCCACAAATGACAACATGCTCCAGCCCCATCGGGAATCCTATACGAAACGCTTTCTTCAAAGTCGCTATCTTCGGGCGAAAACTACCTTGTTCTTTGCTCAATTTCAATTCTTCGGAGCGAGTCAAAAGATACCACAACAAAACTCCGGCGACTACCGCTTCGGCGGCTACCGTACCCAACGCCGCACCACCTACGCCCAACCCTGCGCCCGGCATCGTAAACGAGAAGCCCGCCACCGTCCATTCCCGCGAAGGAAAAATCAAGGAAAAATTGAATATGACATCCAACACGCACATCGCCACTCCCGCCACACTCGGCACCTGCATATTGCCGCTGCATCGCAACATGCCGCCGGCAAGGAAATTCATCTGCAAAGCCGGCAAAAACAGCGAGAAAATACAAAAATAAAGCGACGCATCACGATGAATGGACTTATCGCCTCCCAGCCAACCGGGTAGCGCACCGCTGATTGCCACCCCGGCCGCAGCCAACAACAGGCTGAACACAACCGTTGCCGTCAATGCCTGCCGCAGTACCGTGCGAGCGCCTTGCATATCGCCAGCCCCTATTTTATGAGCCACTTGTACCGAGAATCCCGTCGTGGCAGCCACGCACAATCCCCAGAAAAGCCATGTAGTCGTCGAAATCAAACCGATAGACGCAGCCTCTTCGGCACCGAGACTTCCCACCATCGCCGCATCGATATATTGCATGACAATAGAAGACAACTGCGCAATGACAGCCGGGATACTGAGTTGCACGGTCAGGCGCAATTGCTGTCCCAGCGTCATCGGTTTACCCTCACGAATCAATGCAAGCAGGGTATTCGCTTTATCAGTCCGTGCCATTATCGAGTCCTTTCATAAATTCAAATAAGCAATCATACAGCCTCGCTCTGTTGAACAGCTCCCGCTCCACCTATACTCCCGGCAACAATCAAGTTCATAGCGTTACTGCCGTTCTCCCTCATCGATATTGCGGATATATCTCGCCGGCACTCCTCCTACAACGGTATTGGCCGCCACATCTTTTGTCACAACCGCCCCGGCGGCGATAATGGCATTGTCGCCCACAGTCACTCCCCGCAGAATGGTAGAATTGGAACCCACCCATACATTTTTCCCCAACCGGATAGGCGCCGGATACATCACACTCCGCTTTTCGGGCGCCATATCATGGTCGAGCGTGGCAAAAACCACATTATGCCCAATGAGGCAACCATCTCCGATAGTCACCCCTCCATGATCTTGAAAATGGCAACACGCATTGATAAACACATTGCGGCCGATGGTGATATTCTTGCCGAAATCGGTATAAAACGGAGGGAACAATTTGAATGTCTCGTCCACCGGTTTACCCAGCAGGTGCGACATCAACGCACGCAACTCCTCCTGCGAGTGATAAGCATTGTTTATCTCGCAAGTGACGCGACGGGCTTCGTCGCTCATTTTATCCATCAACCGGTAGATTTCCGAGGTATTGAGCGCACCGCCGGTTGCGACATGATTCAAAAACTCGTCGAGTGTCATCTTTATCTCCTTTCTTTCGACATGACTTAATACACTATATTTCGAATGCAAAAATAACGAGAAACTCCCAAACTGGCAGTAGATGAATTACCGATTGTATTACCCCGATTACATAATACCCGAGGAGGAGAAGAGTAAAAATCTGTATTTGAATATTATTAGATTATAACCTTGCGGCGACTCTTTGATGATACCGAAATATTTCCCTACCTTTGTTTGTAATAGATATAATTTCTATTCACACACCCCTTATAACATCACATTATTTTCACACAAACCACGAAAAACCAACCATTCATGAACAATCGCATTTCTTTGCTGAAAAAAGTATTGGCCGCTATATTGGTGGCAAGTTGTTACAACACAGCCTCCACGGCGACCGAAATCGACCTTATCCCGAAACCTATCCGCATGGAACAGACGTCGGGCAAATTCCAACTCACCCCCCAAGCGACAATAGGCTTCGACACCGAACTTCGAGACCAAGCCGAATACCTGCAACAAGTAATCAGCCAATCCACCGGGTGGGATTTGGAACTAAAAGAGAACACCCGCAAAGCCTCCATTCAACTCCTGTTAAACCCGGAAGAAGTGGACAAACCCGAAGGATACCTCTTGACGGTAACACCCAAAGGCGTCACGGTGACAGGCGAGGATAAAGGCGGTGTGTTCTATGGAATACAAACATTGTTGCAACTTTTCCCGTCCGAGATTTACAGCGACCGGCGCCAGCGCCATGTGGAATGGACAGCCCCTGCCGTGACGATATACGACGCCCCCAACCGGCCGTGGCGGGGCATGATGCTCGACGTGGCACGATATTTCTACGACAAAGAGTTTGTCAAAAAATACATCGACATGATGGCCATGTACAAACTCAATAAATTGCAATTTCACCTCATCGACGACTCGGGCTGGCGGTTGGAAATCAAGAAATACCCCCGATTGACCGAAGTGGGCGCATGGGCAGGCCCCGACTACAATCGATTGGGCGGATTCTATACCCAAGAAGATATTAAAGAGCTGATCGCCTATGCAGAAGTGCGCAACGTGGAAATCATTCCCGAAATTGAATTTCCAGCTCATATCCTATCGGCCATAGTAGCTTATCCATGGCTCAGCTGCACGGGGCTGCAACACGAAGTACCCACACAGCATTTTATCAGCAAAGACCTGCTTTGTGTGGGCAAGGAAAGTTCTATCCAATTCCTGCGCGACGTGTTGGAAGAGACCGCCGAATTATTCCCCAGCTCTTACATCAATATCGGAGGCGATGAGGCAAATTATACCCGGTGGGAATCTTGTCCCTACTGTCAAGCGGTAATCAAACGCGAAGGGCTGAAAGAGGCATCCGAGTTGCAAGGCTATTTAACCAACCTCGTCGCCGAAATGATGAAAGAAAAAAATCGCACCGTGGTAGGCTGGGAAGAAATCTTCTTGCGGGGCGAAATAAAGACTCCGGTGGTAGGGCTCATCTGGCACAATGTGGGTGATACGATTCTCGCCACCCGCGCCGGGCACAAAGCTATCCTCATACCAGCAACACACATGTACTTCGACTTCCCCGAAAGCCAAACCCCCGGTGAAGTGAAAGCCGCGACATGGATGCCACCGATTTCGCTCGAAAAATGTTATAGTATGGAGATAAACGACTACTCCGAAGAATCCACCGTCATAGGGGTACAAGGCTGTTTTTGGAGCGACCAGTTTATACACGGGAACGTGCTGCAAGAAATCGATTACCTCAACGAGAACCGCTCGGAAAACTATGCCGAATATTTCACATTCCCCCGGCTGTTGGCCCTGTCGGAGATAGCATGGACCTCCCAGACGGCACGCAACTATCCCGATTTCTACCAACGGCTGAGCGGACACTACTCCCGGCTCGATTTCAAGGGCTGCCACTACCGTGTGCCTGAACCCCGTATCGAACGAATGGAATCCACCCCAAGCGGGAAATTGAAATTTACACTCTCTTCGCCCGTAGCCGGAGCCGAGATTCGCTACACGACCGACGGTTCCTATCCCTCGATACACTCCCCGATTTATACCGCCCCGGTCGAAGTCAACGACAAAAGCGACTTTCACGCCATTACCGTTGTAACCCCCCGGCATTACTCCCTGCCTATCTATTTCGCACCCGATTACTCGGCTTATCAGCAGTATGGCAACTACACCGCCGAATGGAAACCGTTGATTGTGCAGTCCCAAATGGCTCCTTGGAAATTTGAATGCACCGGGAAAATTGCAGGCAACGGCAATTACACAATCGCTTTTATCCCGACAAAAGGCGAGAGCTCATTGAAATTAGGGAAATTGAAACTCTACAAACGAGACGAATTGCTGGTCGAAACAGCACAATCGTCAACCGACGAGGCCAATCCGGCTATCACGACATACCGCTTCACGGTAAACGACTTCGATGCCGGCACCCCCTTCTTTATCGAAGTAGAAGCCTGCGGAGAAAACGGGAACGATACTTCGGGATTGGTATTCATACTGAAAGAAGCCCAATAGCCTTTTATCCACCATATAAAGATGCCGTTCTCAAAACACTTTTGGGGCGGCATCTTTATAAAATAATTATACGATGAGGCTTTAAGATTCGAGAACCACAACAATCTGTATCCCGGGTTATATTATCTGTAATCGAGGTTATGGCAATAACCGCATAATCTGCTATTTTTGTATGACGAATCAAACGAGAAAGAATATGGACAAGATACTCAATTTAGACACCGTGGACCAATTCAACCAATTGTATGGCATCGAAACCCTGCACCCGCTGGTCAGTGTCATAAATATGAATAAAGCCACGCGCGGGGTAAGCACCATTCGGTTGAATTATGGGGTGTATGCTTTGTTTTTGAAATTGGAGAAATCTTGCAGCATCAAATATGGGCGACAAACATATGACTACCAGGAAGGGACTATCGTTTGTTTCGCCCCCGGGCAAATCGCAGAAACCACATCATCAATCGAGAAAATCCAAACAAACGCTTATGGGATTCTGTTTCACCCCGACCTGCTCCGCGGCACTTCATTGAACAAGACAATAAAGGATTACACCTTTTTCTCATACGAAATCAACGAGGCGTTGCATGTGTCGGAAGAAGAGCAGGCCATCATATTGGATTGCCTCCATATTATTCAAAAAGAACTGGAACACGACATCGACAAGCACAGCAAAAAACTGCTTGTCACCTATATCGAATTGCTACTCGGCTATTGCATGCGGTTCTACGAACGGCAGTTTATCACGCGCAGCAAAAGCAACCGTGACGTGTTGACACGCTTCGAGCAACTACTGGACGAATATTTCGAAAGCAATATGGCCGAACACGACGGGCTGCCTTCGGTGAAATTCTTTGCCGACAAGTTATGTCTGTCGGCCAACTACTTTGGCGACATGCTTAAAAAAGAAACCGGGAAGACTCCACAGGAATACATTCAAGGGAAAATAATAGAAGTGGCCAAAGACCGTATCGCCAGCACAGAAGACACGGTAAGCCAAATCGCCTATTCCCTTGGGTTCCAATACCCGCAACACCTCTGCCGGCTCTTCAAGAAACGGGTGGGCTGCACGCCGAATGAATACCGGGCTCAGATGATTAGCTAACCGGCTTAGACGAGGGAAAATGTTGGACATAAAAACCGTTTACGACTGTAATTGCCGCTTGGGGTGTAAAACGCTGCACCCACAGGTAAGCATTATCAATCTGGAAAATCCCGATTTGGGACAAGATGCGGTGAAATTTGAATTTTACGCAATCCTACTCATCGAAAAATGCGACGACGGCTGCTGTTGTTGTGGCCGCAAATATTATGACTACTCCAATGCCACCATGGTTTTCCTCAACCCCGGTGAAATTTTCAAGATGAGCGAAGCAGGCGTATTGCCCGACAAAGGGTGGCTACTGGCATTTCACCCCGATTTGCTGTATCGCACCTCCCTGAGGAATCATATCCAGAACTATACATTCTTCTCATATCGCAAAGAAGAGGCTTTGCACCTGTCGCAGCGAGAGACCGCTACCATCACATGCTGCCTCGAAAACATCGAGGAAGAGTTGCAACACGCCATCGACGCACATACCGCAACCATTCTTTCCCGGCATATCGAATTGATGTTGGACTACTGCACCCGTTTCTACGAACGGCAGTTCATTACACGCGAGGATAAGAACAAAAACGTGCTCAAAAAACTGGACACTCTGCTCGACGCATATATCGACTCCGACCGGTTACGCAGCGCTATCCTTCCCTCTCCGGAGTATTGCGCCTCAGAACTGGGGCTTTCCGCTTCTTATTTCAACGACTTGTTAAAGTTCGAAACCGGGAAAACCTTAGACGAGTATTTCCAATTGAAACGGCTCGATGTAGCAAAAAAAATGTTGCTCAATGCCGGCAGCACGCCTACCTATGTCGCCCGACAACTGGGCTATCCCAACGTGCAATATTTCAGCCGGCTATTCAAGGCAATAACAGGCACCGCCCCTAACGAATATCGGCTCTCCCGGAATTAGGAAAGGGAAAGGGATATGATTGCTCCCCCTTAAAAACCGGATAAGAATTGTGGAGAGAAGCGGTTCCTCCCCGATTTTGTGTTATAAAACATTCGCCCTACCCGACAAACGAAGCTCAAAAAGAACTACCTTTGTTCAAGGAACATACGTTCCCCGCTACTTTTATCAAAAAAACTCAGTATCATGGCAAAAGCTCGCATCTTTATCAGTTATGCCCACGAAGACAAAGAGTGGGTTCTCGAAGGACCCGGGAATATCCATTTGATTCCCCGCATCAAACGCCACACGAGTTCAGAAGCCGAAATCTGGTTCGACGAGGGACTGGTGATCGGCGAGAAATGGAACGAAGAGATTTATAACCACATTGTACAATCGCATATCTCCATTCTACTAATCAGCGAAAGTTTCGTTTCCTCGGACTATATCGTCAACAAAGAGCTGGTTTGGATTAAAGAACAGGTAGAAAAGAACGACATGAAAATCGTTCCCCTGCTAATCGGGAACATTACCGAAAAATCGAAACGCATCATCGATTGGATATATCAACGGCAAATACACCCCTCGGAGACTCAGCCGCTTTGCAACTACCTCAACGACAAAGCGCAATGGGACCACATGATTACAAGTATATTGAACATAATCGATTCGAAAATCGACCAAGTTCTCGAATCCCTCCTGTTGAACGAAAGTCAACCCGGAGCCACGACGACAGCGACGCCACCGGCAGCGCACAAATTCACTGCCGGGAATATCGACAAGGAAGCTCAGGCAAACCGACCCACCTTTACCGGGACGAGTGGAACCAACCCGGCCATCTATCAAGAAGCCGTCAAATTATATCGGAACCACAAATACAAAGAAGCCTCAGATTTACTCTTGAAATTGGCTGCCGCCAACAACGCCGAGGCTCAACACCTCTTGTGCGACATCCTCTGCAACAAAGTAAAAAACTACCAGTTGTGGCCCGGAATTTTAGAGACATACCTCCCCTATGCCGAAGAGGGCTTCGCCTTCGCACAAGTCATCGTAGGGCGGGTGTACTACCGGGGAAAGCCCCATGAACGCAACTACGAACAGGCTTTCCACTGGTTCTCCAAATCGGCCGAAAACGGCAATCCATACGGGCAATATCTATTGGGAAACATGTATGAAAACGGCGCTTTCGTCGAGCAAAATTACGACACGGCGCTCTCCTATTACAGAACCGCGGCTGCCCAAAACAATGTCATGGCACTGGGCGAAATCGCCTATATGAAGGAAAACGGCTATGGAGTCCCCATGAACAAAGAAGAGGCCGAAAAAATCTATCTCCAACTGGCCGAGGAACTGGACGACGAATGGTCCATGATCAAATTGGCCTACATAGAGATGAACCGCAACAACCCCGAAAAGAGGCTGGAATGGATACAGAAAGCGTTGGACAAAGAGTATATCGACGCCTACTTCGAGTTGGGTCTTTTTTACCAATCCGACGAGAAATACCAAGACCTCGAAAAAGCGCAACAAGCTTACTATCAAGCCGCCCAAAAAGGGAACCCCGATGGCATGAACGGGTTGGCTGTCATCTACTATAACATGCCCGACAACCGCGGGAACGAACAGGCTTTCCGCTGGTTCTCCAAATCGGCCGACCTCGGCGACAGCCTCGGTCTGTACTATTTGGCCGACATGTATGAAAATGGATTCGGGACAAGTGTCAATAAACAAAAGGCGTGGGATTTATACTTGGCCTCGGCCGAACAACGATTCCCAGCGGCCTATCGAAAGATAGGCCAGCTTATCGAGGGAGGCGAGGCACCCGAATCCTTTACCGGAACTGCTCTCGAATATTATAAAAAAGCCGCCGCCCGAAACGACATCGACTCCATTCACGATGTCATACGGTTGATGAAAGATACACCCGAGAACCAAGAAGAACTGTTCTCTTGGTGCAAACGAGGCGCACAACTCAACGACGGATATTGTATTTGCCAGTTGGGTAAATTCTTCTTCTACGGCATCGGCACCGAAATGGACGAGTTTAAAGCCATGGACTGTTTCCGTAAAGCCGAATCGATGCAAATCCCCGAGGCTTACTATTTTCTCGGATTGGCCTATTACGAGGCCAAAGGGGTCGTCAGCCCGAATTTGCAAAAAGCCGAAGAGTATTTCCAAAAAGCCGCCGAGGCAGGATATGCCGACGCTATTAAAGCCATCGCCGAGCTATACATGCAATCGGGGCAGGAAAACGGATACGACAAGGCTATCGAGTACCTGCAAAAAATTGCCGAAGGCGAGCATGCCGATATCGCCTACGAAGGGCTCATGCGCATCGCCGTGGAGAAAATGACCTCGCAAGACTATTCCGACCCGCAAAACAGCGAGTTATACCAAAAGGCGCTCCAATTTGAAAAAGCAGGAAAAGCCGCCGGCATGACACAATCGTTGAGCGAAATATTCCTAAAACGAGGGATAGACCTTTGCGACATAGAACAATACGCATCGGCCATCGAGCCGCTCTTGCAAGCTGCACAGATGGGCGAGACCGACGCTTCCACACGTCTGGGCGACCTCTATTACTATGGCTATGGAGTCGACGTGGACTATGAGCAAGCCTACTACTGGTTCCTCAATGCCGCACAAAAAGGCAACGCCTATGCGCAATACTCAGTCGCCTTCATGTACATGAAAGGGCTTTTCGTCGAACAAGAGGAAAGCCAAGTAATCAAATGGATGAAACTGGCTGCGGAAAACGGGAATATCTCGGCTCAAAAGAACATGGGAGACTACTATTATTATGGCTCTTTCGGTTGTCAAAAAGATATGAGGGAAACCATAAAATGGTACGAAATGGGTGCAAGGAACAACGACCCGGATTGTATTTTGAGGCTGGGACTCATCTACGAAGAAGGCGACGGCGTACAAAAAAACATACTGAAAGCCGCCGACTGGTACCAACGGGGAGCGAAAGCCGGAATCCCGTCGTGCCTCTACAACTTGGGCAAACTTATCATCAACAAAGAGATTTCGGGCGACGAAGCGAAAGGATTCGGCCTCATACAGCAAGCCGCCGAAGAAGGATACTCTTTCGCCCAAAACTATATGGGAAAAGCCTACCGTTTTGGCTGGCATGTCAATATCAACCCCGTGAGAGCGACCAACTGGTTCTCCAAAGCCGCCGAACAAGACTTATCCGACGCCATGTGCAACTTGGGCGACATGTACTCCCACGAAGACGGTTTGACCACCGACTACGACAAAGCGCTCTACTGGTATGAAAAAGCCGCCGAAAAACAGCACCAACGGGCTTTAACCGAAATCGGCGACATGTATTACTCGGGAAAAGGGGTGCCGCAAAACTACCAGAAAGCGATAGAATATTATCAAAAAGCCTGCGCAGAGGGATACCCCTACGCTTTCTACTCCTTGGGATTCATGTATTTGAAAGGGCAAGGCACATCGCCCGACAAAGAAAAAGCCATAGAATACCTTAGCCAAGCTGCCGCCATGGGCAATGAAAGCGCGTTTCAATTGCTGAACCGCATCGACCACGAAGCCGAAGATAATGACGGGAAAGAGGTCGACCCCTTCGCACGGCAAGCCTATTTAGACGCCCAACAAGCCCTCGAAGCCAAAGACACAGAACGGTATCTCAATCTGCTGTCCCAATCGGCAAATTTGGGATACACTCAGGCGATGAACGACTTGGGCGATGTCTATTTCAACGGCGAACTGGTACCCAAAGATATGGCCAAGGCTTATAATTATTTCTTCAAAGCCTCCCAAAATGGCTCGGGATACGGGTCATACAGTTGTGGCTTTATACTCATGCGGGGCACCTCCGACGTCCCCCGCGATATAGAAAAAAGCCTGTCCTTGTTCCAATTGGCTGTCGACCAAAACTACAAAGCGGCAAACCGTGATTTAGCCCGGTATTATTATTCCCAAAATACCGAAGATGGCCATCGCAAGGCTTTGGACTACTACCTGCAATATATCGAATATCGTCCCAAAGACACCGATGCCCTGCTCCATATCGGACTCATCTACGAAATCGGCATCGGCGCCCCGAGGAATATCGATCTCGCCCGCAAATACTACGAGCGGGCTGCCGAAGAAGACCATACGGGCATGGCATACAATTTCCTCGGAGGAACTTTCATGGTCGCCGAAGAGACCGACAGCAACGAGCGTAAAGCCGTGTATTACCTTCAAAAAGCGATTGAGTTGGGGAATGCCGAGGCCATGTCGCGGATATGTTTCTACCTGCACAATGGCCGCGGAGGATTGCAGCCCGATATTCACAAAGAAATAGAGCTACTCACCAACGCCTCGAAACAGGGGTATCACGAAGCCACTTACCGGCTGGGAGTATTATTTGAAAACGGAGGAGACGGTATCGAAAAAAATGCCGAACTATCCATCAAATATTTCCAGCAAGCTGCCGACAACGGAGTCCTCGCCGCCATCAACAAAATCGGCGAGCTATACCTCTTCGGAGAGGTTATTCCGGCCAACATGTCCAAAGCCATCGCCTATTTCAATTCGGCTTCGGAAAAAGGCTACGGGAGAGCCTCATACTGGCTGGGACGCCTCCACGCCGACGGTATCGGCCAACTCGAAAAAGATACCCGCAAGGCGATAGCCTATTACCAAAAAGCTATCGAGCAAGGATATGAAGATGCGCAAGAATGGCTGAACCAACTTCAACAAAATCTTGTCGACGAGAGTATGACCGATGTGGAGATTCCGTCCGACAAGACCGACGACGAGTTGTATCATGACGCCAAAGACGCGCTGAACAACACGCAGTTCAAAAAGGCCTATGCCTACTTCTCCCACTTGGCGCAAAAAGGCTACGCCGAAGCGTTCAACGATTTGGGCGACATGTATTTCTACGGACAAGGGGTCACCCCCGACAAAATCCGGGCATTGGAATATTACAAGAAAGCCGCCGAACACGACAGCGTATATGGGTATTTCAACGTCGGCTATCTTTATTGGGTCGGCCCCCAAGATATTCAAGACGCCAAACTGGCCTTGCAGTACCTGAAACAAGCCGCCCAAATGGGATACACCTACGCTTTGGGATTCATCGGCGACATTTACCGGATAGGCCCGGAAGATATCATCGACTACGCCGAAGCGAAACGATACTATCAAAGAGGTATCGACGCCGACGAAATCAACGCCACAAAAGGCATGGCAATCCTCTACCTGCTGGGACAGGGCGTAACCCAAAACAACGCGATGGGAGCGTTCTATCTGAAAAAAGCGGCCGATAAAGGCAACGCATGGAGCATGTATAACTTGGGGCGCCTGTATTATTACGGCGACGGAATCCCCAAAAATTCAAATTTGGCTTTGGAATATTTACAAAAAGCCTACGATGCGAATTATCCCGAGGCTTGCAGCCTGTTGGGTTTGCTCTATGAACGAGGCGAGGGTACGGCTCAGAACATAGAATTGGCCAACAAACTCTATCGCAGAGGGTGCGATTTGGGCGATAGCGAATCGATGCGTTTCTTAGCCTACAACTACCTCTCGGGAGAGGGAGTTCCCAAAGACTACAAACAAGCCAAAGAGCTGCTTACGAGAGCCGTCGAACAAGAAAGTCTACCCGCCCGTATCGATTTGGCACGAGTCATATTCCACGGCTGGGGCACAGCGGTAAATCCGCAAGAGGCTCTCGACCTGCTGGAACCTTGCTTAAACAACGGGTACGGAAGAGCCTACATGATATTGGGCGAAGCCTTTGAAGAGGGACTCGGTCTTCCACAAGATTACGAAAAAGCCAAAGAGCAATACCGACAAGCGCTTCATCTCGGCTATGCTCCCGCACAGGACGCGCTCGACCGGTTGGATAATAAATTCTGATACGGCAAAGTCATAGGCAAAGAAAAAGCGAGGGGAGGGAATCCTCTCGCTTTTTTTAGATCATAACGGGAATGGGCTCTTCTTTTATCGCCAATCCATGCGACACCGAGAGTGTCACGATTTCGACACGAACCGCCTCAACCCGGGAATCTCGCTCAACGGCAAATCATGGCGGAACAGATATATCAAGAACACTCCCAAAAGCAACGTCCTGAATGCCAACCGCCAGAAAAGAGGTTCGATAGGCACCAGCCATGCGACAACATACAAGGCCGCCGACAACAACGTATAGCGCAGCGCACTCCCCAAATCATACTTGATAGGATAGACCCGCTGCCCGATAAAGAACGACGCCAGCATCATACTCAGATAGCAGACAAAAGCCCCCCAAGCACATGCCATATAGCCGTAACGAGGTACGCCCACAATATTGATTATGGCCGTAATGGCAAACCCAAACAGCGAAAACCAAGCGCCCCATTGAGTGCGGTCGGTGAGTTTATACCACAACGACAAGTTAAAAAATATCCCGAAAAACAACTCGGCAAGCATGACGATAGGAACAACCCCCAAGCCCGTACAATAGGTCGCCGGCATGAAAAACCGCACGATGTCGATGTAAAACATCACAGCCAAAAATATGAACAACCCGAAAATGATGAAGTACTTCATCGCCTCGGAATAGGATTTCTTGTTCCCGTCGTCGGCATCTTTATTCCGGGCAAAAATAAACGGCTCATAGGCAAAACGAAACGCTTGCGTAAACATCACCATCACAATCGCTATCTTATAAACCGCCCCATAGATGCCGAGTTCCGACATAGCATCGGGACGGTTCTCGGCCAAATGAGGGTAAAACATTTTATCGAATGTCTGGTTCATAATCCCGGCAATGCCCAATATCAACAACGGGAACGAATATTTGAGCATGCGCGACAACAACCGGCGGTCAAACCAGTAACGCAACCCGAAAACCTCGGGGAACAAAAGCAACAACACAGCCACCGAACTAATCACATTCGAAACCAGAATATAACCCACCAAGAAATCGGGATCGAAAAACCACGAAATCCATTCGGGGTGAATGCGATACAGCCACGGGCAAAACAATATGAAAAACAAATTCAAGGCGATGTTCAAAAAGATAGAGAACAATTTTATCGCCGCAAACCGTATAGGCCTGCGCTGATAACGCAAATAGGCAAACGGCAAAGCCGTAAAGGCGTCGACGGCTATAATCAATGCCATCATCAACACATAGTCCTCATGACCGGGATACCCCAACAGCCGAGACACCGGCGAGAGGAAAAGCCACACAAGAAGAAAGAAAAGAGTCGAAGTCATCGCCAACGAAATGAGCCCGGTCGTATAGACCTTCTGCGGGTCTTGCTCCTGTTTGTCGTTGGCAAAACGGAAAAAACCCGTCTCCATGCCATACGTCAGAATAATCAACAACAAGGCCATATAGGCATATAGGTTGGTCACGATGCCATACTCGGCCGTCGACTTCAACACATTCACATACAGGAATACAAAACACCAATTTAAGAAGCGGCCTACTATGCTGCTCAACCCATATATCGCGGTATCCTTCGCCAAACTCTTCATGCCGGCCATACGCGTCTCTATTTTATTTTGGTTAAAACAATGTGCCCGGGCTCGGGAATCGATGACGGCCCAAATGAGAATATGCCAAATCGGTCACCTCTCGTCCCCGGGGTGTCCGTTTGATGAAACCCTCCTTAATCAAGTAAGGCTCATATACCTCCTCGAGCGTGCCGGGGTCTTCGCCCAATGCCGTGGCAATCGTCGTGAGTCCCACAGGACCGCCTTTGAACTTATCTATAATGATAGAGAGAATGCGGTTATCGATTTCGTCAAGCCCGTATTTGTCGATATTCAGCGACTCCAATGAATAGCGGGCAATCCCCAAATCAATACGCCCCGTACCTTTCACTTGCGCAAAATCCCGCACCCTTCGCAGCAACGCGTTCCCTATACGGGGTGTGCCACGGCTGCGCATGGCAATCTCGGTAGCGGCTTCCCGGGTGCAGGGCACCGCCAGCAACTTGGCCGAGCGCTCTATGATGTGGGTCAGCACGGCATGGTCGTAATATTCCAAATGGCAGTTGATACCGAACCGGGCACGCAACGGGCTGGTGAGCAACCCGCTTCGTGTGGTGGCTCCCACCAATGTAAAGGGATTCAATTCGATTTGTATAGAGCGCGCGCTGGGTCCCTTGTCTATCATAATATCGATGCGGAAATCCTCCATCGCCGAATAAAGATACTCTTCCACCACCGGACTCAACCGGTGTATTTCGTCGATAAACAAGACATCGTTCTCTTCCAACGACGTCAACAATCCGGCCAAATCGCCGGGCTTGTCGAGTACCGGGCCCGAAGTAATTTTAAATCCTACCCCCAACTCGTTGGCCACGATATTGGCCAGCGTGGTTTTTCCCAACCCGGGAGGGCCGTGCAACAGCACATGGTCGAGCGGCTCCTTGCGCATGCGGGCTGCCATGACGAATACACGCAGGTTCTCGATAATCTTTTCCTGCCCGTTAAAATCGTCGAATGCCAAAGGCCGCAACGCCTTCTCGAACTCCCGTTCGGTGTCCGAAATTTTTTGCTCCCTTATGTCAAACTTATTATTTTCCACAAGTATTCACGTTCGACGCATTCCGCCGACAAACTTAGCAATTTATTTTGTGATTACAGCTTTTCAGAAACAGAAACTCTTGCCACGATGTTTCTTCGCCTCTTTTCGTTTCACCCTTCGCCAGAAATCCCTATGCGCGCGCAACGCCTCTTCAATCGACTCCGTTTCGTCCCAACCCCGCAACCGGGCATACTCCGCCACGACATACCGCACCACCGACTCGTCCCGGCAAAAGCGATTGAAATTGGACAGGCACCGCTTGGGTGTAGACATCGGGATAAACCGCATGCGGTTCAAATCGAGAATCGAAAAGACGATATTCTCTCCTTGCCGGTCGAACAGGATATTCCCGGCCGAATAGTCCAAATGCAAAACCCCTTTTTCATGCAAATCGACGGTAAAAGCGGCAAAGGCTTTCAAAATATCTTCGCGACCGGCTATCCCGCCCTCGTTAAACTCACGCATCATTCGGGGATACGGACAATTTTCCGAAATAAAAAAAGAGTGCCATAAAAGCCCTCCGCTCTTTATTTCGATATAGGCTACCGGTGCCGGGGTCGCTATTCCCATAGCCCGCAACCGCAAGGCATACTCATAAGCCCGGTGGGCTTTACCGGGACGGAAAAAGGTATAAGCAATCCTATTGATAAACAGAGGTTCTTTATAACTTTTCACCACATACCAACACCCTTCGTAAGAAAATTTGCGAAGTTCGTTGCGAGCTTTATAGATACACTCGCCCAACGTAGGGAACGACTGCGGCAGATTTTTAATAAAATCTTCAAGCTGTCGGTATGATGGATTCAAAACAAATTTCATCTTTTCTCTGTTCTCAAAATATGTAAAGAATGATTGCAAAAGTATATTTTTTCAATCACACAAAAGCCTGTATTCAACCTATTTCTCTTTTGTTAGAATTTCTCAACTTTTTCACCCGGTCGACAATAACCTCGGGTGCTATGTCCATGCAGGCGTAGTCTTTCCGCCGGCACGGTTTATTCCCGAAAATAGAGCATGGGCGGCAGGCTATCGGCAGTTGTATCGCATTGTCCTCGGATTGGCGCCACCCCAAAAAACCGCAATAGGGGTGTGTCGCCCCCCACACCGAAACGACTGGCGTCGATACCAGCGACGCCAAGTGCATATTGGCCGAATCCATCGAAACCATCACATCGAGATGGCTGATCAACGACAACTCGACTGCAAACCCGTAGCGCTTATCGGCCAATGAACAGACATGCTCGTAACGCTCCCGCCACAAAGCGAAAGTTTCCCTTTCCCGCTCGCCCGACCCAAACAGGAATATCTTCACTCCGGGCTCTCCCGACAACGCCGAGACCACACGCTCCATATGATCGAGAGGATAAATTTTCCCCTTGTGTTTCGCAAATGGGGCTATCCCTATCCAATATTCGTCCCGGGATTTGGGACTGGTCACCGCCGAGTATAAACTCTCATCGCCACCGTCCCGGCCATACAAAGAATCGAAATCACAAACAGCCTTGAATCCCAAGGACTCGAACACAGCCCCGTATCGCTCGAAGGACGAGCGAAGCGGCCGCAACACTTTCTCCTTATGCGCCGTCAACTGCTGTTTCTCTTTACGCCCCTTGTCAATGACAGCGACACGAATCCCCCATAACTTGAAAAAGAGCCGGAGAACCTTCGTGCGCAACACATCGTGCAAATCGGCGACGGCATCGACCGGCAATTGCCGCATCTCCCGAGCCAAACGATACAGCCCCTTGAATCCTTTATGCCGCCCCTTCACATCGGCGACCATGACTTGCAAATTCTCGGGAGCATGGATAAACAACTGGGAGGCGACCTTTTGTGTGAGCATCACGAACGACACCTCTGGATAGGCCTTGCACACAGAGTAAATCACGGGAATGGTCATAGCGACATCTCCCAAAGCCGACAAACGTATAATCAAGACTTTGCGATAAAGCATAGAAGCGTTTTACTTTTTATATAATACGGGGTTCAACGCCGGGTCGTTATACATTTTCATCTGTTTATAGACCTTCATATATTTCCGTCCCGCTTCTATCTCATCGAGCAACTGGGTTATCGCCGTGGATAAGTCGACCCGCTGTTCCAACAAAATCCGCAATTTCTCCCGGCATTTGGCGATGTGCTCGGGCGAGGCGTCTTTACGTTCCACCTCTTGTTGCATGTGGTAGATTTTAACGGCCAGAATCGACAGCCTGTCAATCGCCCAAGCCGGGCTCTCGGTATTGATAGTCGCACCCGGCTGTATCTCTACCGCGGCATACTTTTGCAAAAAATAGTCGTCGATCATCTCGACCAAATCGGTACGCTCTTGATTCGATTTGTCGATTCGGCGTTTTATGGCCAAAGCCTCCCGAGGGTCTATGTCGGGATTGCGAATTATATCTTCCAAATGCCATTGCACCACATCGATCCAATTCTTCAAACAAAGATAATACTCTATACTCCCCTCGGAATAAGGATTTTCCAGCGGAGCGTCTACATTGTCAAACCGATGGTAATATTGGGTAGTGTTCCAAAAAATGTGATTACAGGTTTCCGCAAAATTCATAACTCACCAAACTAATAAATAATCTTATTTTTCAAATCTTGTTTCGGAGAAACCGGATTCTTCTTTATTTCTATTTACAAACATAATAATAGTTTTATGAACTTTCGCTATTTTCCTCACATAAAAATAGCTCTTGGATACTTTCCTTCAAAAAATTACTATTTTTGTTCTTCAAAAAACGAGACCTATGACAACAAACCCATATATTATCGCCGACAATAAAATACCCTATCTGAAAGGGGTACTCGAACCGTATGCCCGAATCGATTATCTATCGCCCGAACAAATAACCGCAACGACCGTGAGGGACGCCGATATCCTGCTAATACGCACTCGCACCCTATGCAACAGCGACCTGCTCGACCAGAGCCGCTGCCGATATATCGCCACCGCCACCATAGGCTACGACCACATCGATACCCTTTATTGCCGGGAAAGAGGCATCGATTGGGTAAATGCGCCCGGTTGCAACGCATCTTCGGTGGGACAATATATCCTATCCGCTCTACTGGCATGGAGCAAACACACCCGGAAACCCCTGCACGAATGCGCTATCGGCATCGTCGGGGTAGGCCATGTAGGCCGTATCGTCGCCCGCTATTGCCGGCTACTGAGTATGCGAGTACTGCTCAACGACCCGCCCCGGCAAGAAGCCGAAGGGGCAAACGCATTCGTCTCGCTCGACGAAATATGCCGGGAGGCCGACATCATCACCTTCCACACTCCTTTGACACGAGAAGGCGCACACCCGACGTTTCATTTGGGCAACAATCGTTTCTTCGAAGCTCTTGGCAAAACACCTCTTATTATCAACACGGCTCGGGGCGAAGTCATCGAGACCGAAGCCTTGAAACAAGCGTTGAAGTCAAAAAAAATCTCGGCGGTCGTGCTCGACTGCTGGGAAAACGAGCCTAATATCGATAAAGAGTTACTCCATAAAGCCTTTATCGCCACACCTCACATCGCCGGATATTCGGCCGACGGGAAATCCACAGCGACACGAATGATCGTAGAGGCCGTGGGGAAATGGATAGGAAAGAATATACCCACAACGGCCATCGTCCCGCCCCCGCCAACACGGGAAACCATCGATTTGACGGACGCAACCAATCCGTTGCAAACAGCCGTGTGGGAATCCTATATCCCTTTTGACGACGACTCTCGCTTGCGAAAATCGCCCGAAACATTTGAATTGCAACGAGGCCTATACCCCCTGAGGCGAGAATTTCCCGCCTACCGTATTACCGGAGCTTCGACCAAAGACGCCTCTATTTTGAAAGAATTAGGATTCAATATAGTATAAATATACAATTCCCCTATCGGCTCGTGCCTCAAAGTATAAATAGGTAAAAGCACAAAAACGACCCCTTCCGGGGCATAAAAATCGACAAAGAAGCCCCATTTCTTGCACAAAAATGATAGTTTTGTGCAAGAAATAACTAATTTATGCGATAAAATTTTTTTTGTTTGGAGAAAAATATATTCCTTTGCACTGCAAAAAATAAGAACGTTAATTTATTTATTCATTAAAAATTTACAATTATGTCTGACGTAGCATCAACAGTAAAAGAAATTATCGTAGAAAAATTAGGTGTTAAAGAATCAGAAGTAACTCCCGAAGCAAACTTCACCAACGACCTCGGTGCAGACTCTTTGGACACTGTTGAAATGATCATGGAATTTGAGACCAAATTCGATATCAAAATCGCTGATGATCAAGCCGAAAAAATCACAACTGTAGGTGAAGCTATCGCCCACATCGAAAAAGCTATCGCAGAGAAACAATAAATAATTTATGGAGCTTAAAAGAGTTGTAGTAACAGGTCTTGGCGCAATCACTCCTCTGGGCAACGATGTTCCCACCACATGGGACGCCCTTTTAAAAGGAGTAAGCGGAGCAGGACCTATTACGCTTTTCGACGCATCTGAATTCAAGACTCAATTTGCTTGTGAGGTAAAAGACTTCGACCCGTTGAAATACTTCAACCCCAAAGAAGTTCGCAAACTCGACCGCTATACCCAATTTGCCTTGGCTGCGACCCAAGAAAGCATCGCAGACTCGGGTCTGAACATCGAAGCTGTCAATAAAGACCGTGCCGGTGTTATCTTCTCTGCGGGTATCGGTGGAATCAGCACCTTCGAGCAAGAGGTAGGGAACTACGCCATCGCCCCCGAAAAAGGGCCTCGGTTCAATCCCTTCTTTATCCCGAAAATGATTGCCGACATCGCAGCCGGTCAAATCTCCATGATATACGGTTTCCGGGGTCCCAACTTCGGTATCGTATCGGCCTGCGCATCTTCTACCCACGCCCTCATCGACGCATATAACTATATTCGTTTGGGCAAAGCCGATATAATCGTATCGGGTGGTGCCGAAGCCGCAATCACGGTATCGGGAGTCGGCGGATTCAATGCCATGCACGCACTCTCCACCCGCAATGATTCTCCCGAGACAGCGTCTCGCCCGTTCAGCGCATCGCGCGACGGATTCGTCATGGGAGAAGGCAGTGCCTGCCTCATTCTTGAAGAGTTGGAACACGCATTGGCGCGTGGGGCAAAAATCTATGCCGAAGTCGTAGGCGGCGGCCTCTCTGCCGACGCTTATCACCTGACGGCAACCCACCCCGAAGGATTGGGTGCCAAACTCGTGATGCAAAACGCTCTCGACGACGCCCACATGGCTCCCGAAGAGATCGACTACATCAACGTTCACGGCACATCTACACCTGTCGGCGACAAGTCAGAAGCCAAAGCGATTTTGGAAGTGTTCGGCGACCACGCTTATAACCTCAACATCAGCTCGACCAAATCGATGACTGGCCACTTGCTCGGAGCAACCGGAGCATTAGAGGCGCTTATCTGCGTGAAAACAATCGACGAAAACATCGTGCCTCCCACGATCAACCATGCCGAGGGAGACGACGATCCCGAAATCGACAGCAAACTGAACTTCACATTCAATAAGGCTCAAAAACGCGAAGTAAACGCCGCCTTGTCGAATACCTTTGGGTTCGGTGGTCACAATGCAAGCCTAATCGTAAAAAGATTCACGAAATAAAACCGTGTTTAAAACGATTTATAACCGTATAAGGCTCCTTATGCTCCGTCATAAGGAGCCTTATATGCTTTACCACAATCTTCTCGGATTTTGGCCCGACGACATACACCTCTATGAGCAGGCCTGCCTGCACCGGTCTTCATCGATTTGCGAACAAGGACGACGCATCAACAACGAGCGGCTCGAATTTTTGGGCGACGCCATTCTCGATGCTGTTGTAGCCGACATTCTGTACCATCGGTTTGAAACCCGTAAAGAGGGATTCCTCACCAACACTCGGGCCAAAATCGTCAAGCGCGAATCGCTCAACGAGATTGCCGTAAAAATAGGGATCGACCACTTTATCACCTACTCCATGCGGCTCAGTTCGCACAACAACTACATGTATGGCAATGCGCTCGAAGCCCTCATCGGCGCTATCTATCTGGACAAAGGCTACGCTCATTGCAAGAAATTCGTCGAGTCCCGCATCATCGACCCGTTCATCGATTTGGAAAAAATCTCGAAAGAGGAGTTCAATTTCAAATCACGCCTCATCGAGTGGTGCCAAAAACATCGCGTCGACATCGAATTTGCCCTCATCGAAACCATCGTCGACCAAGACAACAATCCTGTGTTCCAATCGCAAGCCCTCCTCGGAGGCGTATCGGGAGGCATAGGCATAGGATACTCCAAAAAAGAATCGCAACAAAACGCGGCCCGCACAGCGATGAACCGCATTCGCAAAGACAAAGCCTATAAGCAACTGGTGCTGTCGACCCGGAAAGAGGAAGAAGGAGCGATTGTCATAGAAAAATCACAAGCAATACAATAGGATTCCCCAGAGAATTATTATTTTTGCCTTTCATTGAAACCGTGTATCAAATGAACACCACAAAGTTGATCCGCCCGATATTTGCAAAACGGCTCTCGCAAATAGACCGTTATGCCGACTACGGCGACATCATTCAGCAAAAAACGCTACGCTCTTTGCTCCACCAAGCAAGAGCGACCGAATTTGGTGAAAAATTCAAGTTCAGCGATATATCGTCCTATAAAAGTTTTGCCGAGAACGTCCCTATCAACGACTATGAAGCATTGAAACCTTATATCGAGCGGACAATGAAAGGCGAGCAAAATATTTTATGGCCTACACCCATACGGCACTTCGCCAAATCTTCGGGGACAACCAACGACAAAAGCAAATTTATCCCGGTAAGCGCCGAAGCCCTGCGATATTGTCACTACCAAGGCGGCGCCGACTGTGTAGCCCTATACCTGCGGGAAAATCCCGAAAGCCGGCTCTTCTCGGGAAAAGGCCTCATTCTGGGAGGAAGCCGGGCTCAAAACCCTTTTGGAAAAGCCTATTGCGGCGACCTGTCGGCTATCCTCATACAGAACATCAACCCACTGGTCAACCTCATCAGGGTGCCCTCGAAAAAAATCGCCCTCATGAGCGAATGGGATACCAAACTCGAAGCTATCGCCAATAGCACCATCGGGAGCGACGTGACTAACCTCTCGGGGGTTCCCTCATGGTTTCTCGTCCTGCTCAAACACATTTTGAAAAAGAGTGGCAAACAAACCATATCCGAGGTATGGCCCAACCTCGAAGTATTCTTCCACGGAGGTATCTGTTTCGAGCCTTATCGTGAACAATACCGCGAAATCATCGACAATCCCGGCATGCACTACGTCGAGACCTATAATGCCTCCGAAGGATTTTTCGCCACGCAAAACGACCTATCGGTTCCCGGCATGCTGTTGCTCATAGACCTCGGCATATTCTACGAATTTATTCCGCTGGGAGGAAACAGCGAACAAGCCCTGCCCATCTGGGAAGTCGAGGCCGGAAAAAACTATGAGATAGTTATCACCACCAACGGTGGCCTGTGGCGCTATCGTCTGGGCGACACGGCGCGAATTATCTCGACAAAACCTCTGAAAATAAGTATTTCGGGACGGACAAAACACTATATCAACGCCTTTGGCGAGGAACTTATGGTCGATAACGCCGAGCGCGCTATCACCCGCACTTGCGCCCAAACAGGAGCGAGCGTACTCAATTATACGGCCGCCCCGGTATATATGACCGACCACAACAAGGGACGGCACCAATGGCTCATCGAGTTTGGAAAATTGCCTGTCCCGGTAGAAGAATTTGCCCAAAAACTCGATCAAAACCTCCAAAACCTAAACTCGGACTACGAAGCCAAACGCTTCAAAAGCATCGCCCTCGAATGTCTCGAAATCATTCCGGCCAAGAAAGGAATATTCGACGCATGGCTGCGCGACCACAACAAATTGGGCGGACAGCACAAGATTCCCCGGCTATACAACCAGCGCGACATTATCGAGGATATACTCCAATATAACGACCGATAAGGTCTTCCTATCTACCGCTATTCCCTCCGAGACGGAGAAACCACGTTTCGTGCGCCTATCCATTCAATTTATCGATAGGCCTTAGACTCATTCCACCCTCTATCGCCAATGGGGACAAACCTAAAATCGGCGGAAAATCACAGTCGTTGACAGGGAAGGAAAAGATATTTACTATACCTCTCCTTCTGTGTCACAGGAGTGATTTACCCTTTAAATATTCCGATATATCCCACTACACCTACCGATATTGAACAATGCGGATAAAAAATAATATCCACCTTTCTATAATAATATTAATGTTTATATCTTTGCCTCATTCTTAAAAATATAAAAATACGCCACTTTTTCAAAAGGCCTTGATAAAGCGCACAACCCTCACGATTCCAAAGACATCGCACAAATGAATAATACCAATATCATTTCGAGAGAAGAATCTGCTTCGATAAAAGGATTCGCTATATTACTGATAGTTTTAGGCCATATTGGCCGTGAATTTTCCGATCTTCAATACTGGCTATACTCATATCACTTGATTCTATTCTTTATGCTTCCATTCCTGTATGGGAAGAAAGATGCGTCTCCAACAAAAATTTTCAATACAGGGCTGCGCATGTATGTCCCCTATCTATGGTGCCTCATTTTATGCGCATCTATCGCAATTGCCATAGGATACACCCATATACATACACCCCTTGAATATCTCAAAGCATTTATAACCGGGTCGCAAACTTTATTAAAAGGGACATATGGATTCAATTTCCCATGGTTTATGCCAGCATTCTTTTTCTATCCCTCTTCTTGTTTATAAAAGACAGTCATAAAAAGTGGGCAAAGCCATTAATCGCCTTAATCCTTTTATATGGATTATTCATTATATACCATCTTGCCGCGACATCACCCTCGAACGTCTACAAATTATCTTGTATTTCAAGGGGGGCGGCGTACTTCTTTATCGGCTATATCACTTCTTTATTCATTTTCCGATACAAAACTCGGCTTCATACCCCCTCTTATAGGTATAGCGTTCTGTTTATCTTCATCATTAGCGTTATTGCGCAAGCATTGT
Organism: uncultured Barnesiella sp.; assembly: GCA_944320015.1. Lineage (GTDB taxonomy): Bacteria > Bacteroidota > Bacteroidia > Bacteroidales > Barnesiellaceae > Barnesiella. Next base: position 41,105 of record CALUFO010000011.1, on the reverse strand, counting down.
TACAGAAGTATCATACTTACTATCCTTTCCGAAGATATATCACCGTTTTACACCCCGCTTTATCTCATTACAGAGATTACCGCGCCGTTCTCGGCCTTGTGCCTTCTTTATAGTTTTAGGAAGAATATTGCCCAGCAGAAATTTCTAATTTCAATCGGGAATTTATCATTCGAGATATACTGTTTCCATGTAATCATTCTCAACTGTTTATGGAAAACATTCGACATATTAGGAATTTCATCTACACCCATTACCGCTCTCACCATATTCTTCCTTACTTGTATTATTTCCATAGGAGCAGCAACAGGTATAAGGAGAATGAGCATATTACACAAGCTGCTATTCCCAAGGGGATTAAAGAGATAATCCACATCTGCTATCGACTCAATAGCATGCGCTATTTCCCATGCCTAAATGTCAAGGAAATTTTTTCATCTCCCGGTACGACTTTAAATACTCGTCCCTCGTCGTCATTACAAGCGACAAAATCGCCTCCTTTACAGGAAACGCTATAATCGAAGTCTTTTACCCGAGCATCGACACAAGTCCCGGCTATTTTAATAAACGGCAACTCAGCTCCTACCCTTGCCGACAATTCCAAATACCATCGAGAGGCTGGGATATTTTCACATTCCATCACGACCCTGTCTTCCTCAAATGTCATTATAAAACAGGCATTCGCTATTTTTAGAGGCCACTTCACGCAAAGGCGCTCCTCATCATGTGTAATTTCCGGAGACTCCCCCTCAGCCTCGACAGGCTGTCCCGATTCGTCAATATAAAAAAGGCGAAGTCCCGACAAAAAACTCTCCGAACTCCACACATTCCCATCGACAAAAGGCAATGTCGTATATACACAAGTCGATGTGGTACCCGGTTTATCAATATAATCAGAGGCCAGATTCTCATTGAATAAGTGAATGTCTCTGAATCGGAATTTATCACCCTCCCAAAAAAGATTGGCCCGATAGTACTTACTATCGTACCATACCGTTTTCTTACCCGTACCCTTATAATCGGTAAGGGCACTGATAGCCGAAGGCGCAGTAGTGGAATAGTTGCGGCTATACCACCGCCCTGTCTCCGAAAGGGTTTCTATGCGTATCGCATTATCTTTTTGTAGCTGTGACAACATTGAGATTTGCATCTCCAATCCATTCTTCATGGCCTCCCATGTGAATGAGTTTTCCTGCCCTACCTGAACATACGACATTGTCATTGCCGGGTCTTTAAACATGGATTGGAAGAACCATTTTACCCATGCCTCCGAACCGCCTGCATCTCCATATACGGGTTCAAGGGTCACAACTCCTTGGTAATTGCCACCTATCCCCAAATCATATTGATAAATAGGGTCACTTCCCAGCATCCTGAATACAGGCACCGGGATCTGTCCTTCTCGAGTCTGTGCCGGCATATAAGCGTTTTTACGGCTGGGATAATACCCGCCATGCCAATATCCGCCCCACAAAGTATAGCCGTCGGTACCTATCTGGTCCCTGCAATTACAAGAGGCTACAATATGGTATTTATCGTACATGTATGCCAATGTGTGGGCATCTATGAACCACGAACCAATAGCTGTGGGATATCGGCCGAAAACCTCCTTGAATTTTGCCATATAAACATCAACGAGTTTCTCTCTTTCCTCCGGCGTATAACCCGTCGAGAATCCCACATTCGCATGCCAGTCCCACGAATATCTGCCACGCCACACCAATCCGGCAGCTTCGACATGCGGTTGAGTGATCTCCCACCAGCCACCTATTTCCGTCCCGTCCATTACTTCGTTTTTCAACAATTGCCGATACTTTGGCGAAATCAAGGCATCATACTGCAACAAAAATGTTCCTTTAATATGGTATCGATTAAGCAACTTCACCTGCTCAACGACGGTCTGGTACAAAACCTCATCGGTAATCGCCTCGAAACGAGGTTCTGTTTGCCGAATGAAATTAATCACATTTACAACCCGTGGAGCGGTCGCACTCTCCCGAGCAAATGCGACTCCACCCCGTACCGCATACGCTCCAATGAGCAAAAGCAGAATACTTAATTTCCTGATATACACAATCATAACAGCCGTCGTTTTTGAGAAAAAGCCCGTCATTGACTAGTATTTCATCAATGCCGGGCAACCGATCTGTTTTGATTTATATCAAATTTACGTTATTACATTTCTATAAAACTATTTCACTTCCGAGCCGGGAGCGACCTCGTCGGCAGCCGGAGTAATGACAATCAAACGGCCATCGGCGTCCTCGGCCGAGAGAATCATGCCTTGTGACTCGATGCCTTTCAATTTGCGAGGCTCGAGATTGGCCACGAAACAAACATTCTTGCCTACCAGATCCTCGGGCTTGTAATGCTTGGCGATGCCCGACACGATGGTGCGCCCGCCCAAACCGTCGTCGATGCGGAATTGCAACAACTTGTCGGCTTTGGGAACTTTTTGGCACTCCAACACTTTACCCACACGAATATCCAGTTTCATAAAATCGTCGAAAGCTATATTTTCACGCACAGGCGCCGCTTTATGATTTTTCAACTCGTTGGCCTTTTTCGTTTCCAACAGCTTGTTTACTTGCGCCTCGATGACACTGTCGTCGATTTTTTCGAACAGCAATTCGGCTTTGCCCAGTTCGGCGCCGGCCGACAGAATATCGGTACGCCCCAGCATGTTCCACTCGCAATGGTTCAAATGCAACATTCGGCGCAATTTCTCAGCCGAGAAGGGCAGGAAGGGCTCGAATGCGATAGCCAAGTTGGCGGTAATCTGCAACGAAAGGTTCAAAATCGTAGCCACCCGGTCCATATCGGTTTTCGCCAATTTCCACGGTTCTGTATCGGCGAGATATTTATTCCCGATACGAGCCAAATTCATCGCCTCTTTCAAGGCGTCGCGGAACCGGTAATGGTCGAGATAATTCTCTACCTCGCCCTTCACATCGGCAAACTCTTTCAACGTGTCACGATCATAGTCGGTCAACTCGCCTGCCGCAGGCACCTTGCCTTCGAAATACTTATGTGTCAACACCAAAGCCCGGTTTACAAAATTTCCCAATATGGCAACCAACTCGTTGTTGTTGCGGGCTTGGAAGTCTTTCCATGTGAAGTCGTTGTCTTTTGTCTCAGGAGCGTTGGCCGTGAGTACATAGCGCAGCACATCTTGCTTGCCGGGAAACTCTTCGAGGTACTCGTGCAGCCACACGGCCCAGTTGCGCGAAGTCGAAATTTTGTCGCCTTCGAGGTTAAGGAACTCGTTGGCCGGCACATTGTCGGGCAAGATATAGCTACCCTCGGCCTTCAACATCGCCGGGAACACGATACAGTGGAACACGATATTGTCTTTGCCGATAAAGTGAACCATCTTCGTCTCTTTGTCTTTCCAGTACAATTCCCATTTATCGGGAAGCAATTCCTTGGTGTTCGATATATAGCCGATAGGGGCGTCGAACCACACATACAGCACCTTGCCCTCGGCGCCTTCTACCGGGACAGGCACGCCCCAATCGAGGTCGCGGCTCACCGCACGGGGCTGCAATCCCATGTCGAGCCACGATTTGCACTGGCCATACACGTTGGGCTTCCACTCTTTGTGCTCTTCCAAAATCCATTGGCGTAAAAAAGGCTCCCACTTGTCGAGGGGCAAATACCAATGCTTCGTCTCACGCAGCACAGGCTTGTTGCCCGTAATAGCCGATTTGGGATTGATCAAATCGGTAGCGTTCAACGATGTGCCGCAGGCTTCGCACTGGTCTCCATAGGCACGTTCATTGCCGCAATGAGGGCAAGTACCGGTAATATAACGGTCGGCGAGGAACTGATTGGCTTCCTCGTCGTAATACTGCATCGAGGTTTTTTCGATAAATTCGCCTTTATCGTAAAGTTTGCGGAAGAAATCGGAAGCCATTTGGCTATGAATCTCGGAGGTCGTCCGGGAATAAATATCGAACGAGATTCCAAACTCCTCGAACGATTTCTTAATGATATTGTGATAGCGATCCACGATGTCCTGCGGGGTCACCCCCTCGGCTTTCGCCTTAATGGTAATGGGTACACCATGCTCGTCGCTGCCGCCAATCATAATCACATCTTCGCCTTTCAAGCGCAAATACCGGGTATAAATATCGGCCGGGACATATACACCTGCCAAGTGACCTATATGCACAGGCCCGTTGGCATAGGGCAATGCGGTTGTCACCAGAGTGCGTTTAAATTTCTTCTCCATATCTTTTTTATTTCTATCCTGTTTAACTGCAAAAAAACTGTGGAATCGGTGCGACACGATTCGCCCCCTGCGTCGACCGGGAGACAATCGGGCACCACATCCCGCACAAAGATACAAATTTCCCGTCGAATGAGGTTATCCGGAACAATCCTTTTTGGAATCACACACTATTCACGACCCGAAAGCCGGGCAAAAGCAAAGCGCACGGCAAACCACAAGTGACGCAAAAAAGTCGGCAGTGTACCATAATAACGACACATAATCCTGTAACGCTCGCGCAACGACGCCTTCCGGTTGGCGGTGGTAACACCCTCGTTGAGGTAATCGATGAGCGTCTCGTGCGTATTGACAATCGTGCGGGCGGCCTGCATGCAGCGTATGCACCAATCATAATCGGCCGAGAAGCGGTAACACAAATCATATTCCGGCGCAATCTCCCGGCGAACGATAAACGCCTGATGACACACCAGCATGCCCATGCGGAAACTTTTTACCGACAAGTGTTCGGGCGCTTGCAGCCGGCGCATGGCGACAAACCGCCGAGACGAATCGACCAACGCCGTTTCGCCATAGACGATGTCAGGTGCGATTTTCTCGATGAAATCGGCGATTTTCCGCAACGTATCGGGGGCGTGCAAAGCATCGCCCGCATTCAGGAAGATAAGGTAACGACCTGTGGCACGCCGCAATCCCTTGTTCATGGCATCGTACAACCCCTTGTCGGGCTCGCTTGTCACCGACGAGACCGCTGCCGAAGCCCGGGCTATCGCCACCGTATCGTCGCTCGAAGCCCCGTCGACCACCAAATATTCATAGTCGGTAAACGATTGTCGCTCCACACTCCGCAACGTAGCCGGCAATGTGGCGGCAGCATTGAAAGTAATCGTGATAATCGAAAAAAGCGGGCTTTCCATCATGCTTGTTCGTTTTTCATAAACAACTCAATATCGGCAAAACTATCTGCCTCACGACGCAACCGGTCGAACGGTCTCTCCCACCAGCGCGAAGCGAGCAGACAGGCAATCTGCCGGTCGTCAAACCGCTTGCGTATCTCGCGAGCCGGCACACCACCCACAATCGTATAGGGTGGTACATCACCCACCACCACGGCACCCGTAGCTATCACGGCACCCGTACCGATGCGTATGCCCGAGAGAAGAGTCACGTTGTTACCTATCCACACATCGGCCCCCACCTCGACAGTCACTTTCCGCTCGGGGTCGCAATAGCGGCAATCTTCAAACCGTTTCTCCCGCACAAACGAAAATCCCGGTTGCCCGTGGGGCGAGAAGAATGCGGGGTGAGTCGACACAAAGGTATGGGTGGGGTGCTGCCCGTTGACGATGCGCACGTTGCGCCCGATCGAACAGAAAGGCCCCACCTCGGCATCGGCAAAGTTGCTGCCGCGGCAAATATAGGTACCCCGTCCGATATGCGCTCCGGCCAATAGCACGTTGTCCTGTATGGTATTATAGCCTTCCAATCGGGTACGACCGTCGATATAAGCCTTGTACGAAACCCTCGAATGGTGAGCCAGTCGATAATAAAACTGCATGAAAAACATAACGATACGACTGGCTAAACGAGTCAAATCCCTCATAATATCATCTCTTTTTACAATTGAATACACGAATCCACATATTCCCGATGAATACTTTCAATTTATGCCTGTACGAATAATTATAACGATAGGTTCGGGAATAGACTTTTCGGGCGAGCAAGTTCTCTTTTACCGGTGAAATGGGCACAACCTCGATGGGATTGGGGTCGAGAGTCTGCGTACATAGCTGCATGGTATTGCAATGCGTTCCGCTACCGTCGAAACCCACGTTGTCGACCAGCGAACGCCCGGTCCCCAGCATAAGTTTATCGCGAAGGAAGAGCGAGGCATACCACCGCACGAACCACGAGTTGTTGCGCCCGGCAATCTGGTCGCGCAACATCTGAGTAAAATGGAAGCCTCCGTCAAGGTCGAACTGCCAGCACAGCCCGCGCGACTCGATTTCCTGCAACAGTTTGACTCCTTCGGGTTCGAAATATTGCCATGCACGGCTCCAAGTTCCCCAACCCCAACTGTTGCACCAGCGTATCAAAAATGTATCGGGCAACTCTCCTTTATGGTCAAGCATGTGGCAAGTCACATGGCAAACCTCCTCCGTATCTTTATAAACCTCCAATGCCTCGTTCATAAAGCGCAGGAAATAGGGCGAGACTATGAGGTCGTCTTCCAGCACGATGACCCGGTCGTATTGTTTCAACACAGTCGACACGCCATCGATGACATTGGCCGCCAATCCTCGATTTTCGGGACGCTCCACAATGGTGACCCGACGAAATTTCCACGGCTCGGCAATCACCCGCCGCACAGCCGCCACCGGCTCCTCGCTGCCCGGCCTCGCTCCGTCGGAGAAGATATACAGGTCACTCTCGGCGGCCAGTTCGTTCCGCTCCAAATACTCCAAACAAGTGCGGGTATGCTCGGGTCGATTGTAAACAAATAAAACAATAGGGGCACAAGTTTTCATATCAATGGAGATTTTTTACCAATTCTACCACCCGTTTACCAAAATGCGGCCAACTGTTTTCTTCTAAAAAATCGCGATACCCTTCTAATGACACCGGGCAATCTCGATATTTCTCCACGATATTTCCAATATCGCCATAATCACGAAACGTGTACACATTCAACCGCACCTCCCGAGAATAATCTTTGAAAGAGCCCACATCGGGGCCTATTACTCTGGCTCCGAAAGAGAGTGAATCCATCAAAGTACCCGAACTCAATATCGACTCGGGACGATACGGCGCCAAAACGAAAGCCGACCGGCTCACATATTGTCGCAACTCTTCAAAAGAGAGACCCTTATTTACAAAAGTGACATTGCCGGGAGCCACCCGAGTCACCTCCTCGGCCAGCGACGGCAAAGAACACTCGCCCACGACACATACTTTTACCCTGTCTTGCGGATTATCCCGCAAATAAGTCAAGTACTCCAACACCCCTTTATACCGGGAAATCTTGCCCCAAATGAGGAGGTCATATACCGGAGCCTCGGTAGGCCGGGATTCCGGCAAACGGTTCTTAGTGGGGTGATGTAAAAAATGAACTTTGCCGGCCGCTTTCGGACAATAAGATTCGGCCAACGCCACTCCCTCCTCGGCATGGGTCAGAATCAAATCCGACCACCGGGCTATAAAACGGGTCAAGAACTTTTTCATTCCGGCATAACCGATCAAATGCGATTCCCTATTGTGCAAGACCCAAACTATCTTTTTCCCGCATATTTTCAAAAGGACAACAAAGCAAACCCCGACAACTGCCTGCATCGGGCCATACTTATAATCGGGAATATTTTCGAACCAATTGAACACAAACACATCGCCCCATCGCCGGGGAGGCAACAAACTGAACAAGGGGTTTTTATGCGGAGGATTGACCACCTCGGATTCGCCGCTCCGGCTCAACGAAGCGGCAAAATCCTGTATATACGGATTGGCCTTTTGTCCCGGCAAAACCAACAAACGAGGGAAAATTGTGAAGCGTATCATATATTTTTAATGTGCTAACCGTATGTTATCTTTCCATTTCTCTCTCATCGGCAAAACGATTGTTCCCAAAGTTGCACCAGCCCCACAATCCATGTCCTGCGAGCGTCCTCGATTTCATTCCCCGCCTCCTTTCTTCAAGCGGCTCTTCACCATCGACACCGACTCTTTCCACATTTCCAGTTTCAACGCATAAGCGCCGCCCATATAGATGAGTCCATAGAAAACCGGCACCACGCACAACCGCCACAAATCGCTCGGCAGTAACATGTAAACTCCCACCGACAACAGCGACGAAACCAATGCCAAAAGGAAATATGGAGCTATATCTTTGAGGTATTCGACAAATCCGAACCCAATAAATCTACGAGCGAAAAATATCCCCACCAACAACGACAGCAACGAATAGGACAACCACCAACCGATCAGCCCCAAGATGCCCGACGAATAGAACAGCGCTATCCCCACGAAAAGATAAGCCTTCTTGGCGATTTCGAGTTGCAGGTTCAGCCGCGAATATCCCAGACTATTGAACAAGTCGTAAAAAAGAGTGATAAACGGCGTACACAATCCCGAGAAACAAAGCAGCCGGAAATAAGGCACCGACGGCAGCCATTGCGCTTTAAGGACAATCAATATCAACGGATACGACACGACGACCAGCAGCGACATTATAGGGAAAATAAAAAAGGAAATGGCCCGCACGTTTTTCCGGCAGATGCGTTTAATCCGCTGCAAATCGTCCTGCACCTTGGAAAATACCGGGAAAGTCACCGACCGGAATATATTGCTGATGAGCGACGAAGCCATATCTTGGTATTTATCGGCTTGAGTATAATAGCCGGTTTGCGCCATGCCATAGAATTTACCGATAATAATGGGGTAGATTTTGTTGAATACGTTGTTGATAACCCCCGACACCACCAAATTGGAACTGTACCCGAAAAACTCACGCAACGAAGCCATGCGGAATACCCACTGCGGTCGCCAGTCGTTAAACGTCCAAAAGAATACAGCCCGCAACACGGCCAGCCCCAGTGTCTGGGTGACCAAGGCCCACACCCCCATACCGCAATAGGCCATTACCACCGCCGCGACCGACGCCAGTCCCAAGGCACACAGGTTGACACTCGCATTGACCGACAGCCGAAAGTGTTTCCACAACAAAGTCTGTTGAATAATCGAGAGGGCATTCATGGGTATAACCAAAAACAAAACCCGGCAAATAAGGGTCAAATCGGGCTCCTTGAAAAAAGCGGCGATAAAAGGCGCTGCCGCATAAAGCAAGGCATACAACACACAACTGATAGCGATATTGAGGTAAAACACCGTGCTGTAATCGGCCTGCGTCGCCTCTTTCTTGCGAATAAGCGCCGAAGAAAAACCGCTATCGATCAATATCCCCGACAGGGCGATAAAAATAGTGAGAACCCCCACTTTCCCGTAATCCACGGGCGAAAGCTGCCGGGCAAGGATAATACCGGCCACCAGATAGAACAGTTGTTGTCCCACCTTGTCGGCACTGCTCCATACGAGCGCCTTGGTCGTCTTGCCTTTCAAATCTTCTTCCATGAACCTTACCGGGCCTCTTTCCTGCAAAGATAGTGAAAGGTGAGCGCAGAGACAAAAGAAAACGAAGTTTTCATTTTGTTCTATGCCGAGCCGCATCCTATCTTATCCAAAGATAGTGAAAGTGAGCGGAGAATAAAATATCGAGCTCTTGTTTCGAATATTTTTTATGCCCACCCGCATCTTGCCTTATCCCCCCAATACGATGTCGAAGATCGAAAGCCCAATCTTGTTTCGAGCTATTGCCTGTCTTCTATAAAACTATAAAACATAGTAGTGAATCTCCAAAAGTGTCGGCGCAATCTCAATCTTTTTGTAATTTCGCCTCGAAATCACAAAGGTAAAACAATTTTAAAGGCTCTTTTCAGTTATTATAAATACCCGGCCTTTCCCGACAGGCTTAGAATGCCGGGAAATATACACTATGCAGATTGTACGATTTGTCATTATGGCACTGTGTTGTTTGACCTTTGCAGTCGCAAAGGCCCAAGTCGACACGCAGTTCAGCCAATACTGGGCGCTTCCCGGCTACTATAACCCGGCAGCGGCAGGCAGTACCGACAAATTGAATATCCTCACCTCTACCCGGCAACAATGGATAGGCATGCCGGGCGCGCCTCAAACCTATTTTGTCACCGGCGATATGCCCTTCAAATTTCTAAAACAAAATCACGGCGTAGGGCTGGTGGTCACCTCCGAAACCGAGGGCTTGTTCTCCCACCTGATTCTCGGGGCGCAATATGCGTTCAAGTTGAATTTATGGTCGGGCGTACTCAGCATGGGCATACAGGTGGGCATGCTCGACGAGCGGTTCGACGGGACACAAGTGAGTATCCCCACCAGCGACTACCACCAAAGTACCGACGACGGTATTCCCACCACCGAGTTGCAAGGCATGGCGTTCGACATGTCGTTCGGCATATGGTACACCCACCCGTGGTTCTACGCCGGGCTATCGGCGACCCACTTGAATGAGCCCTCGTTCATGTTTGAGGACAAATACGAGACATATGTCGGCCGATCCTATTATTTTATCGCCGGAAGCAATATTCCCATTAAAAACACGTTATATGAATTGCAACCCTCCATGATGGTGAAAAGCACCCTCAATGTTACGCAATACGAGCTGTCTTGCCGTGTAAAATACAACAAGCTGTTTTGGGGAGGCCTTTCCTATCGCTGGAAAGATGCGCTTATAGTTATGATCGGAGCAGAATATAAAAACTTCATAGCAGGATACGCCTACGACTATCCGGTATCGGCCATCGTAAAAGCCAGCAGCGGCAGCCACGAGGTCTTCCTCGGATATCGCATGAAGCTCGACCTGTCCAACAAAAACAAGAATAAACATAAAAGCATACGCATAATGTAGCCTATGAAAAAGATAATCGTGTATATCACCCTCGCTATCTTCTTTGCATCGTGCTCCCCTTCGTCGCGTCACAGCGGAGAAGTGACAGGAGTCGGCGGCACGGCATGGAGCGAACCTACCCCCTACGGCATGGTTCTCGTTTCCCGCGGTTCATTCAAGATGGGGCCCGCCGAGAAAGACTCGGTTTGGGGCACACAGCAGGAGGCCAGACCCATCTCTATCGATGCTTTCTGGATGGACGAAACCGAAATCACCAACTCGAAATACAAACAATTTGTCTTTTGGGTGCGCGACTCCATTATCCGGGAACGGCTGGCCGACCCCGCATACGGAGGCAACGAAGTATTTAAAATCGAAGAGGACCGCGACGGCAATCCTATCAAGCCCCGCTTGAACTGGGACAAAGCTATCCCGTGGAGAAATCCCACCGAGGACGAGGCCCGCGCTATCGAAAGCGTGTACCGTACCAACCCGATAACGGGAGAGCGCCAACTCGACGCCGCACAAATGAATTACCGCTACGAAGTTTTCGATTACACCGAGGCCTCGAAACGCAAGAACCGCCTCGACCCGGCCTTGCGAGACCTCAATACCGACCACACGCCCGACTATGACGAAATCGTCATGATCTCGAAAGATACCGCCTATATCGACGACGAGGGACGCATCATACGCGAGACCGTCACCCGGCCGTTGAGCAGCGAATACGATTTCCTCAACACCTACATCGTCAACATCTACCCCGACACAACCGTGTGGGTAAACGACTTTGAAAATGCCTATAACGAGCCTTATGTGAGACTCTATTTCTCGCATGCCGGTTACAACGACTATCCCGTCGTTGGGGTTTCGTGGGATCAAGCCAACGCGTTCTGCGCATGGCGCACAGCCCTGCTCCGTGGCTCTCTGGGACGGAACTCCGTCGTCATCGAGCCTTACCGCCTTCCCACCGAAGCCGAATGGGAATATGCCGCCCGAGCCGGGAAAAACGAGAATAAATACCCATGGTCGGGCAATTTGCCTATGGCCGAAAAAGGATGTTTCTACGCCAATTTCAAGCCCGACGACGGTAACTATGTGAAAGACGGCAACATCATCACCGCACCCGTGGGAACCTATTCGCCCAACGAGTTTGGCCTATACGACATGGCCGGCAACGTATCGGAATGGACTTCGACAGCCTATACCGAGGCTATCTCGCAAAACACCAGCGACCTCAACCCCGAGTACAAATACAACGCCGCCAAAGAAGACCCCTACCGCATGAAGCGCAAAGTGGTTCGTGGCGGTTCGTGGAAAGATGTTTCCAACTTTATCCGATCCGACATTCGCATGTGGGAATACCAAAACGAACAACGTTCCTACATCGGGTTCCGCTGCGTGCGCTCCCAAATCGGATTCGGTAAAACCCGACGATAATCTCAAAATAAACCCAATTATCAAGAATCATGGGAAAATACAAAAGATATAAAAACCGCATTGAAAAGTTCTTATCGAGCGATAAAGGACAACGCTTTTTCAATTTCGCATACAGTATTGGCGCCGCTGTCGTTATCTGGGGCGCTTTGTTCAAGATTCTGCACCTCCCCGGCGGCAGCCTGCTGCTCTCCATCGGTATGGGTACCGAGGTACTTATGTTTATCCTCTCGGCCTTCGACACCCCGCCCAAGACCTACCACTGGGAAGAAGTATTTCCCGTACTGAACAGTAAAAACCCCGAAGAACGACCCGACTTCTCGGGCGGAAAAGGCACCGTCATCATAGGCGGTAGCGGTAAAGGCGGGAACGGCGGAGGAAACTACCCCGAAGTCTCGGCGGCCGACGCCAAACGCGCCGTAGGAATACCCGAAGGGCTCAACCTGAGCGAGGCCGACACTCAAAGCCTCACCGAGAGTATCCAAAAAATGTCGGCCGCTGCCGACCAGCTCTCGCGCATGGCCGAGCTCACCGACGCCACACAGCAATACCTCACACAACTCTCGGGTATCGCCGAGCAAATGGAACAATTGCGCGGCGCCACCGAAAGCCTCACAGCCGTGTCGAACACCCTGCTGCAATCCTACCGCAACATTACCGAGAACTCCGACGGAATAACCGGCACCTCGCAAGGCTATGTCGCCGGCATGGAGACCCTCAACCGCAACATCAACGGCCTCAATACCATCTATGAAATACAGTTGAAGAGCATCAGTTCGCAACTCGACAACATAGACCGGGTAAACAGCGGACTCAAAAACATACGCGACATGTACGAGCAATCGGCCTCCGACAGCTCGCGCTATTGCCAAGAGACCGAGAAAATGACCAAATACATACAACAACTCAACTCGGTGTACGAAAAGATGATCACCGCAATGACCATCAACATGTACAGGCCTATGGGAGCCTCTCCCGCCGAAACACCCGAAAAACCGAAAGACGACTCAGAAGAAAGATAACACATGGCATCGAACAACAACAGACTTTCACCCCGGCAGAAGATGATAAACCTCATGTATATCGTCCTCACCGCCATGCTTGCCCTCAACGTGTCGTCCGACGTGCTCAACGGATTCCGACAAGTTGAAGACGGATTGGAAAGGTCCACCTCGAATGCTTCGCTGCAAAACGCCGCCCTCTATCAAAAACTGGCCGATTTCAACAGCCAAAACCCCGAAAAAGGAGGCCCGTGGTATAAAAAATCGTTGGAAGTGAGAAAACAAACCACCTCCCTCTACAATTATATCGACTCCCTCAAAAACGTAATCGTGAAAAAAGCCGACGGGAAAGACGGCGACGTGAACAATATCGAACATCAAGACGACCTCGAAGCCGCATCGTACATCATGCTGTCGCCGGCTCAAAAACAAGGCTCACGACTGAGAAAAGAAATCGACGAATACCGCGGCCTCATCAGCAGCCTGATGACCGACTCGGTCAAACGAGCCGCCATCGAAAACTACCTCTCGACCGAAATCCACTCGGGAAGCAACCGCTTACAAAACCCGGCCATGTGGGAAACAACCCTGTTTGAAAACATGCCGGTAATCGCCGCCGTAACGATACTTACCAAGATACAGAGCGATGTGCGGTATGCCGAGAGCGAAGCGCTACATACCCTTATCAACAACATCGACGAAGGCGATGTGCGTGTCAACCAACTCAATGCGTTCGTCATACCCAACTCCAAGAACATCATGCGAGGCGGGAAGTATAGCGCCAATATCGTTTTGGCCGCCATCGACACCACCCAACGCCCCAACATATTCGTCAACGGGAAACAACTTCCCGAGGAGAGCAAGGGCCTGTACGAGGTGTTCTGCGGCAGTACCGGAATATTCGATTTCGAAGGATACCTCGAAGTCCCGCGGGGCGACGGCACGATGACCCGTCACGACTTCTCATCGTCCTATACCGTTGTCGAGCCGAGCGCGACCATATCGGCCACCTTGATGAATGTGCTTTACGCCGGCATAGGCAACCCTATCAGCATATCGGTGCCGGGCATTCCCAACCACGCCATTCAAGCCACAATGACCAACGGGACGCTCACTCGGCAAGGCGACAACTGGATTGCCAAGCCATCAAAAGTGGGACAAGACGCGGTAATAACCGTAACAGCGACAATGGACGGGCGCGCGCAAACTGTGGCCAACACCAGTTTCAGGGTGCGCCAGCTCCCCGACCCCATGCCCTTTATCGCCTATAAAGACGCAAACGGATACGAACAAAAATACAAGGGTGGGAAACCATTCCCCAAAACCCGCCTCCTCGCCGCACCCGGTATCCAAGCCGCCATCGACGACGACTTGTTGAATGTGACCTATCGGGTATTGCGGTTCGAAACCGTATTCTTCGACTCTATGGGTAACGCTATTCCCGAAGTCTCGGACGGAGCCAACTTCTCCCAACGCCAAAAAGACTCGTTCCGCAGGCTTTCGAGAGGAAAACGGTTCTACATATCGAGAGTGAGAGCCATCGGCCCCGACGGCATAGAACGAGACCTCTCGCCCATCGAAGTAATTGTAAACTAAGGCTAATAATATGACATATAATTCAGCGAATATGAATACTTTGATAAAATACGGACTCTCTATCTGCCTGCTCCTTTCGGCAATAGACAGCCATGCGCAAGTCATCAAGAAAAGCGAATCGGACGACAAGAAAAAAGGCGAAACCCAACTCAGCGTCAGAGCCCAATCGCTTTACGACACACAAGACGCATCGGATGCCGATATTCCGTGGATGAGAGTGATCTATCGCCAAATAGACTTGACCAAAGAGAAAAACATGCCGCTGTACTATCCCGAGGAGTCGACCGAGACCCAAGAGAACCTGTTCAGAATCATCATGAAACTCTTGGCAAACAACCAAATACCCGCATACGAATACCTCGACGGCCGCGAAATATTCACCGACGAATACCGCATCAAGGTTCAAGAGATGTTCGACCGCTTCCACATACTTTATGCCCAAGCCAAAGGATTCTCCGAAAAGAATCCCCGATTCACCCTCGAAGAGAGCGATATCCCCTCCAATGAAGTCCTCTCGTACTACATCTTGGAAAAATGGATATTCGACCGCCGCAGTTCACAGGTAAAAGCCTCGGTAGAAGCCATCTGCCCTGTACTGCACCGCACCGGCGATTTCGGCGGGGAACCGGTGAAATATCCCATGTTTTGGGTGAAATACAACGATATTCGCCCCTATATCGCCCGCCAATACATCTTGGCCAGCAACGAAAACAACATCGCGCAATACAACTACGACGACTACTTCCAGATGAGAATGTTCGACGGGGAAATCTATAAAACCCAAAACTTGCGCAACCAGTCGCTCATGCAAATGTTCCCCAACGACTCTATCCGGAAACACGCCCAAGACAGTATCGAACGCCAATTGGAAAACTTCAACGAAAATCTGTGGGTTCCCTCTCCCGAAGAGTTGGCTAAGGCCAAAGAAGAACAAGAGGCCAAAGAGGATCAAGCCAACGGCGAAGAGGTAGCCAGCGACAAACAAAAGAAGAGCAAAAGCACTTCTCGCTCGGCACGGGCAAAAAAACAAAAAGAAGCAAAAGCAAAAAAACAGAAACAGCCGAAACAACAAAAAGCAACCTCGGCTCCTGTGCGCTCCGTTCGACGAACCCGCTAAGCCAACGCGCTCGACTCATAAAAAGAAAGGGCTGCCTCAATACCAAAAACATGAGACGGCCCTTTCTTTTTTATGAATTATTAATAAGTATGAGGTGCGAAGTTTTCTGCGCTTCTATATATTAAAAAAATCAAAATAAA
Source organism: uncultured Barnesiella sp. (assembly GCA_944320015.1). Classification (GTDB taxonomy): domain Bacteria; phylum Bacteroidota; class Bacteroidia; order Bacteroidales; family Barnesiellaceae; genus Barnesiella. The sequence continues at coordinate 25,117 of CALUFO010000011.1, read as the reverse complement.
AGAAGAAGCTCCCGATTTATTTCGTACCTTTCAACAGTTTTTTGATTTTTAAGATCTACTTATATTCAAATCATTACCATTCCCCCGCATAAAACCAAAATCTATAAATGTCTGTTAAAGAAAAACATATACAACAACTCTATTTCCAATTCTTGCGCGGGAACGACAAAGCATTCACCAAACTCTACGACTTGCTATTCGACGACCTGATGCACTACGGTTGGAGATTGTGCGGCAATAAAGAAATCGTAGAAGACGCCATTCAAGACATATTTATCAAACTATATCAAAAAAGTTTTACCCTCAACGATTCCTCTCGATTGAGAGCTTTTCTATTCCGAGCCATTAAAAACTCCATTTTCAACCAACTGCTCCGGGACTCCCGAAGCACAACCCTCGATCTCGAAAGTCTCGAATTTACCCTCAACTACACCATCGAAGAGTCTCTTTTCACCAAAGGGGAATACTCGATGACCGACGAGGTGAAAAAAATCATGGATTCATTGACCGAAAGGCAGAAAGAAATCATCTACCTACGATTTGTCCACGACATGTCGATCGATGATATTTCGCAAATCATGGACATTAATACCCAATCGGCACGCAACCTCATCTCGCGCAGCCTTCAAAAACTGCGCGACAACATCTCGAACGCCTCTATCGTCTTTTTCATTTAGTATTTCGGGAGCCCACTCTCCTCCGGAGAATCAAGCGCCATATCTTTTTTTTTAAAAAATCATTACCCTGTGAGTATAAAACAGGGCTCTGCTTTGTCTCTTATATAGAACCCCTATGAATAGGCAAAAGGAGAAAGGAAATGAACAAAAGCTATAATTTTGAAGACATAGAAAAATTCATCTTCGACGATGAGCTTTTTTTGTATGCGAAATATGGCTCTCGCTCAAGCAACTTCGACCTGAATGCCTACAAAGCGAAATATCCGGGAGAAAGCGAAAAAATAGACTTGGCCATCTCTTTTATCCGCAACACGGCCATCGACCCCGATAAAAATATCTTTATCCGTTCCTACAAAGACAATCTGCTCCAGAACATCTACGAGCAAGTGGGGAAAAAGAGAAAACGCCACCGGTTTATCCCGGTATATTGGTCGGCGGCTTGTATCTTGGCCATACTCTCCCTTTCGGCACTCTGGTTCCTCTCCCAAGAACATACGGTATCGACCTCGGAAGATTGCCTGGCGCTCCTCACCGACTCGATCGATATGAACAGCAACATTCAAATCATTATCGACAAGCAACAATCTATCCATGTCGATAAGAATATGGCCAACATATCTATCGAAAAAGGAGGAGTCATCATGGTGGACGACGTGCAAGTGGCCAACCTTAAAGAGAGCGAAAAAATAACAAACAGCCAAATCGTTGTCCCCTATGGCAAGCGGTCGCACATGACCTTGCCCGACGGGTCGGCCTTATGGATCAACTCGGGCTCACGCGTGATTTACCAATCGGATTTCGAGGAAAAACGGCACCTCTATGTCGACGGCGAAATTTACTTGGACGTGCGCCGGGACACCTCGCACCCGTTTATCGTAAAAACAAACCGGATAGAGGTTAAAGTATTGGGCACGAAATTCAACGTATCGGACTACCACAACGACGCTCAATCGTCTGTCACTTTGGTAAAAGGTAGTGTCGAAGTCGTCGCCGGGAAGAACAGTACCAAACTGTCGCCCAACCAAAGGCTCGCTTATGAGAGCGGCCTCGTGGACGTGAAAAATGTCGATGTAACTCCATACATCTGTTGGAAAGACGACATCATCAATTTCAACGACATGAAACTGCACGATATATTGCGAACGCTTTCGCGCTACTACAACATTCCTATCGAGGGTATCGAGTCGCTGGACAACGAAGTTTGCTATGGAAATATGGACCTCAACATGTCGATCGACGAGGTTCTCGAATCCATCTCACACACCGTGGAGCTATCATACCGCCGCGAAGGGAACAAAATCATCGTATTACCTTGACAAATCAATAACCTTTATCACAAAAACAAACTCAAATACTAACTATAAAACACACATCGACGCCTATGAAAACAATAAACACATGAAAAACAAAAATACCGGATAATATGTGCGAGATACTATCCGGTAGCAATTAGTAAAAACCTCTAAGTCATTCACTAATTTTAAGTCAACAAATATATGAAATTAAATTTGCGGTTAAGAAAAACCGGCAGTTCATTAACATCCATTCTTAAAAAAACACTTTTATTTTGTTTTTTTATCTGCTTTATTCCTGCCGAATCAATAGCGAGCCAGCCACAAAAGAATCTTTCTTTAGATTTATCGAACGTTTCGTTAATCACATTTTTCAACACGGTCGAAAAAGAGAGCGGGTATATCTTCTTTTTCAATAAAAGTGCCATAGACCCCAATGTGAAAATCAGCGTCAAGGCCAACAACGAGCTGGTTTTCAGCGTTTTGAATCGAGTGCTCTCCCCTCATAACCTGACCTACAATGTGAAAGGACGGCAAATCATCGTTTCCAAAAAAGCCGTCGCCAACCCGGTCAACACCGAGCAAGAAGAGACTCCGGCCGGATACATGGTCACCGGCCGGGTAGTCGACGCATCGAGCGAGCCGCTGCCCGGTGTGAACATCAGTGTAATCGGGAGCGACACGAGAACCGTATCGGACATCGACGGAAAATTTCTCCTCGAAGTAGAGAGTGGGCGACAAGCCGAACTGGCCGTCTCCTATGTGGGATTCGAGACCCAAAGGCAAGTCGTCTCTCCCTCGAAGACCTTTATCGACATAACTTTGAAAGAAACGCCCTCTTCCCTCAATGAAGTAGTAGTCGTGGGATACGGCACACAAAAGAAACTCAACATGACCGGCGCCGTGGCTTCCGTCTCGGGCGACATTCTCAACGACCGCCCTATCGCCAATGTGGCACAAGGTCTGCAAGGTGTCATTCCCAACTTGAACATCACCTTCAACAGCGGGCAACCCAACCAGCCGGCCAGTTACAACATTCGTGGTAACACCTCCTTGAACGGCGGGAGCGCGCTCATCTTGGTCGATGGCGTGGAAATCTCCGATTTGTCCCTCATCAACCCGCAAGACATCGACAACATCTCTGTATTAAAAGATGCTTCTACCGCCGCCGTATATGGCCCGCGCGGAGCCTTCGGCGTCATTCTCATCACCACCAAAAAAGGGAGTAACGACAAAGGTGTGAGAATCAACTACAACAACAACTTCTCGTGGAACACCCCGGCCAGACTGCCCGACATGCCCTCGGCCGATGTGTGGGCGCGTGCCGTCAACCAAATGATGGACTATGACACTCCCGGGGACTACTATTTCAGCGACCGGTTTCTCGAACTTTTGGATGCCCACATCGCCGACCCCGCCAACAACCCCGGAGTGATGGTCGACACCGAGGGCATACAAGACTCCCGTAACACGCCTTCCAATCCCGGTTGGCTATATGTCTCGAACACCGACTGGTTGAAAGAATTCTACCGACAGGCCGCTTTCATGCAACAGCACAATGTCAGCATCTCCGGCGGGAACGAGCGCAACAACTACTATGCCTCTCTCGGATACAAAGACCAATCCGGTATCTTCCGGTATGGCAACGACTCCTATTCCCGGCTCAACGCCACCTTCAACTACAACACCGAGATTACCAAATGGCTCGATTTCGGCGTGAACTTCAAGTACAACGACATGAGGAGCGACGAGCCGTTCCGGGATAGCGGCGACGGCGGGTCGTGGTACTACGACGTCTACCGCATGTTCCCTACCATGCCGGTGTTCCTCCCCAATGGCGACTTCGCCGGAATCACGGTGCGCAAAGGTATCGAGAGCGTCATCGGGAAAATGGCCAACGCCGGAAGAAAAACCGACAAGACACAAGACTTCTGGTACGGCGCGCGATTCACCTTGAAACCGTTCAAAGGCTTCTCGATCAAAGGTGACTTCACCCAAAACCAATACTACAACTTTCAAAAGGCTCATAAGAAGACCATCTATCAAACCATGCCCGACCGCGAGGGTGGATTGATACAGGAAGAGAATATCACGCCCAATGGAGTGACCAACGACAAACAACACGAAAACTACCTCGTATTCAATATCTGGGCCGAATACCAAAAGACATTCGCCCGCGACCACAACTTCCAAATCATGGTCGGCTACAACCAAGAGAAAAAAACCTATGAGACCAGCCAAGTCGTTGTCTCCGACCTCTTCGACAACGAACTCCCCATCGCCGGTATGGCCGAGACATTTCGCTCTACCGTCGAGACCAATAAAAGTTGGGCCGTGCAAGGCATTTTCTTCCGGGCAAACTATGACTACAAGTCGAGGTATCTGCTTGAAATCAACGGCCGGTACGACGGCTCTTCCAAATACGCCGCCGGACACAAATGGGGCTTCTTCCCTTCCGCGTCGATCGGTTGGAGAATCTCCGAAGAAAGTTTCATGGAGTCTGCCGAGTGGCTCGACAACCTCAAGATACGCGCCTCTATCGGCTCGTTGGGCAACCAAGTCACCGACGGGTATTACCAGCATTACAGCTACCTTACCTCCTCGGTTCTCAACTATGTCATGAACGGCGCTATCATCACCGGACTCAACCAGCCCACGCTCGCAAGTTCCAACATCACATGGGAGAAAGTGCTCTCCAAAAACATCGGTCTCGACTGGAACTTGTTCAAGAACCGATTGTCCGGGACATTCGATTTCTATGTGCGCGACGTCAACGGCATGGTTCGGTCACGCACATACCCCGCAGTGCTGGGTGCGAGCGGCGGTAAAGAAAATATCGCCGACATGCGCACCACCGGGTGGGAGCTCGAAATAAGTTGGCGCGACCAGATTCCCAATGTCTTGGGAAGCCCATTCGGCTACCATTTCTCCGTCGGGCTCTCAGACTATCAGGCCGAAATCACCAAGTATGACAACCCCACCGGTTCGCTGGCGAGCGGTATGTACTACGAAGGACAAAAACTGGGCGAAATCTGGGGATATGTCACCGACGGTTTCATCGAAGACGAATACGAAGCCTCCGAAATGAACTATGTCCAAAAGTTTATTTATGCCAATTGGAAACCCGGCGACATACGCTATAAGGACCTCAACGGCGACGGCGTCATCGACAAAGGGAACCTTACCCTCGACGACCACGGCGACATCAAGGTCATCGGAAACAGCACCCCTCGCTACCGGTTCAACTTTCAAGGCGGAATCAGCTGGCACAACTTCGACGTGCGCGTCATGTTCGAGGGTGTAGGCAAGCGCGACCTTTGGACCGACAGCGACCAACTGTGGGGATTCTCCCGGGGCATCTACAACTCCAATATTTTCCAATATCATATCGACAACACATGGAGTTACACAAACACCGACGCCTATTTTCCCCGACCTTCGTCGCTCAACCACAGCAAACAAATTCAAACCAAATATCTCCAAAACGCAGCCTATATCCGCCTCAAAGACGTGACTGTGAGCTATACTCTTCCGCAAAAGTGGACCGAGAAACTCCGCCTCGAACAAATAAGGTTATACGCCAGTGGGTTGAACCTGTGGGAAAAAACCGGGCTACCTCCCTTCATGACCCCCGACATCGTCGACAATATGGTCAACTCCACCGGAGTCAACTCAGGTAAAGAGTATGCCTTCATGAGAAGTTATTCATTCGGTATTAATATTACATTCTAATCGCTAAGTCCTATGAAAAAGATATTTGTCTATCTCTCCATCGTTCCGGGCCTGTTGCTGGCAAGTTGCGAAGACTACCTCGACCTCCAACCCGAGGACGTAATCGAGAGCAACCACTATTGGGAAACCGCCAACGCCTCGGCTTTGGAACAATACTGCAATACTTTCTATCCCAAACTCATCATCGGGCAAGGAAACCCAAACACCGACGGAGCCATTGAATTCATCTCAAAAGACTGCCAATCCGATAACATCTACTCCACCGGGGCAAACACCATCGCGTGGGGACAAAACTTAGTCTCTACCTCCGACAGCCAATGGTCGTGGTCTATCATCAGAGGCTGCAACGAGTTTCTCGATAACTACATGAAGTCGCCCGCCGTCGAATCGGCCAAGAACCAATGCGCCGGAGAAATATATTTCTTCAAGGCCATGGACTACTTCAACAAAGTCATGCGATTTGGCGACGTGCCTTGGTACACCCACCCGCTCGACACCGACAGTCCCGAGCTATACAAAGGCCGCGACTCGCGCTACATCGTCATGGACTCCATTCTCATGTGCCTCGATAAAGCCATAGAGCTGATGCCGAAGAAAAGCGATGTGACCCGGGTCAGCAAAGACGCCGCCCTCGCCCTCAAAGCCAGAGTATGCCTCTTTGAAGGCACTTGGCGGTTGTACCGCGACCTCGAAGGCTCCGAGAAATTCCTCCGCGAAGCCTACAACGCCGCTGGAGAGCTCATGAAACCCGAGTATGGTTACAGCCTCTACAACACGGGCGAGAAACCCTACTACAACCTCTTCATACAAGACAATTACATCGGGAACAGCGAAGTCATCTTGTCCAAAGAGTACGACGCCTCTATCAACATGGGGCACGACATCAGCCGAGGGCTACCCCTCTCGAACTACGGCATGAGCCGCGACTGCTTCGAGGAGTACCTCTGCGCCCGCACCGGACTGCCCATCTCCCTGTGTAGCTGCCATAAGAATAAGAGTTCGTCTATCGAGATGAGGCAAAGAGATCCCCGTCTCCTCCAAACGATATGCAATCCTGCCGACGGTGACGACTGCTATTACCTGTGGAAAACCGTCAACGGGAAAAGAGTGGGCGGAGCGCCGAACATCTTCTCCTATATGCAAGGCACCGACGACAGACCTTACTATGGAACCTCCACGACGGGATACTGCATCGCCAAATATTATAATCCCGACGAATATGTCGATTTGCGTTTCCAAGGCAGTGTCGACTCCCCCATTTTCCGCTATGCCGAAATTCTCCTGATTCGTGCCGAAGCCGGTGCCGAACTGGGTGAAGACCCCGAACTCGATAAAACCATCAACCTCCTTCGTCAGCGAGCCGGACTCACCTTCATGCTCTCGGCCAACCCACCCGCCGAAGGCGAAGACCCCGACATGATCGAGAAATATCCCATCATAAAAGGCCCCAACGCTTGGCTCATTCGTGAAATCCGCCGGGAACGGAGAGTCGAACTCTTCGGCGAAGGCCTGCGCTACATGGATATTCTGCGCTGGCATGCGGGCGACCTGCTGAACCGCCCCAAAAGAGGTGCGAAGTCCAACATGTACACCGCTCAGGAACTCTCTTATCTCGACGGGAAAGTGCCTATCAAAGACGGCTTCATCATGCCCTACGACCTCCGTGTGGACTACAAGCCCAATTTCACCGAAAAGAACTATCTTTTCAATATCCCGCTAAACGAGACTTCTCTCAATCCCAACCTGTTGCCTCAAAACCCGGGCTGGGAATAATCCGAAACGCATAACACTCTACACAATGAAAAAGATTTGTAAATTCTCCCTCTGCATACTCCCGGCGCTGCTGCTTGCCATAGCCACCGCCAGCTGCGATAAAAACGACGACGCCATCGACACGAAAGGCGGGAAATCGACTTTGGTCCAAAACATCGCCGCCAATACCGACTATATCCAAAGCATCGAGTCGGAGGTTACCTACAACTTATGCGACGGCGTAGAAATCACCGACATTTCTTGCACCTACATGCTCGAGCCCACCCGGCTCATCGTGGCGGTAGTCGACTTGAACAAAAACATTACCGTAGCGGCCTCCTCGCCCGGTAATAAAACATCGGGCATCTCGACCCTCGAATCTATTCCCGAGCAAGCCATGAGCGCCGAAAAAGCCGGCATGAAAGTGTGGCTGGCCGTCAACGGCGGGAACTTCAACGGCACACAAGCCACCGGGCTGTTCTATAAAGACGGCGTGGCCATCAAGGAATCGGCCGAAAGCGGCGAAGACAACTGCGTGGTGGTCACACAAGACGGGAAAGTACGCATCTGCTCTGTATCCGACTTCCTCGTCCTTAAAAATCAAGCCGTGCATGCCATCGGCGGAGCGCAACGCCTCTTGGAGGACGGTGAATTTGGCGCGTTCATGGCCGACGACAATACCATGGCACTGCAAGCCCGCACCTTCGTGGGAACCAACGCCGACGCTTCGAAATTCTACATCTTCGTCGTCGAAGGGAGCACCCCCGAGCAATCGACCGGAATCAGGCTGAAAGACGCCATGTATATCAGCCAAGGCGCCGGCTGCTATCAAGCGCTCAACCTCCGTGGCGACGTGTACACCACTCTTGCCGTGAGAGAAGAAACCGCGTCGGGCGTGGAATTTAACACGCTCAACAAGCTGCAACAATCCTTCCCGCAAGATGTCTTGAACGGACTGTTGATAATCGACAAACAATAACGCATTAACACACACGACTATGAAAGATAAATTATTGAAATACACGCTACTGGGAGCTATTCTCCTTCTCGTTGCCTGCAACGACGACGGTGTAATCCGCAAAGAGACTCCCGAACTGACCATACAAGACGAAGTCTCTATCGGCCCGCTCTCCGAACGAGTCGTCCTCAATCTCAGGTCGACTTACCCGTGGTTCGCCGAGACCGAGACCGAATGGATCAACATCAGACGGAACCGGGGGAACGCCTTGAAACCCGACTCCATTGTCCTCGAAATCGGCGAAAACGCCCAAATGACCGACCGTGAGGGATACGTCGAAATCAGACTTATGGACCAACTCACTAAACGTATTCCCGTCACTCAGCTCGGCCGGGGAAGTCTCATCACACTACCCAAGAAAATCGTTTACTTCAACCGGCAGGGCGGTGACGAACTTGTCGACATCGTGACCAACCAAAACTGGCAATTCGAAACCATCGAGGGCGACGGCTTCTCCTTCACAAAAACCGAAAGCGGCGACTTGAGCATTCACGCCGACGTCAACGGTACCGGGAACATCAAGCGGCAAACAATCAGGCTGTTCGACGCCAATCAAACCGTCGAAGAAACCCTCACTGTCATGCAAACCACACAAGACGCATTGGCGGCCTGGGCTCTCCTTCCCGAAGAGAAAGACCTTATCATTCAACGGGCAGGCAACGCTTCGGAGTTCTTAATCACAGTCAACGACGAGACCGAAGCCAAAGTATCGTCCGATTGGATTAAGGTGAGCGAGCTTCCCGCTATCTCTACCCCCGGACAACGCACCGACCTCAGTATCTCTGTCACTGTCGACGAAAACCTCGACTACGACGAACGATATGGCTATGTCACTGTCGCAAGCAAGAGCGACCCTTCGGCCATAGCCGACACCCTATACATCACCCAACGGGCCGCCGATGAGATTGTCTATGTGCGGGCCGACGCTCCCGCCGGCGGCGACGGAAGCAGCTGGGAACGAGCCTACAACACTATCGCACAAGGGCTTACAGCCGCCGACTATGCGAAACTCAAAGAATTGTGGGTAGCCAAAGGCGATTACCAAATCACCACCACGCTCAACTGGAAAGAGGTGAACGCCTTCGGCGGATTCAACGGCAACGAAACCAAACGAAGCCAACGTGACCGCACCCAAAAGTCGACAATCATCGGCGGGCCTTTCCAAACCATGAACGCTTGGTCTAATGGCAACGGGCTGCGGGTGTTCCTCGACGGCTTTATCTTCGAGGGAGCCAACAGTGCGTCGGAATATGTGGGCACGCTCGAGATCTATGGCGGCCGTGGCCTCAGGAACTGTATCATCAGAAACAACACTTATGGCAAGAACCCCGGCGGTTATTTCGATAGTTGCGAACTTATCAACTGTGTATTCTACGGCAACACCTCGACAGGTACTACCAGCGCCATCGTTCACGTCGCCAACGGCACGAAACTCTACAACACCACTATCGCCAACAACGTAGGTAACGGCGGTGCCGGTGGAGGACTCCGCATGGATGCCGGAACCGAAGCGTACAATGTACTCCTGTGGGGCAACAAGGACAATCGTCCCAAGGGCAGTTTCCACCAACTTTATACGGCTGAAAACGTCAAGCTCTACAACTGTGCCATTCAAACCGGCGATAAAGTCAACGTAGAACCGACGAAGAGCAACGTCGTCGACCTTTCTCCCTCCAACGACGCTTCCGACGGGCCGCAGTTCACCAACCCCAGCTCGGGCAGCGAGGATTTCAGCCTCCGCAGCGGCTCCTTCTGTATCGACAAAGGTCTCGACTCGGCCATCGACCCGTTGAACCTCACCTACGACATTGTCGGGAACAAACGCAAGAGCGGAGCCGCCGTCGACATAGGAGCATATGAATTTCCTCAATAAACCCAACTATTGTTCAATCATTAAAATCTCATTAAAATCATGAAACCCTTATATAAATTATTTTTCGTGCTTCTCTTGTCGTCGATAGCGTTTCCTTCTTGCTCCTCCGACGACGATAAGGATAAAAACTACTCGGCCATACTCACCGACTTGAAATCGAAGAGCGGCGTTATCGACGAAGTGTACAGCGAGTCGGTCAATACGCTTCGCGACGGAGTGGTCGTTTCCGAAATCGATTTCAATAACGCCGGGGAGAGAATGCACATGTTCGTCGCCCGGGTCGATCTCGACAAGGTAACTATCATCGCCTCCACCCCCAACGATAAACCCGAGCTCCCCAACCCCGACGCCATTATGCCGGTACACGCCGGCGCGGCCGAAGGTAACGGCAAAACCGTGTGGCTGGGCGTGAACGGCGACTTCTGGGCTGGCGATTCGTCGGGGCAACTGATTCCCATGGGGCTATTCTACAAAGACGGCGTGGCTATCAGAACCACCTATTACGAAGGGCACACCGAAGTCATCTACAAGAAAAAAGACGGAACCGTGGGAATCGGCACGGTCAACGACATATTCCCCTACTTGGACGACATGCAGGAAGTAATCGGCGGATATGGCCTCCTCATGAAAGACGGACAGATACAATCCGTAAGCGCTGACATCGCCCAATCCTCGACCCGCCAGCCCCGCACAGCGGTAGGAATCGTAGGCAAAACCCTCTACTTCCTCGTAGTCGACGGCCGGCAGGAAGGCTACTCCGCAGGCTTCGACATGAACGCCTTATCCCTGCTGTTCAACGCACTGGGCTGTACCGATGCTATCGCCTTGGACGGAGGTGGCTCCACCACCCTCATCGTGCGCAAGACCAAACCCGACGGGCTGGTGACATTCCCCGTCGTGAACAGTCCTTCGGACGAAGGTGGACCGCGTACCATTTCCAACGGTATTCTGGTCATCGAAAAACAATCATAACCCTTGTCGTATGAAAGCAAACCTCAAACTCATAATGATTGCTCTGTGCATCGCCGTAGTCGACCCGACCATAAAGGCCGACTGCGGCTGTGCCCCCCGCGTATCGAGAGAGATAGCCATCGCCGAGCAGGCCAACCGCGCGTTTATCATCGCCCGAGAAAACGGCACGATTCTGTGGGAGTGGAGGGTGGCCACATCGTCTATCCCGTCGGCCAAACAAATCTGGTTCCACAACCCCAGCGAGGTCAAGCCCGTCTACAACGGCAAGTATCTCCTCGTCACCGCTTCGGGCGGAGCTGTGGCATTGATTCGTATCGCCGACAAGAAAGTCATGTTCTATGCCTATGCCGGTGAAAACCCGCATTCAGCCGAGTTGCTCCCCGACGGAAATATCGTGACGGCATCCTCGACCGACCAGCAAGTGAGCATCTTCCGCACCGACACCATCGCCGGTACGGGCTCAGCTATCGAGACCTATTCTGTATCGGCGGCGCACAACGTCGTGTGGGACAGGTTGAAAAACCTCCTCTACACCACCGCAAACAATTGTCTCGTGTCCTATGAATACAACTTCGACAAAGAGAATCCCGCTCTCGTAAACCGGAAAGAGCTTTACCGCCTCTCCGGCACAGGAACCGAGGGGTCGCACGACCTTTTCCCAATCTACGGCGAATATGCCCTCTACTGGACAACCAACGGGAAAGTATTCCGGTACGACATCGTGTCGGGCAAATGCTCGCTCGCCTATGACATCAAAGAAATCAAAAGTATCTCTTCGGGTCCCGGCGACATACCCACGCTCATGCTCCAGCCCACCGAATCGTGGTGGTCCGACCGCCTCATCGATCCCGAGGGCAATATACTCTTTCAAAAACAAAACTATAAAATATACAAAGCCCGGTGGATGATCGACAACACGTTCAGTTATCCACCCATACATCACATTGGCGAATAAACAAAATAATGCCTTGGAAAGTCAAACTCCGGATACGAACCTACCAAGTCTTTATACACAAAGTCATTCACTAAAAATTTAAAAACTATGAAAGCGAAAAATTTACTTTTTGTATTCTTGACGGCAGTTTTTGCCTTATGCGGAACGCGCGCCAGCGCAGTGATCTATATCGCCCCCGACGGTACGGGCGACGGCTCTTCTTGGGAAAACGCAGCACCTATCGACAGTTTGAAATCGAAAGTCGATGCCGAAGCGTGGATTAAAGAAGGTACTTACAATATGAAAGCTGGCTTCTATCTGGGACAAGGAGCTCGCCTCTATGGTGGTTTCAAAGGTGGCGAAACCGCATTTGACCAACGTGACATAAAGATCAGACCGGTATTCACCTCCAACTGCACCATGTTCTCGATCGGAGGCAACAGCACTTCCCGCACGGTATATTTCGACAACCTCGAATTTGCCAACTGCGACCTGCTCAGCGCCGGGAACCGCATGCTTCTCGAAGTCTACGGCTCGCTCCAAATCAACAACTGTATCTTCCGGGACAATGCCGCCACCGAGACTGTCGGCATCTATTCCGATGCCAACAGTAGCATCACCATCTCCAACTGTCTCTTCACCCGCAACAAGGTGTCTTCGAAATTCGGTATCCTGCGTAGCCACGGATCGGTTACTTTCTGCAACACCACCATCGTCGACAACGTGGGAGAAGGCGATTTCGATTGGAATCGTGTAGGTGGAATCTATGTCTTAGCCGGCAATATGCGTTTCTACAACACCATCATGTGGGGCAACACGCCCGGTAACATCCGCATCGACGCAGGAGCCAACGTAGAATTTTACAACACGGCTATCAGCGAGACCGAGAATGACAACGGCCGTAACACTTGGGGCTATGACTATGTAGCGGGCGAAGCTGCAAAAGACGGGTCGACAATCGTTCTCGACGCAAGCTGTATTAAACTGGCTTTGGACAACAATACCGACACCGAAGCCACCGAGGAAACCACAGCTGCCAAAGCTCCTAAATTCGTAGACCCCGAAAACGGAGACTACCACCTCACAGCCGAATCGCCCCTGATCGCCGCAGGTGACGACCCCGCCGGCCTCTTGACCGACAACACCTACGACTTGGACGGCAACCTCTGCCTCGATGAAGACTTCAACATCGACTTGGGCGCATACCAATATGTGGAAGAAAGCGGTATCACCACCGTCGGCGCCGACAACACCGAATTGAAATGCTACCCCAACCCCGTGAACAACATTCTCTACATCGACGCCGACGGCGCATACCAAGCCGACGTTTACTCGATTGCCGGCACGCTGGTTTACTCGTCCAATATACTGGCGTCGGGACAACTCGACTTGCAGAGCCTTGTTCCCGGATTCTACCAAATCGTAGTTAAAACCCAAAACGGCACACTGACAACCTCTATCATCAAGAAGTAATACTGTTTGCTGTTACCCATAAAAAAACCAAAGCTCCGGAGCTTTGGTTTTTTTTATCACTTTATCCCTCTTTTTCCTATCGATTCTTTCCCTAAAAAGCAATTATCGTGTAAATTTGTATGAACTCTTCCATACGAAGTTGCAATTCTCGGGTAAAATATTTATTTTTGTGCAACCCGACTTAGCGAGCGATTTGCGCAAGATGCGAAAAATCCATGGAAAAGTTACCCAGCCCACATATACACGGTCGATTCTCGCTCTCTTTCGAGCGACCGAATATCTCCACCGAGAACGACCAGTTACACATATCGCCCCACCGAATCACCTTTTTGTTATGCACCCAAGGCCGTAAAACCATACAACTGAATTTCACAGAACATATTTTGGAACCTCGCAGCCTCGTCGTTTTCTATCCCGGCATCATTTGGAAAACATTGGATACAAGCGACGATTTCCAAGCCAGATTCCTATCGATAACCTTCCCGTCCACCGATCAAAATTCTTTCTTCGACCTAAATACGGTTTTTTCGTTAAGCTCCTATATCATAGGCCACCCGCATAATGTGTTCTCACCGGCCGAAATGGAGACCATCGAAACCTACTTGAACCTGATACAAAACCGCTACGAAGCCCATGTCGACGATGCTATCATCTTCTCCCTGCTCTCGACTTTCTTTCTGGAATTGAATCAAACCTTCACCGACAGAAAAGAGCACAAATCCATAAAAATATCTCGCAAAGAGGAGATTTTATGGAAATTCCTCTCCCTGCTCCGCGAGCACTACAAAGAGAGCCGAAGTGTCGCTTTCTATGCCGATAAACTATATATATCGCCCAAACACCTCTCCTCTGTCATCAAGCAACTAAGCAACAAAACCGCCCACGATCTCATCACTTACTTTGTCATCATGAAAGCAAAGCAACTGCTCAAAACCACCACACTAAGTATTCAAGAGATTTCAGACGAGTTGCATTTTGCCAACCAATCTTTCTTTGGCAAATTCTTCAAACAAAATACCGGACAATCCCCCTCGGCGTACCGGGGGAAATAATTCATCACCTTATCTATAAATCAAATATTTATGAAACCAATCGCATTATTCTTATCGGCCACCCTTTCTCTCTCGGGGACAACCATTGCTCAACAGCAGCAAAACAGATTTGCCGAACTCACCAATCCACGGCTTGTCGACATCAACAAACTGCCGGCGCATGCCAGTTTCTCGTCTTACACCGATGCTTCATCGGCGTTGAACGACGAATCGCGAAACGGCAGCTATTACCTCTCTTTGAACGGTGTCTGGAAATTCCACTACACCGAAGACTTCGACAAGCGGCCAACCGATTTCATGCAGCCCGGCTACAACACCGACGGCTGGGAAGACATAAAAGTCCCCGGCAACTGGGAACTACAAGGGTTCGGCACTCCCATCTATGTGAATGTGGGGTATGAATTTGTCTCTCCGGGATTCCCCAAATACCTCCAAGCCCCCAATCCGCCTATGGTTCCCAAGGAGTGGAACCCCACCGGGTCGTATCGGCGGGATTTCGACCTGCCAGCAAACTGGGAGGGGAAAAAGGTATTTTTGAGCGCCGACGCCGTGAAAGGTGCGGCATATTTCTACCTGAACGGCCATTTCGTAGGCATGTCGAAAGCCGGGAAAGTGCCGGTGCAATTCGACATAACCGACTATGCCAAACCCGGGAAAAACACGCTGGCCGTGCAAATACATCGCTTCTCCGACGCCAACTACTTCGAGGGACAAGACTTCTGGCGGCTTACTGGATTTGAACGGGACGTATATATCTATGCCCAACCGCAAACCCGAGTTTGCGACTTCGAAGTGAAAGCGCCTCTCGACGCCTCTTTCAAAAACGGGCTGCTCAACCTCGATGTCTCCCTGCAAAACGACCGGGAAAACCGACAAACCGTGGCGGTGACTTACCAACTGTATGACGACGAACAAATAATCGCCCAAGAAGAAAAAACTATCACCCTCGAAGCGAACAGTCCCGCAAAAGTATCTTTTGACAAAACAATAGAGCATGTAAAAGCGTGGACAGCCGAGACTCCACACCTCTACACCCTGCTCATCTCGACAACCGATAGCGACGGGAACACCGTCGAGTGCATTCCCTCCCGCATAGGATTCCGCACGGTGGAAATCAAAAACAAACAGTTGCTGGTCAACGGGCAGCCCATACTCATCAAAGGTGTGAACGTACACGAGCATGACCCGCTCACCGGCCATTATGTAACCGAAGAGACCATGCTCAAAGATTTCGAGCTTTGGAAAAAATACAACGTAAACACCGTACGCACCTGCCACTACCCCCAACAAAAAAGGTTTTATGAACTCTGCGACGAATATGGCCTCTATGTAATCGACGAGGCCAACATAGAGACTCACGGCATGGGATATAACCTGCGTGTGGGTGGAACCTTAGGCAACAATCCGCTCTATTTGCCGGTACACCTCGACCGCATCGAGGATATGGTCGAGCGCGACAAGAACCACCCCTCGGTCATCATCTGGTCGCTCGGCAATGAGGCCGGCAACGGCTACTGCTTCTACGAGGCTTATCGATGGCTGAAACAACGCGACACGTCACGTCCTGTCCAATACGAGCGAGCCGAGCATGAATGGAACACCGACATCGTGTGTCCCATGTACACCTCGCCCGAGGGTATCGAACGATACGCCCTCGATTCCACCTCGTTCCGCCCCCTCATTCTGTGTGAATATGCCCATGCCATGGGTAACAGCTTGGGCAACTTCCAAGACTATTGGGACATTATCGAGAAATACGACCTCCTGCAAGGCGGTTGTATTTGGGACTGGGTAGATCAAGGATTCCGGGCAACCGACAAGGACGGTAATGATTTCTGGGCATACGGCGGCGATTACGGCGATATAGGCACACCGTCGGACGGCAATTTCTGTATCAACGGAATCGTTTATCCCGACCGACAGGTGAAACCTCAAACGATAGAAATGGGAAAGGTCTATCAGAATATCAAATTCAGGAACTTCAATATCAATGCGGGGACTATCGATGTGAAAAACGAATTTTTCTTCACCGACCTTGGCAAATATGATTTTGTCTATACGGTCAAAGGGAACGGGAAAACACTGAAATCGGGGAAATTCGGTCTCGCTCTTCCTCCCCGCGAAGAGACGACCGTCGCCTTGAAAGGCCTTCCCGCCATGACCAAAGGAAACGTTGACTATCAAATCGAATTTGAAGCTCGACAAAAAGAAGCCGAGCCTTTCCTTCCGCAAGGTTACGTCGTAGCCCGGGAGCAAATCTCGGTCAAACCAGCAGTCAAGACCGTCGCCGCACCCAACCGGGGGACAATCGCTCAAACCGAAAACGGAGACAAACTGCTCTTCTCGGGCAAAAACTTCGACATCACTTTCCACAAGGGAAGCGGATTAATGACCTCCTATCGATACAAAGGCCATGAATACATACACGAGGGATTTGGCCTGCGTCCCGCCTTTTGGCGAGCCCCCATCGACAACGATTACGGCTATAATGCCCCCCGACTGCTGGGTAAATGGAAAGAAGCATCGCAACAAACACCCGTCGCTCGCTCGTTCAGTGTCGAAACGAACGACGACAATACCGTGCGCGTCATTTGCCAATACTCCTATCCCCAAACCCAAGCCGAGTGGGAAATCGCCTATACCCTATTTGGAAACGGAGTGGTCAAAATCGATAACACCTTCGAGCCTAACGACCCGAAAGCGCCCATGATTCCCCGTGTGGGGCTGCGCATGCAACTGCCCGGAGACTTCACGAAACTGGAATATTACGGACGAGGACCGGGAGAAAACTATATCGACCGCCGAACCAGCTGCTTTATCGGGAAATATCAAACCGAAATCGCCGACCTCTATGAACCTTATGTACGGCCACAAGAGAACAACCACCGTACTGACATAAGCTGGCTGGCGCTTTCCGGGGAAAACACCCTGCTAATTGTCGCCGACTCGCTATTGGAATTTAACGTATCGAACTATCCCCTCGAATCACTCGATGGCGGCGAGCATCGCGACGACGGTCGGCAACGCCCCGAAAACCCGCAGCAGCGCCACAACTGCGACCCCAAACCGGCAAACCTTGTCGACCTCTTCATCGACTACCGCATGATGGGTGTCGGCGGTGACGACTCTTGGGGTGCCAAACCGCACAAAGCATACCAAATAGACCCCGCCGCGGGCAAAATTTCCTACGGCTTCTCGTTAATCCCGTTGGATAAAAACGCAAATATCGAAAAAGCCATTAAACAATATTAGTACAACTGTATATCTCTCGGGGAAAACCCCGAGAGATATACCCCTATAAATCATTGTCCATGCACTCATTGTACAAATACCTCGGCCTCCTCGCCTGCTTGTTCCTCTCCTCTTGCTCCTTGTTGAAAGAACTCACATCAGACGACATTACCCGCATGACCTCGGAGCTGTTCGACAACTCCTACGACATGGTGTTCTACTCCACCCTATCGTTGTTGCAAGCCGAACGATACACGATCATACAAGCCGACAAGGAGAGTGGTATCATACGAGGGATACAACACGTCGAGAGAAACGATGTAGAATGGAATTTAAAAGCCTTTGGCGAAGCGACCGAACGAGAATCGACCGAAGCGGTCTTCCTTGTCCTGCCTCTCTCCGAAAAGCGCACCGAAGTGAAACTGTCGCTTTACCGGAACGCGCTGATGGTCACTCGCCAAAACGGCCATACCCAAAAACACGATTCCCACACTATGCTGCTGACAGAATCGACCTACGACAAGTGGCTGAAAAAACTGAAAGACGAAATCAAAAGAAGAGAAAAACTATTGTAATCCACAACAGGCTACCGCACAACAAAGCATATATAATACAGGTATTGCGAAAAAACAAAAACTCCCGGCAGAGAATTTCTACCGGGAGTTTTTTACTTGGAGCGGAAGACGAGGCTCAAACTCGCGACCCTCAGCTTGGAAGGCTGATGCTCTATCAACTGAGCTACTTCCGCAGGCTTTCGTGGGCAAAGATGGATTCGAACCACCGAAGGCGTAAGCCAGCAGATTTACAGTCTGCCCCATTTGGCCACTCTGGAATTTGCCCGTAAAGCGAGTGCAAAGATAGCACTCTTATTTTAATTTACAAACGAAATCGTGCATTTTTATCGCTGTGACAGCAGCCTCGTCGCCCTTGTTCCCCAACCGGCCGCCGGCACGATCACGAGCCTGCTCCATCGTATCGGTCGTAAGCACGCCGAATATAAAAGGGATACCAAATAGGGTGTTGAGATGTGTAATGCCCTGTGTAACACTTTGGCACACATAATCGAAATGGGGAGTATCGCCCCGCACCACGCAGCCGATAGCGATAACGGCATCGGGCTGGTAAAACTCGGCCATCTGTTGCGAGGCAAAAGTCAATTCGACAGTTCCCGGGACACGGGCCACATAGATATTCTCCTCCTTCACGCCATTACGCATCAAGGTATCGACAGCCCCTTGCAACAAAGCGTCGGTAATCTCGGCATTCCATTCGGCCGCAGCGATAGCCACTTTCATACCCGAGGCATCAGGCATGCTGTCGGCGTCGTAAGATGATAAATTATGATAAGCAGTTGCCATTATTATGTTCCCTCCATTTTCAAAATAAGGCCGTCTTTCCTACGGGAGACGACCTTATCTTGGGGTTTTGTTTCTTTATTCTCTTTACTTGCTTTGAGCCCGCTCGATATAACGTTCGATACCACGGGCGTCGTTAGAGGTCGGATATTTATCTTGAATCTCCCGATAGAGTTTCAACGCAGCCTCGTTATTGCCAATTTTCTCATAAGCAGCGGCAGCTTTTTTCAGATAAATAGGACTGAAAACCGCATTATCCGAAGCCTTGGCGGCTTTCTCGAAATATTTCACACTCTCGTCATATTTCTCCATGTCGACCAAACAATTGCCGATGGCAGCCACTACGGCCGGAGCCAATACCGTTTCATCGGCGCTAAATTCAGAGAAATATTTCTGAGCCGTCTCAAACTCGCCTTTTTCATAATAGGCCAAACCCAAATAGGCATTTGCCAAATTACCGGCGGCAGTCGAGCCGTATTGATCGACAATCGTCAACAAGCCATCGAATTTTTCATTTCCGTTGATCGCCAAATCGATAGAGTCGTTCTCAAAAGCCATCACAGCTTGATACATAGCTGCTTGAGCCTTGTCCTCACGAGGCAACAGATAGAAATGGCGCACACCCAATATGCCCCCGATCACCACTAAAACAACCAGCAATCCGAGCAAAAGGGGCTTCTGATACTTTTCAACAAATTGTTCCGACATCGAGAGAGCTTCGTTCATTTTCTCAAGCTCGTCTTTTTCTTTTTCTGCCATATTTTTCTTGTCTTTTAATTATTTTATCCTCATACACAATCCCTATATACGGAATTGAGTGACAAAAGTAGTTTATTTCTTTTTATAAATAAAATTTCGCCTCTATTTTTTTGCCTAAGAGCCCCCAATAAAGCGCAACAGCAAGCTATTTTGCACCCTCACCGGAACCTTTCGTTCCATTTCGGACAAACTTTATTCGTAAAAAAGAAAAAGATTCCGTATGTTTGTAGAGACAAAACGACAACCCGACATGATTCTCTCCCGGCTATCTATCGTCAATTTCAAAAATATCGTTCAGGCAGATTTGAATTTCTCGCCCAACATCAACTGTTTCTTAGGGAATAACGGCATGGGGAAAAGCAATCTGCTCGATGCGATTTATTACCTCTCGTTTTGCAAAAGCTATACCCGCAACCCCGACTCGCAAAACATACACCACGGCGAAGATTTTTTTGTCATTCAAGGATACTACGAGCGTAACAACAACGAGGAGGAACTCTATTGCGGCATTAAACGGCGGCAGAAAAAAACGTTCAAGCGGAATAAGAAAGAATACAGCCGGCTATCCGACCATATCGGGTTTGCGCCGTTGGTCATGGCAGCCCCCTCGGACCATGAGTTGATTTTGGGAGGCAGCGAAGAACGAAGGAAATTTATCGATTTGGTAATCAGCCAATTCGATAAACAATATTTGAATACGCTTATCCGATACAACAAAGCCTTGGAACAGCGCAACGCCTTGTTACGACAAGAGTGTACCGACGAGATGTTGTATGAAATATGGGAACAACAAATGGACTCGACCGCCGCCGAGATCTACAACAGCCGATCCCATTTCTTGGAATCGTTCATTCCTGTGTTCCGCCGGTTTTACAGCGAAATTTCATCACAAAACGAATCGGCCGATCTCATCTACACCTCACACCTCGCCGAAAGCCCTTTGTTGCCTCAATTGAAATCGACCCGGCAAAGAGACCTCATTCTGGGATACACCTCGCGGGGGATACACCGAGACGACATGGAAATGATGCTGGGCGACTACCCCATGAAACGCATCGGTTCGCAAGGGCAGTGCAAGACCTACCTGATTGCCTTGAAACTGGCTCAATACGATTTCTTGCAAGGACAAGGCGAAACGGCTCCCATCCTGTTGCTCGACGATATTTTCGACAAGCTCGATACCGAGCGGGTGAAACAAATCATCAAATTGGTCTCGTCCGATCACTTCGGACAGATATTCATCACCGACACCAATCGAAAATACCTCGACGAGATAATTCAATTCATCGGCTCGCAATACCACATCTTTGCCGTAAACCGAGGCGAATTTACACTTTTGGAGGAATCACTGCCATGAAAAAACAAGATGCGCTGCCCATCGGAGAGATTATCGCCCAATTCATATCCGAAAAAAACATCGGGCAAAAACTCGACGAAACACAAATCATGCGCCTGTGGCCAAAAATCGCGGGAGAAACCGTCAATGCCTACACGCAATCGATGTACGTCCACAACCGAACACTCTATGTGCGATTGTCATCGGCCGTCCTTCGCAACGAGTTGCTGATGTTGCGCAGCGAATTGCTCAACCGCCTCAACACCGAGATGGGGCACCCCGTCATAGACAACATTATTTTCAGATAATACCACACTTTATGGAATCGACATTACCGATCTTTCACCATTCCCTCCCCTTGCAACTGAGGTTCAACGACATAGATTTGCTGGGGCATGTCAACAACTCGGTCTATTTCTCTTTTTACGACTTGGGGAAAGCCCGCTACTTCGAGGCGGTGAAAGCCCAAAATATTGATTGGAAGAAAGCCGATGTCGTCGTCGCCAACGTCAACGCCGATTTCTTGTCGCCCATCTATTCGGGAGAAGCCATCGCCGTACAGACCGCCACGGTCGAAATAGGCAACCGCAGTTTCAAACTGCTGCAACAAATCATCAACACCGAGACCGGCCAGGTAAAAGGCATATGCCGCACGGTCATGGTAGGATTCGATATTACGGCAGGAACCGCGGCGCCTATCAGCGACGATTGGAAAAACGCACTTTGCCGTTTTGAAGAAAAGGAACTCCGTAAAAACCCATGAAAAATAGCGGGCACATCAACCATTCTCTGTGCGTTTTTATTACTTTTGCATGAATTTCATACAGACCAAGGCTAATTTAACAGATATGAACTTTACCGAGAGAATAGAGGAAATCCTACACAAAGAGGCTCAGGCCATCTTGGACATTCCCATGACCGATCAATTCGAAAAAGCCGTAAAACTTATTGTCGAACAAGTCCATGAGAAAGGCGGGAAACTCGTGACCAGCGGAATGGGCAAAGCGGGGCAAATAGCCATGAATATCGCCACCACATTCTGCTCGACCGGCACCCCGGCCGTATTTCTCCACCCCAGCGAAGCGCAGCACGGCGACTTGGGCATATTGCAGAAAAACGACTTGATGCTGGTTATCTCCAACTCGGGAAAGACTCGCGAAATACTCGAGCTCTTGCATCTGGCTTCGAATTTGATGCCCGAGTTGAAATTTATCGTCATTACCGGCAACAACCAAAGCGAGTTGGCACAGCGTGCCGATGTGTGCCTCTTTACCGGCGCCCCCGGCGAGGTGTGTCCCCTCGGGCTTACGCCCACCACTTCGACCACGCTCATGACTGTTATCGGCGATATTTTGGTCGTAGGCGCGATGGAAGCGACCCACTTCGACGCTCATCAATATGCCCTCCGCCATCACGGAGGCTATTTGGGAACCCGCTCCCGAGAACAAAGTCAGCATCACAAAGATTAGAACCAATCGTAACGATATGCGTAAAATCATAGGAATAGGAGAAACCATTCTCGACATTATTTTCAGGAACAACCAGCCCTCCCATGCCGTTCCTGGCGGATCGACGTTCAACACTCTCATCTCACTGGGTCGTCTTGGCGTCCCGGCCACGTTTATCAGCGAAATCGGGCAAGACACCGTGGGCGACATTATCCTCGATTTTATGCGAAAAAACGGTGTCCAAACCGAAAATCTGGATATATTCTGCGAGGGAAAAACACCTATATCACTGGCTTTTCTCGACGAGAACAACGAAGCCAAATACATATTTTACAATCAGTTTCCCGAGGACAGGCTCAACTTTGTATGGCCTCGAATCGACAAAGACGACATTATCGTTTTCGGTTCCTACTTTGCGCTGAACCCTGCCTTGCGGTCAAAATTATGCGAACTCATCGAATACGCCAAAGACCGCAAAGCCATTATCTACTACGACCCCAATTTTCGTGACGCCCATGCCCACGAAGCCGTCAAACTCATGCCCTCGGTTCTCGAGAACCTCGAATACGCCGATTTGGTAAAAGGCTCCAAAGACGACTTCAACAACCTGTTCCACTGCACAGACCCACAGAAAATATATATCGACCACATCAAATTCTATTGTTCCAATTTCCTCTGCACATTGGGAAGCAACGGCATCGATTTGTTCTGCCCGCAAGGCAACAAACACTTCGCCACCACCCCCGTAACGCCCGTCAGCACCATCGGAGCAGGCGATTCGTTCAACGCCGGGATTCTATTCGGATTGCTCAAACACGACATTACACTCGACAAGCTATACAGACTCACCCCCGAAGAATGGGCGCCTATCATACAGTACGGAATGGATTTCGCCTCGTCCGTTTGCATGAGCATGGACAACTATATTTCGCCCGATTTTGCCGCACGGTACGCTCCCGGGAATAGTCCAAATTCCTTATAAATATTCTAAAATAAAACAAACTCCAAAACTGTCGACTATCGTAGAATCGTATCTTTGTTACGAATTTTTCATCACTCATACGATATGCGCTACCTACAACTCTGTTCGTTGCTCCTCGCATTAGGGGCTTGCACTACGCACAACCCCGACATCGATGTGGCGTGTGAGATCGACCAACAAGACAATTACCTGTTGAAATGGGAGACCACACCGAGAATCGAAGGAGAGGTTCATATATATCAATCGGTCGACCCCGAGCGATTCGATACGAAGAACAGCGCCCCGACAATCGCAGACATATCGACAGGCTACATCGTCATACCCAATCCGGAACCTACACATCGCTACTATTTTTTACTCCGGTTCAACAACCGGTATGACCATATCGTAGGAGCCCGCGCCGAACGGTTGAAATATATCGAGAACTTTCGGGATTTAGGCGGATACACCTCCCAAAAAGGGAAGCAAATACGATGGGGGAAAATATTCCGCTCGGGCGAATTTAACACGCTGACCGCCAGTAGCATCAATCGCATTAAAGGGATAGGGATAAAAACATTGGTCGATTTCCGGGACAGCGAGGACGTAATCAAGCCCAGCCCCGAGTTGGGACTCGACAATGTGATCAACCTGCCGGGAGGCTTGCACTATCGGCAAAACCTATATCCCCGTCTTAAAAAAGAAGAATTGAGGCGCGGAGACGCCAGTCTATTCATGCAAGACTTGTATGTCGCTATGGTATCGGGCTCGAAAAGGGCTTTCCGCTCGATGTTCAACCAACTTTTGGTAGAAGACAATTACCCCATTGTGCTCAGTTGTGTAAACGGGAAAGACTATACGGGATTTGCCGTGTCCTTGCTTCTCAGCGCTCTGGATATTCCCGAAGAGACCATCATGAACGACTACTTGCTCTCCAACCGCTATTTCGATAAAAGAAGGACGACGTTCGACCCCCAAGACTGCTGCGACGAGACCCAAGAGGCGCTCTCGCTCATTCAGTCGGCCGATAGCCGCTTCCTCTCCTATGCCCGAGAATACATCTGCCAGCAATACGGGTCGATCAATAACTATTTGGAAGAAGAATTAGGTCTCACCCCCGAAAAGAAACGACAACTGAAACAAATTCTCTTGCACTGATTGCATTAGCATATAATCACGGCTCTTTCATTTAAGCCAGCAGTAAAGATATAGTATCCCTTACCCGGTTTGTTGCGAATCGGGTAATCTTTTT
>CALUFO010000010.1 GCA_944320015.1 uncultured Barnesiella sp. | reverse complement strand
TCAGCGCCAATCAGAATGTCTTGGTCAAGTGGCTCGATTCGTTCCATAACTGTTTGATTGTCACTATAAAGTTACGGGAAATACGCCACTTGGCCAAATTTTTGCCTATGTATTTTGCTGAATATCAGGAATATGAATATGTAATACAGCGCATTTTCACCAGTCATAATTCCCATCGGGCATAGTTAAAAACCGAGAAATGAACACCATGCCAACCATGCTCGTATTCGCTATAAAATAACAGCGTTCTTGTAACTTCCATGCTTTCTTAAATGAAAGAGCCGTGGTTCCGGAGTTTATTATAAAAAATGCCCTTAGAAACTTAGGCCTGACTAAAAAGGATTTTTTCCACATTTTATTTGACGTTTCTAAATAAGAAAAGCCGCTTAATCACTAGCTTTCATTTTTTCCGTTTCAGAATAAAATCTTCCAGCAAAACACGACTTAATTCTAATATTTTTAAATATTTCGGCACAAAATTGGGGCAAAAAGAATGTATTTGAATAAAAACAATTACTTTTGTGAGCTATTCCATTCTCACTTTATTTATATTAGGATTGTTGTATATTGACTTCAAATTCTGAGTCTATGTTAAAAATTTCTTTTGAAGATATTCGAAAAGCGGCAAAAAAAACGAGCCGTTTTGTAATACGAATAGGTGAACGAGTTCGCCGCATTCCTCCTCGTACATGGATATACATAGGTATAGGTGTCGTTCTATTGAGCGGTGGGCTATACTGGTTGTTACGTCCCGCGCCTCCGGGTCCCGACCTGCCGATTGTCGAGGTTGAACCTGCTGTCACAGACGATATGGAGATTTACGGAGAGTATGTAGGGCGTATCCGGGCACAGCAATTTGTCGAAATACGAGCCCGTGTAGAAGGCTTCCTTGAAAGAATGCTCTTTGACGAGGGTACTTATGTCAAGAAAGGCCAGCCTTTGTTCATTATCGACCCCAAGCAATATCAGGCTCGCGCCAACAAAGCCAAAGCGCAATTGAACAAGGACAAGGCGCTGGCATTGAAAGCCGAACGAGATTTGGAACGAATTCGCCCGCTGTATCAACAAAACGCCGCCAGCCAACTCGATTTGGACAATGCCATAGCTTCTTACGAAAGCGCCAAAGCCGAGGTGGAAATGAGTGAAGCCGACTTGACACAAGCCGAAACGGCATTGAGCTACACCACTGTAAGCTCGCCTATCTCGGGTTATATATCGGAACGTAATGTCGATATAGGTACATTGGTAAGCCCCGGCGGACAATCGTTGTTGGCTACGGTTGTAAAGAGCGACACTGTCCGGGTCGATTTCAGCATGACGGGTCTCGATTATTTGAAAACAAAAGCTCGCAATGTCAATTTAGGGCAAAAAGACACGACCCGCACATGGGATCCCTATATTACCATTACCCTACCCGACAACTCGGTTTATCCGTTGCGGGGGCTCGTCGATTTTGCCGACCCGCAGGTTGACCCTCAAACCGGTACATTCTCGGTAAGAGCCGAAATGCCCAATCCCAACCACATATTGCTCCCGGGACAGTTCACCAAAGTGAGGTTATTGCTCGATGTGAGAGAAAATGCCGTGGTTGTCCCCAGCAAAGCAATCGCTATCGAAAAGGGTGGCGCTTATATCTTTGTCGTGAGAGCCGACAGCGTTGCCGAACGACGTATGGTAGAACTCGGGCCGGAAGTCGGGAACAATGTGATCATCGAGCGTGGCTTGATTCCCAATGAGCATATTGTCGTGGAAGGATTTCACAAATTGACGCATGGCGATAAGGTTATCCCCTTAACCGGAGAGTCGAAACAAAAAGCCCAACCTCAAAACTAACGTGCTATGAAATTGGACTTTTTTATCGACAGGCCTATATTTTCTACGGTCATTTCAACCATCATTGTCATCGTCGGGATATTGGGGCTCATTTTATTACCAATAGACCAATACCCCCAAATCGTGCCGCCGGTCGTAAAAGTATCGGCTTCCTATCCGGGAGCGAGCGCCCAGACTGTGACACAAGCCGTAGCCACGCCCATAGAGCAAGAGTTGAACGGTACTCCCGGCATGCTTTATATGGAGTCGACAAACAGCAATTCGGGAAATTTCTCGGCCACGATTACCTTCGATATTTCGACCAACCCCGATTTGGCTGCCGTCGAAATACAAAACCGGGTGAAAGAGGCCGAGGGGCGATTGCCGGCCGAAGTGGTACAAAACGGTATCTCGATCGAGAAACAAGCATCGAGCCGGCTAATGACAGTCACCCTGCGCTCCAGCGACCCTAAATTCGACGAAATCTACCTAAGTAACTACGCCACACTCAATGTGTTGGACATGCTTCGCCGTGTCAAAGGTGTAGGACGGGTTTCCAACGTGGGCAGCCGTTATTATGCCATGCAGATATGGGTTCAGCCAGACCGATTGGCCAATCTCGGCTTAACCGTAGAGGATTTGCAAAAGGCTTTGAAAGACCAAAACCGGGAATCGGCCGCCGGCGTATTGGGACAACAACCTATATCCGACATCGATATTACCACCCCTATTATCGCACAGGGAAGGCTCTCGTCGGTCGGCGAATTTGAAGATATCGTGATCAGAGCCAACCCCGACGGTTCATTAATACGGTTGCGAGATGTTGCCCGCATCTCTCTCGAAGCCCAATCCTATAATACCGAGAGTGGTATAAACGGGGGCAATGCCGCCGTTCTCAACATCAACATGCTCCCGGGAGCCAACGCTATGGAGGTTGCCGAAGCGGTCAAAAAAGAGATGGAAGAGATTAGCCGCAACTTCCCCGAGGGGATTACCTATGAGATTCCCTTTGATATGACCTCTTATATCTCGCAATCCATAAACGAGGTTTATCACACGCTTTTCGAGGCTCTCATACTGGTAATACTGGTAGTATTCCTGTCCCTGCAAAACTGGCGGGCGACACTTATCCCGATTATCGCCGTTCCTATCTCGTTGATCGGAACGTTCGGAATCATGTTGCTATTTGGTTTCTCACTCAACATGATGACCCTTTTGGGACTTATCCTCGCTATCGGTATCGTCGTCGACGACGCTATCGTCGTAGTCGAGAGTGTAGAGCGTATTATCGAAGAAGAACATTTGAATCCATACGAGGCGACAAAAAAAGCCATGCGGGGATTGGGCAGCGCCATCATAGCCACCTCGCTGGTATTATGCGCCGTGTTTGTCCCGGTGAGTTTCCTTGCGGGAATTACCGGGCAATTGTACCGCCAATTTACCATTACCATTGCGGTCTCGGTACTTATATCGACGGTCGTCGCATTGACATTGAGCCCCGCCATGTGCGCTATATTGCTGCGTCCCAATTCGTCGGGGAAGAAGAAAAACAAAATATTCCGTTATATAAACCTGTGGCTGGCCCTCGGTAACCGTCTTTACGAAAAACTTATCCGAAAAGGGTTGAAAAATCCACGGCGCATATTGGCGGCTTTCGGGCTCTCCCTGATAGCGATATGGCTGCTCAACAAGGTGGTTCCTCAAAGTTTTATGCCCCAAGAAGACCAAGGCTATTTTACCGTAGAGTTGGAACTTCCCGAGGGCGCTACACTCGAACGAACCCGCGAAGTTACCGATCGCGCGATGAACTACTTGATGTCGCGTGAAGATGTGGAATATGTATTGAATGTAACCGGTTCGAGCCCTCGTGTGGGCACCAACCAGTCACGCAGTCAGTTGACCGTGATTCTTAAACCGTGGGAAGAGCGCAAATCGTCCAATCTGCGGGAAATTATGGAAGAAATCCGAACTGAGTTGAAACAATACCCCGAGAGCAAAGTTTATTTGAGTACCCCTCCTGTAATTCCGGGATTAGGTAGTTCGGGCGGTTTCGAAATGGTACTCGAAGCCCGAGGCGACGCCAGCTATGCCGATTTGCAACGGGCGGCCGATACACTGATGTATTATGCTTCCCAGCGGAAAGAGATTAGCGGATTATCCTCCTCCATTCAAAACGACATACCCCAGCTTTATTTCGATGTAGACCGTGATAAGGCTCAAATGCTGGGTGTGAAAATATCCGATATATTCTCGACCTTGAAAACATTTACCGGTTCGATTTATGTGAACGACTTCAATATGTTCAACCGTATCTACCGTGTATATATTCAAGCCGAGGCGCCATATCGGGCGCATAAAGAGAATTTGGGTCTTTTCTTTGTCAAAGGCAACAACAATGCCATGATACCCATTACGGCGCTCGGAACCACCTCATATACTACGGGCCCGGGAACGATTCGCCGGTTCAATATGTTCACCTCGACTACAATCTCGGGCGAAGCGGCTCCGGGATATAGTTCGGGACAGGTCATGGAGATTCTTGAAGAAATCGCCGACAAGCATCTTCCCCAGAACATCGGGGTAGAGTGGAGCGGTCTGTCCTATCAAGAGAAGCATGTGAGCGGTCAAACCGGATTTGTGTTGGCATTGGCGTTGCTATTCGTATTTCTCTTCCTCGCCGCTCAATACGAAAGTTGGTCTATCCCTGTGGCCGTCATACTCTCCCTGCCGATAGCGGGAGTCGGAGCCTATTTGGGCAACTGGATTTGCGGACTCGAGAACAACATTTATTTCCAAATCGGCTTGGTTATGCTCATCGGCTTGGTTGCCAAGAATGCGATTCTGATCGTAGAGTTTGCCAAAGACGAAGTGGAAAAAGGGAGTGATGTGACCACTGCGGTCATTAAAGCCGCGCATTTACGATTCCGGCCCATTGTCATGACCTCGTTGGCTTTTATTCTCGGTATGTTGCCGCTTGTTTTCGCCAGCGGACCGGGTTCGGCCAGCCGTCAAGGCATAGGAACAGGTGTATTTTTCGGAATGATTGTGGCTATCACCATAGGAATCATTTTTGTGCCCCTCCTTTTCGTATGGGTGTACAAATTAAAATTTAAACTGAGTAAACGATGAAACCGATAAATGCCAGCATATATATATTTATAACCGCTTTGATATTGAGCAGTTGCTCCATACAGAAGCGTTGCCCTGCTCCGGAATTGAATCTACCCGATGAAATCATAGCCGGCGAGACCGATTCGTTGACCCTTGCCGATATGTCGTGGTGGGAACTTTATTCCGACTCGACATTGAGCAAACTAATTCGCAAGACCCTGAGCAATAACCGAAATATGCGT
The DNA here is from genome assembly GCA_944320015.1 of uncultured Barnesiella sp. Taxonomy (GTDB): domain Bacteria; phylum Bacteroidota; class Bacteroidia; order Bacteroidales; family Barnesiellaceae; genus Barnesiella. The sequence continues at coordinate 109,042 of CALUFO010000010.1, read as the reverse complement.
GCCGCCGAAGCTCATATCCGGCAAATGGAAGAGTTGTATCGAGTGAGCAAAGCCAACCGTTGGCCCACTGTGGGGGCACAGGTTTTTGCCGATCGCGAGACCAACGCCTATTATGGCGAGAATGTAGATATAGAACCCGAGCTCAGTCTTAAAGCCTCGTTGAGTTGGGAAATAGACTTGTGGGGAAGTTTGCGCTGGGGAAAAAGAAAAGGCGCAGCGGAATATTTGGCATCGGTCGAAGCGGCTCGTGCCATGCAAATGACTCTTATTGCCGAAACCGCAACCGCCTATTTCGAATTGGTGGCTCTGGACCAAGAACTCGAAATCGTGTTGCAAACCGTCAAAACCCGTGAGGAAAGCGTCAATCAGGCACGCATAAGGTTCGAAGGCGGGCTCACTTCCGAGACAGCCTATCAACAAGCACAAGTGGAGTTGGCCAACGCTTCGGCGCTCATTCCTAATTTGGAACAGAAAATAGCGCTGAAAGAGAATCAAATCGCTGTATTAACGGGAGAGTACCCGTCGAAAATAGAGCGGGGAGAGTTTGACCTAAATGCGGTAGCCCCCGAGCATGTGCCTATCGGATTACCCTCTACCCTATTGCAACGTCGTCCCGATGTACGGCAAGCCGAACAACAATTGCAAGCCGCTATGGCTTCGGTAGGAATTGCATATGCCGATCGATTCCCCCGATTGACTATCAATTTGATCGGCGGCTTGGAAAACGATGAAGTAAAAGGATTTCTCGAATCGCCATTCTCTTATGTGGCCGGGAACTTTGTGGCACCATTGATAACTTTCGGGAAGAAAAAAGCCCAGTATAAAGCCGCATTGGCGGCATACGACGAAAAGCGATATGCCTATGAGCAAAAAGTTCTCGAAGTTTTTCAAGAGGTAAACGACGCCGTTATTACCTATCAAAAGAAAAGACGCACTTCGGAGTTGCAGCTAAACCTTTTCGAGGCGGCTCAAAAATATGTCGATTTGGCTCAACTTCAATATTTCAACGGGGTTATCCGATATATCGACGTATTGGATGCTCATCGGAACTTTTTCGACGCTCAAATAGGATTGAGCAATGCCGTGCGTGACGAATATCTCGCTTTGGTAAATCTATATAAGGTATTAGGCGGCGGCTGGAGCTCGGCTACGACCTCTGCCCAATAGCGTCGCATGCTGTTTCTCTCTTCGAAAGAGTGAATCGATATAACAGAACGGGATTCCATGTCAGGGAGTCCCGTTCTTGTTATTCATGGCATAAGGTATATCCTACAATTTTCGTGACACTTATAAATCGTAAACTTCATCGACAGTATAATTGAGAAAGTCGTTCAGTGGCTTCATAATTTGAAAATCGTGAGCCGCACGTTCTATCCAGTCGGGCGAGTCGAAAAAAGTATCGGGTTTCACATTCACCACTACATAATCTTTCCGTTTGAGCCATTCGGCCTGCTCGCAATCACGGGGAAACGGACGGGGAACAATTTTCAACTTCTCTCCCACCCAATCGCTATACAGCGATTTGAATTGACGATCCTCTACAATCTCTTTCAATTCGTCGAAATTGTCATAAACCGCCTGACGCAATGCCTTCAATAATTGGGGCTCGGGGCACCATATTCCACCGCTCAACATACAATTCCCCGGCTCGAAGTGGAAATAATAACCGGCTCGCAGGCTTTTGCGCCCGCCTTTGGCGATATAGGCCGACATGTAGGTCTTATAAGGAGTCTTGTCGGGTGAAAACCGAATGTCCCTATAAATGCGATACATACACGATTGGGCATCCAATCCTGCTATTTCATCATCAAACAACGAGATCTGGCGTATCAACGCTTGTATTTTTTCGACAAAAAGAGGGCGCAACCGGTCGTATTCTTCCTTGTGAGCCTGAAACCAATCCCGATTATTGTTGTCTCGCAGCCGAGACAAGTAAGATAGTATCTCTTTCATGACTTTTATACTTGTTTTTGCACTGATTTAATAAAATCATTTTTCTTATTTCTCTCACAAATATAGATTTTTTTGTTTGTTTCGTGATAAAAAATTGCCATTTATGATACCGGTTTTCAAAAAACAAGAACGATAATACCCGCTATATTCCCTTTTTTTACTAACTTGCCACGATTTTGTAAAAAAGCATCACAAAAACAAAAAAGAAATATGAAGGAAACAAACGAAAAACAACCAGTCGATTTGCCCGAAAACGCGTTTCGGGAATTGAAACCGGGGGAAGAATACAAGCCTATACTTTCGCCCGACAAAGTCTATCCCGAGGTCAACGCATGGTCGGTCTCTTGGGGTATTGTCATGGCGGTTATCTTTTCGGCCGCCGCTGCTTTCTTGGGTCTAAGAGTGGGGCAAGTGTTTGAGGCCGCCATTCCTATCGCTATTATCGCCGTAGGATTGTCGGGAGCCGCCAAGCGCAAAAACGCATTGGGCGAGAACGTGATTATCCAGTCTATCGGAGCCTGTTCGGGTGTCATTGTGGCCGGTGCCATTTTCACCTTGCCGGCCCTGTATATATTGCAAGCCAAATATCCCGAGTTGACCGTGAACTTTATGGAAGTATTCCTCAGTTCGTTATTGGGCGGCATCTTGGGAATTTTGTTTCTTATCCCCTTCCGTAAATATTTTGTTTCGGATATGCACGGCAAATATCCTTTCCCCGAAGCCACAGCCACAGCGCAAGTATTGGTGTCGGGTGAGAAGGCCGGCAACCAAGCCAAACCATTGATTTTAGCCGGGTTGGTAGGCGGATTGTACGATTTCTGCCTCTCGACATTCGGTTGGTGGAGCGAGACCCTCACGACCCGTATTCTTCCGTGGGGTGCCGAACTGGCCAACAATGCCAAGATGGTATTCAAAGTCAATACCGGAGCAGCCGTGCTCGGCCTTGGCTACATCGTAGGATTGAAATACTGCCTCATTATCTGCTCGGGCTCTCTTTTTGTATGGTTTGTCATCATACCGTTACTGGGTAGTGTGCCCGGCAGTGAACTGGCCGCAGCCGCACCCGAACAGATATTTACCGATTATGGCCGCTACATCGGCATAGGCGGTATCGCTATGGCCGGTGTTATCGGTATCGTTCGCTCTTGGGGCATCATCAAGGGCGCGCTGGGATTGGCTACAAAAGAGTTTTCGGGGAAGAAAAGCGATGCCGAAGATTCCACGCCTCGCACTCAACGCGACCTCTCGATGAAATTTATAATCACGGCTATCGTATTTGCATTGATCATCACCTTCCTCTTTTTCTATTTGGGAGTAATTAATAATCTGCTTCAAGCAGCCGTAGCGTTTTTTGTAGTAGCCGGCATTGCATTCCTCTTTACCACTGTGGCAGCCAACGCTATCGCTATCGTGGGGACAAACCCGGTTTCGGGAATGACATTGATGACCCTGATTCTGGCGTCGGTTATTTTAGTGGCCGTGGGATTGAAAGGTACCAGCGGAATGGTTGCCGCCCTCGTAATCGGCGGTGTAGTTTGTACGGCTCTATCGATGGCCGGAGGCTTTGTCACCGACTTGAAGATAGGCTATTGGATTGGCTCCACCCCTCGCAAACAAGAGACATGGAAATTCCTCGGCACTCTTGTTTCGGCTGCTACGGTAGGCGGAGTTATCCTCTTGTTGAATAAAGCCTACGGCTTCTCGGGCGAGAATGCACTCGTTGCACCTCAGGCCAACGCCATGGCGGCTGTAATCGAACCGCTCATGATGGGGCAAGGCGCTCCGTGGTTGCTCTATGGTATAGGAGCCATTCTTGCCTTAGTACTCACCTGGCTCAATGTGCCGGCTCTCGCTTTCGCATTGGGTATGTTCATTCCGTTGGAATTGAATACGCCGTTGGTTATCGGTGGCCTCATCAGTTGGTATGTGGGTAGCCGGTCGAAAGACGCCGCACTAAACAAAGCCCGTGTCGATAAAGGTACGTTACTGGCGTCGGGCTTTATTGCCGGCGGTGCGCTCATGGGAGTCGTGAGTGCAGGTTTGAGCCTCGCCCAATTTGACTATCATCACAATTTGAGCGAAACCACGATGCAAATCGCCGGGCTGGTGATCTATTTGCTCCTTATCGCATTCCTTACCGTATCGAGTATGAAAGCGAAAAAGCAAGCATAACCGGGAGACTTCCAATACATACACAACGGGGGCGATGACACCATGCCATCGCCCCCGTTTTGTATAATCGAGTGTATTTATAATCTTATTTTCGCACAAATCTTGCGGAGACTTCCCTCTCCAATAATAGGGGCATGACCGTCTTCGGGGAAGGCCATTAGGAATTGTCCGGGATATACGGTAAAATAGGTCGAGGGGTTATCGGCATAAAAAGCAATATCTTTTTCGCAGGAATATGACCGGCTCACTTCCGATAAATCGTACAACGGCTTCCACCCTATGGTTTCAGCCGCATCCAAAGGCACATGCACGTCGATGTAGCGGCGATGCACTTCGATAAGCTGCGCCGACTGCGGTTTCATCACAGGATTGTCATTATTGATAAATAGCGCCTCGCCTTGCAACTCTATACGACCGATTGGCATGGACAAGAAATCGTGTTTCTTGATGTACTCGAAGAGGAACGGCAATAAAGGGTGCAATCCCTCTACCCTTTTCGTATCATTCAAATTTCCCAGAATCATAATCTTTCTTATTGATATTGACTACATTCACAGGCACTCGACCGTCAACCCGTCATAAGCGAAATGTATATGTGGTGGCAACTCTTTTTCTACGTCGGCTGTGAGTCCCATGTGGTGACTCATGTGAACCAAATAGGCCTCCCGGGGATTCACCCGCCCGATTACCTGTAACGCCTCGTTCAAAGTCTGGTGCGAAAGATGTGGCTGTTTGCGCAGCGCATTGATTACCAGCACCTCCACACCTTTCAACTTTTCATATTCAGTCTCGGGAATCGTGAGAGCGTCGGTTATATAGGCCAATCCTCCGATACGATAACCCAGAATAGGCAATTTATAGTGCATGACCCGTATAGGCGTAACCGTTATTCTCTCTATGGTAAACGGTTCGGTTCCAATCTCCTGCAACATAATATTGGGCACACCCGGATAACGATGGTCGGCAAAGCAATAGGGCAACCGGTTGCGTATCCCCTCGGCTACCGAAGATTCCATATAGATAGGGAGCATGCGATTCTCACCAAACGGGCGCAGGTCGTCGATACCCCCGGTATGATCATAATGAATATGGGTAATCAACACAGCATCGACCCTACGAAAATGCGACCGAAGCATTTGTTGTCTGAAATCGGGACCACAATCGATAAGAATGTTTTTCCCGTTTACCGAAATCATCGCCGACGTTCTCAACCGATTGTCTTTCGGGTCGGTTGATGTGCAAACCGGACAAGTGCAGCCGATTTGTGGTATGCCGGTCGAGGTGCCTGTGCCTAAAAATGTAATTTGTATCATACTCATTCGATATAATTTACCTCGGGATTTATGGTAATACCATAAGTCTCCTGTACCGATTGGCGTATCATTTCGGCCAATGTCACCACATCTGACGGTAATGCGTTGTGCTTATTGACCAAAACCAAGCATTGTTTCTCATACACGGCGGCTCCGCCTACACTTTTCCCTTTCCAACCGCACCGATCGATGAGCCAACCGGCAGGTACTTTTACATGAGTTTCGTCCACTACATAGTGAGGCATATCGGGATAAGTGGTTTTCAATCGCTCATACTGTTCCACCGGAATGACCGGATTCATAAAGAAACTGCCGGCACTGCCGCATTCGTCGGGCTCGGGCAATTTGGAACGACGTATGCCGATTACCGCCTCGCGTACATCGGCAAGCGTAATATCGCCCTCGGGCAACGAATTTCTCAAATTACCATAGTCCAAATGCAAAGTAGGGGTCTTTTGCAATCGATAGGATACCGCCGTAACGATATATTTTCCTTTCAATTCATGCTTGAATATGCTGCTGCGATAGCCATATTCACACTCCGGATTTTGAAAAACACGAGTCGCTCCGGTAGCTATTTCGACAGTTTCCACTTCGTGGATAATGTCTTTTACCTCCACACCGTACGCGCCTATATTCTGGACAGCACTGGCTCCCACTTCACCCGGTATATACGACAGGTTCTCGGCTCCGCCCCACCCTTGCGAAACACAATAAGCCACAAAATCGTCCCAAACGATACCTGCGCCAACCTTTACAACCACTTCCGATTCAGTCTCTTGCAAAATCGAGATCCCTTTTATGGCCGAATGCAACAACACACCCTCGTACCGCTCCCGTACAAAGAGCAGATTGCTGCCACCTCCTATCGGGAGGAATTTGTTTTGTTTCAACAAGTCGGACTGTAACAACGACCTTAGCTCGTCGACTGTTTCATATTCGACAAACCATCGGGCATAAACCGGCATGCGGAATGTATGCAGCTCCTTGATAGAATAATTCTCTTTTACTTTAATCATATTACAATCTATATTCGGTTAATAGCCCATCGACAAAAAACAGATAGGCACCCGAGTTATATATCCATTGTTCTCTCAATCCGCTATATGTAGGGATTTTCTTCACCTCGTTGGGATTACCCAATGAAAGTTTGCATTCGTCCTTTGTCATTCCTGCTTTCACCCGACCCAATGTAATTTGTTCCCAAGCCTCGTCTTGTATCTCTTCGTATTGCAACCGTGGATCCTCGAAAGAGAACAGCCTGTCGAACGTAATATATTGGGAACGAGTCGAGGAAAGCAACGACATGAACACCCCGGCTCGATTGCCTTTGTCGTCCTCGAACCACACCTCGACCGGAAGGAGGTTATTCCCCGGAAGTATGTCGAGTATTTTGACCGGTATCAGCTTACGCCCCCCTATCACCTCCGATTTTTCGTTATACCACACTTGTGTTTTTATATATAACGTCCGTCCCTTCAAAAGAGAACGAGCCATATTCAAGTCGTCCATATCGATAAATGGGGGTATCAATGGCGTGTATTTCATTTGCCGTATCTCGTCCCAAGTTTTTCCTGTCTCGTACCGGAATTTATACCCCTCGCAATCAAATATCAAAACGACCTCTTTCCTCCCTCCGAAAGGGCTCTCCTCGATACGGCCCTCGTAGGTGAAAATTTTCCCTTTCAAAGACACACTGTCGGGAATTGTGGGCCTTTCGGGTCGAAACACGAGCGAGAGCTTCTCATCGGTATAATAGAACGGCTTGCCTATACGCCATGTATCGCACCCCTGTCGCTCGAAATAAGATTCGATAAACGCGTCCTCGGCACTTTGAGCCGTCGATGTACTACCTTCTGGCACAGTTATTTTTTTTGTACTCTCGACACCGGTGAAGCACGAGGTCAACAGAATACTCAACACAACGATATAAATCAGACTTATCTTCATACTAAAATTCTCTTAATCGGCTAAGACACGGACAAACCACCCATAAACCAAATACATCGGCGCCTATCTCTATACCGACACTGTGTGTATGAAGCAAAGATACGAAGAAACTACCAATGTAAAGAAAAAAGATTTATTAAATTCCATCTCCCGAATTAACAAGGAATATCACTCCTCTTTACTCTTTCTTAATGAAATACCGCATAAGGGTATTAATATACTAAACCTTATGTAGAAGTCCGTTGGTACAATAAAGTGTATCGTTGCATTATTTTTTGTATTTTTGTCCCGACATGCAATCTATATCTCCCATATCGCCCCGTTACTTGCGGTTCCGCCGATGGAACCGCCACAACTATTCTACATTTTGCAGCATAGGCCGATGTGTGAATATAGGATGTGTGCGTAAAGAGATTGCCGACAAATCTTTGAAAAAGGGGCAATTTGTAATTATCCCCGACAAGGATTCGACGAACCGATATTTCGAGGAGCAGGAACCGCAATGGCGGGAATCGTGTCTTTCCCTTGAAATTACATGCGCGGTATCTCTTGCTATCTGCCCGAACCGGTCGCAGAAAAACGGTGAGTGCGCCGGCCGGGATACGACCGTTCTCCCCATTTGTAAAATCCAATTCCGAGACAACGCGGCATTCCCGTGATTATCCCGGACTTTTTTATTTACATACCTATGAATATGAATCTCTCTTTCGATGCCGAACATTTGTGGCACCCCTACACCTCGACAATCAATCCGCTGCCCTGTTACCCGGTCAAACGAGCCGAGGGGGTATATATCGAACTCGAAAGCGGCGAACGGCTCATCGACGGTATGTCGTCGTGGTGGGCTGCCGTTCATGGATATAACCACCCGGTTTTGAACAAGGCCGTCGAAGAGCAATTGCGCTCGATGTCACACATCATGTTCGGCGGGCTCACACATCGCCCGGCCATAGAACTTGGGGAGCTGCTGTTGCAAATCGTTCCCCCTTCGATGCAGCATATATTCTATTGCGACTCGGGGTCGGTATCGGTCGAAGTCGCCTTGAAAATGGCGGTACAATACTGGTATTCCCGCGGCGAAACCGGCAAATGCAATTTTGTCACCATTCGTTCGGGCTATCACGGCGACACATGGAATGCCATGTCGGTGTGCGACCCGGTCACCGGCATGCACTCTATTTTCGGGAGCGCGCTCCCCGTTCGTTATTTTGTCGCTTCGCCTGCCTGCCGATTCGGCGAGGCATGGAATCCCTCATGCGTCGAAGAACTCGAATCCACGATAGCCACACACCACCGAGACCTGGCCGCCCTCATTCTCGAACCTATCGTACAAGGCGCAGGTGGCATGCGATTCTATCACCCCCGATATTTATGCGAGGCAAAAAGATTGTGCGAACAATATGGCTTGCTTCTCATATTCGATGAAATCGCCACCGGATTCGGCCGCACCGGGAAACTGTTTGCATGGGAACACGCCGGTGTCACCCCCGACATCATGTGTATCGGCAAAGCGTTGACCGGAGGATATATGACCATGGCGGCCACCTTGACGACCCACGAAGTGGCCGATACGATTTCACGAGGCACTCCGGGGGTATTTATGCACGGTCCCACATTTATGGGCAATCCTTTGGCCTGCGCCGTCGCCCATGCCTCGATTTCGCTGTTGCTCTCCTCGGACTGGAAAGGAAAAGTGGCCGCAATCGAAGCTCAACTCAAACAAGAGTTACAACCGGCCGCCAACCTTCCACAAGTGGCCGAGGTGCGTGTGTTGGGCGCAATCGGAGTCATTGAAATGAAAAGTCCTGTCGATATGGCCTCTATTCAAAAAATGTTTGTCGAACGAGGTATATGGGTACGCCCCTTCGGCAAACTGGTATATATCATGCCTCCCTTTATCATTACACCGGCCGAGCTCACCCAACTGACATCGGCTTTGCTCGACGTCGTAAAATCATTACCGGAATGAATGCGTTCACTTCACAACTGCAACAGTTATCGCTGCAAGGCAATCTAAGACATTTGCCCGAAATGGAAGAGAACGGAGCCTATGTTTTCATCAAGGGTATGAAAATGCTCAATCTCTCGTCGAACGACTATTTGGGACTGGCCGACGATACTGCGTTGAGGGACGAGTTCCTACAAACCGTGGATATGCGGGGATGCCGATTTTCCTCGACCTCGTCGCGCCTGCTCACCGGGAACGGCGTCTTATATCGACAACTGGAAAATCGGTTGGCCGAACTGTATAGCGCCGAGAGCGCTCTTGTATTCAACAGCGGGTATCATGCCAACAGCGGTATCCTGCCGGCCGTGACCGACAGCCGTTCCTTGATTTTGGCCGACAAACTGGTTCATGCGAGTATCGTCGATGGTATAGGGCTCTCCAAAGCCCGTTGCATACGCTATCGGCACAACGATTATGAGCAATTGGAGCGTTTGGTAGCCGAGTTGGCTCGACAATACGACAAGATTTTCATTGTCACAGAGAGCATTTTCAGCATGGACGGCGACGAATGCGATTTACCCCGACTGGTCGAATTGAAAAGGAACTACGACAATATCTTTCTCTATCTCGACGAAGCGCACGCTTTTGGTGTGAGAGGAGCGCAAGGACTGGGGTGTGCCGAGGAGCAAAGAGTCATTGGAGAAATCGATTTTTTGGTCGGCACATTCGGGAAAGCTGCGGCATCGGTAGGAGCGTTTGTCATCTGCACCGATGAGCTAAAACAGTATTTGGTCAATAAAATGCGAACGCTTATTTTTACGACAGCGTTGCCTCCTGTCAATCTTGCATGGACCTTGTTTGTAGTCAATCGCCTGTGCCAGATGCAATCCCGGCGGAAGCATCTGGAAACGATAAGCCGTAGAGTGCGCGATGTGGTCAATCCTTTAAACGGGAACATCATTAGCAGCAGTCACATCATTCCCTATATATCGGGCGATTCCGTGCGAGCCCTACGGACGGCCGAGCTACTGCAACACGAAGGATTCTATCTCCTGCCCGTGCGTCCGCCGACGGTGCCACAAGGTACTTCCCGAGTGAGAATATCGCTCAATGCCGGGTGTACCGATACCGAAATAGACAACCTTGTTCAAGCCATACAAAACTGTTCGTCAAAACTATGATACAAACATTTATCTCTCGCAGACACACTCCTGATTTAGTTCTCTTTTTTGCCGGTTGGGGAATGGATCTCCGCCCGTTTGCCGAATTGAAACACATCGGGTGCGACTGTTGTATCTGTTACGATTACACCCGACTCGATTTCGACCCCACGCCGCTACTCTGCTATCGCCATATCGAAGTGTATGCCTGGTCGTTCGGTGTATGGGCGGCATCGATGGTACTACAACACGTTCAATTACCCATACGGCACGCTACGGCTATCAACGGCACGATATGGGGCATCGATGCGGCGAAAGGCATACCGCCCGAAATTTTTCAAGCGACACTCGAGCATTTGGATAACGTGAGCCTAAACAAATTTTATCGCCGCATGTGCGACGATAGGATTTTGCTGAAAGAGTTTCTCAACTCGGCGCCCAACAGGGAGATAGCCGATTTACAAACCGAATTGACGTGCATCGGCCAAGAAATAGCCCGAAATTCCACGCCGCATTTCCATTGGGACCAAGCAATCGTTGGAAACCGGGATCGAATATTCCCCCCTGAAAACCAACTCCATGCGTGGCAAGGCGATACCAAGGTGCAGGAAACCGATGCCGCCCATTATCTGCACTTTCGCCCAATAATTTTGGAAAGGCGCCTCGACAAACAGGTTATACGAAAGTGCTTCGAGCGTGCCGTTCCGACTTACGAGGCCGAGGGGTGCATACAGAGTTGCATCGCTTTCAGACTGAACAGCCTTATACCCTGTGCGGAAGAGGGTCGAAATGATATTTTGGAAATCGGTTGCGGAACCGGGAAACTCACCCGGCTCTTGATCGAACGCTTTCCCCAAGCCCGATTTACCTTGAACGACCTTTCGCCCGATATGCGATCGTGCGTCACGGGATTTCCCTACAACTCCTGTCGGTTTATAGCCGGCGACGCCGAAAGCGTAGAGTTCGACGGGCAATACGACTTGATTGTTTCGGCGTCGACCATTCAATGGTTTGTCGACTTAGAGAAGTTTTTGCAACGGATAGCAGGACATCTGTCGGACAACGGGACGTTGGCGTTCAGCACCTTTACAGCCGGGAACATGCCCGAAATCAAAACTTTGAGCGCCGCCGAAATGCCCTATTGGGAAACCGCCGAACTGAAACGGCTGTTTGAAAAACACTTCGATATCGATCTTTTCGAGGAAGAGGTGTACCGGCTTCGTTTCGACACCCCCGTCGATTTGCTTCGTCATCTTAAACTCACAGGAGTAACAGGCATATCGGGGCACTCCCGTCAACAAGGATTCCACTTTATCAAACGTTACCGCGAAGCCTTCGGCGAGAAACAAGAGATTACCCTCTCCTACCGTCCCGTTTACATCGTCGCACATAAAAAACAATCGTTATGAAAGGAATTTTTTTCATTACCGGCATAGATACCAATATCGGTAAAAGCTATGCCACCGGCTGGCTGGCTCGGGAGTTGAATTGCAAAGGCATTAAGACCATTACCCAAAAGATGATTCAAACCGGTAACGTGGGCCATTCCGAGGATATAGACCTGCATCGGGAGATTATGGGAATCCCGTTTACCGAAGAGGACAAGGAACGAATTACCTTTCCCATAGTCTTTTCATATCCCGCCTCGCCTCACTTGGCGGCCGAGATAGACCACAAGCCCATTCCCATAGAGAAGATAACTGCATCGAGCCGAATCCTTGCCGGGCGCTATGATGTCGTTCTGCTCGAAGGTGCCGGCGGGTTGATGGTTCCTATCACCCGCGATTACCTTACTGTCGACTACATTGCCGAACAGAAGTTGCCTACCATTCTCGTGACGTCGGGACGACTGGGCAGCATCAACCACACCTTGCTCTCGATCGAGGCTTTGGAGAAAAGAGGTATCGCCTTGTATGGCGTGATTTACAATTCTTTTCCAAAAAGCGACGAAATAATAGACAACGATACCGAGGTGTACCTAAGGGAGTTTTTGAAAAAGCGCTATCCCGACACCCGATTCTGGACATTACCGGAAATCCCGTTGCCTTCCCGGGAATAAGCAGGCTCGAATATTTATCGAACGAAAAATATGGAATATTAAGTTTCGTTATTATTTTTGCAATACATTGCTTTTTCTAACCAGAAACTTGGCTCATGCTCAAATCGATATTAAATATTTGTTGTTCTATTCTGCTAACTATTCCTGTCATGGCGAATGCCCAAGCCCAATCGAACGTCGTTCAAACGGCAATAGAGGAAATAGGGAAACAATACGCTCCCGATGCACAAACGGCGATTTATACCCTTTCGGGCGAATGGACAAACGACACTCTTTGTCTGTTGAAAGGAGAATGCGACAATCGTGAGGCCGTCGACGCGCTGCTACATCGACTCGACGCTGCCGGCATATCCTATATGAACCAAATAAAACTCTTGCCCGACCAACAGCTCGGCGACAAGACAAGAGGTGTCGTCACTGTGTGTTGCGCCCATTTGAGAGGTGCGCCCCGCCACGCCTCCGAAATGGTTTCACAAGCAATCCTCGGCACACCGCTGCTTATCTTGGAAAAGCAAAAAGACTGGTATCGGGTGCAAACTCCCGACAACTACATCAGTTGGATTATCGCCAATTCCATTATCGTACAAACCGAAGAAGAATGGGAGCGGTGGAAGGATGCGACCCGCTATATCTACACCGGCTATCAAGGATTTGTATATGAATCGCCCACCAACAACGCGGCTATCGTCTCGGACATTGTAGCAGGGGCTATCCTGCAAGCCGACGGAAACCCCCAAAAAAGTTTCGTACCCGTATCGCTTCCCGACGGGAGAAAGGGATTCTTGAAGCGTGACGAATGTTGTGAATTGGCGCAATGGGCTTCCCTGCCGTTGCAACTGGATAAAACCGTGGCAACGGCAAAACAGATGATGGGCACGACCTATTTGTGGGGAGGGACTTCGGTGAAAGGCGCCGACTGCTCGGGATTCGTCAAGACTGCCTATTTTTGTGGAGGAGTGATTCTGATGCGGGACGCTTCACAACAAGCGCTCACTGGCGAAATGATTCCTCCCGACCGCTGGAAAGAGTGTCAAACGGGCGATTTGCTTTTCTTCGCAAACGCCAACGGACGAGTCAATCATGTGGCGCTTTATCTGAACGACGGTAAATATATCCACTCATCGGGACGTGTCAAAATCAACAGTATCGACCCCGAATCCGATGATTATCGACCCGACAACTTCGTCAGTATCAGCCGAATCAAAACCCAAATAGGAACTCCCGGTATCACAGCGGTGAAGAAACACCCGTGGTATTTCAATCAAGAATAAGAGCATGGACAGACGTGATTTTTTGCGTAAAAGCGCAATAGGCACCTTGGGGTTGAGTATTGCCCCCACCCTTTTTACCGGCTGTGGAAACACATCTTCCAAAACGGCCGGAACAGATCGGTTGGAACTTACGTTCGAGCCCTATGATTTGAAATTGAAACACGCCTTCAACTTGGCAAAAAATTCCCGCACTCACACCCCCGATGTACAAGTACAGTTGCGTTACGGCGATTATATCGGGTACGGCGAAGCCTCCATGCCACCCTATTTGGGAGAAACACAAGAGTCGGTGTGCCAATTCCTCGAGCAACTCGACTTGTCGCAATTCACCGACCCGTTTCGCATGGAAGAAATTCTCGACTATGTCGACTCAGTCGCTCCCGAAAACCGGGCGGCAAAAGCGTCGGTCGATATTGCCCTGCACGACTTGCTGGGTAAACTCATGGGACAACCGTGGTACAAAATATGGGGATTGTCTCCCGAGAAAGCTCCCGATACCTCGTTTACAATCGGTATCGATACCGAGGAGGTTGTACGCCAAAAACTGAAAGAAGCCTCGCCTTATCATATTTTGAAAATAAAAATGGGATTGGACAACGACAAGGAATTGGTACGAATCATACGCTCCGAGACCGACCGTCCTATCTGTGTCGACGCCAATCAAGGGTGGAACGACAAGGTGTATGCGCTCGAAATGATCGAATGGCTCAAAGAACAAAATTGCTTGTTTGTAGAACAGCCCATGCCCAAGGAGATGATCGACGAGCAGGCTTGGCTCCACGAACGCGCATCGTTGCCCCTTATCGCCGACGAATTTTTGCAACGTCTCCCCGATGTGCAACGAGCCTACGGGCTTTACGACGGCATCAACATAAAACTCATGAAAAGCACGGGTATGCACGAAGCCTATAAAATGGCTATACTGGCCCGGGCGTTGAATATGAAAGTGATGATTGGGTGTATGACCGAAACGTCTTGTGCCATCTCGGCGGCGGCGCAGCTATCGCCTTTGGTCGATTGGGCCGATCTCGATGGGAATCTACTTATCTCGAACGACCTATTCGACGGTGTGAAAATCATCGATGGAAAAATCACGCTTATCGACCGTCCCGGTATCGGGGTTGTACCACTATAAAACAGTAGCTTCAAACTACTCCTTTATACACATTCAACACCTTATTGTCCCTCGGTTTCTCCCCTATATCGGTACCCGACACAAGGGAGAAGTGAGGTTAGTATTCTCCTCTCCACCTATATTTCCTTTACGAAGAACACAGCGGGAGAGTTTAATTGTAACCCCTACCAGTTGAAACCCAAGGAGAAAGGAGAGTTTAATATACTCCTCTGTGGGTTACAGTTTCGATATATTTCGTTACGAAAGATACCGTAACATTATTTTTCTGTCGTAAAATAAACTAACAAACTAATTTTTAAAGGTTTGTATATTACATTCTTATTACAACTGTTGTTAAACATAAGAAATAGAGCGAGAAAGCGCTGCCGCCTAAAATAAATTTATAAGCAATTTTCTTAAACATAATATACCATGAAACAAAAATTATCTCTTTTCTTGTTGCCGTTCATCATCCTGTCGGTCAACAGTTGGTGCGGCGCCGTGAACAAATATGTCGCAATCGGTAGCGATGGCGACGGGCTGTCTTGGGCCACGGCAAAAGGCTCCATAAAATCGACCGTGGAAAGCTGCCAAGCCGGCGATACGGTATTTATCGCTTCGGGAACATATAACGAGTATATATCTATTGTCGACGGAGTGTCGATTTTGGGTGGATATAACGCCAGCACCGGAGAGCGCGACATCGAACGATTCGAGACGATTCTCGATGGAACCGATTTGGGGAAATACCTGCTTGTCAAGTATGACAACCCTTGTGAAAACCCTACCCTTATAGAAGGACTTACCCTACAAAACGCCGAACACAGCAGTGACGGAGGCGGAGCCTATATCCGGGCGAACATCACTCTGTCGAAATGTTATATCACGAATTGCAAAGGAGCCAATGGCGCCGGAGTGTACAACGATGGCGGCGTAGTGAAAGATTGTATCATTGAATTGTGCTCGGCCACGAGTTCTGGTGGAGCCATACGCAACGAAGGCGGTATCGTGGAGAACTGCATCATGCGTGGGAACCAAGGTAAATACGGTACCGTCCGCAATGAAAACGGAGGTATCGTGCGGAATTGCATTATCCACAACAATGCGGCGACGGTAGAAGGCTGGCCCAACAGCGGGGGTATCTATAACCCGGGCGGTATCGTGGCCAACTGTATCATCGCCTGCAACTATGGTACGCAATATGCTGCGATTCATAGCGACAGCAAAACTATCAATACGATTTGCTGGAACAATCAAGCCGAGGAGGGATTCGGTGACCCGATAGCCTATGTCGCTTCCGGGAACGGTTCGAGTCATAATGCCGCCGTAAGCGGATTTGACGATGCCAAAGACGCATTGACCCTCAATGCGGTAAACACCGACCCAGCCGGGCCCAATTTCAAATCGCCTACCCTATTTGCGGGGTTACCCACCTCGGCCGCCGACATCGAAGCCATGCGTGCCGCCGACTGGAGTTTCATGGCCAACTCGCCTTGTATCGACAAAGGTTTTGCCGATAGCGACGCCCCGGCCTACGATATAAACGGGACTACACGTCCCAAAGGCGCCGAATACGATTTGGGCGCTTACGAATACGATCCCGACGCCAAAGAGATACCGGTGGAATCGGTTTTGCTCACCAATCAAACCCTCTCTATCGAAGAGGAGCAACAACAATGGCTCTCGGCTATCATATCGCCCGCCGAGGCAACCAACAAGAGAGTGACTTGGCTCTCGGTAGATAACTCGATCGCCACCGTCGAAGGCGGATTGGTTACGGGTATCGGCGTAGGCGAAACGAAGATAATCGTAACGACCGAAGACGGGAACTTCAAAGACACTTGCGACGTGACAGTCACAGAAAAACCGATTGTCATCATACACCCCGATGTCATAGAGGCCGACAAACTATCGCCCGAAGACTACACAACTCCCTCTTTCATCAAGATGCTTGTTGCCAAAGAAGCGGCAAGAGCCGACAGCAGCGAGACCAATTTACAGGCGTTGAAAGCCGAGATAGACAACCTCATTCCCAAAGAGTATCCCTACTGCGTTGTCGCCAATATCAATGGAGACCCCTCTACCCGAATGGCGTTTGCATGGTTCACAAACAGCTCGGTTACCACAGGGAAAGTGCAACTTGTCGCCAAAGAGAATGCCACCGAATCGGATTTCAACTCGCCCATCGAAATAGAAGCCACCGCACAAGCCGCCAATAATCTGAACTATGCAGTAAGCACAAGCGGAATCTTGAAAGCGGCCGCGCTTCCTACCGGAACGAAATTCAATTATACCAGCCACAAAGCGTTGGCGACCAACCTCGCCCCCAACACCATCTACTCCTATCGTGTAGGTTACGACGGGTATTGGAGCGACATCAAATCTTTCAGGACTGCCAATCCCAACAGCGACGAATTTAAGTTTATATACATGACCGACTCCCACATCATGGACGCCGAATATGTGGAGAACGCACGCTGGGCTTCTATCACGGCAGCCAAACACGCTCCCGATGCCGGATTCTTGTTATTTACCGGTGACTTCGTGGAAACCGGCACCGAACAAAACTCGGAATGGGAATGGGAACAATGGTTCGAGGTGAGCATGAATTCCATTTTGGGAAAAATGCCGGTGGCTCCTACCGACGGCAACCACGACGACTCGGGAAATTTAAATTACACCTACCATTTCAACACCGATAAGACGTTCAACGAAACGGCTACCATAAAGCCTCAATTCGACGGAATTACCTACTCATTTGTCTATGGCGACGCCCTATTTATGGTATATAGCCACCAAGATTTCTGGCGTGGCGATTATAGTTACGAAAACGGGACAAGCGCCTATTTGAGCAACGATGTGGCCAATTGGTTCAGAGACCAAGTCGAAAAGTACCCCGACACGAAATGGAGAATAGCGGCCGTACACAAGAATTTGTTTACCGGCAGCGGCCACCAAACCGACGAAGACGGAGCTTTGTTCCGGGCTGTATTGCTGCCTGTATTCGACGAATTGAATATCGACTTCGTGATTCAGGGTCACGACCACATCTACGAAGTAATGGGGCCTGTCGACAATCTCACCAAAACGGTCGTTCCCGGCAGTGTGAGCGGTGTAGAATCGGTTACGCCCGACAGTAGCCAAAATCCCAAGGGACAACAAGGCGGAACTTTCAACGTAGAAAACGGCACCCTCTATTTCGTGAACGGAACCTGCGGACGGAAACGTTACTATCCTTATACCCAAGAAAAAATGGAAGAAGGATTTGACCAACATAAAGTCGAGAACTACTGGGATTTGTTTACCGGGAAATACGGTCAACCCGAGGCTCCGGCATTCAGTGAAATCAGTGTAAGCGATTCTCAAATAAAAGTGGATACCTACACCTCCGACGCCGACGCCAATGCCACGCTATTCGATTCATTTACGATTGTAAAAAAGTCGGGCAGTACAGACTTGAAAAAGACCATCCAAAATTCAAAGTTGTATCCCACCTTCGCCACCAATAGAGTCAATGCGACAACCGACAACATCGTTCGTGTCAATGCCGTCGACCTCACAGGACGGATTTATCCCCTCTCCTTCGACCGGCAAAGTATCGATGTCTCGGGACTGACCGAAGGGGTCTATCTCGTGCAGGTGGTTACCGATGAGAAAACGATAACCCAACGAATTGTGAAAACCTCAAATTAAAGATTATATTTATACGGTAAAAGAGAGAGGCGTCCTCGTGATGAGAACGCCTCTCTTGGTTATCATTTACCGCTCTTTCTTACCCGAAAGAGCTGGTAGTTATCATTTTCAAGGATTCTTTTTCGCTCCGTTTCCTCAGCAGATTCTCCGGTTATTTTCGAGTCATCTCGGCAATGACCGCCATCACTCCGGCAGCGGCCTCTTCGGCCAACTCGGGAGTTTTAGCTTCGGAATAGACCCGTATGATAGGCTCGGTATTCGATTTACGCAGGTGCACCCAGCGGTCGGGGAAATCGATTTTCACCCCGTCGATATCGGTCACATCATATTGAGCGTATTTAGCCTTCACGGCAGCCAGCAAAGCGTCGACATCGATATCGGGTGTCAACTGTATCTTCTGTTTGGCGATACTGTAAGCCGGATAAGTGGCCTTCAACTGGCTGACTGTCTTTTTCTCTTTGGCCAAATGCGACAGGAACAATGCGATACCCACAAGCGCGTCGCGGCCATAGTGGCTGGCCGGATAGATAACGCCGCCATTACCTTCACCGCCGATCACGGCTCCGGTTTCCTTCATCAACGTGACTACATTGACCTCGCCCACGGCCGAAGCGTTGTATTGCTGGCCATACGAGCGGGTAACGTCGCGCAAAGCTCTCGACGAACTTAGGTTAGAGACCGTATTGCCCGGCGTATGTTTCAACACATAATCGGCCACGGCAACCAGCGTGTACTCTTCGACAAACATATCGCCGTTTTCGCAAACGATAGCCAAACGGTCCACATCGGGATCTACGACAAAGCCCACATCGGCTCGACCCTCTTTCATCACACCGGCAATCTGTGTGAGGTTTTCGGGCAGAGGCTCGGGATTGTGGGGGAATTTCCCGTCGGGAGTACAATTCAATTCGATAATCTCTTTCACCCCGAGCGCTTTCAACAAAGCGGGAATGGCGATACCGCCCACCGAGTTGACACAATCGATGGCCACTTTGAACCCGGCGGCACGAATGGCGTCGACATCGACCAAATCCAATGCCAAAACGCTTTCGATATGTTTTTGCGTATAGGTGTTGTTTTCATACAACTGACCCAAATGGTCGACATCGGCAAAATCGAAAGCCTCGGCGGCGGCGATATTCAACACCTCCTGCCCTTCGGCGGCATTCAGAAATTCACCTTTCTCATTCAACAATTTCAGGGCATTCCATTGTTTGGGATTATGGCTGGCAGTCAATATAATACCCCCGCAAGCCTTTTCCATCGTCACGGCTATCTCGGTGGTCGGAGTCGTTGCCAACCCTATATTCACCACATCGAAGCCCATTCCCATGAGAGTACCGATAACGGTATGTTTCACCATTTCGCCAGAGATGCGGGCATCGCGACCCACCACAATCTTGTTGGTTTTCACCGGCGAATTTTTACGAATAAAGGTAGCATAGGCTGCCGTAAACTTAACGATATCGAGCGGATTGAGCCCTTCACCGGCTTTCCCTCCGATCGTACCGCGGATTCCTGAAATAGATTTAATGAGAGACATAATTATTTGGTTTTATAATATCTTATATCATACAGAAAAGGCATCACAGCGGCCATCTCGGAGGTAAACCCGGCCTTGGCCCTTATGAGCAAATTGACATGGCACTCATCTCCGAGGAAATACATGGGATACTGCAAACCCGAGCCGTATTGCGTAGTCGAGGGCAAGGTCGTCTCGCCAAAACGAATCGTGACATAATCGGCCGGATTGGAGTTTCCATCTGGGGTAGGATTATCCCCGTTCATCAACGCCTTCAAATCATAGCGCAAGAAACGTATCGCCACTTCATTCCCTTTTTCAAAACGGTTGTCCATATCACCAGCCTCGAGAACTTGCATATACACATTCCCGTCGGTGTCCAACCGGTAATAGGGAACCTGCAACGTATCGTTATTCACATCTTGCAGGGTGGTAAATACCGAGTCGGCGGGAATCTCTTTAACTATCTTGTCGGCCAAAAACGCTTTCACGGCCTTATCCTCTTCTTTCAATAAATCGGCATACGACTTGCTGTCGTCGCACGACGACAATAAAACTACACTGGCTAAAAAAACGAATAAAAGTTGTGCTAACTTGTTCATAATTTATCAATAAAAAATTAATCTTTGTCCTTTACCATATATTTGTCATACAACGGCAATATGCTCCGCAACAAGGCTTGCGCCTCTTCCATCGTGCCATAAAACTCACCGCCGGCCGCATTCAAATGGCCTCCGCCATTGAAGTGTTTTTCGGCTATTTTATTCACCGGATAGAATCCTTTGGAGCGCATCGACACTTTTATATATTCTTTGTCCTCTCTAAAAAAGGTCGAGAACCTGACACCCTCGATTCCCAACGGGACATTGACCAGCCCTTCGCTGTCGCCCTTATGATAATCATATTTTTTCAATTCCTCGCGGGAAAGGGAAATCATGGCTGCCTTGTATTCGGGGAATATCTCCATCTTTTCACTGACGGCATAACCGTTTAACCGTACTTTATCGGCCGAGTTGGTATTATATACCAAGGCGTAAATGCGATCTTTGTTTATCCCCAACTTTACCAGTTCGGCTATTATATAGTAAATATCGGGGGTATTCGAGTTGTATGTGAAATTGCCCGTATCGGTCATCATTCCCGTGTAAATGGCTTCGGCCGAATACAGCCCCATGCGGTCGAACATACCCATGCGGCAAATGAGCCTGAAAATCAACTCGCTGGTAGAAGCGACCTCGGGGTGGGAAATGATAATGTCGCAAAACTCCTCTGGGCCCAAATGGTGGTCGATGAGAATCTTTTTCGCCTCGGATAGGGACAACGCTTTTTGAAGTCTGTCTATTCGGCTGACAGCATTGAAATCGAGGCAGAAAATCAACTCGGCTTCCTGCATCAGTTTTTCAGCAAATTCGGGATAACGTGTATAGACGACAATCTCTTTCGTCCCTTTTAAGAACAGCAGGTTTTTAGGGAGCATATCGGGAACGACCACATTCACCTCTTTGCCCAGTCCGTCGAGAAAATGATACAATCCCAACGATGCGCCTATGGCATCGCCGTCGGGAGAGACATGGCAAGTGATAACGATTTTCTCTTTTTTCTCCAAGAGTTTACGCACTTGCTGTATTTTCTCTTCTGCGATTATCTTGTTGAACATGTATAACTATTATCAAATTTCTTATTATCGGCAAAGATAGTACAAACAAAAGTATGGTCAAATAAAAAAATTACAAGACCCCATGTCGCCTATCTCTACGGCCTTGACAAAGATAGCGATTATTATCCACATAGCGAACACTATTTTTGTTCATCTACATATTTTATCTATTATTTCCAAAATCATATCGCCCAATCGGTTTTCGGTTTGGCAGATATGCGTTATCTTTGTGACCGAAAAGCAAAAGGCATTCGGGTCTCACATGTTGCCTCGTGCCTTGTTTGCGCTATCGTTGCATTAAAAGAAGTCCACATGAAAAAGTATCTGTTTTTATTGATATTCAATCTGGTTTTCAGTATAGGAGGGTATGCTCAAATCATAGAGCCTGTGAAATGGAAAGCCTCCATGCAAGGCGAAGGGAACCAACAAGAAATTGTTTTCCATGCTGTTATCGAGGAGGGGTGGCACCTCTATGCGACCGACATTCCCTCGGGAGGGCCTATTGCGACATCTTTTTCGTTCGACGAATTATCCAACGTGTCGTTGCAGGGGAACGTAGTCCCGTCGGCACGCCCGCATGAAGAATACAGCTCGCTGTTCGACATGAAACTGGGTTGGTACGACTCGAAAATAGATTTCAAGCAAGCGGTGACAATCGACAATCACGACAGTTTCAAAATTACCGGCTACATAACCTATCAAGCCTGTAACGATGTGACATGCCTGCCTCCGACGAAATATGAGTTTTCCTTTGGTGAAAGCAAAGCCGAAGAGGCTCCGGCCGTGGTTATGACTCCTGTCACCTTCAAGAAAAACACGCCGTCGAATATTACCGAACAAGACGGGTGGCAGCCTGTTGTGGAAGAGATTCGAGCCATGAGCGACGAAAACATCTCTTCGTCGGGGTCGTTGTGGTTTATTTTTATATCGGGATTCGTTGGCGGACTGCTGGCTTTATTAACTCCTTGCGTGTGGCCCATGATACCGTTGACCGTCAGCTTCTTCCTCAAAAAGCAGCAAAGCCGGCGCAAAGCCATCGGCGAAGCCATTTTATACGGGCTTTCTATCATTGTTATCTATGTAGGAGCGGGATTAATCATTACCCTGTTGTTCGGCGCCAGTGCGTTGAACGATTTGGCCACCAATGCCATTTTCAACATTTTGTTCTTCGCGCTGCTGGTTCTCTTTGCTGTCTCCTTCTTCGGGGCATTCGAAATCACACTGCCGGCCTCGTGGAGCAACAAACTCGACCGAAAAGCCGACACGGCAACCGGCATCATCGCCATATTCTTCATGGCCTTCACTCTGGTTTTGGTTTCATTCTCCTGCACCGGCCCTATTATCGGCACCCTTTTGGTCGAAGCGGCCTCGTGGGGAGGCACACTTGCGCCGACCGTGGGAATGAGCGGGTTTGCCATAGCCTTGGCCATACCGTTCGCGCTATTTGCCATGTTCCCTTCGTTGATGAAGCAGTTGCCCAAATCGGGTGGTTGGCTCAACACCGTGAAGGTGGTACTGGGATTCTTGGAACTGGCATTGTCGCTTAAATTCCTTTCGGTCGCCGACCTTGCCTATGGGTGGCATATTCTCGACCGAGAAACATTCTTGGTGCTTTGGATCACCATTTTTGCCCTATTGGGATTCTATTTGCTCGGCAAGTTGAATTTCGTTCACGACTCACCGGTCAAGTATGTTTCGGTACCCCGTTTGTTCCTTGCCATCGTATCCCTCTCGTTTTCGTTATACATGATCCCCGGTTTGTGGGGAGCCCCGCTGAAAGCTATCAGCGCTTTCGCCCCTCCGCTATATACACAAGATTTCAACCTGTATAATCAAGAGGTACACGCCACTTTCAACGACTATAACGAGGGACTGGCCTATGCCCAAAAAGAGAAGAAACCCATACTTATCGACTTCTCGGGATATGGCTGTGTGAACTGCCGTAAAATGGAGGCTTCGGTATGGACCGACCCGACCGTGAAGCAAATTCTGGAAAACGAATATGTACTCATCACCCTCATGGTCGATGACAAGGAGAAACTGGACAAACCTATCACCGTCGAAGAAAACGGGAAGTCGATAAAATTGACTTCCGTGGGTGAGAAGTGGAGTTTCCTGCAACGGTATAAATTCGGGGCAAACGCCCAACCCTATTATGTGATTATCGACGGCAAGGGAAATCCGTTGGCCGCACCTTATGGATACAATGAGAGTGTGCCCCGGTTTATCGAGTTCTTACAAAACGGATTAAACGCATTCAATAAATAAATATGTCACACACACGAGAAGAGAAAATGGAGGCATTCGGCCGCTTTATCGATATACTCGATATTTTGCGGGAGAAATGTCCATGGGATCACAAACAGACCAACGAGAGCTTGCGTCCCAATACGATTGAAGAAACATATGAATTGTGCGACGCCCTCATTCGGGACGACAACGAAGCCACTAAAAAAGAGTTGGGCGATGTCTTGTTGCATATCGCCTTTTATGCCAAAATCGGCGAGGAAAAAGGAGTATTCGATATAGCCGATGTGTGCAATGCCCTTTGCGAAAAATTGATTTTCCGTCACCCCCATGTATTCGGGACTACCCACGTCGATGGGTCGAACGAAGTGGAACAGAATTGGGAACAACTGAAATTGAAAGAAAAAGGCGGCAACAAGACCGTGCTCGAAGGGGTTCCATCGGCTCTCCCGGCTCTAATCAAAGCCTACCGGATACAAGATAAAGCCCGCAATGTAGGCTTCGACTGGGAAGAGCGGGAGCAAGTTTGGGACAAAGTTTATGAAGAGTTCGGCGAGTTGAAAGACGAAATAGAAAATATGGCTCCCGACCGAATCGAAAACGAGTTTGGCGACCTGTTTTTCAGCCTTATCAATGCAGCCCGGTTATACGGCATCAATCCCGAAAACGCATTGGAGCATACCAACCAAAAGTTTATTCGCCGCTTCAATTACCTTGAACACGAAACTTTACAAAAAGGCAAAAACCTGAAAGACATGACCCTCGCCGAGATGGACGCTATTTGGGACGAGGCCAAACAAAAAGGGCTGTAACCTCGAATCGAACCGATTACCGCTCTCATTTGTTAATTCGCTATACACCCATAACGAATTATCGATGAGAGCTTTTTTATTACTCCTCCTTTCCTTCCCCGCACTATCGCTTCGCTCCGAACGAACAATTGTCAATCCCGCATGGGAAGCCCGTAACACCCCGCTTGCGACCGTCGACAGTGTCCTGCTGCGCGATACCGTAAGCCGCTTTTATATTACGCTGAAACAACTTCCCCACTCCACATTGACCCTGAATGGCGACTGGGTTGTCACCGACAGTGCCGGGACGTTCATCGGACGGGCAAAGGATATAGACGGCGTTGATTTCAATCGCATTTTTCAATTCGATAGCGATAGTGTGGTCCACATAGAAATAGACTTTCCGGCTCTCCCCCCGGGAACAAAGCGAATAGACATTGTTGGAAATAAAAAATCGGACGAAATAAGGATTATCAATCTCTCTTTAACCGACCAACGAAAGCCCGCACCGGAATCTCCCCGACCGCAAATCCCGTCTCGCGCCCAACCGGTATCTCCAATTCCCGAGATAACATTTGACACCGGCTCGGCCCTGCTCCGGGGAAAACTCATCGGGTATCACAAACGACTCAACTTTCCCGACGGGAAAATCATCTCGACCGACCCATTCACGCTACAAACAACCGAAACAGGTGTCTCTATCGACGACGATGGCTCGTTTGCCATTGAAATCCCGTTGCTTCACCCCGTTCAACAAAAACTGTTCTTGAAAGAACGGTATATACCCTTTTACATCGAGCCCGGCGATACCCTTTATATCCAACTCACCTTAGACGAATTGTTCTCGCCTTACCGATATTCGGGCGAAATAGAACAGCATTGCTCCCACTTGATATACCGAGGACGAAACGCATCGATCAATTACGAGTTGCGAGATATAAGGCTGCAAGACACCACCGAGGCAGAAGCGTGGCTCAAAGCATTGACTCGCCTCTCTCCACTCGAATACTATACAACGGAAGAGGTGAAATTTAAAGAAAAACTTGAACTGTTGGGCAGTCTATATCACGAGGGAAACATCTCTGAAAAAAGCCGGGAACTATCTATTTTGGACAATTACTATAAATTTCTGTATCATCTATTTGTATATAAAGAATTTAAATCAAATAAAATCATAAGCGAATATAATAAAATCAAAAACAGCAATACACTATTCGCAAACATTCCACCCCTGAATATGTCCTTGTCCGTAACCTCGGAATACTACCTTCCATTTTTAGCTTTACTGGAAAGTTGGGAGGCAATGACAATTCCGCCGAATTGGGATTATACCACTTTTATACAGGAGCTCGAAGCGAGAGGCGCAGCACTCTCTGCCACAGAAAAAGAAGCATTGGAATTTATTTGGAAAGTGAGCGACACTCAACCCGAGAATGTCGAACTGGTGCTACAACACTTCAATAAACAATACGAAAAAGAACAAATCTCCATGCGGGAAGAACGGTCGCGCAACCTGAGGGAAGAGACCTATCGGCGCTATTTTGGACGCCCGACCGATTTCACCTGTCAACTCGTCCACACCCACAGATTAATAAAGCTTATCCAGTCCCTGAAAAGAAAATTAACCCCCGGCGAAATAAAAAAGTTCACGATAACCATTACCGATGAGCGGCTTCTAAAAAATATCGCACGGTACAACGACTTGTTTTCGCCCGATTCCCTTACAAGAGCGACGAAGGAATGCAAGAAGAATGAAAATAAAATGTAACTTTGCAACCGTAAGAACCGAAAGTTTGTTGCGATAATGAAAGTATGTATAGCCGAAAAACCCAGTGTTGCCAAGGAAATAGCCGATATAGTAGGCGCCAAAAACCGACATGACGGATATTACGAGGGGAACGGCTATCAAGTGACATGGACTTTCGGGCATCTATGCACATTAAAGGAACCCCACGAATATACCGACCAATGGAAACAATGGACACTGAGATCGTTGCCTATGATTCCTGCCCGATTCGGTATTAAATTGATTCCCGACAAAGGTATTGAAAAGCAGTTCGGGATTATCGAATCGCTCATGTCGAAAGCCGAGGCCGTCATCAACTGCGGCGATGCCGGGCAAGAAGGAGAACTCATACAGCGATGGGTCATGCAGAAAGCAGCCTGCCGGTGTCCTGTTTACCGGCTTTGGATTTCGTCGTTGACCGAAGAGTCCATTCGGGAAGGGTTCCAAAATCTCAAGCCTCAAACCGATTTCGACTCCCTCTATTTTGCTGGATTGTCACGAGCCATCGGCGACTGGCTGTTGGGAATGAACGCAACCCGCCTCTACACGCTCAAATATGGGCAGAACCGCCAAGTACTCTCTATCGGAAGAGTGCAGACTCCCACATTGGCATTGATTGTCAATAGGCAACTCGAAATCGAGAACTTTGTCCCCCAACCCTATTGGGAATTGAAAACCATATATCGAGACACGACCTTCTCGGTCACGCAAGGGAAATTCCAAACCGAAGCGGAGGGACAAGATTCCTTGCAAAAAATAGAGGGATTCCCTTTCACCGTCACCGACATAACGACCAAACAAGGAAAAGAGGCGCCACCGAGGCTATTCGACTTGACCAGTTTACAGGTCGAGTGTAACAAAAAATTCTCCTATTCGGCCGAGAACACATTGAAAATCATTCAGTCGCTTTACGAAAAAAAAGTGACGACCTATCCTCGTGTAGATACCACATATCTAAGCGACGATATATACCCCAAAGTGCCGGGAATATTGTCGGCTCTGACCGCATACCCGACACTGACCGCGCCCCTACAAACCGGGAAAATACCTAAAAGCAAAAAAGTGTTTGACAACTCCAAAGTGACCGATCACCATGCCATTATTCCCACCAATGTAAAAGCGGTGAGCCTCACGGCCGAAGAACAGAAAGTGTACGATTTGGTAGTGCGCCGTTTCATCGCAGCCTTTTATCCCGACTGCATAGTCTCAAATACGGTTGTACTGGGAGAAGTAAATAAAATAGGATTTAAAGCGACCGGCAAACAAATCTTATCGCCCGGGTGGCGCATTGTATTTGGGAAAGAGGAGGAAGGCGGTGAAGAATCGGAGCGCACCCTACCCTCTTTCACCAAAGGAGAATCGGGGCCTCACACCCCTTCCTTAGCCGAGAAATGGACCCAACCGCCCAAGCCTTATACCGAAGCTACACTACTAAGGGCAATGGAGACGGCCGGGAAGTCGGTCGAAGATGAAGAACTGCGGGACGCCTTGAAAGAGAACGGCATAGGACGTCCGTCCACACGCGCCGCAATCATCGAAACGCTGTTCAAACGTCACTATATCCGCAAAGAAAAAAAGAACCTGATCGCCACACAAACCGGGATAGAACTTATCGGGACTATCCGTGACGAGCTATTGAAGTCGGCCGAGTTAACCGGTATTTGGGAAAACAAGTTGCGCAAAATAGAGCGCAACGAATATCGAGCCGCCGATTTTTTGGAGGAACTGAAAAAAATGGTCGGCGAAATCGTTATCCATGTGCTAAGCGACAACTCGGGACGAATAACGGCGACGGAGCCAACGACCGCTCCCCCACAAAAAAAGGGCTCCACCTCTTCCAAAACCGCCAAACCGAGGAAGAAAAAAACTACTCCAACCGAAAACAAAGAGCAACCCGAGAATCGTCTATTGTGTCCCGTGTGCCATGCCGGGCAAGTCATACAGGGAAAAACAGCCTACGGATGCAGCCGTTGGAAAGAAGGGTGTACATTCCGCCTGCCATTCGGCGCAAACGGGCAACCCTTCGACAGCGAAACTTTAAATAGACTTATTCGAGATTATAAATCCTAATTCCCCTAAATCATGAGTAACGAAGAATGGTTCCCGCTCATCGACGAGACAGGAACAGTAATCGGGAAAGCGACCCGCCGGGAATGCCACAATGGGTCCAGGCTGCTCCACCCCGTAGTACACCTGCATATTCTCAACCCAAACGGTGATTTATATTTGCAAAAGCGCTCGAAAAACAAAGATATACAACCCGGGAAATGGGATACTGCCGTGGGAGGACATGTAGACTACGGCGAAACGACCGAAGAGGCATTGGCCCGCGAGGTGCGTGAGGAACTGGGTGTGACACAGTTCATAGCGCATGAGGCTTTGTCCTATATTTTCGATTCGGATCGAGAGCGAGAAATGGTACACGCTTTCTATACCATTTACAATGGCGAGATAACTATCGATCCCATCGAAATCGAAGCCGGCAGATACTGGTCGTTCTCCGAAATACACCAGCACATCGGACAGGGCGTTTTTACCCCCAATTTCGAGCAGGAGTTCCTGCGGATAGAGCCGCTGCTCATGCAGGCTATCGCCTCGGTAAACGGCTAACCGATTACATCGCCCACTTGTGCCGAGACAAATCCGATGAGATCGTCCGGTGCTATTTTTATTTGCAACCCCCGTTGGCCGGCACTGATATAAATATAGTCGTGCGACCGACAGCTCTCTTGAATATATATCGGGTAGTTTTTCTTCATACCGATGGGAGAACACCCGCCTCGGATATAGCCCGTAACCGGCAATAGTTCTTTCATGGCCAACATTTCGGCACTTTTATTCCCCGAGATTTTTGCGGCCTTTTTCAAATCCACCTCTTTATCGCCCGGGACGACACAGACGAATATCCCA
Organism: uncultured Barnesiella sp.; assembly: GCA_944320015.1. Classification (GTDB taxonomy): domain Bacteria; phylum Bacteroidota; class Bacteroidia; order Bacteroidales; family Barnesiellaceae; genus Barnesiella. Next base: position 79,496 of record CALUFO010000010.1, on the reverse strand, counting down.
TGTCTGTCGCCTCTCAACACCAATGTCTTGAATACTTGATCTATATCTTCGCCCAACTGTTCGGCCACATGAGTGGCTGCCAAGTTGTTTTCATCGACCTCATACGGGACCAGTTCATAAGCAATTTTTGCGCGATCCAGCAATCGGGCCGCATTGGTTTTATTTATTTTCATAATCCCATCGAATAATACGGCAAAGATAAAAATTTTATCGAAGGTGTGGAATCCCGGCTTCGATTTAAAAAACAGCAGTCCCGGGCTTTCCTATCCGGCACCCGGGACTGCTGGTATATCCGCTGGACTTGACTGTCCCACTCGATAATCCTATTTAATCGTTCATCGACAACAAGAGTTCCTCGTTTGAGGAGGTACGCTCCATGCGATCCCGCATAAACTCCATAGCCTCTATCGAATTCATATCGGAGAGGTAACGGCGCAATATCCACATGCGGTTGAGCGTATCCTTAGGCAACAGCAAATCGTCGCGACGAGTACTCGAAGCCGTAATATCGACAGCCGGGAAGATACGTTTGTTCGAAAGTTTGCGGTCAAGTTGCAACTCCATGTTACCGGTACCCTTGAACTCTTCGAAAATCACTTCGTCCATTTTTGACCCGGTCTCGGTCAAAGCCGTGGCTATAATGGTGAGGCTACCGCCATTCTCGATATTACGAGCAGCGCCGAAGAAGCGTTTGGGCTTGTGCAAGGCGTTGGCGTCGACACCACCCGACAAGACCTTGCCCGATGCGGGCGACACCGTATTATAGGCTCTTGCCAAGCGGGTGATAGAGTCGAGCAAAATGACCACGTCGTGACCACACTCGACCATGCGTTTCGCTTTTTCCAAAACGATACTGGCCACTTTTACATGCCGCTCGGCCGGCTCGTCGAAGGTCGATGAAATAACCTCAGCCTTCACACTGCGGGCCATATCGGTTACCTCTTCGGGACGTTCGTCGATCAAGAGGATAATCATATAGACTTCGGGATGATTTTCCGATATGGCATTGGCTATATCTTTCAACAATACGGTCTTACCTGTTTTCGGAGGGGCCACGATCAATCCACGTTGGCCTTTTCCTATGGGCGAGAACATATCGACCACACGAGTCGACAGATTGCAATATTTCCCGCTGGTCAAATCGAATTTCTCATCGGGGAAAAGAGGAGTAAGATGGTCGAACGGTACCCTGTCGCGCACATATTCGGGCGTGCGGCCATTGATTTTTTCGACCTTCACGAGCGGGAAATATTTTTCCCCCTCTTTGGGCGGGCGAATAGGACCTTCCACCACATCACCGGTCTTCAAGCCGAACAGCTTGATTTGCGATTGCGATACATACACGTCGTCGGGCGACGTAAGGTAATTGTAATCCGACGAACGGAGGAACCCATATCCGTCGGGCATCATTTCCAAAACGCCGACACCGGTCAATATTCCATCGAAATCATACGCTTTTTCAACAACTTTCGGCTCGGGGGTAGCGATTTGTTGATTGTTTTGATTGTTATTTCCGGCATTGTTTTGATTATTCCGGTTCTGAGGAATAAATGTGCGTTGTCCCCGGGGGACGAACCGTTGTTTCTCGCTATGTGGGAAAAATGTCTGTAACGACGATGTGGGCATTGGAGGCAACACCGTCTGTTGCTGGGCTTGTGGTTGGTGATTTTGCGGCTGCTGATTTTCGGCTCGTTTATTCTCCTCGGGCGCTGCCGGGAGTGCAGCGACAGGCTGTGACGGAGATTGTTGTTGTTGTTGTGCTTTTTGTTTCTGAGCCTCGCCCGACAGTTCGACCGGAATAGCTTTCTTCTGTATCCGTTTGCGCTGTTTGGGCTGGCCTTCCGGAGCGTTTGTCGGGGCTTCGGTTGTAGTCTGCTCTGTGGTGGATTCACGCTCCTGAGTCGCCGCGGCATTCTCTTTCAGGTTTTCAAACAACTCGGCAACCGGCTCTTTCAATGCCGGGTGGGACGCCAATCCAGTCTCTTCTATAATCGAAGGGATATCTTTGGTCGTCGTGGTAGTGGCCTCGCTTTTGGGCTCTTCGGCTTTAACCTCTTTGGCTGCATCACCTTTTTTCTTCCGTCCCCGTTTCTTGGGTTCGTTAGAATCATCAGACGCAACCGTTCCCGAAGGTGTTTCCGTTTTTACATTCGCTTTATCGTCTGCTTCTTCGGTCTTTTCGGCCACCGGTTTTTCTTTGTTTTTCTTAGGTTTAGGTCCTCTTTTTTTGGGGGCAGGAGGATTCGCGGCGGCTTTGCTCGCCATATCGATAGCCTGTTGGTCAAGGATTTTGTAAACGAGATCTTCCTGTCCCGTGCTATCGATTTTCTGGATACCCATTTCAGCAGCTATCACTTTCAACTGGTCGAGAGTTTTAGCGCTTAATTCTAAAATATTATACATGAATAAAAATAAATATGATTTACACTTTATATATTTATTATAGCTACCTGTATGCCATTACATACCGGCCGACAAAACAAATATAATTATTGGATTTTTTGAAGTTTTATTACGCACAGAATATTCACTGCGTAATTCGTGTGACAAATATACGGCTGTTTTACCAAACAAAACAACGAATACAAAACTAAGTTTAATTTTTAACTATTTTTTGTAATTAAATTCTATAATTTTCCTCGTTCTTTCGGTTATCCGAAACCCTTCGGCCGCCCGCTCGCCCAATATCCAAATAATCGTATCGCCCGAACAAAGCAGCATGGCATTGGATTTATCGATTAAAGAATATTTCTTGTCACTGAAATAATCGCTCAATTTGCGGCTTCCTTTCATGCCGAAAGGAGTAAAGCGATCTCCCGCCCTCCATCGACGCACAGTCAATGGGAAGGTGAGTTTATCCAAATCGAAAGCGGCATAGGATTTATCCCGGGGGGGACAATAATTCTCATTGCTAAAACAACGATACGATAAATCGCCCTGCAACAGTGACGCTTCGTCCCGAAGGGTATCGATTCGCTCGATTATATCATCTGCCGTATCGTCCTCTCTCGGCCCCAGTATCAACGCATTTCTATCTTTGACCAGCCGATATTCGGGAGCTAAGATCTGTTTCCCCGACACCCCGTCGCATATCGACAGAATCTCGTCTATCTGCTCCGGGACAAAACCATAAGGCGATAACAACTCAAACAAAAAGGCTTTCGACGATGGGAGCGATTTCAGCTTCACGAGAGGTATATGTATATACTGGCCTTTACACTCCGGGAGTTCTTGTTTTTGCCGGGCTATGGCATCTCGGTAGACCCGGTCGGCCTCTCTGAGGTTTTGCATAGACTGGTATATGGAAGCGTCGACCGAGGGGTTTATCGTGCGCAACAGAGGCAATACCTGCAACCGAATTTTATTTCGCACATAAACCGGTTCCAAATTGGTATGGTCGACAACATACGGCAAACCCTGCGTCGACAAATAGGCCTCTATCTCTTCCCGTGAGACGGAGAGCAACGGCCTCACTATAAATCCATTTCGTGGACGCATCGAGGTCAACCCGGCTATTCCCGTTCCACGAATCAAATTCAGTAAAAGAGTCTCCACACTGTCGTCTCTATGATGTGCCACAGCTACGGCTTGCGCGCCATACTGCGCTCTTTTCTCCTCGAACCACTCATACCGCAACTGACGGCAGGCCATCTCGACCGAAAGATTATGGGCTTGCGCAAAATCGAGCGTGGCAAACGAAATCTCTTCAAAAGGTATATGCCATGCCCGGGCTGTCTCCCGGGTAAAATCCCTATCCCGCAAAGACTCTTCGCCCCTTAAATTGAAATTACAATGGCATGCGATACACGAATAGCCCAAACGAGCAAGGATATGCAGCAGGGCTATCGAATCGGCACCGCCACTCACCCCGACAATAATCGGAACCGTCCGGTTCAAAAGATGCTCATTTTCAATAAACCGCTCTATTTTTTGCAGAAACGAGGAGAGATCCATAGTGGAAGTCATTGCTTAAAACTCGTAACAAAAATAACAATAAAGAACTATTTCCCCGAGAAAATGCGCTTTTTTATTCATCCACGAAAAATATTTCTCGAAAATCCACCCGGCAAAACACCAATTATTACTAAATTTGCATTTCGAATATAGAAATTACACCGACATGATTGAGAAAATCCAACGCATCAAAGCAGAGATAGAGGCATTAAAAGTTTCTAAATCAGAAGACTTAGAAAATATACGAATCAAATACCTTAGTAAAAAAGGTGAAATTTCGCAACTGTTCAACGATTTCAGAAACGTGGCCGCCGACCAAAAAAGGGAGGTAGGGAAACAGTTGAACGAATTGAAAGAACTCGCTACCGAAAGAATCAATCAATTGAAAAATGAGTTTGCAGACCGCCACTGCGACGAACAACAACTCGATTTAACCCGCACGGCCTACCCCATACCTCTGGGTTCGAGGCACCCCCTCTCGCTGGTGAAAAATGAAATATGCGATATTTTTGCCCGCTTGGGCTTCTCTATTGCCGAAGGCCCCGAAATCGAGGACGACTGGCATGTGTTCTCGGCCTTGAATTTCGCCGAAGACCACCCCGCCCGCGATATGCAAGATACATTTTTCATACAGCGGTCACCCGATATTCTGCTCCGCACCCACACTTCGTCGGTGCAAACCCGCACAATGGAGCACGCACAACCCCCTATCCGCATTATCTGTCCGGGACGTGTATATCGCAACGAAGCTATTTCATATCGGGCTCACTGCTTCTTCCACCAAGTAGAGGCGCTCTACATCGACAAGGACGTGTCGTTTGCCGACTTGAAACAAGCGTTGCTCTATTTTGCCAAAGAAATGTTTGGAAGCGAAACACAAATACGGTTGCGCCCCTCCTACTTCCCCTTCACCGAACCGTCGGCCGAGATGGACATCTCGTGCAACATTTGCGGGGGTAAAGGCTGTGCCTTCTGCAAGCATACCGGTTGGGTAGAGATTCTGGGCTGCGGCATGGTCGATCCCAATGTGCTCGACGCCTGCGGCATCGACAGCAAAGTATATAGCGGATATGCTTTGGGCATGGGCATCGAGCGGGTTACCAACCTCAAATACAAGGTGAAAGACCTGCGTATGTTCTCGGAGAACGATGTGCGTTTCCTCAAAGAATTCGAATCGGCACACTAAGTAAAAAGGTAAAAAGGTATAGCCGCCATATTCGGCTGTCCTTTCATACAAAAGGCAGTACCTACACGGTTTAAAGCTATTGGATTGATATGACTACAAAGGAGCGATACGAAAACGTGATACGGTGGTTCCAAGAGAATCGGCCTGTGGCCGAGACCGAACTACATTACAAAGACCCGTTCCAGTTGCTCGTTGCCGTCATTCTATCGGCTCAATGCACCGATAAGCGTGTGAACATGATTACTCCGGCTCTGTTCGAAGCCTTCCCTTCTCCGCAAGACTTGGCAAACGCCACTCCCGAAGAGGTATTCCCTTACATCAAAAGCGTGTCGTATCCCAACAATAAATCGAAACATTTGGTGGGCATGGCCCGTATGCTTCTCGAAAAATTCGGCGGCGAAGTCCCGTCGGAGGTAAACGACTTGCAAAAACTTCCCGGAGTGGGACGCAAGACAGCCAATGTAATCGCTTCGGTCGTTTTCCACAAAGAGGCCATAGCGGTCGACACCCATGTGTTTCGGGTATCCAACCGCATAGGTCTCACCAACAACTCGAAAACCCCTCTCGAAACCGAGAAGACGCTGGTCAAGAACATACCGGGGCATCTGCTCTCCATCGCCCACCATTGGCTCATTTTGCACGGCCGTTATGTGTGCATGGCCCGTAAGCCCAACTGTATGGAGTGCGGCATACGCCAATACTGCAAATATTATAACCGCAACGGTAAAACCCAAGAATGAGAATAAAACCACATTGTATAAAAAAAGCCGGGGAACACCTCGGCTTTTTTTATACAACCTTCGCAGCATTATCCTTGAGCAGGAATATAGCATTCGAGCAATTTAGCAGGCGACTCGGCTTCGATGGTTACGCTCTCGAGCGACGCCGGTATCAAAACCGTTTGTCCCTGATGCAACGAAATGGTGTATCCATTGTTGTCGGTCAAACGGATTTTACCGCCCATGCACATGTAGATTACAAACGAGTCGTGAGCCGCCACCGGACGTTTCACGCTCCGGTCCACTTCTATCAAATTGGTTTCGAAATAGGGACATTTCACCAAAGTAACGGCATCGTTGTTACGAGCCTCATACTGGGTGCGCAAATTGTCGTACATCTTAAAATCGACTGCGGCAATCGACTGCTCCACATGCAACTCCCGAGGATTGCCCTGTGCGTCGCGGCGGTCATAATCATAGATGCGATAAGTAATATCGGAACTTTGCTGTATCTCGGCTATCAATATCCCCTCGCAAATGGCATGGATACGACCGGCCGGCAAAAAGAAGACATCGCCGCTCTTCACCTCGTGAAATTGCAGCACCTCGGTAATCGTGTTGTTTTTGATACGCTCGACATACTCCTCGGGTGTGATTTGTTGCGAAAATCCCGAATAGAGCCCCGACCCCGGTTTGGCATCGATTACATACCACATCTCGGTTTTCCCGAACGAATTGTGCCGAGCCATTGCCACTTCGTCTCCGGGGTGAACTTGAATGGAAAGGTTGTCATGAGCATCGATAAACTTTATCAACAGCGGGAACTGTTCCCCATAACGGGCAGCCACATGATTGCCCAGCAAGGCGGCGCCGTCGCGTTTAACCAACTCCGTGATGGTTATCCCCTTGTCGGCGCCTTCACTAACCACCGATATTCTTTCGCCTACTTGCGAGATTTCCCAACTCTCTCCTATTCCGGCATGAATCTCGGGCAATTGTTTGAATCGACTAATTTCTTCTCCTCCCCAAATCATGGGTCTGAGAATGTCTTCAAATTTCAAAGGATACATAACTCTCTATTCTTTTATTGATTGTAATACGATTTTATATTTATCCAACTCTATTCGCCGCTCCTCCCATACGGCAGGGCTGCTTTCATTGCCATATCTGTCGCGGGCGGTTACGGCATAATATCGATGCGACTCTGGCAAAATACAGAAGGACCGCTCTTGGGGCAACACGGCGACAATCTGTTCTCCCGACGCTATATCCAACGTATCGTCGGCCGCATACAACACATAACAAAACGCATCGTAGACAGGACTCCATGACAATTCGGAGACTCCTGTTCCTGTTTCGACGCAAAAGTTGCCGGGAGAATCGATGTGCCGCACAGGCGAAGAGGCGCAACGAGGGGGTAACGCCGGATTTCGATAGAACCACGAGCTCAACCATTGAGCCAGTCCGGTGTGACGATAGAGATTTTCATATCTGAAATAGGCCTGTCCTACCCCCTGCCGCCGGGTTGCCTCGATTTGCCGCTGCATTTCACGCAAAGGCCAACCGCCGTTGTTCTTATCCAATCGGTAAACGCCCAACCCACAGGCTACACGTCCCGCAGGACACGAGGCCGACCAATCGCGCAAGAACGGGTAAAAATTCTCCTCGCTGAAATACATCATGGGAACGATGAAATCGTGCTTTCCTTCCCGTAGCCACAATTTGGGATTTTGACAAACCGCCTCCATGCAGCTCCACTCGGCAGGGAATCCCGGTAACGAAGCATATCTGCCCAAAGGAGAACTGCTCACTTTTACCCACGGCTTCAATCGCTTCACCTCGTCATAAATGACAAAAACCGTCGATGTGATATTATTTTCCCGCCAACGGGACAAATCGGTCGCCCCGTCGCCCCACTTTCTGAAAGAATCGGTATCGGGAAATTTCTCGGCCCGGTCGGGGTAGCGGATATAATCCAAATGTATCCCATCTATATCGTAGCCCGACACTATTTCCTTGACCAAATCGACCAAATAGGCCTTTACCGAGGGATTCCCCGGATCCAAGAACCATTCCCCCGAAGACTGTTTACACCACGACCTATGACGAGCGACCACCGAGGCCTTGCCTTGCCGCCTTACCCACCGGGTCGTCCCCACCGGATAAGAGACTATCCACGCATGACATTCCATCGCCCGTTTATGGCACTCGTCTATCACAAAGGCGAGAGGGTCATATCCCGGATTCTGCCCACGGCTTAAAACCATTGCCCACGGTTCATATTGCGAGGCATAAAATACCTCTCCCCGAATGCGGGCTTGAAAAAAAACCATATTGATTCCTATCGCCTGCAACCGGTCGAGAATATCGGTCAATTCTTTTTTCTGCAAAGAAACATCGTCTGCCGTCCGTATGGGACGAGAAGGCCAGTCCAATCCCCAGTTCGTAGTGAGCCATACCGCCCTCATCTCATATTTCGGAGATAACGAAAAGGCCGAAATAGCTATAAAACAAGCCGAAAAGAATATAAACAGGCGCTTTCTCATCAAAAAAACATTCATCAGACAAAGGTAAACTTTTATTCTCATAAAAAAACTTTACAAGTGCGACAAAAACATACCGTCTCCAAAAATAAAACCTGAACGGATATTTATCATAAAAAATAGTAACTTTGCACGATTATAAGAAAGATTATGAATACAACTTTCGCCACCATATTGGAGATTGTGGGCACATTGGCGTTCGCTATCAGCGGCATTCGCTTGGCGGCCGCCAAACGGTTCGATTGGTTCGGCGCCTATGCTGTTGGACTGGTAACGGCTATCGGGGGTGGTACAACCCGCGACCTCTTTCTCAACGCCACTCCGTTTTGGATGATCAACGGCAGCTACCTCGCGGTGACCGCCGTAGCGCTTGTTTTTGTAATTATCTTCAAACAATACTTGGTAAAACTCGAGAATACTTTTTTCATTTTCGATACAATTGGACTGGCACTGTTTGTCGTAGTCGGTGTAGAAAAGACCCTCATGTTTGGATTCCCGTTTTGGGTCGCCATCGTCATGGGAACAATCACCGGCTCGGTGGGAAGTATTATCCGCGACATACTCATCAACGAAGAACCGCTCTTGTTCCGAAAAGACATCTACGCATTGGCTTGTGTGGCCGGAGGATTCATGTTCTATTTAGGTGATCAATTGGGATTCAGCAGCATCACCAATCAATCCATTTGCGGCGTATCGGTAGTTGCCGTGCGGTTGCTGGCGGTAAAATTCCATTGGTCTCTGCCGGCTCTGAAAGACGAGTCGAACGACACTCCCAAGCCCAAACCGGAATAACTTTACACTATGTTCGAAAAATTAAAAAAATACGACAAAAAGACTCTGGGGCAACTCATTCGCTTTGGTATTGTCGGTGTCATAAATACCCTTATCACCCTTATTGTTATTTTTGTATTACAGGAAATTTTACAGGTAAAATACACAGTTGCCAATTTGGCGGGGTATATAGCGGGAGTCATCAACAGTTTCTTTTGGAGCAAACTTTGGGTATTTAAAAAATTAAATAGTAACTTTATCCGCGAAGCGCTGTTGTTTTTAATCAGTTTCGGGATATGTTACGGTATTCAATTTGCGTCGTTGCTCGTTTTGGTAGAGTGCCTGCATATCGTCGATTCATGGGCTCAATTATTGAGTATGGTCATATACACGCTATGCAATTTTATACTGAATAAATGCATCACCTTCAAAAAATAAAACTTCATGCCATGAAAGTATCGGTTATCATTCCCTGCTACAACGAAGAAGAGGTTTTACCACTATCCCATCGTCGTTTTTCCGAAGTAATGGGCAGTACACCATACGATTATGAACTCATTTTCATCAACGATGGCAGTAAAGACCGCACAGAAGAACTATTGCTCGGTTTTGCCCAATCCGATTCCCACACGAAGGTTTTATCGTTTTCTCGAAATTTCGGGCATCAAAACGCAGTCAGCGCAGGTCTGCACCACTGTACAGGCGATGTCGCTATCATTATAGACGTCGATTTACAAGACCCTCCCGAAGTTATTCCTCTGATGATAGAGACCTACTTGAAAGAGGGTTGCAATGTCGTGTATGCCGTGCGCAACAAACGAGAGGGCGAGACATTCATGAAAAAATTTACAGCCAAGATATACTATCGCATGCTCAACTCGCTATCGGACTACACGTTCCCGGTCGACACCGGTGATTTCAGGCTTATCGACCGCAAAGTGTTGGAAGCATTCAAACAGTTCCCCGAGAAACACAAATACTTGCGCGGGCTTTTCAGCTGGATGGGATTCAAACAAGTGCCGTTCTACTACGACCGTAACGAACGGGCGGCCGGTAAAACGAAATATTCCATACGAAAGATGTTTGCGCTGGCGTCGGCCGGCATCTTCGGTTTTTCCAAAAAGCCGCTGAAACTGGCTATTTCATTGGGCACGCTCTCGATTTTCATTGCGTTGGCTTTTGCCATTTGGGTGTTTATCATGCACCTTTCGGGAAAAGAATCTATTGTGCCCGGTTGGTCATCGACCATTATAACTATTGTGTTTTTAGGCGGGGTACAGTTGTTTACGATAGGTATTCTCGGCGAGTATATCGGGAATATCTTCGACGAGACCAAAAACCGTCCCGAATATATTATCGATAAAAAAATCAATTTCGACAATCACAATAACCAATCACTTTAAGACTGCTCCACGATGAACATTCCTAAAATAAGCTCTAAAACTTCGCTGTTTCTGTTGCTCCTAATTATCAGTGCATTGACTATAATTCCCTATTTGGGATTGACCAATTTCCATACCAAAGGCGAACCCCGGGAAGCAATCGTCGCTGTGAGCATGTTGCAAAACGACAATTGGATATTGCCGATAAACAACGGTGGCGACATTGCCTACAAGCCGCCTTTCTTCCATTGGTGCATCGCCGCATTATCGCTCCCGACAGGAGAAGTCACCGAGTTTACATCGCGCCTCCCGTCGGCATTGGCCGCCATTGTAATGACACTCATGTGTTTCCTGTTTTTTGCCAAACGAGGCCGCAACGACATCGCATTTCTCGCTTCGCTCTTGCTAATATCGGGATTTGAAGTACACCGGGCCGCTATGGCATCGAGAGTCGATATGGTTCTCACCTGCTTTATCGTACTGGCTTTATTGCAGCTATATCGATGGTGGGAACATCATTTAAGAGGCATTCCCGTTTGGGCAATTCTCTTCATGAGTATCGCCACATTGACCAAGGGCCCTGTGGGCATTATCTTGCCATGCGCCGTTCTCGGGGTATTTCTGTTGCTTCAAAAAATATCCTTGTGGAAAGCCCTCTATAAAATCATACCCATTGCCCTACTCTCCTGTGTGCTGCCATTCCTGTGGTACTATGCCGCTTACCAACAAGGGGGCGACGCATTCCTGCAACTGGTCATGGAGGAAAACTTCGACCGCTTTTTGGGTAAAATGTCATACCAGTCGCACGAGCAGCCTGTTGTCTATTACATTTATATCACCCTTGCCGGGTGGTTGCCGTGGTCGCTGCTGGTCGTCATGTCGCTATTCGTCCTGAAATATAAAAAGCCACACGGCACGGTAAAACAGTATTGGTCGCGGTTCAAAGATTATATCACCCACATGGACAAAACAAGGTTGTTCAGCCTGCTCTCTATCGTTCTCATATTCGTGTTTTACTGCATACCCAAGAGTAAACGGTCGGTATATATTCTTCCTATTTATCCTTTCATCGCCTATTTCTTGGCCGAATACATGTTTTTCCTGTTGAAGCAAAAGCCACGCGTGTGGAGGGCATTTTCGATTTTTATCGCTTCGGTCGGGTGCTTACTGCTGACCGTGCTAATTCTGATCAAAACCGGTATTTTCGATAATTATCGGGCTTCTCTCCCCGACGACATGAACTACTACATAACAGCCCTATCCGAGTCGTGGAATGTCATTTCTATCGTCGTGGCGATATTTATCGTACTCTTGATTTACGATATATACAAGAGCAAGCGCTATCTGGCCTATAACAACCGCTATATCTACTCGGTAGTGGCTTTGTTCTTCGGGATACAATTGATGTTAGACGCCTCCACGCTGCCCGCCATCTTGAATGCGAAATCGATGAAACCATTTGCCGAGAAAGTAATCGCGACAGTGCCCGAGGGGAAAATACATTCTTATGTATCGGTGGATATGCTGCACTTCTTCATCATCAATTTCTATGCGCAAGACCGGGTTGTCAATTTCGAGACCGAAATGCCGGACGATGGATATTTGCTCGTAGGCGAACAGGACTTCAATTACATACAAGAGCAATATGGCAAACGCTATACATTCGACCCCATACTGAAAAGCGACCGGAAAGGCAACGATGTGAAAGATTTTGTCTTGCTGTTGAGTTTCCAGAAACAAGAAAGCAACACAGATTAAAAAAAGTAAAGGGTTTGTCATATCATTGAAATATTTGTTTCTCTATTTTGCAACATCATATAAAACGAAAAGTATGGCTAATTACAAGATTTTAGTTGTCGACGACGAAGAAGATTTATGCGAAATCCTGAAATTCAATCTCGAAATCGAGGGCTATGATGTCGATACGGCAAACTCGGCAGAAGAGGCGTTGCAAATGAATTTGGCCAATTACAACCTATTGCTGCTCGACGTTATGATGGGCGAAATAAATGGGTTCAAAATGGCTTCCCTGCTGCGTAAAGATGAGAAACTGAAACATATTCCCATTATTTTTCTCACCGCCAAAGATACCGAAGACGACAAACTCATGGGGTTCAACATCGGTGCCGACGACTATATATCGAAGCCATTTTCTATCCGCGAAGTCATTGCCAGAGTCAAAGCCGTGCTACGCCGAATGACCGAAAAAGAGCCTCCCAAGATTTTGCAATTCGAGAAACTCCATATCGACCCGGTTAAAAAGAGGGCCTTTATCGATAACGAAGAACTCCCGCTGACCAAAAAAGAGTTCGAGATATTGTCGCTCCTCCTCTCTCACCCGGGACAAGTGTTCTCCCGGGAAGAAATCCTATCGAAAATTTGGACCGACGAGGTCTATGTGCTGGACAGGACTATCGATGTCAATATCACCCGCTTGAGGAAAAAGATCGGAGCATACGGCAAGCACATCGTCACCCGTCTCGGATACGGATATTGCTTTGAAACGAATTAAACGCATGCCAATAGGGAAATACAAACAGGTCATGACTTTCGATAGAAAATTGTTTTTTTCTATCGGTTCCCTATTCATTGTCTTTGTTGTCATCATTCTACTGTTTGAATACAAACTCGAAAAAGACAACCGGCAGCAATCGCTGAATAACCTGCTGCAAGACTACAACGAGATGATATACTCTCAAATCAAAGACTTGGAGATAAACCGCACGACTATCGATTCGATTATCCAAGGCATTACCCAAAAACCGCTGAGGGTGACTATCATATCGGCATCGGACGGAAAAATTTTATTTGAGAGTCAAAAGGATAAAGAGGCCGAGGTGGCCAGCAGCAACCACTTGAACCGCCCCGAAATAAAGAGCGCACTGACAAACGGGATCGGCTACTCCATGCGATACTCCCAATCAATCCAAGAAAATTACTTCTATTCGGCCAAACGATATGGCGACTGGGTCATTCGCTCCTCGTTGCCTTTTGAGCGCGAGACTCTCTCCATTCTCAATCCCAACAACGAGTTTATTTATTTCATGCTGGGCGTCTCGATTTTAGTCATAGTATTGCTCTATTACTTCTGTCACAGTTTGGGAAAATCTATCGCGGCTCTCGGCCAGCTAACCCAGCAAGCCGAAGAGGGGAAACCCATACACATCACTATAAAATCGGGACCCGACGATATTGGCACCATCACGCAAAGCCTTTCTCACATCTACGACAATCTATTGAAAACCAAGGAAAAGCTATCGATCGAGCAAGAAAAGCTATTCAAGCACTTGCAGTTTTCAAAGGAAGGATTGGCTTTTTTCTCCAAAGACAAGAAAATAATCATAGCCAATAACCTTTTTATTCAATATCTGAGCCTGATCACCGACAAAACCCTGTCGCCGGCCGATTACTTATTCAAAGAAGAGAATCTCAAAAAAATCAATAACTTCATCTCCCAGAAACTATACGAGCCAAATGTCAGAGAAGAGTTCATTTCAGAATCAATGACGCTCGACAAAGGAAGCCGCACGTTTCTCATCGAATGTATCATCTTTCAGGACCACACATTCGAGATCGCCATCAACGACATTACCCAACAGGAGCAGGAGACCCGATTGAAACGGCAGTTGACCCAAAACATCGCCCATGAATTGAAAACCCCGGTGAGCAGTATCAGAGGCTACATGGAAACTATACTCTCCACCGAAATGGACGAGAATCGCAAAAAAATGTTCATGGAGCGTTGCTATGCCCAGTCCAAAAGATTGACCGACTTACTGAGAGACATATCTATGCTTAACCGCCTCGATGAGTCGAAAGACCTGTATGACACCGACAAAACCGATTTGCAAAAGATTATAATCGAGGTTTTCAACGAATCGCAATCCGCTTTATCCGAGCGAAAGATGACGGTCGAAACCCGGAACCTACACGACCAAATGCTCATCAACGGGAACTACTCCTTGTTATACTCCATTTTCAGGAATCTCACCGACAACGCTATCGCATACGCCGGCGTGGGCACAAAAATCACAATCGATTGCTACCTCGAAGACGATAATTATTACTGCTTCTCATTCTCGGACAATGGCGTGGGAGTCCCCGAAGAGCACCTAAACCGCCTGTTTGAGCGGTTCTACCGGGTAGACAAAGGCCGATCCCGCAAACTTGGCGGAACCGGCCTTGGATTAGCTATCGTGAAAAACGCGGTCCTCTTCCACAAAGGAGAAATATGGGTGAAAAACGGCTCGGACGGAGGCTTAAATATCCTTTTCTCTTTACGAAAAAACTAAAAACTCAATTCGCTTCCGCCCAAAATAATAGCAAAGAAATTAGGTTTATTCTCAAAATCTCGTATCTTTGTAAAATTATGACCTTAAATTTTTGAGTTTATGGATTACGAGAGTTTCAATACATACATCGAGGAAGCGATAAAAAACAACTGGGAACGTATCGCATTGAGCGACTTCGACGGAGTATCCTATCACTATAAAGATATAGCCCGTAAAATAGCAAAAATCCACCTGCTATTGGAAAGCGCCGAAATCAAAAAGGGCGATAAGATTGCCATTTGCGGGAAAAATTCGGCACACTGGGCCGTAGCTTTTTTCGCCGCTATCACCTACGGAGCCGTCCCCGTGCCTATCCTGCACGAGTTTAAGGCCGACAACATACACCATATCGTCAACCACTCCGAGGCGAAACTGTTATTCGTAGGCGACGGCGTGTGGGAAAACCTGAATGAGAATTTGATGAAAAACCTGACCGGTATTTTCCTGCTCAACGACTTCTCATTACTCAAATCGAGCAACCAGAAATTGACCGATACACGAGACCGGTTGAACGAATGTTTCGGGAAAAAATATCCCTCCCGATTTACCCCCGACGCCGTGAGTTATTACAAGGATTCACCCGACGAACTCGCCGTCATCAACTATACATCGGGTTCTACCGGATTTTCAAAAGGGGTAATGCTCCCTTACCGTAGCCTGTGGTCCAATGTAGACTTCTGCCTGCGCCACCTGCCATTTCTCAATGCGGGCGACGGTATCGTGTGTATGCTACCCATGGCACACATGTACGGCATGGTTATCGAAATGATACACCCCTTTGTAAAAGGGTGCCATTTGCATTTTCTCACCCGCATTCCTTCCCCGAAAATCATCATGGATGCCTTTGCCACGGTAAAGCCCAAATTGATTATCGCCGTACCGCTCATCATCGAAAAAATCATCAAGACCAAAGTATTCCCCCTATTGGAGAAACCCTTGATGAAAGTGATGTTGAAAGTGCCGTTCTTGGACACTCAACTATTGGCGAAAATCAACGATAAGCTCTACGAAACTTTTGGCGGGAACCTCTCTCAAATGATTATCGGCGGGGCGGCTCTCAACAAAGAAGTCGAACTGTTTTTGCGGCGTATAAACTTCCCTTTCACCGTGGGATACGGCATGACCGAGTGCGGCCCGCTTATTTCTTATGCTCCGTGGGACGAGACCCGAATAGGCTCTTGCGGACGAATGGTCGATCGAATGCAGGGACGGGTCGACTCGCCCGACCCCGAGCGTGTCGTGGGAGAGTTGCAGGTCAAAGGAATGAACACCATGCTCGGCTATTACAAGAACGAAGAAGCCACCCAAGCCATATTTACCGACGACGGCTGGATGAAAACCGGCGACTTGTGTACGATCGACTCCGATGGATTTGTCTATTTGAGAGGACGCAACAAGAACATGATATTGGGACCGTCGGGACAAAACATCTATCCCGAGGAAATCGAAGACAAATTAAACAACATGCCCTATGTGTGCGAGTCGCTTATCGTCGAGCAAGAGGACAAACTGGTCGCCCTCGTCTATCCCGACTTGGAAAACGCACAGCGATCGAATCTCACAGGTCACGCCTTAGAAGCGCAAATGGAAGAGAATATCGCAGCGCTCAACAAAGAGCTTCCCGCATATAGCCAGATAGCCCGGCTGAAAATTTATTACGAGGAGTTTGAAAAAACGCCCAAGCGCAGTATCAAACGATACCTTTACCAAAGTCGCTAATAACGTAGTGAATAAGAAGAAAAAGATTGAAAAGTCGGCAAAATATATAACAACACATCGTTTATATTGTCGGCTTTTATTTATCTTTGCAAACTAATGAAGAAAGCCTGCATTATCATATTGTCTGTGGTTTGTTGTTCGCTTTTTTTGGGAGCAAAGAAAAAGCAAAATATCCCTGCGCCCTACGCATGGAGTATTACCCAGCCGCTGGGACTGCGGTACGATGTTCCCATGGACACCCTCATGCGGAATTTTTACAGTACCGATATTCCTTCGAGTTATGCAACAGCCTATGGTACAACGGGAAACCTCGGGACAGCCGCTTTCTCCAAAATATTCTTCGACCGGCCCTTGCCCTCGGAATTTATTTTTAAAGACCCTTTTTCCCATTGGATACAGACCGCCTCTACTTGGAAATTCTATAACACGCATATCCCCTTCACGCAACTCTCTTACCTGACCGGCGGTTCGAAGCAAAACGCACAGGACGACTTGAAAGCCGTTTTTTCGGGTAACATCAACCAAAAATTGGCTTTCGGGGCGAGCATAAATTATATCTTAGCCCGAGGAAACTATCAGCACCAAGCCGCCAAAGACCTGTCATACAGCATTTTCGGGAGTTATCTGGGCGACCGGTACGACATACAGTTTTTCCTCAACACCTATAATTTTGTCAATCAAGAAAACGGAGGTATTACCGACAATACCTATATACTCAATCCCGAAGAGGTTCAAGGTGGACAATCCAGCATCGACACCCGCACCATTCCCACGAACCTGACCGATGCGTACAACCGCATTCGAGGACAGGAATACTACGCCACACAGCGGTATAAGTTCGGTTTTTATCAAGAAGAACAGCAAGATACAACAGTCATACGCACCTTTATTCCGGTCACCAGTATTATTCACACGATAGAGTATAACTCGAACATGCACCGGTTTGTCAACCAATCGGCGACCGAAGACACCACATTTTTTGCCAATACCTACCTGAACCCCAACGGGACCAACGAGGAAACGAAATATCAATCCATAAGAAACACGGTGGGCATATCGCTTCTCGAAGGGTTCAACAAATACGCCAAAATGGGACTGGGCGCCTATGCCACCTATGAATACCGCCACTATACCCTCCCCCGCGACACCCTCTCCGCCGGGACTACGATAGAGGGCCTTACCCCCCGTCCCAATATATCCAATCCTCACAAACACGGCGAGCACCTCTTGTGGGTAGGCGGCGAACTCTCGAAACAAAAAGGCGAACTGTTGACTTACAACGTGAACGGTAAATTCGGGCTCGCAGGGCCTATCATCGGCGATATAGACGTCACTGCCAACGTAGGGAGCCAATTCAAACTGTGGAACGACACCGTGCGATTAAAAGCCTATGGTTTTTTCAAGAACACCGAGCCTTCTTATTTTTACAAACGTTATACCTCCAACCACTTTATCTGGAACAACAACTTCGGGAAAACCCGCCGCATGAGAGTGGGCGGAGAGTTCAGCATAAAACGATGGGGAACCAAATTGAACGTAGGTATCGAGAACATTCAAAACTACATCTATTTCGACAATAACAACCAGCCCCAACAAGAGGGTTCTATCATACAAGTATTCCACGCCAAGCTCAACCAGAATTTCAATTTCGGGATATTCAACTGGGACAACGAAGTGGTCTACCAGAAAACAAGCAAACCTTCGATTATTCCCCTACCCGAATTGAGCGTGTATAGCAACATGTACCTGCTGTTTCGTATCGCCAAAGTACTGCATGTGCAATTGGGCGCCGATTGCCGCTATTACACAAAATACAAGAGCGAGGCGTTCCAGCCCGCAACGCTTACTTTCCACACCCAAGACGAAATCGAAGTGGGTAATTATCCATTCATGAATGTCTATATCAATATGAAATTGAAGCAAACCCGGTTTTTCGTCATGATGTCGCATGTGAATCAAGGGCTATTCGGCGGGAACAACTACTTCTCGCTCCCCAATTACCCGTTGAATCCAAGAATGTTCCAAATGGGTTTATCGATAGATTTTTCAAACTAATCGTATGAAGAGGATAAAACAACACATAGCCATCTACACCGTCCTGTTGATCGTCGTCATCGGGATTATGATATGGTTGCGTCCCCAAAGCGATTATAGCCCGAGGACATTCGAGGAAATCAAGACCGAGGGCGTTTTACGGATTGTAACCGATTACACGCCTCTCTCGTATTACCTACAAGGCGACAGCCTGTCGGGGTTTGATTACGAACTGGCCCGCATGATAGGCCGGCACAGCGGACTTTCTATCGAAATCACCCCCGAAGTGAACCTGAACAAAAGTATCGAAGGGTTGAAAAAAGGGCAATATGATATCATCGCCCGGCAGTTGCCGGTGACCTCTGAGATAAAAGAGGACTTGGCATTTACCGTGCCCATTCAGCTAAACAAGCAAGTGCTTGTCCAGTTGAAGGAACCCAAAGGAAATAAGAAACTTATTCGCAACCAACTCGACTTGGCAGGCGAAACGCTCTATATCGTCAGCAAGGCTCCCACGAGATTGCGCATAAACAACCTTGCCCGGGAAATAGGCGATACGATCTATATCGAAGAGGAAAAGACCTATGGCGCCGAACAGCTTGTCATGATGGTGGCAACAGGTCAAATAGACTTTGCCGTATGCGACAAAGTCATTGCCGAAGAAATGAGTAAAGATTATCCTCAAATCGACTGTAATACCGACATCAGTTTCACACAATTCCAATCGTGGGCGCTGCGAAAAAACGATTCGACATTACTCGACAGTTTGAACAAATGGATTTTAGACATACAAAAAGAAGACAAGTATAAAAAACTATACGACTCTTATTTTTAACCGAATGAGTGTCGACCGGCAAATATGTCCTCTTCACATACGGAGGGAGCTATCAAACCGGGATAGTAAATTTATAGAGCTACCATGAAACAACCTGATATAGAACATGAAGGTATTATAACAGGTATTTCCGATTCGCATGTGTTCGTGCGCATCACACAACACTCGGCCTGTGCCGAATGCCATGCTGCCTCGTGGTGTGCTACAACCGACCAGAAGGAGAAAATCATCGAAGTGGAGAAAGGCAACTTCGCCGTACAACCGGGCGACAGAGTGGTCATATCGCTCGCAACCGCGTCGGGATACAAAGCCCTTGTGTACACGGCAATACTTCCGCTGGTCCTCATCATACTTTCCCTCTTTATCGCTTCATCGGTCGGAGCCGGCGAACTTTACACGGGGCTATGCGCTCTCGCCGCACTGGCAATCTATTACACCATATTATATTTCTTCCGCAACCGGTTGAAAAAACAGTTCACCTTTTTCTTAAAACAACATTTGTCTCATTAACTTATGGTAACGGCAATCATCATATTAAGTATCATCGGGTTAGTCAGCGCATCGCTACTCTACATCATCTCCCGGAAATTCCATGTAGAAGAAGATCCCCGCATCGACGAGATAGAGTCGATTTTACCGGGGGCGAATTGTGGGGGGTGCGGATATGCCGGCTGTCGCAATTTTGCGGAACAGTGTGTCAATGCCACTTCGCTCGACAATTTGCTGTGCCCCGTCGGGGGGAATGAAGTCATGAAAAAAATCGCGCCTATTCTTGGCCTGAAAGCTGTCGAGCAAGCTCCTCGCATCGCAGTGGTCAAGTGCAACGGCTCTTGCGAAAACCGACCCGCTACCAGCCACTACGAAGGCGCGCACAGTTGTGCCGTAGTGGCCGCGCTTTATACGGGCGAAAGCAATTGCAATTATGGCTGTTTGGGCGAAGGGGACTGTGCGGCCGCCTGCGAGTTCGGAGGCATTACGATAGACCCGGTTACACGGCTCCCCCACATCGACCCCAATATTTGCATCGCTTGCGGCTCTTGCGTGAAGGCCTGTCCTCGAAACTTAATCGAGTTGCGCCGAAAACAAGAACCCCGCATATATGTGGCTTGCAACAACAAAGACAAAGGTGCTATCGCCCGCAAAGCCTGTGCCGTGGCATGTATCGGGTGCGGGAAATGCGCCAAGAACTGTCCCAACGGAGCCATATCCCTCACCGATAATCTGGCCTATATCAACGACAGCCTTTGCCTGCTGTGCAAAGAATGTGTCGACGGCTGTCCCACTCATGCGATACAAATCGACAAGACAACCGACGGCCACAGTGTTTTAACCAAAGAAAAGGAGTCTGCATTATGTTAAAGACATTTCGTATAGGAGGCATACACCCGGAAGAGAACAAATTGACGGCCCAATGCCCCGTCACGGAGGCTGCCATACCCCGACAAGTCGCTTTAACGCTCAACCAACACATAGGGGCGCCGGCCAACTGCATTGTCAAAAAAGGCGACACGGTAAAAGTGGGAACGCTCGTTGCCGAGGCCGGCGGATTTGTTTCGGCCAACATACATTCGCCGGTATCGGGCATCGTATCGAAAATCGATAAAACGGCCAACGCCTTCGGCATATATACCCAAACCATCGTTATCGACACCGACGGCGACGAATGGGAAGAGTCGATCGATCGCTCAACCGAGTTGAACGACAAGATCGCACTATCGACCGACGAGATTATACAAAGAATAGCCCAGTGCGGTATCGTGGGATTGGGAGGCGCCACCTTCCCCACCCATGTGAAATTGACGCCCCCCAAGGAGTTCACCCCCACAGTGCTTATCATCAACGCCACAGAATGCGAACCTTACCTCACCGACGACCACGCCCTCATGCTCGAATCGCCCGAACAAATACTCATCGGCTGCCGCATACTCATGAAGGCTATCGGTGTCGAACAGGCTTATATAGGTATCGAAAACAACAAGAAAGACGCCATTGCCTTGTTGGCAGAAAAAGCCTCCAAATATCCCGGTATCGAAATCGTCGCATTGCGCACCCGATACCCACAAGGAGGAGAGAAACAACTCATCGACGCAATTCTGCACAAACAGGTGGCCAACGGCGCTTTACCGGTATCGACAGGGGCTATCGTCCAAAATGTGGGGACAGCCTTTGCTGTATATGAGGCCGTGCAAAAGAACAAACCGCTCATCGACCGCATCGTCACGGTAACCGGCGATGGAGTAACCCGTCCGGGGAATTATCGGGTAAGACTGGGCATGCCTATCGGCGAATTAATCGAAATCGCCGGCGGACTCCCTGCCGAAGTCTCGAAAATCATACTCGGCGGGCCGATGATGGGGAAAGCGGTCTCCAATTTGGAAGCGCCTATTCCCAAAGGATGTTCAGGCATCTTGATGCTGAACGAGCGTCATGCCCATCGAGGCCCAATCTCGCCTTGCATACGTTGCGGGCAATGTGTCTCGGTTTGCCCCATGGGTCTCGAGCCCTACCTATTGGCCAAACTGTCGGAGAATCATCTGTTTGAAAAAGCCGAAAAAGAGTCGATCACAGCCTGCCTCGAATGCGGGTGCTGCGCTTACAGCTGCCCGTCGAACCGACCTATTCTCGACTATATACGCATCGGGAAAAGCGCCGTCAATCAAATTATAAGATCCAGAAAACAATCATAAGCTATTTTTGAAATGGAATTAACCGTATCCCCCGCCCCTCACATACACGGTAAACGAACCGTTTCGCAGTGCATGTACAATGTCGTCCTCGCACTATTGCCCGCGTTTGCCGTTTCGCTCTATTTTTTTGGAATCGGGGCTCTCATTGTTACCCTTTCGTCTATCCTCTCGTGTGTTATCATCGAGTATCTCATACAGAAATATTTATTGAAAGAAAAACCCACAATCGGTGACGGATCGGCCATACTCACCGGATTTTTATTGGGACTCAACCTACCGTCCAACCTGCCCATATGGATTGTCGTTGTCGGCGCTATCGCCGCCATAGGCATCGCCAAAATGTCTTTTGGCGGGCTGGGGAACAATCTTTTCAATCCCGCACTGGTAGGTCGGGTATTCTTGCTCATATCGTTCCCTACCTATATGACCCAATGGCCTTTACCCGGAACGTCGCGATGGAACTATACCGACGCCGAAACCGGCGCCACGCTCCTTTCCAAACTGAAAGAAGAGGGTTATCAATGGATTGACCAAGTGAGTATGACCGACCTGTGGATAGGCAATCAAGGCGGCAGTTTGGGCGAAGTAGGAGCCATTGCCCTGCTGCTGGGATTCGCATTCCTGCTGTATCGCCGAATCATCAGTTGGCATATCCCGGTCTCTGTTCTCGCGACTGTCTTTCTATTCAGTTTTGCCCTGAATCTCGGCGGAGGCGAAAGCCTACAAGACTCTCACATTTGGCAAAGCGCTTTTGATTTCGCACTTATCCAATTGCTATCGGGAGGGCTTCTACTCGGAGCCATATATATGGCTACCGACTATGTCACCTCGCCTATGACCTCGAAAGGAATGGTTATTTACGGGATAGGTATCGGCATATTGACGGTCGTGATACGCCAGTGGGGAGGCTACCCCGAAGGCGTTTCATTTGCCATTCTCATCATGAACGCTTTTACACCGCTTATCAATAATTATATCAAACCAAAACGTTTCGGGAGAAAGTAACATGAAGAAAATAGATTCTACATTTTGGAACATGCTATGGTCGCTCACTCTTATCACGGCCGTAGCCGGCGGATTGCTGGGTTATACCCACCGGTTGACCGAGGAACCCATAGCCCGAGCCACCAAAGCGGGACGGGAAAAGGCCATACAAGAAGTTATCCCGGAATATGACAACTCCCCGATAGACGAGCAGCAAACTATTGTCGTGCGCAACGAGTATGGCGAAACGCCCACAATCGTCTATCCGGCACAAAAGGAAGGCCGCCTGTCGGGCGCCGCAGTCGAATGCAGCAACAACACCGGATACAGCGGAGAGATTCGCATCATCGTCGGGTTCAATGCCGATGGATCAATCAAAGACTACCGGGTGCTGAAACACGAGGAGACTCCCGGATTAGGGGCGAAAATGAACGAATGGTTCCGCTCCGAGAAAAACGACCAGAATATCCTCGGGAAATCTCCCGCAAAAAACAAGCTGCAAGTAAAACAAGAGGCTGGTGAAGTCGACGCTATCACGGCGGCGACGATTACATCGAAAGCATTCTTGGGCGCAGTGCGCACGGCTTATGAGGCTTATATCGAAACAACGAAAGGAGAGAACCATGAATAAGACAAAAATTCTTTTAAACGGACTCATCAAAGAGAACCCCACATTTGTACTGTTGCTGGGTATGTGCCCTACGCTGGGAACGACGACTTCGGCCTCGGGCGGCTTGGGCATGGGTCTCTCTACCCTATTTGTGCTGATTTGTTCCAACGTGGCTATCTCGATGGCCAAAAACATCATTCCCGACAAGGTGAGGATTCCCGCATTTATCGTGATCATAGCCACTTTCGTGACTATCCTGCAACTGTGTATGCAGGCCTATCTCCCCGATTTGTATGAAACGCTGGGACTTTTTATCCCCCTAATCGTCGTCAACTGTATCCTGTTGGGACGAGCCGAGGCCTTTGCCGCCAAACATACCCCGGGCGATGCGTTTTTTGACGGGTTGGGTATCGGATTAGGGTTTACGGTTGCGCTCACCCTCTTGGGTTGCGTACGCGAATTTTTAGGAACAGGGCATATCTTCGGGCTCCCCGTCTATCCCGAGGAGTACGGTTCGCTCATCTTTATTCTCGCACCGGGAGCCTTTATCGCTTTGGGATTCCTAATCGCCATTATCCACACCATTAAAACTCGATAACTATGCTCACATACATTTCGATATTCATTACTGCGATATTTGTCAACAACATCGTCCTTTCCCAATTCTTAGGGATATGCCCGTTCCTCGGAGTCTCCAAGCGTATCGATTCGGCTTTGGGTATGGGTGCCGCCGTGACATTCGTCATGACCATAGCGACCATTGTCACCTATCTGCTGCAAACCTATTTGCTGATGCCCCTGCACCTCGACTATATGCAAACTATCGCTTTCATATTGGTCATCGCCGCATTGGTCCAACTGCTCGAAATCATCATCAAAAAAATAGCTCCTTCGCTGTATCAGGCATTAGGAGTGTTCCTCCCCTTGATTACTACAAACTGTACGATTCTGGGCGTGGCATTAATCGTCATTCAAAAAAACATGTCGCTCCTCGAAGCCACAGTCTATGCTATCTCAACGGCACTCGGATTCACGCTGGCTTTGGTCATCTTTGCCGGCATGCGCGAGCAGATGAGTCTTTCGCGCATTCCCAAAGCGATGCAAGGTACGCCTATTGCACTTATTACCGCCGGTTTGCTGGCTATGGCGTTCATGGGATTTTCGGGAATAAAAATAGGGTAGCTTTCAAACTGTAAGCAATCGAGTGTTTTTAATTATGTTGTAAAACATAATAGCTTGAAAATGCGATATTTTATTTCTTTTATGCGCAATTTCCAGCTAAACTATTACATTAAAATTCAAGTGCTTAGCAAAACAGGCGTCATGCAAAAAAACGGCCTGTTTTGCTATCAATTTAAAAATATATTTGCTATATTTGTGGAACTAAAAACAAAATCTTATGGCTAATATTAAAGGTGCTGTCGTCGTTAACAAAGAGCGTTGCAAAGGCTGCGACTTATGCGTAGCCGCCTGTCCCTGCCAAGTTTTGGCACTACAACCGACCGAAGTCAACGACAAAGGCTATCACTATGCTTTTATGCAAAATCCCGATGCCTGTATCGGGTGTGCAAGTTGCGGGCTCGTTTGTCCCGACGGGTGTATCACCGTATATAAAGTAAAATTGTAACCGGCTTAACTCAATAGATCTGTTAATTATGAAAGAAGAGATAAAACTGATGAAGGGTAACGAAGCGATAGCGCACGCCGCTATACGCTATGGAGCCGACGGTTATTTCGGCTACCCCATTACCCCCCAATCGGAAGTAATGGAAACACTCATGGAGGAGATGCCGTGGGAAACAACCGGTATGGTCGTATTACAAGCTGAAAGTGAAGTGGCCGCCATCAATATGGTATATGGAGGCGCTTGCTGCGGGAAAGCGGTAATGACCTCGTCGTCCAGTCCCGGTGTCAGCCTCAAACAGGAAGGTATCTCCTATCTGGCAGGTTCAGAACTCCCCTGCTTAATCGTGAATGTGATGCGTGGCGGCCCGGGTCTCGGAACCATACAGCCGAGCCAAGCCGACTATTTCCAAGCAACGAAGGGCGGGGGTCACGGAGACTATCACCTCATTACGCTGGCGCCCGCTTCGGTTCAAGAGATGGCCGATTTTGTCGCATTGGGTTTCGACCTCGCCTTTAAATATCGCAATCCGGCTATCATTCTGGCCGACGGAGTCATTGGGCAAATGATGGAAAAAGTAGTTCTCCCGCCTTTCCGTAAACGTCGCACCGAAGAGGAAATAAGGGCTCAAAACCCGTGGGCGACATTGGGTAAACCCAAAGACAGGAAAAGAAACGTAATCACCTCGCTCGAGCTCGACCCGGCTATCATGGAGCAAAACAACATTCGTTTCCAAGCTACCTATAAACGCATCAGCGAGAACGAAATCCGTTTCGAGGAAATCAACTGCGAGAATGCCGATTACCTGATTGTCGCATTCGGCTCCATGTCGAGAATCTGCCAAAAGACAATCGAATTGGCAGCCGAGGAAGGCATAAAAGTAGGATTATTGAGACCTATCACCTTATGGCCTTTCCCCTCGGAGGCGATTGCCAAGCACGCCGTCCATGTGAAAGGGATCCTCTCGGCCGAGTTGAATGCCGGCCAAATGGTCGAAGACGTGCGTCTGGCTGTCAACGGCAAGGTGAAAGTCGAACATTTCGGGCGATTGGGCGGTATTGTTCCTACTCCCGACGAAGTTCTCAATGCACTGAAAGAAAAACTAATGTAAATATCCGAACCTTCGGTTCATAAATTTCACGCACATGGATATTAACGAAATTATAAAGCCCGAGAACATGGTTTATACAAAACCGCGGTTGATGAACGACAATCCCATGCACTACTGTCCCGGGTGTAGCCACGGTGTAGTACATAAACTCATTGCCGAAGTCATCGACGAAATGGGCATCGAAGAAGAGACGATAGGCATCGCACCGGTAGGTTGCGCCGTATTTGCCTACAATTACCTCGATATAGACTGGATCGAGGCAGCTCACGGACGGGCTCCCGCCATTGCCTCGGCCGTCAAGCGGCTCAACCCCAAGAAAATGGTATTTACCTATCAAGGCGACGGCGATTTGGCCGCTATCGGTACGGCCGAAACCATTCACGCCTGCAACCGGGGTGAAAACATCGCCATCATATTTATCAACAACGGTATATACGGTATGACCGGCGGCCAAATGGCTCCTACCACGCTCGAAGGCATGAAGACGTCGACCTGCCCATACGGACGCAACGTAGCCTTGAACGGTTATCCGCTTCGCATCGCCGAACTGGTAGAACGGGTCGACGGCACTTGCTATGTCACCCGGCAGAGCGTACACACTCCCGCCTCTATCCGCAAAGCCAAAAAAGCCATACGGCTGGCCTTTGAAAACGCCATGGCCGGTAAAGGCACCTCGCTGGTAGAAATCGTGTCGACTTGCAACTCGGGCTGGAAAATGTCTCCCGTAAAAGCCAACAAATGGATGGAGGAGAACATGTTTGCCAAATACCCGATGGGTGACCTCAAAAACGTATAACCAAAAAGCAACGGACTCATGAAAGAAGAAATTATCATAGCAGGATTCGGCGGTCAAGGCGTTCTCTCTATGGGGAAGATTCTCGCCTACTCGGGACTAATGGAAGACAAAGAAGTCACATGGATGCCCTCTTACGGACCCGAGCAACGCGGTGGTACAGCCAACGTGACCGTCATATTGAGCGACGAGCGTATCAGTTCACCGGTATTGAACGCATACGACATAGCCGTCATTTTGAACCAGCCTTCGCTCGAAAAATTCGAGAGCAAAGTGAAACCGGGCGGTATCCTCATTTACGACGGATATGGGATTCACCACCCTCCCACGCGCACCGACATCGACGTGTACCGCATCAACGCCATGGAGGCCGCTATTGAAATGAACAACACCAAAGCCTTGAACATGATTGTATTGGGCGGTCTGCTCAAATTGAAACCTATGGTGAGTTTGGAGAATGTGTTGAAGGGTTTGAAAAAATCGTTGCCCGAGCGTCACCACCATCTCATTCCCATGAACGAACAGGCTATCTTGAAAGGTATGGAGATTATCAAAAAAGCATAAACCCTTAATTTATACAAGATTAAAAATCGGGTGAGAGAATAGTCATTAATTTTCTCACCCGATTTTTCATTTTTTCTGTAACATATCGCTCTTTTATTCGTCTCTCTTATGAAAGCTGCAAAAAACGCAAGGCTTGAAAATATGAAAAAGACAACTCGAAAAATTTGACAAATGAAAACAAAACGCCTGATTATTGCTATCGCCCTGCTGGGGTGCTCGTCGGCTCTTTTTGCCGGGAACTGTGTCAACGATTTATTCAAAGCCGCAGCCCAATTGCCCGATGCCGAGAAAATAACCCTCAACCCCTTTGTCACCAGCCTGATCAAGCCCTTCGTTCCGGAAATGAAAGGAATAAATTCGATGGATATTATCGACGCGGAAGTCATCACGGAGAAAGATTACACCCGATTGGAGAAAATGATTTCCCGGTGCAATGGCGACGGATACGAAACAGCTATCAGTTCCAACGAAGAGAACGAACTCGCCCGGATATTCATGAAAATCGAGAAAGAAAGAATCAAGGAAGTAGTCATCGTCTCCCTCGACAAGGACGAAATCAGTTTGATTCGTATCAAAGGCAACATAGACCCCAAGCAAGTGGGCGAATTGATCAAAGATAAAGAATAACCCCAAATGACTCACCAAGAATTTAAAACACGATTCTTGCCATGTCATAAACGAATGTATCGCATCGCCTTCCGGTATTTGGGCAATGAATATGATGCCGAAGATATGGTACAAAACGCCTACCTGAAATTATGGGAAATGCAGGAGACGCTCGATACCATAACCAACGACGAGGCCTATGCGCTCACCATTGTAAAGCATCTATGCCTCGACCGGCTGAAACAAACGACAATTCGGCACGACGACGAATGGGAATCGATACAAAAGGCCGAAACGGCACCGCAACCCGACGAGGCGTTGGAGTTCAAAGAAGACATGGGAATTCTGCTGCATCTCATCGAACGGCTTCCCGAACAGCAACGCCAAGTATTGATGTTGAAACATTTCGAGGAACGAAGCACCGAAGAGATAGAACGGGAAACGGGATTGAGTAACGTACACATCAGGGTACTCCTTTCCCGGGCGAGAAAAACAATTAAAGAACAATTTATTCAAAAGCCATGACCGATCAAGAATTACGCAAGCAAATAGACGCTTTCTTCGAAGGAGGCTTATCCGATAGCGAAGAGCAGGAATTAAGGGTGTATCTGGTCACCCACGAGGTTCCCCAAGAGTTCCACGGTGAAAAACGAATAATCCTTGCTCTCCTGCCCGACGGCACAAACCGGCTCCCCGAAGGGCTGGAAGACCGAATGTCGTCGTTTATAGACCGTCTGCCCATGCACAAACAGAGGCATCGTCGGCGGGTTCTTTCCCCGGCATGGCGTTGGATAAGCGGGATTGCGGCAGCTTTGATATTGGCCTCGGCTGCCGGAGTTTACATTGCCCGACAATCGGCTATGCCCAAGTTCAGCGAGCAAGAACTGTATGCTTGTACCGAGGCTCAACACGCCTTGATTCTCGTTTCGCAAAAGCTGAACAAAGGGACTCAACAGTGGCAAGAAGCACAACAAGAAATCGCCAAAACCAAGCAAGTTATTAACAAACACTTCAAATATAAATAATTATGAAACGCCTTATTTATACCCTACTGTGTGCCACTATCGGATTACTCCCGACGCAGGCCAAAAACATGATCTTCGAGAAATTTGCCAACGAAAAGAATGTCACCTATGTCAATGTGTCCAAGAGCCTGTTGAGCATGATGGACGGGCAATTGGAATTGGATGCGCTCGATTTGGAAAGTGTTATCGACGAGCTCGACCGCATTCAAATTCTCACTTGCGAAGACGACGCCAAACTCATCGAGCGTATCCGGCGGGAAGCCGTTGCTGTATTCCAGAAATCGCCTTACGAAGAATTGATGAGAGTGAAAGACGATGATGAAACAGTCGTTTTTTATTCACTTCCACAGAGCGATGGAAAAATCAAGGAGTTAATCATGGTGGTCGATGAAATCGATGGAGAATTCGTACTCATACAATTGTCCGGAAATATCTCTATAAGCAAACTGAAAAATCTAACAGACAATATATAAAAAAAAGAGATGTAGCACCTCCATTATGCAGCGAAGCGGTTGATCGGAGAAATTCCCGGTAACCGCTTCGCTCCGTTATTGTTCGAATGTTTCTAATAACACAGTCCTATGAGATAGCGACAAAGCAAATCGCCTCCAAAAACACCGATAATAAACACAAGCCACAAATTGCGGCCTTTCAAATTACAAGCCACCGAGATAGCTCGAAACATCCAGTACAACATCCCGATAACGATAAGTACACTTACTGCCCCTATCCATACAAGCGCAAGCAGCCAACCCGTATCGGAGAGAAGTTGGTCGACAGCCTGCAACGATTGTATCGTCGCAATCTCGCGCATCGGCGGCAAAACCATGAACAGCGAGAGCAAAACAAACGGCAGTTGGGCAAAAGCCACGGTGCCCAATACATCGACAGGCCTCACATGCGAACGACCGGCAAAAAGGCTCGAAAGATAAATCAGCACCGAAGGAACCAGCCAAACGACCAAATGCTCTACGACAAAACACCACCACGCTTCGTTGGACGCACCACCATAGTGCAGCAATCCGTGAAAATGAATACCGCCACCACAGGCTATCGCAGTCGAGACTATTATCCCGGCTACACCCCATACGAGCGCTGTATATCCCGCTACCCGATAGAAGGGATTCTTCATGAATTCCAAGACCTTTTTCATCATTCCTCCATATTGTTCAATTTGTCAATCAAGTCGTCCAAATAATTCCGCACCGTAGGATAGCTCACACCCAATTGCTTGGCCATATCTTTGAGGCTCCCGCTCGCCTTGACAAATTCGAGCATAAAGTGTTGCTCATCTTCGGTAAGATGGGTCAGGACAGGCAGGTCAAACTTTCCCGAGACTTCGGTGCCGCACCGGTTACATACCATTTTCGACACTTTGAGCGGAGCGTCGCAAGCCGGACATCGTAGCGGCAGCTTTTTTTTCATTTCGCCAGTTGTCATTGCTTTATAAACTTTTCGATTACTGTTATCAATTGTTCCGAGACGGGCAAATCGGGTCGGGTATATGTCGCCTGTTGCGCAGCGGCATCGGTCGACTCGCAAGTCTTCAATACATGGTTCATATCCTTTATAATTTGCAATCTTGCCTGAGGCTGCGACGACTTCAACAACTCAGCATCGTGCACCGATACCTGTATATCACGGTCTCCTTGCACAATAAGCACCGGCAATCGCAAATTAGAGATAATCGCACCGGGATCGTGCTTGAACCACGAGATGAGATAGGGTTGCACCGACGGGCGATACAACGCCATCAACATCATGGGGACATTGGAAACCGTAGTCCCTTTCCGCAACGAATCATTAATCGACTTCGCCAAGGCTCTTATCTCGGACGGCTGACCGGACAGTTGCTCCTCGATAATGGCATAGGCCGGACGACCCGCTCCGGCCAGCGAAACAAATCCTTTCACCGACCGATTATCTGTACAAGCCAACATGCCTATCAACGAGCCTTCGCTATGTCCCAGCACATATATGTCCGAGAAACATTTCTCCCCGCTCAACCATGCAATCCAGCCCTCGGCATCGGTCACATAATCGTCGAAACGCAAGCTACTTTCGTCTTTTCCGGCCGCCGCGCTCGACGCAATGCCTCGCTTGTCATACCGCAACGAGGCGATACCCCGTCGCGCCAATCCTTCGGCCAAAAATTTCAACGAATTGTTCTTAATCGAAACGGCTCCCGATTGCGTATTCCCGTCCATATCGGTAGGGCCCGACCCGGCAATCAACAAGACGACCGGCGGACACTCGGCGTCGGGCATCAACAATTTCCCGTTTATCGTTCCCGTGGAGGTTTCCAGCGACACAGCCTGCTCGGTTGCCGCCCACCCCACTATTGGCAGCAACCCAACGAACAACAGACTTTTCCGTATCAATCGTTTCATATCTCAGTTTGTTTATTCAGCACAAATATAGCGTAAGATTTGAAAAATGACAAACAAAATTTCAATTTTATTTATATTAGAATAAATTTTATTCAACAAAAACAAGATAAAAAGATAATTAAAGACCAATATTTTTTATTATTTTTGTTTCAACTACAAAAGTGTAACGAGCACGTTATATCGTCCACTTTCCGTTTATATCACATCACAGCGAAACTTAAAACAAACTTCTATGGATAAATCAAAAGTTTTCTTCACCAACCTGCACACCACGCCATCGAGCAACCTGCTCGACAAAATGGAGCGACTCATCAAACGTGCGGGAATCGAAAGCATCGACTTTAAAGATCAATTCGTGGCGATAAAAATACACTTTGGCGAACCGGGGAACTTGGCCTATATCCGCCCGAACTATGCCGCCCGACTGGCCAACTTGCTGCGGTCGTGGGGCGCCAAACCGTTCCTTACCGATTGCAACACACTCTATTCGGGACGGAGGTCCAATGCGGTCGACCACCTGCAAAGTGCGATGGAGAACGGGTTTAACCCCATCTCGGCTCAGTGCCAAGTGATTATTGCCGACGGATTGAAGGGCACCGAATATCGTGAAATTCCCCTCGACGGAGAGTATTGCAAGGCGCCCAAAATCGGTTCGGCTTTGGCCGACGCCGACATCGTCATCTCAATGACCCACTTCAAAGGACACGAACAGGCCGGTTTTGGCGGAGCGCTGAAAAATTTGGGCATGGGTGGCGCCAGCGTAGGCGGGAAACTGGAACTGCACTGTAACTCACAACCCAAAATAGAAACAGACCATTGCAAGGGCTGTAACGTGTGCGTGAAACATTGTGCCCACGATGCCATACACCTGAACCAAGACCACAAGGCCGTAATCGATTACAGCAAATGCGTGGGCTGCGGACAATGCGTGGCTCTGTGCCAACACGATGCCGCCGTCATGGGAGAACCCGACACGTCGGAGCGTCTCAACTACAAAATAGCCGAATATACTCAGGCTATACTCAAAGACAAACCCCATTTCCACATCAGTTTCATCATGAACGTGTCGCCCGAATGCGATTGCTGGAATCACAACGACGCCGCCATCATTCCCGATTTGGGTATATTGGCTTCGTTCGATCCCGTAGCCTTGGACAAAGCCTGCGCCGATATGGTTATCGCCGCTCCAGCTATCGGCGGAAGTTGCCTCACCGAGAAACACCCGCACGAGCATCTCGAAGGTGCCGATAAATTCCATTTGATGCACCCCGATACCAACTGGCAAGCTGGGCTCGAACATGCCCAGAAAATAGGCCTCGGTTCTATGGATTACGAATTGATCACGGTATAACCGGTGATTGCCGGCTCATAAAGAAACAGTTTCGTTGACAATCCTTTCAACGAAGCTGTTTCTTTATAAACTGTTCTTACGATTTATTCTGTTGTTTCTTCTCCCGCAGTTCCTCGGCAATGGCCCAATGACGGGCAGCCATATCGGGCATTTCCAGTTTTATAAACGTATCGCCGAGCCGGTCATGAGCCGTGGCATGCAACGGTTTTTGTTTCACGGCCTTAGCAAAATCGGATAGCGCCGACTCGTAATCGCCTTGCTTATACCGCAACTTTCCCCGATTATAAAGAGCCTTGAAGTTCAGCGGGCTCAACCGCAACGCCTCGTTGTAACAGGCCATCGCCTCATGTTCGTCGCCCTTGTCTTCGAGAGTAATGCCTTTTCTCACCCATGCGTCGACCAGTGTAGGGTCGAGCGACAAAGCCTTATCGAAATTGGCCAAAGCGGCTCGCACATCTTTGGCCTTAGTAATACACTCATTCCCCAGCAGGTAATATTCATAGGCATATTTACGCAAAACGGACTCTTTCTCGACAAGAGCCTGTCGCAACTCCTTATTCTTGTCTTTCAGTTGATTGATTACGTTTAATTTCCTTCGTATAAATCGCTTGACGATAGGCTTCTCTATATCGTATCTCGTGTGAATGGCTTGAAAGAAATTTTGCAACATGCCTTCGAAATCACCGGCGTCGAAGGCTTTTACGGTATCGGCATAGAGGCGGTCGGCCTGCGCCAGTTTCAACGATTGCTCGATCAACTGCGGGTTATTGAATCCTTGGCTGAAACGCACGATATCGGGGTTGACAAATATATCGCGGTGTGTAATCGGTTTGCGAAGCTCGATTCCTTCCAACGATTTGCAACGGCTCAATGCCACATAGGTTTGTCCGCCGGCAAAAGCGCCTCCGGTGAAATCGATCACTACTTTGTTGAAAGTCAAGCCCTGACTTTTATGTACGGTAATGGCCCATGCCAATCGCACAGGATATTGGACGAAAGTGCCCAATACCGTCTCTTCGATACTTTTCTCTTTTTCGTTGTAGGTGTACTTGATATTTTCCCACACACAGCGTTCCAACTCATAACTCTCGCCCGATTCGAGAAAAACTTCGATTTTCTCGTCGGGGGTTATATCGGAGACAATGCCTATCGTGCCGTTCACCCATCGGCGGTCGGGGTCGTTCTTGATAAACATGATTTGCGCCCCGGGTTTCAAAACTAGTTCCAACGATGTGGGTAAACTGCCCTCGGGAAAATCGCCCTTGATCTCGCCTACAAAAACACGCTCTTCGCCCGAAAGCCGGGAAAGCCTGTTCTCATTGATATAATCGACTTGATCCCTACGGGTGGCCAGCGTAATGGAAAAGTCGTCGGTGAGCATATCGTTCCCACCGGGAATATATCGGCTGTTCAGCACATTGAGTTCCTCACGGGTCGCCGTGTTGTTCCTTATCTTGTCCAACAAATCGACAAACTGCCCGTCTTGCTGGCGATACACATTTTGCAATTCGATAGGAACCAGTGTTATTTCTTTGAACACACGAGCCGAAAAGAAATAGGCATTGGGATAAAACCGGCTGAGAATGTCGCGCATGTCGGCTGTCACCACCGGCTCCAACTGATAGATGTCGCCCACCAGCAATAACTGTTTGCCCCCAAACGGGAACCGCATATTCCCCGAAAAGACACGCAACACCCTGTCTATAAAATCAATCATGTCGGCACGAACCATCGAAATTTCGTCGATAATAATCAACTCCACCTCTCGCAGAATCTGCCGCTGTTTCTTACTGTATTTCAATAGATTGTAAATGCGCCCGTCGACAAGGCTCAAATCGGGATCGTCGGGCAGCATGGGGCGAAACGGCATCTTGAAAAAAGAGTGTATCGTGGTGCCTCCTACATTGATCGCCGCAACCCCGGTAGGAGCCAGCACGATATGTTTCTTCTTGACATGCTCGCACACATACCGCAGGAATGTAGATTTGCCTGTGCCCGCCTTCCCCGTCAGGAATATCGACTGCGAGGTGTAGCGCACGAGGCTCAACGCATCTTGAAACTCTTTATTCTCGGTATCTATTACAAAATTATTTTCCATCGGGCGACGACTATTGCCTTGTCCTTTCAAAGATATGTATTTCTTTCCAGAAAAGACGAAAGAGCGGCTTGGATTTTACCGCCGCTCTTTCAAAATAAATGCCTGTGGTTATTTAGAATTTCACTCCCATCGTCAAGACAAACGAGTTGTTGTGATCGGTGAGCGTGGATATTTGGGGCGAAATTGCCAGTGTAGGCCCCGACTGATCGGGGTCATAAGGATCTTCACTCACGGAAGGTATCGGGGAGAACGGGAACAATTCGCTGCGACGATAGCGGTGCATATAGGCCAAATCGATATATACATTGGCAAACCTATATCCCAACCCTACTGTAAAATAATTGGTAGCCCGGTCCAGTGTAAATTGGGTGAGAGTCCCTGCCGTAGGTATTTCGTGCCCCGATCGGTACTCCGATTTCATCGGGGAGGTCTGATAGGCATATCCCAAGCGGGCGCTCACCTGTGGTGTAACCCTGAACTCGCCGCCCACCTTGAACGTGTGCGTGGGAGAAGTCATCTCGCTAATCTCGTAATTGGTGTTGTAGAAAGCATCGATGGCATACGGGTCGTCAAACGACATACTATTGCTCGATGTGTATTCGTAATCGAAACTCAAAATTCCACTCTGCCCGAATACATAAGCGGCACTGGCTATCATGCGCCACGGCGATTCGAAGTCGTAGCTGTAACTGCCACTCGGGGTTTCGGCTATATCGCTATGGATTGTACTTGTACTCGTATTATTCAAATCGTATTTTACAAACGCCGAGTAGGTATCGGTCATTTTATAATAATTGGGCGTGTGGAAGGCAAAGCCCAAGCGGAAATTGTCGGTAGCTCTCATGATGACTCCCAAATTGGCTTTTATTCCCGTTCCTCTCGTGCTCAATACGTTTTGCATCAAGTACCAGCCGTCTGCTTTGGAGGTGCCGTCTTCGTTGTAAAAATATCCTCCTGTAAACTCCTCGCCGTATCCGGTTTGAATATCATATGAGAAGTCGGTCACGGCAATGCCTATACCCCAATAAAATACATTGTAAATGTTACCGCCCATATTGAAATTGTATTCATCGATAGAGCCTTTCTCCCGGACAAACAAATCGCCCGACGCCACTGTGCCATTCCCTACAATGCCCTCCCATGTAGAGGCACCTTTGGGGTTGATCAAATAGGATTGATACCCCAGCACATTCAACCACGGGCTGTTGTCATAAGGGTTGTAGCTGTTGTTATCGCGGTAAGCCAAATCGTCAACCGAATAGCCGGAGGATAGTTGGGCGATATAGTTCGACAGGGAACTGCCATTTGCTATTCCGGTATAACCGGCCTTATATGAGCGGTCGAACGATTTCTGCTTATTGTATGCAAACCCGAAATTCAAATTTTTCAGGGCTTCTTGGTTGAAACGAATCGCCCAAACGACGCCAAAGTTATTACAGGCCACACTGAATTTGTTGTCGGAATATTTATTCCCGGCGACATTTACCGAACTTACTTGGTTGGAAAGGTCTATGGTGGCCGAGACATCGGAATTTCTATATACCCCTATCCCGGCCGGATTCTGACTCAACGTCGTAATATCTCCGCCCAATGCGCCGAAGGCTCCGGCCATACCCATGTAACGAGCCGTACCCCGAATGTCTTGTTGAGAATATTTCAATGCGTCGATAACCCCTTGTCCGAAAAGCATCGAACCGCTCCAAAGAGCGGTCAATGCCAAAATATATTTTACATTTTTCATATCGCTAATTTCATACTTGAAAATTCACACTTTGATTATCTACGGCCACCACGTCCGCCGCCACCGCGAGACGCGCCACTGCTACCTCTCGACGAAGACGAAGGTGCCGAATAACTACCGGAAGACCTGCGGCTCGACGATGAGCGGTTCGAAAAACTCGAACTACCACGGGACGACGAAGAGCTTCTATTATAAGTCGACGTACTGCGCCCGCTGGTCGTGCCCGCACGATTATAGCTTCGATTCGATGAAGAAGAGCGGGACGAGTTGTTTATCGTAGTCTGTCGTCGGCTTTGGCTGCTCGACGGTACAGTGACCGTGCTCGAAGAGGTCGAACCACGACGGGACGAATTGGCCGAATCGAATCTATAACCTCTGTTCCCGCTCGACAGGGTGCTATTGTTGATAACGGTGCCTCTATTGGTGCGCACACCATTTACCGATTGCGAATTGCCGCTGCTCGACGAAGAGACTATGGTGCGACGACCGTTTGTCGTTGCCGACGACGAAGTTCCTACGGTCGCGCGACGGCCGTTTGTCGAAGACGCACCGCTCGAAGAAACGATATTGCCTCCATAACGATTCGGGCGGCGTCCGTTGGGTGTATAGTGCGGACGAACCGGACGATTCCAGCCATAATAATGATGATGGTGGTGATAGTAAGGATGGTGGTGATAGTAAGGATGGTGATGATAGTAGGGCGACCAATACCACGAATTCCACCCCCAATAACTACCCCAATATCCACCCCAGCGATAGAATGGGTCGTATCCGAAGGAAAGACTCCACGGGCCTAAACTCCACCGCCACGACCAACTGGTATAGGAATAGGGAGTCCACATATAATCCCAATACCACGGATTGGTCCATGTAGGGGTTACCCATGCGTAGTTATCTGTGATATAGACATTCCAATCGTTATTGTCGAGGAAATAAATATCGGTATAGAATGGGTCGCTCACCGATACTGCGAATTTAGGATTGTGGAACCGGCGGATACGCAACGAATATTCATAGTCCGACTGACTTCCGTTGAACCCGTTCAAATAATAGCCGTCGTCGCCGTTTTCGTCGACTACGTTATATTGCACATAATCCTCGGTTTGATTGGCTGCGACATCGTCGAGAGTCATCTCGGGCGCATCGCCTCGGCGGTTATACTCGTCGACATCTCGAAAAGTATTGTCCGTCGTCACCATCAATGTTTTTTGCACGGGAGTCTGCTCTTGCAGAGCCGCTTTTGCAGCCGCCTCCTCTTTTTCCTTCTGCTCTACGACCGGGTTTTTATCGTCGGGATTATAATAAATGTCGTCTTCGATTATGTAGGGGTTTGCTCCGGCAAAAGCCGTCACCAACAACGACATTATAATCGACAGGGCAAATCTTTTTGTTTTCATAATCATCTCTCCTTTAAATTTATATGCTATTGAAATGATATTTTACCTATTAGACTACTCTTTCTGCAAATAGTTTAATCTCCTTTCTTATAAAGAGTCTGAAAACAGCTTAAATGCTGCATTCGGCTCCTTTATTTTTTACAAATATACTTCTTTTCCTTTTTATAAAAAACACGCTTCAAGGGTTTTAACTCCCTTAAACAAAAAAAGAGCGCCCCCAATGGAGAGCGCCCTATATCGGCCGTGTGCATGTTGGGGGGCTATTTCCCCGACGGTCGTAAAGAACAACCGAAAAGAAGAAGCGAAACACCCCAGTAGACAAAAGCTACCGCACACAAAAAGACAATGGAAAACGTCGCCATAAAAGGCATCGAGAAAAATAGGATACCAAGTGTCGACAACAGCAATCCGTTAATGAGATACAACCACCAATATTTTTCGGTAGAAATCATACTGAAAGCCGAAAAGAGATTGGACACTCCTTTATACAAAAATATGGCGGCAAAGAAAAAAGGCAATACCGCTTCGCCGAAAGAGAGATTCCCCACCAGAATAAACCCGATGAGAATATCGATAATTCCCCCGGCAAGCCACCAGCCCCACCCTCGCACTCGCTGCTTCACACTGCTCGACACAACGAGTTGTACGACTCCGAAAAGAATCACAATCCACCCCAACAGCAGCGATAAGACTTCATACCCCAGCGCCGGCTGGGACCATAACCAAAATCCGCAAGTAATCATTAACAGCCCGGCAACGATCAGAGTCCACCAGTACTTGGTTTTCCCCCAGAAATAAATTGTTCCAATATCCATAATTAGTTGTTATTTGATTGTACTTTGAAAAACTACAACCCTATAACACACGGGATATCACATTTGTTCCGGGAACTACATTTTCAAATAAAAGTCACGGGTAAGCGCCACATACTCGGCGGTATATCCGGCGCCTCTCCGCTCTATCGACAAAAGCGTGGTTTCTAATGGATTGCGTCGACGGCTCCACTCCGATAAAAGTCGTTTGGGGGCTCTCCCGGCAATCCCCGACACATAGGTGAACTTCACCGGGTAAAATCCATGCAACAGGGCGACAAAGATAAGGTGCTCTTCCATATCGGCGGGTGCGATCAACGACAAACGCCCCTCGGGCAACAATAACCGGGAGGCACCCTCGAACAAGACTTCATAATCGAGCGAACCGGCGTGACGAGCTTTTTCCCGCTTTTGGTCGGGAGGGAGCAACGACTCTACAAAATAGGGCGGATTGGACACAATATGGTCATAACGGGGAATGCTTTGTTTCTGGTAAAAATCGACAAAATCGACACCATAGACCGTTATCCTGTCGCTCCACGGCGAGCGTTGCACATTATAGGCGGCATCGCACGCAGCGTCGAAATCCAACTCCACGGCATCGATTTGAGCCGAAGAGCGTTGGGCTGCCATAACGGCGATCAACCCCGTCCCCGTTCCTACGTCTAAAATACGACGCGACGGTTCCAAGCGGCTCCAAGCGCCCAACAACACACCGTCGGTGCCCACCCGCATGGCCGCGCGCTCTTGATAAATCGTGAACTGTTTGAACTGAAAATAAGAATTTGCCATACCAGAAAGCTATTCGGCCTGCAAAATAAACAAAAAAACATAATAATTTCGACATTACCCTCTTATTTGCGTAACTTTGGCACGCGAGTTGCACAATTAAAGGAAACGATAAAGAGAGACAGGGCGATGCAAAAATGTCAAGCTCGGGCTGTCAAAATGTCAATATCTAAATTAAAAACACCTAAGAACAATTATATGATTTGCGAAAACGACGAAAACGCACCTTCGATCATGCCTCTGTTCACCGAAATATCGGGGCAAAACGACTCGGAATGCAAAACTCTTAATACAAGCGGGTTGCCCATTCTTGCCTTGCGCAATATGGTGTTATTCCCGGGAGTAGCTATCCCCGTCAATGTGGGTAGGCCCAAATCATTGCAGTTGATAAAAGATGCTCAAAACAACCGCACCCCTATCGGCGTAGTCTGCCAGCGCAACGCTTCCGTCGAAGACCCGGGGAAAGACGAGTTATACGAAATAGGAGTCATCAGCGAGATTATCAAAATACTCGAAATGCCCGACGACAGCACCACAGTGATTCTGCAAGGGAAAATGAAGCGGTTCCATATCGATGAAGTGACCGAGACATTTCCATACATGCGGGCCAACGTGTCGTTGGAAAGCGAAATTCTACCCGAAGCGGGCGACAAAGAGTTCGAAGCCTTGGTGTCGGCTTTGAAAGATCTGACTTTCGAATTGCTGAAAAACATCGGAGAGCAGGCCAAAGAGTTGATTTTTGCCATACGCAATATCGACAACGCCCACTATCTGATCAATTTTTTGGCCGCCAACATACCACTCTCTTCCAGTCAAAAGCAAGAGTTGTTGAACCTCGGCAACATCAAAGAGCGGTTGTTCAAACTCTACGAGATGCTCACCCAAGAGGCTCAACTGTTGCAAATCAAAGCCGATATACAGTCCAAAACCCGCGAAGACCTCAATCAACAACAACGAGAACATTTCTTGCAACAGCAAATACGCACTATTCAAGAAGAGTTGGGCGGGAGTATGCAAGACCAAGATATTCAGGAATTGCGCGAGCGAGCCGAGAAAAAGAAATGGGACGCCAAAACAGCCGAAATTTTTGAAAAAGAAATGCGCAAACTCGAACGTTTGCACCCGCAATCGCCCGACTTCTCGGTTCAATACTCCTATCTCGACACACTGCTCGAATTGCCGTGGAACGAATACACCCAAGACAACTTCAACCTCAACCATGTGCAAAAGCAATTGGACAAAGATCACTACGGGTTGGACAAGGTCAAAGAGCGTATTATCGAACATTTGGCCGTATTGAAACTGCGCGGCGACATGAAATCGCCCATTATCTGCCTCTACGGCCCTCCGGGAGTAGGAAAAACGTCGTTGGGAAAATCAATCGCCGAGGCGTTGAACCGGCAATACATTCGCATCTCGCTGGGCGGATTGCACGACGAAGCCGAGATACGAGGACATCGACGCACCTATATAGGAGCCATGCCCGGCCGCATCATACAAGGCCTTATCAAGTCTAAAAGCTCCAATCCGGTATTTGTTTTGGACGAAATCGACAAAATAGGAAACGACTTCAAGGGCGACCCGGCCTCGGCGCTGCTCGAAGTTCTCGACCCCGAACAGAACAACGCATTCCACGACAACTATATCGACATCGATTACGACTTGTCGAAAATACTCTTTATCGCCACAGCCAACAACCTCAACTCCATTTCCCAGCCGCTGCTCGACCGCATGGAGTTGATCGACATCAGCGGATATATCCTCGAAGAGAAAATCGAAATAGGACGTCGGCACCTCGTGCCCAAGCAACTCGAAAATCATGGATTGAAAGAGGGCGATGTAGTCATTCCCAAGAAGGTAATGGCGGCTATTGTCGAACAATATACCCGTGAGTCGGGAGTACGCGAGCTCGATAAAAAGATTGCCCGTATCATGCGTAAAATAGCCCGTATGAAGGCTTCGGGCAAAGCATACAACCCCACCCTCTCGCTGGACGACCTGCACGACTATCTGGGCGTACAGGAATACAGCCGGGATAAATACGAGAACAACGATTATGCCGGTGTGGTAACGGGACTGGCTTGGACAGCCGTAGGCGGCGAAATACTCTTTGTCGAGTCGAGCCTCAGCAAATCGAAAGGCGAAAAGCTCACCCTTACCGGCAATTTGGGCGACGTAATGAAAGAGTCGGCCATCATCGCTCTGCAATATATCAAATCGCACGCCTCGCTGCTGAATATCGACGAAGACATATTCGACAAATGGGCGGTACATATTCATGTGCCCGAAGGCGCCATACCCAAAGACGGCCCCTCGGCAGGTATCACAATGGTCACCTCGCTGGCCTCGACCTTTACCCAACGTAAAGTGAAAGACCACTTGGCCATGACGGGCGAAATCACCCTGCGCGGGAAAGTGCTTCCCGTAGGGGGTATCAAAGAGAAAATATTGGCGGCCAAACGAGCCGGCATACACGAAATCGTGCTCTCGGAAGAGAACCGCAAAGACATAGAGGAAATCAAAGACACTTATTTGAAAGGGCTCACTTTCCACTATGTGAAAAATATTGCCGATGTCTTGAAAATAGCCTTGACCGACCAAAAAGTGAAAAATGCGATAGAAATAAAATAATACGACGAGCTATGAAAGAGTGGAAAATAACCGAGGGCTACAAGGTGAAAGAGGACGAAGTATCGTGGGAAGAGTTGAAAAAAACGACCGATAACGCCACCGAAGCGAAGCGCAAAGCCTGCCGCATCGTCGTGCTCGATGGATATGGGCTGAACCCCGGCGACCTGTCGTGGGAAGGCATGGCCGAGTTGGGCGAGATTACCGTGTATGACCGCACCGCTCCCGGCGAAATCGTCTCTCGCGCGGCGGGAGCCGATATTGTCTTGACCAACAAAACTCCGCTGACCGAAAGTTCATTGGAGCAACTCCCGAATCTACGCTACATCGGGGTATTGGCTACCGGATACAATGTGGTCGATATCGAAGCCGCAAAAAATCGGGGCATCGTTGTTACCAACATACCGGCTTACAGCAGCGACTCGGTAGCCCAAATGGTATTTGCCCACCTGCTCAACATAGCCAGCGACGTCGCCAATCACTCCCGGAGTGTAAAAGCAGGCGAATGGGCCGACTGCAAAGATTTCTGTTTCTTGAAAAATCCCATTTTCGAACTGGCCGGGAAACGTATCGGCATTATCGGATTTGGCAATATAGGCCGTGCGGTAGCCCGCATCGCACACGCATTCGGCATGGTTGTACTGGCCAAAACCTCGAAACGAAAAGAAGAGCTGCCCGATTATGTCGAACCCGTAACTTTGGAAAGACTTCTCGCCGAAAGCGATGTTATCACGCTCCATTGCCCGTTGACCGACTCGACCCGCAACCTTATCGACCGGAAAGCGATTTCGCTCATGAAACCCACGGCTATCGTCATCAATACCGGCCGAGGCCCTCTCGTCAACGAACAGGATTTGGCCGACGCCTTGAACAGCGGACGTATCAAAGCCGCCGGTGTCGATGTGTTGTCACAAGAACCACCCCGCGCCGACAATCCGCTCATCAAGGCTCGCAATTGCCATATCACCCCTCACATCGCTTGGGCTACGTTCGAAGCTCGGCAACGGTTGATGCAAATCGCCACCGACAACATTCGCCAATATTTAGCCGGCCATACCGTCAACCAAGTGAACCGCTAATTCTATGGAGGGAGGAACAGACCCCTGCCCCCCTCCCGCCATTTTCCATAATACCGCATACAACCACAACCGACAGTCTCCCGAAAATAAATTTCATGAAAATTTCGGGTCAATGTATCATTCATTACAAAAGATTATATAAATTTGTAAGGTACAATTTTGTTGACCTGATACCTATGAGATATATCGCCCTGCCGGATACAGCAGTTCGCCGCCTATCGTTCTACTTAGCTATGGAAGAATACATAGCCCGTCATCGTGCCGGCGAAGATTGTTTTTTCATGTGGCAGGTCAATCCCACGGTAATTTTTGGCAGGAACCAATTGATGGAAAACGAAATCGATATGGATTATATCCGCTCGCACGGCATCGAGTATTATCGCCGCAAATCGGGCGGCGGGTGTGTCTATGCCGATTTCAGCAACATCATGTTTTCCTATATCACCGACGATTTCAATGTCGCTTTTACGTTCGACCGTTATCTGCAACTCATCGCCCACACCTTGAACAAGCTGGGGATAAACGCCGTATCGTCGGGTAGAAACGACATTCTGGTCGAGGGGAAAAAAGTCTCGGGCAACGCTTTCTACCGTACCGCCGGTCGAAGCATCGTACACGGCACTATGCTTTTCGACACCGACCTCGAAGCGTTGGTACGAGCCATTACCCCCCACAGCGAAAAACTCCTCACCAAAGGTATAGAGTCGGTTCGCAAGCGCGTAACCAACCTCAAAGAGTATCTCGACATCGATATCGAGACGTTCAAAACATTTATGCGCTCGTCGCTCTGCCATACGGAAGAATGTCTTACCCCCGACGACATCGCCCAAATCGAAACTATCGAAAAAGAATATT
This sequence comes from uncultured Barnesiella sp., assembly GCA_944320015.1. GTDB lineage: Bacteria > Bacteroidota > Bacteroidia > Bacteroidales > Barnesiellaceae > Barnesiella. The sequence goes on along the minus strand of CALUFO010000010.1, from coordinate 34,878 downwards.
TGAGCGACGAATGGATATTAGGCAACAATCCCCGATACACATTGATGCGACGAGGTTATGGCGAGGCCGGCGAAATAGAGATACGGCTCGAAATAAAAAACGGCATCATCAAATCGATAAACCTGATGGGCGACTATTTCCCCATTGGCGAAATGGACGAGTTTTTGAACAAATTTCGAGAGATACCCTTCTCCCGCCCGGCCATAGAGCGACTTCTCGACGAAGTTCCCATCGAGAACTACATACGTCGGCTCGGCCGCAAAGATTTCGTCGCAATCCTGTTTGACAACCATACTAACAATCCATCATAAAACCAGTTTTGACTATGGAAGATATATTAAAAACCTGCCTGCATCAAAAGCACCTCGACTTGGGTGCGAAAATGATGCCCTTCGGAGGATTCGACATGCCTATCGAATACACAAGTATTATCGAAGAACACAACGCCGTGCGCCACGCCGCCGGGATATTCGATGTGTCGCACATGGGCGAAATACTCATTACCGGCCCCGACAGCGAGCGCTACATCAACCATATCTTCACCAACGACATTCGAGGTGCCGAAGCGGGAAAAATTTTCTACGGCATGATGCTCTATCCCGAAGGCGGAACAGTCGACGACCTGCTGGTTTATAAAATGGGTGACAATCGCTTTTTCCTTGTGGTAAACGCTTCGAATATCGACAAAGACTACCAATGGATCGTGGAACACAGCACCGGCTATGACTTGAAAATAGAGAATCTGTCGGACTATTACGGCGAAGTGGCTGTACAGGGTCCCCAAGCCGAAGCCTGTATCGAGGCGCTGCTTCACCTCGATGTGAACGATTTGCGATTCTACACTTGCAAAGAAATCGAACGCGACGGCGAGACCATTATCGTATCGCGTACCGGATATACGGGAGAAGACGGATTCGAGCTATACGGGAGCCACGCTTTCATCAACCGGGTGTGGGACACGCTGGTGTCCTCGAAGAAAGTCCTTCCTTGCGGGCTGGGCTGCCGCGACACCTTGCGGTTCGAAGTGGGATTACCCCTCTACGGGCACGAACTCGAAAAAGACATTACCCCTATCGAAGCGGGCTTGGGCATGTTTGTCAAACTCGATAAAGAGGAGTTTATCGGGCGTGAAGCCATCGCCCTGCAAAAAGCCGAAGGCGTGAAACGTAAAATCGTAGGCATAGAGCTGGCCGACAAAGCTATCCCCCGCAGCGGGTACGAAGTGTATGCCGACGGCAAAGTAATAGGACATGTCACTACCGGCTACAACTCCATATCGACAGGCAAGAGCGTGTGCATGGCGCTTATCGACAGCGCATACGCCGCATTGGGTACCGAAGTGGAAATACATATCCGCAAGAAATTTTTCAAAGGAACTGTCGTTAAAAAACGCTTCTACGAAAAGAATTATAAAAAATGATTTTATTGACAACTTAAAAAAATAGACGATTATGAGTACTGTATTGGACGGACTTTATTATTCCGAATCACACGAATGGTTGAAAGTAGAAGGCGAATTTGGCTATATCGGTATCACCGACTATGCCCAGCATCAACTGGGTAGCGTGGTATATGTCGACCTCCCCGAAGTGGACGACGAATTGAGCCAAGGCGAGGAATTTGGCGCCGTCGAGAGCGTCAAAGCGGCCAGCGATTTGCTGTCGCCTATCAGCGGAGTCGTGGTAGAAATAAACGACGCACTGGAAGACAAGCCCGAGTTGCTGAACGAAGACGCTTTTGAAAACTGGATTTGCAAAGTCAAAATCAGCGACGAAGCCGAGTTGAAAAACCTCATGGACGCCGAGGCCTACAAAGCAATTTGCGAATAATCGACGGAGGAAAACATCATGTATAAATACTTCCCGCATACCGAATCGGATATTACCGAAATGCTGGGGCGGATAGGTGTGTCGTCGCTCGACGACCTTTATGCCGAAATTCCTGAAAGCATTCGCTTCGACAAAGAGTACAATTTGAAAAAATCGATGTCGGAAGACGAGGTAAGAGCCTATTTCAAAAACTTAGGCGCCTTGAACCACCCGCTCATCTCCTTTGCCGGTGACGGTGCCTATGACCATTACTCTCCCGCTGTTATCGGGCAACTTATCGCCCGCTCGGAATTTCTCACGGCCTACACCCCCTACCAACCCGAAATCTCGCAAGGGACGTTGCAATATATATTCGAGTTCCAAAGTATGATTTGCGAACTTACCGGAATGGAATGCTGCAACGCATCGATGTACGACGGTGCCACCGCCGCCGCCGAAGCTATGCTCATGGCCATCGCCCATGCCAAGAAGCGCAACAAAGTCATTGTCTCGCGCACTTTGAGCGAGCGGGTTATCGCCGTAGTGGAGACCTATGCCCGCTTTCATGGAGTCACACTCGAATTTATCCCCGAAAAAGAAGGTGTTACCGACAAAACCGTCATGGAACAAATGCTCGCTGCCGACGATGTGGCGGGAGTCATGGTAAGCTCGCCCAACCGCTATGGTATCATCGAGGATTTCACCGGCGTGGCCGATACAGCTCACGCCCACAAATCGCTCTTGATCGCCTATGCCGATCCTTCGACGCTGGCTGTATTGAAAACACCCGGCGAATGGGGTGCCGATATAGCCTGCGGCGACGGGCAATCACTGGGCATGCCGCTGAATTTCGGGGGGCCCTATGTGGGGTATCTCGCCTCCACCCGCGACTTGGTGCGCAAGCTGCCGGGACGTATCGTCGGCGCCACCACCGATGTCGATGGCAAACGAGCCTTTGTCCTCACCCTGCAAGCCCGGGAGCAACACATACGCCGCCAAAAAGCCAACAGCAATATCTGTTCCAACCAATCGCTCATGGCGTTGTATGTGACCATATATATGGCTCTCATGGGGAAACAGGGATTGCGCGAAGTCAATGAGAAATCATACGCCGGTGCGCATTACTTATGCGATAAACTGCTGGCTACCGGGAAATTCTCGCTTTGCTACGACAAGCCCTTCTTAAAGGAATTTGCCGTAAAAACCTCGCTAAACCGAGAATCGCTGATGAAACACCTCGAAGAAAAAGGATTCTTGGCTGGGACTCCGGTAGCGGGAAGCAAGGAGGCTATCCTGTTCTGCGTCACCGAAAAACGCACGCGTGAAGAGATTGACAATTTGGTTTCACTAATCGAGCAGGAGGGCTAAATCATGAAGTATTACAACAAACTTATATTCGAAATTTCGAAACCGGGACGCATCGGCTATGCCCTGCCCCAAATCGATTTTGGCAACTACTCGCTGAGCGACCTGCCCGAGACCTTGCGCCGGGAAACTCCCGCCGAGCTGCCCGAAGTGAGCGAGCTCGATGTGGTACGCCACTATACCAATGTCTCGAACAAAAACTTCGGCGTCGAAACCGGATTCTATCCGCTGGGCTCTTGTACGATGAAGTACAACCCCAAAATAAATGAAGAAATGGCCTCGATGGAATCGTTCACCACTCTACACCCTATGCAGTCGGAGGAGAGTGTACAAGGCGCCTTGCGGCTCTATTACGAATTGGCGCAAGCCCTGTCGGAAATCTCGGGTCTGGCCGAGTTCACGCTCAATCCCTTTGCCGGCGCACATGGCGAATTGACCGGTTTGATGCTTATGCGTCAGTACCACATCAAACGAGGAGATTTGAAGCGCACCAAAGTAATCGTGCCCGACAGCGCCCACGGAACCAATCCCGCCAGTGCCGCCGTGTGCGGGCTGGAAATCGTCGAGGTTCCTTCGACCCCCGAGGGGACGATCGATGTGGACAAACTCGAGCCGCTGCTCGACGATACGATTGCCGGCATCATGATGACCAACCCCAACACATTGGGTATCTTCGAAAAAGAGATTCCCCGAATCGCCAAGCTGGTACACGACTGCGGCGGGTTGCTCTACTACGACGGAGCCAACCTCAACCCGTTGCTGGGACGTTGCCGACCCGGCGACATGGGCTTCGACATCATGCATATCAACCTGCACAAAACATTCTCCACGCCTCACGGTGGAGGCGGCCCCGGCAGCGGCCCGGTAGGAGTTGTCGCCGCACTGGTAGACTACCTGCCCCGTCCGAGGGTGGTCAAGAAAGGCGACCGATATGCCATCGAAGGTCATGACGACAGCATAGGTAGCATATCGGGATTCTTCGGGAATTTCGGGGTGATGATGCGGGCTTATGCCTATATACTTTCGTTAGGCAAAGAGAATCTGAAACATGCCGGCGAATTGGCCACGCTGAACGCCAACTATGTGAAAGATTCGCTCAAAGATTGCTATTACCTGCCTATCGAAGGCATTTGCAAACACGAATTTGTGTTTGACGGATTGCTCGACAAATCGACGGGAGTAACGACGCTCGATATAGCCAAACGTCTGCTCGACTATGGTTACCACGCGCCTACTATCTACTTCCCGCTGTTGTTCCACCAATCGATTATGATCGAACCTACCGAAACCGAATCGAAAGAGACTCTCGACGAATTTATCGAAGTCATGCGAACGGTCGCTCGGGAAGCCATCGACGATCCCGAGTTGGTAAAAAGTGCGCCGCATGTCACTCCGGTGCGCCGCCTCGACGAAACCACCGCGGCCAAGAATCCCGTTCTGCGGTTTAGAGACTTGAACAATTAATTTTTTAACCTTTTCATCGGAGAGCGGAGGAAACATCGGCTGTGCCGACCTCCCCTTCTCCGATTTTTTTATTCACACATAATCATGAACAGCGACATAATCATTATCGGAGCCGGCCCCGGCGGTTACGAAACGGCTCTCTATGCCGCCAAAAACGGATTGAGCGTCACCCTTTTCGAAGAACGTGAAGCGGGAGGAACCTGCCTGCACGAGGGGTGCATTCCCACCAAATGTTTCTGTCGGAGCGCCGAGGCAGCCGACATCATCGCCGAGAGCGAAGCGCTGGGTATCCGCATCACCTCGCACGAAATAGACTTCGGGCGGGTGGTAGAGCGAAAAAACGAGATGGTGAAACAATTGACATCGGGCATCGAGTTCCTGTTGAGGAACAAGCTCATCACCTATGTGCCCCAGCATGCCCGACTGCTCGACTCCCATATCGTAACGACCGACGATGGCTCGAAATATACCGCTGCGCATATACTCATCGCAACCGGCTCGAAGTCGAAAATTCCGCCAATCAAAGGTTGTGACCTCCCCGGAGTTCTCACTTCGACCGAGATGCTCGACCTCGACCATATCCCCGAACGGCTCTGTATCGTAGGTGCCGGGGTTATCGGGCTCGAATTTGCCTCGATATTCCGCAGTTTCGGCAGCCAAGTCACCTTATTGGAATATGCCAAAGAAATCCTACCCAACTTCGACAACGATATAAGCAAACGGTTGAAACAAGCCCTGAGCAAACGAGGCCTCGAATTTTTCAACCAAGCGGCCGTGACTGCTATCGAACAAACCGTAACGGGACTCGATGTTCACTATACATGGAAAAACCAAGATTGCTCGATCACGGCCGACAAGGTACTCATCGCCGTAGGCCGTAGCCCGAGGGTCGAAGGTATAGGGCTGGACGAAGCGGGTGTACATTATTCCCCGAAAGGCATCGAAACCGACAACAACTTGCAAACCAATGTCGACAGTATCTATGCCATAGGCGATGTGAACGGGCGTTGCATGCTGGCACATGCCGCATCGTTCCAAGGGAGGAAAGTAATCGACCACCTACTCGGCCGGGACTGCCAAATCGACCTCGACATCGTTCCCGCCGCAGTGTTTACCCGCCCCGAGGCCGGCATGGTGGGACTCACCGAAGAGGAATGCAAACAGCGGGGTATCACTTTCACCGCCAAAAAGGCGCTATTCCGAGCCAACGGAAAAGCCGTCAGCATGGGCGAACCCGACGGTCTGTGCAAACTGATAGCCGATGAAAATGGCGTAATCATCGGTGGGCATATCTTCGGTGCTCATGCCGCCGATTTGGTGCAGGAGATCGCAGCACTCATGAACCGGCGTACCACCGTTTCGCAACTAAAAGAGATGATACACGCCCACCCTACTTTATCGGAAGTGTTACAAGAATGTGCCCGGGAATTTTAAGCGCAACAGGAAATCGGTGACGATTCACAAGCCTTTGGCCGAAAGAAAGAGAAACAGAGGGATGTTACTCCCGAGGAGAGGGGTTGAAACGCAAAAAACTTAGAGACTTGTATATAAAGTATTTAAACCCCTCCGTCACCGCGTGACACTTCCTCTATATTTTGCTCCGCAAAACATAGAGGAGGAGTTTAAAGTATTCACACTTCTCCCCTGTGTGGCGTCAGCCATATAGGGGAGAAACCGAGGAACGACAGTTCCGAGGAGAGGGGTTAAAACAAACAACTTAGAAGCCTGTATATAAATCATTTAAACCCCTCCGTCACTGCGTGACACCTCCCCTATATTTTCTTACAGAAAACACAGAGGAGGAGTTTAAAGGTACCTCCCTTCACTGCGGCACTCCCCCTATATTCTCCTTGAAGAGGACACAGAGGAGGAGTTTAAAGGTACCTCCCTTCTCTGCGGCACTCCCCCTATATTCTCCTTGCAGAGGACACAAAGGAGGAGTTTAAATGCAACCCCTACGAGACGCAATTATACGAAAAAGGCTTTCGGTCGACTGCCCGAAAGCCTTTTTCCTTATCGTTCAAAATCGTGAAGATTTATTTCATTACTTTGGCTACCGTATTACCTGCTTTCACTATATAAGCGCCCGATGCCGGCAAAGCGATTTCGTTATCGCCCTCGACACCTTCGACACTCATCACCCGCACACCTGCCATGTTGTAAATATCGACCGTAGCCGGTTTTTCGAGTACCACATGCAGATTGTCGTGAACGAAGATTTTGTCGTTGCCGGCTGTCAAGCCTTCGACCGCCGATTCTTCTCCGACAACGATCACATTCGACATTTCAGATGAATCATTAATAACTCCTGTTTCCATATTCACATCCAAGGCATATACAACGTACATGAACTCATCGGTTACACCCTCGGTCTCGACATCTTTCTCCATCGTGAAAACCAAAGAGCTTGTTTCCTGCGTTTGATAAAAATTATAGAATGTAGTAAATTCAGACCCTGCTGCAACTGGTTGTGATACCATAACAATTTTTATCTTTACATCGCTCGCATTTCCTATGTCGGCCATTGTATAGAAAAAGAATCCCGCTGCCTGACTTAATGGCATATCTTCGAACGTATAAATCCGAGCCATTGATGCTTCTTCCAATTCAATGATACCCAAAACTTCCGTTTTATAGTCGTCTAACTCTGCGTCATAATAAAAATAGCCAATTCCAAACATATCGCCTACGGTACCCTCAGCCAAAAGAGTAAGATAAATCGTTCCGGTCTCATCAGTTCCACCCATAGACAAATCCAAATCGGGAGTATCCAATTCCGAGCCGTTTTCTACATCGTTAGGCAACAAAACGCATTGATCACCCAACTGACCATTAATAAGAACCCAATTCCAACGATAAGCATTCTCCCAAAGATAGTTGTTATAGTAACTTCCCGTCGTCGAAGGTTCTGTCAAATAGAAATTTTCATACAACACATCATATATGGTATCGCGACTCGTCTGATATGCTCTATATACATCTACTTCGTAATAATTCGCTCCCTCCACTTCATTCCAGTTTGCAACAAATCCGATTTCTGATGCTTCTGTTGCAGGTAGCGCTACCGGAGCCGACAGTGTTGCTGTCTGTGCAGGTTTTCGCATGATGCGTTTTTGATTTTCCTTTACAAAATCGAATTTCGCAGCCGGAGTCAGCTCCGTTACATTCTTCTGCAACTCGGGCATCTCAACCTCCATTCCTTTCAATAAAGGAGCATTCAATGGATTCTCCAACTTCGCGACTTTGGGCGATTGAGCCATGGCCATTCCTACACATGCCCCGCAAGGGCTACGACAAATGTAAATTTTTTCATGTTAATCTGTTTTAATTATTAATTCATTTAAATAAATATATGCACAAATGTAATAATATTATAGAAATTATAATTATTTTTCCACGAAAAATATCAAAAAAATTTCATTTTGCAAATCTACCGGAGAATGAGGCCGAGTCTATCGGAGGGAAAAATCGGGATCCTATCACTTTAAAAAAGGAATAAAGAGGGGGTAAAAAAAGAAAAGGTTGTCTCTCGACAACCAATCTTCATTAACCTTAAATCTAATACTATGAAAAACACATTGCAAATGTATGACATTTTTGAGTCTGTCACAAGTGATTCGACAGAAAAATCCAGTTGTACAACATTATTTAATTGTTTAATACTTATTTTTAGTAAAATTCTATCAACAATCATCTCTTTCTCTTATAAGCCTCCGTCGACAGAAAAATATAAAGCAAACGAATCATTATCGTAAAGAAATAACTATCTTCGTGGGGCAAAACAAAAAAGAATGATAGACCAAGCGACCATCGATAAAATTATGGCTGCTACCGATATCGTAGAGGTAGTATCCGACTTCGTCAGCCTACGCCGTCGGGGAGCCAATTATTGGGGGTTGTGCCCGTTTCACGACGACAAAACACCGTCGTTCAGCGTATCGCCGTCGAAAGGTGTGTGCAAATGTTTCAGTTGCGGTAAGGGGGGAAGCGCCATACATTTCATTATGGAACACGAGCAACTCTCCTACTACGAAGCCTTGAAATATTTGGCCAAGAAATACAATATCGAAGTTCACGAAAAAGAACTTACCGACGAAGAGAGGCAGAAGAGAAGCGATCGCGAAAGCATGTTTATCATTAACACGTTCGCCCAAGAGTTTTTCAGTCAGTCGCTGCTGGAAAGTGACGAGGGGCGTTCCGTGGGATTGGCCTATTTCAAGGAAAGGGGATTCAACGAGGATATTATCCGCAAGTTTGGACTGGGTTACTCGCCCGAAAAGCGCGACGCCCTCGTCCAAGAAGCATTGAGACGCGGTTACAAAACCGAATACCTGCTCAAAACCGGGCTTTGCCGGGAAGGACAAGGCGGCCGCATTTACGACCTGTTTGCAGGACGGGTGATGTTCCCGGTTTACAGTGTATCGGGGAAAGTGGTCGCCTTCGGGGGACGCATTCTCAAATCGGGCGTGAAAATAAGCAAATACTTCAATTCGCCCGAGTCGGATATATATCACAAAAGCAACGAACTGTATGGCATATTCCAAGCCAAACGGGCTATCGAGAAAGCGAAATGCTGCTATTTGGTCGAGGGCTACACCGACGTCCTTTCCATGCACCAATCGGGGATAGAGAATGTGGTGGCCTCGTCGGGCACAGCTCTCACCCCGGGACAAATACGGTTGATACGGCGTTTCACCGAGAATATCACCGTACTCTACGACGGCGACGCGGCGGGGATAAAAGCCTCGTTGCGAGGTATCGACCTCATTCTGCAAGAAGGTCTCAACATCAAAGTTGTGCTTCTCCCCGACGGGGAAGATCCCGACTCGTTCTCTAAAAGCCAAAGCGCCGAGTCGTTTACCCGCTATATCAAAGCTCACGAAACCGACTTTATCCGGTTCAAAACCCAGTTGTTGTTGGAAGATGCCGGCGAAGATCCTATCAAACGAGCCGGAATCATCACAAACATAGTGCAAAGCATTTCGTTGATACCCGATGCCATTGTGCGATCGGTATATGTGCAAGAGTGCAGCCGGTTGCTGCAAATCGACGAATCGGTTCTCCTGAGCGAATTGAACAAAATGAGAGCCAAACGAGCCGAACAGCAATCTGCCCGGGATAAATACGCATCTCACGGAACTTCGTCACAACCGGCAATCGAGCAACCTCACCCCGGCGCCTCAACAACCGCCCACCCTACCGACTCGGAAACAGCACCGTCGCCCATGTCGACCGACACGGCATCGAGCGATGCGACGGAAGCAACGACCGCTACCGACTCGATAACCCGGCGTATAAAAGTCTCGCATCTGGAAAAATACGAACGGGAGTTGATTCGCTATATCGTACGGTATGGATACCGCAATCTGTTCGAGACCGAACCCGGGTCGTGGCAAAAAGTGTGTGAGTATATCGTCGAGGAGTTGTCGATCGACAATATCGAATTTAACAATCCGCTATACAAGCAAATCGTAGAACTGGCATTGCAGCAACGAGAACACGCCGGAGAGCAACTGGCGGAACTACGCGAAAACCTGAATTTCGAGACTCACAAACGCATTCGGGAAATCATCGACCAAATTCGTTTGGAAAGCGGCGATATTGCCGACAAACAAAAAAAAGAAGCCGAAGCGCAGGAAACTATCGCCCGGGAAACGGAATCGAAAATAGAAGCCTTCGAAACCCATTTTCTGGAACGATATTTCACCACCTACCCCGACACTCGCATCAGCCTGCTCGCCGTCGATTTGGTGAGCGAGAAATACCAGCTTAGTAAAGTACACACCAAATATCAAAAGCTCGAAACCGAGTGCGACAAACTATGGGAATTGATTCCCCGCGCTATCTATGAGTTGAAAAACGCCATTCTCGAACAAAACATCAAACAGATACAAAAACAAATCAAAGAGGCCACACAAAACAAAGACGACAAAAAAATACTCGAGCTCATGGAGCAAAATGTCGAGTTGAACAACCTGCGAACCACTCTCGCCAAACAAATCGGCGACCGCATTGTTTCGCCCAAATAGGTCTTAATTCAATATTTATTTATCGTAAAACGATAAAATTTTATTATTCTACTTGCAGAATCAAATTTTTATATCTTCCTTTGTCTCATCAATTACAACCTTATACAAACGAAACATGTACTATCTCGAAGCCAATCACATTGTCAAGCAATACGCTACCCACCGCGCGCTCGACAACGTAACCATAAAGGTTCCCCAAAACTGTATTTACGGGTTATTGGGTCCTAACGGAGCCGGCAAAACGACATTGATCCGCATCATCAACCAGATTACGGGTCCCGACGAGGGCGAAGTGCTGATAAACGGTCGCCCGCTGCACCCCTCCGATGTGGAGCATATAGGCTACTTGCCCGAAGAACGGGGCCTCTACAAAAAAATGAAAGTGGGCGAACAGATTCTGTATCTGGCTCAGTTGAAAGGATTGTCGAGAAACGACGCCAAAGAGAGCATGAAGTACTGGCTCGGCAAATTTGACATCAAGGGCTGGGAGAAGAAAAAAATCGAGGAACTGTCGAAAGGCATGCAACAAAAAATACAGTTCATCACCACGGTCATGCACAATCCCAAGCTGTTGATTTTTGACGAGCCGTTCAGCGGATTCGACCCGGTAAACGCCAACTTGCTGAAACAGGAGATTCTCGAGATGCGCGACAAAGGCGCCACTATTATCTTCTCGACCCACAACATGGGATCGGTCGAGGAACTTTGCGACGAAATAAGCCTCATCAACCGCTCGCATGTCGTCCTGCAAGGCGAGATAAACTCCATTCGCGAACAACATAAAAAACACTTGTTCAAAATCGAAGTCCAACAAGGCTCGCTGGCAAGCAACGAATTGTACGAAATTCTGGAAACCAAGGAACGGCACTCGGGACACACCTATACGCTGCGAAAGCGCGATGGCCAAATGAGCAACAACGATCTCATCAACCTGCTCACGCAGCAATGCCAGCTCACCGGGTTTGAGGAGATTCTGCCTACCATGAACGAGATTTTTATTGAAACGGTCGGTGAATCGGCCCTCGAAGAAAAAAATAACACATCGCAATCCCCCAAAAATTATGAGTAAAATATCGCTTATCATAGAACGGGAATACCTCACCCGTGTACAAAAAAAATCGTTCATTCTCATGACGATTCTCTCGCCTATCATTATGGTGATACTCGTTTTTGCCCCCATCTGGCTCGCCCAATTGTCGAGCGACGAAACCCGGCAAATCACCATTATCGACCAAACCGGGCTTTACGACGGGATATACCAAGACTCGGAAGAGTACCGATTTTCCTACACCCAAGGGACTCTCTCGCCGGCAGAAATGAGAGCGGACGATTCGCAGCCCTATGCCTATGTCATTATCAAAAACAACTTGCTGGACGACCCCAACGGCATGACCATCTACTCGCAAAAACAAATTACCAACAGTTGTGAGTCGATGATTAAATCCAAAATGGAAGAGTTCTTGAAAAACGAGAAGTTGCTCTCCTACAACATTCCCAATATCAAGCAAATCATAGACGAGTCGGACGTAAACCTTTCGATCGACACCATACGGCTGGAAGAGGACGGCGCCGAAACCCAAACCTCGTCGGAACTGGTCATGATCATCGGCATGGCCATGACGCTTATCATATACATGTTCCTCATGCTCTACGGCGGGCAAGTCATGTCGAGTGTCATGCAAGAAAAGACCAACCGCATCGTCGAGGTTATGGTCTCATCGGTCAAACCGTTTGAACTGATGGTCGGTAAAATCATAAGCATCGGGTTGGTAGGGCTCACACAACTGGGTATCTGGATTCTGTTTATCGCAGGCATACTCCTATCGGTCGGTGCGTTCTTCTCGGTGGGCGGGGCTCCCGACGCTGCCAGCATCGAGAACATGACAGCCGTGGCCGGAAGCATAAACGGTGTCGACACCGCCCAGTTGGCCGGGAGCGAAGCGGGTATCGCACAAGAAATACAGCGGCTCATCGGCAGCATCGACATCACGCAACTGCTCGTATGCTTCGTGCTGTTCTTTATCGGCGGTTATATCTTATACGCCTCGTTATTTGCCGCCATCGGGTCGGCCGTCGACAACGAATCGGACACACAGCAATTCATGGTGCCTATTACCTTTATTATCATCTTTGCCCTGTATGCCGGTATTTTCAGCGCCGAGAACCCCGACGGGCCGCTGGCCATGTGGTGCTCGATGATACCGTTCACCTCGCCCATCGTCATGATGGTGCGCATACCGTTCGGCGTCACCACTTGGGAGTTGGTTCTATCGATGATCATTCTTTACGGCTCGGCTATCGGGCTGGCATGGGTCGCCGGACGAATCTACCGGGTGGGCATACTCATGTATGGCAAAAAGCCCAGCTACAAAGAAATGCTCAAATGGATACGCTACAAAGCCTAACAAAACGGTGGCTATGAAAATAACGAAGTATGGAGGCTTGATAGGCTGTTGCTGCTTGTTGCTATGCGCCTGTGCGAGCAGCAAATACATAGTCGAAAAGAATCCCCGGCACGACAATCCCGTCGATGAAATTCGGTGGCTGAAAGAACGTACCCAAGAACTGCGGAACACCGAGTGCCAAATCACCCTTTTCGAAAAAGAGGGGAAAAGCTACTATTCGGTCTACCGCCCTACCCCCGAAGCCTTCGACAAAAACACCACGGTAGTTTATGACCAAGAGGGCAAAATCTGTCTGACATTCGGGGGATTGATGCCCCCGCAAAGAAGGGCGGCTGTCAATGCTTTCTTCAAGGGCGCACAGAACAAAGGGGTTATCTGGGAATGCAAGTTGCGGGAGGAGAAAAACGACAAAGCGGGTGACGACTGAAAAACAAGCCGCCTCTCTTCCTCAAAAATAACCATACCGTAAAATTTTAATCAGGCAGCAGCTCCCAAATGGGGCTCTGCCTTTTTTATCGACAGGATACAGCGACCAACCGGTCACCTCGTCAATGTGAAGCGGTCGGCATCGCGCCATACCGGGAACTTTTCACGGAAAGCCCGCAATTTAGGCAAATCGAGTTCTACCTCCACGACACCCGGGACAAAAGGTTCGGCCTCGGCGAGGATTTCGCCTTTCATACCCACGGCAAGGGTATCGCCCCTATACGACATGGAAGTATTATCCACTCCTACACGGTTCACCCCACAGACGTACGCCGCATTCTCGATTGCCCGAGCCACCAACAAGCTGCGCCACGCATAGGCGCGCGACTGGGGCCAATTGGCAACAACCAGCAACAAGTCGTATTCGTTGTCTACACTCCGGCACCAAACCGGGAAACGCAGGTCGTAACAAATGAGCAAGCAAATGTTCCAGCCTTTGTAATTGACCACCGTCCGCCGGTCCCCGGCGACAAAATGGCGACCCTCATCACCCATACGGAAAAGGTGCCGTTTGTCGTAATAATATTCTGTGCCATCGGGCTGGATAAAGAACCCCCGGTTGAAACACGCATCGCCATCACGAGCAATGAAACTGCCGGCAAGAGCCATGCCATACTCGGCTGCCCAGTGCTTCAACGCCGTCACCGTCGTGCCGGTAACAGGCTCGGCCAGCGCCTCGGCACGCATAGAAAATCCGGTAGTAAACATTTCGGGAAAAACGGCTACGTCGCACCGCCCGGCCAAACGGGAGAGCGACACACCGCAGGCCTCCAAATTGGCCGGTTTGTTCTCCCACGCTATATCGTTTTGCAACAACGAAACTCTCAATAATCCACTCATAGTCCATGAAATGAAAAGAGCAGTACGAAAACGCCTGCCCTTGTCCTATTACAATCCTGTCACGAAATTCTCGGGCCTCCGCGCATGAAAGTCTTTATAGTATGACTTGATTGCCCGCATATCGGCGTCGACATCGCCCGTGGGGGTAAACACCCGCTCGAGCCCCACCTCCTTTTCCCGATAGTCGATATAAGCCAGTACGATAGGAACATTCGCTCCCTGCGCGATATAATAGAATCCTTTTTTCCAATCGGCATTGGCCCGGCGGGTAGCCTCGGGAGTAATGGCTATCGAAAAGCGATCTCGGCGATTGAACTCATTGACCAGTTGTGCCACCAAATCGGTGTGTTTCTCCCGGCTTATGGGTACACCGCCCATCGATTTCAGCAAGGCTCCCAACGGAGGGAAAAACCACTCTTTTTTCATCATGAACCCGGCATACCGGCCTATGGAGAGATAGGCCAGTTTCCCGATGAAGAAATCCCAATTGCTCGTGTGGGGAGCCACACAGATAACACACTTGGGAAAATCGGGAACCGAAACTTTCACTTTCCACCCCAATCCTTTCAAAATCGAGGCGCTGACAGCCCGTTTCATTTTCACGCTCAACCGTTAAGAGCCGCCAAATCTTCAAAGACGCCATCGATGGCCGAATCGAAATCGGCACGAAGTTTCTTATAATAGAATTTCACTTTCTTGGGGTCTTTATCGCCATTGGCGCCTACCCGACAGAGGAAATCGTCTTGGATGCCCACAATCTTTCCTATCAGCGCATCGACCTTGTCGGAGTCGACATTGGGAATAAGGTATTTATGAAACAAGCATTCCGACAACAATTCGCCGGTAATGTAGTTAATCTCTTTTTTCAACATTCTTTTGTTGGCCATAGTCTTTGTTTTTAAGTTTATAATCAGTATGTACAAAGATAATAAAAAGTCGGTGATTGAAAAAAATTTGGCACCGCTTAGTTTCTACAAAATACAAAAAAGATTTTCGGCAAAGTGGAGACTTATTTTACTTCCCCCGTGGCAACAGGCTCCTCACGACGCAAAGTGTGTAAAAATCTTTTTTTTATCACGAAGTTACCAAATATTTTTGTAACTTTGCCGCCTCTATTGCAGAACAATAGTCAACGATTTATAGCTATCATGGAGAAGCAACTCATACCTGATTATATATTTGAAGTAAGTTGGGAAGTTTGCAACAAAGTGGGCGGTATCTATACTGTTCTTTCCACGAAAGCCAAAACACTTCAAAAACAATATAAAGATAAAATCATCTTTATAGGCCCAGACATATGGGGGGACAAACCGTCGCCCTATTTCACCCGGTCGAAAACCCTTTTAAAAGAGTGGCAACGCCAAGCCTCTTTACCCCAAAACATGAAAGTAAAGGTAGGCCGCTGGAATGTTCCGGGTCGGCCTATTGTCATACTGGTCGATTACCAATCGTTATACCCGTATAAGAACGACCTTTATGGCGAAATGTGGAATCGATACGGAGTGAACTCATTACCGGCATACGGCGATTACGACGAGTCGTGTATTTTTGCCTACGCCTCGGCATTGGTCATCGAGAGTTTCTACAAGTTCATTCACGGCGACAAGCTCAATGTCATCGCCCATTTCAACGAATGGACTACCGGCATGGGGTTGCTACATATCAAATACACGTTGCCACAAGTGGCCACGTTGTTTACGACCCACGCCACATCGATAGGCCGCTCGATTGCCGGTAACGGGAAACCGCTGTATGACTATTTAGCCGGATACAACGGCGACCAAATGGCCGAAGAGTTGAATATCGTATCGAAGCACTCGCTGGAAAAAACCGCGGCGCAAGAAGCCGACTGTTTCACGACTGTCAGTGAAATCACTGCCAAAGAGTGCACTCAGCTACTGGACCGAAAACCCGATGTAGTGACCCCCAATGGGTTTGAACAAAATTTCGTCCCGGGCGAAGAAGAGTACAAGGCAAAACGTAAAATAGCCCGGAAACGGCTTTGCGACATTGTAGAAGGATTGACCGGGAAACGCCCCGAAAAAAACGCATACCTCATTGCCACCTCGGGACGTTACGAATATAAAAACAAAGGCATCGATCTCTTTATAGATGCCATGAAGAAGATTTCACAAAGCTCCGATTTTGGGAGAGAAATTGTCGCTTTTGTCTTGGTTCCGGCATGGGTAAACGAGGCTCGAGCCGACCTGCAAAAGCGGTTGGAAGCACCGGGTCTCGAAACGACACCTCTGCCCGACCCGTTTATTACCCACACGCTCTTCAACTATGCCGACGACAACGTGGTGAACCAAATACATTACCTCAACCTCGACAACAAACCCGACAGCCGGTTGAAGATTATTTTTATTCCTTCCTACCTGACCGGCGACGACGGCATCGTCAACCTTTCGTATTACGATTTGTTAATAGGATTAGATGCTACGGCGTTCCCATCTTATTATGAACCGTGGGGATACACTCCGCTGGAAAGCATCGCATTCGGGATACCCACGATCACGACCGATTTGTCGGGATTCGGGCAATGGATAAACAGCCGCGGCGAACAGGGCGTGAAGAACTCGGGAGTAAAAGTACTCCACCGCAGCGATATGAACTTTGTAGAGGTGTCGGAAGAACTGGCCGACTCGATATTGGCCCTGAGCCATTGCGGGAAAGCGCAACGGGCAAAAATCTCCCAAGCCGCCACGAACGTGTCGATCGAAGCCGAATGGAAAAATTTTATCATTTATTATACCAACGCATTTCACATAGCACTGAAAAAAGCCTTATTACGAAAATAAACATTCTATAATAACTATTTCTATTATGAAAGTACAAGTAAGCAACACAAACACTCCGAACTGGCGTGACATCACGGTCAAATCGCAAGTTCCGGCAGAATTGAAATGTTTGGAAACCTTAGCTAAGAACTTATGGTGGTCATGGAATAGCGAAGCCAAAAACTTGTTCAAATCGATAGATAAAGATTTGTGGAAATCGGTTCACGAAAATCCTGTTTTATTTTTACAACGCATCGGGTATGAAAGACTCGAAGAGATAACCCAAGACAAACAAATCATGCACGACATCAAAGAAGTGTATGACACCTTCGAGAAATATATCAATACCCCCAAACGCAAAGATGTACCCTCTATATCGTATTTCAGCATGGAATATGGGTTGAGCCATGTGCTGAAAATCTATTCGGGCGGTCTTGGTATTTTGGCCGGCGACTATTTGAAAGAGGCCAGCGACAGCAACGTCGACATGACAGCCGTCGGGTTCCTCTACCGCTATGGCTACTTCACCCAAACCTTGTCGATGGACGGGCAGCAAATCGCCAACTACGAAGCCCAAAACTTCAATCAACTGCCCATCGAGCAAATGACCGAAAAAGACGGCCGCCCCATGGTTCTCGAAGTGCCCTATCCCGGCCGTATCGTCTATGCCCACATTTGGCGGGTGAACGTTGGCCGTATCAAATTGTATCTGCTCGATACCGACCTCGATTCAAACAGCGAATGGGATCGACCCATCACTTATCAACTCTATGGCGGCGACTGGGAAAACCGTATGAAGCAAGAGTATCTATTAGGTATCGGCGGTATTCTCATGCTGAATAAATTGGGTATCAAAACCGACTTGTACCACTGCAACGAAGGCCACGCCGCCTTGTTGAACGTGCAACGTCTGGTCGACTATGTACAAAACGACCACTTGAAATTCAACGAAGCCCTCGAAGTCGTGCGCGCTTCTTCGCTGTACACCGTGCATACGCCTGTTCCGGCCGGGCACGACTACTTCGACGAATCGCTCTTCGGGAAATACATGGGCGATTTCCCCGCCAAACTGGGTATCGAATGGAAAGACCTGATGAACTTGGGTCGTGAAAATCCCGATACGAATGAAAAATTCTCAATGAGCGTATTTGCCTGCAACTCCTGCCAAGAAGTCAACGGCGTGAGCTGGCTGCATGGTAAAGTATCGCAAAAAATGTTCCAACCCATTTGGAAAGGATACAGTCCCGACGAATTGCATGTGGGATATGTCACCAACGGCGTACACATGCCCACTTGGGCCGCTTCGGAATGGAAGGAGTTCTATGTAAAGACTTTCGGCCCCGAGTTCATGGATCACCAATCCGACCCCAAAATGTGGGAAAAGATTTACGACGTCGACGACGAAGTTATTTGGAACATCAGACAGACATTAAAAAACAAATTCGTAAAATTCGTAAAAGACGATTTCCGGGAAACTTGGCTGAAAAATCAAGGCGACCCCTCGCGCATCGTCTCGGTTCTTGAAAAAATCAACCCCAATGCGCTGTTGATTGGATTTGCCCGCCGTTTCGCCACTTATAAACGCGCGCACTTGTTGTTTACCGACCTCGAGCGCCTGTCGAAAATCGTAAACAATCCCAACTATCCCGTACAATTTATTTTCTCGGGAAAAGCTCACCCCGCCGACGGTGCCGGACAGGGCTTGATCAAACGGATTGTGGAAATTTCGCGCATGCCCGAATTCCTCGGAAAAATCATTTTCCTTGAAAACTACGACATGAAGGTGGCCAAACGGCTCATCTCGGGCGTGGATATTTGGCTGAACACTCCTACCCGCCCGCTGGAAGCCTCCGGTACATCGGGCGAAAAAGCCGAAATGAACGGTGTGCTCAACTTCTCGGTTCTCGACGGTTGGTGGTACGAAGGTTATAAAGAAGGTGCCGGGTGGGCTCTGACCGACAAACGCACGTTCCAAGACCAAAGCCAGCAAGACAAACTCGACGCGGCTACTATCTACTCGATGCTCGAAAACCAAATCGTGCCCCTCTACTTTGCTAAAAACAGCAAAGGATATTCCCCCGAATGGATACAGTATATCAAGAACTCTATCGCCAAAATCGCTCCCGAATTTACAATGGAACGTATGTTGAACGACTATATCAACAGGTTCTACCTGAAAGAAGGGAAACGCACCAAGCTCTTGAAAGCCAACGATTTTGCAAAAGCCAAAGAAATTGCCGCTTGGAAAGAAGAGTTTGTTTCGAAATGGAACGAAATCGAAATCTGCTCGGTTTCTATCCCCGACGGCTTGCTCTATAATCCCCATGTGGGCGAAGAGTATGAAATGTGTGTCGTTCTGGACAACAAAGGCTTGGGCAACTGCTTGGGCGTAGAGCTCGTTATCGCCAATGTAGAAGAAGGAAATACCGAGCCGTACAAGACTCTCGAAATGAAACCGGTTCAAACCGAAGGAACCAAAGTAACCTATAAGTTGCGTTACCAATTGAACGATTCGGGCGTATTCCGCTATTCATTCCGCATGTATCCCAAAAATCCCGATCTGCCTCATCGCCAAGATTTGGCCTACGTTCGTTGGTTCTAAACGATATACATCGGTATTCCTCAAAGCCGGGCTCGTCGAAACACGCAGCCCGGCTTTTTGTATATTCCCTGTTAAATCAAGTTAATATCCGTCTCGAAGCAAACATTCCGAAAGCAGGCTTGTTTTACCCCCAACTACTACTCTGTATATCGGGTGGCTCGGCACAGGCTTATTCTCTCCCAAGAATAATTTCCATGCCGAGCCATCTTTTCAAGAGTTCTGTTATAAAAAAAACCGAGCAAAATCACTATCTTTGCGCTAAAAGCAAAAACAGGCCCGATGAGCGAACAAACTTCACTATTAGAAAAATTAGAGGGACTACTTATCCGATTTGAAGAAATAGGAACATTGATTACCGACCCTGCCGTTATCGGCGATATGAAACGGTTTGTCAAACTCACCAAAGAATATCGAGACCTCGAAAAAATATCCGAAGCAGCCAAACGATACAAACAACTTCTCAACGGCATCGCCGAATCGCGCAACTTGCTCGAAACCGAGAACGACCCCGAAATGCGCGAAATGGCCAAAGAGGAACTCGAATCCTGCTCGGCACAACTACCCCAACTCGAAGAGGAAATAAAACTGCTGCTTGTCCCAGCCGACCCCGAAGACAGCAAAAACGCAATCGTGGAGATACGGGGAGGAACGGGTGGCGACGAAGCCGCCATCTTTGCGGGCGACCTCTTCCGCATGTACACCAAATATTGTGAGACCAAAGGGTGGAAAACCGAGGTGAGCAGTTATAGCGAAGGAGCTTCGGGCGGATACAAAGAGATTATCTTCACCGTAACGGGCGACAACGTATATGGCACGCTCAAATACGAATCGGGCGTACACCGGGTGCAGCGGGTGCCCGCCACCGAAACGCAAGGCCGTGTACACACCTCGGCCGCTACGGTAGCCGTGCTACCCGAAGCCGAAGAGTTTGATGTGGAAATCAACGAAGGCGAAATCAAGTGGGATACTTTCCGATCGAGCGGCGCCGGCGGACAAAATGTGAACAAAGTGGAGTCGGGTGTACGATTGAGATATATTTGGAAAAATCCCAACACCGGCATATCGGAAGAGATTCTTATCGAGTGTACCGAAACCCGGGATCAACCCAAAAACAAGGAGCGGGCACTCTCGCGCCTGCGCTCGTTTATCTACGACAAGGAGCACCAAAAATACATCGACGAAATCGCCAGCCGACGCAAAACAATGGTATCGACAGGCGACCGCTCGGCCAAAATACGCACCTACAACTATCCGCAAGGACGCATCACCGACCACCGCATCAACTACACCATTTACAACTTGGCCGCCTTTATGGACGGTGACATACAAGATTGCATCGACCACCTTATCGTCGCCGAGAATGCCGAGAGACTGAAAGAAAGCGAATTATAATCACCATCATATCATGAACAAGGAACAATTATTCGAGAATATCAAACGTAAAAAATCTTTCCTCTGTGTAGGATTGGACACCGATATAGAAAAGATTCCTTCTCACCTGAGGCAAGAGAAGGAGCCTATCTTCGCTTTCAACAAAGCGATTATCGATGCCACGGCCGACCTTTGCGTGGCCTACAAGCCCAATTTGGCTTTTTACGAAAGTCTGGGCGTAGAGGGCTGGATCGCCTTTGAAAAAACCGTGCGCTATATCCGGGAGAATTACCCCGACCAGTTTATCATCGCCGACGCCAAACGGGGCGACATCGGCAATACCTCCGAGATGTATGCGCACAGTTTCTTCTGCCACCTCGATCTCGATGCCGTGACCGTAGCTCCCTATATGGGAGAAGACAGTGTGAAACCGTTTCTCGGATACCCCGGCAAGTGGGTTATTCTGCTGGGGCTCACATCGAACAAAGGTTCGCACGACTTCCAGTTGACCACCGACGCCGAAGGCGAACGCCTCTTTGAGAAAGTGATGCGCACGGCTCAGACTTGGGCCTCGGACGAGCAACTGATGTTTGTCGTGGGAGCCACACAAGGCAAGCTGTTTGAAGACGTGCGCCGCATAGCCCCTCGCAACTTCCTGTTGGTCCCGGGCGTAGGGGCGCAAGGCGGAAGTCTCGAAGAGGTAGCTACCTACGGTATGAACAGCGAATGCGGTTTGCTTGTTAACTCCTCGCGCAAAATTATCTACGCCGCTGCCGACGAAAGGTTTGCCAGCGCAGCCCGCGAAGAGGCCTTGAAAGTGCAATACGAAATGGAACATCTGCTGCACAGCAAAGGGATACTCTGATTTTTAGGAGAAAATAGCATTTAATAGTAAAAAGATAATCGTTTTTTACCTAAATTTGCCAAACAGAAACGAGTTACATACTAAATATTAACCGATATGCAAACACTTGACAATTACAATTTTGCCGGTAAAAAGGCATTTGTGCGTGTAGATTTTAATGTTCCCCTCGACGAGAACTTTAACATCACCGACGACACCCGTATGGTAAAAGCATTGCCTACGTTGAAAAAAATCTTGGCCGATGGCGGAAGCATCATCATCGGTTCTCACCTGGGCCGTCCCAAAAAAGGACCCGAAGATAAATTCTCACTGCGTCATATCGTTGCCCATTTGAGCGAATTGCTGGGTACCGAAGTGAAATTTGTCGACGATTGTGTTGGCGACAAAGTAAAAGCCGCTGCCGCCGCGCTGAAACCGGGCGAAGTGCTGTTGCTCGAAAACCTCCGCTTCCACGCCGAAGAAGAGGGTAAACCCAGAGGCTTGGCCGAAGATGCCAGCGACGAAGAAAAAGCCGCAGCCAAAAAAGCGATTAAAGCCAGCCAAAAAGAATTTACCAAAGAACTCGCCAGCTTGGCCGACGCTTATGTCAACGACGCTTTCGGCACGGCTCACCGGGCTCACGCCTCCACGGCTTTGATGGCCGAATACTTCACCCCCGAGAATAAAATGTTCGGTTATCTGATGGGTAAAGAGGTAGCTGCCGTAAACAAAGTGATGAAAGAGATGGTTCGTCCCTTCACCGCTATCATGGGTGGTTCGAAAGTTTCGTCGAAAATCGACATCATCGAGAACCTGCTGACCAAAGTCGACAACCTCATCATTGCCGGTGGTATGACCTACACCTTCACCAAAGCTCTGGGTGGCAAAATCGGTAACTCCATCTGCGAGGACGACAAACTCGACCTGGCTCTCGAACTGATTGAAAAAGCCAAAGCCAACCACGTGAACCTCGTACTGGCCGTCGATGCCAAAATCGCCGACGACTTCTCGAACGACGCTCACACCGACTTCTGCGATGTAGACAAAATCCCCGACGGTTGGGAGGGTATGGACATCGGTCCCAAATCGGAAGCTCTCTTTGCCGACGTCATCAAAAAATCGAAAACTATCCTGTGGAACGGACCTACGGGCGTATTTGAATTTGACAACTTCACATCGGGTTCGCGCGCTGTTGCCGAGGCTATCGTAGAGGCTACCAAAAACGGAGCATTCTCGCTCGTAGGTGGTGGCGACTCGGTTGCCTGTGTCAACAAATTCGGTCTGGCCGACAAAGTTTCCTATGTATCGACAGGCGGCGGCGCCCTGCTCGAAGCCATCGAAGGGAAAGTGTTGCCCGGCATCGCCGCTATCCAAGGCTAATATCTCCCCGATATTATACACTACAAAAAACGCTCGAGAGCATGCTCCCGGGCGTTTTTTATACCCTCAATAAATAGCAAATACTAATGTGAAACCATCTTCAACCCGATAATCGAAGCGATCAGTGTAGTGATAAAAAACAAGCGGAGAAATGAAGCCGGCTCATGAAAAAATACTATACCGAGCACTACCGTTCCCACCGCGCCAATACCTGTCCATACCGGATAGGCAGTACCGATAGGTATAGTTTGTACAGCCTTGGCCAATAATACCATACTGATAGCAAGGCAAACCAGAAACCCGATACCCCAAAGATACCACTCGGTACCCGATACCCCTTTCATCTTACCTAAACAAAAAGCAAAACCGGACTCAAAGAATCCGGCAACAATCAGAATAATCCAGTTCATACGGCTTTCTTACTTCGTAATATAGAATCATTATGTGCGGACAAAGATATAATTTTCCTTGCCTCGACGCAATTTTTTCTCAAAAATTGCCGCCAATACAATAAATTTCTGTATTTTTAGACTTTGTGAACATAAAGGGACTCTTTCAGTATTTATAATCCCATTATCGTTGTAACACTAATTCTTGGATTTACGCGATACGACGAACTTTATAGACCGAGATTATGCGCAAAGTCACATTAAACCGCCTCCGCAATATGAGCAACCGGGTGTTTCTACTCCTGTTTGTCATCTGTCTTATTGTGATTTGTATTTATATCTTCATTGCCAAGCCATTCGGAGAGGATAAGATAGTAGATGTATTCTCACTCGTAGGTACGATTATCGGTGCGATTTTCATTGCGGTCGAACTTCAAAACACCCAAGTGGTAACTTGCTGCGAAACGCTCATCAACCTCAACAATTATTTTCACGAGAATGCCACTTTGATGAAAGTCTACGGCTTGCTCGAACGCAGCTACATGACCAAGTTCGCCGATAAAGGACTCGAAACCGACGCCAACGAAAACGATATTGCCGCCTATTGTACATTTTTTGAAAATCTGTACCTGCTCATCAATAACCGCATAGCCAAGATCTCCGACATCGACGACCTGTTTGGATACCGCTTTTTCATCTTCGTCAATAATCCCTATATTCAAGAGCACTACATCTTGCCTACATCATCGTCCTATCGCCAAATATTCGCTTTATACGACATTTGGATCGATTATCGCAGAAAGAGCAAAGGGTTGAGCCATATTCCCAATGAAAGGTTTTCTTTCTCAGACGAATACCTCGACAAGAAGTTCTACATTTTCGATAAAGAACCCGATTTGAAACATTACCCCGACGTGACTATCCGCAGCGGCGAAGTCATAAAACTCCGAGAGTTGGATTTCCACGATTTGACTCCAATCTTGAAGTTACAAGAAATTGTCTACCAATCGATGCCCGACCAATCGATGCTCGCACCGCTTACCCGGGAGGAACTCATCGAGTCGTTGCACCTCGATTTCCTCATAGGCGCTTTCAACCCCGAGGACGAGCTTGTCGCTTTCACCCTACTGGTAGCCAACCGCAAAGGGAAACGCAATTTGGCTTCGGACGGGCACCTCGACTGGCACAAATGCGCAACCCTCGATATGGTAATGGTACACCCATCTTATCGAGGTAACGGGTTCCAGCAAATACTCATCAACACTGTCGTAGAAAGCGCCTACAACGAGCAGATACAATATATATTGGCTACGGTGGCTCCCGACAACGCCCACAGCCTCGATAATTTTAAAAAACTGGGATTTGTGGTGATGATACCCAATCTCTCGAAATATGGTGGGTTGCAACGCGCCCTCTTGTTAAAACAAAAATAAAATACCATGAACAAAATCGAATTGAAAAAAACTGCGATAGAATCGCTGGATGCTTGTGGCGCACTATATAACGAAGGCCGGTACCAAGAGGCACTCAATATGGCTCAACAGGCTTGGGAATGTTACTTTGAGTTACAAAAACTGCGTGACGTCGACGAGGACTTCTCGGACTTGATCTATGCCGCCCGCTCTCAATACGACAAGTGTAAAGCCGCCCTCGATGAATCGAGCCGCCAAGCGACCGATAGCCTCGAAAAAGAGTATAACGAGGCTCTGGCTCTGAAAGAGAAAGGCGAGGCCGGCGACCACGCATCGGCGTTGAAGGCAGCCGATTGGTTTACCAATCCCGACCATTGGTCGTTTCTTTATGAAAAAGGGTTGACAGGCAACGAATTTCTCACCTATGCCTCGCGCCTATATCAATCGGTGGTCGATAACGAAGGACTTTGGCCCGAATACCGCTCTCTTGCCGCATACAATATCGGCAAGATGTATATGATACCCATGTATGGGAATGTCAACATGGCCTATGCGTTGCGCTATCTGCAATGGGCGGCCGATAAAATGCTCGAAATCGAACATCGCACAGAGAAACTTTTCCTTGCCATTCTCGACGCGGCTGTCACTGCTGCCACTTATGTCGGCGATATCGCACTGGCTTGCCGCTATGCCGCGACAGCTTACCAAAACGGGTCGGGCATGGGTATTTTCGACGCTATCGCCCGATATGGATTCCGGCACAAAGAGGCAACAGCCAACGAAGTTCTCGACCAAATGGTTGATGAAGGCTCGTGGGAAGGCATACTCCTCAAAGGCCAAAATCTTTTCAACGACTGGCTTAACGACATGGAAAACAGCGAAAAGGACGCCCGAATAGACGAGTACACCAACATGCTCTCGAAATACTACGACGAGCACCCCGACAAAGAGGAACGCTACGAATATCTCGGGCTGGTGCTGATGTACTATTTCATCAAGAACGGCATGAGCTTTTTCGACGACGGATTCATGGAATACATGCAGGAGGGAATCGATGCCGATTCGCTATGGTGCCGTTTTTATATGGGGTGGATTTATGAGATTGCGTCGGACACCGTACGAAACGAAGGCGATGCCGAGCGAGCCGACAAGATGCGCCAATTGGCTCTCCAACAATACTGTCTGGCAGCCAACAATGGTCATCGGCAATCCATTAGCGCTTATCTGAACATGCTTAAAGCATATAATTCCGATCCCCAACTCATCGCCAATTACGAGGCAATAGCCCGCCAATACGACATTGATATTTGATAGTTCAAACGACTAACCGCATACAATCATGGCACAAGAAATAGATGGCAAGATATATCATATCGCCGATTTAGAAGAAATACGCCGGCAACAACTCGATATACTCGCAAAAGATGCCGGCAACGCCGAGGCTATCTGCGAGTTGGTTTGCGCCGACGCGCTACTTTGCGAAGAATATGTGATGGACTTCGGCCCGGCATGGAAAAACGCCGCCCTGTGCCGGGAAATCGTCAAATATATGCCGGCAATCATCGAATTTGAAGACAAGCGGGTAATTGCCGGGAACGTGTGCCACAGAGCCAGCGAAGCGCTTTACAACCACCCCCGGCTCAAATTGCGGCTCATGGAACTCGAACGCGACGCCATCATCGGGCTGAGCGACGACCGAGCCGAGGATTTAGAGATGGGCATCGACCCGCTCAACGCCGAGATCACTCGCTATACGCTCAACATAATGGCTGCCGACCAAAAACGATTCGACGACATCGAAAACGATGGCTACCTGCGCAAAGACCCGATAGAGTGGACTGCCGAATATGAAGACGCTATCGCCGAAGCCGAGGAGAAAGCTCACGCCGAACTGGCCGACACCCCCCGTGGCATGGGATTCTGTTTTGCCTATTGGCCTACATTACGAAGCATTCTCGCCCGGGATTACGGCATAGACTGGCACTCTCCCGCCGAGATGAATCCCGGAGTAAGATTCGACTAAATTCACGAAACGGGAAGTTCAAACGGGTGACAGGAAGCTGGCTAAATCTGCTTCTGCAACGTGAAGTTATCGGTATTCCGTTCGATTAATTGTCGCCGATAATCCTGCAACATGGTGATGTCGGGAGTTTCGTAATCCGATTTCTCCTTGAATAAGGCGAGCGCCCGGTCTACCCATTTAATAGCTTCGGCGTAGTTGTCGAACAGTTCGTAATATACCGCCAGATTGGCAGCGGCCATAGCCCGCGAAGTTTTGTTTTTCTGCTCTTCGTAGACATACTCCCACAAATACGAGGCTTCTTTATATTTCTGCTGCTGCCAAAAATCGAAGGCGTCGCCCAAAGCCGGATTGGAAGAGGTGTAAAGATACCGGTCGACATTATCTACATGAGGAATAAACAAATCTCTCACACGAGAAGAAATATGCCGCATCGCCTCTTGAAGAAATCCGGCGGTTCGAGGCAATGAGCTGTGCGCGTCGTCGGGGGTATATCCAAACGACTGCCAGTAAATCGTGTCGGTAACCACCTCGGAAGACGGCTCTATCCTATCGGGCCAATATACTCGCAAATACAGAGTCGTGGCCACAGACAACTCGGTCACATAAACGGTTTCTCCAAATGTGTCGACGAGGGCGTTGTCGTCCATGCTCACAGCCATATCGGTCTTGTCGAGCGATACTACGGCCGTGTGATCGGCTCCGCCTCTTATCGCCGACAGTTGACTCTCATTCAGCAACGGATAGAGGCTCTTGGGCAATGTAATGGAATCGTCGTAAAAGATCGTCACTTCGGGGAAATAGTGGGCGTTAGAAAGTTCCAATGCGATATATTCGGCCAACCGGTAGGTCGTGCTGTCGTGCAGAACCTCCAACGCATATTCTTGCTTCGAAATATTATCCCTATATCTGTTCCCCTCTTTTTCATCGGGATCGACCGAATTATTCACGACTGTCACCCGGGCGATATCGACCGGGAAAGTCACCTTCGCCGGCCGCCAAACATCGAAAGAAAGCATCGAAACCGAGCGGCAACCGGTCAACAAGGGAACGACCGCAGCCATTAAAATCAAGATTTTCTTCATACAAAATTTCCTTTCCGCATTTCGCTTCCTGATACAAATGTAATCATCAACCGTAGGTTACAAGGAGGAATCTGCAACATTTAAGCTATTTTAAATCATTCGCCCAAGCGTCGCAACAAAACCCTCATTCCGGGAGAAGAATCGGCTTGGCTCATCTCTACAAACTGCTGCAACATCTCTCCGCCCCACTCCACTTGCCGAGACAATAGTTTCAATATCGAGAAATACCATACCTTCTCCGAGAGTTTGACTCCCGGCTCGATGCTCCATGCACAAACCGTCTCGACGAGCTGTTCTGCGGCAACTCGATCGGGGCAATACTCCCGGTGCTCCAATAACCGCAGCATGACGCGCCCATACTCACGCCTCGCTCCATGGTGGCTCACCCACGGGAAAGCCGACACAAACCGGTCTCGATATTGCAAAAACAAGGCTTTGTCGCACTCGTATATCCCCGAGACTCCCCATGCGGCACGAAAAGATGCGACACCCTGCCCGCTTGCCGCAAGCTCCATAGCCTCGGCAACACACGACTCTCGCAACAACAGTTCCACAATACGCCATTTCATGCGCTCGCCTGTAATCGCCGCCAGCCTCTCTTTCAATTCGTCCTGCTCCATATCGGCTTGTTTTTCACTCGATAAATATAATCATTAAGTCTCTATTCTCCAATAGGCACGGCTTAAATAAAAAAGACCGAAGCCGCCAACAGCCCCGGTCTTCATTTGTATTGTCGTGATTAGAATCATCGCACCACGCAGCGGATCACCATTGTGCCACAGCGCACGACATAGACACCGGCGGCAGGCACAGGTAATACGGCTTGGCCGTTTATCTCGGCTTTCGCCACCACTTGTCCCATGAGGTTGACAACCTCGACGGGCTGTATAGTTTCGCTTTCCACCACGATATTCCCGTCGACGGCATATACATGCGCTTTCATCTCGGGCAACTCGCAAATCCCGGTCGACACACTCAAATCGACTTTCACCACATTGGAATAGACGCTCTCCTCGTTCTCGGCGGTAACGGCTTTCACTTTATAGGAATAGATATAACTTTGTTCAAGTCCCAAGACTGGATAAGAAGTATCGGTGATGCCTGTCACTTCCATAGTCCACCCGGTATTACCGGTTGCCGGCTTAGCCTCGACATCGGGTTGAACCTCGCCGCTATACACGACGATATTATCGATATAGGCTCTCTTCTTGTCGCTGTCGGCTGTCGACTCCAAAACGATTTTGCTGGCAGAAGTTCCGCCTGTAAAAGTCATCGTATAGGTAGTCATCGATTGCGCATCGGCCGGCAACATTTCGGTCGACTGGGCATTGGCCTCGTCGCCTTCGAGATAAACCTTCATTACAGACTTCTCCTTGGCATTGTCATACCGCGAGGCATCGAAGCGCACGGTAAACATGCCGTCGCAATCCGACAAGTCGAGAGCCGGTGTGCGCAAGGCTCCGCCATTAGACGAATTGCCCAGTTTCATTCTTCCTTCCTCGGGGAAGAGATATTTACCGCTCCAACCCGGATTCTGGAAATATTCATCATCGACATCTTGCAGCGAGCCGGTGCCCCCCAAATTGGTCGTACCTGCCTTCAAGCAATTGTCAAAATTTTCCGACAACAGAATCTCACCTCCGGCCGAAGGCTGTTTGCGGTCGACATAGAGTGTGTAGCTGGCGGCATTCTCCACCGACGACCAATGGGCTGTAAAGCCGGTAGCGGTTATGTCGGTAGCCTCATTGGCCACGGGAGCGAGCACAGCGGGAACCCCTCCCATAAAATCGAAGGTAATCACGCCATTCGTGTGCGTGATGCCGGTCACCGGTTTTCCCAACAGTTCTCCGTCATTCGTTTTCGCAGCCGGGCGGCTGGTGTCGGTAAACGAATCGTTGCCGTTGTAGGGATAGAGGTCGCCCTCTTCGTCATAAGCGCTATTTCGGTTGTCGGCCGGCATAATGGTCATGCGCTGGCGTGACGCAATGTTGTTGACCGTGTTGTTGTACCATGCGGTAGGATCATAATCGACTTTCAAAATCATCAAGCCCGAAGCTGCCATATATTGGTCCCAACCGGTTTGTTGACGGTTCTCCAACGTGAAATATTGGTTTTCGTCGCTCGACACAATCTTATACGCCTTTTTGCTATCGGCCAAATTTTCGAGTGTAATCGTCGCTGGATCGGTCAACTCCTCGATAGTGAGCCAACCACAAAATTCCCGTTCATAAGCCGTATATCCCACAGGCACCGAACCGTCACTGTATCCATCGCCGTCCATATCGGGCCCGTTGTAACAGCCATAATCCATCAAACTCCATGTACTCATACCATAATTCGAAGAATAACCGCTCGTATCATAGAAATCGGGCAACCCCAATGTGTGGCTATATTCGTGGCAGAAAGTGCCTATTCCATCGCGATAAGTACCGCTATTGCCCAGCAACTCGGGCGAGCAGGCATATGCGTCGATATATTTGCCATCGATCTGAACTTGTCGCCCGGCTCCTTGATATACATACCAAGCATGAGGCCAAATGGTATCTTCCAAAGAACCGTCCATATCGGACGACTCGCCATAGCCAGCATAAATGACATACACCAAATCGACAAAGCCGTCGTTATCGCGGTCGTAAATGGTGAAATCGGCCATCGATTCGGCTTTTTTGCAGGCATCGATAACCATCTCTTCCGGGTGTTGGTCGTTTCCGCTTCGGTCATTGCCTCCGTAATAGGCCATAGGATTGTCGAGGGTAATAGGCCCCACCACATCGAATGTCGGTTGGAACTTGCCTCCCGATTGGGCAATAAAATAATCCCGGGCACTGCCTATGGCTCCCATATAATCATACCCCTCCTTGTTCATCATCTCGTCGAAGGCCTCTTTCGTACCTACCGGGCCAAATTTCTCATCGCTGAACTCGACCAGCAGCACCAGCCCGTGTACATCGTCGCCCGCAGTGGCTTGCGTCACCCGGCGAGTGATCGATTTTTGTTTCTGTTGTTTCTGCAAAGAGCGGCGGGCAAAAAACTTTTGTGATACCTGCTGTGCAGCCAACTGTTCCAAATAGGACTTTTCCGAAGCCGTGCGCAATGCGGCATCACGGGCAATCACACGACCGGCCACAGCCTCGCCAGCCGACGAAAACTCGGCATACCGATAGAAACCATCTTCGCAACGAAGCACAGGAATCCCGTCGGAAGTTACCCTATAATGGCCAAATTCATCTCCTACGAGTTTAACGGTCACCACACTCCCATCGGGTTGAGTAACGGTCACAGGAATAGACCTTGCCGGTACGGCAAATAACGAAGATACCCCCAAGAAGGCACTTACACACAATGAGATAAGAACTTTTTTCATATAGTATTGGGTTTAGAAAAGGTGGTAAATATACAAATAAATATTAAACCACAATGAATATTCTTTCTATATATACTTTTTCTCTCGACAAATCCGATAAACTTGCGGACAAAAGGCGCTATTGAAAACATTCCATTCATGACAAGCCCCGCCCAAAACTTTTCTCTTCTCCTCGCTACGGGGCTGTCCAATGAGCGCACATGTAACACCACACATTACGATAATTATGTAACAATATTATTGAAATATCAGACGAGTAATGACTACATAATATACAACCGCTTCATGGGTGAATGGTTACAGGAGCTGGTATCCTAAATCAACCACACAACTGCTTTCGAAATAATCCCAGCGAGAATCAATAAAAGAGTTTAACCCACTCCGCACCCTGCGGGCACCTCCACTATATTCCTCCTTATGGAGAACACAGAGGAGAAGTTTAGAACTTCAATCTCCGTCACTTGTAAAATAGTCCTTTTCCTATCTCGGCTACCGCCAAGCAAAGAAGGAATTTTTTTATTCTCTTTGACCCTACCATACAAAAAACGACGAAACCCGGGATAGAATCGCCGGGCTTCGTCGTTTGATTTTAATTTTATTTATGGTTTTACCACACGAGTTTTTCAACGGCGTGGCTGTCTTGTGTTTGCACGCCTATCAGGTAAACGCCCGGTGACAACACAAGCGGCAAGGCGACATCGCAAGAGCCTCGATAGAGAGCGGTCTCGGCAAACGAGGCCAATATGCGTCCGTTCATATCGGAGACGGTAATCGCCAGTGATTCACCTTCTTCAATATTCCCTTGTATTCGCACGATGCCTTGTGCAATCTTGCTAACCGACAATGCCGACCCGTTTTTGCTTTTCAATGCTTCTACGCCGTCCGACGCTTCATGGGGATAATAGGCTTTGAAATCCCTAAATGATATTTTTCGGTCACTGCCTTTCTCTTGGGTCGACAAATAGATTTTCATACTTTTCAACGAAACGGGGAAAGCCGACACATCGAGATGCCCGAGCGAAACCGTATATACCGAGTCGCTGTCGGCCAATGGCGAAAGGGTATGAATCCACGACCCCGACAGGCTGGAAAATTCACAAGAAATCGTATTGATGATCGAATCCCAGTTTTTTATTTGCATCGAGACCGAATCGGGCAATCCATAGAATTGAATAGGCTTGTCCAATACTATATTGGGCGCCCGCCCGGTCGAAAAGTCGAATTGCAACGTGGCGCCATCGTTCCAACCGACAGGAAGAACCGACGAATCGAAGCGGATATTGGACACCGCCGAACTACTGGTCAGGGGATAAGACGAGGCTTCCGAGAAATCTTCGTGCACCATTTCGCCATAACCGATTTCGACAACAACCGGTAACTCCACCTCCATGTTGTCATATTTTCCCTGCAATAGCGTGCGTCCGTTGCGCAGCCCTTTCACTGCGCCCTCGACTACTTCGCAACAATCGTCACCAACGACCGTCCATTCAAACATCTCGGGATTGAGCAAATAGTTCTTGCCTCCCGATTGGGTATTTATGGCTATGGGATATTCCCGCAAATCGTCGATATAGAGGCTATCGACACCCAACTCTATATCACTCCCCGCCGCTCCCATAGTGACACGCATTTTACAGGTAGAATCGCCTTTGCGGGCGATAATCGTTCCCGACATGGCCACCGGCCCGGCACAAAATTCGCCCCGGCTGTTTACATATCCCAGTTCTTCGGGTTCACACGAAAACTCCACATCGGTAAAATCGTCGTCGATAACCACTCCATAACGGTTATGGGCGAGTAGCTGCAAGGGGATTGCCGCCAGCGGTATAGCCTTGATCGAGGGTTTGGAGAAAGAGATGAAAGAGAACGTGTCGTCGTCGGGAGCCAACGATATGCCTTGGAACGAATCCATCACGGCTCGCTCTTTTCCGTCGGTCGGCGAGTTGACCACTTCGTCATAGACAACCATCGTCGCCGAGCCCCCGCCATCGAAGTTCACCACATTCCATGCGCCTTGCTCCACCAAATAATAGGCATCTTCTACCATCGAGCCTTTATCGGCTGTAATGATAAATAGCTTTTTCCCGTCTTTGGTCACCCCCACCAGTGTGCAGGGATAGTCTTGAAATTCACGTCCCGGAGTGACAAAATCGTTATACTCTTTGTCGTGGAGTTCCCCGTTGAGAATCACGCTGGGCCAACCATGAAACGCTTGTAGCACATTTTGCGCCGGGGGAACCGACAGTCCCGAGTTTGGGAAAGTGGTATTGACAAAACGCTGGTCGATATGCACGACATCGCCTTCCTGCACTTTGTTTTCGAATTGCGAGGCGGCATCGTTCCTCATGAAAAGGATATGGCTTTTACCGTCGGGTTGTATGGGAGTGTGGCTTATCGAAGCGACCCGGCAGGGTGTAGCCTCGCCGTTGATTATCCATTCGCCTTGCGGCTCGAGTTTGGCATATAGACCTTCTGTATCAAGGGTAAGGCTACTGTATGTATTGAACAGCACACAGTTTCGATAGGATTGTATACCGTATGCCGATTCGTTCACGTTGTCGATTGTTATCTCCGTGGCATCGGGGCAAATCACTTTCGCCTCATATTTAGGCGGAAAAACCTCGGCTACCTTGTCCTTGTTGAGAGAAAGCACCGAGCGACCATAGTTTCCGTAATGACTGATAATCTCGCCATTGCGCACATTGATTCCCGCCGCGGTCGTCTGACCGCTGTAATGGAACAAATCGTGATTGACTCCAAAAATAGCCCGATGCCCCTCATACGAGTTGTTCTTGCATTGCGACGAAGTTGTCTCGCGCGACACGTCGGGAGTCTTCCCGTTCGAGGGATACACCTCTATCGTGTTGTACTCGTCGGTCAAATCGAGCGTCACCTGATGCAGTTGTATGGGTTTCTGGGTGAACTCGATATGCGTGTACACAGCCCCGGGGCCAATGGGATAGTGCGCTATGGTATCGGGGGTGCCCCACTGCGGAGCTTCGGCCAGTGCGACAAATGCCCAACAAGGAAGAGCTGACAAAAAAAGTAATTTTTTCATATTATATCAAAGATTAAGATGTCGTGATTCCACTTTACAAATTTGCTAATTTTTCGATTCCTATACAATTATTTTTATTCTTTTAACTATATCTATTAAAAAAGAGGGTGACCCAAAAGTCAAAGACTTTCAAGGGTCATCCTTTTTTGTTTGGATTACGCCAGATGGTCACAATG
>CALUFO010000009.1 GCA_944320015.1 uncultured Barnesiella sp. | reverse complement strand
AAAGATTACCCGATTCGCAACAAACCGGGTAAGGGATACTATATCTTTACTGCTGGCTTAAATGAAAGAGCCGTGCCGATTTGTCGGGATAAAGCCTGCCTCCGGCATATCGATAAGTCGGAAAAGATGCTCCGAAAGCGCAAGATAAGAATCGATACAATTTTACAACTTTTACAAAGCACACCTCCCGGTTTTTCAAAAAAATAAGATTTATTCCTTTTCCCAGCAGGAAACCGCACATTATATTTGCAACGCAATCATAAATCAAAGACAAAACAAAATGAAGAAAATTCTTATCGCGGCATGTATCGCCGCCGCCTCGATAACGGCTATACCGGTTATCGCACAAACCCCCTCTTGTCCAAAGACAAAGACAGAGTGTCGCACGGTGAATAAAAAATGTACCGACTGCGTGTGCCCAGAGTGTAAAGAATGTAAAGACTGCCCAACTGGCAAAGTGTGTGATAATTGCCAAGTATGTGAGGCCACCAATTGCCCCAACGCTCCCCAATGCGAAGGCAAATACTGTCAACCGGCCCCGTGCGGCAAGACCAACGCCCAATGCCCCCGCAACAACACTCCTCCCTGCAAACAGGAGTGCGTGAATAAATAATTTTTGCATGGATAAATAAATCGGTCTTCAAAGGTCGTGCCCCTACGGGGATACGGCCTTTGCTCTTCAAGGAAGTCACATCGATAATGATTAGGTGGCTTCAAATGTATTTATTATCTTTGCCCCGACTTAAACAAGTATAGCTCATGAAAATAGAACAAATCATATCCGATGCCGCCGGCCGGGCTGTGAAAGCCTTGTATGGCATCGATGTGGCTCCCGGGACCACGACGCCCCAAAAGACAAAAAAAGAGTTCGAAGGGAATCTCACGCTGGTCGTATTCCCATTCTTGAAAGCCTCGCACAAAGCCCCCGAAGCCACGGCGCAAGAAATTGGCGAATACCTGCTTGCCAACGAACCTGCCGTTGCCGCATTCAACGTGATCAAAGGATTTCTCAACCTTGTCATCGCTCCGTCGTTTTGGAGCGAAATGCTGCATCACATCGACGACGACGCCAACTTCGGCATCCGCAAAGCCTCGGCCGATGCGCCGCTCATCATGATAGAGTATTCCTCGCCCAATACCAACAAACCGCTACATTTGGGCCATGTGCGCAACAACCTGTTGGGATACAGTCTTTCCGAGATATTAAAAGCCAACGGAAACCGGGTGGTCAAAACCAACATCGTCAACGACCGGGGTATCCACATCTGCAAATCGATGCTGGCTTGGCAGAAATGGGGCAACGGCATTACCCCCGAAAAAGCCGGAAAAAAAGGCGACCACCTCATCGGCGATTTTTATGTGCTCTTCGACAAACACTATAAACAAGAGTTGAAAGAACTGCAAGAGCAAGGCATGACTCCCGAAGAGGCCGAGGCCGCTTCGCCACTCATGCAAGAAGCCCGCGCCATGTTGCGCAAATGGGAGGCGGGCGACCCCGAAGTGCGCTCGATGTGGGAAATGATGAACAACTGGGTATATGCCGGATTCGACGAAACCTATCGCCGCCTCGGTGTCGATTTCGATAAAATATATTACGAGTCGCAAACCTATCTCGAAGGCAAAGAGAAAGTCCTCGAAGGCCTCGAAAAAGGCATCATGTATCGCAAGGAAGACGGCTCGGTGTGGGCCGACCTCACCGCCGAAGGGCTCGACCATAAACTGTTGCTGCGCAGCGACGGCACATCGGTATATATGACGCAAGACATAGGCACGGCCAAACTTCGTTTCAAAGATTATCCCATCGACAAGATGATTTATGTCGTGGGGAATGAACAAAACTACCATTTTCAGGTTCTTTCTATACTGCTCGACAAACTCGGGTTCAAGTGGGGTAAAGACCTCGTACACTTCTCCTACGGCATGGTAGAGCTCCCCGAAGGGAAAATGAAATCGCGCGAGGGAACCGTTGTCGATGCCGACGACCTCATGGACGAAATGATCGCCACCGCCCGAGAGACATCGGCCGAACTGGGAAAACTCGACGGCTGCACCGCCGAAGAGGCCGAGGAAATCTCACGCATCGTGGGACTGGGAGCCTTGAAATATTTTATTTTGAAGGTCGACCCTCGCAAGAACATGACTTTCAACCCCAAAGAGTCGATCGACTTCAACGGGAACACAGGGCCTTTCATTCAGTACACCCACGCCCGCATTTGCTCGGTGATGCGCAAAGCTGCCGAAGCCGGCATCGATTATCGACAGGAAGAAAGGGGCAACACCGACCTCTCCGAAAAAGAGATTTCGCTCATTCAACACCTGGCCGATTTCCCCGCCGTGGTCGCCGAGGCTGGTCGCATATACAGCCCCTCGCTCATCGCCAACTATGTGTATGACTTGGCAAAAGAGTACAACCAGTTTTACCACGACTACTCGATTCTGCGGGAAGAAAACGCTACGGTACGGGCTTTCAGACTGATGCTCTCGGCCAATGTCGCCAAAGTAATCAAAACCGGTATGGGACTGCTCGGTATCGAGGTTCCCGACCGCATGTAAACCCCATTGAAAACAACCCATTAAAATAGACAGATATGGAAAATTCGTATGATTCGTCTTATAGATCGACCACCGGGACATCGGTGTTGTCGGTTGTCATGCGCAAGGTATATGTCCGCATGTTCTTTGCCCTCGTCGTAACAGCCCTCACCGCACTCTATGTTGCCTCTTCGCCGGCGATATTGACGACCATATTAGGCAGCCGGGCTATCTTCTTCGGCTTGATGATTGCCGAACTGGCCGTCGTATTCATCGTAACGGGAATGCTCCACAAACTGAGCACGACAACCGCCGTGCTGCTGTTCTACCTCTATGCCATTCTCAACGGTGTGGTTTTCTCGTCGATTTTCGTCGCGTACGAACTGGGCTCTATCGCCTATACCTTCTTCATCACAGCCGGTGTTTTCGGCGCCATGAGCGTGTATGGGCTGGTGACCAAAAACGATATGACCAAGTTCGGAAGCTATTGCATAATGGCGCTATTCGGCCTCATCATCGCCACGATTGTCAATATCTTCGTGGCCAGCAGTACCCTCGACTGGATTATCAGTTTGGTGGGAGTAGCCCTCTTTATCGGGTTGACCGCATGGGACACACAGAAAATCAAAAACGCCGCCTACACGACCGAACCGTCTCAAATGGGCAAGCTGGCCACCATAGGCGCCCTCTCGCTCTACCTCGATTTCATCAACCTGTTCCTCTATCTGCTCCGTTTCTTCGGCCGCAGCAACGACTGAGGTCTATACAGAAAAAGATACCGGCAATGGGCTGTCTCCTCACGGGACGGCCTTTGTCATAAAATATCGGAGGTAAACTTGTTTCTCCCCCCGGCTTGTAGTATCTTTGCACAAACTGCACGCACATGCCGGCACAACCTTTGTTCATTATAAATATATACGCAATATGGCACAACCACTTTATGTCTATAATACACTCTCCCGAAAGAAGGAAGAGTTCCGTCCGCTCAACCCGCCTTATGTAGGCATGTATGTGTGCGGGCCTACCGTTTACGGTGACGCGCATTTGGGGCACGCCCGCCCGGCTATTACTTTCGATGTGCTGTTCCGCTACCTCAAACACCTCGATTACAAAGTGCGCTATGTGCGCAACATAACCGATGTGGGACATCTCGAAAACGACGCCGACGAAGGCGAGGACAAAATCGCCAAAAAAGCCCGCCTCGAAGCGCTCGAGCCTATGGAAGTGGTGCAATACTACCTCAACCGCTACCACAAAGCGATGGAAGCCCTCAACGTGCTGCCTCCCAGCATAGAGCCGCATGCCTCGGGGCATATCATCGAGCAAATCGAATATATCAAGAAAATAATCGATGCCGGCTATGCCTACGAAAGCAATGGCTCGGTCTACTTCGATGTGGTGAAATACAACAAAGACCACCATTACGGCAAATTGTCGGGACGCAACATCGACGACCTGCTCAATACCACCCGAGAGCTCGACGGGCAGAGCGAGAAACACAACAGCTTCGACTTCGCCCTCTGGAAAAAAGCGGCTCCCGAACACATCATGCGTTGGCCCTCGCCGTGGAGCGACGGATTTCCCGGGTGGCACCTCGAATGCTCGACCATGAGTACCAAATATCTGGGCGAAGAGTTCGATATTCATGGCGGCGGTATGGACCTGCTCTTCCCGCACCACGAATGCGAAATCGCACAATCGGTAGCCGCACAGGGGCACGAGACCGTCCACTATTGGATGCACAACAACATGATTACCATCAACGGTCAGAAAATGGGAAAATCGCTGGGCAACTTCATCACGCTCGACCAGTTCTTCACCGGCGACCACCCCTTGCTGCAACAGGCCTATTCGCCCATGACCATACGTTTTTTTATCCTG
The DNA here is from genome assembly GCA_944320015.1 of uncultured Barnesiella sp. Taxonomy (GTDB): domain Bacteria; phylum Bacteroidota; class Bacteroidia; order Bacteroidales; family Barnesiellaceae; genus Barnesiella. Next base: position 118,274 of record CALUFO010000009.1, on the reverse strand, counting down.
CAAGCTCATTACCGCAGCACCGTCGATTTCAGCAACGACGCCCTGCAAGCCTCCGAAAAAGCGTTGCACCGCATGCTCGAAGGGTGGAACAATCTGGCCAAAATCACCCCTGCACAATCCTCCACCGTCGATGTGAAAACCATTCGCGACCATTGCTACGAAGCGATGAACGACGACCTGAGCACACCTATCGTCATCTCGCATCTCTTCGAGGCTGTGAAGATAATCAATACCGTATTGGCTGGTGAAAACACCCTGTCGGCCGACGACCTCGCCCATTTGAAAGAAACTTTTGCCATATTCCTGTTTGGCATCATGGGTATCCGTGAAGAGTCGAACACTTCGGACGAAGGTAACGAAGCCTACCACAAAGCCGTCGATTTGCTCCTCGACGTACGCAAAGAGGCAAAAGCCCGCAAAGACTGGGCCACGTCGGACTATATCCGCGATAAACTCTCGGAAATCGGGTTCGAAATCAAAGACACCAAAGAGGGCGTAGAGTGGAAATTGAAATAAACCGCCCCTAAATCTATAAAAAGCCCCGGGATTCACCTACAATGTTTCCCGGGGCTATTCTATTATAAAAATCTACTGATTATAACCCTCCCCTGCTCGGTAATAGCCAAACGGGGGGAGAAGTGTGTATTCACCAATTATACTCGGCACCCCGGCAAGAACCCTTTATTTCTTCATTTCGGCGACAAACTCATTGGCTTTTGCCACGGCCTTAGTTATATGGTCGCAAATGTGGTCGTCACCGATAAGCCGGTCGATATTGGCCTTTTTAAGAGTCTCGTGTACCCGGGGATTTACCCCCGAAAGGATTACATGGATTTTTTCTTTTTGCGATGAAGTAATCAGTATTTCGAGGTTGTGAATTGCCGTGGAATCGATAAAGGGAACTTTACGCATGCGTATGATGCGCACCAGCGGACGATCGGCCATACTTCGCATCAATTCATCGAATTTGGTGGCCACACCGAAGAAGAAAGGCCCTTCGATTTCATAGACTTCCACCCCTTTGGCCACTTTCAACACTTCGTGGGTGTTCGACTCGGTACCGTGGGCAATGTCGAGTTCATCGTGGAATACCGATATTTTTGTCGTCTCGGTCATTCGGCGCAAGAAGAGAACGACAGCCAACAGCAATCCTATTTCGATAGCGATCGTCAAGTTGAAAATTACAGTCAGCAAGAAGGTAATAACCAATACCGATACGTCCGACTTGGGATTTTTCAACAGCGATCGAACCGTGCGCCAGCCGCTCATGTTATAAGAGACGACAATAAGGACACCGGCGAGGCACGACATAGGTACCAGTTGGATCAACGGCATAAGAAACAAAAATATCAACAACAACACTACGGCATGGATCATACCGGCCACAGGAGAACGGCCTCCGTTATTAATATTGGTCATCGTACGGGCAATGGCTCCGGTCACAGGGATTCCCCCGAAAAACGGCACCACAATATTGGCGGCACCCTGAGCGATCAGTTCGGTATTGGAATTGGTCTTGTCGCTGGTTACACCGTCGGCCACGGTAGCCGAAAGCAACGATTCGATAGCCCCCAACACAGCAATGGTAAATGCCGGGGAGAGGAGTTGGTTAATCGTATCCATATTGATGTTGAGCGGCTGCGGCTCGGGTACATTGCTACTGATGTTAAATCGGTCGCCAATGGTCTCGATACCCTCGATACCCCAAAATTGACGAAGTATATACACGAGTATCGTCATCAGGATAATAGCCATGAGCGAACCCGGTATTTTGTTCGAAATCCGAGGCGTGTAGGCAATAATAAGGATACTGAGTATGCCTATGCCCAACGACCAAAAATTAACGGTATCGATATGCTGGAAATAGGCAATCCATTTGGAGATAAAATCGGCAGGGACGCTCTCCATCGTAAGCCCTAACAAATCTTTTATCTGTGTAGCAAAAATCGTAAGGGCGATACCGCTGGTAAATCCCACGACAATAGGATAAGGAATAAATTTAATAATCGTTCCCAAATGGAAACACCCCATAAGGACCAGTATCAATCCCGCCATAAAGGTTGCAATGGCCAATCCCTCCAAACCATACGTTTGAATAATGCCGTAAACAATAACGATAAATGCTCCCGTAGGGCCGCCTATCTGCACGCTGTTACCGCCCAAAAACGAAACGATAAATCCGCCGATAATAGCCGTAATAAGACCTTTTTCGGGCGAAACTCCCGAAGCGATACCGAATGCAATAGCCAACGGCAAGGCCACGATACCCACAATGATTCCCGCCATGAGGTCTTTCAGGAACTTCTCCTTCGAGTAGCTTCTCAACGAAGCAAAAAATTTCGGGTGAAAATCCAATGTACTTTTCATCTTTCTTTACCTAAATTATACCTATCGGCCAAAATACTCCCTTATCTGTACAAGAGTGTCTGGCAACTTGATTGTGAAAATAAACCGGGAGAACCCGGTTTGAAAAACAGCGGCAAAATTAACTCTTTTTTATGGTTTGGAAGGTATGTTTGTTGAAAAATTAAAAAGAAAAGGGGGAAGATGGTTACTACATGATAAAATACTTAACAGATAAAGATAATGAGCAGAGCCTTCTGAGCCGCGCCTTCGAGAAGGATCAGACAGGTACCGGCTGCAAGAGCATCGGTCGAGAGGCCGTAGAAGAGATAACAGCCGGGATCGTTGCCTCCGACATATTTGCCTCCCGAGAAGCAACGATAGCCAGGTAGCCCCCCTGGGATAAAAAAACAGGAAAGGCGGTATGCTATCATAAATTTGATTTATATTTGCAGCCGATGGAAAATCCGCTCCACTCATAAGAGCACAAAAAACAATATTTCATGACCAAGCTATCACAAGAAAGCGCAACAAGCATAGGAAGGATAGGGCTTGCCGGCTTCTTCATCTCATTGGGTATCGTATTCGGCGACATCGGGACCTCTCCGCTCTATGTGATGAAAGCCATTATACACACAGGTGAAACCCTTAACGAAAATTACATACTGGGTGCCTTGTCGTGCATCATCTGGACACTGACCCTACAAACGACCATCAAATATGTACTCATAGCCCTTCGGGCCGACAATAACGGCGAAGGCGGAATCTTAGCCCTGTATGCCCTGCTGCGCAAACATAAACGCAAATGGATTTATATCCTCGCCATCATCGGGGCAAGTACCTTATTGGCCGACGGAATCATCACCCCTGCCATTACCGTAACAACGGCTATCGAGGGGTTGGAAGGGGTCAATCCCGATTTACCCGTTATCCCCGTGGCCATAGGGATTATCACCATTATATTTTTTGTACAGCAATTCGGTACCGAACATATTGGGCGCTCCTTCGGGACCTTCATGTTTCTGTGGTTCCTGATGTTGGGCGTATTGGGCGTTTGGGGAATCACCTCCTATCCGCAAGTTTTCAAAGCCTTCAATCCCTATCACGCCATTTGGTTGCTCTCCGAATCGCCCTACTGGTTTTTGATTTTAGGTGCGGTATTCCTCTGTACTACCGGAGCCGAAGCCCTCTATTCCGATTTGGGACATTGCGGTCGGGGGAATATTACGGTCAGTTGGATATTCGTTAAAGCCATGCTTATACTCAATTATTTGGGACAAGGGGCATGGATATTGACACACCTCGACCAAGCTGTCGGAGATGGAAATCCTTTTTATGCCATCGTACCGCACGGAATGCTGTGGTTTTCCATCATCATGGCTACGGGGGCTGCCATTGTGGCGAGCCAAGCTCTCATCAGCGGATCGTTTTCGATATTGAGCGAAGCCATGAACCTGAGATTCTGGCCCCGTATGCGTATCAAGCATCCCACCAATATCAAGGGACAATTGTTCATTCCCACCATCAATTTGTTCATGTATATAGGGGTTGTACTGACCGTATTTCTGTTCCAAGACTCCTCACACATGGAGGCTGCCTACGGATTGGCCATCACCATCACCATGTTGATGACAACCCTGCTTTTGGGTTTCTACCTGCGTATGCACGGCACACCTCGTTGGTTGGTTATTTTGTTTTTAGGGGCCTATGGTATAATCGAGGGCATATTCCTTGCTGCGAACCTCTCCAAATTTGTAGCCGGAGGTTGGTTTACGATATTGATAGGCGGCGCACTTTGCTTTATCATGTTTGTATGGGTCACTGCCTTGAAAATCCGTCGACGTCATCTGTCTACCAAACGGTTGAGCGATTACTACAAAATCATTTCGGATATCAAGGCCGACGAAACCATTCCCAAATATGCCTCTAACCTTATTTATGTCAATCATGCACATAGCGAAGGGAATGTCGATGACAAGATACTCTACTCCATTATCAATAAACAACCTAAACGTGCCGACCATTACTGGTTGTTCAATTTGGAGTTTGTCGATACCCCCGATACGCTCGAATACAGTTTCACCCCGCTCGTAAAAGGGACACTTTTCAACATAAATATTCGTATCGGATTCCGTATCGAGCCTCGTGTAAGTCTCTATTTAAGACAAATCGTAGAAGACCTTGTGGCTGCCGGTGAAATGGAGTTGACCAGTACTTACCCCTCCTTACGCAAGAACGGCATACCGGGCGATTTCCGATTTATCATTATTCGGCACATCTATTACCCCGAAGATTCACGCGACCGCAAGCAGAACCTGCTGATGGTTCTATTTTCCATCATTCGTAAAATCGGTATCGACGAACCCAGTTCGTTAGGATTGGATACTTCGGTAGTCGTGGTGGAACGGGTACCGTTAATTATCAACAACAGGGGCAAACAAACAAAGCGTATTACCCGTATAGATCCCCATCGGGAGGTCAACCCATAGAACAAGATAAAGTACAACAGGAAACGGTAGAGGGCGAAAAGAGTATCACTTCCCGCCCTCTATTGTTTTCGTATTAAAAATGTATCAGATTTTTTTCGTGTATGCCCTGCGGCGCTTATGCTGCACACGTTCGAAGTACTGCCATTGCGACTGGACTTTCTCGTTCATTTCAAGCTCGGGATTGCTTTCGGCGTATTTGTAACCGTTGCGAATAAAGACCGGAATCAAATCGGAGAAGAGAAGCGCGTTGACTCCCTTGCTCTGATAGTCGGGACGAACTGCCACCAGCAACAGGTCTACCCCGTCGTTCTTCCCTTTGAGGGCTTTGAGTAAATGAATAAAACCGATAGGGAACAAGCGTCCGCGCGATTTTTGCAGAGCTTTCGACAACGAAGGCAGGGCAATTCCCACGGCAATCAGCTCATCGTGTTCGTCGACGATAACAGTTACGTTTTCGAGCCTCAGCAAGGGAATGTACATTTTCACATAGTAATCGATTTGTCGTTGCGAAAGGTTGGAGTAACCATACAGGTCGGCATAAGCGTGGTTGATGAGGTCGAAAATTTTCTGTCCATAGTTGCCTTTATACACTTCCGAGGCATTTTTGAACTTGACAATCCGCAAGTTGTATTTGCGTTGCACGATGTCACTGATGCGTTGGTGCTTTTCGGGAACCCCCTCAGGGACTTTTATTTTATACTCGACCCAGTCCACGGCTTTTTCGTAACCTCTATCTTCGATGTGCTGCCGATAGTAGGGGTGGTTATAAATAGCCGACATGGTGCCCAGTTGGTCGAACCCTTCGATGAGAAGGCCCTCGGGATCCATATCGGTGAACCCGAGGGGGCCATGAATTTGATCCATACCTTTCGATTTCGCCCAGTTTTCAACGGCGTCGAAGAGGGCTTCGCTCACTTCCCGGTCGTCGATAAAATCGACAAAACCAAATCGGGCGGCTTTCTCCCCGGTCTTCTCGTTGACCTTGCGGTTGATGATACCGGCGATGCGTCCCACGGGTTTCCCGTCTTTATAGGCCATGTAATAAACCGACTCGCAGAAATCGAATGCCGGATTGTTTTTCGCGTCCAGCGTCCCTACTTCGTCCAGTACCAAAGACGGCACATAATATTCATTACCTTTGTACAAATCTATCGGGAACTTTGCGAATTTTTTCAATCCTCGGGTCCCTGATATTTCTTGAATTGTGATTGACATGATGTTTATAATTTCAGCTATTTATTCTCGCATTGTTTTCCCGGGTCACTCTTTTATCCCGTATGCCAAATCTCCGGCGTCGCCCAGTCCGGGAACGATGTAGGAGTGAGCGTCGAGCGTGTCGTCGATAGCGCCCACCCATACGGTAGTGTCATCGGGGAAATGTTCTCTCACATAATCGATTGCCTGTCGGCTTGCGATAACCGACGCGACATGTATGCTCTTGGGAGTGCCCTTGGTGAGCAGGGCTTTATACGACAGTTCCATAGAACCACCTGTCGCCAACATGGGGTCGGTGATAACCAGTACTTTCCCATCAAGGCGGGGCGAGGCGATATACTCGATGAAAATATCGAAATTGAGTTTATCCTTATACTTCCGATAAGCCGAGACAAACGCATTCTCCGCATCGTCGAGGCAATCGAGGAACCCTCGGTGAAAAGGGAGTCCTGCCCTGAGAATCGTGGCCAACACCACTTTATCGTCGGGGAGATTGACATGAGCCGTACCCAAAGGAGTGGTCACCGCTTTCTCGGAATAGGCCAGCCGCTGGCTTATCTCATAAGCCATGATTTCGCCTATCCGCTCGAGATTTCTACGGAATCTTATCCGGTCGGTTTGAATATTTACATCTCTTAATTCGGCCATAAACCGGTTGATCACCGAGTTCTTCTCCGCAAAATTGATTACTTCCATAATTTTGTGTGTTTCTGCCGAAGAGCAAAAGTAGATATAAATTTTGTTTTAAGAAATTATAATTTGTTTTTTCTTTCATTTCACCGCCGGGGAAACCGCCAGAGAGTTGTTTTTGCTATGTAGAGATAGCGATTGAGGGTATATTTGTAATAAATACAAACAATTAGCGAAAATTTTCTTTAATTAAATCGTTACTTGTAGAATTTGTTACTAATTTTGCAGTCGGTTTTACAGAAGAGAAAAAGAGAAATATTTTATAAACCATTAAATTCCAAAAAAAATGGCAACATTAGATTTAAGCAAGTATGGTATTAAGGACGTAAAAGAGATTTTACACAATCCTTCTTACGAAGTTCTGTTTGAGGAAGAAACCAAAGCAGGATTGGAAGGTTATGAAAGAGGTCAGGTAACTGAACTCGGCGCTGTGAATGTAATGACAGGTATCTACACCGGTCGTTCCCCCAAAGATAAATTCTTTGTGATGAATGAAGCCAGCAAGGACACCATCTGGTGGACTACCGACGAATATAAAAACGACAACAAACCTTGTTCCGAAGCCGCTTGGGCCGACCTGAAAGCCAAAGCAGTAAAAGAACTTTCGGGCAAGAGATTGTTTGTGATGGATACTTTCTGCGGCGCCAACCCCGCCACTCGTCTGAAAGTGCGTTTCATCATGGAAGTTGCATGGCAAGCTCACTTCGTGAAGAACATGTTTATCCGTCCTACCGAAGAGGAATTGGCCAACTATGGCGAACCCGACTTCGTTTCGTTCAACGCTGCCAAAGCCAAAGTTGACAATTACAAAGAACTGGGATTGAACTCCGAAACCGCTACCGTATTCAACTTGAAAACCAACGAACAAGTTATCTTGAACACTTGGTATGGCGGTGAGATGAAAAAAGGTATCTTCTCGATCATGAACTACCTGAACCCCTTGAAAGGTATGGCTTCGATGCACTGCTCGGCCAACACCGACAAAGAGGGCAAAAGCACGGCTATCTTCTTCGGTCTGTCGGGAACCGGAAAAACCACTCTTTCGACCGACCCGAAACGTCTGCTCATCGGTGACGACGAACACGGCTGGGACAACGACGGTGTATTCAACTACGAAGGCGGTTGCTATGCTAAGGTAATCAACCTCGACAAAGAGAGCGAGCCCGATATCTACAACGCCATCAAACGCGACGCCCTGCTCGAAAACGTTACTGTCGACGCCAACGGCAAAATCGACTTTGCCGATAAGAGCGTAACCGAGAACACCCGCGTTTCGTATCCTATCTACCACATCGACAATATCGTTAAACCGGTTTCGAAAGGCCCGCACGCCAAACAAGTTATCTTCTTGTCGGCCGACGCATTCGGGGTATTGCCTCCCGTTTCTATCTTGAACGCCGAGCAAACCAAATACTATTTCCTCTCGGGCTTCACCGCCAAATTGGCCGGTACAGAACGTGGTATTACCGAGCCGACTCCCACCTTCTCGGCTTGCTTCGGTGCTGCCTTCTTGTCGCTGCACCCGACCAAATACGCCGAAGAACTGGTGAAGAAAATGGAAATGGTCGGCGCCAAAGCCTACTTGGTAAATACAGGTTGGAACGGAACAGGCAAACGTATCTCGATCCGCGACACTCGTGGTATCATCGACGCAATCCTCGACGGTTCGATCGACAAAGCTCCGACGAAAGTTATTCCTTACTTCGACTTCGTTGTTCCTACCGAATTGCCGGGTGTTGATCCCCACATTCTCGATCCGCGCGACACCTATGCAAATCCCGCCGATTGGGACGCAAAAGCCAAAGACCTCGCCGGACGCTTCATCAAGAACTTCTCGAAGTTCGAAGGCAACGCCGCTGGTAAAGCTCTGGTTGCTGCCGGCCCGAAACTCTAATCGAAACAATTGTTTCTATCATAAAAACGACCGAGGCTGCTCAAACGGCCTCGGTCATTTTTTTTATTCCAAAGAAGAGTGTCACATCGCCCTTACAAAAGAGAAGCTACAAAAACATATACGAAATAACCGCAAAGCGACACCTTGATCACAACTCCCACGAGAAACCCCAGAAAAGCTCCCATGCCCGCTTTAATTGCCTCGCGGGTGAGCTTGCCCCCCAACAGTTCTCCGATAATCGCACCCACAAAAGGGCCGAAGATAATTCCCCACGGGGGAAAAACGAACATGCCTACAATCGTCCCGGCTATACAGCCGCGATTCCCCCACTTGCTGCCCCCTCCATATTTAGTACCGATAAGGGGCGTAAAGTAATCGAGCACCTGCACGACAATGACCAGTATCGCCCAAACAATAAGTTGAGTGACTGTAAACTGCACCTTATCAGTCAAATGAAGCAACAACATGCCCACATAAGAGAGAGGCGGCCCCGGCAACGCAGGCAGGAAACAACCGCCCAATCCCACGAGAAGGCACAAAGCGCCCAAAACAATCCATACAATATCCATACTTTTATCTGTTTTTGTGATGCTGCAACTTGCAAACAGAACAAAGATAATGCAATCTCTCCATACTTCCTTTATAGCGAGAACTGTTATTTTACCTCGGCGATATTCACATTTCCAAAAAAAAGAGTATCTTCGTCAATCGAATCAATCCGAAGTATCCAATGGACGAATGGTTGTCAAGAACCCGGTTGCTGATGGGCGATACCGCCATGAAACGGCTACACGACGCACATGTAATGGTCGTGGGCGTGGGCGGTGTGGGCGCCTATGCGGCCGAGATGATAACCCGAGCCGGGGTAGGACAACTGACCATTATCGACGGTGATACCGTAGCCGAGAGCAATCTAAACCGGCAACTGGTGGCTTTACACTCCACATTGGGGAAACCCAAAACCGAAGTGCTGGCTGCCCGGGTACTCGACATCGACCCTCACTTAAAACTATCGGCACAACAGCGCTTCCTCTCGCCCGAAGATATTGCTCCGCTATTGGAAAATGAGCGTGTCGATTTCGTCGTCGACGCCATCGACACACTGGCACCTAAAATCGCTCTCATCACCTATTGCCTGCGACACAAGATAAAAATCATATCGTCGATGGGTGCCGGCGGCCGCAAAGACCCATCGGCTATCCGTATAGCCGACATCGCCGACACTTTCCATTGCGGGCTCGCCCGGGCGGTGAGGCTACGGCTGCGCAAAGAAGGAATCTCCAAAGGATTGAAAACCGTTTTCTCGACCGAACAAGCCGACCCGAACGCCGTCATAGCGGTGACAAACGAACGGCACAAAAAATCGACCGTGGGGACAATCTCTTATCTGCCGGCAATTTTTGGCTGTTACTTGGCCGGTTACGTTATTGAAAAACTCACCGAAATATGATAGAAATCAAAAACATACACAAGAGTTTCGGCTCATTGGAGGTGCTGAAAGGTATCGACGCTGTAATCGAACAGGGCGAAATCGTCGCGATCATAGGCGCGAGCGGAGCCGGGAAAACTACCCTGCTGCAAATTGTGGGGACTCTCGACAAACCCGACTGCGGCGAAATACGGTATGATGGCAAACGGGTAGACAACCTGCCCGACCGGGAAATGGCTCGGTTCAGAAACGGAAACATCGGCTTTGTCTTTCAATTTCACCAACTGTTACCCGAATTTACCGCGCTCGAAAATGTAATGATTCCGGCACTTATCGGTGGTCGAAATTCATCGGAAGCAGAACGGGAAGCCAAGCGCATACTCGATTTTCTGAGCCTGAGCGACCGGTTGAGCCACAAGCCGGCTCAACTCTCGGGTGGAGAAAAACAGCGGGTTGCCGTCGCCCGGGCTCTAATCAACCGGCCTTCGGTCATCTTGGCCGACGAACCGTCGGGGAGCCTCGACTCGAAAAACAAAATCGAGTTGCACCAACTCTTTTTCGACCTGCGCGATGAGTTTAAACAAACCTTTGTCATCGTCACACACGACGAATCGCTGGCTCAAATGACCGACCGCATCCTGTTTATGAAAGACGGCTCTATCGTGGAACCAAACGAAAAGGAGGCTCACGCATGGTAAAAAAAGAGTGGACATACCGGTTCTTGTCACTTCTACTTCCGCTGCTCTTCACGGCATGCCAAGGCGAAGAGGATGTTTACGGTATCTTCTATGCCGACATCGTGACCTGCCACACAGGGAACGAAGGGCTCCACTTCTCATACCAAACCACCGACTCGGCTCCGGCCGATACGCTCTATCCCGTATCACCCATCAACGACAACGTGAAAGAGGGAGCGCGCGTATTGCTGCAATTCCGCCCGGTGGAACAACTCGACGAACATCGCAAACGCATAGAGGTACAGGCGCTCTCGGCAATCCACTTCGACACGCTGCGAGTAGTCGCTCACAACGACATGGAGAAACTTCCCGATGACACCCTATACCTGCAAAGCGCATGGAAAACGGGCGATTTTCTCAACCTCCGTTACCGCATCGATTATCACAGTCGGCCGCACTCCATCATGCTCATAACCGACGAATCGACACTCTCAGGCGACACCCTCAAAGTGCAACTGCGGCACAGCCGCAACGACGACCCCGAAGGGCATTGGAGCAACATGTACTCGTCGTTCAACATATCGGCCTATCGCAATCGCCCCTACACGACCCTTCAACTGTATGTGAATCAAGTAAATTTCAATCATAAATATTATTACTTCAAATTAAACTGATTATGGAAGAGAAAAAAGAACTTCAAATAGAACTTTCGGCAGCTATCGCCGAAGGGACTTATGCAAACCTCGCAGTCATTTCACACGCCCCGTCGGAGTTTGTCATCGACTTTATCCGTGTGACTCCGGGCGCTCCAAAAGCACCTGTAAAATCGCGCATTATCCTCACGGCCGAACACGCCAAACGCCTGCTCTTCGCCTTGCAAGACAATATACGCAAATACGAAGCCCAATTCGGCCCTATCAAAATGAATGTGCCCCAGCAAGGCGGGAACATTCCCCCGTTCATGGCTCCCGGCGGAGAGGCTTGACACGGCTCATTCCCGCAACGGCGACACGATGCGGCACTCTCGTTTACACCTCAAAGACGACCTTATGAGTATCACTTTGCAACAATGGCTCTCCCGGCAGCCTTATACCCAATCGACCGATAGCGACCGCTACTATACGCAGCTCGCCAACCGGATATATGCCCTTGTGAAAACATCGCCCTTGAAACATCGGCTGAACGACGATTACGCCAAAAGCCTTTGTTGCGACATCGTAGGTTATTTTGCCGATATTCTTTCGGAAACGGGCTTATGGGCCGCCTTCCTCTCGCACCACCGTACGCTCTATGGCCGCACCCTGCCATTTTTCCCGGCCGAGAATTATTACGACGGCGAGGTAAATAGGGACGATGTGCGGGTCCTGCTGTGGTATCTGCTCGGCACACACGATACTCTACACGAGATACTATCGCCCCTCGACAGCGCTCTTCTCGAAACAGCCGACCAGATTTATGACTTGCTGGAATCGGAATACGAGACAGCCCCCGACTCGCCGCTGTTGCAGGAGTTTTGCCTTCCCGAACAAAATGAGATCGACGACCCCGACGCACGTTACCGTTTTGCCGAATGGCTCTTTTGGGACTCTTTCCTGCTGGGTCCTTCCAACCGTTCGCTTGCCCGCCAACTACTGCACGAGGTACACGATAAAGCATATCCCGAGAAAGAGAAACTTCGTCAACTCGAAAAACTACGCAGGAAATCGCTCTATGAGCTCCCAGCCGGACCGTTGGCCCTCTTCGCTCACGAATGGGTATCGCTGCTATGGCAGCATTCTTTCCCCGAAGAACCCGAAGAGACGAAAGAACTACACCCCTACTACCTGCAATTCACCCAATCGACCGGCGGCTCACCAATCAAATACATCGCCTCGTACACCGAGTTGGACCGATTCCTTTCCAACGAAATGCAATGGGGTGAAGCAAAAGGCGGACACCTCTCGCACCTATCCCGAAAAAAGAATTTCGTGCTCTATGTAACACCTTATAAAGGCATGCTCATCGCTTCGGAAGTAGCCCAATGTATAAGCGATCCCGCCAATCCCTGCTACGACAAAGAAAAGGCTCGGCGAGAGGCTATTTCGCTACTCACCTATCCCGGCCGCTGTCCCATAGACCTGCTGCTCTACCTCTGTTCCCACGACCTGCTCCCCGATGCCTGTTTTGCCGACGGCGACCACCGTCTCGTCGCCGACAACTGGGACTTCATAGCCCGCTGCCTCTTGCAGGATTATTATCGTGCGGTATAGCGCCACAACCAGCCACATAGAGCTTCTCTTGCCACGCCTCTCCCAAGAGACAGAGTGTCGTGTCCGCACAACAATGTAAAAACGCCCTGTCAACCGCTTTTAGAGGTGCGACAAGGCGTTTTTATATGATCTGTTCCCGGAGTCCGGGACACTCGCATATCGTTTCGTTACAGAATGAGCATAGCGTCGCCGTAGGCGCCGAAACGGTAACCCTCTTTCAAAGCCGATTCATAGGCCGACAACACGATTTCGTATCCTCCGAAAGCGGCCACCATCATGAGCATGGTAGAAAGCGGCATGTGGAAATTGGTAACCAAACTGGTGGCCACCGTGAAATCATACGGCGGGAAGATAAATTTGTTGGTCCACCCGTCGTAAGTTTTCATGTGCCCGCCGGTGCTGACAGCACTCTCGATTCCCCTCATCACCGAAGTTCCCACGGCACAAACCTTATGGCCGCCGTCCTTGGCTTGATTGACCAAAGCGACCAACTCGGGTGTAACCATCATTTGCTCGGAATCCATTTTATGCTTGGTGAGGTCTTCGACATCGATCTCCCGGAAATTGCCAAGCCCCGAATGAAGCGTGAGGAATCCGTAATCGATACCCTTGATTTCCATTCGTTTCAGCAATTCCCGGCTGAAATGGAGCCCGGCCGCAGGAGTAACGACCGCACCTTCGTTACGGGCGAATATATTTTGATACCGCTCGGCATCCAACTCTTCCACCGGACGGGTGATATACGAAGGCAAAGGCATCTCTCCCAATTTATAAAGAGCCTCTTTGAACTCTTCGTGCGACCCGTCGTAAAGAAAGCGCAGGGTACGCCCGCGAGAAGTGGTGTTATCGATAACCTCGGCCACCATGGAATCGTCCTCGCCGAAATAAAGTTTATTCCCGATACGAATCTTTCGGGCAGGCTCTACCAGCACGTCCCACAACCGATTCTCTTCATTCAACTCCCGCAGCAGAAAAACCTCGATTTTTGCGCCGGTCTTTTCTTTGTTCCCATACAAACGTGCCGGGAAAACCTTTGTATCGTTAAACACAAAAACATCTTTCTCCTCGAAGTAATCTATAATCTCCTTGAATATGCGATGTTCTATTTCCCCGGTCTTCCGGTCGATTACCATCAATCGGGACTCATCTCGGTTTTTTGCCGGATATTGAGCGATTTGCTCTTCGGGTAATTTGAATTTAAATTGGGACAGTTTCATATCTGTTTATTATTATTTTTCTCTTTTTCTTCTTTTGTTTCGACCTCGGCATGGTCTATCATTTCGGCTGCCTGCTCTATCGACAGGCAACGATCGAGGGTCACCTCGCCAACCCGTGTGCGCACAAGCCCTACCAAATGAGCCCCACTGCCGAGAGCCTCGCCAATATCACGAGCCAACGCCCTGATATAAGTCCCCTTGCTACATACCACCCGAATTTTTATTTCGGGCAACTCGCAAGCGAGGAGTTCGATTTCGTCGATAACGAGTTCTTTGGGTTTCAACTCCACGGTCTGCCCTTTGCGCGCCATATCATAAGCTCTGCGTCCGTCGATTTTACACGCCGAATAAGAGGGTGGAATCTGCATAATGGAACCGACAAACCGCGGTAAAGTTCGCTCCACACTCTCGCGGGTAATATGTTCGTGCGGATAATGAGCGTCGACTTCGGTCTCCAAATCGAAAGATGGGGTAGTCGCTCCCAAACGCAACGTAGCGATATACTCTTTCGTCTGATACTGAAATTCCTCTATCCGTTTCGTGGCTCGTCCCGTACACACAATCATCACCCCTGTCGCCAAAGGATCGAGAGTGCCGGCATGCCCTACTTTCAATTTCTTCTGTTTGATTCGACGAAGGATATGCAACCGTATGCGTTTGACCACATCGAACGAAGTCCAATGCAACGGTTTATCGATATATATGATTTCGCCTTCGTTGAAATCCATTACGCAATCGTTAAGTTATATCCCATCGACAACATGACGAGAATCACGCCGCCTACTATTATACGATACCACCCGAAGGCCTTGAAACCATAACGGGTGACAAAACCTATGAAAAACTTGATAGCCAACATCGCCACCACAAAAGCGACCGCATTGCCCAGCAACAAAGTGCCCATGTTGTTGATAATCAAATCGGCGCCCTCGGGCTCGGAAAACAGTTTCAGCATTTTGTAGGCCATCGCCGCAAACATGGTGGGAACCGCCAAAAAGAACGAAAACTCGGCAGCGGCCTTACGCGAAAGTTTTTGCGCCATACCTCCCACGATGGTCGCCATGGAACGGGACACTCCCGGTATCATGGCTATACACTGAAACAAACCTATATAAAACGCGCGCTTCTCGGTAAGTTCGGTTTTGTCGCTACCCTTATTGAATATCCTGTCGCAGAAAAGCATGAAGATACCACCGATGACCAACATGACGGCGACGACCACCACGTTTTCGAGCAAGGTGTCGATCCAGTCGCCCAGCGCCAAGCCAAACACGGCGGCAGGGATAAACGCCACCAACAGCTTCCAATAAAAATCATAAGTGTGCAGGAAACGCCGCAACGCCGAGGGATTGCCCGGAAGTGGTGTGCGGTTGAGCCGGAAAAAACGTTTCCAATAGAGGCATACCACCGATAAAATAGCGCCAAACTGTATAATCACCGTAAACGCCCGTACAAAAGGAGTGCTTTCCACTCCGAGAATACTTTGCGTAATAATCATGTGCCCGGTGGAGGAGACTGGTAAAAATTCGGTCAATCCCTCCACAATGGCGATAATAATCGTTTCTAAAAAATCCACTTTCTTGAAAAATTAAACAGGGAAATCAAGCCGCCTTGTCGTCGCTTTGTTGTTTCTTCCCTTTGGGGTTGAACATAATTGCATAAACCATAAATACAAACCCCGCAAATGCGATTCCGGGAGCCAGCACAATGCGGCGAAAACTGAATATATCGGGGTTATACGCCTCGGGAGTGGTACCGGGTCCCAACATAAGCAGGAAGCCGATAACGATGACCACAAACGCAACCGCAATGAGCATGAGATTGGTCTTTCCGAGTGCAAACGATGCGTTTTCCGATTCTCTCGAAACCGACGACGTAGATTTCATTTCCTTAGACTTCATATCTTCTATTTGTTTTTAAATATAATATAAGTCATCTCTATCCATGCGGATATAACGGCTGACCGCCCAATAGGCCGAAACCGCCGTTAAGATGATTCCCAAAACCAAAACCGACAAAAAGACCAAAAGCATCATGGGAACAGACAGCAGAGTGGTAAAGTTTTCCATCTCGGACATCAAATAATAGAGGCACCCCGAAAGCAACAACATGGCGATAACCGAAGCGACAATCCCGTTGATGATATTGGAAATAATGAAAGGACGACGAATAAAGGAGGGCGTAGCCCCTACCAGTTTCATCGTATGGATAAGGAAGCGCTTGGAATAGGCTCCCAGCCGAATCGTATTGCTGATGAGCGCAAACGATATGAGCATGAGAACAATAGCTAACGCAAGCAGAATGAGGCCTATCCGGCTCATATTGTCGTTGACCGACTGTATCAGGTCCTTCTGATACATAATATCCCCGACAATAACCTGTTTACGAAGTTCCTTCTCGATCATCGCCAAGCTATCCGTATTGGCATAATCGGCTCGGAGTTTTACCTCGATCGACGATTGGAGCGGGTTAACCCCCAGCACCTCCTCGGGATTCTCGCCCAACTCGATCATGACCTCTTTCAATGCGTCTTCCTTCGATATATATTGTGCGGCCTTCACATATTCAGCCCGTTCGAGCATGCGTTGCAACTGATGCACCTGACGCTCGCCTGCCGACTCGTTAAGCACGATCGAAAAGCCTATGTTCTCTTTGACATGCCGAGAGAGATTGGTTGCCAACACCCCCATCAAGACCATTATTCCCAATATAAAAAGAACTAACGAAACGCTTAATGTAGATGTCATTCGAGCATTCAGAAAAGAAATCCGTTTGCTGAAAGATGTTTTATTGTTCATATCTCTCTTTTTTACCAAATAATCTGTTGTCTTTACGAAGGCTTTTTCTCCCTCTGTTTTTATCTTTTTCGACATCATTTATCCCCTCTTTTTATACTTCGAAAGCAAAAGGATATTTTTAGCCTAAATTTTATGCAAAATAAAGTCGATATAGCCGAAATCGCTTCTTTTGTTCACATATTTTAATATTTTCTACCTCAACTTATGTTTTTCAAAATGAGCCGCTATTTTCATTTTGAAAATCAAATATCCTATGGCGCACAATACACAAGCGGTAGCATAGACGGTGGCATAGTTGAAAATCTCGGCGATCTGCCCGCCGATGAGAACACCCAATCCTACCCCCAAATCCCAAGCCGTCAGATAAGTGGAATTTGCCGTGCCCCGTTGATTATTAGGCGCCAAATTGATAAACATCGTTTGGTAAGCCGGACAAATGCAACCATAACCCAACCCCAAAACCAGAGCGGCGCCATAGTAGCCCCACTCATTGCGCACCGCAACAAAAATAAGATACCCGAGCAACGACAGCAGCATCCCCACAAGAATGTTGCGGGTCACAAACCCTCGATTGAGCCAACGCCCCGAAGTGAGCCTCGACAGAATGAGTCCCACCGCCAACAAGACAAAGAAAAATCCGGCACCCGAATCGATTCCCAGCTCCTCCTTCCCATAGACCGCCAGATAGGTCGATAAAACACCATAGCTAAACGAGAAAAAGATAAGGGTCAACGCCTCGGGCATACCTTTCAACAACAAAAACCGGTCGAGCGAAACCGGCGGCTTCTCGGGAACAGGGTCGCGCCAATAGGGCATCTTTATGGTCGACACGCACAACAGCCCGATTGTAGCCGAAAGCATCGAGATTAAAAATATGTAATCATAGTTGGCAAAAGAGTCGTGAATATAGAGCGACAAGGTAGGCCCGATAGACATCGCCAAATTGTTGCTCACTCCATAGTATCCTATTCCCTCGCCACGACGGGAAGAGGGCATTACATCGATAGCTACCGTACTGTTGGAAACCGTGAGCAAGCCGAAGGCGACCCCATGCCCGGCCCGAATAATGGCAAACAGGAGCAAGGTCCCGGCCAACAAATAACCGCCGAAAAAGAGTAGAAATACAAAATAGCATATCAACAACAGTTTTTTACGGGGAAACGTATCGACCATGTAACCGGCAAAAGGCCGTACCATCAGGGCGGTGATGGTATAGGACGAGAGTATGAAGCCGGCCATTGAGCGACTGGCAGAAAAAGCCTCGCTCAGATACATGGGCAATACCGGCAACAACAAATAAAAGGCGAAAAAGAGCAGGAAATTCCCGGCCGCCACAGCACAGAAACTGGGAGTCCACAATTTATCCTTGATGACTTTTTCCATCGTTTGTCCTCCGTTTTAGTCCAATGCGTCGCCCAAGAGCGTCGCCGAAGAGGCGTCGGTAACTTTTACGTTTACCAATTCGCCTATGTGGTGGTTGCCTTTATCAAAAACTACCACCTTATTTTGTGAGGTGCGACCGAAAAGCTGTTCCCGGGAACGCTTCGAAAATCCTTCGACCAGCACCTCGAACTCCCGGCCTATATCCCGGCGGTTACTTTCGAGAGAGAGCTCGTTCTGCAAATCAATCATACGCTGCAACCGGGCAATCTTCACCTCTTCGGGAACATTGTCGGGCAAATGCTTGGAAGCATAAGTCCCGGGGCGCTCGGAGTATTTGAAAAGAAACGACGAGTCGAAACCTACCTCACGCATAAGCGAAAGCGTCTCTTCAAAGTCGGCCTCGGTCTCTGAATGAAAGCCGCTGAACATATCGGTCGTGATACCGCAACCGGGCAAAATACGGTGAATCGCAGCGATACGATCGAGATACCACTCCCGCGTATATTTGCGGTTCATCAGTTTCAATATACGATTACTCCCCGATTGCACAGGAAGATGTATATGACGGCATAAATTGGGATAAGCCGCAATAATCTTCAACGTCTCGTCACTCATATCTTTGGGGTGTGAAGTGGTAAACCGCACCCGAATGCCTTCGACCGTCTGCGCCACCATCGCCAGCAAGGCGGGAAAATCGACCAAAGTCCCGTCTTCTCGCTCATACCGATAGGAGTTGACATTTTGTCCCAGCAAGGTTACCTCCTTGAACCCTTTGGCTTTGAGGTCGGCCAGTTCGTTCAAGATACTCTCGGGTTCGCGGCTGCGCTCACGGCCCCGAGTATAAGGCACGATACAATAGGAACAGAAATTGTTGCACCCCCGCATAATCGAGATAAATCCCGAAATGCGGTTCACCCCGATGCGCGAAGGTATCACCTCACGGTAGGTCTCGGTAGTCGAGAGCTCTACATTCACCGCCTTCTCGCCTCGCTCGGCAGCGCCCACCAGATTGGGCAAATCGAGATACGAATCGGGACCCGCCACCAAATCGACACCGTTCTCGGCAATCAACCGCTCGCGTACCCGCTCGGCCATGCAGCCCAGAACCCCTATGACCAAATCCTTTTTATGCTTGCGCAAAGATTGGAAATAAGCCAACCTCGAAAGCACTTTCTGCTCGGCATTGTCCCGAATAGAACAGGTGTTGACAAAAATCGCGTCGGCCTCTTCGAGAGAACCGCAAAGCGTATAACCGGCCATTCGCATGATCGAGGCAACAACCTCGCTATCGGCCACATTCATTTGACAACCATAGGTTTCTATAAACAATTTCTTCTCCATTCCCTCACTTATATTTTTGCTCGATATGACTTTCATTCTATTCCGTTTTTTCTTCTTTTGATATTAATCTATAAACAAATTTGCAGAAAAAGTAATATTTTTATCTAAAAAATTTGTTTTTTAAAAATTATTGTTTTTCTTTGCATACACATTACATGAAATTTTTTCATAGTTAAGGTTTAGGTTAAATCGGCTAAGGGTTGTTGCGAAACAACTCTTAGTTATTTAATAGAGCCTCAAAATTTGGAAGATTCTCAATAAAACTCTATATTTGAGGGCAAAATTACAAAAAAGAGATGGATTTTTCAGAGATAATCATTGCTATAATCGTCGGTTTGGTCATTCTCGCCATCAACTCCTCTGGTTCTAAAAAGAAACAAGCGACTAAAAATCAATCGGGAAGGCCTCATAACCATGTCCCGGAGCCACGAGAATACACCCGCCAAGAAACAGAAGAATCCATATGGGACATACCCCAGCCCTTATCCTTAGACGATATTTTCGCTGAGTTGCGAAAAGCAAAAGAGGAAACCGAGCGAGCACACGAGGACTATATCCCCCGGTCTCCGCAAAAGAAAAAACCGGTCGTTCCAAGGAAACCGGTGAAAGAGAGACGCGAGCCGGCAATACCGGAGCCACTTCCCCAAAATATAACCACCCCGGCCTCTACCCAAGCCGTGGCGGAAACACCTCGACCGGCGACGCACCCCCTCAAATACGAAGAGACAACCGATGAACAGCACGCCTCCATCGACATACAAGATGTCGATTGGCGCAAAGCTGTGATCGTATCGGAAATTCTGAACCGAAAATACTAAACAAATCAAACAAGATAGAGAAACCTTAACCGTGAAATAGCTCAAAAAACCAAATTTACATAGATATGGCATTTAAATTTATCACCGCAGAAGAAGCGGCTGAATTTATTCATCACGACGACAATGTCGGATTCAGCGGATTTACCGCAGCAGGAACCCCCAAAGTAGTGCCGGTGGCCATCGCCAACAAAGCCGAGGCTGAACATGCAGCCGGCCGGCCGTTTCAAATAGGTGTTTATACAGGTGCTTCGACCAACGACTTTGTCGATGGCGCTTTGACTCGTGCAAAAGCTATCAAAAGCCGTACTCCCTATCAATCGCACAAAGACACCCGCGCGGCAGTCAACTGCAACGAAATCAACTACTTCGACATGCACCTTTCTCACCTTTCCCAAAGCCTCCGCTACGGATTCTTGGGAAAGATCAATGTCGCTATCATCGAGGCCACAGAGGTTAGTCCCAACGGTGAAATCTTGCTTGGCAACGGCGTGGGAGCCACACCTACTTTCTGCGCTTTGGCCGACAAAATCATTATCGAGCTGAACCACCACGACCCCAAAGAGTTGAGGGGCATGCACGACATCTACCAACCCCTCGACCCGCCCTATCGCCGCGAGATTCCTATCTACAAACCGAGCGACCGCATAGGAGAGTCCGTCGTAAAAGTCGACCCCAAAAAGATTGTAGCTATCATCGAAAGCGACAAACTCGACGGGGTGAAACCCTTCACTCCTGCCGACGAAACGACGATGCGAATCGGCAACAACGTGTGCGAATTTCTCGTGAGCCAGTTGAAAGCCGGGCTCATTCCGCCTCAATTCCTCCCCCTGCAATCGGGTGTAGGCAATATCGCCAACGCTGTGCTGGGCAGCTTGGGCTCAAGCCCCGATATTCCGGCGTTCGAAATGTACACCGAGGTTATCCAAGACGCCGTTATCGACCTGATGAAAGAAGGTAAATGTAAATTTGCCAGCTGCTGCTCCATGACGATAAGCGACGATAAACAGAGCGAGGTGTTCCAAAACATCGGGTTCTTCCACGACAAAATCATCATGCGTCCGGGCGAGATTTCAAACAACCCCGAGATCGTTCGCCGACTGGGCCTCATCACCATGAACACGGCTCTCGAAGCCGACATCTTCGGAAACATAAACTCTACCCATGTGACCGGAACCAAGATGATGAACGGCATTGGCGGTTCGGGCGACTTCACCCGCAACGCCTACCTCTCGATATTTACCTGCCCATCGACCGCCAAAGGCGGGAAAATCAGCGCCATCGTTCCTATGGTGTCACACCTCGACCACAGCGAACACTCGGTACAAGTACTTATCACCGAACAAGGCGTCGCCGACCTGAGAGGAAAATCACCCCTCCAACGGGCTCAAACCATTATCGAGAACTGCGCTCACCCCATGTACAAAGAACTGTTGTGGGACTACCTCAAAATGGGCAAAGGCCACACGCCTCATAACCTCAAAGCCGCTTTCGGGTTCCACAATGAATTTATAAAATCGGGCGATATGGCTCTCACCAATTGGGCCGATTACGAATAAAATAAGACTACTTCTTATCGAGATAAAAAACTCCGGAAGCCGTGTCGGCTCCCGGAGTTTTTTTTATTCTCCCGGGAGGATATAAAACAACGGGAGTCGGTAAAAACCCGGCTCCCGTCATCTTATATGAAACTATACCGTATTATCGTATCGGGTGATATTCCACAAATGCCTCGATAGCCTCGTACGAAGCGAGACCAAGGCTGGCGTAAAGGTCGGCCGTAGCCTTATTGCGATCCTCGGCACGTTGCCAGAAGAGACGCTCGTCATCGCCCAAGAAAGGCGCGCTCTCCATTTGCGATTGGTGTTTAAGAATCGAGTTCCGTTTCTGACGCAGCTCCTCGGGACTCAGGGGCACAGCCATTTCGATATGGTCGATTTCCCACTCGGCCCAAGCGCCACGATACATCCAAATGCGGCAATCCTTCATCCAGTCCTCATCTTTAATCTCGTCGATAGCCGCCAATACGGCGTCGAGACACACTTTGTGAGTACCATGCGGGTCGGCCAAGTCGCCGGCTACGAATATCTGATGCGGTTTCACCGACTCGATGAGGTCTTTAACGATTTGAATATCGGTCTCGGTGAGATCGCCTTTCTTGATCGTACCCGTTTCATAGAAGGGGAGATTCAAGAAATGGACATTCTGCGGTTTTATACCGATGTAATTGCAAGCAGTGCGAGCTTCGCCCTGACGAATCATCGTTTTGATGAATCGGATATCGGGGGTATCGGACTCACCGTCTTTCTTTTTGCCCACAAACTTGTGAATCTCACTGCTCTTCTTCAAAATTTCGGGAGTATCGAACTTAAATTTCTTGGCGATATTGTCGATAAGCATGATATAGCGCATCATATCCTCGTCGCCTACGGCGATATTCCCCGAAGTCTCGTATGCCACATGCACATCGTGTTTCTGGTCGGCAAGGCGTTTCAACGTACCGCCCATCGAAATCACGTCGTCATCGGGGTGCGGGCTGAACACAATCACCCGTTTGGGATAGGGTTTTGCCCGCTCGGGACGGAATGTATCGTCGGCATTAGGCTTTCCACCGGGCCAACCAGTAATGGTGTGCTGCAACGAGTTGAAGATACGAATATTCACATTGTAGGCCGACCCGAAGAGAGCCACCAACTCGCTCAATCCATTGTCGTTGTAATCTTTATCGGTCAGTTTCAAGATGGGTTTTCCCGTCACCTTGCACAACCACACGATTGCGCGGCGAATCAGTTTTTCATCCCATTCGCAAGAGGTTACCAACCACGGACGGCTAATACGAGTCAAAGCCTCGGCCGCAGAGAGGTCGAGCACGACTTTCGCCCGACGATGCGTTTGGAGGAACGAAGCCGGTATCAAATCTGTGATTTCGCCTTCGATAGCCCGTTTCACAATGTTGGCTTTGGTTTCACCCCAAGCCATGCAAATAATACGACGCGCCGACATGAGGTTGGAAATACCGAGAGTGATTGCGCTGCGAGGCACATTCTCGTTTGAATTGAACTGCGACGAAGCCACATGACGGGCGTCGCTACCGAGCAACATCAAACGGCAAGACGAGTTGAGTTGCGAACCCGGCTCGTTGAAAGCCAAGTTGCCGACGGCTCCGATTTCGCACAATGCCAAATCTATGCCTCCGCAGGCCTCGATTTCTTCCTCGTATTTCTTGCAATATATATATACATCTTCTTTCGACACCAATTTCCCGGGAGAATGAATATTCTCGGGATCGATGTTTACCTTGTCGAGCAACAGTTCTTTCAAGAGGCTCATCGTGCCGGGAGCGCCTTCGGTCAAAGGATAATATTCTCCGATATTAAACACAATGACATTCGAGAAGCTCACTTCTCCCGCCTGATACATACGAACCAACTCGGCATAAACTGCGTGTGTGCCGGCTCCCGAGCCCAATGCGAGAACGCAATGACGATGCTCGGCTTTGCACTTTTGAATCAACTCTGCCACATCATGTGCGACATACACCGACCCCTCGTCGGAGCCTTCGAAAATCTTGGTATAGACTTTCTCGTCTCTCGTCAGAGCCGCGAGTTCCAACTCACCGTCGGGTGCGTAATACCGTTTAGGTATCCGATCCAATTTAATTTGAGAACTTAGATTTGTTTTCATCGCGATATTTTTTTATTTTAAGTTACAAACTTAATGATTCCTTTACATTTATTGCATACAAAAAAGGTGAAAAATAGTGGAAATATATTCGATTTTTAGAAAAATACACAATTTTCTCACTCCTCGGTCTATTCTTCCCAAAAAATGATTACTTTTGGGAAAAGCTAAATTATAATAAAATCATGAGAGTCATTATCGAACCAACCTATGATGCAGTTTCGCGTTGGGCCGCTAACTATGTGGCATCGTGCATCAATAAATTTAACCCCACAGAAGAAAAACCTTTCGTTCTGGGGCTTCCCACAGGATCGTCTCCGCTGGGCATGTACAAACACTTGATCGAGCTGAACCGCAAAGGTGTCGTTTCGTTCCGCCATGTCGTAACTTTCAACATGGACGAATATTGCAACCTGCCCGAAGACCACGAACAAAGCTATCATACTTTCATGTGGAGCAACTTTTTCTCTCATATCGATATTCGCCCCGAAAATGTGAATATCTTGAACGGAAACGCTGCTAACCCCGAAGAGGAATGTGCCCGCTACGAAACTAAAATCGCTTCTTACGGAGGTATCGATCTGTTCCTCGGCGGTGTAGGCCCCGACGGACATATCGCCTTCAACGAGCCTGGCTCGTCACTCACCTCGCGCACTCGGGTAAAGACATTGACCCAAGACACCATTATCGCCAATTCCCGTTTCTTCGGCGGGGACACCAACCTCGTTCCCAAAACGGCGTTGACAGTGGGCGTAGGCACTATCATGTCGGCTCGCAATGTGCTTATCATCGTCAACGGGCACAACAAGGCGAAAGCGTTGCAACAAGGCATAGAAGGCGGTGTTTCGCAAATGTGGACTATCACGGCCTTGCAAATGCACCCCAAGAGCATTATCGTTTGCGACGACGCTGCTACGGCCGAACTGAAAGTTGGGACTTACAAATATTTCCTCGACATCGAGAAAAACAACCTCAACCCCGACAGTCTGTTGTAAAAAAAAGATTCTCCTTATTATAGAAAGAGGGAGGTTTCGCCGATTCGCGAAACCTCCCTCTTCTGTTATCATCGTCTCTTCAATGGGGACAAGTTACGGCTATTCCTCCTTGTGAGCCCGGTTTTTCTTCCAAATTTCGAAATTTCGCCTCAATCCGGCATACTTGGCACGTTTTACCGCCGAACGACGAAACAGGCGGCCGAAATCTTCGGGAGTCATCGCCTCGAAACGGTCGGCATCGAGTGCAAGCAACTCCTCATCGGGCGCGAACTCGGGGTGTGGCGAAGGGATTGCCTGCCGATTCCACGGGCAGCACGCTTGACAAGTATCGCATCCATACACCCTGTTGCCCATACGATCGGCGACAAAAGGCGATATATCGCCCCGGTTTTCGATAGTCTGGCACGAAATACAAAGCCGGGCATCGATTACCCCCGGTGCGACGATGGCACCCGTAGGACACTGCTCCATACAGTGCGAACAATCGCCGCAACGAGAAGACTGCGGATCGTCGGGTGGCAATTCCAACGAGGTGAGCAACTCACCCAAGAAAAAGAAAGAGCCTTGGCCGGGAATAATCAATTGCCCATTCTTCCCGATAAACCCCAACCCGGCCCGTGCCGCCCAATATCGTTCTCTCACGGGAGCGGTATCGCAACACACCCTCCCCTCGTCGCCCGATAGCGCCGCAACAAATACGGCCAGTTGCCGCAACTTACGCCTCATCACCTCGTGATAGTCCTGCCCGTAGGCATAGTAGGCAAATTGCGGATTTTCCCGTGGCTGAAAACAAGTCGGATAATAATTAAGAGCGACGCAAATCATCGTCTGAGCTCCGGGATACAACCGTCGAGGATTCTCCCTCAAATCGAGATAGTTCCCCAAATAATCCATTTGAGCCTGCCGCCCTTCATCGAGCCACCGACGATAGGCTTCGCGCATACCGGGCT
Source organism: uncultured Barnesiella sp. (assembly GCA_944320015.1). Taxonomy (GTDB): domain Bacteria; phylum Bacteroidota; class Bacteroidia; order Bacteroidales; family Barnesiellaceae; genus Barnesiella. The sequence goes on along the minus strand of CALUFO010000009.1, from coordinate 92,108 downwards.
CGACCTCGTCTATCCGGGCGAAGCCACAGGCGTCGAAACCTATACGCAGAGCCTCGACCCGGATTTTCTCCCGCTGCTCAAAGGGTGTTGAACAGGAATCCATTTTCTCTCAACCAGTTTATGGTTCGCGGCAAAGCGTAGTGAAGATTGCGTTCTGCTTTAATAGAATCGTGAAACACAATAATAGAGCCATTGCGGGCATAACGTTTCACGTTATTGAAAACCTGTTCGCCCGACAGTTTCTTACTGTAATCACGGGTCACGACGTCCCACATGATAATGTTGAAATCTTTTTTCAACAATTTGGCCTGTCCCGGTGTCATGTGGCCATGTGGAGGCCGAAAAAGCCGGCTCTGAATAAGGTCGTGCGCATTCAACACATTGCGCTGGTACCTCTCGGGCGACATAGACATTCCTTTTACATGGTTCATGGTGTGGTTGCCCACTTGATGTCCCCGTCTGCGAACCTCTTGAAATAAATTGGGGTTACGCGCCACATTATCGCCCACACAAAAAAACGTGGCTTTCACTTCGTAATAATCGAGTACATCGAGAACCCACGGTGTAACTTGGGGAATAGGCCCATCGTCGAAAGTAAGATATACGGCCTTTTTATCTCCCGGGATACGCCAAATCGTCTCGGGGAATAACATGCGATAAAAAAACGGTGGCTGTTCTATAAACATGATCGAGGTACAACTGAATCGGGAGAGATACGAAGGAGTCTACTCCTCCGGTTCTCCCCCGAAATGGCTTTTTCTGTTTACGATTAAATTACAAATTTCTCTTCTATTTTTTTCTGTAACTCGGGCAATTTATATACGACACACATCTCGTTGATGGTATGTACGATATACAAATGTTTTTGATAATCGTTCCCTACGGAGCGAAGCTGTCCGGGAGTGAGGTCTTTATACCAATTGAGATAGCTGGCCGACGTTTCGAAAATCTCGGTCAACAAGGCCTCGCCTTTCTCCTTTTCACCCAAATCGAGATACGATTGCCCGAACGAAACCGAGGTAAGATCGTGGGTCACTTGCCAACCCGGTATTTTCTCCATAATGAGATTCAATGCCGTCAACGCCTTCTCGTTCTTCCCTTCGATAATCAACTGGGTAACCAAGTCGGCAAACATCATACGAATGGTGTTGCACATGCGTCGCACGTTCTCGTCGAGATAAAGCGGTTTTTCGGGTGTTGCCTTGTCGATGCCGCCCCAACGGAATTTGTTGACCATATTGTCATACATCTTATCGGTGTTGATATTGTTGTTGACACCGTTCAAAGGTACAACTTGATAGGCCAATCCGGTGCGGGAGAAATAGTTTTCAAGCCCCAGATAATAGCTGCTTCCCACGGTCACAGCGAAATAAACGGGTCGCTTCCACCCTTCCCGGGCGTTGGTGTTGATAATATCGAGCGACGCTATTTCGCTCATCGTGAACCCTCGCTTATTGGATAAGTTGGGAACGATGCGCGAGACCACACTATCTTTCAACTCGGCCGGGACAGTTCCCGAAGCGACGGCAGCCTCGGCGTCGACCGGAATATACAGCTTGTTGGTAGGCAGGTGGTCGAGTTCGCCGTATCCGGGCACATCTTTGGTCCAAGACTCGTCGCTATATAGATAGGCCAACCCGTCGCTAACCGTAATCGAGTCGGTCACCCGATTGATCACATAGTTATAGGAACGTGCTCCATACGCATATTTCGATTCGTCGGCCGAGATAGGCAGCGGCGCCGATTCATAGGCCGGGCGTTTCATTTGGTCGATATACCAGTCGGTCTGCAAATAAGAGAGGTTGCACACCCGCACATCGGTACGATAGCCCTCTACTTCCTGAGCATACCACAAGGGGAAAGTATCGTTATCGCCATTGGTGAAAATAATAGCGTTCTCATCGACACTCGACAGGTAGTTCATTCCGAAGTCGCGGCACACATAGCGCCCCGAGCGATCGTGGTCGTCCCACGTTTGACTTACCATCTGCAAGGGCACACACAGGCAAAGCAACGAAGCGGCAACGGCGGTAACGGTTCCCGCGGGCTTCTCGTCGCTCGTCTTGGCCAATCGATTCAGGCCTCGCCATACGGCTGCGACACCCAGCCCTATCCAAATGGCATAGGCATAGAACGAACCGGCATAGGCATAATCGCGTTCACGAGGCTGAATGGGGGTTTGGTTCAAATAAATGACAATGGCAATACCGGTCATGAAGAAGAGGAAGAAAGTTACCCAAAAACTCTCGATTCCCTTTTTCCCGGCAAAGGCTTGATAGAACAGCCCGATGAGCCCCAGCAACAGGGGCAGCATGTAGAACACGTTGCGTCCCGGGTTGTTTTTCAAGTCGTCGGGCAAATTGGTTTGGTCGCCGGCGATATACTTGTCGATGAAGTTAAAGCCGCTTATCCAGTTTCCGTTCTGCACCTCGCCATGCCCTTGAATATCGTTTTGGCGTCCGGCAAAATTCCACATGAAATAACGCCAATACATATAATTCAACTGATAGTCGAGGAAGAAAGCGAGATTCTCGCCGAAGGTGGGTTTCATCACCGTTTGTATTCCTTCGGGGGTACTCACCCGCACGGGACGTCCTTTGAAGTCGGTCCACTCCTTGTACACCGATATATGCTCGGGCTTGTCGCTATACATGCGGGGGAACAGCATGCACAACTCGGGCTGGTATTTATAAGTCTCGTCATATCCGGTGATAATATAGCGATCGGGCTCGTCGGGAGTCGTTTTCAGTTTCTTCATCCAGATGGGTTTCCCTTTGGAAGAGATTGCGGTACCGTTGGCGTCGCGGGCAATTTGAGCGGGGAAAGTCTGTCCGTAAAAGAGCGGACGGTCGCCATATTGCTCACGATTGAGGTAACTTCCCAAACTGAAAATATTCTCGGGCGAGTTCTGGTCCATCGGAGTATTGGCCGTCGAACGAATCACAATCAAGGCATACGACGAATATCCGATAAAAATCACAAACAACGAAAGCAATATCGTGTTCATGGCCACCACGGCAAGTTTCTTGCGGGTGAAAAGATAATAGGCCAGCGCAGCCGTAAGGATTATACCGATGATATATCCGTCGCCAATGAAGGGAATCCCCACCAATACGATACTTATCAGGAACGAAATCTTCATCAGTTTGTCGCTCCGCTGGGCATAGGTTTCGTAAATAGCCCACGCAATCACCCCGATAATGAGGAAGAAGTAGAACACAACCCCACTATTGAACGGCAGATGAAAGACATTGACAAAGAGCAATTCTACCCAACTGGCCACCTCGACAAATCCGGGAACCAGCCCGTAAAGCAACAACACAATGAGGACAAACGACACCAACAAGGCGATCAAAGAGCCCTTCAAATTGGTGTTTTTGAACTTGCGGTAATAATATACCAGCACAATGGCGGGAATACACAAAAGGTTCAACAGGTGAACCGCGATGGAAACCCCGATGATGTAGGCGATAAGTATGATATATCGGTTGGCATGGGGCTGGTCGGCCACACTCTCCCATTTGAGAATGAGCCAAAATACCAACGCCGTGCAGAACGACGAGTAGGCATAAACCTCGCCTTCCACCGCCGAGAACCAAAAAGTGTCGGACCACGCATAAGCCAGCGAACCTACCACACCGCAGCCCAAAATGGCAATCATCTGCCCCAGTGTCATCGTTTCTTCGGTCTCGCCTTCCCGCAAAACAATCTTCTGCGCCAACCGCGTTATCGTCCAGAACAGGAGCAGAATGGTCGCGGCACTAAGCAACCCCGACATGAGGTTGACCATATAGGCCACCTCCGACGGCGACGACGCAAAATTGGCAAAGAAGCGTGCCGTCAACATAAAAATAGGGTTGCCCGGCGGGTGACCCACTTCCAATTTATATCCCGATGCGATAAATTCGCCGCAGTCCCAAAAACTGGCGGTCGACTCCAAGGTGAGAATGTAGGTAATCGCCGCAACGAAAAATACCCCCCACCCCAATACATTGTTCAGCAATTTGTACTGTTTCATTAATTGATAATTTTGTTTTTTATTTGCGGAAGAGAATAAGCGCCTCTCTCCTATACAGAAAGGACTTGGCCGTCCTACCGATCTCCGCCGCCCCCGAAAGAGGCGGACATACAGCCCTTTCACGAATACCCGGCAAAGATAATGAAAGATTGTTAATCTCTTCTCATTATAAACTTTTTATAATAATTTATCGCCCATATTTTACAAAATAGAGGCCTCTCCAAGCCTATTTAACAGGTTTCTTATTACTTTTACACCCGAAACGAGGCATGTATTATGAGTGCGAAGATTTTGATTACAGGCGCCGGCGGATTTATCGGCGGATTTATCGTCGAAGAGGCTTTGTCGAGGCGATACGAAACTTGGGCGGGAGTTCGCAAAACCACATCTCGGGAGCATCTCTCGAATCCCGAGATTCATTTCATCGATCTCAACTACACAAACAAGGAAACGCTTATTTCTCAACTGAAACGACACCAAGAAGAGTTCGGGAAATGGGACTATATCGTCCACAACCTCGGTGTCACCAAATGTAAAAATCCCGACGACTTCGAGCGAATCAACTACGGTTTCGTAAAAAACTTTACCGAGGCCCTCATCGAAACCGATATGGTGCCCCGGCAATTTATCCTCATGAGCAGTTTGGGTGCTTGGGGGCTGGGCGACGAAAAAAATTTCACCCCTTTGCGACCCACCGACCCACCCCGGCCAAACACCCGATACGGAATGAGCAAGTTGAAAGCCGAGCGGCACTTGGAGTCTCTCCCCGGCTTCCCCTATGTGGTAATGCGCCCTACCGGCGTGTACGGTCCCTACGAAAAAGACTACTACCTGATGATGAAAAGCATCAAATATGGCTTTGATTTCATTGTGGGTTTCAAGCCGCAACTTATTACCTTCATCTATGTAAAAGACCTTGTACAAGCTATTTTCAAGGCTATCGACCGGGGAGTGACGCGCCGGGGATATTTCCTCTCCGAGGGAAAAGCCTACACCTCGACTCAGTTCAGGAAATATGTGGCGACTGCTTTGGGAAAACGCCGGGTTATCCCTGTGAAAATACCCTTGTGGCTGCTTTGGGTCGTATCGGTCGTCGCCGAGAAAGTCGCCGGTATGCTGGGGAGCACCAGCACGCTGAACCGCGACAAATTCCGCATTATGAAACAGCGCAACTGGATTTGCGATATTTCCGACGCACAGCACGAATTGGGCTTCGCCCCGCAATATAGCCTCGAACGAGGAGTGAACGAATGCGTGAAATGGTACCGCGAAAATCGATGGCTATGACGTCGTAACTCCCGGGAGAATCCTCTTTCAAAAAAAAGCGTTAATTTTGCAGGCGATACAAGTATGTGGTTATGAAAAAGATAAAATCGGTTTGCGTTTACTGCGCTTCCAGCTCCAAGATAAAACCAAGCTTCTTCGAGGCAGCCGACGAGTTGGGTCGACTGCTCGCACAAAACGACATGCGATGCGTGTGCGGTGCCGGCAATCAAGGATTGATGGGAACCCTCGCCGATAGTGTCCTCGACAACGGAGGCGAAGTATTGGGGGTAATCCCCCAATTCATGATCAACGAAGGGTGGTGCCACAAAGGCCTCACTCAAACCATCGTGACCGCCGACATGCACGAACGGAAAGAACGCATGGCGCAAGAAGCCGATGCCGTAATCGCTTTGCCGGGCGGCTGTGGAACAATGGAAGAACTCATCGAGATTATCACATGGAAACAATTAGGATTGTTCTTAAACCCTATTGTCATCTTGAATATCGACGGCTACTACGACCCGCTGATCGCCATGCTCCACAACGCCATTACCGAAAACTTCATGAGAGAAGAGCATGCCCGCATGTGGCAGGTCGCCCAAACTCCCCGGGAAGCCATCGAACTCGTTCAAACCGCCCCCGTATGGGACAAAAATATCCGTAAAATCGCCGCCATATAAGCCATGCCAAACCCCGCCGCACAAATCCACCTCTCCATCGATACCCTCGACGCTCCTGCATCGACCGGTCGCGCCGAAGTATTTGTGCCTCGGTATATCGACGGATTCGAAAGTAGCACTCCCCTGAAAGAAACAGACCCCCTCGAAGATTTGCAAGAGACTATCATCGCTATTCCCGAGGGATTCCCGGCGGAAAAAATCCCACAAACCCCTGCGGGCAGTCCTATACTCATCAGTATCACACTCGTCGTCTTCCTGCTGTTTGCCTTTACGTTCAAAAAAGGAACCAAGTTTTTGGGGCAAATGTTTCGCAGCATAATCAATGTGAAAGAACGGCAAAACATCTTCGACGACACCACGGTGCGAGAAACACAACTAAGAGCAGTACTATTGTGCATGACCTTTATTTCCGAAGGGTTCTGCCTCTTCCAGCTCATTACACGACAAAATCCCGCCCTATCCGACTCCCTCGCCATAGGCATTGGCTGCGGTACCCTCGTCGCATGCGGTTATTACTTCTTGCAAAAATGGCTTTACAAAGGCATCGGACTCTTATTCACCGACACCACACACACCCACCAATGGATAGAGAGTTTCGTCTCGATAAATTCGCTCATCGGTATCCCGCTCGCCTTGTCGATTTTAACCTCGATATTTATCCCGGGCATCGACCATGTCGTGTTGCCTGTGGCGGCGGCTATCTATCTCATTTCTCGTATCTTATTTATCTATAAAGGGTTTAAGATTTTTTACCGCAAAATATTAGATTTATTCTATTTTATTATCTACCTTTGTGCCCTCGAAATTACACCCCTATTTTGGGTTTATAAGTCAAGTGTATTGATATATCAATTTGTCGAACTAAAAATACAGCAGCTTTGAAAATTAAGAAAATTCTTGTTTCTCAGCCCAAGCCGAGTTCCGAAAAGTCTCCCTACTACGATATTGCCGAAAAATACGGCGTCAATATCGTTTTTCGTCCTTTTATCAAGGTAGAAGGCCTGACATCGAAAGAATTCAGACAACAAAAGATTTCCATACCGGAATATACAGCTGTCATTTTCACGGCTCGTACCGCTATCGACCACTTTTTCCGTCTGTGCGAAGAATTGCGGGTAACCATACCCGAAACGATGAAATACTTCTGTACAACCGAAGCTATCGCTCTCTACTTACAGAAATATATCGTCTATCGCAAGCGTAAGATATTCTTTGGAAATTCGGGTAAATTGGACGATTTGGTTCCGTCGCTGTTGAAACATGCGGGAGAAAAATACCTCTTCCCGGTTTCGGACGTTCACAAAGAGCAGACCACCATGCTGGAAAAGCACAAAATCAACTATACGAAAGCGATTATGTACCGCACGGTAAGCAACGATTTCGAGCCGGGCGAGGCATTTGACTACGACATGTTGATATTTTTCAGCCCTTCGGGAATCAAATCGTTGATCAAAAACTTCCCCGATTTCGAGCAGAACGATATAAAAATCGGCTCTTTCGGCCCCACAACGGCACAAGCCGTACGCGACGCCGGCCTGCGTCTCGACGTCGAGGCTCCGTCGCCCGGAGCTCCATCGATGACCGCCGCGCTCGACCTTTTCTTGAAAGAACAAAATAAAAAGAGATAACTTCTTTTTCGACAAAACACAAACCTCATAATCGTCTTTCACCGAAAGGAGGCGCTTATGAGGTTTTATTTTCAATAGCGATGAACGATTACCGACTTCCCAAAAACGAAAAGCTATGCAGCCGCACAGCGATCGACCGCCTGTTTTCAGAGGGGCATGCGTTCATTGTCTATCCGCTTCGAGTCGTTTACCGCATAGACGATTCCCTATCGGCTCCCCCGCAGTTTTTTATCAATGTCCCCAAACGGAACTTCAAGCGAGCCGTAAAAAGGGTATATCTGCGCCGCCGGATACGAGAGGCCTACCGCCTGCACAAACATATCCTCGCCGAGCCCTTGTCGCAGCAGAAGCGCACAATCCATTTGGCATTCTTATACCTCGACAAGAATCTGAACGATTTCCATTTCATCGAGAAAAAGATGATCGAATCGCTGGAACGGCTTGCTAAAACAATAGAGTCGGACCAAACGCCATCGTAACCCCATGAGAAAAATCTTATCGGCCATACTCTTGCTCCCCATTCGCTTTTACAAAGCGGCGATCTCGCCCATGCTTCCCCCATCGTGCCGATATGTACCCACCTGCTCGCAATACGCTATCGACGCCATACAGATACACGGCCCATTCAAAGGACTATGGCTCGCCACCAAACGCATCTTGAGCTGCCACCCGTGGGGCGGTAGCGGATACGACCCCGTGCCGCCCAAAATTCCTGTCGATATTCACACTCACTACAACCGCTACGGGACTATCATCAGCACAACCCCCGAAGAATTTTTGCCCGAAGTAGGAAAATTCTACTCCGTGGGGATACACCCATGGAGTCTCACCCCCGGCTCGAAAGAGTCGCTTCAACGGCTCGAGGCCGCCGTACAGCACGAGCAGGTGGTAGCCATCGGGGAAACCGGACTCGACAAACTCAAAAGCGGAGTAAGCTACGAAGAACAAATCGCCTACTTCGAAAAACACATCGCTCTCTCGGAAGAATTTCACAAACCGTTGATCATACATGCCGTAAAGGCCTACGACGACATCATTCATATTCACAAGAAGTCGAAACCAAAGCAACCGTGGATAATCCACGGATTCCGAGGGAAACCCGAGACCGCCCGACAGTTGACACACGAGGGACTGTACCTCTCATACGGCGAATACTACAACCACGAATCCCTGAAATCGACCCCCATCGACCGGCTCTTCCTCGAAACCGACGAAGGGAATATGACAATCGAAAAGCTATACCGAAAAGCGGCGCGCACACGAGGACTACCGGTTCACACCCTACGCAAGGCCATCTCCCTGAACATAACCCATGTATTTATATTTTTGCCTCCCGGCAAGCGTTTCACCAACATATAACACCCCTTTCACGCCCGTGGAAAACTCACACTTTCTCGATCAACGACGGGTGTATAAAAGCCGTTGCCACAGCCATCACTCCCTCGATCGAAACAACCACTCGGCGATCGCCCTTAATGCGAATGAAAACACCCTCGACTCCTGCGAAAATTCCACCCGTAATGCGCACCCGGTCGCCTTTCCTCAGAGAAACGACACTCGAATCCAAAAAGACCACCTGCTCGTCATAAGCCCCTGCCACAGCGATAAAACTATACATCTGCTTATCGGGGACAACCAGCGGCTCCCTTGTCTCTCGGTTCATGATATAACGCATCGGTATCTTCAACGCAACCTCCCGCTTGACCTCGGCAAGCTCTTTGCGAGAAGAACGCACAAACACAAGATTGTGTATAACCGGCACCAGCTTTTTCACCCTTCGCTCCCCCTTGACAACCTCCTTATACGACATAGGGATAAAAGATTCTATATGGTTTTGATCCAAATACTCCTTCAAAGCCATCTCACGGCTATATGTCACCCGAATCGCAAACCATTGCTTCGCATCCGGTTCTACCTTTCCCATCATACACTCTGAACATCGGTTTGCACAAAGGTAATCAAATCATTTAATTATAATATAAACAAATTTGATTATCCCACCAACACACCACAAAGATTTTAACCGGCGGGTTATTTCCTCATTAAAATTGTTTCTTTCGATAAAGAGTCGTATTTTTGCAGCGCTTCGTGGAAACAAGATGTCATAGGATTTTTACAACCCCTATCCATCGTGCTTTTTCCACCAAAATAAAACAATAACCAAACAAATATTTTTAATTAAGTTTTCATTCGATGAACTTTGTAGAAGAACTGAAATGGCGCGGAATGGTACACACCATGATGCCGGGAACCGAAGAGCTTTTTGAAAAAGAAATGGTCACCGCCTATTTGGGCTTCGACCCCACAGCCGACTCGCTGCACATAGGCCACCTGTGCGGTGTGATGATGTTGCGACACTTCCAGCGCTGCGGCCACAAGCCCATCGCCCTGCTGGGCGGCGCCACCGGCATGATAGGCGACCCCTCGGGAAAATCGCAGGAACGCAATCTGCTCGACGAAGAAACCCTGCGCCATAACCAAGAATGTATCAAAAAACAACTGGGAAAATTCCTCGACTTCGACTCTGATGCCCCCAACCATGCCGAGTTGGTCAACAACTACGATTGGATGAAAGACTTCTCGTTCCTCGATTTCGCCCGCACCGTAGGCAAGCACATCACTGTAAACTACATGATGGCCAAAGATTCGGTACAAAAACGCTTGAACGGCGAAGCCCGAGACGGACTTTCTTTCACCGAATTTACCTACCAGTTGCTACAAGGATATGACTTCTTGCACCTCTACGAAACCCGAAACTGCAAGCTCCAGCTGGGCGGTTCGGACCAATGGGGCAACATCACCACCGGCGCCGAATTGATACGCCGCACCAACGGAGGCGAGGTATTCGCCTTGACATGCCCCCTCGTCACCAAAGCCGACGGCACGAAATTCGGTAAAACCGAGTCGGGCAACGTTTGGCTCGACGCCCGCTACACCTCGCCCTACAAGTTCTACCAATTCTGGTTAAACGTGAGCGACGAGGACGCCAAGCGCTACATCAAAATCTTCACCTCGATTCCCCGGGAAGAAATCGAAGCCTTGACGGCCGAACACGACCAAGCGCCACACCTGCGTATCCTGCAAAAACGACTGGCCAAAGAAGTCACCGTCATGGTTCACTCCGAAGCCGACTACGAAACAGCGGTAGAAGCCTCGAACATTCTCTTCGGAAATTCCACCGCGGAACAACTTCGCAAACTCGACGAAGATACCCTGCTCGCCGTATTCGAAGGCGTACCCCAATTCGAAGTATCGCGCGACACCATTCTCGCCGGCATCCAAGCCGTAGAACTTACCACCGAGGCCGCTCCCGTCTTTTCATCGAAAGGCGAAATGCGGAAACTGACACAAGGCGGTGGCGTCTCTATCAACAAAGAAAAACTCGCCGCCCCCGATACAAAAATCGACGGAAACTACCTGCTGAACGACAAATACATCATCGTACAGCGGGGCAAAAAGAATTATTACCTGCTCATCGCAAAATAATTCGCCTAAAATTTGGTAAAAAGATAAAAAACAATTATCTTTGCCTCGCTTTTGAGGATTGAGACCTCAAAGCGAATAAGTTTGGCTTATGGTGTAATGGCAGCACAACAGGTTTTGGTTCTGTTTGTCTAGGTTCGAATCCTGGTAAGCCAACACAAGAAGAGCAACGGAAACTCTCCGTTGCTCTTCTTGTGTTATGTCAAATTCTCCCGAAGCGAGATATTCACAAAATCACATCGAACGCCTGCCGCTCGATCTCTTGTTCATACTGCTTGATCAAAGCATCGTAACTCAGGAAAGTGACTCGTCTATTCTTTCGTAAATCGTCGAACGAACGATATTTCATCTTTTCTTGGAACTCATCTTTCCGTTTGGCATCGGCCACAATAACCATACGCGCATAAAAATCTTGTAAGTCATTGTATTTCAAAAGCGAGTTTTGAATATCGGTACTATGCTCCACTTCAAAAAAGGAGTGAGGCATACCCCGGTCGTTGAACCAGACGGTATCAATCGTCGAGCATCTCTTCAAAATATGTCGATACGAGAATGGTGGAAGATCGTCTATCGACGAAATCTCGCCCAGCACCCTACCATCGTAAAATCTTTTATTCTTGTCTTGTTTAGGTATGAAAGTACTCATATTGTGAAGATTCCCCACCATAAGCAATAAACCTTGATAATAGGTATGATTGAACTGTCGCACCTCTTCGGAGTCTCTATTCTTGGCCGATTCGGCCACAATTCCCCGAGATTCGATCGACGTCCTCATCTTTTCAAGGCCATATAATCCCGGTCTTATCTTATAAATACCCGGAGTCTGCTGAACGATCCGCCGAATGCTGGCAAAAGGTGTTTTAGTATTCCATGTACAACCTTCTATTTTAAATACTTCGGTATTGAGTTATCCCAAAGTGGCCACCCCGCCGAGTTTTTCCATCGTCTGTACGACGGCTTCATATTGTTTCATGGCGTTCCTCTAATTCTACAATTGTCAATGACAAATATACGCAAACAAGTGTAAAAAACAAACCGCTACAATCTCATACCGCAGTAGAATACCAGCAGAGGGTACTTTTATCCCCAATCGGTCGTTAGAGTATAGGAACTCCGCGATTACATCTATGAGATATTGATGTATAAAACTTCATAAATATCCAACAGTTACCATTGACACCTCGAATATTTGAGTTCTAACGACCGATTGGGAATAAAACCGAAAGATTTCTCGCTCTTGTCTCTCGTATTCGACACGGAATTACGGAATAAATAACAACATACCCTCTTTATAAAAAAAGAGGCCGACCCAAAAGAGATTTTGGGTCGGCCTCTTAATTTTTTCTCCCCTCCACTCTCACTCTCACGCATTCATTCTCTCATTGTGACCATCTGGCGTAATCCAAACAAAAAAGGATGACCCTTGAAAGTCTTTGACTTTTGGGTCACCCTCAGAACAACATAGTCCCGCAAGTGCGAAGACCGGCGGGACTATGTCAATAGCTTTGTATTTTTTCTAATTCCTATTTCACCGTTTTCATTACCTCGGTCACTTTCTCCTTCATAGCTTCGTCGCGCAGGTCGCGGGCTACGATAGTACCGTCGGGGGCAAACAGAATGATGTGGGGGATTCCCTGTATACCGTAGAGGTCGGTAGGAATCTGTTGAGCATTGATAATTTGCGGCCAAACAATACCCAGCTCGTCGATAGCCTTTTTCGTATCCTCGGGTTTATCCCATACGGCTACACCCAGCACATCGAGCCCTTTGGCGTGATATTTTTCATACAGTTCCTTGATATTGGGAATTTCGCCACGGCAAGGACCACACCACGAAGCCCAGAAATCGACCAACACATATTTACCTTTGCCTACATAATCCGAGAGCGAAGCCTTCGTACCATCGGGCTGCTCGATTGTGAAATCGGTAAACATCTGACCCTCGGCGGTTTTCTTCCACACATCGAGACGCTGCTGCATCAATTTCACAAGAGGATTCACTTTAAGGGTCTCGCCGGCCAGATTGATAACCGAGTCGAGACGCTCGGGCGACAAATCCCAGTTGAAGAGCGTCCATGCACCCACAGCATTGTCGCGATTACGATCGAAATATCGAGAGAAAAGTTTGTCGATTTCGGGCATGATAAATTCCATCTGCACCTTGTCCCATTCGGCCGAAGCCTCTTCGTCGGAGAGCCCTTTGGCCATAATCTCCTGCTGTTTGGCAATGAAGAGCTGATTCAAAGAATCTATATCGTTCATAAACGAGGCGAACTCGTCGTTCTGGGGAGTGCCCGACACCTTGCCGTCCTTACCCAGTTTGACCGTGATATTACCATTCTCGACAATGAAGCCCATGCGGTAGGGGCGAGCTTGCAACATACCCACGAAAGCGGTATCGACCTTACCCGATAACTTGAACTTACTGTTGGCTATCACAGCGCTGTCGAGCACATCGTGCGAAGCCATATCGGTGAGATAAATCATTTGACCGTTCATCGTAGAATCGGTTACCGTTCCATCGATGGTGTACGAGGTCGCTTTGCCGCACGATACAAGCGTCGCCGCGGCGACAGCCATCACAAAGAGAAGATTACTGTTTTTCATATACATTTTTTATTGATACGGAGACAAAGATAGATATATTTTGATAAAAAAAGAGCAATTTGCAATCTTTATCATTTGGGGGAACCGGGGACAACGCATTATACATTAAAGAAATATTTCCTTATTAGCTTGTATATTCCGCACACTTCATTTACTTTTGCATCGTGCAAGATTGCATCATTTAATATTTACAACAAATAATAACTTAAATTCAAATCCTATGTGGTTAAGTAACTCGTCCATAGGGCGAAAAGTAGTCATGAGTGTCACCGGACTCTTTCTCGTCCTATTTTTAACGTTTCACATGTGTATGAACTTAGTGGCGTTAATCAGCCCTGCCGGCTACAATGCCGTTTGCCAATTTTTGGGGGCTAACTGGTATGCCTTGGCAGGAACCGTACTCATCGCTGCGGGAGCAGTTCTGCACATTATCTACGCATTTTGGCTGACTTGGCAAAACCGGAAGGCCCGCGGGAACGACCGTTATTTGGTGAATACACGGCCTCAAACCGTAGAATGGGCATCGCAAAACATGCTCGTCTTGGGTATCGTCGTATTGTTGGGATTGGCATTGCACCTTTTCAACTTCTGGTACAAAATGCAGTTGAACGAAATCATAGGCCACTTGCCCGAAGTGAATCCTCACGACGGTATCGCCTTGATTCGCGAGACATTCAGCTGCCCTGTCTATGTAGTTATTTATCTCATCTGGTTTGCCGCTTTGTGGTTCCACCTCACACACGGATTTTGGAGCGCCATGCAAACCCTCGGTATCAACAACCATGTGTGGTTCAACCGCTGGAAATGTATCTCCAATGTCTTCACAACCATCGTGTGTCTGGGTTTCGCCGCCGTTGCCATCTCGTTCTATGTCATGAGCCTCATCGGTTGTGAAGCCTGCACCCTTTAATAAACCAACCTATTTATTCACAGAAAAACAATTGTTATGTCTACCATAGATTCTAAAATACCCGAAGGCCCTTTGGCCGAAAAGTGGACCAATTACAAAGCTCACCAAAAACTGGTGAACCCGGCCAACAAACGCCGTCTTGACATTATCGTCGTAGGTACGGGTCTCGCCGGAGGATCGGCTGCCGCCACCCTCGGTGAACTGGGATTCAATGTACTGAACTTCTGTATCCAAGACTCGCCCCGCCGCGCGCACTCTATCGCCGCCCAAGGAGGTATCAACGCCGCCAAAAACTACCAAAACGACGGCGACTCGGTGTACCGCTTGTTCTACGACACGATCAAAGGTGGCGACTATCGTGCCCGCGAAGCCAACGTATATCGTCTGGCCGAAGTCTCGAACAACATCATCGACCAATGTGTGGCACAAGGTGTACCTTTCGCCCGGGAATATGGAGGCCAACTGGCCAACCGTTCGTTTGGCGGCGCACAGGTGTCGCGCACATTCTACGCCAAAGGTCAGACCGGACAACAACTATTGCTGGGCGCATACGCATCGCTCAACCGTCAGGTGAAAAAAGGCACGGTAAAACAATATACCCGCTACGAGATGCTCGACCTCGTAGTTATCGACGGCCGCGCCCGCGGTATCATCGCCCGTAACTTGGTAACCGGCGAAATCGAACGCTTCGCCGCCCACGCCGTGGTAATCGCTACTGGCGGATATGGCAACGTATATTTCCTCTCGACCAACGCCATGGCCTCGAACGGCTCGGTTGCGGTTCAATGCTACCACAAAGGCGCCTATTTCGCCAACCCCGCTTATGCTCAGATTCACCCCACCTGTATCCCGGCTCACGGCGAATTTCAATCGAAATTGACACTGATGTCGGAGTCGCTGCGTAACGATGGCCGCATCTGGGTACCGAAGAAAAAAGAAGACGCCGAGGCTATCCGCGCCGGCAAACTGAAACCGACCGACATCAAAGAAGAAGACCGCGACTATTACTTGGAACGCCGTTATCCCGCATTCGGGAACCTCGTCCCCCGCGACGTAGCTTCGCGTGCCGCCAAAGAGCGTTGCGACGCCGGTTACGGGGTAGGAGCAACCGGTTATGCCGTGTACCTCGACTTCAAAGAAAGTATCGAGCGCTTGGGTAAACAAGCCATTCAAGGTCTCGACCACCATGTGATCGAAAGCCTCGGCGGAGAAGAAGCCGCTATTCAAATAAAAGGAAAAGAAGCCGTAGCCGGCCGTTACGGAAACCTCTTCCAAATGTATGAGAAAATCGTAGACGACAACCCCTACGAAACGCCTATGATGATCTACCCCGCTTCGCACTACACGATGGGCGGTATCTGGGTCGACTATGAACTGATGACTTCGATACCCGGTCTGTTTGCCATCGGTGAGGCCAACTTCTCGGACCACGGCGCCAACCGCTTGGGTGCATCGGCCTTGATGCAAGGTTTGGCCGACGGATATTTCGTGCTTCCCTACACGATTCAAAACTACCTCTCCGACCAAATTCAAGTGCCCCGCTTCTCGACCGACCTGCCCGAATTTGAAGAGGCCGAAAAAGCCGTGAAAGCCCGCATCGAGCGACTGATGAACATCAAGGGCAAACGCTCGGTAGACTCTATCCACAAAGAGCTGGGTCACATCATGGTAGAATATGTGGGTATGGGCCGTAACAAAGCTGGACTGGAAACCGCTCTCAAAAAAATCGAAGAGGTGAAAAAAGAATTCTACTCCAATGTGCGTATCCCCGGCGAAGCCAACACGCTCAACGTCGAGCTCGAAAAAGCCCTGCGGGTAGAAGACTTCCTCGAAATAGCCAAGTTGATGGCTCTCGACGCCCTCAACCGTGAAGAATCTTGCGGCGGACACTTCCGCGAAGAGTATCAAACCGAAGACGGAGAAGCCAAACGCGACGACGAACACTTTATGTATGTAAGTTGCTGGAAATACCAAGGCGAAGACAAACAGCCCGAACTATTGAAAGAAGAACTGAAATACGAAGCAATCAAAGTTCAACAACGTAACTACAAGAAATAATTTGTCTAATCGCCGTTTTTTAATTCCGGTATAACACGATAAAGTTATGGAAAAAACAATAAATATAACACTCAAAGTTTGGCGCCAAAAAGGGCCCAAAGAAAAAGGTAGATTTGAGGAATATAAACTCAACGGTGTGTCTACCGACAGTTCTTTCCTCGAAATGCTCGACTTGCTCAACGAGCAACTCATCAACGAAGGCAAAGAACCCGTAGTATTCGATCACGACTGCCGCGAAGGTATCTGCGGTATGTGTTCGCTCTATATCAACGGACACCCCCACGGACCCGACACCAGCGTGACGACTTGCCAATTGCACATGCGCAAGTTCAACGATGGCGACGTGATTACAATCGAGCCGTGGCGCTCGGCCGGATTCCCGGTAATACGCGACTTGATGGTCGACCGTCGGGCATTCGACAAAATACAACAAGCCGGCGGTTACATCTCGGTAAACACCGGCGGCGCACAAGATGCCAACGCAATTCCCATTTCCAAAATCGATGCCGACGAGGCCATGGACTCGGCTACCTGTATCGGTTGCGGAGCCTGTGTGGCTGCTTGTAAAAATGGCTCGGCCATGCTGTTCGTCTCGGCCAAGGTCAGCCAGTTCGCTCTCCTTCCGCAAGGCCGCGTAGAGGCTGCCGAACGCGCCCGCGCCATGGTTGCCAAAATGGACGAACTGGGATTCGGTAACTGTACCAATACAGGTGCTTGCGCCGCCGAATGCCCCAAAAACATCTCGTTGACCAATATCGCCCGCTTGAACCGCGAGTTTATCTGCGCCAAACTGAAAGATTAAACAAAATCCCATCTGTATCCCAACAAGGGTGTATCGCACAAGGTACACCCTTGTTTTTTCTTTTAACCCTGTTTAAAAGAACCATCCGGAGCAAAACAGAAGTTCATATTCTTGTTCCAAAATCGTGAATTAATCGCTACCTTTGTAAATCATACTATTTTTACTCGGCCATGATACGGAGGTTTATTTTCACGATATGTCTATCGATCCTATTAGGATCGTGCAACCGCTATCACTCCGAAAAAGCCGAATCGCTCTATCTCAACGGGCTGGATATGGAAGAGCGCCACATGCCCGACTCGGCCGTCACCCTTTACCACGAAGCCTTGAAACAACTCGGAAAATCGGGGAATAAAGAGCTAAAAGGCCGCATCTACAACCAAATAGGTGACCTCCTGCTCAAACACAATCTTTACGAAACGGCATGGGACTCCTACTTGCAGGCTCGGGAGGTCTCGAAAAATCTCGACGATAAGACCAACCTATCGCACGCCTACCGTGGCATGGGCAAATTTTATTTCCTCTATAAAGACCGTGACAGTGCGCTGGCTTACTTCGAAAAACCCCTACTCTTTTTCGAAAAAATACAAAGCCGGGAAGAACAATCGTCGGTCTACAACAACCTCAGCAGCGCCTACAAACAGAAAAACGACCTCGCGACCGCCCTGAAATATAATGCCAAAGCGCTGGATTTGACCGAAGACCAAATAAAACGCCTGCGAAACTACGCCGTGAGAGGCCAGCTATTTGCCATGCAAATGCAATACGACTCGGCCCTACTCTACCTCGAAGAGGCAAGCCGTAGCGAAGAAAAATCGGTCAAGGCGTCGGCCTATTTCAAACTCGCCGAACTACCGAAAGAAGCCGGTGTAAACGACTCGCTGAAATACCTCTACCTACAAGAAGCCTACCGACTCTCCGACTCCATCGAGAACAAGGCCATATCTCACCAAATAGACCAGCAGGAACACCGGCGGATAACCTTGAACATCGAGGAAGAAAACCGCCAGCGCCTCATCTTGTCGATCGTCGTCTGTATCGCTATCGTACTGCTCCTATCGATAGGTGTTTTCGCCCTCTACCGCAAGCATTTGAAACGGCGCAGCGAACAAATGTTCGCCCAGAAATGGGAACACCAAAAAGCCCGTACCCAAGAAAATGAAAACCGTGAATTGCAAATCATAGAGATTATTCGCAAAGCCGGGGAGAGATGCGGCAAAGATTTCAAAACAAGCGACGACTATGCCTCCCTCTACAAAAAAATAACCGACGAGAAAATATCGCTCAGCTACGACGAACAAAAAAAATTCCAAACTATTATCCTGAAAGCGTTCGATACCTACCTACAACACCTCTCCAACATTGTGCCGCTAAGCGACAACGACGCCTTTCTGTGCGCTTTGCTTCAATTGGGATTCTCTACCAAAGAGTGTGCAGCCTGCCGGGGAATAAGCAGCGAAACCATACGCTCACAGCGTACCCGTATAAAAAAAAGAATCCCAAAAAACTTTCTGGAAGGAGGATTGGCTATCGTCATTTTGGGAGAAGAAAATGCCACGAAACGTTAATTTGCAACGTATTATTTTATAATCAATTGATTATCAATTACTATTTTTACAGAAATAGCAACGCTCACTATATTGATAAATAGCTATTTTTTTTCGATTTTTGTAATATTGAAATTTCATTTCAGCAGAAATATCCAATACAAAACATAAAAATAAAACAAAGCGTATGAAAAAAGTTACATGTTTTCTGATTACTTTGTGTGCAGCCTTGGGTCTTTCGACCATGCAAGGTGAAATAAAACTCACCACTTCGCTCGAACTGGGAAGCGAAGTTACCCTCTATCCCACACCGGTGGCCACAGACGGTAAAGTGATTGTCGACTGGGGCGACGGAGTTCAAAAAGAATATACCATAGACGGTATGTTGACCAAAAATGTAAGCGGAACCCAAGTAGGCGACACGATTCGGATACTCTCGCCCATGCGTATGTTCGACTGCTCCGAGGCTCATATCACCTCTATCTCGATCATCAACGAACCCGAGTTGACAACCCTCGAATGCTACCAAAATGAAATCGAGCGCACCAATCTCGACCTCTCGGGCGCCTTAAACCTCGAAACACTCAACTGCTACAACAATCCCAAGTTGATGTTTCTCAATCTCTCGGAGCATAAAAATTTGATATCACTCGATTGCCGCTACGACAGGAACGACAATTCGGATCCCAATGAAAAAGGCGCTATCACCACTATCATTCTACCCGAAGAAGGTGGTAAACTGGAATATCTCACCGCCTATTACAACGACATCAGCGCTATCGACCTCTCGGGCTGTCCCAATTTATACCAAATCAACTTGGAAGGCAACGCCCTCATGGACTTGGACGTATCGAACCTAACCAAACTATATCAACTCGATGTGCGCAACAACAACATCATGAGTTTGGATTTGTCGAAAAATACCGCATTGGAAAAACTCTACTGCAACGACAACTATCTGACCGAATTGAATGTATTTGCTAACACGGCTTTAATGGATTTGGCGTGCTCCAACAACCAAATAGAAAGTCTCGACCTCTCGGGAAATCCCAATATCAAAAACCTGTCGTGCGACGGCAACCTGTTGAAAGAAATCGATGTTACCAACATGCCCCGACTCACGTCGCTGAAATGCGGAAATAACCAACTGAAAGAAATAGACCTCAGCCAAAACTCTTTCTTGGAAAATTTTTGGGCTCAAAACAACCTGTTCACTTTCTTCGATTTCTATTACAATCAAGGACTCAAATACATCGACATCCGCAATAACCCGGGAATGAATCCTTGCAGTCTCAATTTCATGTACCAAACCCTGCCGGGACTCGATAGCGCCAACACCAACACCAACCTCCTGCTCGAAGGCAGCAACGCCGAAACCTCCGATACAAACCTCGCGACCGAGGCAAAATGGACAACCGATGTGAAAGGCGACGGCAGCGCCACTTGCAACGAGGTGACTGTAACGATAACAGAGTCGGAATTTGGAACGTTGAAACTCTCCCAACCCGACCTCGTTAAACACGAATTGCACCCGATAGAAGGCAACCTCATCGAAGCGGGCGTGCCCACATATATCGAGGCCACTCCTATTGAAAATTACCAAGTGCGCTACTACGAAGTGAATGGCGAACGTATCAGCGGCAATATATTCGCAGCCACCGAGAATGTCACCGTTTCGGCTATATTTGCTCCCGAAGCGTCGAGCAACTACATCGAAATGGGTGTAGAATCCAACGCCACACTTTCGTTCGCGATAAGCGGTATCGATCCCGAGACCGAAGTAGAAATAGACTGGGGCAACGGCGAATGGGAAACTCGAACTATCGACAACGAGACTATCACAAGAATCGACGGTAATTCCAAAGGCACGACCGTGCGCATCAACGGTTTGATCGATTACTTCGATTGCTCTGATAACAAATTGGTTTCGCTCGATGTGTCGCATAATGTCATACTGGCTACCCTCGAATGCTACGGGACCGGCATTACCTCGCTCGACCTGTCGAAGAACACCGAATTGACCAAACTCGATTGCTCCTACAACAGCATCGGCACACTCGACTTATCGAACAACACCAAACTTTTCTCGCTCACTTGTTACAACTGCGAATTGACCTCGCTCGACCTGTCGAAAAATACCGAACTCGAAGAAGCTGTCGTGAAAAACAATTCACTCTCGGCAATCACACTCACCAACAACACCAAACTGATGTTGCTCGACGTGCAGAACAACCCGCAACTGGGCTCTCTCGATGTGAGTATGCTCGCCGAATTGCAAGAACTGCAATGTGCCAACAACGGATTGACAACCCTCGATGTGAGCCACAATCCGCAACTGGTGCGACTCACCTGCTTGAACAACAAACTCACAACACTCGATCTCTCGAACAACACCAAGCTCGAGCGCCTTTTCTGCAACGACAACCAACTCGACCCCATCGACCTGTCGAACAACCTCGCACTCAACTATCTCGAATACTCGGGTAACAGCATGACTGCCTGCGAACTCAACGACTTGTACTATTACCTGCCTATTTGCGCCACGACACCCACAAATACCAACCTTTTCGTTGTAGGCACCAACAATGCCAACGAGGCCGAAACAAGCGAAACCTCTATCGCCACGAAAAAAGGTTGGAAAGTATCGCAAATCGGCGACGGTAGCGGCTGCGACGAGGCCTACATCACCATAGAACCTACCGAAAACGGTACTTTGGAACTGAAAAACAGCGATAATCAAATCGTAAACTCGGGCGACAAAGTGACCAAAAATACCACCGTAACCATAACCGGAAATCCCGACGAAGGCTTCTATCTGAAAAATGTATGGGTAAACGGTGTGAGCGTGACAAACGGCGAGTTTGTCGTAAAAATGGCTTCGACGATTACAGCCACCTTTGACGAAGGCTCGGCCGTCGATGAAGTGGAAAATACAGGTATAAAAGTATGGAGCACACCCGGTTATCTCAATATCGCCGCCGAAAATGCGTCAGCTCAAATTTATACCACAAGCGGAAGTCTGGCTTGGGAAGGAAAAATCTATGGCGAAAGAAACCTAAACCTTAACACAGGTATTTACATAGTGAAAGTTTACAACTCGCTATCGACACTCTGTCAAAAAGTAGTCGTAGAATAAAACTTTTTCTTATCCGTTCAAACGAAAACACCCGATGCGAAACAGGTCGCATCGGGTGTTTTTTTATATAATCATAAAAAACTTTTCACATCAAGCCGAGACAGAAACCTCTATACCCAGCGCTTTCACCCGAATGGCTATTTGTTCCAATTCCTCACAAGAAACTTTTTCGAGCGACTCCTCGGGCGTTTTTCGGTCGATCGTATAAACCATCACCGAGCGGGGCGAAATATATTGCAAGGCCTTCAACCACGGTTCAAGCTCTTCCTCGACGGTATTATCTATGCGCACTCCGCCATGCCAACCTCGTAAAAACATCGTTTGAATAATCACATTGCCCGAGAAACGCTTCAAATCCTTCACCACCCGGTCTATGTCGAAATGAGGGTCATTGGGATTATCAATCAACATAACCGTTTCGGGGCGGAGGGAATCGAGTTTGAGAATATTGTTATCCACCCTGTTCAAAGCCCTGAATACCGATTCGTCGTGAATGCGGGTAGCGTTGGACAAAACACTTATTTTAGCCTCAGGATAATAATGATCCCGCAAATAGAGTGTAGTATCTATAATCTTCTCGAACTCGGGGTGCAAAGTAGGCTCTCCATTCCCGGCAAAAGTAATCACATCGAGTTTCTCTCCCGCCTCGTGCATGGATTTCAAGCGAGCTTTCAATTCCTCCTCCACCCTATCGGACGAAGGCAACCCGCTCTTGCCCACCCCTTGCGCATTGTATCCGCATTCGCAATAAACACAATCAAACGAACACAACTTGCCATCTGTCGGTAACAAGTTCACTCCCAACGATATTCCCAAACGACGACTGTGTATGGGACCAAATATGATTTCGTGAAACAATACGGTCTGCATAAATACTCCTCTTTTTATAGCTGCAAAAATAAAACTTATAAAAATCATAATTCTATTTTAAGCAAAAATGTTTCGACTCTTTTACCTATATAAAACAATAAAAAATCTCTATTCACACCTTTATTCACACGATTTCAACTATTTTTCCTTTTACTTATCAACAAAACAATCGTTGTTATCTATCAATCAGTTATAATAATATACACACATATATCAACCATATATCGACAATTTATACACATACGATATAAACAAGTGTGAATTATATAATTATTGCAAAAAAAATAGTTATTGAAATATCTAATCGTTTACATTTGTACCCGATGAATAGATTACTGTTCATATTATTTATTTTTATTCTCTTGTATGTTCCTTCCATTAAGTCGCAGATCATACAGGAGAGTCACCCTGCATATAAATATTTCTATCACACTGTTATAGACAACGATACAGTTCTTTTGATAGAACTACGCACATTTTATGTGTTTCCTCCCGAAAAATTCAAAAACAAAAAACAAGAGAAATTTTACTGGAAAACTGTACGCGACGTAAAAAAAACTCTACCATACGCCAAACTTATCTACGAAATCTTCATAGAAACTTATGAATACATGGAGACTCTACCCGACGACGAAGCCCGGGCAGAACATATGAAGAAAATGGAAAAAGAGGTCTTTCACCAATATAAACCTGTACTGAAAAAATTTACGCTCTCACAAGGAAAGATGCTTATCAAACTGATTAACAGAGAGTGTAACCAATCGTCTTATGAATTGATAAAGGCTTTTTTGGGCAGTTTCAGAGCTAATTTTTGGCAATTTTTCGGACAAATATTCGGTGCGTCGCTCAAAACCGATTGGGATCCCGAGGGTGAAGACAAGACAATAGAGAGAATTTGCATACTGGTAGAACAAGGTTCGCTATAAACCCAATTGCTTGAAAAAATCCCAAATGACCAATCCGGCCGTTACCGAAACATTCAACGAATGTTTAGTACCGAATTGGGGTATCTCTATACTACCCGTACATTTATCAACAACCGATTGTTGCACCCCTTTCACTTCGTTTCCCAATACGACAGCATATTGTTTATTTCTATTCAACTCTATGTCTGTCAAATTGATACTATCCTCTACTTGTTCGATGGCATAGACTTCATAACCCTCCGACAACAACTTATCAACAACCACACAAGTATCTTGCTCATAAATCCAATCGACACTATCCTCGGCTCCCAACGCAGTCTTATGAATATCGGTATGAGGCGGTGTGGCAGTTATACCACACAAGTATATACATTTTACCCTGAATGCGTCGGCAGTACGAAATACCGAACCTATATTGTTGAGACTGCGCACATTGTCCAAAATAACAATCAAAGGTATTTTATCTACATGCTTAAATTCCTCTTGCGAAATTCTTTTCAAATCCAGTATGCTTTTTTTCTTCATAGCCAATTCTTCAATTATAAGAACAAACAAAGATAATGTAAAGTGTATCAACTTCAAATTTATATACAATTACCATTTTGCCAGACAATAATTCATACAAGAAAATAACTGTGTATAACCTGTGATTTACTGTTTATAAAGCGTTATAAAATAGTTTCATAAAAAGTATATTCTCATTTTGATTTTTGAAATTAATCTCTATACACTGTTCCATACGAAAAAAGCAAATAATAAAACCATGAGTTTTTAGTCTATATATCCACCTAAAATATCTATTTATCAATCACACAAATAGAATAAAGTTATTAACTTTGCAACTTGTAAACATAGTCTTGATAAGAAACCTAAGAAGCTCATTATAAAAAGAAAAAGCCGTTGATAAGATATCGATAAAGTAAAACAAATGTTTGACAACAAAAAAAGCAAACCTTTTAACAAGAAGTTATCACTACTTTCAACAGGCTATTATCATCAACAATAAAGATTTTAAAAATTAAAAATAAAAAAGAATATATATATGTTCGATGTAAATATCTCAAAAGGTTATGTCGATATACCCGTTCCGGAAGGTATAGATATTGTTTCGGAAATAGAAAAATTGAAACGAGAAAAAAATGCCGTTATTCTCGCTCATTATTACCAGTCGGGAGAAATACAAGATATAGCCGATTTCGTGGGAGATTCATTGGCTTTGGCTCAATGGGCCGCCAAGACCGATGCTTCGATACTGGTGCTTTGCGGAGTTCATTTTATGGGTGAAACGGCAAAGATCATTTGTCCCGATAAAAAAGTGCTGATACCCGACTTGAATGCGGGTTGTTCTTTGGCCGACAGTTGTCCGGCCGATGCTTTTGCCGAGTTTGTGAAACAACATCCCGGATATAAAGTTATATCGTATGTAAATACTTCGGCAGCCGTGAAAGCTCATACCGATGTGGTAGTCACATCGTCCAATGCCCGTCAAATTGTAGAAAGTTTTCCAGCTGACGAGAAAATCATTTTCGGTCCCGACAAGAACTTAGGCAATTATATCAATAGCGTTACCGGTCGTGACATGTTGTTATGGGACGGAGCTTGCCATGTGCATTCTCAATTTTCATTGGAAAAGATAGTGGAATTGAAAAAACAATATCCCGACGCCTTGGTATTGGCTCACCCCGAATGTAAAAAGGATATATTGTTGATAGCCGATAAAGTAGGTTCTACGGCAGCTCTATTGCGTTTTGCCACACAATCCGATTGCAAATGCTTCATCGTAGCTACCGAGTCGGGTATATTGCATGAAATGAAGAAAAACAATCCCGATAAAGAGTTTATTCCGGCACCTCCCAATGATAGTACTTGTGCTTGTAATGAGTGTAATTTTATGCGATTGAATACGTTGAAAAAATTGTACAATACACTCAAATATGAGTTACCCGAAATCATAGTAGATAAGGAAATAGCCCGGAAAGCTATCAAACCCATACAACAAATGCTCGATATATCGGCATCGTTGGGAATTTGAAATAAAATAATTAATGTAATTTATCATACTGTTTTATCATGGAATATAATTTCAAGGAAATAGAAAAGAAATGGCAAAAATATTGGAAAGACAATAATATCTATAAAGTAACAGAAAACAAGGATAAGCCTAAATATTATGTTTTGGACATGTTTCCCTACCCTTCGGGAGCCGGCTTGCATGTGGGTCATCCATTGGGATACATAGCTTCCGATATTTATTCCAGATACAAACGATTGAAGGGATTCAACGTGCTTCATCCTATGGGCTATGATGCTTATGGGCTTCCTGCCGAGCAATATGCCATACAGACCGGGCAACACCCCGCCATTACTACCGAAAAAAATATAGACAGGTATCGCGAACAATTGGATAAAATAGGTTTCTGTTACGATTGGAGTCGTGAGATACGCACTTGTGATCCTCAATATTACAAATGGACACAGTGGGCTTTTATTCAAATGTTCAACAGCTATTATTGTAATGACAAACAGCAGGCTCGTCCTATCGAAGAATTGGTAAAGATTTTCGAGTCGTCGGGTACCAATGGGTTGAACGCAGCTTGCAGTGAAGAGCTTTCTTTTACAGCCGAGGAGTGGAATAACAAAACCGAGAAAGAACAGCAAGTGATATTGATGAACTATCGTATCGCTTATTTGGGCGATACGATGGTAAACTGGTGTCCTCAATTAGGAACTGTATTGGCCAATGATGAGGTGAGCGAAGGTGTTTCTATACGGGGCGGATACCCGGTAGAACAGAAAATGATGCGTCAATGGTGTCTCAGGGTATCGGCTTATGCTCAACGGTTGTTAGATGGATTGGATAAAATAGATTGGACCGATTCTTTGAAAGAGACTCAAAAGAATTGGATAGGACGTTCGGAAGGAGCAGAAATGCAATTCAAGGTAGTGGATTCTGATGTAGAGTTTACTATCTTTACGACACGAGCCGATACGGTTTTCGGAGTAACTTTCATGGTTCTCGCTCCCGAAAGCGAATATGTAGACAAGGTAGTTACACCCGATCAACGGGAAGCGGTGGATAAATATTTGGATAGTATAAAACATCGCACCGAGCGCGAACGGCTCATGGATCGCAGTGTGAGCGGTGTATTCACAGGAGCATATGCCATCAATCCGTTGAACAATAAACACATACCTATCTATATAAGTGATTATGTATTGGCTGGATATGGTACAGGAGCTATTATGGCTGTTCCGGCTCACGATAGTCGTGACTACGCATTTGCCAAACATTTCGATTTACCCATTATTCCATTGATAGAGGGTTGTGATGTGTCGGAAGAGAGTTTCGACGCCAAAGAAGGAAAGATGATAAATTCGTGTGGAAACGGTCTTGATTTGAATGGCATGGAAGTAAAAGAAGCTATTGCCGCCACGAAACGATTTATCAAAGAAAAAGGAATAGGAAGGGTGAAAGTGAACTATCGTTTGCGCGATGCCATATTCAGCCGTCAACGCTATTGGGGAGAACCTTTCCCGGTTTATTACAAAGATGGGATGCCTTATATGCTCGATGAGAGCAAATTGCCTTTGGAACTTCCCGAAGTCGATAAATTCTTGCCTACCGAGACGGGTGAGCCTCCTTTGGGACGAGCCAAAAATTGGGAGACAGCCGAACACTATCCGTTGGAATTGTGCACGATGCCGGGATTTGCAGGTTCATCGGCCTATTATTTGCGGTATATGGATCCTCATAACGACAATGCTTTGGTTTCGAAAGAAAACGACGAATATTGGCGTAATGTAGACCTGTATATAGGAGGAACCGAACACGCTACGGGACACCTTATTTACAGTCGTTTCTGGAATAAATTCCTGTTTGATAAAGGTGTGGTTTGCGAGGACGAACCTTTCAAAAAACTTATCAATCAGGGTATGATACAAGGACGTTCCAACTTTGTATATCGTATCAAGGATACCAATACTTTTGTATCGTTTAATAAGAAGAAAGAATATGACACCACACCTATTCATGTAGATGTGAATATTGTGAACAACGACGTTCTCGATATAGAAGCATTCAAGAATTGGCGTCCCGAATTTGCTTCGGCGGAGTTTATTCTTGAAGATGACGGTCGTTATGTGTGCGGCTGGGCCGTGGAAAAGATGTCCAAGTCGATGTACAATGTGGTCAATCCCGATGATATTGTGGAAAAATATGGAGCCGACACCTTGCGCTTGTACGAAATGTTCCTTGGACCTATCGAGCAAAGTAAACCGTGGGATACCAATGGTATAGACGGTGTACATCGCTTTTTGAAAAAACTGTGGAATTTGTTCTATCAGGGCGATAATTGGGCTGTGACAGACGGGGAGCCTACGAAAGAGGAATTGAAGTCGTTACACAAACTCATCAAGAAAATATCGTGGGATATAGAGAATTTCTCTTACAATACTTCGATAAGCGCCTTTATGATTTGTGTAAACGAATTGACCTCGCTCAAATCGCGTAATAAACAAATACTGGAGAAGATAGTTGTGTTGTTGGCTCCGTTTGCACCCCACATCAGTGAAGAGCTGTGGCACGAATTGGGTAACGATTCTACCGTGTGCGACGCTCAATGGCCCGAATGGAATGAAGATTATTTGAAAGAAGATGTGGTCACCTATGCGATATCTTTCAATGGTAAGGCTCGTTATAACCTTGAAATACCTGCCGATACCCCGCGTGAGGAAATCGAAAAAATGGTGTTGGCTCACGAATCTTCACAACGTTGGCTCGATGGAAAAACTCCTAAAAAAATAATAGTCGTGCCCAACAAGATAGTCAATATAGTCATTTAATAAAGTTCTTTATACCTGTACATCTTTCTATATGCCGAGATGTACAGGTATAATTATAATAAAATAAAAGAAAGTCATGCGTTTGCCTTTTAACAGTATATGGTATGCGATAAAAGATTACGGTGTAATCGTTTTCGGACTGTTGTTATATGCGTTGGGTTGGGTAGGATTTTTAATACCCAATGAGATAACAACAGGAGGTGTGACGGGTATAGCCGCTTTGATATACTATGGCACAGGCATACCGGTATCGGTATCGTATTTCGTTATCAATTTACTGTTACTATTGGCGGCTGTCAAGGTATTGGGGCTCCAATTCTGCATACGCACTATTTTCAGCGTGATCGTGTGTTCTTCGTTTCTTTCGCTTCTGCCAATGTTTATTAAAGAGGCTTTGGTCGATGAACAGCCCTTCATGTCGGCTATCATAGGCGGTATATTGTGTGGAGTGGGAGTAGGGCTTGTGTTTGTGTCGAACGGCAGTACAGGAGGAACCGATATTATAGCGGCTATGGTAAACAAGTATAAAAATATATCGTTTGCCAAGATGATGATGTATATCGATTTCTTGATAATAGCCTGCTCCTATATACTGTTTCACAGCATAGAAAAGATGATTTTTGGTTATGTGGTGATGGGAGTGATGAGCTATACAATGGATATGCTCATCAACGGAAAACGCCAATCGGTGCAAATATTGGTGTTGTCGGATAAATACGAGGAGATAGCCACACACGTCAATCAAGATATACGTCGGGGTGTAACGGTTATCGATGGTATGGGTTGGTATTCCAAACAGCCTAAGAAAGTATTGATGATACTGGCCAAACGGAACGAATCGGTAAAAATATTCCGTTTGATCAAATCTATCGATCCCAAAGCCTTTATTTCACAATCTAATGTGGTAGGTGTTTATGGCGAAGGCTTTGATAAGATAAAGGCATAAATATCAGTTTTTTCTCGGACTACGTTTTTTCCCTACGATAAAGGGCAGATAATTGTTTATGATATAAGCTACGGGTACGCACAGGAAAAGGGCAGCCAGTGAGAAAAGAATATTGGGTATGATTTTTTCGGATAACGACTCTACCGGAATATGAAAAACAAATACCATGATACCTTTCATAAAAGTAAAGGCAAGTAGATGGAATCCGCTTATAATGAGCGTGTTGTTGGATAGGTAGAGAATACTTTTTCTCTCCTTGAACAGACGAGACAGCCAAGTCGAGAGAGTAACGGTCAAATATATTCCGCTCAACCCTCCTATTAAGAAAAGAAAGTAATTTCCATAGTAGTTGATGTGCATATTTATCCTTCCGTTGAAATGGGCTATCGCTATGACTGTTAGGAGAGATATTATCATGAAAATAGGTTTGGGCCTGAATTTGTAATTATTCTCTTTCGATAGATTACCCAGAGCATAGAATATCATGCCTACAAGAGCGGTATTGAAACTGAAAGGCAATAGATAGGGATTGAATGTATAATTGAGAAATCCTATGATAGCCAGTATGAATACATATATGTATTTACAATTTTTGAATATCATGTAATAAAGCATTTCCACCACATACAGGCAAATGAAAAACCAAGTGGGAATGTTGTGTATCATTTGTTGACCGTTACCCAGCAGCGTGTTGATGAGGGGAGAATACCAGCTGACGTCGATATGGGCATCGTGGCCATAATTCCTACCGATAAGCAACCAAAATAAGTAGGTGATCAGGTTGATCCATAAATAGGGAACCAATAAACTTTTGAATCTTTTCCATGCGAATTTTTTGAAAGAGGGGTATCTTTCAAAGGAAAACAGGTATCCCGAGAGGAAAAAGAAAAGCGGCATGTGAAAAGTATAGATAATCTCATTTATAGGAGCGCATATATAGGAGTGTCCTAAAATGACTAAATATATACCTATTGTTTTGGCATAATCTACCCAGATAAATCTTTTCATATGAAGAATGCTATCGTGTATTGATGATACTTAGTCGTTTGTCTTTATATTGAGTTTCGATGTCGGCGGCATCGAGAATCGTATGGAATAGAAAATCGGTCAGGTAACGATTGTTTTTATTCTTTTTAAGTGATTGTATATGCTGTGGAAACATATTTTCGTAGGCTGTGGAATACCATATGAAACAAGCCGGATAGTGTAGTTCGGGTCGGTCTTCGCCATGCAGGTAGTAGCCATCTTCACCCAGAGACTCGCCGTGGTCCGAAATGAAAAAAAGAATGGCATTTTGTTCCCTTAATTCGTCGATGAATCGATGTATGACAAAATCGGTATAGAGTATGGTGTTGTCGTAGGAATTGATCATTTCTTCCTGTGTGTTGGATTTTACGATGCGGCTCTTTATGGTAGGCTTGAAGGTCTCGAAAGAATCGGGGTAGTGGGAGTTGTACCACCAATGCGAGCCAATGGTATGTAAGATAAGCAATTTTTTGGAAGAAGGGTCGTTCAGCGATTCTTTGTAATCGGGCAATAAGTCGCTGTCCAGCCATTTATTGAAAATGTAAAGAGATTTACCGCCGTTCACATAGATGAGCGTGTCGCATTCGTTCATGAAATATACATAGGTCGATACCGATTCTTGATTGGCTATCCAATAGGTTTTGTATCCGGCTTGCTTGAAAAGAGAGATAAAAGATTCTTCGGTGTAAGCCCTGTCGGGCGAGATACTATCGGCTCGTGTGAGCAAGTGGGGGATACTTGTGTGGGTGTAGTATGGATTGGTATAGATATTGGGAAAAGAGATGACGTTTGAATCTTTGGCCAACAAGGGAGTCGTATTTCTATGATAACCATTCAGTTGCAAATGATCGGCCCGTAAGGATTCTCCCAGTACAAGTACGACGGTGAGGGAGTCGGTTTGGGTGGAAGCATCGTTTGCGACGAAGGTGTTGCGGGTATCCTGTACAATATTTTTGCTGTTGATATACTCTTTCAAGCTGTAATAGATAACGTAGGGAATACGTTGGGAGAGAGGCCTTCTCAGAATGCCGTGATTGGTCACGAGTATAATGGAAATAGCTATTGCCGCATGGATAAAAGGCTGTTTTACGGTGATGTATTTCCAACGATAATAGACACATACCGCAGAAAACAGTAAGGAGGCTATAATCAAGATAAGAATCAAGAAATTGAAATTTTCCAGCCATGTGCCGGCATCGTTGACAAATGCCAAGTCGAGCAACATAGGGGTAAGCGATATTTGTAGGGCATATCTCATATAAGTGAGTATGCCACAGCATATTGTCAGCAAAGGAAATACAATGGCAAAAATGTATTTGTTGATGATGATAAGATACAGGAATCCGAATGTGGCCGTAACAACTACTCCCCACTGTAAACTCAAAATAAAGAAGTCTTTGGCATTGTCGAAAGGAGAATTATAGAAGTCGGAAAATGTGAAGGCCAAGCCATAAAAAAGAGATAAAAATATAATTAAAGCGTAAAGTTTTACGTTTATAATTTTGGATATTTGTCTCATTTCTTATCTTTGTATAAGATGTGTGTTGAAAGGATTCAAAATATTTCATTTTTCTGCTTGTAATAGGAAATGCAGAAAATTATAATAATTTTATTACCAAAGGTACAGAATAAAAATGAAAAATAGACTTGTTTTTGCTACAAATAATAAACATAAGTTGGAAGAAATATCGGCGATTGTAGGAGATAAGATAGAAATACTCAGTTTGAATGATATAGATTGCCACGACGATATACCCGAAACAGCCGATACATTTGAGGGGAATGCGATGCAAAAAGCCCGTTATGTAAAGGAAAAGTATGGATACGATTGTTTTGCCGACGATACAGGTCTTCAAGTGGAGGCGTTGAACGGTGCTCCGGGTGTATATTCGGCACGTTATGCAGGAGAACCGGCCGACTCCGAAAAGAATATAGATAAGTTGCTGTCCAATCTTAGCCATGTCGACGACCGGAAAGCGAAATTCGTTACCTGCATAGCTTTGATAAAAGGCGATGAAGAATATACTTTTTATGGCGAGATAGCCGGGCATATCATTCGGGAACGGCGCGGTTCGGCAGGATTTGGGTATGACTCGGTTTTTGTACCGGAAGGATATGAAGAAACTTTTGCGCAAATGGGAGAAGAACAAAAAAATAAAATAAGCCATCGGGCAAAGGCTGTAAAGAAGTTATCGGATTTTTTAAATACCATATAATCAGTTGATATGTTACGGAAAATATCGAGTTTAATAGTTTTCATCATACTATCTTTTGCAATAGCGGCACAGGGTCAATTGGCTGTGGGAGATTGGCAAATTTATTCTTCGGTAGGGGCTCCTGTGAAGGTGATCGATACTCCCGAGCGGGTTTATTATGTATCGGGTATTTCTCTTTTCTGTTTCGACAAAGAGACCGAAGAGATGGAAATGTATAACAAGAACAATAAACTGAACGATATAGAAGTATCGGGTATTTATTACAATTATGATAAAAAGTATTTGGTTATCGTGTATGCCAATTCAAATGTGGATATATTGTACGATAACGGGAAAATATACAATATCCCGGATATAAAAAATGCGATATTGACCACAGAAAAGGGTATCAATGATGC
Organism: uncultured Barnesiella sp.; assembly: GCA_944320015.1. Lineage (GTDB taxonomy): Bacteria > Bacteroidota > Bacteroidia > Bacteroidales > Barnesiellaceae > Barnesiella. The sequence goes on along the minus strand of CALUFO010000009.1, from coordinate 58,750 downwards.
CAAGTTTTATGGAAATAACATTTTTTTAGCGACCGATTTCGGTATTGTAGTCTTGAATGATGAGAAATACGAAGTATCCGAATCGTATAATTATGGAAAGAAAATCAATCTGGTAGCTGCTTGTGGGCGGTATTGGTATCTGGTATCTGATGAAGGTGTTTACTATATAGCGAAAGAATCGGTTAAATACGATTTCTCGGCTTGGAAGTTATTGGATTCGGCATCGGGACTGCCCATGTATGAGTTGATTTCATTCCAAGACAGGTATTTGCTTTATTCCAAAAATGGCGACGTATATTCCTATGCGATAGACAACAATGGCTTGACACCGTTGGGTGTTTTGAACATGGGAGTAAGATATATCGATAAGTATTACGATAGTTTTGTCCTTCGAGGGTTGGTGTATGTGGCTTTCTGTCAACCCGATATAATCAACGGACAAATACAAATAAAGAGTGTTTACAACTTTCAAGGGAAGTCGGATTATCTGGTCGATGTCGTCACATCGTCTTATGAACAAGACGAATCGATATGGGCATTGGGAGAGCAAGGATTGTGCCATTTTAAGATGGAAAACGATCAAGTGCTCATGTTGAACGAGCCTTTTTTCCCCGATGTGTTGAATGTGTCGGATCCGTGGAATCTCACGATTAACGATAATAAACTTTATGTGAGCAATTCGGGTCCCCGTCGAGGTACGGAAGACCAATATGTAAAGACCCGGATGAGTGTATTTGACGGAAACGAGTGGTCTATTCTTGATGTGGGGGAAGTTCCTTTGGTGAACGATAAACACGCTCCATATCTATATTCGACCTACAATATGGCATTCGATCCCGACGACCCGAATACGTTTTATATAGGCTCTTGGTTTGAAGGGATATATAAAATCACGGATAACGCATGTGTGGGACATTATACAAATCAAAATTCACCTTTTGTAATAGACTGGGCCATGAGTGTGCCTTGTGTCGAATTTGATGAAGATAAAAACCTTTGGGCGGTTTTCAAAGGCAGTCCTTCGTTGTGTATGTTGCCGAGGAACAAGCAGTCTATCAGTACCGATGAATTGACAATCGATGATTGGTATCAATTTGATTATCCCGAAATAAGCAATAATAAATATGCCAAGTTGCTTATTCCCAAGCATTCTACGGCCAAGTGGGTCGTTTTCGGGAATTGGCCCGGCTTGGTTTTCGTTTTTGACGACCGGGGCACATATAACACGACTGCCGACGACCGGACGAAGAGCTTCGTTTCTTTTACAGACCAAGATAACAAAACTTTTACCCCCAATTATTATACTTGTATCGAGGAGGATAACGATGGCAATATATGGATAGGAACATCGGCGGGACCCATTGTAATTACCAATCCCGACAATGTATTCAACAGTTCTTTCCGCTGTACACGCATAAAAATAGCTCGTAACGACGGAACCGACAATGCCGATTATCTGCTGCAAAATATCAATGTTACCGATATTTTTGTCGACGGAGCTAACCGCAAGTGGATAGGAACCCGTGAATCGGGGTTGTATGTGGTGAGCGCCGATGGAACAGAGATATTGAATCACTTTACGCCGGAGAATAGCCGATTGCCTTCGATGTTTGTGACCGAAGTAGTTGTCGATCCGGTAACGGGAGTGGCTTATATCGGGACCGACAGCGGTTTGGCGGCATATCGTTCCGATGCGATACAGGCTTCCGACGATTATAGCGAGGTGTATGCTTTCCCCAATCCGGTAAGACCCGATTATGAAGGCTGGATTTCGGTGACTGGTTTGATGGACAACAGTCTGGTGAAGATTACCGATACGGCCGGGAACCTGTTTTTCGAAGGATACTCCAATGGAGGACAAATCTCGTGGGACGGCCGCGACCGTAACGGTAAACGGGTAAAGACAGGTGTATATCTTGTTTTTGCCTCTTCGGGAGGTGGTTCTGCGGGAAAACAATCGGGGGTAGTTACTAAAATTCTGGTTGTAAATTAATGTGAGTAGTATGCACCCGCTTCATCTATTTGCCTATTGTCCACGCTGCGGTTCGCACCGGTTTGTCGAGAACGACGCATCCTCGAAGCGTTGCGAAGACTGCGGCTTTGTCTATTATCTCAATCCCAAGGCTTCGGTAGCCGCGTTTGTCATGGATAGCCGCTCGCGGCTGTTGGTATGTCGCCGGGCATTTGAACCCTCGCGTGGGATGCTCGATTTGCCGGGTGGATTTACCGAGTGTGGCGAGACGGCCGAAGAAGCCGTTGTGCGGGAGTTGTCGGAAGAAATAGGGTGGAAACCGAAACAAATGAAATATCTGTATTCATTCCCCAATGTATATCGTTATTCGGGTTTCGATGTACACACGATGGACTTGTTCTTTCTATGTAGGAGCGACGATGATTTCGGGTGTTTGGCGGCACACGACGATGTGGAGTCGTGCTTTTGGCTGTCGCGAGAAGAAATCCGTCCCGAGCAATTTGCATTCGCGTCTATTCGTCGGGCCGTCGAGTCGCTGTTGAAAGACGATTCGTATTGGCGTGTCGGTTAAAAAAGGGTGGGAAACCATTCTTTCAAATAATTGACGCCGATTACTACCACGAAATATCGGCAAAATTTACCGGCCAGCATCGACAATAATGTACCTATGGGATTGGCACGGAGCAATCCCAAGGCGACAATCATAATATCGCCGATAACCGGTATGAATACGAAAAAGCCGAACAAAGAGCCCTTTCCCCGGAGGAAATGTTGCATTTTAGAGAGCTTTTCTTCGGATATTTTCAGATAGGTGTGTATCCATTCGGTTTTACCCAAATAGCCTATATAGTAGCAGGTCACACCTCCCAGCCAATTGCCCATTGTCGCCGAGATGATACACCCCCACGAGTCGTATCCGGCGATCAATAATAGGCCCAAAACCGCTTCCGAACTGAACGGAATGATGCTCCCGGCCAAGAATGCGGCTATGAAGAGCCCCAAATATCCCCATTCGCTCAGGCTGGCAATAAATTCCATATAAATAATCCTATGTAGAGGGTTACAATGAGATAGAACGAAACGACTGTCGCTTTTTTCCCGTTCATGGTAAAGATGAACGCCGATTGCATGGCTACTGCCAAATTCAATACAGGCAGGTAGAGGGTATAGTTGCGATAGTCCAGAATTAAGAGAATGGCACTATAAATAGACAATAGGTTTGTAAAGCCGTTATAAGCCCGTATTTGGCGTTTCTCGTTGAATAAGGCATAGAGCATCGTTACGCCCGAGAAAAGTCCTAAGAGAGCCGTTAAAACGACAATCAAGAATTGAGGGTCGTCATAGGGCAGTGTGGCAGGTATGCTGCCGGTAAAATCGGGGAGGAGGAGGCACAGTCGGGAGAATGGCATGAGATCCATTCCTATTAAAATCCAAAACGGAGTGATGAGGCCGAGCAGGGCTCCCAACAGCGATTTTATCGAGAAATATTTTATTTGTAAAAATCCGAGAATAAATAGCGGAATATAGTAAAAGAGGCTTGAACAGAAGAGTGTGCCTACCGAAATGATGCCCATGATGAGAAATGCCGGCTGCGCCCGATTCTGCTGGTAGGCATGGAAAAAGAGAACCAAAATAGATAACAGAATGGCCGCCGATATATTTCCATTGCCCAATAGCGAAAGGGAGGGACTGCAAAGCTCGAACAGCAGGAAAAAGAAAAACGGGAGCAGCGTGTGTTTCGGTATGAGCGAAAATAGGTTGTTGACACGCAATAGCCCTATACCTATACCCAAAATGAGAACGCTGTTGAGTATAGGGTTGAGCAAGGAGGGTGCGAACCATTGGCCGGCACCGGGGAACAATATACCCCCATACGATTCATAAGCGGGCTGGGTTATGAATCGGTATGTAAGATATACTCCGGTCAGGTAAAGGATTATGATCCAGACCGAAGTATATTTTCCGTTTATGAACAGTTTCAAATTCATGGGTTACAGGTCGGCGCCGATATCGGAACGGAAATATTTTCCTTCGAAAGAAACGATTTTAGCGCTTTTGAACGAGTTGGCCAAAGCCTCTTCCCGGGTTTCTCCGTATGAACTGAGTGCGATTACACGACCTCCCGAGGTCACTATTTTTCCGTTTTTCAAGGCAGTTCCGGCATGGAAAGGAATGCTGTCGGTCACCTTGTCCAATCCGGTTATTTCTTTCCCTTTTTCATAGTGGCCGGGATACCCGCCCGAAACGAGCATGACGGTTACGGCGCAGCGGGGGTCTTCGACCAGTTGTTTTTCGCGGAGGGTTCCTTGTGCGACTCCTTCGAGCAATTCGACCAAATCGGATTGGATACGCAGCATGACCACTTCGGTTTCGGGGTCGCCCATGCGCACGTTATACTCGATGACCATAGGCTCGCCTTGTACGTTGATGAGCCCGAGGAAGATAAATCCTTTATAGTCGATATTTTCTTGTTTCAAGCCTTCGATGGTGGGTCTCACGATGCGCTTTTCTACTTTTTCCATAAAAGTGTCGTCGGCAAAAGGCACGGGCGAAACGGCTCCCATACCGCCGGTATTGAGTCCGGTGTCGCCTTCGCCTATGCGTTTGTAGTCTTTGGCCACGGGGAGTATGCGGTAATCGTTGCCGTCGGTAAGTACGAATACAGAGCATTCGATACCCGAGAGAAACTCTTCGATGACAACGGTCTCGCTGGCGTTGCCAAACATGCCGTCGAGCATTTGTTTCAACTCCTCTTTCGCCTCTTGAAGGTTGTCGATGATAAGCACGCCTTTCCCGGCGGCCAGACCGTCGGCTTTAAGGACATATGGTGCATGGAGTGTTTCGAGGAAAGCATATCCGGCGTCGAGTGTATCCCGGGTGAAACTTTCGTATCGAGCGGTGGGGATATGGTGGCGCATCATGAAGCCTTTGGCAAACTCCTTGCTTCCTTCGAGGCGGGCGCCTTCTTTCGAGGGGCCTATGACGGGTATATGTTTTATTTCTTCGTGGGAGTTGAAGTAATCGTATATTCCTTTTACCAGCGGGTCTTCGGGCCCGACAACGACCATGTCGATTTGCTTTTCGAGCGCAAATCGAGCGAGCGCTTCGAAGTCGGTCGCCGCTATTTCTACATTGGTGCCGATGGCGGCGGTTCCGGCATTTCCCGGTGCGATGTAGAGATGATCGGTTTTGGGACTCTGTTTCAGTTTCCAAGCCAAAGCGCATTCGCGTCCTCCCGAGCCTAATAATAGAATGTTCATTGTGATTTGTTTAAAGGTTTATTCTTGGTTGTCGGTATCTTTTTTGCGGCGATTTGTCATATTGTCGTCCGGTTTTAAGGACGGCTGTTTGAAGGTGACGAATTTTTGGAATGCTTCTTCGCCATGTATCCACCCCGATCTTTCGCCTTCGGGTTTGAATCGGTCGTGAGAGCCGAACGGTTTCGGTTTTGTCGGGTTGTTTTCGGCGTGTGGCGCTGGTTTTCCCGGGCGTTCGAACCGGTTAGGAGTATCGTTGCGGCTGTTGTCATATCTCTTTTTCTTGTCGAAAGGCGACGAGGCTCGGCGAGAAGATTCGCGTCGCCTGTCAAGGTTGCGACCTTCGCCTTTAAATTCTTTGTAGCGTCCGTCAAAGATTTCGTATTTACGGTATTCGCATTCCAAAGCGCCATTCATCAACGCTATTTTTACCGAGGGTTTCAGCCCTATCTTGTCGAAACACTCTTTGTGGTAGCTGATGATCCATGCGTCGTATCCCTTGAATACATGTTTGAGACGATTGCCTATACTTTCGTACAGTCCCAGCAAATCGCCGGAGGAGATGCGCTCTCCATAAGGGGGATTTGTAATGAGTATTCCCTCTTGCGAAGGAGCTGTTTCGTATCGTTGGAAAGGCATGATTTTGAGGTCGATATATTTAGCGACCCCGGCGCTCTTGATATTTTGGGAGGCGATGTCGATAGCCCTTGGCGAAATATCGGAGCCATATATGCGGTGAGTGAATGCTTGTTCGTGACTATCGTCGTTATAGAGCGTTTCGAAGAGTTCTTCGTCGAAATCTTTCCAGCGTTCGAAAGCGAAGTTTTTACGGAAGATACCGGGATAGGTATTTGTGGCGATAAGTGCGGCTTCGATGAGAATGGTTCCCGAGCCGCACATCGGGTCGATAAGGTCTTTTTCGCCGTGCCAGCCGGTTTTGAGAATCATTCCGGCGGCCAATACTTCGTTGATGGGCGCCTCGGTCTGTCCCACGCGGTATCCCCGTTTATGGAGCGATTCGCCCGAGCTGTCGAGCGAGAGGGTACAGCTCATGTGCGAGATATGGAGGTTTAGCACGATTTCGGCGCCGTTTAGCCGCACCGAAGGACGTTTGCCGGTTTTTTCCATGAAATAGTCGGCGATGGCGTCTTTGGCTCGGTAGGTGACGAATTTGGAGTGTTTGAAGCTGTCGGAGTAGGTGACGGAGTCTATCGAGAATGTGGTTTCGGGGGAAAGCAAAGTGTCCCATTCAAATGTTTTCATTTTCTCATAGACCTCGTCGGGGTTCGAGGCTTCGAATTTGTAAATGGGCTTTAAGATTCGCAAGGCTGTTCGACAAGCCAAATTGGCTTTGTAGAGCAAAGTTTTGTCACCTTGGAAGGAGACCATTCGGCGCCCGGGTTCTACGTTTTCGCCGCCAAGAGCCTTTATCTCTTCGGCCAGTACGTCTTCGAGTCCTTGGAATGTTTTCGCTACGATTTCGAATTTTTCGGTGTTCACGACGAGTAATGTATTGTAGTGTATTATTGTTTTGCTTTGGCTTGTACGAGTCGTTCCCCGGGGGCTACATTTTCGGTAACCCAAATGTTACCGCCGATGACAGCGCCTTTCCCGATGGTGATTCGACCCAATATCGTGGCGTTGGAATAGATGATTACATCGTCCTCGATAATAGGGTGACGGGCTATGCCTTTGATGGGATTGCTGTTTTCGTCCAGCGGGAAACTGCGGGCTCCCAGAGTTACGCCTTGGTATAGTTTCACCCGATTACCGATGATAGAGGTGGCTCCAATGACGACACCCGTCCCGTGATCTATGGCGAAATATTCGCCGATGACGGCACCCGGGTGTATGTCTATTCCGGTTTCGGAATGAGCCATTTCGGTGATGATGCGAGGAATGAGAGGCACACCCAACTCCAAAAGTTTATGGGCGATACGGTAGTTGCAAACGGCGCGGATAGCGGGATAACACAGTATGACCTCGGCCTTGCTTTGTGCGGCAGGGTCGCCGTTGTACATAGCGGTGACATCGGTAGAGAGTATGCGGCGCATCTCGGGGAGATACGATATGAAATCGACCGCTTTTTGTTCGGCCTGTTCGCGCAGCCGGTTCAAATCTTCGAGGGTGTTGTCGGTATCTTTGTTGAACAATAGCCCGGCCGAGATTTGGTTCACCAATAGATTGAACAGCCTTTCGGTGTTGATACCGGTGTGGTAAAGGAGGTTTTCATCGCTTATGTCGGGAGTGCCGTAAAAGCCGGGGAATATGAGCGAGCGACAGAGGGCGATAAACTCGTGGAGTTGATTTTCGGAGGGGAGAACCGCGCCTTTGCAGGGTTGGTGATGCAACTCTTTAAGCGAAAGAAAGTCCGATAGTTTTTTTACCGTCTCTTTCAATGTTTCGGCGTATTTGTAGCTGCTCATGTGTAATGATGAATGTTTGATTTTGCAAAGATAACAAAGATAGCCGATAATGAAGCCTTTAAGAGCTATTTCTTATGAATCTTTGAGGATAAGAATCGATTCGGGTCCCATGTTCATCAAGAGGTCTATGATGCTCAGGTCGGGCAGGAAGCCATATTTGTCGGCAAAGACTTGGTAGTATGGTCTGAGCCGAATCGAGGGAGCTGTCTCCGTTGTTTTTTTCTTGGGGTGTATCGCTTCGCGCCAATCGGTTTCTCCCGGCAGAGGGTGCGCATATTGTGGGCTGTAAACGACAGGAGGTTCGATTTCGAGCAGCTCACACATTTTGTGGCGAATCTCTTCATTGAAGTCGAAGAGATATTCATAGTGTTTTTCGAAAAAAGGCCTTATGTCGTCTTGATAATATTCGAAGAAAGGGGAGGAACCGTAGGCCGATGCGATGGCGTTCCAGTGCAGGTGCCGCCACTCTCCGTGATCCGAGATGCGTATGTCGCGAGTGGGGCATTTGAGGGTATCGGGTTTGATCACGGGAACCGACAGGGGCAAGATACCGTTGGCGCCGGCTATGTGGCAGCGGTTACGGTAGGTTTGTTTGGTGTAGTTGCACCATTGCTCGATGACTACCTTGTCGTATGCGAGCAGAGCTGCATAGTAGGAAACCGGGGCGAAATAGGCAGTCGATAGGTAGACGGTGTTCATAATTGCGTTTTGAAAAAACGGTCGAAGCGGAATGATTGCCAAAAAGGTTTATCGGGATTGCGGGAGTAGCCGAGCCACAATCCTTTCCCGATAAGCAGGGAGTGGGGGAGTACCCCGAAGGTGCGCGAGTCTGACATGCCGGCCCGGTTGTCACCTACGACCCAATAATAGTTCTGTTTGAGTCGACATGAAGTCAATGCCTGACCGTTTTCGTAGATTTTCCCGTTTTCGTATGTCACATTTCGGCCTTCATAGCGGGAGAGGATATGATAGAGCAATTGGGCGTTCCGAGGGGAGATTGCTATGGGTTCGTTTCGTGTAGGAAGTATGATTTCGTAGTTGTCTCGTTTCAAAAAGACCGGATAGAGCAGCGAATCGGCCGAGAGTTCCCGGCGCACTTTTTCGTGGTCGTATCGAGAGAGAAAAAGCAACCGGTTGTTGTTGATTTTTCCTTGTTCGACAAAAAGAGAATGGTGCAATCTCATGATTCTGTCTACCCGGCTTTTCATCGAGTCGGGCGATAGATAGGCTTCGAGAATAAGGGGCGGTTGTGCAATCGCTTTTCGGTTGATGAAAAGTTGGCCACCTGCGCTCTTGACCGTATCGCCAGGCAGCCCAATACAGCGTGCGATAGCGATTTCGGCACTTCCCGATTGGGGTTGTAGGGTAGGAGGGAGCTCGAATATCACGATGTCACGGTGCTGAGGGGTTCGGTTTCCCCAGCGAAATGACCATTTGTCGACCCACAGCCGGTCGCCGGGCAGTAAGCTGTTTTCCATTTGTCCGGGAGGGATCCGATAGGGTTCTATGACAAAAAAACGAATGAGGCATACGCTCGCGATAATGATGATTATCGTGATAAAAATGGTGCGTATGGTCTCTCTTTTCATGTCAGTTTACAAGACTGTTTACCGAACGGAACATGCGATTGAAGCGTATCTTCCCGTCGAAGAGGCCTTTATCCTTGTCGAGCGAAAGGAATACAAACATGGGTTTGCCTACGATATGATCCTCGGGAACAAATCCCCAGTAGCGCGAGTCGGCCGATTTGTCACGATTGTCGCCCAACATCATGTAATAATCCATTTTGAAGGTGTAGGAATCGGTTTCTTCTCCATTGATATAGATTTTGCCGTTTTTGACTTGCAGGTCGTTGTGTTCGTAGTTTCGGATAGGCCGCTCGTAAATGGGCAGATTTTCGAGGGTAAGTTTGAGTGTAGCCCCTTTCTTGGGAATCCACACCGGGCCGTAATCGGAGCGGGTCCAAGTGTTTGAGCGGACGAGTGGGTAGGTTTGCCCGCCGAGGAACCCGGGTTCTCCTACGATTTGTTCGATGGAGGAGTCTTTTTTCATCATGTCGATCATGGCCTGTGTCAAGGGCAGTTCATAGACGGGGTTCATGGAGCCGTCGGGGTTGGGGGTGACACCCCAGTTTGCGAGATTTATGCGTGCCATGGCGTTGGATACATCGATGGGAATCCTGTCGTCGACACTGATGCCCCACTTTTCGAAATCGGCATTGGTGAGGAATCGCCCGCTGGTTTTCACCAAGTAGTTCAATTGCATGTTTTTGGGACGAGGTTGTTTCACGCCGTCGATGTAAATATCATTGTCGACGATTTTGAATGTGTCGCCCGGCAGTCCCACGCAACGTTTCACATAGTTTTCGCGACGGTCGACAGGCCGATAAATAATATCGCCATAGAGGGCTTTATTGCGGTTTACAGCCTCTCTCCCTTCCATGAAGCAGAGGGTGTAATAGTCGGGATTGGGTTGTTTCACGGCTACGGTGTCGCCTGCCGGGAAGTTAAACACGACAATGTCGTTGCGTTGTACTGTCCCGAATCCTTTGAGGCGGTGGTAGTCCCATTGCGGCCATTCGATATAGGATTTTGTGTTGAGAATAGGCAGTGTGTGCTGGGCGAGCGGGAAGTGCAGCGGGGTGTTGGGGACACGGGGGCCGTAGCTCATTTTACTGACCAGCAGAAAATCGCCCACCAGCATCGATTTTTCGAGTGACGAGGAGGGGATTTGGTAGTTCTGGAAAATAAAGGCAAAGATAAAATAGACCAACACCAATGCGTAGACGATGGCGTCGACCCATTCCATGACGACTCGCACGACAGCGTTTTTGCTCTTTTTCCACCACCCCCACGGAATGTATTGGGTGAGGTAAATGTCGATGAGGAGTAGCAGCCCGAACAATACATAATAATTGTTGAGCCAAATGGTCCAGCCGATATAGAGCAGAGCCACGATTGAGAAGCGTATCCAGCGGGTCTTTTTTACTTGTTTCAGCCGTTCGGTGAGGCTATATTTCGAAGGTGTCGTTTGATTCATGGCGGTAGTATGTTATTTGAGGAATGAAAATAGGTCTTGCATGGTGAGGAATCCTTTTTTCCCGACAGTAAATTCGGCGGCGATGACGGCTCCGAGGGCAAACCCTTTGCGGCTTTTGGCTTCGTGGGTAATGCGAATCGTGTCGACCGGGCTGTCGTAGGTGACGGTGTGTGTGCCGGGAACTTCGCCTTCGCGACGGGCGACGACCGGTATACTGTTGTCGGGAGCCGGCAATTTTTCGGTCCACGACTCTTTCGAGTCGAGCTGTGCGATAATATCCTCGGCGAGTGTGATGGCTGTGCCGCTGGGGTGGTCGAGCTTATGGACGTGGTGAATCTCTTCGAGTCCCACGGTGTATTGAGGGAAGTGGTTCATGATTGCGGCCAAATATTTGTTGACGGCAAAGAAGATATTGACTCCCAGACTGAAATTGGAGGCATAAAAAAATGTCTGTCCCTTCTCACAGGCTTCTTGCACTTCGGGCAGATGCTCGAGCCAGCCGGTTGTGCCCGACACGACCGGTATCCCGGCCGCGAAGGCTTTCCGATAGTTGCCTATGGCGACCGACGGAGCGGTAAATTCGATGGCGACATCGGCGCTTTTGAACGCTTGCGAGTCAAAGTCTTCTTGATTGTCTTTATCTATACGGCAGACAATCTCGTGCCCACGGGACAATGCGGCTTCTTCGATAGCGTGTCCCATTTTCCCATATCCGATGAGTGCTATTTTCATATCGAAATTCTGTTACAAAACATCTCGGTTTATACCGGTTTATTCAATAAGGTTGGTTTAATTTGCAGGTATGCAAATACCCAGATAGCGAAAGGCGGGTGCAGAGGCAAGCGGGAACGATGATTTCGAGTTTGGCTCGGCCAACCTCTCCTATCTAATGCAAAGATAGTGAAAATCGAGAAATTCTTTGAATAGAAACATTTTTTATGGAAAAACTCATGCAATATGTGTGGCAACATCGATTGTTCGACCATGCGGGGTTGACGACCGTAGACGGGCGTAAGTTGCGGATAATCGATGTCGGGCGGTTGAATACCGATTCGGGCCCCGATTTTTTCAATGCGAAAATTGCGGTCGATGGTTGTGTATGGGCGGGAAATGTGGAAATTCACCGGCGGGCTTCGGATTGGCGCCGGCATAATCATCATCTCGATTCGGCATATGATTCGGTGATATTGCATGTTGTGGAGGTAGCCGATACGGTAGTACATAGGACCAATGGGGAAGAGATTCCTACGTTGGTTTTGTCGTGTTCGCCGACATTTCGCGACGATTATGAGGCGTTGGTCTCCCATTCTTCGGCACAATCTTGCGCCCGTTATATAGGCGAGTTTGACCCTATTTTCTTGTCCGATTGGATTTCGTCGCTTGCCGTCGAACGGTTGCAGGCAAAGTCGCAACGGCTGCACGACTGGTTGTCGCTGTACAAGGGTAGTTGGGAGGAGGTTTGTTATATTGCCGTTTCTCGCAGTTTGGGCTTTGGAATCAATGGCGATGCTTTTGAGCGGTTGGCACGCAGCCTGCCGTTGCTGTTCATGCAGAAGCACGCCGATTCGTTGTCACAGGTCGAGGCGTTTTTGTTTGGACAGGCGGGTTTGTTGACCGAGGGGGAATATGCCGGAGACGACTATTATGCCCGATTGGTCAGCGAATATGCTTTTTTGAGGAATAAGTTCGGGTTGACCCCGTTGAATCGGGAGAGTTGGAAGTTCTTCCGGCTGCGGCCGGCCAATTTCCCGCACAGGCGGCTGGCCATGATGGCACAATATATTCACCGGGGATTCGATTTGTTTTCCCGAATTTGCGAAGCCGATGGCGAGGAGGCTTTGCGACAGTTGTTCAAGGTAGAGCTTTCGGGGTATTGGAGTACGCACTATTTGTTTGGCCATGTGTCGCCCGAGTCGAAAGTCGTTTTGGGTGCGTCGGCGGTGGATATACTCTTGATCAATGCGGTGGCTCCATTGTTGTATGCCTATGGTGTGCATGTCGGGGACGAGTCGATGACCGACCGGGCTTTCTCGCTGCTCGAATCGCTTCGTCCGGAGAAAAATTCGATTGTGCGACGTTTTTCCGACATGGGAATCGGGGTGACGAATGCGATGGAAAGTCAAGCTGTCATACAATTGAACAACGAATATTGCCAAGCGCACAAATGCCTTTATTGCCGCATCGGCCACAAATTGCTCTCCCGCTCGGCCATGAAGGCGATATAATCTATTGGGCGAAAAGAGCGTCCAAAAAAATACCCGCGGCAGACAAGACTTATGTCTACTGCGGGCATGGTCGTATGAAAAGATAGATAGTTTTGTTTTCACCGTTGCCTTTGTACAGTAGAAACAATTTGTGACGGGATTGGTTCAATAAAATCACCAAGAATTTTATAAAAGGGAGGAGAAAAGAAAAAGAGTCCGATACGAACCGAACTCTTTTTCAAGGAATCTATCTATGTATATCGATGTGTCGCGACTATTTTTTGTCTATGGGGACGTAGGGTGTGTGGGTGTTTTGGAAAAGGAAGGCAAAGCAATCGGCGGCCTCCTCGATACGTTTCGAGGTCGGTTTGCCGGCGCCGTGTCCGGCATTGGTCTCGATGCGTATAAGTATCGGGGCGTCTCCGGCTTGGGCATATTGCATTTGAGCCGCAAACTTGAACGAATGAGCCGGAACCACCCGGTCGTCGTGGTCGGCGGTCGTGACGAGAGTGGCGGGATATTTCACGCCTTTTTTGATGTTGTGTAGCGGGGAGTATTTGTAGATATACTCAAATTGCTCCTCGTTGTCGCTCGACCCGTATTCTACGACCCACCCCCAGCCGATGGTGAATTTGTGGTATCGAAGCATATCCATTACTCCTACACTGGGCAGGCACACCGCATAAAGGTCGGGGCGCTGCACTTCGCAAGCGCCTACCAACAATCCTCCGTTGGAGCCGCCGGCAATGGCGAGTTTCTTCGACGAGGTGTATTTGTTTTCGATAAGGTATTCGGCGGCCGAGATAAAGTCGTCGAATACGTTTTGTTTGTTTTCGAGCATACCGGCTTTATGCCATTTTTCGCCGTATTCGAGTCCCCCGCGCAGGGTGACGAATACATATACACCACCTTGTTCCATAAACATGATCGAGGAGGGGCTGAACGACGGTGTGAGATTTATTTGGAAACCTCCGTACCCATAGAGGTAGCAGGGATTTTTTCCGTTGAGTTTCAGTCCTTTTTTGTAAGATACGAACATAGGCACACGAGTCCCGTCCTTGCTGGTGAAGAATATTTGTTCGGTCGTGAAGTCGTCGGGATTGAACGCCACTTCGGGGCGCAGGTAGAGTTCCGATTCGCCGCTTTTGACATCGAACGAATAGACTGTTGTCGGTGCCGTGAAGGTCGAAATCGAATAGTAAAGCTCGGTATCCTCTTTTTCGCCTTCGAAGCCGCTGACTGTACCTATACCGGGCAATGCGATTTCGCGCATGAACGTGCCGTCCATGGTATATTGGTAGACCTTGTTTTGGGCGTCTTCGAGATAGATTGCCGTCAGGCAGCCGCCTGCCGAGCTTACATTTTCAAGCAAGTTTTCTTTTTCGGCGATGACGATTTCTCGTTTCGACGGGTTATTGAGATCGATTTTGATGAGATGGTAGTTCTCGGCGTCCTCGTTTGACATGATGTAGAGTTGGTCGTTCTCGCAATCGACAATGCGGTAGTCGTGTTCGAACCCTTCGAGCAGGACGTCGAATTTCGGGGCGTTACGGCGTTTGTAGAGTATTTCGCAGCCCGATGTTCCCTCCGACGAAAGGATAAATATCCAGCGACTGTCGTCGCTTTCCCATCCGGAAAAATAGCGTAGCGGGTGTTCCGGGTCGGAGTATATGAGCCGGTCGGCGCTTTGGGGTGTGCCTATTTTGTGGTAATATACTTTCTGGTATTCGTTTTTAGCTGAGTACACTCCTTTTTTAGGAGCGTCATACCCACTGTAATAAAATCCTTTGCCATCGGGCGCCCATGTCGCCCCCGAGAATTTAACCCATTTGACGCAGTCGTCGAGCTGTCGTTTACCATCGGTTTCCATGACGTGTATTTCGACCCAGTCCGAACCCGATGCCGCAGTGGCGTATGCGAAGTATTTCCCGTCTTTCGAAAACGAGGTGGCTGCCAATGCTACCGTTCCATCGTTCGACAGTTGGTTGGGGTCGAGAAACACTTCGGCTTTGGATTCGGGGGTTGCGCGGCGGTAGATTACCGATTGGTTTTGCAAGCCGTCGTTGCGTGAGAAGTAGAGCCAATCGCCCTTTTTGGTGGGAGCGCTTTCTTTGGGGTAGTCCCACAACTCGGTCAACCGTTCTTTGATGGCGTCGCGGAACGGTATCTTCGACAGGTAGTCAAACGTAACCTCGTTTTCGGCTTTTACCCATGCGGCTGTAGCTTCGGAGTTATCGTCTTCGAGCCAGCGATAGGGGTCGGCGACTTCGGTTCCGAAATAGTTGTCCACCACGTCGCCACGCTCGGTTTCGGGATAGGGTAAATGTTTTATTTTCATAATGTTGTCGCAACTTGAAAATAGGGTTATCGCTATTGTAGCCGTAGCGAGCGGGATAAGTAGGGTTTTCATGATGATGAGTCGTTTTTGCGAGTTTACTTATGGGGCGCATTGTCGGTATGAGGATAGTCGATGGTGTAGTGCAGTCCACGGCTTTCCTTGCGATCCATGGCTTGGCGCATGACTAAGTATCCTGTGTTGATCATGTTGCGCAATTCGCAAATCTCTTTCGAGGCTTTGCTGCGTTTGAAGAGGCTTTCGGTCTCTTCATAGAGAATATCGAGGCGGTCCCACGCGCGTTTGAGACGGAGGTTGGAGCGGACGATACCCACATAGGTGCTCATGATTTGTCCTACCTCTTTGACGCTTTGGGTGATAAGGACCATCTCTTCGGGCGATTGTGTGCCCTCGTCGTTCCACTCGGGAATATTTTCTTGGTAGGAATAGTTGTCGATGACTTGAAGGCTGTGTTTGGCGGCGGCGTCGGCATAGACGACAGCCTCGATGAGGGAGTTGGAGGCCAATCGGTTTCCTCCATGCAGGCCTGTGCAAGCGCATTCGCCTACGGCATAAAGCCGGTTGATAGAGGAACGGGCGTTCAAATCGACTTTGATACCGCCGCATAGATAGTGCGCCGCCGGCGCTACCGGAATGTAGTCGCGGGTAATGTCGATACCCAGACTGAGGCATTTCTCGTAAATATTGGGGAAGTGCTTTTTCGTCTCCTCGGGGTCTTTGTGGGTAACGTCGAGGTAGACGTGGTCGTCGCCCCGGTTTTTCATTTCGTTGTCGATGGCGCGCGCTACGATGTCGCGGGGTGCCAGCGATAGGCGGGGGTCATACTTTTGCATGAACTCTTTGCCGTCGAGGGTGCGCAATACGGCTCCGTATCCCCGCATGGCCTCGGTAATGAGGAACGAGGGACGGTCGCCGGGGTGATAGAGCGCGGTGGGGTGGAATTGGATAAATTCCATGTCCTTCACGGTTCCTTTGGCTCGATAGACCATGGCTATGCCGTCGCCGGTGGCCACAAGCGGGTTGGTGGTGGTTTGGTAGATAGCCCCTACTCCGCCGGTCGCCATGAGGGTGACTTTGGAAAGGAAGGTATCTACTTTGCCGGTTTTCAAGTCGAGAACGTAGGCGCCGTAGCACTCGATATCGGGCGTTTGCCGGGTAACGGTGATTCCGAGGTGGTGCTGAGTGATAATCTCGATGGCGAAGTGTTTTTCGAATATGGTGATATTGGGGTGCTTTTTGACGGCTTTTATCAGACTGTCTTGGATTTCGGCGCCGGTATTGTCTTTGTGGTGGAGGATTCGGAATTCGGAGTGGCCGCCTTCGCGGTGCAGATCGAACTCTCCCTTCTCATTTTTGTCGAATTCCACGCCCCAGTTGATGAGTTCTTTGATTTGGGAAGGAGCTTCCCGCACCACCTTTTCGACAGCGGCGCGGTCACTGAGCCAGTCGCCGGCTATCATTGTGTCTTCGATGTGTTTCTCGAAATTGTCGACCAATGTGTTGGTGACCGAGGCAACTCCGCCTTGTGCAAAAAAGGTGTTAGCCTCTTCCAATTCGGTTTTGCAAATGAGAGCCACACGTCCTTTGTGGGCTACTTTTAGGGCAAAACTCATTCCGGCGATACCGGAACCGATGATTAAAAAGTCAAATTTTTGTATCATCTTTCTTCTTGTTTTTTGGGGAAATACGGGGATGAATTCCGCATTTTTCTTTGCACAAAGATAAAAATAAATGCAACAAAGTGTACCTTTGCGGTCGGAAACTGTTTTTGAGAATGCCCGCAGGTCTATCCCCGTGTTTTGCATAAGGCATGAGATACAAAAAAAGAAGAAGATTTCCATTCTTGTAATTTTTTGTAAATAAACACTTTGCAGAAAGATGAAAAATTTTACACGGGGCGTGCAGCAAAATAGAGCGCTACTGCATCTATATTTAAGTAAACAGTAAAGCGGATTTTTAAAGGAATGATTATAGGATTCGATGCAAAAAGGGCTAATGCCAATTTTACCGGATTGGGGAATTACAGCCGATTCATGGTAGATACAATGGCTACATACGGCAATGAACACAAATACCGTATGTATATACCCAAGGAATGCAAGAATGCGTTGTACGATTCCTTGTTGAAACACAAGAACGTCGCCTCGATACTGCCCCATTCCTCTATGATGAAGCGATGCAGAGCCTTGTGGAGAACCTTTTTCATCAAGCGGGGATTGTTGCAAGACGGCGTACAACTCTATCACGGGTTGAGCAATGAGTTGCCTGTGGGTATTCATCGCACAGGAATACGCAGCGTGGTGACGATTCACGATTTGATATTCCTGCGTTATCCTCAATATTATCATTTTTTAGACAGACTCATTTATAACCGCAAGTTCAAATATGCCTGTCGCAAGGCCGACCGAATTGTGGCGGTGAGCGAGTGCACCAAGCGGGACATTGTAAAATATTATGGTATTTCGCCCGAAAAAATCGATGTCGTCTACCAAGGTTGCGACCCGATTTTCGCCCGGCCGGTTTCGCCCGAAGCCAAAGAGCGGGTGCGCAAGGCTTATGGTTTGCCCGACCGCTTTGTGTTGAGCGTGGGAACGATCGAGGAGCGTAAAAACCTATTGTCTGCGGTGAAAGCGGTCGAGATGTTGGACGATGTGCACTTGGTAGCCATCGGGAAAAGTACCGACTATACCGAGACGGTGAAGGCTTATATCGAAGCTCATGGGTTGGAAGACCGTGTGCACATCATTCATAATTTGAAATTCGGCGATTTGCCCGTGTTGTATCACATGGCTTCGCTATTTGTATATCCTTCTCGTTTTGAGGGTTTCGGGATACCCATCATCGAGGCTCTCTCGGCAGGGGTGCCGGTTATTGCGGCCACAGGCTCTTGTTTGGAGGAAGCCGGCGGTGCCCACTCGATTTATGTGGGACCCGACGATGTGAAGGGCATGGCGGCGGCTATGCGGAGAGTCCTTTCGGACAAGGCTCTTCGAGACGAAATGATTGCGAAGGGAAAAGAGTATGTCGTGCGTTTCGATCCCAAGAAACTGGCCGACGAGATGAATGCCGTGTATTTGAAATGCTTCGACGATAAGAATACCGATGAAGAGCGTTTTGTACAAACTTCGTCGAACAAGCGGACAAAAATATCGCGATACATTCCTTTCCTGTGATTCGGGAGGGGGATACCGAACCGACGCTTAGTCGTCGTTTCTGAGTGTTTGTATATGTTGTTCCCAAAAGGACAACATATTTTTTTTGCTCCAACCGTGACACCCGAATGGCAGGTTATGGCCGTTGAGCGCATAGCATACCGCTGGATTTTTGTCGAATGAGAATTGGAGAGCCTCTTTCCAGTGGGGAATTTTCAGCCGTTCCCTTTCCCGGTTGACTTCGAGGCTCCAAAATATGTCTTCGTTGTAAAAATCGGTTCCGGGGTGGGCGAGAAAATCGTCGATTCGGGACGCCATTTCAGCGGCGATTTGGGCAAACAGCCGGGGGCGACGCAACGAAAGTCCGCCGTTTCCCACCCGATAGTATATGCGACTGTAATCCGAGGCTCCCGATATGCGGCAATAGAGTCGTTTGCACGCCGTGAAAATACGGTAATAGAGCTTGTCGTATTTGGGTTTCGGAATCCAAGGGGCACCCACATAGTCATATCCTTTGGAACACCATTCGTCCAAACGGTCGGAGAATATCCAAGCGTCGGTTTGGACGATAAGCATATAATCCCATTGGGCGAACGCCTCGTAAAAGAGGGGCGACATCATGAGCCGGTTATAGGCGGCGATACCCTTGAAATAGTCGTCGGGAAAGGATACGACGCGGTTGGCCGGATAGTCGTGCATGAGGGTCCCTATGTCGAGCGAATGGGGCTTTACAAAGCATTTCTCATGAGCGGAGAGTATGTCGAAACATCGACGCAGGGAGGCGTGCTCTTTGGAGTCCAGCTGTGTGGTGTAGATGGGTATGGCGATAATGACTCGGTTGTCACTCATGATTTTGAGGGGTTGAGGATATTTATGAATTCTTGGGCAAAGGAGGGTATGGAGAATCGGTTTTCAACCGATTTCGATGCGTTGATTTTCATGGCCGGCAACGCACCGGTTTGCCGCAATAAAATAATTTTTCGGGCTAAATCTTTACTGTCGTCCCTATTGTATAAATAGCCGTTGTACCCATCTTGTATCAGTTCCCGTCCAAATGGCTTGTCGGGAACGATGACGGGAAGTCCGCATTTGAGTCCCTCGACGATGGCTCGCCCGAAACATTCGAAGCCCGAGCAGACCAATGCGGCGTCGGCTTGAATGAGGTAGTCGTGCGGGTGAATGGTGTGGTCGATGATCGACACGTTTTGGGTCAACCGGTATGAGCGTATTTTTTCTTTTATCTGTTGCGCATATTTGCTGTTGTTCCCCCCGATAAGGAGCAGATGGGTATCGGGATATTCTTTGAGGACTTCGCAAAGGGCTTCGATGGCGACATGCTGTCCCTTGTTGGGCTCGAAATTTCCCAACATGCCGATGGTGAAGGGTTGGTCTGTTTTGGACGGTAAAGCGGGGGCTACTTCTACCGATTGATATATGGTCGATATTTTCTCGGGCGAAGTGAGTTTTGTGCGGTAATACTCCTCCACGAAATGTGAGGGGACGACGATTTTTTGCGATAGGGCGTCGACCAGCTTCAAACTGCTATTTTCGTCGAATAAATAGACGAGGTTGCGGGCGTACTCCGGGATTTCGTGGATAAACCAGTGGTGAGGAATACCCTCGGCGTGAGCCGCAAGGGCTCCTATGGGAGTGGCCAATGTGTTGGTTATGGCTATGTGTGGGTTGATTTCCTCTATATAATTGCAGGTCTGGCGAATGGCTGCCTTTTTTTGCAGGTTGAAAAGGAGCCGTTTTCGCCAGCCTTTTTTCCGTGGACGAACCAGCCACCACGGTTGCTGGATAAAAGCGTAGCCCGATAGATAGGGGGCGGCCATTTCGCACAATTCGCCTTTTGCCGGGAATACCACATAGATTTCCCACGATTCGTGTAGTTGTTTTATTCCTTTAATGAGGTCGAGCAGGCATCGTTCAGCTCCGCCATTGGCTCGTTTCCCGTGTGAAAAAAAGAGAATTCTCATGGCTTGGGCTTATTTTATTTTTCGGGTTACGAGGTAATAGCGGGTCATTAGTTTCCCCCAAAACTCGCCTCGGGCATAGGCTTTCAACAGCTTGCGGTAGCGTCGTGCAGGCCGTTGGTGCAACAGATCGGGAAATTGTTTTTCTATTTCCATAGCCCTTCGGGCGAGACGGGGCGCTTCGTGGAACCACCGTTTGCTCAATAACAGAACGATCGCTCCTAATTCGACATTTGCCAACGCTTTTTCCACTTGGGGATAAGTAGGTTTGTCTTGGTAGAACCGGCGTTGCAGTTGCGGATATAATTCGATGTCGCGGGCTTTCTTTTCGGAGAAAGATCCGAAAGAAATGGAATCATTACGAATAACATAGTGTAGCAACGGGTGGGATTCCAAAACGACTATTTTGTTTGCGAAATAAGTTAGTTGGGAAGCTAAATAGGCGTCTTCGCCATAGTTCAGTCCTTTTTCGATATGTACCTCTGCATAAAGAGATCGTTTATGCAGATAGGAGCATACAGACCAATAGTTTTGGCAGAAAGCCATGGAATGGAAAAAAGATACCGAGTCGTATATTCCCGGGGTGGGATTGGAGGATTTCTTTTTTCCCCGGTCTACATAGTCGAACCAAAATGGAAATACTACCATGTCGGCATCTTCCTCTTTGGCTTTACGATAAAGAAGCTCTATGGCATCGGGTTCCAAATAGTCGTCGCCGTCGAGATGCTGTATGTATTCGCCTTGTGCGGCTTCCACCCCCGATTTGCGGGCATAGGCGAGACCTTCATTTTCTTTGTCGATGACTACGATACGAGAGTCTTGACCGGCAAACCGGGCAATGATTCCCGGCGAGTTGTCGGTACTACCGTCGTTGACGACAATGATTTCTATATCGGAGAAAGTCTGACCAATGGCCGATTGCAAGCAGGCTTCGAGTTGCTTGCCCACATTGTACACGGGAATGACGATAGAAACTTTGGGAGTCATGGTTTGATTTTCTTTGTTACAAACTTACGGAAAATCTTTGTTTTTATACCGGTACAATCATTGAATTTTTGCCGAATCGCCGTCTATATCGCCCGACTATAAGCGACGCATGAAAATGAAAAGTCGTGTGCCGCCGCTCTTATTTGCGGGCTTCCCGGCGAATAAGTTCCCGACTGTTGCGTATGAAATCGGGAACGTTGTGAATCTGTTTTACATATTCATATCCAGCAATGGATAGCGCTTTTCTCTTTTCCTCGTTGTTGATGAGAGTGCGGATAGCCTCGACAAATAGGTCGAGTTTGTCAAATCCGTCTCCCAATACGGGGCCTGTGTAGATACCGAATTTCTCGGTGAGGCTCTCGGGATTCTGGCAGCTTACCAATAGTGTGCCGTAGGCGAGCGCTTCGAGGAATGTGACAGGGAGCGCCTCGTGTATCGAGGTGTTCACCAGTATTTTGGCATCTTTGATGTAATTGAATTTTTCTTCGCCTTCGACATGGCCGGTGAAATGGAGGTTATCTATTCCCGAGCGATATTTTTCCATGATACTGTCGTTTTGCTCTTTTTCACGGAATGACTGCCCCAACATATAAAATTGGTATTCGGGCATGCGCTTGGCGATTTCACAGAACAGCCAGCCTCGTTTTACCGATTCGATGCGGCCGATAAAGACAATGTTGTTTTTCTTGGGATATGTTTTTACGTCGAATAGGGGGTCGATGTCTACCGGATTGGGCAGATAGTCGATGGGAACCTCGGGCGAGAGCCGGTAGAGGCATCGGGCTTTCTCGATGAGGAAGCGCCCTTGTGTGACAAATGTGACCCGGTTCTCGCTATATAATTTGTGGACGAGCTCGTAGACTTGCGTGTTCCAATAGCAAAACTCCGGGAAGAGTTTTACGGTTTGTATTTCGAGCCAGTCTTTCCACGGCCGAGGGTCTTGCACCCATAGGAGCAAGCGTTTGCTGGGATCCTTTTCGTATTGGAGGAACGAAGTGGTCAACTCGATGGAAAAGTAGAGGTCGTAATTCTGTTTTTTGAACCATTTTGCGGCGTGTTTTCGCCCGGGGAGGGTATAGACATCGACATTGTCCACCCGTGTTTTAATGGCTTTTCGTCTTCTTTTTTTTCGGTTGAGCCCGAGCAGGACATCGATTTGTATGTCGTCACAGGGCAGGTATTTGGCGATGTAGTGGCGGGCTAAAAATCCGTATCCGCCGAATGCGGTACCCGCTCCGCCGAAAAACTCGTCGATGAGCAGGGCTACCCGTATGGGGCGATTGGGGTTTGGTCTCTTGGGCGTGAATAGCTTGGCGATTTTTTTCAATAGTGTGGATGTTTGCAGGCGTGACGAATATGGAGTTTTTTCTAAATATTTGAAATATAGATGCTTTAATGGATTCCAACATCTCTTTACTCCCCACGGTTTTCGTTCGCCGGTATAGTGTATGATGACGGCTTCGGGTATTTGAACCGGATGTCTGACAGCGTTTTCGGTCGTAAAGTTGAATTTCTCGGGCAAGCATTTGATTTTCCCTCGACATACAAGGTTGATGATGTCTTGGTCTTGGAATTTTATTTTACAGGGTGGTTGTATGGTTGCTTGGCATAATGTCCGGTAGGTTTGCTCTTCTCTCATTTTTTTGAGGTTAAGCAGGAGAACCCCGGCGTTGATGTATAGCTCGTCGAGGGCAAATCCTATTTCGGGTTTGTAGTAGATGTTTTCAACCCATAAATCGGGGACTCCGGCACACAGATAACCGGCAATATCGGTTTCCCACAGCTCTCTTAAACTCCCGTTCACTACCAAATCGCAGTCGAGATAAATCGCTTTGTCGAGCTGGGGATACCACTCGGCGATCGCATATCGGTAGTAGGTCTGTAACGAAATATAATCGATGTTCAGTGCGAAACGGCGAAAGTCGGTGTCGTCGATGATGTGGTAGCGGATTTTGAAATGGGAATA
Organism: uncultured Barnesiella sp.; assembly: GCA_944320015.1. GTDB lineage: Bacteria > Bacteroidota > Bacteroidia > Bacteroidales > Barnesiellaceae > Barnesiella. The sequence continues at coordinate 35,415 of CALUFO010000009.1, read as the reverse complement.
CCGCTTCTCAAGCCGGGCGAATTGTTGTCGGTTTTTATCCGAAATATAATCGGATAACAGATAGAAGTTGAAAAACTCGTTGGGATTGTTTTCCAAAATGGATACAATTGTGGTACAGCAATGTTGGCAATAGCGGTCGTTCAAGGCAAAAAACAGGTGAATATGTTCCATTTTGCGATGCTTGTTTTTTATTTCTTCGATGAGAAAGAGGCCTTATCGAAGAACTTGGAAAGAAAATAGTTGGTTTATCATTGACAAACTTACACATAAAATCCATATTTTTGCACATAATAATATATAGACAAAAAATTTGAGAATTGCTTCATCGATGACAGTATTATACTTTTTTAATAGATATGGACTCGAAGAGCCTTTGTGCTGGGAGAGCGGCCGGCCTGAAATGGTGGTGTAGTCGATGAGAAGAGATGCAGTATTAGTAATATGATTTCTATTATAGTTTGCTCTATCAGCCCCGCCAGATTGGCGCAGTTTCGTGAAAATGTACTTGCGACGATAGGTGTTCCGTGTGAATTTATCATTCATGATAATAGGGAAACCGGTTATAGCATTACTCATGTATATAACCTTTGCGCCGAAAAGGCACAGGGAGAGTTTTTATGTTTTGCCCATGAAGACATATTTTTCAGGACACAGAATTGGGGTGCGGGCATAGAGTCGTTGTTGCGGAAGCCTACGACCGGAGTGGTGGGGTTTGCCGGGTCGACGGCCAAATTGGCTTCTTATTCGGGTTGGGGAGCCATGAAACAATATACCCGCTATAATTATGTGCAGCAGTTCAAAGATGGCAAGATCAAGTATTTTGTTGCCAATCCCGATAAAGTGTCGGCTTCGCCTGTCATTGTGTTGGACGGTATGTGCCTGTTCATGCGTCGGGAGGTGTGGGCCGAGTTCCGTTTCGATGAGGCGTTGTTCCGTGGATTCCATCTGTACGATTTGGACATATCGATGGCCGTGGGTCAAAAATATGTGAACTATGTGACGAATGATGTGCTGTTGGAGCATTTTTCGGAGGGGGCTTACAATCAGTCGTGGCTCGATGATACCGTGTTATTTCACAAAAAATGGGCCGACTGGTTGCCGTTTTATCTCGATAAGCCTTCGCCTGTCGTGTCGTATTTCAGGGAGATAAAAATGTCGTTCCTCTTCATTAGGATGTTGATGAAAAAACGTATAGGGTCGTGGAGTTTTGTCGAGCAGTGTTGCCGGGAACACATCAAGCGGTATTATTGGCACATCTCTTCGTTGAAGTTGTTGCAGCGACTTTGGAAGTACAAACGGCAGTGGCGCCGGGAAGGGCTGTTATAGGCTATTTTTTCATGTAAAAGGCTCGTTCTTCGGGTGGGAACTTCTCAATTGCATAGCGTAGCATGGTACGGGGCATGTTGCGGTATCGGTCGTCGAGGAATTGGCAGAGCCGGGTTTTGTCGCGCTTTCCCACTTCGCGCAGCATCCAGCCCACAGCTTTGCGGATAAGGTCGTGGGGGTGATGCAAGAGTATATCGGCAAGGGCAAGAGTGTCGTCGAAGTGACCTTTGCGAATCCATTGCCAAGTGGCGACGATGGAGATGCGTTGCTCCCAGAGGAGGGGACTCTGTGCCAATCGGTACAGTGGAGTGTGGTCTCGGTTTTCGAGATAGGCGCCCACGATTTGGGCGGCCGACAAATCGACCAAATCCCAGTTGTTGATGTGTGCCGTATTCGACAGGTAGGTGCGGTATATGGCCTCTTGCTTCTCGGGAGTCGCCTTTTTGAATTGCTCGACCATGCAGAGCAATGCCGCCATGCGCAACTCATGGACAGGATTGTGCAAAAGGATTTCGAGTTGGTCGAGCGGAGTGTCGAGATATTGCTTGACGATGCTGCGGGTTATCGGCACGGGTATTCCTATGAAGATATCGCCTTCGCCATATTTCCCCTTGTCGGTTTTGAAGAATCCCGAGAGGACTTTTACCTTTTCGGGATCGGCTGCTGCCCGAATGGCTTTTTCTATATCAGCGGCGGTGTACATGGTCGATTTTGTTTGGGACAAAGATAATGTAAAACAAAAATCGAAGCAAATGAAAAATTTTTAGACTTGATGTGGCGTGGGGAGCATCCAGATTTTTCCCTTTCTGATTTTGTAGGGCAGAGGTGTAATTAATTGCTTGTGACAATGATTGCTTAGTACAATGTTTTTATATGTTAAAATAGTCCGTTTTGCTTGAAAAATTCTCGGGTAAAGAGCCGAGTCGTGGAAAATATTCGATTCTCAGGGGTGTAAATTTTTAATAAACAATTGATATATAGGAGTATGAGCCGATTATTGAGTATCCTGCTATGCGTGTGAAATAGAGAGGATTGTTGTAGAGGGGGCAAAAACTTTTTTTTGAAGAATGAAAAAAGGGATTGTTTGTCTAAAATAACTATTTTTGTTCGTTGAAACGAAAAATAGGTCGGTATGGTTCTTAATTACATTTGGATTGCATTTTTTGTCATTGCTTTTGTGGTTGCGGTGGTGCAAACTTTCGTGTATGGGAATACAGCCATTTGGACCGATATCATGAATGCTTCGTTTTCGTCGGCTCGTAGTGCATTTGATATTTCGATAGGGTTGACCGGAGTTCTCACCTTGTGGCTTGGGTTGATGAAGATAGGAGAGCGGGGCGGCATGGTCGCCGTTTTGTCACGGTTGATAAGCCCCCTGTTCACAAGATTGTTCCCGGGAGTACCCAAGGGGCACCCGGCATTGGGTTCGATGTTTATGAATGTTTCGGCCAATATGCTGGGGCTCGACAATGCGGCAACCCCGTTGGGATTGAAGGCGATGAAAGAGTTGCAGGAATTGAATCCCAAGAAAGACACAGCTACCGATGCCATGTTGATGTTTTTGGTTTTGAATGCCTCGGGACTGACGATAATACCCATCGGGGTGATGACCTATCGGGCTCAAATGGGAGCGGCCAATCCGTCGGACGTTTTTCTGCCTATTCTCATCGCTACCTTTATGGCTACTTTCGTGGGGCTTTTGGCCTTGTGCATTAAGCAACGCATCAATATTTTCGACCGGGTGATTATGCTGTGGGGGTTGGGGCTCACCGCTTTGGTAGGCGGGATATTCTATTATTTCTCGTCGTTGCCCGAGGAGAAGATTTCTACCTATTCGGCATTTGCCGCAAATAGCATACTGTTTACGATAATCGTGGTTTTTATCGTCTCGGGATTGGTGAAGCGCATCAATGTGTACGACGCTTTTATTGAGGGTGCGAAAGAGGGCTTTAAGACGGCGGTGATGATTATTCCCTATTTGGTAGCAATTTTGGTGGCTATCGGGATTTTTCGAGCCTCCGGAGCGATGGATTACATTGTGGAGGGATTTGCGGCGGTATTCGGGTGGCTGGGTATCGATACCGAGTTTGTGGGGGCATTGCCTACGGCTTTGATGAAATCGTTGAGCGGAAGCGGCTCGCGGGGAATGATGGTCGATGCGATGTCGACCTATGGAGTGGACTCTTTTGTTGGGCGAGTGGCTTGTACGGTTCAAGGCTCGACCGATACGACCTTTTATATATTGGCGGTTTATTTCGGTAGTGTGGGGGTGCGTAAGACCCGTTATGCCGTGGGATATGCTTTGCTTGCCGATGTGATAGGGGCGATTTCGGCTATTATGGTCTCTTATTTCTTTTTCAAATAAATCGTATGAGAATAATTCAGTATCTTTGCTAAGTGGCAGGATACGGGGCACAATCGAATAGAAGTGTTGCTTTGGCTGCGGGATTGCACTATCTTTGCAGGGAGTAATAGGATAAAGAAAGATATATTATGGCTGTAAGTTATTTTGCCGAAGATGTCAAAATGCCGGCGATAAAAAAAAGAGAGACGACCGATTGGATACGTCGTGTCGCTTCGGGATATGGAAAGAAATGCGGCGATATAGCCTATATTTTTTGTTCCGATGAGAAGATTCTCGAGGTGAACAAAACCTATTTGCAGCACGACTATTATACCGATGTGATTACTTTCGATTATACCGAAGGCGATAAAATCGGCGGTGATATATTTATCAGTATCGATACGGTGCGGTCCAATGCCGAGCAGTTTGGAACCGACTATGACGAAGAGCTTCATCGCATTATCATACACGGGATCTTGCATCTGTGCGGAATTAACGACAAGGGTCCGGGCGAACGCGAGATAATGACTCGCCATGAAAACGAGGCGTTGAAATTGAGATAGCGAATAAATAGATGTGAGTTTGCCGTGGGGCGACAGTCATTCCCGGCAAGAGTCATGGAGGTAAATAACAATGGATTTTAATTATGATGTGATCGTCGTAGGAGCAGGGCATGCCGGTTGTGAAGCCGCGTGCGCATCGGCCAATTTGGGGTCGAAGACTTTGCTGATTACGATGGATATGAATAAGATTGCCCAAATGAGTTGCAATCCTGCCGTCGGTGGAATTGCCAAAGGGCAGATTGTCCGTGAAATCGACGCTTTGGGTGGTTTTATGGGTATTGTTACCGATAAGACCGCAATTCAATTCAGAATGTTGAACCGCTCCAAAGGCCCGGCTATGTGGAGCCCCCGTTCTCAAAGCGATAGGGCTAAGTTCATTACCACATGGCGCTCTATCCTTGAAAATACCGAGAATCTATACATATGGCAAGATTCTGTAAATCAGATTATTATAAAAGACAAACGTGTAGCAGGCGTCATAACGGACATGAATGTCACCTTCTCGGCGAAATGCGTGGTGCTTACAACGGGAACTTTTATGAATGGCCTTATGCACATTGGGCGTACTCAATTGCACGGAGGGCGCATTTCGGAGCCGGCATCGTATGGGATTACCGAGCAGTTGGTTGGGCTGGGCTTTACGGCCGGACGCATGAAAACCGGGACTCCGGTGCGAATCGATGGCCGTAGCATACATTTCGAAGAGGCTACCGAGCAACAAGGCGAGAACGATTTCCATAAATTCTCCTTCCTCGATTTTTCTCCCCGCCCATTGAAACAACGTAGTTGCTGGACGATTTATACCAACGATAGGGTACATGAGATTCTGCGGAATGGCTTGCCCGATTCCCCGCTTTATAATGGGCAAATACAGAGTATAGGCCCCCGATATTGTCCCAGTATCGAGACAAAAATAGTTACTTTTCCCGATAAAACGGAGCACCAACTTTTCCTCGAACCGGAAGGTGAAACTACGCAAGAATATTACTTGAATGGCTTCTCCTCGTCGCTCCCGCTGGATGTTCAAGTGAGGGCGTTGCAGGAGATTCCGGCTTTGCGAGATGTGCGTATTTATCGACCCGGGTATGCCATAGAGTATGATTATTTCGATCCGACGCAATTGAACCATAACTTGGAGACCAAGCGTGTGCAAAATCTCTTTTTTGCCGGGCAGATAAATGGAACAACCGGATATGAAGAGGCGGGGGGGCAAGGCCTTGTCGCTGGGATAAACGCTCATATCAATTGTCACGGAGGCACTCCGTTTACATTGGGACGAGATGACGCTTATATAGGTGTGCTTATCGATGATTTGGTCACCAAAGGGGTTGATGAGCCGTATCGCATGTTTACATCGAGAGCCGAGTATCGCATTTTATTGAGGCAAGACGATGCCGATATGCGTCTTACCGAGCGCTCCTTCCAATTGGGGTTGGCAACGCAACAACGGTATGATTTGTTGAAAGAGAAGCGGGAATGTATCGAGCGGTTGATCGAATTCGCTCAAAACTATTCTATAAAACCGGCTTATATCAATGCCGGATTGGAGGCGTTGGGGACGACCCCGTTGAAACAAGGCGTGCGGCTGATCGATTTAGTTCTACGTCCTCAGCTCGATTTGATGCAACTTTCGCAGTTGGTCCCGGCATTGAAAAGGGAGATTTCTTCGATAAAGAATCGTCGTGAGGAGATTGTGGAAGCCGCCGAGATCAAAATGAAGTATCAAGGTTATATCGACCGGGAAAAAATGATTGCCGAGAAGATAGCCCGTTTGGAACATATACGCATACGAGGAAAATTCAATTATAGTCAAATAAAGGCTTTGTCGACCGAGGCACGTCAAAAATTGGAAAGGATAGATCCCGAGACCATAGCGCAAGCCTCGCGAATCCCGGGGATTTCGCCGAGCGATATAAACATATTGTTGTTGCTGGTAGGTCGGTGATGTTTCACGTGGAACAAATGTTCAAAAAGCCTTTAAATAAAAGGGAAAACGCAAATAAATAATTAATAAAAATGAGTGTAGAAATTATTAAAAGCAAGATTCGCGATGTCGTTGATTTTCCACAAAAGGGAATTATTTTTAGAGATTTGACGACGGTATTCAAAGAACCGGAATGTTTGAAAGAATTGGCCGATATGCTTACGGCGATGTATGCCGAGAAAGGCATTACTAAGGTTGTCGGTATCGAGTCGCGCGGCTTTATCATGGGACCAATATTGGCAACCCGCATCAATGCTGGATTCGTGCCCATGCGCAAACCGGGGAAACTGCCGGCAGAGACTTGGCAGGAGAGTTATACCAAAGAGTATGGCGTAGATGTAATCGAGATTCATAAAGATGCGCTTTGCGAAAACGATGTGGTGCTACTGCATGACGATTTGTTGGCTACCGGTGGAACAATGTTTGCTGCATATAACTTGGTGAAACGGTTTAATCCGAAGAAGGTCTATGTGAATTTTCTCGTTGAGTTGGAATTTTTGAAAGGCCGGGATCTTTTTCCGAGCGATGTCGAAGTAGAAGCGTTGATAAAATATTAAGTCGAATTGATCGATAGAAGTAAAAATATTAAAAATAAACTTGCCCTTTTGCCGGATACTCCGGGTGTGTACCAGTATTTCGATAAAACGGGCAAGATTATTTATGTGGGTAAGGCAAAGAATTTGAAACGCCGGGTGTCGTCTTACTTCAATAAAACACACGATTCTCCCAAAACGAATATTCTGGTCAAAAATATTTATGACTTACAGTATATTGTCGTAAAAACCGAAGAAGACGCCCTGCATCTCGAGAATAGTCTCATCAAGGAGTATAAGCCTCGGTATAATGTTTTGTTGAAAGATGATAAGACATATCCGTGGATTTGCCTTCGTAATGAACATTTCCCCCGTGTGTTTCTCACGAGAAGAGTACATAAGGATGGATCGAAGTATTATGGCCCCTATGCCAATGTCCATTTGGCTAAAACGGTGCTGGCTTTGATTCGAGAACTGTATCCTATACGCACATGCAATTATGCGCTTACTCCCGAAAATATCGAGAAAAAACGATTTAGAGTTTGCTTGCAGTATCATATAAAAAATTGCAAGGGTTGCTGCGAGGGCAAGATAAGTGAGGAAGAGTATAACGGATATATCGAGCAAGTGAGGCAAATACTCAATGGCGACATACACCAGTTGAGCAATCATTTGCTTGAAGAGATGCGGGACTTATCGGCCGAACTGCGTTTTGAGGAAGCACAATTGATAAAAGAGAAATACGATTTAATCGAGAAATACAAAGCAAAATCGGTTATCGTGAATCCTGCTTTACACGACATAGATGTCTTTTCTTATGATGAGGACGATGGGGTGGCGTTTGTTAATTATATGCATGTGCGAGGAGGCTCGATTGTGCAGAGCATAACGATCGAATATCGCAAAAAGCTCGATGAATCGGCGGCTGAGATACTCTCGTTGGGAATAGCCGAATTGCGCTCTCGGTTTGGTAGCTCCGCTCGGGAAGCTCTTGTTCCGTTTGTTCCGGAATCGGATTTTTCGGATATTGAGTTTGTCGTTCCGCAGCGGGGGGATAAAAAGAAATTGCTTGCCGTTTCGGAACAAAATGTGAAGCAATACAAAATCGACCGGTTGAAACAAAACGAAAAGCTGAATCCCGAACAGCGGGTAGTGCGGATTCTTTCCCGCATACAGCAAGATTTCAGGTTGCCCGAGCTTCCGTGGCATATGGAGTGTTTCGATAATTCGAATATTCAAGGAACCAATCCGGTGGCTTCGTGCGTGGTCTTTAAGAAGGCGAAGCCCTCGAAAAAAGACTATCGCAAGTTTGACATTAAAACTGTTGTCGGGCCCGATGACTTCGCTTCCATGAGAGAAATTATTTATCGTCGTTATCGTCGTTTGCTCGATGAGGGTGAGTCTCTTCCGCAACTGGTCATTGTCGATGGCGGAAAAGGGCAGTTGAGCGCCGCGCTGGAGTCGCTCGAAGCGTTGGGGCTGAGAGGGAAGGTGCCGATTGTGGGAATTGCCAAACGGCTGGAAGAAATTTATTTCCCGGGTGATTCTCTGCCGCTGTACATCGACAAGAACTCGGAATCGCTGCGGGTTATCCAGCACATGCGAGACGAGGCGCACCGTTTCGGGATTACATTCCATCGAAATAAACGGAGCAAAGGGCAGGTGAAGTCGGCGTTGGATTCTATTCATGGTATCGGCCCTAAGAGTAAGGAATTGTTGTTGACGCATTTCAAGAGCGTGAAACGAATCAAAGAAGCCTCAGAATCCGATTTGGCTGCGGTGGTAGGCTCGGCCAAAGCTAAAATTATCAAGAATAATCTTTAATATATATTTGATAATCAATCGATTGTTATTTCTACTTGCCAATAAAAAATTATTTTCCGTGGGTAATAGTCTGTAACCTCAATCGGGCTTTACAGGTTTTATGAGCCGATGCGAATCGGAACGACTCCCGTATAGTTCAAGGAATAAAATTTGTTTCTCTCCATGTTTGTCGTATCTTTGCAAAGATGCAAAAGAATGTTGTATGAAAGTTGTCGTTCAACGAGTAAAGCGCGCTTCGGTGCGAATTGGTGGAGAGTTACATTCTTCGATCGGGCAAGGACTATTGGTCTTGCTGGGGGTGGAAGATAGCGATGAACTGCCGGATCTCGAATGGTTGGTGAAGAAATGTGTCAATTTGCGCATTTTCGACGACGAAGATGGCGTGATGAACCGCTCCTTGCTCGATACCGGAGGAGAAGCCATGATTGTCAGCCAGTTTACTTTGTTGGCTTCGACCAAGAAGGGTAATCGACCCTCTTATATACGGGCAGCCGGCCACGAACGGGCTGTGCCGATGTATGAGGCTTTCTGCCGTCGCTTTTCGGAAGAAATAGCTAAACCTGTGGCGACCGGGATTTTCGGCGCCGATATGCAGGTCGAATTGGTAAACGACGGGCCGGTTACAATATGTATGGATACGAAAAACAAGGAGTGATTATGACTATACGGGAAGCACAAGAAGAGGTCGATCGGTGGATTCGGAGCGTGGGCGTGAGATATTTCAGCGAACTGACGAATATGGCTATATTGACCGAGGAGGTGGGCGAGGTTGCCCGTATTATCGCCCGGAGGTATGGCGACCAATCGTTCAAAGCTGGGGAAGAGAACAGCGATTTGTCGGACGAGCTTTGCGATGTCTTCTGGGTTTTGCTCTGTCTGGCCAACCAGACAGGCGTCGATTTGACCGCCGCATTTGAAAAGAACATAGAGAAAAAGACAAATAGAGATAAAACCAGACATATTAATAATCCTAAATTGACGAAAAATGGATAAGTACGAAGAAATGCTAAGCCGGTATAAGACCGATTTGGACGATGCACAAGTGGCCGAGGCCGTAGAGAAAATCGTGCGGGACAATTTGGCTGTGAACAGCAATGTCGATGTGTATAAGTTTTTGTTTAACTGTATAGACCTGACGTCGTTGCATATCGAGGACAATACCGAATCTATTACTCGATTTACAAAACGAGTAAACGATTTTGAGGAGGAACATCCTGATATGCCCAATGTGGCAGCGATTTGTGTATATCCCAATTTTGCGGGAACCGTCCGCGCCAATCTCGATGTCTCTTCGGTGAATATTGCCGCTGTATCGGGTGGTTTCCCTACCTCACAGACATTTACCGAGGTAAAGGTCGCCGAGACGGCTTTGGCCGTTGGCGATGGTGCTGACGAGATCGATATCGTCATCAATGTGGGTAATTTCTTGTCTGGCAATTATGAGGAGATGTGCCAAGAGATAGAGGAGCTTAAACAAGCTTGTAAAGAGGCGCATTTGAAGGTCATTCTCGAATCGGGGGCATTGAAAACGGCTTCGAATATCAAGAAAGCATCTTTGTTGTCGATTTATTCGGGTGCCGATTTTATTAAAACTTCTACGGGAAAAACCGAGCCTGCCGCTACTCTCGAAGCTGCGTATGTAATGTGCCAAGCTATCAAGGAGTATTATGAACAGACCGGGACCATGATTGGTTTCAAACCGGCCGGCGGAATTTCTACCACGGCCGACGCTGTGAAATATTATTGTGTGGTGAAAGAGGTGTTGGGCGAAAAATGGTTGACGAACGAATATTTCAGGATCGGTGCCAGCCGGCTGGCCAACAACCTACTTTCGGATATTTGGGGCACCCCGACGAAGTTTTTCTAATGAATCTATCGTATGAATCCATAAAAAAAGCCGGAGAAATCCGGCTTTTTTATGGATAAGTCAATTTGTTCCTGTTCTTAAATAAACGTGTCGTCATAGGACATTTTGGCGTCGGTGACAAACTGTTTTACCTTCTGCTCCTCGTTTTTAGGACAGATGAGTAGAACGTTGTCGGCCTCGGCGATGATATAGTCTTGCAACCCTTCGACAACTACCAGTTTCTCGCCTTTCACGGCGACCACGCACCCTGTCGTGTTATAGAGCAGCGCTTTGCAACCTTGCGTCACGTTGCCATCTTTGTTTTTGGGCGAATGGTCATACAACGCACTCCAAGAGCCCAAGTCGCTCCACCCAAATTCGGCGCAAAGCACATATACATTCGACGCTTTCTCCATGACGCCGAAGTCTATCGAAATATTGGGGCACGCGGCAAAATTCTCGTCGATAAACCGCTTCTCTTCGGGCGTGTTGAATACTTCGATATTTGCTTCGAATCGATTGGAAATATCGGGAAGAAACCTTTGAAAAGCATTGATGATCGTTTGTACGTTCCAGATGAAAATACCCGAATTCCAGAAAAATTCGCCGCTCTCTACAAACATTTTGGCAAATTCGAGATTGGGTTTTTCGGTAAATGTTTTAACGGTCTTTATGTCGCCCTCGGCATCTTCGCCCACTTGAATGTAGCCGTATCCCGTTTCGGGGCGGTTGGGTTTTATCCCCAATGTGAGCAATGCCGGATATTTGGCTACGAAATCGATGCCTCGATTGATACATTGGGCAAACTCGTCTTCTTTGAGAATCAAGTGGTCCGACGGGGCTACGACGATATTGGCTTTCGGGTTGATTGCCCGAATGTGGTAAGCCGCCCAAGCGATACAAGGCGCTGTGTTTCGGCGAGCCGGTTCCAACAAGATGTTTTCTTCGGGCAGTTCGGGGAGTTGCTCTTTCACCAAATCGACATATATTTTGTTGGTGACGATAAATATATGGTCTTTGGGAATTATTTTGACAAAGCGGTCGTAGCTCATTTGGAGCAAAGAGCGCCCGATACCAAAAAAGTCGAGGAATTGTTTAGGTCTGTTGTTTCGGCTGAATGGCCAAAAGCGGCTTCCTACGCCGCCTCCCATTATTACGCAATATCTATTTTCCATGGTCGTGCCATTTTTTTTGTGATTTTCTTCTGCTAATGTAATTATTTTTTATTAGAAAGAAAGCCGGAATAAATTTTTTTGAAAAAAAATCGAGATTATTTGGTATAATTAAAATCTATGTGTAATTTTGCACCGTCTTTCTGCCCAGATGGCGGAATTGGTAGACGCGCTGGTCTCAAACACCAGTGGATTAACCTCCATGCCGGTTCGATCCCGGCTCTGGGTACAAGGTGGAGAAGTCAAACGGCTTTCTCCACCTTTTTTGTTTTTGTTTGCTCCGATTTACGTCGAGTGTTTCCGGGGCAGTGGAAAATCATAGGGGAAGAGAGGACGTGGGATAAAAAAGAATTAGCCTTGAAATGGTGGACATAATAAAATTAATAACCAATAAAACAACTATTGTTTTGTTCGGATAAAATTTCCTTTGCTCCTATTTGGGGCTTTTCGAACCTAAATTTCAGATAGTTTGAAGATCCGGTTGGGCGTATGTTGTTTTTTTGTAATTGTAAATTTACCGAATTTTTTTTGTGGTTTCGGTATTTTTTTTGAATATTGCAAGACTCTTAATTTGTGGTAATGCAAAAAATGGACGACATCGCCTTAACGATTCAGTTAAAACAAGGAAACCAGTTAGCTTTTACCATTCTTTATAACACTTATTCGGAACAAGCATATAGATTTGCTTTTAAGTATCTGTGTAATAAAGAACTGGCCGAGGATGCCGTGCAGAATCTTTTTATGAAAATTTGGTCGAAACGGGCCACTCTCGATGAGGCTCGGCCATTGAATCATTTCTTATTTACCGTTTTGAAAAACGATTTGCTCAATATCCTGAGGGATTCTAAGAATAATATTTTTGTTTTGGACGATTGTTTGGAATTGTTGGAGAGAATCGACGACGAGCACATCGATGACGATATCGACAGGGAACAGTTGGATTTGATACGCCATGCGATTGATCAGTTGTCGCCCCAGCGGAGAAAGATTTTTTCACTGAAAATTACCGGGAAATATTCCAATCAAGAGATTGCCGAGAAATTGCACCTCTCGGTCAATACGATTAAGTTCCAGTATAGCCAGTCTTTGAAGCAGATAAAAGAGATTGTGCGCCAATGCGCTATATCGTTGTTGCTGTAAAATTTTTGAGGGGAATCGAAAAAAAATCATTTTTTTATAATACTTTTCTTTTTTCATTGTGTATTATATAATGAAACGCTATATATTATGTTGTTGAAACGTCGAAATCAGACCGATAAAGAGATATTGAACTATATCTCGGATCATATGGACAAAGATATAGAACGGCTGCTCAATGCCGATTCTTTGCCGATGGGAGGGCGCGATGTGCCCGATTTCGACAAGTTTGGAGTCTATGAGAGTTTGGCTCAACGAATGAGCCGACAAGAAAGACCGAGAATCGGGACGATTTGTAAATGGGCATGTGCCATTGCGTTGGTTCTGTTGAATATCGGGTATTTGGTGTATCAGCATGTAGATGTTTCTAAGCCCGTATATAAAGAGGTTTGCGCTTTGAGAGGTGAGCGCTTGGTCGTACTGCTTGAAGACGGGACCAAAGTATGGCTGAACGCCGATTCAAAATTGGTTTATCCCGAGAAATTCGCCAAAAAGAAACGCGAGGTTATGCTGGTGGGCGAAGCGTATTTCGAAGTAAAAAAAGACACTGAGAAACCTTTTATGGTACAGGCCGATGAAATGAATATCCGTGTGACGGGAACACGGTTCAATGTCTCGGTTTATCCTACCGATTCGGCTGTTACAACTACGTTGGACGAGGGTGGAATCGTGATTAGTTACCCGTATGCCGAAAAGATGGGCTCGTATCACATGACGCCCGGCCAAACAGCGGTTTATGAAAAAGGACGGAACATTTGCAAGGTGATGAACAACGCCTATTATAAGGAGGCTTCGGACTGGAAAAATAACAAACTGGTCTTCCGAAACGCACCTATGGACGAAGTACTCACGACCCTGTCGAGGCAGTTTGATGTCTCTTTCGATGTGCGTAGTGAGGAGATTTCTAAGTTTACCTATAATTTTACCTGTAAGCTGAATAACTTGTCGGGTATTTTTGAAATGATGTCTGCTATTACCCCCATAAAGTTTAATGAAATATCGGAAAATGTATATGCTGTGAAAGAGAAATAACATAAGTCTAATAATATAATAAACACTCAACATTTATGCTGGAAAAATACATTTTTCCATACATCCGTAGATGGTGTATGGTGGGAGGGCTTTGTCTTGCTTTTCCGTGGGTTGCTTTTGCTCAGCAACAAAAAATTTCGGTGAACATACAGAATGTTACGTTGAAACAGGCAATGGACCAGATAAAGGAACAAGCGTCTGTGAATGTGGCATATAGTAAAGAATTTGTCGATCCTAACAAGCCTGTATCCTTGAACGTCAACGGGGTAAGCCTGCAAGCTGCGTTGACACAACTTTTCGAGGGAACCGATATTGGTTTTCGTTTCTTGGACAACAGTGTTCTCTTGTATAAGAGAGAAAAACAAGGAGGAACGGACGCTACGCCAAAAGAGCAACAACTTGTATCGGTTAAAGGAACGGTTATAGATCAAGAGACAGGAGAGCCCATTATCGGAGCATCGGTCCTTGTAGAGGACCTTTCTAAGGGAACCATTACCGACATAGACGGTAAATATTCGTTGACCGCTCCCATAGGAGGCACATTGAAGTTCTCTTATGTTGGATATGAAGATTTGAGAAAAGAAGTTCTACAAGCAGGAGTGTTAGATGTCTCTCTCATAGAAAGCTCTGTCTCTTTGGACGATGTGGTCGTTGTGGGTTATGGCGTACAGAAGAAGATAAATGTGACAGGAGCTGTGTCGATGGTAAAAGGCGATGAGTTGGAAAACCGTCCTATTACTAATGTCAGTGCAGGATTGCAAGGTTTATTGCCAGGAGTAAGTATTACGTCTGCATCTGGACAGCCCGGAGCTGTACCTTCAATAACGATTCGTGGTGTCAGTACTATAAATAGTAGTACCGAGCCTCTTATATTAATTGACGGAGTTTCGGGAGGAGATTTGAATTTATTGAATCCTAACGATATAGAAAGTGTATCGGTTTTGAAAGATGCAGCATCGGCCGCTATTTACGGAGCCCGTGCGGCTAACGGAGTTATTTTGATTACAACAAAGCAAGGTAAACGCAATGAGAAGGCGACATTGACCTATTCGGGGTATGTGGGTATGCAAACTCCTACACGTCTTCCTGAGTTGGTAAATGGACGGGATTATATGACACTGTCGAACGAGGCCATGACAGCGGCCGGATTCTCTGCTCCATACGATCAGACAGCTTTCGACAGATACGATTCGGGGGAATATCCCAATGAATACTCGAATACAGATTGGGTGAATGAAATTTTCAAGAAACATGCGTTGCAAACGAGTCACTCGGTCAGCGTGAGAGGTGGAAGTGGGAAAAGTAGTTATTTTATGTCTTATGGTTATTTAGACCAAGACGGATTGGTTGTGGGTGATGCATTTAATACAAGGCGTCACAATGCAAGAATCAATGTGAATACAGAAGTTTTTGATCGATTGAAAATAAATGGGAATGTCAGTTTTGTCGATTATTATCGCAATGCTTCCGGATTTTCGGGAGCGAGTGGAGTATTCCGTCTGGCTCAGCGCATGTCGCCACTGCTGCCGGTAAAATGGCAACAGCAGAATGAGATGGGAGTATGGGAAGATACCGAATATTATTCCAGTGGGAGTATAAACAACCCGGTTTATGTTGCCAAAGAAGGAGGAGAAGAAAAGAGAAAATCTCGTACATTGAATACTATTGTGAGTGCGGATTTACGGATAATCGATGGATTGAATCTGGGAGGGCAATATGCAGCAAATTATTATTTTAGAGAAACCGATGAATTTACTCCTACGTTACCAGAATATTTTTCAGATGGGACTCCCGATCCTGCGAATAAAAATATGAGAAATTCGGTGAGCCAAGCACATCAAGATGCCTTGACTCAATCCTTACAGTTAACTTTGAATTTCCAAAAACAGATAAATAAACATGAGATTGGGGCTCTGTTGGGATATTCGCAGGAATGGTATGATTTCAGCAGTTTAAGTGCAAGCCGCAAGAAAATTCCGTTTGATGGCATTTATGTGATTGATGCGGGAACCGAAGATATTACGAATAGCGGGACGAAGAGTTCATGGGCATTGCGATCTTATTTCGGGCGTGTGAACTATGCATTTGACGAAAAGTATTTGGTGGAAGCAAATATGCGTATCGATGGGACTTCTCGTTTCGCTCGGGATAATCGCTGGGGGTATTTCCCTTCGTTCTCGGCCGGGTGGAATTTTTCTAGGGAAGAATTTATGCGTTTTGCAAACCCTGTTTTGAGTTCCGGTAAACTGAGGGCTTCTTGGGGTGAATTAGGGAACCAAAATGTAGGAAGCGATTACTATCCCTATTTGACTCCTATTGATTCGGGAGAGAGTTATCCTATTGGCGGAATACAAAATATTGGTTTCCAACAAAGTAAATTAGGTAATGCTAATATCAAGTGGGAAACGATAAGAATGTTGAATGTTGGTGTGGATTTAGCTTTCTTTAATAACAGATTGACCGCATCTTTCGATTGGTTTAAAAAAGATAATATTGACGCTCTGGTGAAACCGGTTTATCCTACGGTTGTAGGAATCACAGGAAGTGCCAATCTTCCCTTTGAGAACATGGGTAAAATCGAAAATAAAGGTTGGGAGCTTGAAATTGGATGGAGAGATCAGATAGGAGAAGTAAAGTATAATTTGTTATTTAACCTTTCTGACGCTAAAAATAAAATCGTCGATTTAGGGACAAGCGAGCCTACTCTATTGGATAATATCCGTCGCGAGGGAGATCCTATCGATGCCTATTACGGGTATTTGACCGATGGTTTAGCTCAAATTGAAGATTTTGGAGGCGTTGATGAAAACGGACACTATATAAATCCGACGTTTGCCATACCTGCGGCAGCAAAAGCGATAACACAACCGGGTGATATCAAATATCGGGATTTAAGCGGCCCAGAAGGAATTCCCGATGGTGAAATAGATGAGTATGATAAAGTCGTATTTGGCGATCCGTATCCACATTATTCCTATTCGTTGAGAGGTGAGTTACAATGGAGAGATTGGGATTTCAGCTTTTATTTCCAGGGAGTGGGTAAAGTGGATGGATATTTGGAGGAAGAGGCTCGCCATTGCTTTATCAACGATTATTCGGTGCCCAAGGTAGAACATCTCGATCGCTGGACTCCCAATAATCCCGATGCCACATATCCTCGTCTGTATCAAGCTCAATCCCATAATTTGTTATTCAGTGATTATTGGAAGGAAGATGCTTCGTACTTACGTTTGAAAAATGTTCAGATAGGATATTCCATTCCCAAAAAACTTCTTAATCGATGGAAAATAGAGGGATTGCGATTGTATGCGTCGGCAGACAATTTATTGACGTTTACCAAATATTTTGGTGCTTATGACCCGGAAGTGCGGGAATCCTCGGGTGATGTTTATCCCCAAGTAAAGACATATGTATTTGGGTTAGTTCTTTCATTTTAATAAACACTATTGGATATGAAAACGATTAAATATATTGCGGTTTTTTTGCTGTTGGCATTAGGACTGGTTTCATGTAACGATGATTTTTTAGATAGATATCCTCAGGATTCTGTGACAAATGAAACATATTGGAAAACAGAAGATCAATTGCGTGCGGCATTGTATCCCTGTTATGAGACCTTTGAATATGAATTGTTAGTTAAGTGGGCAGAGTCTACTGCCGAGACGGTGATATGGGGTGATAAGAATAGCGGTCTTTCCAAAGTGTCGGGGGGTAAACATACCTATACCGATGGATTCCCGTTTACTTCGTATTGGAGGTATTCTTATGGTCATATTCATACCTGTAATAATTTTTTGGATAACTATAATCGGGCGGAGATAGATCAAGATGTGAAAGATGTCTATGCTGCGGAAGTAAAGGTTATAAGGTCATGGGTATATTTTATGTTGACTACATTCTTCGGGGATGTCCCTTGGATTAATCATGTCATCACCTCAGAGGAAGCTTATGGCCCTCGCACTCCAAGAAGTGAAGTTATTGATAGTTTAATGGCTGATTTGGAGTGGGCTGCGTCGAAACTCCCTCGGGAACGTCAGTTGGGTGAGAATGTAGGTCGTATAGACCGTTGGGGCGCTCTGGCTATGCAGGCGAGAATCGCTTTGCAAAACGAACGGTATGAATTGGCCGCTAATATTGCCAAAGAGATTATCGATAATAGCCCATACGGATTATATGACTATGAAAAAGTATACCACCTCGAGGGTGACATAGAGAATAATCCGGATAATAATGAGTCGATTATTTCCAGTATCTATGTGAATGATATCCGCAATAATAATATGTCGAACGAGACTTGTTGTCCGGTGGATTTCATTCGGTTTAATCCTACCAAAACGTTAGTCGATGCATATTTATGTATCGATGGAATGCCTGCAAAACCGGGCTTGGAGTATTATAAACGTACAGATATAAAAACGTCACCTCTGTATAAGTATCCTGAGGAACATTATGCCGATTATTTCCAAAACAGGGATCCGAGAATGAGAATGACGCTGTTTACTCCCGGTGATCAATGGGGAGGAGGAGACGATGGAGATGCTGAGTATCGCCGTCCGAACGATATATTTCAGTTGCCTCGTTTCTCCTCGTTACAACCTGGAAGAAATGGAGCGAACGGGATAACCGGATTTTATTTCAAAAAATATAATGAAATCAGTATTGCGGGGAATTATAATAGGTCACATACCAACCTGAATGTTATCCGTTATCCCGAAGTCCTTCTTATTTATGCTGAGGCTCTTTATAAGATAAATGGGACATTGACTCAGGATCAAATCGATATGACAATCAATCGATTGAGAGATCGGGTGGGTATGCACCGCATGAATCTGAACGAGTTGGCCGCTTGGAATCTCGATCTGTGGACTGAGATTAAGCGGGAACGCCGTATTGAACTTTCATTTGACGGTATGAGGTACGCCGATGTGATGCGCTGGCGTGAAGGAGAGCTTCGTTTCGGTCGGGCTATCACAGGGCCGAGTTTAACGGTTTGTATGAATGATTTAGGCGCTAATCCTTATCCCGATACCGGTGTCGATGAGTTTGGTGATGTCATTTACGAAAAATCGAGAGCCGAGGGTGGCCCCCGTTATTTCGATCCAACTATGCATTACTTGTGGCCGGTTCCTTATGAGGAGAGAATGAAGAACCCATTGTTGGGACAAAATCCCGGTTGGCCGGAATAATTTGAATTTCTAATCCACACTATTAGAATTCTAATAGTGTGGATATTAATGAACTATAAAATATGATTAAGATGAAACGTGTGTTTATATTGGTAATAAGTATCAGTGCGGTTTTTATAGGTTGTAGTAAAGCCAATGAACCGCAAGGCGATGCCGGTTGGGGTAACAACACTGAACTCAAAGAAAATTTAGTCGTGATGAGTTATAACATAAAACACTGTGCCCCTTATTATGGAACGTCGGGAGAAGTGACAACAGCCGATGTGAATAATGTTGCGAATGTGATAAAGGCGAAAAAACCAGATGTCGTTTTGTTACAAGAGGTAGATTATAAAACTACAAGAAGTTTAGGGTTGGATCAGACCAAAGAATTAGCGGAATTGGCAGGTTACCCGTATTATTATTTTTTCAAACAAAAAGATTTTCAAGGAGGGGCTTACGGTGCGGCAATTCTTTCTTCTTTTCAAATGAGTGAAATCGTAAATCATGATTTGCCGAAGGAAATAGAAGGTTTGACAATTACAGGAAGCAATGTTTTGGGAACCGCAAAAATAAAGTACAACGGAATCGATGTTTATTTGGCTGTGATCCATTTATCCGTTACTCAGGCAGAGAGGGATAGGCAGTTCCCGGTTATGATGGAAGAACTTTCTTCTAAAAAAGATTTCCCCATTATTTTAGGGGGGGACTTTAATTCCAAACCGGATAACTCGATTATCGATAAGTTGGAAGCAGCCGGATTTGTCAGGACGAATACAGACCCGAAAAATTTCACAATTCCTTCTAATGCGCCTAATCGGGAAATAGATTATATCGCTTACAGACCATTGGAATATTTTAATGTTGTTTCTCATACCGTTGTTACAGGGGTAAACGCATCTGATCATCTCCCTATTATTTCTGTGTTGAATATTTCAAAACCGTAGAAAATGAGAATATTTAAATATTGTTTGTTCATCATTTTTTGTTGCCTGTTTGGGAACACATATGCCCAAGATACTTTAAGAATAAGGGTAATGACTTATAATATCCGTTTTGGAGAATTGGCGTCGTTGGAAGATTTGGCATCACACATAAAGTCTTTTAATCCCGATTTTGTTGCGTTGCAAGAAATAGATTGTAAAACCAATCGAGGGGAAAGAGCCCCGCATCAAATAGGGCGAGACTATATTTCGGAATTAGCATATTTTACAAAAATGTTTGGGGTGTATGGAAAAACAATTGATTATAAGGGAGGATACTATGGTATAGGAATCCTTTCCCGATATCCTTATATCAGAACTAAAAAGACTTTTTTACCGTGGCCCGATAAGAATCATGAACGTAGAGCCCTATTAGAGGGGCTGTTTGAGGTAGGAGACGATACTATTTGTTTTGCCTCGACTCATTTGGATTATCAGTTGACAGAGACGCGAGATGCACAGACGGCTTTTATTACAGATCATTTCAGTGATTATCGGTATCCGGTGGTTTTAGGCGGAGATTTTAATACAGATCCTTCTACGCATGCAATTAAACATAATATGGGAGAGCATTGGTATTTGGCAACCGATTATGATTTTACCGTTCCTGCATGGAACCCAAGAAAAAAGATAGATTATATTTTCGCTATGCCTAAGCAGGGGTGGAGAATTGTGCGGACTCAGACAATCCAGTCTTCTTTGTCCGACCATTTACCTATTGTGACAGAATTAGAGTATGTAAAATATTGATTTTTGCTATGAAAAGGATATTTACATTGTTGATATTGACTTTGTTCATGTCTTTCTGTGTCGTTTCTGTATCGGCTGAAACTGTAAAGATGCTTTCCTATAATATCAAAGGAGGAGGTATGACGACTTCGAGGCTGGACGACATCGCAGCGGTAATCAATGCACAAAATCCCGATATAGTGGCTTTGCAAGAGGTAGATAATCGGGTTTTAGGTATTTTTGATCACGATTATTTGAGCGAATTGGCCGAGGCTACCGGCATGCACTCGCAGTTCTTTGCTTTGGTTGGAACCTATTATGGGATAGGTATTCTGTCAAAAACAGAGCCTATATCGGTGCAAACCCAGTCTTTCGATCCGTCGGATAAGTCGAAGGACAAAGAGGCTCGTGGATTTCTCATTGCCGAATTTGACAAGTTTTATTTTCTCTGTACGCACTACTCGCTGAACGCCGACGACAGGGATACCGCTACGGCATGGGCGATCGACTTTGCCCGACAAAGTGACAAGACGGTTTTTATTGCCGGCGATTTTAACGCTCAGCCTACTTATCGGGCAATGGTTACATTCAAGAACAACGGGTTCACGATTTTGAACAAGACGTCACAATATACTTTCCCGGCCGAAGACCCTTCGTCGTGTATCGATATGATTATTTCGTATTGCGGAGAGGATTCGCAGGAGTATAATGTGGAACAAACCGAAGTGGTCACCTCGGTATCGGGTCTTACTATGTCCGATGTGTCGGACCATTTGCCCGTATATGTCGTAATCGAGGAGGTTAAATCGGGTATGGAAGCTGTGGAAAACGCCGAAGAGATTAAACTTGTACGAGAAGAAAACGGGTTTTCGTTCGAGAATCTTCAAGCCATATCGAATGTGAGCATTTATGGTTTGGACGGGACTCTTTTAGATGCTCGGACAGCTGATAATGGCACGACGATACTTTTCCCGGAAGCGTGTGGGAAAGGGGTGTATGTGGTAAACGTAAACAATGGCTATCAGAATAGCACTTTTAAATATATTATTAACCATTAAATTTTTAAATTATGAAAAAGATTACATTTTTAGCAAGTGTACTCGCGGTATTTACGGGTACAATGTTTGCGCAAACGGTAGAAGTGACAACCGCCGATATGGATCCGGTGGCAGCTGGCGGATTGGTGTATGTAATTGCGAATGCCGAATCGGGAAGCACCATTGAATTTAATTTCGACGGAGATGTATTGGATTATGGTGAAGGAACCGGTATCATTATCAAAGGGAAAAATCTAACTTTTAATGGTATCAATAAAAAGACAGGGAACCGGGTTACCATAAAAGGATTGGAGTCTTTGTTTTCAATTAGTGAAGCATCTGAGATTACATTGAATAATCTTATTATCGACGGATTTAAGAATATAGCCATTCGGTTAAGTGGTTATTCGACATTGAACGCTAATAACTGCCAATTTTCAAACAACTACGAACCTATTACAAGTAGCGTGAATAATGGTGGTGTAATAAGAGTGAGCGGATCTAATGCGTTTTTGAAAAACTCATTGTTCAATAACAATAGATGTGGAGCTTCTTATGGAGGTGGAGCCGTTTGTGCATATGGAGATTCGGAACTTCGAGTTGAGAATTGTTCATTTGTGGAAAATGAAGGAGCCGCAGGTGGTGCGATAGGTATCAATGCGACAGCGAATAATCCCTCTCCTCGGGTTTATATCGCAAACTCGACATTTGCGAACAATATATCTGATGATCGAGGCGGAGCCATATACATGCAAACTGCTACTACGATAGATGTATTTTCGCCGGCGATTGTCAATTGTACTTTTGTAGGCAATTTAGCTGGAAATGGAGGCGCTCTTTGTGTATGGTCAAGAGCTACGACTACTATGGAGCCGATATTTATAAATAATTTGTTTGCGGAAAATTATAGTAGTACTTGGATGGAAGATGAGTCTCGATTCGATATTGTGGCTTTTTATATGGCCAATCAAGTTGATGCCGATAATGAACCATTGCCTCAAACGGTCTATCCTGTTTGTAAAAACAATTTGTATGTCGCAGGTTCTGAGGGATTTTTTGCTGATGGTTCGAATGTAGCTGTTAATTTTGACAGTGATGTTATTTTTGCAGAAACTGAGAAAAATCCTTTGGATGATGGAGATGACTATTATAATCATCAAACCAGCGTTTTATCGGGCGATATGAGAGTGGCTATGATCGCCGAGAACAGTGTGGCCATAGGCAAAGGTTTGAAAACATACGAGGGCGTTGAAATACCCACGACCGACCAGTTGGGTAATGCTCGTCCCGATGCTCCGGCGGTAGGTGCTGTAGAGTATGCCGATATGGGCGCAATTCAAGATGTGGTTGCCAATGAGGTGCGTGTTTGGAGCGACGGCAACGTGGTTTATGTGGCCGGATTGGATAGCGAAGCCGTTGCCAGAGTGTATAATCTGATGGGCGGATTGGTTTACGAAGGGGTTGTCGCCAATGACGTCGCTTTGGAGTTGCCGGTAGAGAACGGTGTTTATGTAATCGTTGTCGGTAAGACCACACACAAACTCGTCGTTAGATAATAAGCCGAGTTCATATTAAATTTATAGCAGACATATAAGAATCGCGTTGTGGGTGATCATAAATCCACAGTAGGGGTTAGGAGACTCACAACGCGATTCTCTTTTTTGAAACAGGTTAAATATAATTCCATGAAATACCATATATCCCATAGTTTGTTTGTATTTTTTGTAATAATGCTGTGCGCTTGTGGCACAACGGGAGAGAAACAAAGCGTTACACAACCTGCCTTAGAATTGATCGAACGGCAAATCGGGTCGAGAGCTGTTGATATACGGCTGGAAGAGATTGCTCCAGAAAATGGGAAAGAGACTTTTGAGATAGAGGCAGAGAATGGAATCCTTACATTGAGGGGCAGTAGCCCGGTGGCTATTTGCTATGCGTTTCACACCTATTTGCGCGAAGCCTGTTCTTCGATGAAAACATGGAGCGGCGAGCATGTCGATTGGCCTGCGTCGTGGCCCGATTATCCGCTGAAAAAGCAGACGACCCCTTATGATTACCGTTATTTTTTGAATGTTTGTACATTTGGTTATACGGCGCCCTATTGGGATTGGGAGCGTTGGGAAAAAGAGATTGATTGGATGGCTCTTCGAGGAGTCAATATGCCATTGGCAACCGTGGCCAGTGAGGCAATCGCCGAGCGAGTGTGGTTGAGAATGGGATTTCAAAAAGAGGAAATAAGAGCGTTTTTTACTGGGCCTGCGCATTTGCCGTGGCACCGCATGGGCAATCTGAACAGTTGGGACGGCCCTTTGTCGGAGACTTGGCAGGAGGAACAGATAAAACTACAACATAAGATATTGGATCGAATGCGCCGATTGGGCATGGAGCCTATTGCTCCTGCTTTTGCCGGATTTGTGCCCGACGCATTTGTGAAACAGCACCCCGAGATTTCATTCAAGCATTTGGAATGGGGCGGGTTTGAGGAGAAATACAATGCCTATGTATTGCCTCCCGAAACTCCGTATTTCCAAGAGATAGGCAAGATGTTTATCGAGGAATGGGAGAAAGAGTTCGGGAAGAACACCTACTATCTGTCGGATAGCTTCAACGAGATGAAACTACCTGTTGCCGAAGGGGATAAGGAGGGTAAACATAAATTGCTGGCTCAATATGGCGAGTCGATTTACCGTTCGATTGTGGCAGGGAATCCCGATGCTATTTGGGTGACACAAGGTTGGACGTTCGGGTATCAGCACGATTTTTGGGATCGGGAGAGTTTACAGGCATTATTGAGCCGGGTTCCCGACGACAAGATGGTTATTATCGACTTGGGAAATGATTATCCGAAGTGGGTTTGGGGTACAGAGCAGACATGGAAAACCCACGATGGATTTTACGGGAAGAAATGGATATTCAGTTATGTGCCCAATTTTGGAGGAAAGACTCCGATGACGGGCGACTTGCACATGTATGCGACCTCGTCGGCCGAGGCGCTGCATAGCGAAAATGCCGGGCATTTGATTGGGTTCGGTTCGGCTCCCGAAGGTCTTGAAAACAACGAGGTCGTGTATGAATTGCTGGCCGATATGGGTTGGACCGGCGACTCTATCGACTTGGACAGTTGGCTGCCGGTTTATTGCAAGGCTCGTTATGGCGGTTGTCCGGCGGCAATGGATAGCGCTTGGCACCTGTTTGAGCAAACGGCTTATAGTTCGCTTTATTCCTATCCTCGTTTTACTTGGCAGACGGTTATTCCCGACAGTCGCCGCGAGAGCAAAATAGATGTGAGCGATGCGTTCTTGCAAGGAGTGGAGTTGTTCTTGTCGTGTGCCGATAGTTTGAACGCTTCGCAACTTTATGTGAACGATGCGATCGAGTATGCTTCGTATTATTTGGCCGCTAAGGCCGACGAGAGCTACAAACTGGCTTTGAAAGAGGATTCTTTGGGGAATCGGGTGGCTGCTATGCAGCAGCTGGATAGGGCTGTCGATATTCTTTTGGAAGTCGACCGTTTATTGGCTTCCCACCCGTTGTATAGGCTCGAAGAGTGGGTAGAGTTGGCTCGTGATTGGGGGACTGCCGAGAGCGAGAAAAATGCCTATGAGGCGAATGCCAAGCGGCTGATTACGACATGGGGCGGATTTCAAGAAGACTATGCGGCTCGTTTTTGGAGCGGATTGATAAAAGACTATTATATTCCCCGTATGAAATTGTATTTTTCGGAACAGCGAACCGATATGGACCGCTGGGAAGAGAACTGGATAAAAACGCCGTGGCACAATACTTCCGAACCGTTTGACAATCCTTTGCAAGAGGCTCTTGTTTTGGTGGACAAATATAAATAACTTTAAAACTGCGTTTTTTGTGACAAGAAAGTAGGATAAAATAATGAGAAAGATAGTTCTTGCCTTTGATTCTTTTAAGGATTGTGTGGGGTCGCGACAGATTGCCGATGCTGCGAAAGAGGGAATCACTGCGGTTTTTCCGCATTGCGATGTGGTAGCAATTCCCATTGCCGATGGCGGCGAGGGGACGACCGATGCCATTTGCTCCAATATACCGGTTACGCGGGTAACCTGTCGGGTGCATGACCCGTTGATGAACGATATGGAGGCTTCTTATGGTATCACGGCCGATGGCTCGACGGCCATAATGGAAATGGCGGCGGCGAGTGGATTGCCTTTGGTTCCGCAAGAAAAGAGAAATCCGTTGTTCACGACAACGTGGGGTACCGGCGAGATGATAGCCGATGCGTTGAATCGGGGCTGCCGCCACATCGTTATGGGGATAGGCGGCAGCGCGACCAACGATGCGGGTATCGGTCTGTTGGCGGCATTGGGCTATCGGTTTTTAGACGAGACAGGCGAGGTATTGACGCCTATCGGAAAGAATTTGGAACGAATTGTCCGGGTCGACGATTCCTCGGTGCATCACGCGGTGGCCGAGGCCACTTTTACAATCGCTTGCGACGTGAATAATCCTTTCTATGGGAGCCGTGGCGCGGCTGCGATTTATGCGCCTCAGAAAGGAGCTTCGGCTGCCGATGTTGCCCTTTTGGAAAAGGGTATGATTCATTATGCCCACTTCATCGCAACCACGAAACAAATGGATATTTCACAACTCCCGGGAGCCGGTGCCGCCGGAGGATTGGGTGGCGGTGTATTGCCCTACTTGAATGCGAAATTGCAATCGGGGATAGAAATCGTCTTGGATATGCTTCGATTTAGGGAGACGATACACGATGCCGATTTAATCCTTACCGGCGAAGGAAAGTTGGATAAACAGACGGGCATGGGCAAAGCGTTGGGCGGTATTTTGCGTTATGCCCAAGAGGCGTCGGTCCCGGTGCTTGCCATAGGCGGTTGTGTGGAGGATTGCGAAACGTTGAACGAAATGGGCTTTGCCGGGGTCTTTTCCATACAGTCCTCTCCGGTAACTTTGGAGCAGGCATTGCAACCCGACTTCGCCTTGGAGAATATTCGACGGGTGGTCACACAGATTATGCGAACGATAAAGGTAGGAATCGATGGATAGTACGATAGGTGCGTTGGTTGGACTATTGCTTGCGATATTCTTGATAATCAAGAAGGTGTCGCCGGCTTATAGCCTTATCTTGGGTGCATTGGTCGGCGGTTTGGTCGGCGGCTTTTCGCTCGATGAGGTTGTTTTGTCAATGGTCGATGGTGTGAAAGATGTTTCGTCGGCAGTGCTTCGTATTCTCACAGCGGGCGTATTGTCGGGAGTCCTTATCAAGACCGGAGCGGCGATGACTATTTCGAATGCGATTATTCGTTTCTGGGGGCCCAAACGCATCTATTTGGCGCTGGCGGTTGCCACCATGTTATTGTGTGCTGTGGGTGTGTTTATCGATGTGGCGGTTATTACGGTAGCTCCGGTAGCTTTGTCTATCGGCCGGCGGTTGGAGGTGCCTACGCCGCAGTTACTGTTAGTTATGATAGGAGGAGGGAAATGCGGAAATATTATTTCGCCCAATCCCAATACGATTATAGCCGCCGAGAATTTCGGCGCCGATTTGTCTTCGGTGATGTTTGCCAATATCATACCAGCTGTGATAGGGCTGTTGTTTACCGTGTTTGTGGTTGCCCGTTTTTTCCCGGGAGCCGCGTCGTTGAGGAGACGAACCGAGGTCCCCGAGATAGAAGAAGATGAAAATCTCCCTTCGTTGTGGAGTAGCTTGGTCGCTCCCGTCGTCACGATATTCTTGCTGGCGTTGCGCCCGCTTTTCGGCTTTACGGTCGACCCGCTGATTGCGCTTCCGATAGGAGGCTTGTGTGGAATCCTTTGTATGAAGCAATGGAAAAATACGTTGCCGAGTCTCGAATTCGGGTTACAAAAAATGTCGGTGATTGCCGTGTTGTTGATTGGAACAGGAACCATTGCCGGGGTAATAAAAGATTCTACGCTGAAAGACCATATCTTGGGGTTGCTGGACTATATGAGCATAGGGAAAGATATGATTGCTCCTATTTCGGGAATTTTGATGTCGGCCGCTACGGCTTCGACTACGGCCGGCGCGACGTTGGCTTCGGCCTCTTTTGCCGACACGATTCTTGCTGTGGGAGTCTCTTCGGTATGGGGTGCCGCGATGGTCAATGCCGGGTCTACCGTACTGGATCATTTGCCTCACGGTTCGTTTTTCCATGCTACGGGAGGAGTTTGTGACTTGACATTTAAAGAGCGGTTGAAATTGATTCCTTATGAGTCGCTCATAGGAGCTACGTTGACTTTTTGCACCACAATAATGTATTTGATATGTCGGTAAAAGTAAAAAGACTTGTTTCATTAGATGTGTTGCGGGGGATTACTGTTTGTGGTATGATACTCGTCAACAATGCGGGAGCTTGCGGTTATGCCTATGCTCCATTGCGGCACGCCCGTTGGGACGGCTTTACGCCGGCCGATTTGGTGTTCCCGGCCTTTATGTTTATCATGGGGGTGTCTATTTATTTGTCGCTCAATAAATCCCATTTCGATTACCGGGTTTCGTTGTCTCGGATTCTACGGCGCACGGCGTTGATTTTTCTCTCGGGAATAGTTCTTAAATGGATTTTGGCTTTTATCGATACCGGGGTGTGCAATACCCTCGATAATTTGCGCATTATGGGCGTGTTGCAGCGGCTGGGCATTTGCTACGGGATTGTGGCTCTTTTGGCCGTGACGGTTCGGCACCGTTTTTTCCCGACTATTATAACTGTTTTGCTCGTGGGGTATTATTTGTTGCAGCTTTTTGGGAATGGTTTTGAAAAGAGTGCGGAGAATATCGTCTCTATTGTCGATTATGCGGTCTTGGGCAAATCCCACATGTATTTGGGCGGTACGCAATTTGTCGACCCCGAGGGCGTGTTGAGTACGATTCCTGCGGTGGCGCAGGTGATGATCGGATTCCTTTGCGGGAAGATTGTGGCCTGTGAAAAAGATATACGCGCCCAAATCGCCAAATTGGCCGTTTGGGGTACGCTGATGCTGGTGATTGGATTTTTGTGGAGCTACGGAGCCCCGTTGAATAAACGGTTGTGGTCGTCGAGTTTTGTTTTGGTGACTTGTGGAGTCACAGCGCTTTTGTTTGCCACGCTCATTTATATCATCGACGATTCGAAAAAAGGGAAATGGGCTTTTCCTTTTTTGGTCGTCGGGATAAATCCGTTGTCGATATACATACTTAGTGAGATTGTCGGGGAGATATTCAGGAAACTCCAATGGACAACAATCTCGTTCGATGCGATATGGCAGCCTTTGTTCGGGAATTATGGAGGGAGTTTGTGCTATGCTCTTGTATTTCTTCTGTTGAACTGGCTTGTCGCTCTGTTTTTATATAAAAAGCATATTTATATCAAATTATAGAAAGATGAAAAAACTGTTTTTAATTGCTTTATTATCGTTTGCGATATGGGGAATAACGGGTTGCACACCGAAAGATGACAATGTGCTGGCCGTAGAGCAACTTACCCACCGGTTGATTCCCGGCTATGCCGATCGATTTGTCTTTGAGGTGGCTCCCGAGAAAGATAAGGATTATTATTCTTTGGAGAGTAAGGACGGGAAAATCTACATTAGTGGCAACAATGCTAACTCAATGGCGGCCGGGCTTAATTATTATTTGAAATATTATTGCCTCACCACGGTGTCGTGGTATGCCGATATTCCGGTGGAGATGCCCGATGCATTGCCGGAGGTGAAAGAGCCTGTCACCATAGAGGCAAAAGTAGATAATCGATTTTTCTTGAATTATTGCACCTATGGGTATTCAATGCCTTTTTGGCAATGGCAAGACTGGGAGCGCCTCATCGACTGGATGGCGTTGAATGGCGTGAATATGCCGCTGGCCATTACGGGACAAGAAGCCGTGTGGTATAAGGTGTGGGAAAAAGAGGGATTGACCGATAAGGAGATACGGTCGTACTTTACCGGCCCGACGTATCTTCCGTGGCATCGCATGGCGAATATCGATGGTTGGAACGGGCCGCTACCCATGGAGTGGTTGGAGTCGCAGGCCGAGTTGCAAAAGAAGATTCTGGCTCGCGAGCGTGAATTGAATATGACACCTGTATTACCGGCCTTTGCAGGCCATGTGCCGGCGGCGTTGAAGCGGATTCACCCCGATGCGAATATCCAATATTTGGGGAAATGGGCGGGGTTTGACGATAAGTACCGTTGCCATTTCCTGAATCCCGAAGAACCTCTTTTTGCCAAGATACAGAAGAGTTTTCTGGAAGAGCAGGAAAAGATGTTCGGGACCGATCATATTTATGGCGTAGATCCCTTTAACGAGGTGGATCCGCCGAGTTGGGAACCCGAATACTTGGCACAGGTTTCGTCCGATATGTACAAAACATTGGTGGCCGCCGATCCCGAAGCCGTGTGGTTGCAAATGACATGGATGTTTTATCACGACCGGGATTTGTGGACTGCTCCTCGTATAAAGGCTTTGCTGACCGGGGTGCCCCAAGATAAAATGATGTTGCTTGATTATCATTGCGAGAATGTGGAATTGTGGCAGACTACCGGTAAATTCCATGGGCAACCGTATATTTGGTGCTATTTGGGAAATTTCGGGGGGAATACGACCCTTACCGGGAATGTAAAAGAGAGTGTGAAACGGCTCGACAATGCGTTACAGAACGGTGGAGACAATTTGCGGGGAATAGGCTCTACATTGGAGGGTCTCGATGTACACCAATTCCCGTATGAATGTATTTTTGAGAAGGCGTGGACAATCGACAGGGACGAGCGGTCTTGGGTGGATTGTCTCGCCGACAGGCATGTGGGTGCGGTTTCCGCTCCGGTTCGTGAGGCTTGGCACATCTTGTATGACGACATTTTCGTACAGGTTCCCCGCACATTGGGTATCTTGCCGGGATACCGTCCGCAAATGGGGAATAATCACGACCGGAGAACCAGCAATGAGTATGACAACGCGACATTGTTCCGTGTGTGGGAACTCTTGCTGGAAGAGCCCTCTTGCCATAGAGACGCATATAATATCGACCTCATTACGGTGGGAAGACAAGTCATGGGGAATTATTTCTTAGAGGTAAAGCACGATTTCGATAGCTTGTATAGGCAGCGGAATATCCCCGAATTGCAGTCGAAAGCCGCCGAAATGAAAGAAATATTGAGCGATTTGGAGACCTTGACCGCATTCCACATGCACGCTTCGCTGGATAAATGGATCGAGGATGCCCGTAGTTTGGGCGCAACCGACGAGCAGAAAGATTATTATGAGAAGAACGCTCGCAACCTTATTACCACATGGGGCGGTAGCCTGAACGATTATGCGAGTCGGGCGTGGGCCGGATTGCTGGAAAACTATTATTCCCGGCGGTGGGATATTTATTTCGATGCGGTGATCGGTGCGGCAAAGCGGGGTATCGACTTGGATACCGATGCGTTGAACGAGGCGATGGCGGCATTCGAACAAGAATGGGTGGAGAGTACGACACCTATCCAAATTGAGCGTGACGGTACACTGCTCGATATTTCTCGTCGTTTGTTGGAGAAATATGAAGAAAAGATAAAATAATAAGTTGATAAAAACGAGAGTCGGAGGCAAGCCCGTGGGGAGTGTCTCCGACTATTTTTATGTTTCAGAACGAGCGGAGCCAGTCGGTAAGTTCATCGTGAACCGCTTTTTTGAACCGGAAGGATTCGTTGTATCCCCAACCGTGTTCGCCGGAAGGATAGATATGCAACGAGGCCGGTACTTTGTGCCGAAGCAGAGCGGTGTAGTACCGAAGACTGTTTTCAGGAGGAACCGCAGAGTCGTCGCCCGAGAGGGCGATAAATGCCCGCGGGCTCTCGTCGGTGACATGTTTCTCGTTGGAATAATAGTCGACGAGTTGCGGGTCGGGTTGGTTTCCGATAAGGTTTTCCCGTGAGCCTTGGTGTGTAATGCCGCTATCCATCGAAATAACAGGGTAAATGAGTATTTGAAAGGCCGGTTTCAGTTCGGCCGGATAGTGTGTGGCAAAGGTCGATGCCAAATGCCCGCCGGCCGAAAAACCCATGACACCGATGTCGTCGGGGTTTATTCCCCATTCTGTGGCGTGTGACTTCACAATCCGCATGGCTTCACACAAGTCGGACATGGGAACTTTGTGATTGCCATGCGGCATGCGGTATTTCAAAACGATGAGGGCGATTCCCTGATGTTTGAAATAGTCGGCGTAGGCATATCCTTCGTGGTCGTAGGCCAATCCATAATATGCGCCTCCGGGACAGATGATAACGGCTCGTCCTGTATTTTTCCCTTCGGGAAGGAATATGCGTATGGAGGGTTGATAGATTTGGCGGTTTTCGTCGTAGCCGACGCCCTCGTCAATGTTCTTTTCTGCCGGGCCGTTTTCCCAAAGGGCGATATCGATGGGCTGTTTGTTTTCGGCGTTGCTCCGTTCACAGAAGGCGAACAAGGCGAGGAGTATGAATGCGCACGTTTTGAGTTTCATGGTTCTTTTTATTTCGTTTGTTATGGATACAAAGATAAATAGATAATTCGAAAGACAAATTTATAGGCAAAAATAAGTCGTATAGAGCCTCGGTATTGGGGAAACAATTTGTACTTTTGCGGCCAAAATAATGGGAGATGAAAGAAAAATTGAAGGGCCATTCGGCTATGTTTGCGGCGAATTTCCTGTGGGGAATCATGTCGCCTATATCCAAGTCTATTTTTTTGACGGGTATGGTTTCGGCCTTTTCGTTGACCAATATGCGAATGATGGGTGCGGCGGTTTTGTTCTGGATTGCCTCGTTGTTTATGCCGCGTGAGCGTGTAAGTCGCCGTGACTTGTTTTTGCTTTTTGTCGCTTCGCTTTTCGGAATCAGTTTGAACCAAGGATTTTTTGTGTTGGGGCTCTCTTATACGACGCCGGTTGTCGCTTCGGTTGTGGCTTCGTTGGCTCCGATTATTACGATGGTCTTGGCCGCTTTTATTCAGAAAGAGCCTATGACGGGAAAGAAGGTTATCGGGGTGTTTATGGGGCTTTCGGGGGCGTTGATGTTGATATTGAACGGAGCCGGCAAAGGTACGACGGGATTTTCGAGCGTTCAGGCCGTGGGGGCTTTGTTTTGTCTGGTGGCCGAAGTGAGTTTCGCTATTTACTATGTATCGTTTAAGGGGTTAATAAGTCGTTATACCCCGGTGACGCTCATGAAGTGGATGTTTCTGTTTGCTACGATATGCTGTCTTCCTTTCGGGTGGAGCGATTTGTGGAGAGTCCCCTATGCCGATTTGGGAGCCTCGGTGTATCTTGATTTGTTTTTTGTCGTTTTTGGTGCCACATTCCTCTCGTATATGTTGGTGTCGGTTGGGCAAAAGCGGTTGCGCCCGACTATTTTGAGCATGTATAACTATTTACAACCCATTATGGCCTCTCTGTTGGCTATTTGGTGGGGAATGGATAGCTTCGATTTGAAGAAAGGCTTTGCCATACTGCTCGTTTTCTTGGGCGTTTATGTAGTGACCACCAGTAAATCGAGAGCCCAAGTCGAGGCCGAGCAGGCTCGTCAGGCTGCGTCTAATGGTCTGCCGGGCGCTTCTTCTCTTTCCGATAAATCGCACAAATAATCCCAAAATTTTCAAGTACAAGTGTGATGTTTTCTATATTGCTTGTAATTAGGATTTTGTAGAGCTATTTTTATTTTTAATATATCTATATTTTATCTATAAACAGGAGTTGCTTATAGGTAGTCGTCACAGAGGAACCGGGCAACTCCGTCGTGGTCGTTATCGGCAATTATCGCAGTGGCTTGTTGTTTGATTTCGTCCATGGCGTTTTCTGGCGCATAGCGCCTATCGGCAATGCGAAAGAGCGGAAGGTCGTTGAGATTGTCGCCGAAAACTACGACTTCCCATGGATTGAGCCGGGCAATAATTTCTTGGGCGGTAGCCGCTTTGGAAACCCCTTTGGGGTAGATTTCGAGGTTGCCATATTCGGGGTCGATAATATCGCGGTAACAGAATATACTGCATTTCCCGGCGCGGGATATTTCGGCCGCTGCGGTTTGTAGCTTGTCGAAGCGGTCGATGACCAGCAGAAACAGCGGAGGATTGTCGAGCAGTTCCTTTTGATAATCGGTCGTGAGTATGAAATCTTTGTAAGGGGTGTTTTCCCGTTGCCGCTTGAACTCTCGCTGCATGTCGTTTGCAAGTGGCTTATGGAACACTTGCAGTTTGTTATGGGCGATTCGATAGACAAAGGGGACTAATTCTCGCTTCTCGAGCAAGGAGATGTAGCGTAGTGCCGAATTGTCGGTGAACCCGTTGGAGCGGATATAACGTCGCTGCTGTATATCGTAGAGTACGGCCCCGTTCATGAGGATGGCCGGGATATTGAGATTCAATTGTTGCAACAGGGGAACGACCGTCGCCGGGGTGCGTGCCGTGGCAACGGTGAAGAGCATTCCCTTTTGTAAGAGAGCGTTTATTTTTTCGATGGAATGGGGCGATACGACCGAATCCCGGTTGAGCAATG
Organism: uncultured Barnesiella sp.; assembly: GCA_944320015.1. Classification (GTDB taxonomy): domain Bacteria; phylum Bacteroidota; class Bacteroidia; order Bacteroidales; family Barnesiellaceae; genus Barnesiella. Next base: position 1,252 of record CALUFO010000009.1, on the reverse strand, counting down.
TCCCGTCCAAGTCGGAGATATAGAGTGTTTGGGCTTTCATACAGTCTATGGGGCTATGTTAATGTTTTTGTTAAAACCACTTGATTTTTCGGAAGATGACAAAAGCCATCGCCGATAGGGAAATCGAGAAAAAGACAATTAGTGAGAACGCATGGGGAATCTTTTCAACGTGAATGTCGACATTCATGCCGTAGAAACTGGCAATGAGCGTGGGCACCATGAGTATGATCGAGAGACTGGTCATGCGTTTCATGATGGTATTGACGTTGTTGGAGATAATCGAGGCAAAGGCGTCCATTGTCCCGGTTAAGATGTCGCTGTAAATGTTCACCATGTTGTGGGCTTGTCGCAGTTCGATCATGACATCGTCGAGCAATTCGGGGTTTTGATAATCTTTTTCGTGAAAGATTTTGGGCAGTTTGCTAATCATCATTTCATTGCCACGAATGGAAGTGTTGAAATAAACCAAACATTTTTGCAAGTTCATGAGCCGTAGCAGGTCCTCATTGCGTATGCTTCGTTGCAATTCCTTTTCGGCATTGGTGACTTCGTTGTTGATTTGTTTCAAATATTTGAGGTACCACACGGCCGAGGAGTAAATCAGTCGAAGGATAAACTCGTATTTATTGGGTACAGTTATACTTTTTCGTCGCGTGTATTCGATGAAATCGGAGAGCATGGCGGTTGAGCGGTAGCACACCGAAACGATGATTTCGTTGTTGGTGATAACCCCGATAGGGACTGTGGTGTAGGTGATGGCTTTGTCTTTTTCGAAAACGGGGATACGCAGAATGGTCAACAGCCAGTCTCCTTCCGTGTCGATGCGAGGCCGTTCGTCGTCGTCGGCAATATCGTGCAGGAATGAAACGGGGACTTTCAAATGGTTCTCGAGAAAATCGAAATCGTTTTCGGTGGGTTGCTCTACATTTACCCAACAGTTGGGTAGCCATTGTGGTTTTTCTACAAAACCGTTCTCACAAAAAAGATACTTTCTCATTGCGTTGCTCCTTTCTTTTTTGGTTTTCCCGATCGGAGCTTGCCAGATTTGACGTTCAAATCTCACTTGCTCCCGAGGGAGATATTAATACTACAAGTGTATGTGCGTGAGGTTGAATCGTCCATAATTAATGGGTTGATTAAATGAAAAAAGTTCGTTTTGTAAACGAACTCTTCGAAAGCTCTTCAGGTTGGACTTGAACCAACGACCCTCTGATTAACAGTCAGATGCTCTAACCGACTGAGCTACTGAAGA
>CALUFO010000008.1 GCA_944320015.1 uncultured Barnesiella sp. | reverse complement strand
CCAACCATGCTCGTATTCGCTATAAAATAACAGCGCTCTTGTAACTTCCATGCTTTCTTAAATGAAAGAGCCGTGACGGAGAGGGATTTTTTTTCGAAACAAACGATTGTATTTGCCGGAAAAAGCATTATCTTTGCCGTTCCTCAAAAGTGTATGAGGGAACAAAATTGCCACTGGGGCTGACCGGTTTTGACAGCGGGTAGAAGCGGTGGGTAAGCATGCAGAGCGTTGTTGCCCCGCTCTATAATCTCAGACAACAAAAATTTAACTGGCGAAAATAACTACGCTCTTGCTGCTTAATCGAAGTACAGTAGATTAGCTTAATCTCCGCAACAGTTGCAGAGACAAGACATCACCCGGTTGCTGTGGTTCCGAAGCGTTCCGAAACGGTGGTGCAATAATATCGGAAATAGTCGAAGGCAGGTTTCGAGCCGACGATGAAATTTTAGAAACTAAGGTATGGATTGGTAGCTTCGGTCTTGTCCATGCCCGACAATCAAAGCGAAGATAAGCATGTAGAAAGCTCATTGGTTCCTCGTTTGGACGAGGGTTCGAATCCCTCCAGCTCCACACACAAACGAAAAGCGCTACGCTTTGAATGATAGGGCGCAGCGCTTTTCGTTTGTGATTTTAGTCCTCCGAGGGGAAGTATTGAAAACGGTCTACACTTTTATCCGTAGCCTATTATTCTTCGTTGTCAATCTCTTTTATAATGCGGCATGGATTTCCCACCGCCACGCTATTGGCCGGAATAGAACGAGAAACCACACTGCCGGCTCCGATGACGCTGTTCCGCCCGATAGTGACCCCGGGCAGAATGATAGCGCCTCCGCCTATCCACACACCGTCCTCTATTTTGACAGGCAAAGCATATGTATGGCATATCTCCTGCCCCTCGGTCCACTCTTGTACCATGCGCTCGTTCACCTTGGTAGAATGGGAGGCTGTATATATCTGTACATTGGGAGCTATCAACACGTTATTGCCTATCTCTATGCGATTGTTATCTACAAACGTACAATTCATGTTGATGATTACCTTGTCGCCTATAAAGATGTTTTTCCCGTATTCGCAATGGAAATCGATATCTACATGCACCCCCTTTCCCATACTCCCGAACATTTCACGCAACAAGGCTTGTTTCCGCTCTGTATCGGCATAGTCGGTGGCGTTGAATTGCGCCAAAAGTCGCCTTGTGCGCAAGATCATTTCCACGATTTTCGGGTCATTGCCTCCGATGAAGGGCTCTCCCGCCATACATTTCTCATACTCTGTCTTCATAACCAAAAGTGTTTCTATTTTATCCGCTCGTAATAAGGCAGGCGATCGAGGGGCACATCGATCTCGATTTTCTTGGGGCCTTTGAAGGTTTTGCCCCGGTCGTCACGCCATTTGCCTTTGGGCAGGTACACGGTGCGGCTGTCGCCCGAGGTGGTCATCGGAGCGATCATGTATTTGTCACCCAGCATGAATTGGTCTTTGCAGTCGGTGAATCCGCTGTGCGGGAAGCTGTATTCCATGTGCCGCAAGATGGGTTCGCCCGTTTCAGCGGCATGGCGGGCGCATTCATAGATGTAATCGCCCATCGTGTGGTGCAGCCGGGCATATCGGGCGCATATTTCCATATTCTCCGGGCTGAGGATTCGCCACGGCGCCACCGAGAATTGCATCATGGGCATGAGCGCGTGTACCTGACAGGAGCGCACGATAAGTTCTTCGTTAAACTCGCCGGGCTCGATGTTGAGGAACGAGGTGAATTGTCCGCCTCCGATCATGTCGGGACAGGCATAGGGATACCCCAGCATGCCGCAGATGGCCATATTGGGAATGAGCATCGACACGGCTTCCCATGAATAATCCTTGTCGCCAATACGTTGTACGAGCGGAAGCCCGCCGGTTTTCCATGCCGCGCGAAATTCATTAAACGGATAGGACAAGCCCAGTTCGGCCCACCGCTGGGAGAAAATGTTTTGGTCGGCATTCTTGTCGTAATAGTCATATTCACCGTTGGCGAGAATCGCAATGTCGCCGGCGTCGAATTTAAAGCCGTCGATGCCATACGTCTCCATACACCGGTTCAAAGTTTGTTTGAGCGACTCCACGGCGGCGGGGTTGGTCATGTCATAGCAGGCACTGTATCCGTTCCACCAGTTGACGACTGCCGGCGCACCGCTCTTGTCTTTCAACAGAAAACCTTTGGCCTCCAAATCTCTGTATTCGGGTGAGTCGGCCGAAACAAAGGGCGAAATCCACAACATGACTTTGAACCCAAGCCTATGCAATTCGTCGGTCATGGCCCGGGCGTCGGGGAATTTTTCGGCCTTAAATTCAAAGTTTCCGTAGTAGCGTTGCCAGTTGTCGTCGATCATGAGAATCCCTTTGGGAAATCCATTCTCGATGATTTGGTGGGCATAGTCGAGAATATCTTTTTGGTTCTGGTTATACATCAACTCGATCCAAGTATTGTACTGAGGCTCTTTGAAAAACAACTCGGGCGGGGTCTTGCCGTTGGCCGGGAAATGAGCCTTGCTGGCATGCAGATAGGCTTCGCGCAATGTGGTGCCGGCGACTCTGACTTGGGGTGTCTCATAATCGCTCTCGATGAGGAGCGTGTCGTTTTTCAACTGAAACCTAAACGGTTCCTCACTCCATACATAACGGCCTTGCGACGATAGCAACAGCGGCGAGGCTTCGTTGTTGAAATTTACTTTCGACAAATCGTAAAGCGGAGTGTTCGAGGCAAATGGCATCTCGTGGCCGATTCCTACAAAGCAGCCCCACCATTTTTCACCGTCGAGCGGCGCGATTTGTGACTGATGTTGAGCTTGTGAAATAAAAAACGCACTTAAAAAACAAACAATAAGCATAATCTTTTTCATGATATAAAATTTTGATGAACTCACGAAACTACAAAATTTTAACGAATCTACAATCATTCTTCCCCGTTTATTCTGCTTTTTTAATCCCCGAAACCAACTTTCAACTTTACCCTGTGCTCCCTCCATTTCGACCTATCCTATATTTTTTCAAAACCCCTCCGGCTGCGCCACCTCCCCTATATTTTGCTTCGCAAAACACAGAGGAGGAGTTTAAATGTACCGCCTTGCCGATTGCAAAGGACACTGAGGGGGAATTTTAACTATCTACACTTCTCCCCTGTGTGGCGCCAGCCATATAGGGGAGACACCGAGGAACGTTAGTTCCGAGGAGAGGGGTTGAGCCCCCAAAAACGCCACCCCTGTTCGGCACAAACTTGCGAACAGGGGTGGACTTTACATTTGAGACATTCCGTCTCAACTCTCACAATATGAAACTATAACACAGTAATGCCTACAAGATAACTTTGTGTGCTTGATTGCCCACTTTCACAATAGCTACGCCCTTGCCAGCTTCCAATGCGGTCACGCCGTCCTCGGCGACAGTCCGGACAATGAGTTGTCCCGTAACGGTGTAAACTTCGATAGCTTCACCGGCAGTCGTTTCGACCATAATGCGACCATTGGCGGCATATACTTTGGCCGACTGCAAACTGTTCTCCTCGATAGCGGTGGGCGATACCGTGGGGTCTGTCACGGTGAAAGCCGTGATACCGCTCAACGGCGACACCATATAGATGGCTTTTTCGTTGTTGGCCAGCGTGCGAATGGCCAAGCCGTCGAAGAAGTTGGTATTTCTTTCCGAACTGGTCAAGCCACCCTCGGGTTGAGACGAAACTAATGTTTTCCCCGAGCTACCCCATCGACCCCAGCTTTCATAAGTATATATGGAAACGAGCGGATTTGTAATTGTTCCGATGGAGCCGTCGAGATAATCGACCGTTGCATAGTACGGAGTATTCCCGATACTGAATTGCTCGAATGCATTGGTATATTTTTTATTGCCGGTTTGGTTGGAATATTTGCAAATCGAAGTCGAATCGAAAGTATAGTAATAGGATTCGCCTTTATTGGTAAACCAAAATCCGCTTTCATCGGCATCTACCCGAATACGAGCCGATGTAGTAGATGCATAGCCTCCTACGGAATAAAAGACGGGATCGCCCGGAGTGCCATTGGTTACAGGAATTTTGATAACATAAACATTATCTATGGCACAATCGGAAGTGATGGCGTAGTAGTTTCCCAATTCGATGGTTCCGATGTAATCAAATGCGCGGACACTGATTTTCGCATTGCCATTGGGAGGGGTCAGTTTATCGACGCCATAGTTGATCAGCTCTTTCGGGGCAGCTTCCAAATCGTCCCAATAATAGACTTTGAGAGTTGCGGCATCGGTTACTGTTACTCGGCAGTTCGATGCTACTACGGTTCCATCTTCGAGGCATTTTATATCGGAGAGAGTTATGTCTCCTTCCCCAATACCGGTGTTATCGAGGTCTCGTATATATTCTCCTGTGGTAGCGTCGAGTACATGAACCAAACCACTCTTGTTGGCAATAAAGAGGTTGTTTTCAAAGACGGCGCAACTGCGCATATCGGCAGCTGCAAAATACGACGGAGCAGGATCGGTCGCCGCGTCGATAGTAAACAGGTGGTTGAATGTCAAGTCGGCCGAGCCTGCCCATGCCAACGCAACCACACAAAATGTTGAAATCGTAGTAAAAATTTTTTTCATGGTGATTTGTGTTTTTATTGAATAATGGTATTAATGATTATAAATACAAATTTAGTAGGATTATATTTAGATACAATATATTTACATATTGTTTACATATATTTATTTTTATTAATCGACAAACAGGGCTTTTTACCCAAATTAAATATTAATAAAACTTAATTATTATCTATATTTTTTCTTTTGCGAGAAAAGAAAAGGGAAATTTAACCCCAATTCGGCTCTGAATGTTTAAATGAATAAAAAACTGTATGCGAGAGTATTTAAACCCCTCCGTCACTGCGTGACACCTCCCCTATATTTTGCTCCACAAAACACAGAGGAGGAGTTTAAAACCCCCTCGCCTACGGCACTCCCCCTATATTCCCCTACGGGGAACACAGAGGGAGAGTTTAAAGTGTTCACACTTCTCCTCTGTGTTGCGCCAGCAATATAGGGGAGAAACCGAGGAACGTTAGTTCCGAGAAGAGGGGTTAAAAAGAATAAAAAACTGCATATAAAAAGATTTAAACCCCTCCGTCACTGCGTGCCACCTCCCCTATCTCGGCTACCGCCGAGCAGAGGAAGAGTTTAAATGTACCTCCTTGCCATTTGCAAAAAACACAGAGGGAGAAGAGTTTAAATGTATCTCACTTGGATTTTATAAGGAAAAAAACGACACAAAAAGGGGGTGACCCAAAAGTCTAATTTCATAAAAGCGAACTTACAGACAGTAACTTGGCCATCGTAATTTTATTAATAAGAGCCTTATCAAACTCCTTTCTGGGTGCTTTGATAAGGCTCTTTAATACTTAGAACTTACAATTTGTAATTTCTAAGAAAATGTATTTTACTTTTGGGTCACCCCCTGGATATGCTGTCTAAAAGATTATTCAGCACTTTCGGGAGCAGGAGCGGCAGCCTCTTCGGCAGGAGCTTCTGCGGCAGCAGCAGCTTCTTCCTCGGCTTTGGCGGCAGCTTCGGCTTCGGCCTTAGCAGCAGCTTCGGCAGCTTTTTTAGCAGCGACGGCTTCGGCTTTTGCTTTGTTTTTCTCGGCCTCTTCTTCCTGACGTTTCTTAGCGGCAGCATCCTTAGCGGCAGAGATTTTAGCTTTTTCGGCATCGACAGCCGATTTTTTGTTTTTCAACCATGCTTCGAAGCGTTGTTCAGCAACCTCTTCGGTGAAAGCACCTTTCTTCACACCGCCCAGCAAGTGTTTTTTCAACAATACGCCCTCTTTGGAGAGAATGTTGCGCACGGTATCGGTGGGTTGAGCACCGGTGGTAAGCCAATACAAAGCCCTTTCGAAATTCAAATTTATTGTAGCAGGATTAGTGTTCGGATTATAAGAACCTATCCTTTCAATAAACTTACCATCTCGTGGTGCCCTGCTATCGGCGATTACAATTTGATAGAACGCATAGTCTTTGTGACCAAAACGTTGTAATCTGATTTTTGTTGCCATTTGAAATTTTTTAATTGGTTGTTATTTTGTATTAGCGGCGCAAAGGTAGTGTTTCTTTGCGAATCGTGCAAGCGAACGCCCCTAATTTTCTTTATTTTATTTAACTTCTCAACAGGAGGATAAGTTTTATCGACAAGTCGAACAGGACGATTTTGGCATTGGCGTTCTGCCCGATGTCGTTCTCGGCATCGCTCAAATGCTTCATAATCGCCTGCACATTGCGCTCATGGATAAAGGGGGCGAAGCGGGTCGAAAACTGTTCCTCCTCCCGATTCATATAGGACAAATCGGGGATATGCAGATTATAGATGTAATTCTCGCGCACCATACGCTGGGCATAGGCGAGAAAACGGCGCAAACGCTCGCGCCCCAATTCGGCCACCTCTTCGCTCCACCCTTTCAACGCCTTGATCTTCCGGCCGTAGGCCAATCGCATCACCTGAACAAAATAGTCGAAAAACAGACGGCTCTCCTCGTTCAGTTGCAGCGACTCGCAAGCCCGCAGGAAACTGCCGTCGGCCACATGGGCTACCGCAACGGCATCTTGCGCCGCGATACCATACCGGCTCTGCAAGGCCTCGGCGATCACTGGTGTCGACAACGAACGCATCTCGACCAGCTGCGCCCGTGACCGTATCGTGCCCAAAACCTTGCCGGGCTCGTTGCTCACCAGCAAAAACACACTGCCGGGATAGGGTTCTTCCAAAAGTTTCAGCAACTTGTTGGCACAAGTGTCGTTCATGCGCTCGGGCAGCCAGATAATCATGATTTTATAGGGCGACTCATAACTTTTCATCGACATCTTGCGCAGGATACTCTCGCTTTCCTCGCCATAAATGACCGACTGCTTGTTATCGGCGCCGATGTGGCTCAGCCACGAGTCCAAACCGAAATAAACATGGTCCTTCAAAAACTCGCTCCACTCCGGCAAATAATCGTCACATATGCGTTTTTTCTTCTCGACCTTGACCATCGGGAAGACAAAATGCAAATCGGGGTGAGTCAAGGCCGTATATTGCCGACACGAGGGGCACACTCCGCAAGCGTCGCCCTGCCGCCGGTCGGTGCAATGTATATAACGGGCGTAGGCCATAGCCGTGGCAAACTTGCCGATTCCCGCCGGCCCGCAAAACAACTGGGCATGAGCTACATGCCCGCTGTCGACCGAGTGCAGGAGCCGTTGTTTCACCTCGTCTTGTCCGATAATATCTCTGAAAAACATCGTACCCCCTCCTCATCAATAGACCGCCTTGGCCACTTGATAAACACTATCGACGGCCATGAGCGAATAGTAATGGATACTGGGCACTCCCCGCGCCTTCAATTCGAGCGACTGAGCCGTGCACCACTCGATACCCACCTGTTTCACTTGCGCGTCGTCTTTGCACTTGGCAACCTCACGCACCAAAGCGTCGGGAATATCCACATGGAACACCCGCGGCAGCAGCGTCAACTGCGAAGCCTTCGACAGGGGTTTCAATCCCGGTATGATAGGCACGGTGATTCCCGCCGCGCGGCAACGCTCGACAAACGAGAAAAACTTCGCATTGTCAAAAAACATCTGGGTCACGATGTAATCGGCTCCCATATCGACTTTGGCTTTCAACCATTTCATATCCTCCTCGGGATTGGGCGACTCGTCGTGTTTCTCGGGATAACCGGCCACACCATACGAGAATTGCCTCGTACTCACCAAATCCATGCGGGTCCCGTCGATGAAATACCCCTCGTTGAACCTATTTACCTGCCGCTCCAGCTCTATAGCATGCTCATAGCCGCCCTGCACCGCCGTAAAGCGGTTTTCGTGCTTTGCCTTATCGCCTCGCAAGATAAGCAAGTCGCATATTCCCAAGAAGTTCAAATCGATCAACGCATACTCCGTTTCCAAAGCGGTGAACCCGCTGCATATCAAATGAGGAACCGTAGGAATCTGATACTTGTTTTTTATCGCAGCCGCTACGGCTACCGTACCGGGGCGGCTCCGTTCAGACACCCGCCGGAACAGTCCGTCGGGTGTATCCTTATAAACCAGCTCGCTGCGATGCGTGGTTATGTTGATATACAACGGCGCAAATTCCCGCAGCTTGTCTATCGATTGAAACGACTTCTCGATACTACTCCCTTTCAATGGAGGAAGTATCTCGAACGAGAATCCTGTACTCCCGTTGCTTTTTATCAAATCGGCTATTTTCATTCCTTCTCTTTTAATCGGGTAAAAACCTCAACCTGTTATACTTCTACTTCTTACCCGCTGTACAACCTATTTTGTCGTAGGCAAATATAGTGAAAGGTGAGTACAATACAAAGAGCTTGCTCAATTTGTATTGTCGAACCGCATCCTATATTATCTAAATATAGTGAAAGGTGAGCGCAGGGGGGTGACCCAAAAGTCTAATTTCATAAAAGCGAACTTACAGACAGTAACTTGGCCATCGTAATTTTATTAATAAGAGCCTTATCAAACTCCTTTCTGGGTGCTTTGATAAGGCTCTTTAATACTTAGAACTTACAATTTGTAATTTCTAAGAAAATGTATTTTACTTTTGGGTCACCCCCCTACCGAGGCCGACTCCTATATTATCTAATATATAGTGAAAGTCGAAAGCAAAAAATACAAGTTCACTTGATTTTTTTGCGGAGACGAATCCTTTATAAATTCCGAAATAAGAATATCTGTTTATTCTTCTCCTTAAACTGTTAAAAACTATATACAGCATACGCTTTTACAATTTACATTAGTTAATATAGATTAACTCCAAACATTTTTCTATTCAAATATTATGTTTGAAAACATATTTACCCTTATATTTGCACTGTGTTTTTCATGGTATTAGATTTAAGGTTAACAAAGATTGGTTGTCGTGAGACAATCAATTTTTTTTTGCCCTACCCCCTCTACTCATTACTAAAACGGCTATTCATCAATAAAAAAGCCGGAAGCAGCCTAAAAAAACACTGCCTCCGGCGATCACCACTATTTACTTAACCTTCTCTTTTATTCCAAATAGGACGAAACGCTTCTCTCGTCGGTCTCCGATATTTCGCTCTGGTTGTCGGTATTCTCGAAGTCACAAGTGAAATCTTTCATACCGTGCGACGTGCGCACTCTTATCTTCAACCCTTTCAAATCGGGAAACTCAGCAAACACATCGTCCAGCCTGAACGAGGCCACTCCCCACAAGTAGCGTTGCACGTCGGGGTCGTTCATGCGGTTATGGCGCAACTCCAATTGTAAATAACCTTCCTCATCGGGATTGGTGACCGAGGCATAATTCCGCACCAAATTGATCATGTGTTTCTCGAGACCCGCGCCCCGCATTTCGAATTGCACCGTCACATATTTATCGCTCGTCCACATATCCACTATCTCTATTGCGTCATTACCGATACTGTCGGTCGTCTCGGGTGTGATTGGAATGATATTTTTCACCAGCACCGAGTCTATGTCGTTGACCATGATATAATAATCATAACCTTCCCGCTGGCCGTCGAGGAACGAGAAGTTCACAATCACCCGCTGGCCGTCCTTGACCAAATAACTCGGCAGCCGATCGCCGTTCGACGGGAAAAGAGTCTTTTTACTATCCAGCATAATGTACGGTTCAAACCCCTCTTCGACGACCATATCGCCTACGGCGTATGAATAGGGAATATAATAACTGCGGTCGTCATCGTCGGAACAAGACGAAAACCCGCACAACACGGCTATACTCAACAAGCCCACCGATAAAAACTGTTTCATTTTCATATCCATTCTCTTTTTGATTTATTTGATTTTATACAGTAAACGGCAAAAGGGGCGAAATACTGCGCCTAATTTTGTTAAAGAGTGAAAAACAATTTTTCTCTTTCTCGCCATGCAGTATTTTTACATTGTCGCATTTAATCTATAACAGGAATCCTAAAAATGAACGAAGCAGAGCTGGTAAAAAGTTGCAAGCGGAGAGATCCTTCGGCTCAGAACGAGCTCTATCGGCGCTATGCGGGCGAGATGTTTGCCCTCTGCATTCGATACGCAGGAGACAGGGAAAGCGCCAAGGACCTGCTTCACGACGGATTTCTGAAAGCGTTTACCTCATTAGACAAGTTTGACTATCGGGGTGAAGGTTCTTTCAAAGCATGGCTCAGCCGCATTATGGTAAACAGGGCGTTGGAAGAGACGCGCAAACGCACGCAATTTACACGCCTCGACATCGATGATGCGCCCGAGGTAGCCGACTCGGCTCCCGACGACGGCTCGATAAACGAAATCGACCCCGGCACACTGTTGCAATTCATCGCCGAGCTGCCCCCCGGATACCGCACCATATTCAACCTGTACACCTTCGAAAACAAATCGCACAAAGAGATAGCCGCGCTGTTGCATATAAACGAAAAAAGCTCCTCGTCACAACTATTCCGGGCAAGGGCGCTGTTGATGAATCGAGTAAAACAATATTGGGCAGAACATGAAAACAGATAACGACAGACATTGGACAAAAAGCTGGAAAGAACAGCTCGAAGGGTATTCGGTCGCCCCGCCGCCCGAAGTGTGGGAAGAACTTCGCGGAGAGATTGCGCCACGCCAATCGATCGGGAAAAGATGGATACTATGGACCGCCGCTGCTTGTGTCGCCCTATTGGTCGGCACCGCTATCGGGCTGCACTACCTCTCCATCGAACCCATTCCGGCCATGACGCCGCTCGAAACTAACAACTCCGAGCCGATACAAGCCCAGCCCGTCGAACCTGAACTGGACACCCAGCCCGTAAAAAATAACGAAAACAAACTATACGCACAAGTACAAGCACACACACTCCCGACACCGACCACCCACGAAGGAAGCGTCGACACTGAGGCCAATGCGACGACAACTCCCGTCATCGACAACCCGGGCAACGACTCGCAGACCGAAAACTCCATATCCGGGAGTGACCAACCCCCACACAACAAGTATCAGCTACTCCCACCCTCACCCGAAAGGGACACCCCCTTGGACGCTCCTATCCACAGAAACCCCGTAAAGAGCGGGAATAGCAGTTGGTCTGTGGCCATATCGTTGGGCAACAACTGGATAGCGGCAGCCGACAAACGCAACGGATTTGGGAACTTCGCACCCTATTCCACCCTCGAAATGGCAAGCATTCCTTCGGGGGAAAACAGCAACAAGCAAAATGTGACTCCCTACCAGCATATCATGCTGGAAAATATAAACAGCCAGCCCACGACCGACATCAAACACCATTTCCCCATATCGGCCGGCATAACGGTGCAGAAATCGATCACCCGGAGTCTGGCTCTCGAAACAGGACTCGTATATACCTATCTTGCTTCGGATCTCACTGCCGGCGGCGCCTCGTACTACACCCAAAAACAGGAATTACACTATTTGGGAATACCCTTGAAACTCAACTGGAATTTCTGGCAGAAAAAATATTTCAACCTCTATGTGGCAGGCGGGGGCATGGTAGAAAAATGTATCGACGGGAAACTCTCTTCCCACTACCAAACAGACCGTAAATCCGCCCTATCGCAACATGAATCGCTGCATGTCGCCCCGTTACAGTGGTCCCTATCGGCAGCCGCGGGCATATCGTTCAAGCTGGCGAGCCACATCGGGCTATATATCGAACCCGGGATAGTCTATTACTTCGACGACGGTGCCGACATCTCGACCATTCGCAAAGAGAAACCTTTCAACATCAACCTGCAAGCCGGGGTGCGGTTCGATTTCTAACCACAGGCGACCCATCCCCTATCGGCTGTCACTTTCTACACGGGAGAGAAAATAACTCCTTTCCTCTATTTTTTTCTCTTTTTTTGTTACAAAATCGAAGTTCGCTCGTTACTTTGGCAAACAACACGAAAAAGAGAACCGTTTTATCCTCTTTCGTAAACTTTCGCCCGGGAGCGCCACACTCATCTATTTGGAAGGCGATACCGAACTCGAAAAACTCATCACCCTGTTTATTCACAAAAAGCAATAACTCTGGATTATGAAAAAATTACTCCTTTTCTTATTTACCCAAGTCGCAACCCTGCCTCTGCTCGCCGCCGAATGCGACACGACCGTCGTATTCAACCAAAAAAACATTCACATCAAAGACTCGGCCGACATCGTATCGGTCATTGTCTATGAAGGAGAAAAACCATACGACAAATTCTACGAGTCGCGTCACATCGACGGCAAAAAACAAACTTCGTGGGAACTCTCCGAGTCGGTATCGTTCCCCTTCTCAAATCTCATCCCCGGGAAGAAAGAGGAAAAACGCCAACGCTTCGACCCACACTGGTCGGGAGTAGGATTCGGATTCTGCAATGCGATGAACGGCAACCTGAGTTTTCTCAACTCACCCGACGGGGTCTCGCTCGACTTCTCCAATTCGTTTGAAATTTTTTGGAATTTCATTACCTTTTACACCCCCATTTACAACAACAGTTGGGGCTTTGTTACCGGACTGGGCATCGACTGGCGCAACTACGTCATGAACGACAACCGCTATTTCACCAAACAGGAAGGACAAATTTCGGTCGTGCCTTGCCCCGATGGGGCCAAACTCGAATTTTCACGGTTGAAAACAGTCGACCTCACTGTGCCCTTGCTTATCGAATGGCAAACCAGAACTTTCTTACAAGGGCCGGTATTCTTTTCGCTCGGTCCGGTTATCGGTATCAAAACATATAGCAGCGTGAAAACCAAATACCGCTTGGGAGAGGAAAAGGTGCAATACTTCAACAAAAACATCAAACCAAACCCTATCAACCTCGACATCATGGCACAGGGCGGATACGGGACATTCGGGTTTTATGTAAAAGTTTCGCCATTCCGCATAATGCAGAAAAATCACGCGCCCGAGATGCGCAGCTTCTCGGCCGGTGTTATGCTCCACTTCTGAGTCTGTTTCTGCTGGGCCCTTTTTATTGATTCTATGAGCAAAGTATGTTATTGGAGACGCCTTCCCTGTGTGGCGAAACCATAGAGGGAGGCGAACCAAAGAACCGAAAGGATTAAGAGAGTGATGGAAATGCCGAAAAAGAATTATCCAAGGCTGGCACAAGGAGGATAAAGTGACAATATGAACAGTATAAAATTGCATATTTATTCTATTACTCGATAAAAATCACCTATTTATCCAAAAATAACGAAAAAATATGCTATTATACATGCAATATTATTACTTTTGCAGCGTCAAAATCGAAAAGGACTATCATGCCGGAAAAAACCAAAATACCCGCTCCCGTTGTCGCTCTTATTCCCTTGATTACTCTCGTGGCACTATTGGCGATGGTCATTCCCACATTCGGCAGCGACGCCCTGCTGGGCGGCAGTCAAGTGTCGCTGCTCGTAGCCTCGGCTGTATGCGTGGGGATTGCTATGATAAAATACCACTACAAATGGTCGACTCTCGAAGAGGGCATGGCCAAAAACATCAAGAAAGTAACCCCTGCCATTATTATCCTGTTGCTCATCGGGGCAATCTCGGGCACATGGATGCTCAGCGGGGTAGTTCCCACCCTCATCTCGTATGGACTGCAAACCCTTACTCCCCGATTCTTCCTCGCCTCATGCTGCCTTATCTGCGCTATCGTATCGGTCATCACCGGGAGTTCGTGGACAACCATCGCCACCATTGGAGTAGCCCTCTTGGGTATCGGGAAGGCACAAGGATTTGAAACAGGGTGGATTGCGGGCGCAATCATCTCGGGTGCCTACTTCGGCGACAAAATATCGCCGCTCTCCGACACGACTGTACTCGCCTCGTCGACGACCGGCACTAAACTTTTCACTCACATTCGCTATATGCTCATTACCACTGTCCCGGCAATGACCATCACCCTCATCATCTTTACCATAGCCGGGATTTTAATGGGGAACCCGGAAGGAGGCCAAAGCGAATTGTTTGCCGATACGCTGGCTCAGAAATTCAATCTTTCGCCGTGGCTGTTGCTTGTCCCGCTCGTGACAGCCGTCCTCATCGTCATTAAACTGCCCACGATTATCACCCTGTTTATCTCGTCGGTCATCGCCGCTGTGTGTATGTTGATATTCCAACCCCACATCTTACCGCAAATCGTATCGGGCGAAAGCCTCGACTTCGCCACGGCATTCAAGGCGATAATGACCTCGGTTTTCGGGAGCACCTCCCTGTCGACCGGTCACCCCGAAATAGACGCACTGGTAGCCACCCGGGGCATGCGGGGTATGTTGGACACAATTTGGCTGATTATCTGCGCCATGTGTTTCGGGGGTGCCATGTCGGCCAGCAACATGATTCGCAGTATTACCGGCTTCTTCGTGCGATTTGTACACAGGCCTCAAAGCGCCGTATGCTCGACCGTGGGTGCCGGCATGTTTTTCAATACCTGCACGGCCGACCAATATCTCTCGATCATTCTCACCGGGAATCTGTTCAAGGAGTTGTATTCCAAACAAGGCTTGGAGAGCCGGCTGCTCAGCCGCACCGTGGAAGACTCGGTCACAGTCACCTCGGTACTTATCCCGTGGAATTCCTGCGGCATGACCCAAGCTACCGTGCTGGGCGTAAGCACCCTTACTTACCTGCCCTATTGTTTTTTCAATCTGTTGAGCCCGCTAATGTCCATTTTCATAGTATTCATCGGGTACAAAATCAAGCAGGGAATCTCTCCCGGACTATCCGACGAAAATCCGGAAGAAGTAAAACAAGCCGCTTGACAACCACTATGCTTCCTCCTCGGGAAGCGTGGTCGTACTCAAAATCGTGTCGGCCTTCGCCACATCTTCGGCAAAAATATTCAGGCGAATAGCACCCACTGTCGAATGTGTCAGCGGCAACACGCTCGAAAATATCTCGTTCGACAAGAAGCAAGGTACACCATTCGTTTCCAATACATCTTTCACGATATTCGCTTCGACCGCCGAGTCGAACGTACGATACAACACAATCTCCTTTCCCATAGGATTTTCTTTTTAGGTGGTTTATCCAAATATAACACTTTTCCCCGAGAAAACGGCTATCCTGCTGTCGCTTTTTCTTTCATCGAGAGAAAAAGGGTTCGCACAGCCTCGGTATATTCCCGCTCATCGCGCGATTTCAGCACCCGTTTTTTTAACCGCCGATCGGCCTCGGGCAGCAGGTATTCCCAAAATTCAGCCATGCGGGCAAGCCACTGATGTTCGCCCTGCAAAACTGTTTTATACTCTTCGGCCACCCGCTCGTGCAACCGCGCCACCCGCTCATAGCGGTCTTGCGGCATAACCCCTCGACACGCATACGCCTCGGCCAACCACGGAGCTGCCAGCAATCCCCGTCCCACCATCAGCCCGGCCAAGCGGGGGAAGCGCCGCTCCAACACGACCATATCGTCGACCGTGGCGAGGTCGCCGTTATAAACAAGCGGAAGACGGCACTCTTCATAAAAACGGGCAAAAGACTCCACATCGGGAACTCCCTTGTATTGTTGTTTCCCCAACCGGGCATGGAGCGTAATTTGCCGTACCGGCGCACTCTCGAGCAGAGGCAGCAGCCGCAACGATTCACCGGGGCTCTCCCACCCCAGCCGCATCTTCACCGAAAAAGCCAAATCGGCATATTCTTCCAACGGTTTTAACAGCCGTTCCACCTCATCGGGGTATGGCAATATCCCCGACCCTTTATGCCGACGAGCCAATATAGGAAACGGGCACCCCAGATTTATATCGATGCGGTGGTATCCACACGACGCTATCTTATCGACAATACGCCGCAGCTCGTCGGGTTCCGAGGCGATCGCCTGCGGCACGACCTCCACACCCTCATTGTTCTCGGCGGCTATATCGCACAAATCCTTGCGGCGAAAATCGTCTTTCTCGATTCTTACAAAAGGCGTATAATAGGCTGCCACGCCACCAAACAGGGAGGCGTGCGCCCGACGGTAAACGGCGTCGGTATAACCTTGCAACGGAGCGAAATAAATCGGTAACGACATCATGGACAAAAGTAATAAAAGTCGGGAATAGAGATACATGCCAGCTACATTTTTTACCGAGCTGATTCATTTGTCAGATAAAGATTTTATTTCTACTTTTGGAAAGATAAAACAACACAAACCAACTATATGCGCCTCTATCGAACTTTATTGACAACGCTTTTTTTTCTCGGCTTGACCCTGTTACCGGCACACGCCTTTACCCCCGAATCCATGACAGAGGCCAAACGGCAAATCGAGAACATCCTGCACGACAAAGCGGCCACCGTGGGAGTAGCCTGTGCCGTAAACGGGCAACGATTCACCTTCAACGACGAGATACGCTACCCACTCATGAGCGTATTCAAACTACATGTGGCCGTGGCCGTCCTGCAACGCATGGAGGCCGAGGGCGTCGGACTCGACGAGATACTGAGCGTCGACTCGACCCAAATGCGCCGCGACACATATAGTCCACTGCTCGACCGCTATCCCTCGGGGAACTTTCGCATCACTTATGCCGACCTGCTGCGCTACTCCCTCGCACAGAGCGACAACAACGCCTGCGACATACTCATCGACTATGCCGGCGGTATCGAAGCGGTAAAAGCCTGTATCGACAGGACTGGCATCATCGGCTATGACCTCACCGAAACCGAAGCCTCCATGCACGCCGACCCGTCCGGCTGCTACCGCAATTGGGGGCATCCCTCGTCGGTGGTGCGACTATTGGAAAAAATTCACGACGGCGCATTGCTCAACGAATCACATACCCGTTTCATGAAAAAAACACTTATCGAAACCTCGACCGGCACCAATAAAATTCGAGCCGGGCTACCGCCCGAAATCACGCTGGGACACAAGACCGGCAGTTCCGGGAAGAGCGCCGACGGCCTGACAATTGCCGACAACGACGCCGGCTTTATCTACCTGCCCGACGGCCGGGTGTGTTACCTCGTTATTTTCGTCAAAGATTCCCATGAAAGCGACCGTAACAACGCCAGAATCATCGCCGACATCGCCAAAATCATTTACAACGCCTCGGGGTCAAGCTCACCGACACGCCAGTCCAACAGGTAAACAAATAGATAGACAACTTGACAAAAGCGGCATGAGACGAAATAAAAAAACCGGGAGGCACATCGGCAAGATGTGCTGTCCCGGTTTTCACTTTTTCAAATCCTGTATTACTCAAACATGTGACGCAACTTGCTAAATATACGTTGCTTGGTCGTGAGCGAAG
This sequence comes from uncultured Barnesiella sp., assembly GCA_944320015.1. Lineage (GTDB taxonomy): Bacteria > Bacteroidota > Bacteroidia > Bacteroidales > Barnesiellaceae > Barnesiella. The sequence continues at coordinate 108,928 of CALUFO010000008.1, read as the reverse complement.
GTTGCATATTGGACGAATGTTTCAACTCCTCGAAAGTCTTCTTTTCGCTCGAACTGAGATTCTCGGGAATATAGACCGATACATTCACAATCAAATCGCCCACCCCATACCGATTGACCGAGGGCAATCCCTTGCCCCGCAAACGGAATATCTTGCCGGGTTGAGTACCCGGTTCGACTTTGATACGGGCTTTGCCGTCGAGTGTGGGAACTTCGACCGAACCGCCCAACACAGCCGTGGGCAGGTCGAGCAGCAAGTTATATATCAAATCGTTCTCATCACGCACCAAATCGGGATGCGGCTCTTCCTCGATAAGGATCAGCAAATCGCCGTTCACGCCTCCGTGGCGGGCTGCATTTCCCTTACCGGCCATCGAGAGCTGCATACCCTCAGCCACTCCGGCCGGAATATTGAGCGTAATTACCTCCTCCTCGCGCACGATACCCTCGCCGGCGCAATGAGGACATTTCTTGGTAATGACGCGACCCTCGCCACCACAATCGGGACAGGTGGTCGTCGACTGCATGGCACCGAGGAAAGTCTGTTGCACACGAGTGACCACCCCCGATCCGTTACACTTCGAGCAAGTGGTATAGGCCGTACCGTTCTCGGCTCCGGTTCCGTTGCAATGCGAGCAACTCACATATTTGGGCACCTTGATTTTCTTCTCGACTCCCGTGGCTATCTCTTTGAGAGTAAGTTTCACCTTCACCCGCAAGTCCGACCCTTTATTGACATGACGCCGGCCTCTGCGGGAGCTACCGCCGCCAAAACCTTCAAAGCCGCCAAAACCACCGCCGAAAATATCGCCGAAGTGAGAGAATATATCCTCCATAGACATACCTCCTCCCCCGAATCCGCCTCCGGCAGCACCACCCAAACCTTGATGGCCAAACTGGTCATAGCGAGCCCGCTTATCGGGGTTGCTCAGCACCTCGTAGGCCTCGGCTGCCTCTTTGAATTTTTCCTCGGCCTCCTTGTTGCCGGGATTCTTATCGGGGTGATATTGAATCGCTTTCTTGCGGTATGCTTTCTTTATTTCGTCGGCCGTCGCATCTTTGGCGACGCCCAGCACTTCATAGTAATCTCTTTTTTCCATTGCTCTCTATCCCTATAAATCTTTTACTCTCCCACAACCACTTTGGCAAAGCGTATAACTTTATCGTTAAGCGTATAACCTTTCTGCACCGTATCGATTACTTTGCCTTTTTGAGCCGGGTCGGGGGCGGGAAACATGGTTACCGCCTCGTGATACTCCGTGTCGAAATCGACATCTTTGGTGGGAATTTCTTTTACCCCGTTCTGCTCGAGATACGTTTTGAATTTGTTATAAATCAAATTCATACCCTCTTTCACAGCCTCCAAATCGTTGCTCTCCTCAACGGCAGCCAACCCTCGTTCAAAGTCGTCAATGACCGGCAATATAGCTTTCATACAGCCTTCACCGCCGTTTTTAATCAACTCGGCTTTCTCCCGAAGCGTACGTTTGCGGAAATTGTCAAACTCGGCCATCAACAACAGATAATCTTTCTGCATTTTTTCGATGGTCGCCTTTAAAGTCTCCAACTCGGCTGACAATTTGGCAGCCTCATCGACCTCGGCCTCCTCGCTTTCGTTCTCGGGGGCAGCCCCTTCTTCGGCTTGGGATTCTTCGACATTAATCTCCTTCGTCTCTTTTTCAGGAGCCTCGTCTACAACGTTTTGCGTTTTTTTGTTTGTTTTCTTTTCAGCCATATTTTTAGTTTTTTCTTTTTTTACGATTCATTTCTCACCCCCTCACAGGGGTATCTTGAACAGACATTTATAAAGCATCAAAAAGGCTGCCAAACCCTATATGGCTGTATTTTTGTCACCATCGACACCGCTTTACCTGCCAAGGTCGATTTATTTCCGGTTCAAAAAACGTCGGCTCAGCCAACGGCGCACCGGTTCGTCGTACAACTTCAAGCACAAGTAGGCGACCACGATATTCCACACATAGACACAGAGTGCCACCTGCCACGTCTCACCAAAGGTGAAGTATTCGTTTTTGATCAACCACGCATAGAACAGATACATGAATGGGTAGTGCGTGATATAGAGCGGATACGAGATGTCGCCCAAGAACTTACAAATGCCGGTCGACACTTTGTCGGTCGTATTACCCGAAGCCCCCAATATAATCAGGAGCGGGAAAACCACGATGATGCAAAAAGCCTCGTAAAGCCCATTCCAACAAATCGGTTCGGTTCCCTCCAAATAAGGCACGACAAACAAAGCCAGCAGCACGGCCGCGCATATCCAAAACGCACCCCGCACCTTTACCGGCCTAAAATTACGGGAAAGCAGCATTCCCAATGAAAAGGGGAACAACATGCGCAACAAGCCGCCCAAAAAGTTGACGGCGTCGAGTGTCCAGCCCACTCCCATATTGCCATATCCCGAAACGTCAAAAATGGCGAAGCAGGCCAACGTCGCCCCCAATAAAACCACAAAAACGGTCAACATTTTGTTCGAAAGACGGTGGATAAACAACGCATATAATAGGTTCCCTATGTACTCGAAAAAGAGCGACCACGAAGGGCCGTTGAGCGGAAACATCTCGCCGTTGCCCCGCACTTCGTAACCGGCACCGGGATAGGCAGGTATAAAAAACATGGCGCAGAGCAATGCCAGCATAGTCATCGAAGTGGCCACATGCGTACCGTCCCACTGCACACTACCCTGGATACAGAATGTGACGACTCCCAATACCGCTCCCATTATCACCATGGGGTGAAGCCGTATCAACCGCCGTTTGAAAAAGTTCTTCATCGTGAGGCTCCTGCCCCAACGGTCGTCATAGGCATAACCGATTACAAACCCCGACAGAATAAAAAAGAAGTCGACAGCCAGATAGCCATGATTGATACTCTCGATGAGTGTTCCGCCAGCAAAGGCATACCCCTCGAACACATGATACCACACGACCAAAAGAGCCGCTACGCCACGCAATCCATCGAGCAACTCATAATGAGGCTTGGTATCGGCAAATGCGGCAGAAGAGATTTTTTGCATAATGCTGAAAACTATATATTTATAAAACGCTTACATCAAGGGAAGTTTTCTCCCGACTCGATTGCAAAACTAACAAACTTATACGCCACGGCATTTGACCTATGTCAAAATTTATCCCGTCCGGACTATTTTTTCGCTCCACGCAACCGGCTCAACGTCGAGAGGGTTATGCCCAGATAAGAAGCGATATAACCTAACTGCGCCCGTTGGCACACTTGCGGAAACTGTTGTTTGAAAGCCTCGTACCGATCGCCGGCCGACAGGGTGAGTCGCTCTTTGTGCGAACGGTGCAACCGCCGATATTCGTTTTGATGGATAATGCGTCCCCAATTGGCCAACTCGATATTGGTGCGAAACAGTTCGAGCAAGCGCTCGACCGAAATACGGTAAGCGACCACATCTTCGAGCGTTTCGACAAATTCCTCACTCACCTTGTTGTAATACAACTCGTCCATGCTGAACACGATTCCGCCTTCGTACGAAAACGAGGTGGTTATCTCCTCGCCGTTCACCAACCAAAACGAGCGGGTCATACCCTCCTCGATGAAATAGGCGCACTTGCTGTATGCACCCGCCTTAATCAATTGATACCGTTTGGGAAAGTGGCATTCCGTCACACTATCCTTCAAAGCCTGTTCAGTCTCGGACGAAATAGGATATGCCTCATTGATTGTTTCTATGACTCGCTTCATGTTCATGCGGCACTCTTGTTTTCGATACGACCTTTCATTCCTCCCCTCCTGTTTATAAGGTACAATCCCCGGTCCACACAAAACAGTCGGGGTAATCGATATCGGGCTCGACCCGGCTGTCGAACAGTCCGAATACCGAAGAACCCGACCCCGACATCGAGGCATACACCGCTCCCCGCTCATATAAACTCGTTTTTATCTCCTCGATTCGGGGGAAACGGGCAAATACGCTCGGCTCAAAATCGTTTACCAAGCGGTCGCGCCACTCTGCGACAGGACGGGCTATCGTATCGCGCACCGGCTCGGCCGGCTCGGCCGGTGTCACCATCGAGTAAGCCACAGCGGTAGGCACAGCCACCGGAGGTTTCACCAACACCATTTTATAGGATTTCAACGTCAGCTCCACAGGCTCGAACTCGTCGCCTATCCCTTTGGCAAGCAGAGGTTTGTTGTACAAAAAGAAGGGACAATCGGCTCCCAACGCAGCCGCCTCGACCGCCAACTCCTCGTCGCTGAGAGGCAGCCGAAACTCATCGCGCACCATCGAAAGCAAAAAAGCGGCATCGGCCGACCCTCCACCCAATCCGGCACCGAAAGGAATCACTTTGTGCAAAAATATCGAAACCGGAGGCAACGAGAAACGCCCGCTCAACCGTCGCCACGCTTTCATCACCAGATTGTCGCGGCTATCCCCGTCAATGGCTATTCCCGACAGCGACAACTCGGTATCCCCGCTTTCGGCCGGGACAATCTCCAACGCATCGCACAACTGGATAGGATAAAAAACCGTCTCTATGTTGTGGTATCCATCGGGACGGCGGGAAACTATACGCAACCCCAAATTTATTTTCGCATTGGGAAATCGTATCATCTGTCAACTATGTTTTCATGAATATGCGCAAAAATAGCTATTCTCTACCATATAGACAATCCGGCGACTCCCATTTTACTCACACAGTCGAAAATTTTTGTTGAAAACTTCTTCATAAGATTCTATTTCGAAACAACTCGGCTGCAAAAAGATTGACTACCTTTGTATCGCAAAAAAACAATACACTACAATGGAAATTCGCAGAAACTATACTCGCCAAAAGAAAGACTACGCCCCGAAGGTATCGGAACAGGGCAAGCTGCAACCGCAAGACCTTGAACTCGAAGAAGCAGTTCTGGGCGCCCTCATGCTCGAAAAAGACGCCTATACCACCGTGTGCGACATCTTGAAACCCGAATGTTTCTACGACCCCAACAACCAAGCCATTTATAGCGCTATCGCCCGGCTGGGCGCCCAGCAACGACCCATCGACATGCTCACCGTCACCGAGCAGTTGCGACTCGACGGGAAACTCGACGAAATAGGCGGGGCGCTCCGCATCTCGGAACTTACCGGCCGGGTGGCCTCGGCCGCACACATCGAATACCACGCCCGCATCGTGGCTCAAAAATATCTGGCTCGTGAACTTATCGAATTTTCCAGTGAGATTCTCAACAAAGCCTTCGATGAGACCAACGACGTGGACGACCTCATGCAAGAAGCCGAAGGCAAATTGTTTGAAATTTCGCAACGCAACCTCAAAAAAGACGTGACCCAAATCGCCCCTGTATTGAACGAGGCCATCAAACAGATACAGGTCGCCGCCAACCGAAGTGACGGATTGAGCGGCTTGCAAACCGGATTCCACGACATCGACAAAATCACTTCGGGCTGGCAAAACTCCGACCTTATCATCATCGCCGCGCGCCCGGCCATGGGTAAAACCGCTTTTGTACTCTCCATGGCCAAGAACATGGCCGTGAGCTACAACACCCCCGTCGCCATTTTCTCCCTCGAAATGTCCAATGTACAGCTCGTGAACCGCCTTATCATCAACACCTGCGAGATTCCCGGCGACAAAATCAAGAGCGGCCAGTTGGCTCCCTTCGAGTGGGAACGGCTCATGTCGAGAATAGATATTCTGCGCGATGCCCCCATATATATCGACGACACCCCCAGCCTCTCGGTATTCGAGTTGCGTACGAAAGCCCGCCGATTGGTGCGCGAACACGGTATCAAAATCATCATCATCGACTACCTGCAATTGATGAATGCCAGCGGCATGTCGTTCGGCAGCCGAGAGCAAGAGGTAAGTACCATATCGAGATCGCTCAAACAATTGGCCAAAGAGTTGCAAATACCCATCATCGCCCTATCGCAATTGAACCGTAGTGTGGAATCGCGAGGCAACGACAAAGACGGGAAAGAGGGCAAACGCCCCCAACTCTCGGACTTACGCGAGTCGGGAGCCATCGAACAAGACGCCGATATGGTTTGCTTTATCCATCGACCCGAATACTATACCCGTTCCAAAGAAGACGCCAACGGGAACAGCATCGAGGGTCTGGCCGAATTTATCATCGCCAAGCACCGTAGCGGCGCCATCGACACGGTGAATTTGAAATTCGTCTCCTATTTGGCGCGTTTCCAAAATTACGGCGAAGATACCCGACTGACCGATTTCAGCGCACCGGTAACTTCGAAATTCAATGCTATCGAGAATACCGGAATCGCCCCGGCGGCTCCTCTTGCCGGGAACGCCGGATTCTTGAACGACCCCGCTTCGCCGACAAACAACGATATTCCATTTTAAGGCTCCGAACATTATCCATATCATTGACGTTACTCTATCGAACGACTAACGAATAGAGAACGTATGGAGGAAAAACGATCCAAAATATGGACGGCAATAGGCATCGCCATTGCCATCGCATTACTATTATACTGGCTTACCGTAGCCATCTGGGTCGACGACTCAGATCTTGCGTCGACTCCTCCCGTAGAACAATCGCAGAATGATTAAAATAAGTTAAAAAACACCATTCACCCGAAACCTTTTCTACGCCTGTGGTGTTTTATTATCGAAACCGGGTAAGAAACAGCCCTCCTTCGGGAAAAAGAGGCGAAGCGTCGCCGCTTTCGAGCTGATCATCTCCGGTATAGAAGAGACGATTTTATACGATAATATTCTTGTTTTTTGTGTGTTTCATTGGTATTATATTATCCTTTGTTTATTCCTAAAATAAACATTATCCTCTTTCTTGTTTTTGATATATTTCAAGTAGTAAAGCCCCGTCGAGAGACGAGGCTTTGCTATTTTATCCCTTTTCTTGCCGGAGTCAACGTATGCCACGACGATTCAATTCCCGTTGGTAACGGGCGGCGTTGCGCCGATGCTCGGCCAGCGTAGTCGCAAAGTTGTGATACCCCGAGAAATCCTCTTTGGCACACATGTAATAATAGCCATTGGGCTTATGGTTCAATACCGCGTCGATAGCTTGCTTCGACGCTATGCGTATAGGGCCGGGAGGCAATCCTGTCACCCTATAAGTATTATAAGGTGACTCAATAGCCAAATGCACATTCAAGATACGCCGTAAAGAAAAATCGCCCCAAGCGAATTTCACGGTCGGGTCGGCCTGCAATGGCATACCCTTTCGCAACCGATTCATATACAGCCCGGCAACCGTGCCCATCTCGCTGAGTTTGTTAGTCTCCTCCTCCACAATCGAAGCCAATGTGGCCACTTCTACCGGAGTCAAGCCCAACGCCCGAGCCTGCTGTTCTCGCTTTCCCTGCCAATAGCGCTCATACTCCTTGCTCAATTTTTGCAAAAAAGCCTCGGGCTTCACCGTCCAATAAAACTCATAGGTGTCGGGCAAAAACAACGCCGGGAGCGTGGCGCGGGTAAAACCCAACCCGGCACACACACTATCGTTATACAACAACGACGTAAGTGCGGCCGCCGAGAAACAAAGTTGTTGCGATATGCGTTCGGCCAACTGGTCGAGCGTGCGCACATTATTAAAAGTCACCCGCACGGGAGTTTGACTGCCTCTCGCCAATTTCAAAGCCACTTCACGGACGGTCATGCCCGCACGAAGCCGATAAGCTCCCACCCGTTTCGACGCGTCGAACTCATATGCCGAGAGCAACCGCTTCACCCTCGAAACCGCTTTCTCATCGGAAATAACATCGTGCAAAAGGCTATCGATTTGAGCCTCGGAGCTGTTGGGATAAATATAAGCCCGTCGCTCCTCAAACACCACAGAATCGCACCAATACCCTTTCACGACCGGAATCGACAACCCCGCAACGAGTAAAACCACGGCGACACAAGCCCCTACTATTATTTTTATTCTCTTTTTTTCCTTTTCGCTCGACATGACAATCCTATTTATATTCAGCCCATAAAGCCTATTGAGACGACAAAAATAACGATTATTCCCGAAATAAAATAATACGAAAAAATTTGCGATTTCAAATATTCGATTTATCTTTGCGCTGCATTTGAAAAAATGACTTCAACAACGAATCGTCCTTTGGAAGGATGGGTGAGTGGCTGAAACCACCAGTTTGCTAAACTGACGTACTCGAATGGGTACCGGGGGTTCGAATCCCCCTCCTTCCGCAAATGCAAAATCCATATCGCTTCACGATATGGATTTTTTTTTAATAAAAGTCATATTTTTCTAATCTATTTCAAAATTGTATTCGACTTTTGCAGCATGAAGATTGTTAAATAAAAAAATCAAACGACCACTACAATGAACTATCGATCGACTTTTTTATTTGGTTTACTGCTCATACTCCCCTTGTCTGTAAAAGGAGCAACCATCGGGAACGACTCGCTCAGTATCGAAACCGCCTCGTATGATTATACCGAAGAGCTGGAAAAAATTCGCATGCACGTCCCCGACATTGAAATAGGAAACGGTATTTCGTTCCAGCCCAAAAACAAAAGCTACAAACTCACCATGCGCATACGCATGCAGAATTTGGTCGACGTCGACTTCAACAAAAAGTTCGAAGCCCAAGACATCGACGCCCGGGTGAAACGGCTGAGGCTGAGGTTCGACGGGTATATCTATACCCCCAAGCTCACTTATCTGGTGCAACTGGGATTCTCGCCCTACGACATGAAGACACTGCCTAACGGCAACAACAATATCGTGCGCGACGCCATGATTTATTACGTTCCCAACGCCACATGGAACATCGGGTTCGGCCAGACCAAAATACGGGCCAACCGGGCTCGCATCAATTCATCGAGCGCCTTGCAATTTGTCGATCGCTCCATTGTCAACTCCGAGTTCAACCTCGACCGTGACTTCGGTATCTTCGGCGAATACAACCAACACCTGTTCGGTTCTTTCGACTTGGCAGCCAAAGCCTCGATAACGACCGGCGAGGGGCGCAACTGGGGAAACAACAAAGGGAGCGGACTCGCCTACACCGGACGAGTAGAACTATTCCCGTTAGGTCGATTTACCGGGAAAGGCGATGTCATGGAAGGTGATTACGAAAGAGAACCGACCCCCAAAATACTCTTGGCCGGTGCATATAGCTACAACGACCGCGCGCTGCGTGCGCAAGGTTCCAACGGCGACAAGCTACTGTTTGACCAAACCCGCAACCTCTCGTCCTACTTCGTCGATTTCATTTTCAAATACCGGGGATTCGCCTTCTGCACCGACTTCATGGGAAGAGTTTCCTCCACTTCGCCGCTCATCAAATCGGGAAACGACATAGAGCAATTCATTCTCACCGGCATGGGATTGAACGTACAGGCGAGCTACCTTTTCCGTTCCAATTGGGAAATAGCCCTGAGAAACTCTACCATCATGCCCGAAAAAGAGGTACAACCCTACGCCAACTATCGCACACACAACCAAGCGACACTCGGTGTCACCAAATACCTTATCGACCACAGGCTGAAAGTACAAGCCGACTTGTCCTATAACTACAAAGACGAGTTTACCGATACCGACTACAACCGCTGGCAACTGAGGTTTCAAATAGAACTCGGATTCTGACACGCTACGCACATCATAACCTAAACAATATAGAAAAATGACCTTACAATACGATTTCGACACGATTATCGACCGCCACCACACCGGAGCCATGAAAACCGACGTCCTGTGCGAACGATATGGGCGGGAAGACCTCATTCCCCTATGGATTGCCGACATGGATTTTGCCGTCGCTCCCCCGATAACCCAAGCGCTCACCGAGCGGCTGCGACACCCGGTTTATGGCTATGCCGAAGCTCCCGACAGCTATTGGCAGTCGATTGTCGACTGGCTCGGATACCTCCACGGCTGGGAAGTCAAGCGCGAGTGGCTCACCTATATCCCCGGTATTGTGAAAGGCATAGGCTTGGCGATCAACGTATTCAGTAACCCCGGCGACAAAATCATCATACAAACCCCAGTCTATACCCCCTTCATGGCGGTTCCCGAAGGCAACGGACGCCAAGTGCTCCATAACCCGCTCAAATGGAACGGCTCGCATTACGAAATGGACTTCGACCACCTCGAATCGATCATCGACCCGCAATGCAAGTTGTTTATCCTTTGCAACCCCCACAATCCCGGTGGCGTGGTATGGCCCGCCGAAACCCTGCGGCGAGTAGCCGACATCTGCGCCCGTCACGGCATTCTCGTCATTGCCGACGAAATTCATGCCGACATGCCGCTCTTCGGCGCCAAGCACCACCCCTTCGCCTCGGTCTCCGAAACCGCCGCACAAAACAGCATATCTTTCGGAGCCCCCTCCAAGACATTCAACATCGCAGGACTGGTGAGCTCATATGCCATCGTTCCCAACGAGACCATTCGCAAACGATTCTTCGACTGGCTCACCGCAAACGAATTGAACGAACCCACATTCATGGCGACAATCGCCACCGAAGCGGCCTACAACCATTGCCGGGAATGGCGCGTGCAAATGCTCGACTATGTGGAACAAAACATTCTTTTTGTCGAGGATTTTCTCAACCGGTACATTCCCGGGATCAAAGCCATCAGGCCGCAAGCCTCGTTTATCGTCTGGCTCGACTGCACACAGCTCAACCTCGACCACGACGCTCTTATCGACCTATTTGTCGACAAAGCGCGGCTCGCCCTCAACGACGGCGAAATGTTCGGTCCCGAAGGCAAAGGGCACATGCGCCTCAACGTGGGTACGCCTCGCGCCGTCCTTCAAAAGGCGTTGGAACAACTTCGCACAGCCGTAAACGGCCTCAAACGATAGTTCGTATCCTTTCACTTTGAGATAAAGAGACATTCTTTTTCGGAAAATATTTTATACTTTTGCAACCGATTGATACCGGCCGCACGGGTCGCCGTATCGCAAAATAGTATAGAACTTTCTGAAAGAATGACTTTATGAACGAACTTGCCACAAAGTACAATCCCGCCGACGTAGAGGGAAAATGGTATGCCTATTGGTTGGAACACAAACTTTTCAAATCAACCCCCGACGGTCGTGAACCCTATACGGTCGTCATTCCACCGCCCAACGTCACCGGGATTCTGCACATGGGGCACATGCTCAACAATACGATACAAGACATTCTGGTACGCCGCGCCCGCATGGAAGGGAAAAATGCCTGCTGGGTGCCCGGTACCGACCACGCCTCTATCGCCACCGAAGCCAAAGTAGTGAACAAACTGGCGGCTCAGGGTATCAAAAAAAGCGACCTCACCCGCGAGGAGTTCCTCAAATATGCATGGGAATGGAAAGAGGAGCACGGCGGCATCATCTTGAAACAACTCCAAAAACTGGGTGCCTCCTGCGATTGGGACCGCACAGCCTTCACCATGGACGAAATACGCTCCAAAAGCGTAATCAAAGTATTTGTCGATCTCTATAACAAAGGACTCATATACCGGGGCGTGCGCATGGTCAACTGGGACCCCAAAGCTCTCACCGCCCTTTCAGACGAAGAGGTAATTTACAAAGACGAGCATAGCAAACTCTACTACTTGCGTTATTTCATCGAGGGTGACGACAAGTATATCATCGTGGCCACCACCCGCCCCGAAACCATTTTGGGCGATACCGCCGTGTGTGTAAACCCCAACGACCCTCGTTACTCATTCCTGAAAGGGAAGAAAGTGATCATTCCGCTGGTAAACCGAGCCGTTCCTATCATCATGGACGAGTATGTCGATATGGAGTTTGGGACAGGCTGCTTGAAAGTAACCCCCGCCCACGATGTAAACGACTATATGCTGGGCGAGAAATACAATTTGCCAAGTATCGACATCTTCAACGACAACGGAACGATAAGCGAGTCCGGTGGCCTTTATGTGGGCATGGACCGCTTTGATGTGCGCAAGCAGATCGCCATAGACCTGCAAGAAGCCGGATTGCTCGAAAAAGTCGAAGACTACGACAATAAAGTAGGCTATTCCGAACGCACCAACGTGGTTATCGAGCCGAAACTCTCGATGCAGTGGTTTGTCAAAATGGACAAACTGGCCGCTCCGGCTCTCGATGCCGTAATGAAAGACGATATTAAGTTTCACCCCGACAAGTTCAAAAACATCTACCGCCATTGGATGGAGAACATCAAAGACTGGTGTATCTCGCGGCAACTCTGGTGGGGACACCGTATTCCGGCTTACTACCTACCGCAAGGCGGATTTGTCGTAGCCGAAACTCCCGAAGAAGCCTTGAAACTGGCCCGCGAGAAAAGCGGAAATTCCTCGCTCTCCATGAGCGATCTGCGACAAGACGAAGATTGCCTCGACACATGGTTCTCTTCATGGTTATGGCCCATCTCGCTTTTCGATGGTATCAACAATCCCGGCAACGAAGAGATAAACTACTATTACCCGACCACCGATTTGGTTACAGCCCCCGATATCATTTTCTTCTGGGTGGCTCGAATGATTATGGCCGGATACGAGTACGAACACAAACTTCCTTTCCGCAATGTCTATTTCACCGGAATCGTACGGGACAAAATAGGACGAAAAATGTCCAAGTCGCTCGGTAATTCGCCCGACGCTCTTGAACTGATAAAAACCTATGGAGCCGATGGTGTCCGCATGGGTCTCATGTTGGCCGCACCTGCCGGAAACGACATACTATACGACGATGCGTTGTGCGAGCAAGGACGCAACTTTAACAACAAAATATGGAATGCTTTCCGTTTGGTAAAAGGTTGGAACGTAGATGAAACCCTCCCCCAACCTCAAACGGCAGCCATTGCCGTAAAATGGTTCGACGCACAACTCAACCGCACACTCGACGAGGTACAAGACCTCTTTGGTAAATACCGCCTCTCCGAAGCGCTCATGGCTATATATAAACTCTTCTGGGACGAGTTCTCATCGTGGTATCTCGAAATGGTAAAACCGGCCTATCAACAACCTATCGACCGCATTACCTACGACGCCACACTGCGCTACTTCGACTCGTTGCTGCGCCTGTTGCACCCCTTCATGCCCTTTATCACCGAAGAACTGTGGCAACACCTGTATGAAAGGAAAGAGGGCGAAAGCATCATGACAGCCCGTATTCCCGAGCCACACCCGGCCGATGACGAAATCATCGCCCGATTTGAAACCACCAAACAAGTGGTAGCCGGTATCCGCACCGTACGGTTACAAAAGGGTATCGCCAATAAAGAACCTCTCACACTGCAAATTATCGGCGCACACGACCACGCCAACGATTGCATTCTCGTGAAAATGACCAATCTCGAAGCTATCGAGACCATCGACGAGAAAGACCCCGCCGCCGCATCGTTCCGGGTACACGCCACCGAATATGCCATTCCCATGAGCAACAACATCGATGTGGAAGCCGAGTTGAAAAAACTCGAAGCCGAACTCAATTACGCTCAAGGATTTCTCAAAACGGTAATGGGTAAGTTGAACAACGAACGTTTCGTTCAAAACGCCCCCGAGGCTGTCGTGGCTATGGAGCGCAAGAAAAAAGCCGATGCCGAAGAAAAAATCAAATCGCTCGAAGAGAGTATCGCCGCTTTGAAGAAATAAGCACAACGCATACCTTACAACAAATCCCTCTGTTCTCCGACAGAGGGATTTGTTCTTTATGACAATAAAAAACTGCCCGACACAGGTCGGACAGTTCCGTTATAAATTTCAATTCATATCAGAAGCAATAATACAGACTCACACCCAAGTCGTTACCGGTGAGCGACAGCCCCGATGTACTGTTTCCGAGATATTTGGTGCGGTATCCCACAAATCCCACATGGGCTACCAATGAGAAATTGTCGGTCACTTTGAACGACACACCCGGCTTGAAACCTATTTCAAAACCCGTCTCGGTATCCATGTGTTTTTCTTTACCAACCGAAATACCGAAGCCGCCATCTACCAGCAGGCCTACAATTCCTTGGTTCCAAAAGTTCCAACGGGCATATGGCGCAATATAAAACGAATTGCCGCCATCGTGGGTATAACCGATCATACCGGCAACTGTCCATGCGTCGTTAAAGGCATAACCAAATTCCGGGGCGATTGTAAACGTCGTTTGATCTACATTGTCATTGTGCAGCAAATCCAATTGCCCTCCTACAAAAAATTGTGCGTTGGCTGTCAACATGCCAAACACAAGCGCTAAGGTTAAAACTAATTTTTTCATTTTTCCTTATTTTTAGTTTAAAACATATAGCAAATATAATCATTCAAGCCATAGATTGTTCACCTATTTCTCTTTTTTATTGTCCTTTTTACCTATAAACCCGCAAAAGAAAGAGAGGAACCATTCCTTTCATCGCCCTCCGATAACCACTTGGAGCTATTTAGTCAACTCGAATCCCATCAATACTCCGTCGTATTCCGAGAGCAGATTACCGATAGTTTGCAACGTCGAGCTTTGTGTTTTCGAAGCAATTGAAATCATCACGTTGACCAACTTTTCCACATCGAAAAGTATCTCCATCGTGTTGCCGTTCTTGGTAATTTCGGGATCGGTCTCCATGACCGGAATATGGCCGCCAACCAGTGTGAAAGTCATCTTGAACTTGCCGCTCTCCTCGTTCTTGGTCACATAACCGTTCAACTTGGCGCTGCCATAAGTCATCACCACGGTGGAATCGGCAAAGGAGAAAGAGACCCGCGACGGGGTAATACCGGCTTTCTCGTAGTATGTAGCCAATTTGTCTTTAAGCTGAGAGGCTACGACCTCACCACCGGCCGACTTCAAAAGATCGTCGCTCTCAAACTTACACGCCGGAGACGAATAGGTCCATGTCCCGGCCAAATCGGCCACTGTAAGCGAGGTTTCATTTCCCGTAATCGTGCTTACCACTTTGTTTACCGTCGAAGAATTTAACAAGTCGCCCAATGAAAACTGAGCCTTGGCGACACTTGTAAACGCACTTAATCCTAATAAGATCAATAACCATCTTTTCATAACAAAACTCCTTAATATTATTTATTAATCGATTGTTTTCCATTGCAAAGATACGGTCTAATCCGTAATAATATCCTCGGCTCCGCTCTCTTTTCCAAAAGAAAATAAATTAAGAGAAGAAATTTTTTTCTACTCACCGAACCAAAACAGGACTCTTCTGTTATTATATCCAGAAAGGGCGCTCGTGAAAAGCTCCGATGAACGCAACGGTAAAAGGAGGAGCAGCCATTGCAGACAGATGGGGTTTTCTTTCGAGCCCTTTCCCCATAAAAAGACAGGTATCCGTCCGAAATAGTGACGCATACCTGTCTTTCTTTTATGTCGATTTCCGTTATGGCAGTTCCCCATGAATCAAGAGGGACGGCCTATGCTATGATATACAAATCCCAGCTCCTTCATCTCGTCCGGGTCGTAGATGTTGCGGCCATCGAATATTACCGGCGATTTCATCACGCGGAGCACGGCAGCCCAATCGGGCATACGGAACTCTTTCCATTCGGTCACGATCAAGAGGGCGTCGACATCGGCTACCGCTTCGTAAATATTGCGGGCATACTCTACCTTATCGCCTATCCGTCGCCGGCACTCCGACATGGCTACCGGGTCATACACTTTCACACGAGCTCCGGCTCCGCACAATTTGTCGATCAACACCAGCGAGGGAGCCTCGCGCATATCGTCGGTCTCGGGCTTGAACGAAAGGCCCCACACGGCAATTGTTTTTCCCGAGAGATTTCCTTCGAAATAATGCGACAACCGGCGATAAAGCAACTCTTTCTGCGACTCGTTCACTCGTTCGACAGCTTTCAAAATCTGCATGTCGCAATGATTCTCCTCGGCGGTCTTGATCAAGGCTTTCACATCTTTCGGGAAACAAGAACCGCCATAACCGCAACCCGCATATAAAAACCGGCTGCCAATGCGGTCATCGGCTCCGATGCCCTTGCGCACCGCATTCACGTTAGCCCCCACCTCGTCGCACAACAATGCGATTTCGTTCATGAAACTAATGCGGGTCGCCAGCATGGCATTGGCGGCATACTTGGTCATCTCGGCCGAAGGTATATCGGTAATGATAATGCGATACTTGTTGACCATAAAAGGCTTATACAACTTCTGCATCAAAGCCTCGGCACGCTTGCTGTCCACTCCTACAACCACACGGTCGGGACGCATAAAGTCGGCTATGGCATTGCCCTCTTTCAAGAACTCGGGGTTAGAAGCCACATCGAACTCAATATCGACGCCACGTTTATCCAACTCGCTTTGTATAGCAGCTTTCACCTTTCGGGCTGTACCCACAGGTACCGTACTCTTTGTCACTACGACCAGATAGTCGGTCATATAGCGTCCTACGTTATGAGCGACATCGAGGACATAGCGCAAGTCGGCCGAACCGTCCTCATCGGGAGGCGTTCCCACTGCGCTGAACACTATTTCCACACCGTCGAGACAAGCCGACAAATCGGTAGAGAAACGCAATCGCCCGGCTTTCATATTGCGGACGACCATCTCATCGAGCCCCGGCTCATAAATGGGTATATCGCCTCGCTCGATACGGGCTATTTTCTCCGCATCGATATCCACGCATACCACATCGACTCCTATCTCGGCAAAACAAGTCCCTGTGACCAGTCCCACATATCCGGTACCTACTACTACGATTTTCATATATTATCTTTTGCAAAAAACATTTTTTATAAGAAAGACCCAACAATCACAACCGCCGGTCGTCTATCTGCGCAATGCGAAGCAAAGATACTACTTCGGGCAGTACAATCAAAAAAAATTGCCTCAAATCCTCCATTTAGCCCATACTGGCACGCTACAAAACTCTCGGCAGCGCCCATGCTCCATTCGACCGGGTGGCGTTTTTTAGACGGACAATGCTTACTACCCAAAATCTTTTCGGCTCAAACTAACAATATTCCGACAATTTTGTTATCTTTGTATAACTCCATTAAATACAAAAGGATTATGAAAAATTTGAATCTATTATTCGCATTCCTCGGCGGAGCCGCCGTGGGTGCAGTCGCAGGGATTCTGTTTGCCCCCGAAAAAGGAGCCGATACGAGAGCGCGCATTTGTAAATTGTTACACGACAAGGGTATCCACCTGAAAAAAGAAGAGATGGAACAGCTTGTCGACCAAATTGCCGAAGAGGTAAAAGGCGGGAAGTAACCGCTTCCCCTCCACAGAAAAGATGAGGATATCGAAGAATACCGCCGGTATCTTCGATACTCTCATCGCTATGTTTCTCCTCTAAACACACAATTATGCTCGACGCTCAAAACAACGCATTCCGAAGGCTCTTCGAAGAAGGGAAAAAGTATCTCGCCCTACAAATCGATTATGCCAAACTGACCGCTACCGAGAAAATATCGGTCATACTCGGCATGTCGGTACTCTTTATCATTATTTTGGTACTCTCGGTCGGAGCCGGCATCTATCTCTCTTTCGCTTTGGTCTATCTACTGGAACCTCTCGTGGGCATCGTATGGAGCTATACTCTTGTAGGCGCCGTATTCCTATTGCTCATAGGTCTTGTAGTCCTGTTCAAAAAGAGATTCATTCTCATTCCCATAACCCGTTTTATTTCCAAAATACTTTTGGACGACGACAAAAACCTTCCATGAAATGAATGCACAACCAACTCATCGGCAAGGACTCACGCTCGAAGAAATCGCAACACGCAAGCAAGCGCTCAAAGCAGCCATTGCCGAGCAGCAAAAACAGGTCAATGAGGCATACCGGCAAATTGTCGAGCCGTTCTCAAACGTGAAATCGGTCTCGAAATACGTTGGGAACAACCTACTCAACAGCTTCACCGTATTCGAAAGCGCCATATGGGGATACCGACTCATCTCGCGGCTATTCCGCATTTTCAAGCGGTTTCGGTAACCACCCTTCCATGTCTTTTCCTCCGGCTCTCTGTCCGCACCGGACAGCATGCGTTCCTATATTCTCTTCCCCGGCATCACCCTCCGGCCAATTGTTAATCCTCGATTTTGCCTAAACCTTGTCGGTTAACTTCTGTTTAAATCATATAAAAACAGAACGACTATGAGAAAAGGACGATTAATAGAGGCCTTCACAATAATCATGGCGACAGCCTTCACAAACTGCGACGGAGAGTATGAAATTATAGGGAAAACCGAAAGCATTCCCGAAGGTCAAACCATATTCCTCCAAAAACAAACCGACGAGCAATTTGAAATCGTCGATAGCGCCACAATAAACAACGGCACATTCTTTTTCAAAGGAGTGCAGCACTCCCCCGCTATGGCGATATTAGTTCCATCGGACAACCGCCAATCGCAATTTCCGCCTCTCCTGCTCGCTTTGGAGAAAGGTCGCATCTATGTGACTCTCGACTCGGTCTCCCGCATATCCGGCACTCCGCTGAACGACCGGTTGCAAAAATATGAGTCGCAATGCCGCTCATACGACACCCGCATACAAGAGATGACCACCCGATATTTGAAGGAATACCTGTCGGGACAACTGTCCGACACAGCGTTCTACACATGGAAAAGGTGTTTCGAAAAAGAACAAAAAGGACTCGAGACGCTCACCCGAGATTATATCTTGGCCAATACCGACAATGTGACCTCGGTCTATCTGTTTCTACAAAACAGTTTCCTGTTCTCTCCCGAGGAACAACGGGAATTGATTGCCCGAGCCGATCCCGTTTTCAAGAACAATCCGGCCATCACAAAGACCTCCCGCATGCTCCAACACATGAAAAACGTCGAGCCCGGCATGCCCTACATCGACCTGTTCCTGCAAACTCCCGAAGGACATGACGCTTCGTTATCGGATTTCATCGGGCACGGGAAATATATCTTGCTCGACTTTTGGGCCTCGTGGTGTCCGCCCTGCCAGAAACAGACGCCCTTCCTAAAACAACTATATGAACAATATGGTAAAAAAGCCTTTTCTATCATAGGCATCTCTTTCGATACGAATCGGAGCGAATGGCTCGAATATATTCGGGAAAACCAAATCGCATGGCCGCAACTCGGCGACTTAACCGGCTGGGACTCGTCGGTCATATCGAGCTATGCCATACAAGGCATTCCCTATCTTATCCTCATCGCTCCCGACGGGAAAATTATTGCCAACAATCCCTCGGAAGGACAGTTAAACGATATCTTAGAGGCTCGTCTATCCCTGTGACAAACCGTCGACACGGATACCCAAAAGAAAGACTTTTCATAAAATATCCCTCCCAAACAAATATTATATGCGATTTTTTTGTACATTTGTATGCTTAACAAATGTTTTTATAACCATGTGGAAATACCTATGCACCTTGCTGGCGGTTCTCGCCTTCACGGCTTGCCACACTAACAAAAGTGTGCCGACCCACACCCCCACGGCCGAGATGGTCGCCGACTTCTTGCCCGAGGGGATAAACGTATCGGCTTCGTTCCGCATGTTTTGGGAGGCTTGGAGAGCCGACTTGCGCCAACAAGGCAAATCGACCGACCAGTACACTCCCAGCGAATTGCTCATAAAAAGATTCTACTTACGGGAGAAAAACGGTGAATACCTGTTGAGCGGTTACCTGCATACCGACGAAGGATTCAACCCCGAAAACCTTTCGGCAATAGGAGGGTACAACACCCGATACAACGACTCGATATACAGTTTCGCCATATCCTTGAAAAACCTTCCCAGCTTGATCGCTTTGCCGGGGATTCGCTATATCGAAACGGCTTCACCCGTACAGAACCGACAATCTTCCCCCCAAAATAACCTCAAACGATGAAAAAATTATTACTTACTTTCTGTTTATTGGCCGCACTCCTCCTGCTCCCCCTACACGCAGAGGTAAAAATGTCGCCATCGACCCAAAACTTTTTGCTCAATTACAAATCGTCGACACCCGCACAACAAACAAAGCTCAAATCGAGATACGCCGTTTCCCAGCACGAAGGGCAATCGATCGTCTCGGCCTTTTTACACTTGAATGACGAGAACGACCTCGAAGGTCTCGACGAAAACCAAGTCGTCATCAACGCACAATACGGCACGATACTCTCCGTTCGCATTCCCGCCGACAAACTGGAAACCGTCTCGCAACTGCCCTCAGTTCAGTATGTGGAAATAGGGCGTCCGGTGCGTACCCGCATGAACAACGTGCGCAGCGCCGATTTCAGTAATGCCGATGCCCTGCACGCCGGTACCGGCCTGTCGCAGGCTTATACCGGGAAAGATGTTATCGTGGGGATTATCGACGGAGGTTTCCAATACAACCACATCAATTTCTACGACTCCGAACGCCAAAACTTACGGGTAAAACGGGTGTGGAACCAAAACACGTCGGGGACCCTGCCCGATGGCTTTTATTACGGCCGGGAGTATACCACCCCCGAAGAGATCATTGCCGCCAAACAAGATTACGCCGCCAGCCACGCCACCCATGTGGCAGGTATTGCCGCCGGAGCTTATAAAGGCAACGATTACTACGGTATCGCCCCCGATGCCGATTTGGTATTCGTCAGCTATAACGAACACGATAACAGCACCAGCAACACCAGCATTACCGACGGACTGAAATATATCTACGACTACGCCGAATCGGTAGGAAAACCCTGCGTGGTAAACATGAGCCTCGGGTATCACATCGGGCCTCACGACGGCTCCTCGACATTCGACCGCATTTGCGACAATTTGCAAGGTTCAGGCCGTTTGTTGGTAGGAGCTTCGGGCAACGAAGCCGAATACAATATGCACGCGAAAAAAACATTGACGCCCGACGATACGACCATGAAATCGTTAGTCGAGTTCACGCCCAGTTGGTACTTGTACGGCAACATGACCAGCACCGTCGATATTTGGGGTGATGCCGACAAACCGCTATCGGCCAAAGTTATCGTTTACGACATTCGCAACAAACGAGAGGTGTATGTTTCCGAGGCGGTATCGACCACAGCCGGCACAAGCGAACATATCACTGATCCGACAGGCGTCGACGGAACCATCGACATATCGGCCGCTACCGACCCCTATAACCGAAAAGGGAATATCACTATCGACATAAACATTGCCTCGTTGGGTAGCAGCAGTTATTATGTAGGATTCGAAGTGACAGGTCCCGAAGAAACCACCATAAATGCTTGGACCGATGCCTATATGTCGTGGCTGTCGAATTTCGGGAACAGCGAGTTTACAAACGGCGACAACCAATCGAGCATGGGCGAGATAGGCGGTACGGGAAAACGAATCATTACCGTGGGTGCCTACACCAGTTGCAATCATATCGAGCATAAGAACAGCTCCATGTACAACGATTCTTACCAAACAGTCGACCAGTTGGCATCGTTTTCGAGCCTCGGGCCCACGGCCGACGGCCGCATGAAACCCGATATTACCGCACCCGGATCGATGATTGTATCGTCGCTCAACAGTTCGACGAGCAGCAACCGGAACGGCGAAGATTACTACTATGTAGTGAAACAAGAAAATGTAAATACCGTCAACTATTATTTCGGATCGATGGAGGGCACCTCGATGGCTACCCCTGTTGTCACCGGGATTTTAGCTACATGGTTACAAGCCCGCCCCGACCTCACTCCCGAAATGGTGCGCGAGGTATTTGCCCAAACGGCAAAGACCGACAGCTATACGGGCAGCATTGCCGAGACCGGCAGCAACCAATGGGGATACGGTAAAATCGACGCTTACAACGGATTGCTCTACTGTTTTGAAATCTCGGGTATCGACGAGACCGGCGCCCCCACCCGACCGATGGTGTATCCCAACCCGGCTTCGGGGTGTTGCCAATTCTTGTTGCCCGACAACGACCACAATATCACCGCCTCGATTTACTCCTTGAACGGAAATATAATCAGTTCCCGATATATAGGCGATGTAACGGCCGGCGAGCAATGCCAACTCGATTTGAACGGGATTCCGGCCGGAATCTATTTCGTGCGGATTACCGGCGAAAACACTCATTTCACGACAAAACTTTCAATCCGATAGATCCAACTGTATTCCATACGGCAAGAGGGTGCATCGCTCATTTCGGCACACCCTCTTGCCGTATTTCTTTCATCTCGGTGTCGCAAAGACTCATTCCGATAATTCTTTCTGAAAAGCGATACGCTCGTCGCCATTGGCCAAATAGATGATTCCGCAACGAGCGAATCCGTGGCGAAGCAACAAATCCTGCATGACCCTATTGTCGCGATGCGTATCGATGCGAATATTGTCGACATAGTGTAGGCACCATGCCAAGCAACAGGAAAAAATACCGCCTGCCCGACCCGACGAAGCGACACGATGTATCACCCCATAAGGCTTGTCGTTGAGCCAAGCCCCATCGTAAATCGTCCGATAAGTAGACTCGGGTGCTATTCCGTATCGGAAACAGAATGTCCCCACAATTACCCCGCATTCGTCGATACACACAAAACTGCTGCCCGACGAAATATCCTCCTCGAGAATGGCTCGTGTGGGATAACCACCCGTCCATTGCCGGTAGTTCCCATTCTGCCGCATAAACCGCCGCGCCTGCTCAAACACGGCCATTACCTCGTCCATATCGGCCACGGTGGTAGGTCTTATACTTATGTTACTCATCTCTATTCGAGTTATCGCCGGGACAAATCGTCATACAATTTTTGAAGGTAGGCTTTTCCCCGGTTAAGCCGCACCGCACTGCTATCGTTCTGTGTCACAAGAATACTCTGTGACGCACAATCGTACACCGCCGCGCCCTCCCGGTCGACATAACCGAATCCATCGGGGAACGTATAATAGGCGAAGTGCTCCCGAGCCGGGTCGACGATATTCTTGCTGAACGTGAAATCGTCGTATGGAATGTGCAACTGAGCCAACAGCGTGGCGGCGAGGTCGATTTGCGACATATACTCATCGACAACACCGGGGCGCAACACCGCACCCCCAGCCCACACCATAGGTATGCGGTGATAATCTATATCGTGATTCTCCACATTGTAGGGATAACGGAAAGAATGGTCGGCAACAAACACGACAAGTGTATTATCCCAAACCGGAAGCTGTTTCAACCGCCCCATAAAAGCGCCGAGGCAACTGTCGGTATAAGCCACCGAATTGAGATACTTATCTTCAAACCGGTTCATAGGCACATCGAATGGCTCGTGGCTGCTCAACGTGAGGAACATTTTCATGAAAGGCTCATCGGCCTGCTCTTCGAGCAATCCATACAGGGTATCGAAAGTCTCACCGTCGGGGACACCCCATTTGCTCAATCGCTGGCTCAACGGAAAATCCTTGTCGCACACAATCTCATCTATCCCCATAGAAATAAAATAGGAACGCATATTGGTGAAGTCGGCATCTCCCCCATAAAGGAACTGGGTGTCGTATCCACAGCTCCGCAACGATTTGGATATAGCCGGTAACGACTGCGACTTGGAGGGGTACTTCATAATCGAGGCTGTGGGCTGCGCCGGATAACCACTAAGAATCGAGGTCAATCCCCGGTCGGTGCGGAAACTGTTGGCATAACACCGGGTAAACAAAATCCCCTCCGAAGCTATCTTTTCGAGATTGGGCATCACTGCGGGAACCCCGCCCAAGCTCTCCATGGCCGCCCCCGAAAAACTTTCGAGAACAACCAGCAATACATTCGCCCCGGGTTTCACCCACTGCAACGAATCGGAAGGAAACACCGAAGGGCCACCCCCACGCAACGGCTCGAAAATGGCGTCGGCCTCCTCCGGGTCGAGCAAACGATATTGAGTCGAAAAATCTTCCGATTTGGCAAGCGACGACATCAGGCTGAACACCGGGTTGATGGCCGCATGATTGAGCGCCATGCGGTCACTGAAATAGACCTTGCCCACATTCATGGTCGACACTGTGAATCCGCCTCGAATGGGAATAAACAACGAGGCTGCGAGCAACAGCAAAACAGCAAACGACAGAATGGGTCTGCGAGGCTTTGCCCAACATGCCACAAGCGCCGAGAGCCGCCACAACGGCCACACAAGAAGGGCGGCGTAAAGCACGATAAGAAGGAGTATGACCACCGTCTGCCAAGCCGGAATACTGGCTACGGCATCGGCCGGAGAAGCAAGGTAAAACAAGGGGGTCGCATCGATGCGGAATCCCCAATAGCTGTACAACACGGCATCGCTCAACGTAATGGCCGAAACGACAAACGCTATCAATGCGAAATAAGTGCGGAAAACGGGTGTCCACCACTTGCCCCGCAACCATACCGTCGCCACAGTCAGCAAAGCTGGAAGCGCCGTAATATATGCCGCCATCGAGTTGTCGAGCAAACGGCCATGCCACATCACCGAGAACCACTCTGACAACGGGGTATCGCCATAGATGTCCCAGTGGAACAACATGAACAATGGCTTTTGCAAAACAAACATGATGAAAAACCAACAATATACCCCCACTAAAAAACAGATGCGTCGTTTCATATTCTACCGTATTTAAACAGCCCGTAAAAGTAATATAAAAAAGCTCGCCCGGACTAAAATAAATTTAGGAAACGTTTTGTTTAATATTTATTAAGTGTCGAAGTTGGGTGAGAATGGTTATAAATCGTGACCTTTGTTAATTGATAAAATTTGTACCACATAACACAGTAGAAATGAAAAAAATTTTGTTATCAGCTTTAACTGTTTTTACAATCATGGCACAAGCTGCAAATCCCTTTTTCGGGACGTATAAAACACCGCATCAAACTGTCCCGTTCGACAAAATAAAGTTGTCGCACTACGAACCGGCTTTCCAAAAAGCCATTGAAGAGAATCAGAAAGAAATCGACGCCATTGTCAACCAACGCTCGATGCCCACCTTTGAAAACACAATCGAAGCGCTCGACCGTAGCGGACAAATGCTCAACCGGGTAGCCAGCGTATTTTTTGCCTTGTTGAGCGCCGAAAGCAACGATGAGATGATGGAAATCTCCCAACGGGTACAACCCCTGCTTTCGGAGCACAGCAACAACATCAGCCTGAACGAAAAACTCTTCGAACGCATTAAATTCGTATATGACCGCCGCGACCAGCTCGACCTTACCCCCGAGCAACAAACGCTTCTCAAAGAGACTTACGAATCGTTTGCCCTGAGCGGCGCCGAGCTTCAAGGCGAGGATCGGGAGAAATACCGTGCCTTGTCGTCGGAACTGAGCCAACTCACACTCACCTTCGGACAGAATGTACTGAAAGAGACAAACCTTTTCAGTATGATGCTTACCGAAGACGAATTGGAAGGCCTGCCCCAAAGCGCCCGCGATGCCGCCGCCGCATTGGCCAAGAGCAAAGGCAAAGAGGGATACATGGTCAATCTATCCTACCCCAGTTACAGCGCGTTCATGAAATACTCGTCGCGCCGCGATTTGAGAGAGAAACTCTATCGAGCCTACAATTCTCGCAACCTCGCCGGCGAATACAACAATATCCCCGTATTGACCCGCATCGCCGAAGTTCGTCTCGAAATAGCCAAGCTATTCGACAAACCCACCTATGCCGAGTATAACCTGCAAACCACCATGGCCGGCAACAGCGCCGCAGTCTACAATCTGCTGAACCAATTGCTCGATGCCTACAAACCCACAGCGTTGCAAGAGGTAAAAGAAGTCGAAGGCTTTGCCATCGGCAAAGAAGGGAAAGACATCACATTGATGCCGTGGGATTTCAGCTATTATTCCGAACAACTCAAAAACATCAAATACGATCTCAACGACCAAATGTTGCGTCCCTACTTCGAGGTGAACAACACGATTAAAGGCGTGTTTGGACTGGCAACCCGCCTCTACGGCCTGCACTTCACCAAGAACCCGAAAATTCCCGTTTATCACCCCGAAGTCGAGGCTTTCGAAGTGACCGACAACGACGGGAATTACATGGGCGTGATTTACACCGACTTCTTCCCCCGCGACGGCAAACGCGCCGGTGCTTGGATGACCGAGTTTAAAGGTCAATGGAAAGAGGAGAACGGAAAAGACAGCCGTCCCCATGTGACTATCGTCATGAACTTCTCCCGCCCCACGGCCGACGCCCCGGCTCTGCTCACCTACGACGAGGTAGAGACATTCCTGCATGAGTTCGGCCACGCCCTGCACGGACTCCTCTCCGACGTGACCTACG
Organism: uncultured Barnesiella sp.; assembly: GCA_944320015.1. Classification (GTDB taxonomy): domain Bacteria; phylum Bacteroidota; class Bacteroidia; order Bacteroidales; family Barnesiellaceae; genus Barnesiella. The sequence goes on along the minus strand of CALUFO010000008.1, from coordinate 82,877 downwards.
CTTCGCTCTCGGGCACAAACGTATATCGCGACTTCGTGGAACTCCCCTCGCAATTCAACGAAAACTATTTGGCCGAGAAAGAATTTCTCGACAGTTTTGCCGTTCACTACAAAACGGGTGAAAAAATGCCCGCCGAACTGATAGAGAAAATCAAAAAATCGAGCCAATATCAAGCCGCCTATCTGTGCGTGCGCCAGCTCACTTTCGGCTTCCTCGACATGGCCTACCACTCCATTACCGCACCTGTAAGCGACGCGACAGCTTTTGAACAAGAGGCTATCGAAAAGACGTTGGTTTTGCCCAGTGTCGACGGCACACTGATCGCCCCCCAATTCAGCCACATCTTCTCGGGTGGATACGCCGCCGGATACTACGGTTATAAATGGTCCGAAGTCCTCGATGCCGACGCATTCGCCGTATTCAAAGCTCACGGCATTTTCGACCCAGCCACAGCCGCATCGTTCCGTGACAATATCTTGAAACGTGGTGGAACCGAAAATCCCATGATCCTCTACAAACGGTTCAAAGGCAGCGAGCCTACCATCGAAGCGCTCATGCGTCGAGACGGCATTATCAAGTAATCCGACAGCCCGCATAAACACATCAAAAAAGGAGCCTCCCGTTGCGGGGCTCCTTTTTTGATTTTCTACCATGTCATGCCCCGTTCAAGACCGAGGCAAACAACCCCGATTAGAACGTGAAATGCAACGCTATGCGCACACCGCTTTTGCTGATATTGGGACTATCCAGATAGGTCAGTCGCCACACATAATCGACTCGCAAAATGGTGAAAATATTGTCGAGTCCCACACTGCATTCCATGTAGGGCATTTTGCCCATAGCGGTACTTCCTTTGGGGAATACAAACAGATCGCTGTTGTACAACGGATTGTTCTTTTTGCTCAAACTTCCATATAACCCCCTGAAAGTAAAGACTTCGCGCAATTTCAAATACTTCAACAAGGGGATACGGTTGAACAATGCGCCATTGGCATTATAAGTAAAATCCCACGACACATACTGGTCGTTGATAAATTCAAGCGCGTTCATCAAGGCATACGACTCGGGTTGAATCGTATAAGAAAGGTTGGCATTGGGAAGTATCAACATGGGGAAAGGAACCTTGTCCCACACCTTGCCGGCCTTGATAATCGCATCGAAATAGCCGAACGCCGAGAACCAGAATCGTTTTTGAACGCCAAATTCGGTGCGATTGTAAGAGTAGCGGCTTCCCAAGAAATCTTTAAAAGAAAAGACATGGGAAAGCGTAAATACCGGGGCGTCGAGGTTGATAGGAAAACGATTGCTTTTGGTCTGATAAAATTTTTCATTGGGTGCATACCGCAACTTCACCTCGAAGTTGGTTTGCATATAATCTTTTATCTCCTTGCCATAGCCATCGACAAAAGAGATACGGTCGGTGGCCATTTGCTGTATCTCGTTACGAATCCCCAACCCGAACGAGAAACCGCTTTGGCGCTCCTGTAAATACGACAACTCGGTTTTGCGCAGGTAGGTAGCCTTGTTGTCGGACTTCCGTTTCAGCGACAAGAACACATTATCTTTATTGGTGTACATGTATTGCTGGCCCAACTGGTCGATATCGTATGAATGACTCAGCTTAATGGAGTTGATGGGGAACTCCTTGGCATGAAATTTCTTTTTATTGAAAGAATACTCCACTTCGCCCGAATACTTCACTTTCTCGTCTTTCGTACCATAGGCCACATAACCGCGTGCGAACCAATGTGGACTAAGCTGGGCGGTGGTCAATCCGCCCACCCTAAACCGGGCACCCTCTACCTCATTGGCGCTGATAGTCGTATTCATGGGTCCGAAATCGAATTTGCTATTCTCCCCCGTCTCGATATATCCCCCGATGAGTACACCCAAAACCTTTTCGGTGTAATAGAATACCGGGACTTCGCGTAACCGCGCCAACAACTTATCGACGGCATTTTCCTTTTTCCGCACCGGCACATGGCGATTGTCCACCCAAAATTCCTCGGGTTTGGCCTGCGCGTCGACTTCGACTCGCTCCCTCCCCTCGAAATCATAGACCGAAAGGTCGTCGGGCGGAGTAAACGAGAATTTGCTATATGTGGTCATTCGCCTCGCATACAGGCCTTGTGTCGAGGGCAAGACCTCAAACTCGATGATGGCATCGTCTTTGACCTTTATGCGGGTGCCGTCTTCCAGCCGTTCGTAATCCTGCTCGAGATACATATTCTTGACATAGTTGAGATTGATATCACGAGGCACGTTCATCTTCACCTTCTTGATAAAGTAGGTCGAATCGCCCTCGGGTACATAAATGTGACCGGTAAACCCGAACGACTCGGAGTTGAACGGTACGAACCCCAAGTCGATGCACTTCACCCCATCGACCTGAATCGTATCGAGCAAATAATACTTATAAAACGAGGTCGCTATATTGGAAAGCGGACTTACAAACCGGTTGGAGAGCAACGTGATGTCGTTCCCGAAAATATCGATTTCACGGAACAAATCGTCATACAGCATCTGCACGCTCTCTTCGTTGAAAATCTCATCGATACCCGCCCGTTTGATACCGGTGACGACTGTCTTCTCGGTCTCGGGACTGCGGCGATAATAGTTGTTGGCGATTTTCTCTTTTATCGAAACGGTGAGAATAGGCTTGCCCGAAACCTCCGACGTATCTACATAGTCAAAGATAAACTGGAATTTCTTGAACAGCCACTTTTTCTTTTGCTCCTCCGAAAATTCATTCAGCGCAAAAGTCATCTTCTCGTATTTCTCGTAATTATAAAAATCGTGGTTCTTGGGATCTCCCACATGACGGCGCGCGATCAATTTCTTCACAAACTCGACGGCCGGGTTGTTCTTGCGGCTGTACTTCTCACGTTTGGGTTTTACTACCACTTCTTCCAGCACATAATCCGACGGGACCAGCTCGACAAGCACATCATTCTCCTCGCCCTTCTTCACAAAGAAGGTCTTCTCCCGATAACCCAGAGTCGAAACTCTCACGTTCAAAAAATTGTCACGCACCGACACGGCAAACTTACCCTCGTCGTCCGTCATCAATCCTTTGTCGCTTCCCACAAAAAAAACCGAAGCATAAGGTATAGGTTCCTGTGTAATAGAGTCGCGAACCAACCCTTTTACCACCGTCGCTTTCTGAGCCGCAATCGTGACCGGAAGCCCCACCGACAAAAAAACAAGGATCAATACCGCATATATCTTTTTTACCATAAAAGTCTCACAAGCTGTACATTAAAAATAAGCTTCTCTTTTTCGATTCTCTCGAATTTTCACGCTACAAAAGTACAAAAAAAACTCTGGGCTATCGGCTTTTATCCCTACCCCGAGCCCGCTTTAACATTGTTTAATAATAGATTCGTTTTTATTCCATTTCTTAAACCAAATAATTGTATTATATTCGGCGTTCTATTTATTTTTGTTAATTTATGAGTTTAGAAATCGAGCGAAAATACCGAGTCACCAATAACTCATACCGGGCACAGTCGAGCCAATGCACCTATTATAAGCAAGGCTACCTCTCTGTCGACAAGCATCGCACCATACGCATACGCATCGCCGGCGACGAAGCGTTCATCACCATCAAAGGAGCGACCGAAGGCTGCACCCGTAAAGAGTTTGAATACCCCATTCCCGTGGCCGACGCCGCCGAAATGCTCGACTCCCTATCTCTCCCGGGCATCATCGAGAAAAAAAGATACCGCTACCCCTACGAGGGACATTTGTGGGAAATCGACGAATTTCTCGGTGAGAACGAAGGGTTGGTTGTGGCCGAAATCGAATTGGAATCGGAGTCGGAATCGTTCCCGATTCCCCCGTTCATCGGGGTCGAAGTCACCGGAGACCCTCGCTATTACAACTCCAACCTTGCCGTAAAACCTTATAACCAATGGGATACGAAATAATACGCTGTGTTTTTAGATTTTTTTTACAATTAAAATAACACTCGCTCGATTCTTTTCCCTACCTTTGCCCCTCGAAAACGACAGACCATTGGAAAGATGCCGGAGTGGTCGATCGGGACGGTCTCGAAAACCGTTGTACCCTTACGGGTACCGAGGGTTCGAATCCCTCTCTTTCCGCCAAGCAAAAGCGCAGTTACCTTATTTTTATAAGATGCTGCGCTTTTTGTATTTTACAATATCCACCACATTGCGGCCTTTCCCCTTGCGGCTACCGCCTCTCGGTTCTCCCTTATATGACCACCGAAAAGAAGGTCAATAGCTCGAAATACTCTATCTCGGCAGGCTCACTCTCAACCGGCTATATGACGACACGGCGCCACACAGCGTGAGGATACCAGCCAAGAGCATGGCGTCGTGCGGAGCCGAAGCTCCATGCAAATGAAACATGAGAGCGACCAGCGCAGCCCCCAAAGTCTGCCCCGTGAGCCGCGCCGTAGCCAACATACCGCTGGCGCTGCCGGTGCGCTGCGGAGGCGCCGAGGAGAGCAGCATGTGGTTATTGGGCGACTGAAACAAGCCGAAACCCATACCGCACAGCATCAACCGCCACACCAGCCCGAAATGATTCGTATCGGGCGGAACAAACGAGAGGCTGAAACAACCTATGCTCATAATCATCAGTCCTACCCCTCCCAAGATGCCGGGGTGAATCTTCCCGATCAATATCCCGGCCACGGGAGCGACAAAGACGATAACCAGCGGCCACGAGGTCATGAGCAGTCCCGTGCCTACGGCATCGTAATGAAACGTGGTCACCAGCAAAAAAGGCATGGCGACCATACAAATCATTTGCGCGGTAAACGAGAGGATGCTCGTCACGACCGACATCGAAAAGACTGGTATTTTGAGCAGATCAAACGGAAGCATGGGAAATTTCTCCCGAAGCTGCATACGCACATAAAACACGCCTATGACAACAAACAACGCCACTCCGCCCAAAACCCAACGGAGGGGAGCGTCGTGCGAATAGGCTTCGACGCACCCGATAAAAAGGCCGAATGTCGCCGCATTCAACAGCGCTTCCCTCCAATTGAACCGATGCCCCAAAACCCGCACCGCATTATTGGGCAAATACTTTCGCCCCAATATAAGCGTGGCGATACCAAACGGGATATTAATGGCAAACAGCCACGGCCAAGATGCGACCGACAGAATCGCCGCCGACAGCGTTGGCCCCGCTACCGAGGCCAGTGCCACCATCGTAGCGTTAAGTCCCACGCCCTCGCCCAGCCGGTGTTTGGGATAGATAAGTTTTATCAACGAGGTATTCACGCTCATAATCATGGCGGCGCCGAAACCTTGAAAAAACCGGGAGATAACCAGCCACGTCAAGTTATGCGAAAGGGCGCAGAACAACGAGCCTATTGTAAACACGACAACCCCTCGCAAATAGACCTGCCTATATCCCCAGCGCTCGCCCATCGACGAGAAAGGAAGCAGCGTCATCATTACAACCAACTGAAACGCGTTGACAATCCAAATGGAGTCGGACGAAGAAACATTCAATTCCTGTGCGATATTGGGCAGCGCCACGTTACAAATCGTACCGTCGAGAACCGAAAGAAACAAGCCGCAAAACGTCGCGGCCATTGCATAATAAATGCGGGGGCGATGCAGCCCGTCCCAATTCAAATCTCCTACAATCTTCTCTTCCTCTTCTGGTTTCATTGAGCGCCTATTTTCAGCCGGCAAAGATAGTGAAAGGTGAGCGCAGAGACAAATGAAAACAAAGTTTTCAATTTGTACTATGCCGAGCCGAATCCTATCTTATCAAAAGATAGTGAAAGGTGAATACAAAAAAGCCAAGCTTGCTTGAGTTTTTTTGTTGAGCCGCATCCTATCTTATCTAAAGATAGTGAAAGGCGAGCGCAGAGACAAATGGAAACAAAGTTTTCAATTTGTCCTATGCCGAACCGCATCTTATCTTATTCAAAGATAGTGAAAATTTTATCCAAACGAGCGAACGACGAGTGCAGAGCCCCATGGAACCCCGTTTTCACAGGCGACAAACAGCGGCGCCCAACAATCGGCTCACCACAATCACATGTAACATATATGTAACAAATTCCTTAATTTATACTATTATAATTAACAAAAACCATAACAAGATGTTTATCTAAGAAAAATTTCGTATCTTTGGAGCGATTTTCGCCTGTATAAATAGGTGTATTTATACCGATAAATCACTCACAAACAGCCATATAACCAATCACTGGGCGTGAAAAAACATTAAAGTAGCAAACATGAATTTAAAAAAAATTTTCCTGTATGGCGCAACGACGCTATTGTTGGTATCGTGCGCAAACGAGGATAGTCGAGAGGCTTCGGGATACGGCTCTATAAATGTTCGTATTTCAGCCGATTACGAAGTAATTCCCGCCACACGTTCCACCGGCGAATCGACCTCGACTCCCGAGAATCCCGATGTCAGCCTATTTGCTTTGAAATTAGTTTCCTCCGACGGAAGTTTCACCCGGGCATGGAACAGCCTCGCCGACTTCGACCCGGCCACAAAAATTCCCATTGGCTCCTACACGATGAGCGCTTTCTATGGCGATCTCGACAACGAAGGCTTTGACCAGCCCTATTATCTCGGAGAATCCGATGTCGCTGTGCGCGACCGGGAAAACTCACCGGTCGAGATACATTGTACGTTGGCCAACGTAAAAGTGACGGTCGAGTACTCCGAAGCCTTCAAAAAGTATTTCGCCGATTACGCTACGACCATTCATTCCGAGGGTGGCAGCGATATCAAATTCAATAGGAACGAAACCCGGGCGGCCTATGTAAAACCCGGGAAAATAACGATTCAAACCTATTTGAAAAAACAAAACGGTATCGAATCGACTTTCGAGCCGGCTGCCATTGAAAATGCGACCGCCCGGCAACACTACCGTATAAAACTCGACATTGCCGACAACAACGCCGGCGAAGCCCAACTCAATATCAGTTTCGACGAAGCTACCGAAACGGTTCCTATCGCTATCGACATATCCGATGAGGTTATGGTGGCTCCGGCTCCCTCGTTCCTCATTTCGGGATTCGAATCGGGAACACCCCTCGAAGTCAAAGAGTATAGCTCTCCCAGCGAAAAAGAGGTAAACATTTCTATCTCGGCCAAAGCTGGTATTTCCAGTTGTACGCTCACAACATCGTCGTCCAGCCTCGAAAGTCAAGGTTGGCCGCAAGAGATCGATTTGGTAAACATGAGCTCGGGAAATACGGCATTACTCAACCGTTTAGGACTAAAAACCAAAGGGCTCTCCGAAATGGGCGGAAAACTGGGCTTTATCGACTTCTCCCAAATTTTCTCTTACTTGTATATAAACAACGGAAACGACCTCCATACCTTCACCGTTTCAGTGAAAGACATTTACGGAAAGGTAAGCGAGTCGCCCATAACCTTGTCGGTCAAGAGCCTGCCGATCACACTTACTCTATCCACCCCCGAAGCAATCTTTGTGGGTAGCTCTTCGGCTACCATACCGGTAGAATTTGACGGAACGGCCATCGACCAAGTAAAATTCAGTTATATCGATGGTGAAAGCGGTCAAAAAACAAACTGCACATCGACTGTACTTTCCAGCGAAGGGAATTTACATCAGGTGAAAATATCGCTTCGCGCCACAAACAAACCGGTTGAAATAGAAGCCTCATTTGGCAACGGTTCTAAAACCGTATCGACCGTCATACCCGTTAAGACACCCGAATTCAGCATCACAGCCGAAACCTACGACATTTGGGCCAAGAAAGCCATCGTGAAACTTACCGCTACCGATTCGCAATACCAAGATGCCATAAACCGTTATGCCATACTCTATACCAGCAACGCCGGACAATGGGTTCAAGCCACATCGACTTCCAAGAATGGTTTATTCACAATTACCGGCCTAACCCCCGACACCGAATATCAACTGCGGGGCTCCTGCAACAGCGCGCAAGAAAATGTCAATTACAGCGGCGACTGCACCTTGCGCACCGAAGTTGCATCCGCAGTGCCCAATGGCGATTTCGAAGAATTGACACAGACCATCAATATAAGTTCTATACAACAAGGAGGACAATGGACTTCAGGTCTGCAATGGCTAAAATATACCTATACATCATACAACATTTACGAACCTAACGGCTGGGCTTCAGTAAATGCAAAGACTTGCAACTATGACGGGGCTCAAAATAAAAATACATGGTTTGTTTTCCCTTCGACGATTAACTCAAATGATATAATCTCCGGTTCAAATGCTATGACGATACGGAATGTAGGCTGGGATCTAAACGGAACCACTCCATCATTAAGTACAAATGGAACAAACACTCCATATAGTACAAAATCGCCATCGACAATAGCTAATACATCGGCAGGAAAATTATTTTTAGGAAGTTACTCCTATAATACATCAGCTTCCTCCGAGACCTATACTGAAGGTATCAATTTCACTTCACGCCCATCGGCTCTGAAAGGATGGTACAAGTATACCAACGACAGCAACGATCCGTCTGAGACAGGTACGGTAACTGTAACGCTGCTCAACGGCGAAAGCGTTATCGGTACCGGCACCGCCAATCTATCGGCTGCCGCCAGCTACACCGAATTTACCGTACCCGTAACCTACTCGGTAACCAATCAAAAAGCCACTTCGTTGCGAATAATGATTGCGTCGTCCAACCACGCCTCTTACAACCAAAGTGAAGAGACGGCAACAATAAAGACCACTAAATATATGTCAGAATCATTACAGTCAGCTATTGGAGCAATACTTACTGTCGACAACTTAACTTTCACTTACGAATAAAACGCATAGCAATATGAAAAATATATTTTGCATAGCATTAACCGCACTCATGGGACTGGCCATAGTCTCATGCGACCGGGAAAACATTACCTACGGTTTAGGAGGTACCGATAACACATCGGGAAAAACCGGCACACTCGATTTAACCTCCTTCGACGCTATTCCCAGCGGCGATGTAAAAGAGGTTCAGAAAAAGCCCGTCAGCCGGGCTGTCGACGTGAACGACTTTTTTGTACAAATCTATCGGGTAGAAAACACGAGCGAAACCCTCGATAAAAATTGGAAATACAGCGAGACCCCCGAAATTGTCGACTTAAACGTAGGCAATTACAACTTAAAGGTATTCTCGCACGAAGTAACAGCGGCCGATTGGGAAAAGCCCTACTACTATGCCGACAAAGCCTTCTCGATCGAAGAGAACAGAGTCACACACATCGACACGCTCGTGTGTACTCTCCAGAATATCAAAGTCACCGTTTCCTTTACCGAAGACCTCAAAACCTTGATGGGCGACGATTGCAGCGTATCGGTGGCTATCGGTAGCGGAACGCTCGAATACGGCAAAAGCGAGACACGTGCCGGATACTTCCGCTCCGACAGCGAAAGCAACCTGCTTATCGCCACCTTCTCCGGCACTATCGACGGACACGAAGAGGTCAACCGCATTCAAGTCGATAACGTGAAAGCTGGCGACTGGCGCAGAATAACCTACGATATTAAACGACCCGAGCCGGGAAGCGAAAGCGGAACCATAACAACCCCCTCGATTACAATCGACGCCACATGCGAAATTATCGACCACGAGGGTAACGTAACAATCGATGAAGAGGTAATCGAAGATCCCAATCCCATCGAACCGGGCACCGATCCCGACCCCGGTACCGACCCCGATCCCGATGATCCCACACCCGGTGAAGGTCCGAAAATTACCAGTGAAACCGTCACTTTGGGCACACCGGTAGTCGTCACCGAAGATTTACAGGTGGCCATCGAAATAACCAGCTCGGCTCCCGACGGACTCACCGCCCTCACGGTCGACATCGATTCGCCCACCCTCACCCCCGAGGAACTCTCGGGCATAGGATTGGGCGCTCACCTCGACCTCGTAAATCCGGGAAGCATGGCTGCCGGCCTCGAAAGTCTGGGCTTCCCCACCGGCGACAAGGTGCTCAACCAGCCTTCGGCTTCGTTCGACATCAGCCAATTCCTGTCGTTGCTGAAAATATTGGGTGCCGGCACCCACACGTTCAACATCACGGCGACCGACGCACAGGGAACTACGTCCGAATTATTAATCCTCGTAACCGAATAATATGAAACGATATATAAAGACATATTTTACATACGGAGTTCTCCTATTGGGATTGCTTTCGGCCTGTAAAGAAGAAGATATGAGTCTCGGAGAGGGCGCGGTACAACTGAACGTAAAAGTCTCGGACAACGTAACGGTGGTATCCCGGGCTATCGACAACCACACATACGCCACCCTGCAAACCCGCATTTACAGCAGCAAGGGACTTATTCGCTACTACGACGCCCAAACTCCCATGCCCGAAACCCTCAACTTGGCCAGCGGGCAATACCATGTATTCGCCATAGCCGGCGATTCGGTTCCGGCCGCTTTCAATACCCCCTATTTCACCGGGTCGGCCGACTTCTCGGTTCGAAGCGGCGAACTCACTTCGGCCAATGTCACTTGCTCCATCGCCAACACGCTGGCGACAGTCGCATTCTCGACCGAACTGGCCGAAGTCGTAACCGATTACAAGGTGAAAATATTCACGACAAACGGCGAACTCTACTTCACTGAGGCGACTCTCGATTCGGTTGGTTACTTCATGTTCAAAGGAACCGACCGCAGTCTGGGCTGGAGCTTCGAAGGGAAAAAGAGCGACGGTAAGACCTATACCCAATCGGGAATCGTCGAGAATGTAAGCCCGGCCACCAAATACGCCTTTACATTCAACTATAATGCCAACAACGCGGCGACCGGCGGCACCTTTATCGATGTGAAAGTAGACGAAACAACCGTCGACTACGACCACAACGCCATCATCACCCAACGGCCGCAAATCGTGGGCGATAAATTCAATATAGGCCAACCGCTTTATTTCGAGACAAACAGCGGCAGCGAAACCGCTGTATGGATAAACGCCGCCACCCGGTTGACACAAGCCGTGTTGTCGTGCGACAAGTTCACGACGCTGGGACTCTCGGCCTCATCGATCGATTTCCTCTCGGCCGAGGAAAGCCTCATCGGCGAATTTGAAACGAAAGGCATCGTGGGCAAACATACCTATCAAGAGGACAAAGACCTCTCGAATGTCAAAATCACCCTCACCGAGGCGTTCATCAACTCGCTTCCCTCCGACGAATACACGTTCACGGTAAAAGCGGTCGACGCAAGCGAGAAAGAGAGCGTCGCCACGTTCACGATTGTCGTGTCCGACGCCATAGTCGTGACCGAAGAACCGGTGAGAGCCTCCATTTGGGCCACCAAAGCCACGTTGGTCGGTTCGCTCGTAAAAGCAACCTCCGAACCGCTCTCCTTCCAATACCGCAAAAAAGGAGAGAACCAATGGATTAGCGTTCCCGCCAACCTGTCGGATTCGAAACTCTCGGCCGAATTGACCAGCCTTGAACCGGGTACTACCTATGAGTACCAAGCTGTCGCCGGCACTCAAGCCTCGGTAAAGACAGCCTCATTCACCACCGAAGAGGCTACGGCGCTGCCAAACAGTAGTTTCGAAGACTGGCACACCCCCGACAAAGCCATGGTCATCTATGCCCAAGGTGGAGAGATGTTCTGGGACAGCGGTAACCACGGATCGGCCACATTGAATAAAAACGTGACCACCCCCGACGAGACCTACAAACAAGACGGGAAATACTCGGCCAAACTGCAATCGCAGTTCGTCGGACTCGGCATCATCGGCAAATTTGCCGCCGGAAACCTCTTTGCCGGACAATATGTAGGCACCGACGGCACCGACGGAATCCTCGACTTCGGACGCCCCTTCACGTCCCGCCCGGCCAAACTGAAAGGCTATATCAAATACACCCCGGGAACCGTCGACTATTCCAGCACCGACGAGTTGGCCAAAGGAGCCACCGACATCGGCAACATATACATCGCTATCGGCGACTGGGAAGCTCCTGTCCGTATCACCACCAAAGACAAAAATCTTTTCGACAAAAACGACGAGAAAATCATCGCCTACGGCGAGTGGAACATTACGACCACGACACAAGGAAGCGACGGCGGGTTGACGGAATTTGAAATTCCGCTCGACTACCGTTCGCTCGACCGGATACCGACCTATATTGTAATCGTTGCGTCGGCCAGCAAATACGGCGACTACTTTACAGGTAGCAGCAGTAGTACAATGTGGCTCGACGACTTAAAACTGGTTTATGAATAAAAAAATTATTTTTGCTATACTCGTGTTCCTGTGTGTGGGAGTCGGTCTGGCTCCCGCCGAAGGATTCGATAGAGGTATCGTCTTGAATACATTCATTCCCAAAGGGCAATGGGTAGTAGGCAACTCCATATCCTACTCGGAGTATAGCAATGACAATTACCAGTTTGTAATCGTCGAAAACATCGACGGCATAGGCTACAATTTCAAGATAAGCCCCATGGTCTGCTATATCGTCAAGGACAATTTGGGCGTAGGTGGCCGTTTTGCCTACGAGCGCAGTTTGACCAAGCTCAACAGCGCCTCTATAAAACTCGGCGACGACCTCAATTTCGACATGAACAATGTGTACAGCCTGAGCCATTCCTATTCGGGCATGGCGATCATGCGCAACTATATCAGCATAGGCAACAGTAGCCGATTCGGGCTATTCAACGAGTTGCAACTCAATTTAGGAGGCAGCGAGTCGAAAATGGTGAACGGCACCGGCGAAGCGCTCACGGGCACATTCGAACGGGCATTCAATTTCAAAATCGGAATCGCCCCGGGATTGATGGCTTTTATAAACGATTATACGGCCATCGAGGTCAATGTGGGCGTCTTGGGTTTCAATTACAGCCATGTGACCCAAACGACCGACCAAGTCTATACCGGGAAACGGTCGCAAAACATGGCGAACTTCAAAGTTAACATCTTTTCGTTGGGCTTAGGTATCGCGTTTTATTTATGAGAAACTGGAAATACATACTCGTTTTAATCGGAATGGCGATTGCCTCGCCTGCCCTCCTCCATGCCGAGGGGCAGGACTCGACGGCGGTGGCACATCACGTTGCGGCAGTCACCGCCGAGAACGGAAACATAAGCCCCTCGGAACCCGATACTATCGTCAACAAACGGGGCTTCAACCGCAAGAAGTATTCCCGTGGGTTGAAAAACTACCTGCTCATTCCCAAAAAACAATGGATTGCGGGATTGACCCTTTCGCACGGCGAGTTCGACAGCAAAGACAACAATCTGTTCATCTTTCTCAAAGATTTCAGTTTCAAAGGGAATATCACTACCTTGAACCCGTTTTTGGGATACTTCTTCAAAGACAACGAATGTATAGGCATAAAACTGGGATATAGCCACCTGAGCGCCAATCTGGACAACCTCGACATCGACATCGACGCCGACATGCAATTCCATTTGGGCGACATGCGATATTTGGGCGAATCTTTCTCGGCCTCGATATTCCACCGAGCCTACATGGGCATCGACCGCAATAAGCGATTTGGCTTCTTCAATGAAACCGAACTGGCCTTTTCCAGCGGATCGAACCGCTTTGTGCGAGGCTCCGACGAATCGCTCAAAAACACTAAAACGACAACATCGGAAATAAAATTGGGATTGAACCCGGGTTTCTGCGTGTTCATCATGAACAACATCAGCGCCAGCGTCTCGTTCGGTGTCGCCGGTCTCCGATACGGAACTATCAAACAGACGACCAACGACCAAGAGACTGGAAGCCGACGCTCCAGCGGAGCCGATTTCAAACTCAACCTGTTCAATATCAACATAGGTATGTGCTTGCATATATAACACGATTCTATGAAACGACTTGATCTCTGCCTCATATTGCTACCGCTCTTTACACTCCTCTTATCGGGGTGTATCCAGAACGATATTCCCTACCCCCGCATCAAAGCGCAGATATTGGGAATCACGGCCGAAGGGCAAATAGGTTCGGCAACTATCGACAACGAAAATCGCACGGTCTCGATAGAGTTGGCCGACACAGTCGATTTGAAACAAGTCCTCATCAAAACCCTCGACATCACCGAAGGCGCCATATCGGACATGCCGGCCGACTCGATTCTCGACCTCTCGAAAAACTATACCTTGACCCTCACTATCTACCAAGAATATACATGGACGATATCCGCCACACAGAATATCGCCCGCAGTTTCCGGGTCGAAGGCCAAATAGGCGCGCCCGTATTCGACATCGATAACCACCGGGCTATCGCCTATGTCAACAAAGACGCCGACTTGACCAATATAAAAATCACCGAGTTGGTCTTGGGTCCGCCCGAAATCACCACATACACCCCCGAAAAAGAGGCGCTCACCGATTTCTCCTTGGGCTACCAGAAAGTCATTATCGTATATCACGACATCATGCAGGAATGGACCCTGTATATCGTCCCCACCGAAAGCGAAATTTCTACCGAAGGGGTCGACGCATGGACCAACGTGGCTTGGCTCCACGGCAGCGGGAAAGAGGATTCACAAAACGGATTTGAAATCAAGGAGGCCACAGCCGACTCGTGGGAAAAAGTGCCCGACGAATATATCACCCACGACAAAGGCAGTTTCACCGCGCGAATGATAAACCTAAAAGCCAACACGACTTATGTGTGCCGAGCTGTCTCGGGCGATTTAATCGGAAACGAAGTAACCTTTACCACCGGCTCGGCCACCGAGCTGCCCAACGGGAAATTCGAAGACTGGAATCTTGCCGGGAAGGTGTGGAACCCTTGGAGTGAAGGTAGTGAAAACTTCTGGGACACAGGCAACAAAGGAGCAACCACCCTCGGCGAAAGCAACACGCAACCGACCGAAGACACATGGTCGGGCACCGGCTTGGCGGCCAAGCTGGCCACCAAATTCGTCGGCATTGGCGCTTTGGGAAAACTGGCGGCCGGGAACATGTATGTAGGGAATTACCTCCGCACCGAGGGAACCAACGGCGTGCTCAACTTCGGGAAACCTTTCTCCGAAAGACCCACCCGTTTGAAAGGATACTTCAAATACACATCGGCGACAATCGACAAATCGAACAGCGAGTTGGCTCATCTCATCGGGCAACCCGACACATGCCAAATATATATCGCCCTCGGCGATTGGAGCGAACCCCTCGAAATTCGCACCAAACCCAGCGACCGTAAGATTTTCGACAAAAACGACCCGCACGTCATTGCCTACGCCGAATTGTCAAGCGGCGAATCGGTACTCGAATATACTCCGTTTACCCTCGAACTCGAATACCGCGCCACCAACCGCATTCCTACCTACATCGTAGTCGTGGCGTCGGCCAGCAAATACGGCGACTTCTTCACCGGCGGTGACGGCAGCGTGCTGTTTATCGATGACTTCTCGCTCGAATACGATTACTGAAACAAATCGGAATCGCCGGCCTTAACGACGCAGGAAAGTTACGGGAAAGGGAAAGGGGATTATTTCACCCCCACGTTCAACGCTTCACCTTACCCGAAGCATACTTGATAGCTATCCGCGGCCTCGACATCGCCCGCACAACCAGCCATACCCCGGCAATCACAAAAGGAATGCTCAACAATTGGCCCATATTCAACGACATAGAAGCCTCGAAAGCCACTTGATCGTTCTTGATAAATTCTATAAAGAAACGCGACAGGAAAGTGCCGATGAGAAATACCCCGAAGATAAGGCCTTCACGTTCCTCGGCGTTACGTCGCCAATACAAATACATGAGCAACCCAAACAGCGCCAAATAGCACAACGCCTCGTAAATCTGTGTCGGGTGCGAAGGCGCCGAGAATATCGGTTCGGCTCCAGCCATCCATTCCGGCAAATTTTCGATAAACCGGAATCCCCACGGTAAAGAGGTTTCATGCCCGTATATCTCGTGATTCATTAAATTACCGGTGCGGATAAGCGCGGCCACCAAAGCCACCGGAACCACCAAACGGTCGAGCGTCCACAACATGCTGCGATGAGTCACCCGCCGGGAATAAATCCAAATCGCAACGAGGATACCTATCGCACCTCCGTGGCTGGCCAGTCCGCCCTTCCAAATCTTTAAAATCTCTATCGGGTGCTGCGAATAGAGATCCCATTCATAAAACAGGCAATGCCCCAACCGAGCCCCCACAACCATGGCAATCACCACATAGATAAACAACGAGTCGAGCCATCTCACATTTGCCTGCTCGTGCCGAAACATTCGTTCCATCATGGCATAACCCACAATAAAACCGATAGCAAAAAACAAGCCATACCAGCGAATATCCACAACACCGTCATACAAAGCAGGATTGGCTGTCCATGTAATAAAATCCAGTATCATAATATCTCAAAAAAATAAAGCCCCGCCGGCGAAACACCAGCAGGGACAAATATACACAAAGGTGAGAGCAGAGACAAATAAAAACACAGTTTTTAATTTGACTATGTCGAACCGATTCCTATATTCTATTAGTGAAAGGAACTAAAAAAACTTTCGGGACACGCAGCAAACACTCCCGCATCGATTCGCACCCGGTTTTATACCAACCGACGAACCAATGCATCACGATCGCCATACAACAAATCGATAATAGGTATCTCGATAAGCGTATAACACCCGGGACGTTGCAACATGGCGGCACGAGCGGTTCCCACCAAGATTTGAGCCGTCAAAGCCGGATTGTTGATCGACATATCGAACTCGAAGCGTTGGTTTTGAGTTTTACCCGAAACTCCTTTACGAACCATATTGACACCATGCCCCATATCTTTGAGGGCGTCGACACTCTCTACCTGTATCACATGAGTCTCATCATGGGCAAAATAGTCGTCGCTCTTGATAGCCCGAGCCACATCTTCAAACTTATGCCCCTCCTCGAGCTCGATATAGACCATGCGGCGATGAATACCCGTACCCAAAGGTATCGTCATCGACAAAGCTGCTTTCACACCGGCAATGGCTTTCACGGCAACCGTATGTCCCATGCTCATGCCGGGACCAAAATTGGTATAGGTAATCCCCTTAGGTGCGCAAACCTCCATGAGCGCGCGCACCACCGAGTCGGTTCCCGGATCCCAACCGGCCGAGATAATCGCAACCGAATTATACTCCTTGGCCTTCGCATCGAGCGTTTGGCGCAGGTCGCCAATCTGAGTATGTATATCAAAACTGTCTACCGTGCGAATACCCTTTGCCAGAGCTTTCACGGCATAATGCTCTACCTCGCGGGTAGGTGTGCACAGAATGGCTACATCGACATCGCTCAACTCGTCGAGCGACGATACAACCCGATAGGCCGACAATTCTGCCGGTATATCGGTCACACGACGGCGCACGACTCCGGCTATTTCGAAATCGGGAGCTACCTGCAAAGCCTCCAACACAAAATGCCCTATATTGCCATAACCAACGATGGCGGCTCTAATCTTTTTCATAATTCATTTACATTTTAATTTGGCGGTGTAAAGATACACAAAATTCGCAAAAATCAATT
This sequence comes from uncultured Barnesiella sp., assembly GCA_944320015.1. Classification (GTDB taxonomy): domain Bacteria; phylum Bacteroidota; class Bacteroidia; order Bacteroidales; family Barnesiellaceae; genus Barnesiella. The sequence continues at coordinate 65,433 of CALUFO010000008.1, read as the reverse complement.
CTCGCAGATAATTTTCCAGCAAAAATCGTCATACTCCATACAAAAAGAGAACAATACTCCCTCTTTATTTTCAATTTGCAAACTCCAACATTCTCCCGAGAAAGACAAGGAATACCCCGAAATACTCAACTTCGGAGTCATCGAACACCCCGGCATCGCACTCGCCGCACACATCACACAACCCGAGAGTACCGAAAACAATCTCCACGCTACGATTTTCACCATACGAAAAATCAATTTCTCCTGCCTTTTGGCCGACAGGCGGTTATACAAAAAAGGCGTAAGCTCCATCGTTTATTCGTTTTCAAGGCTCTGGTAAACCCACACACAAAACAAACAACGCAGCTCACGCCTATGTATAACAGGCGTGAACGTTCAGTTGTCATTATCTCTGTGTGTACGAATTTACCAGATTCTGAAAACGAGATAATATCCGAACGCTTTTACGTTTCCCTCAAAAATTCGACCGTAAAGTTATATAATTTTTCCATCTACCGGACAACCAACATAAAAAAGATTACACAGGCAACGTCTACCCTCCCCACAAAAAAGGCCATCTCAATTTTATTTTGAGACAGCCTATCGATATTCTGTCGCCTTTTCCCGGCATGTGTGAATCAGCCGGATTCTTCCAAACAAAAGAAAATGTAACAACGTTATTAGTAATAAAGCCGTTACTAATAATATTGTTCTTCACTCATGCAATCCCCGTTGTCGCAGATAGTCGAGCAGGCGGGCAGGACGGTCGGTCTGGATAATGCGGCACCCGAGGGTATCTATCAAATAGCCATAGCCCTTATCGGGGTCGGCCAACGACATATCATCGTCATATCCACCCGCCAACGTGTCCCACAACGTATTGTACCAAATGAGAGCCTTGCCTTTCAACGCATGGGCAAGCCGCCGGGGTAACGGGTTGTCTTTATCGGCAAAAACCAATTCAAAAGCGACCGGCTGTATATCCTCGACAAAGCGCATAACTGCCTGCTCGGATTCGGCTTTATCGATGTTCACCACCGGCATATAAATAACTTTGTCGAGATACTTCCCAAACAGTGCCTGCACCTCCTCGGCCGATTTGCTTCCTTTCATGATAATCTGTTGGGTAGTTTCCGTCTTTTCCAACAGTTCGTAAACTTGATCGAAATATTTGTCGGCCTTGTCCAGATTAACCATAATCTTCCCTTTCACCAGCATAAGCGCCTCTTCCAAGGTAGGGACCTTATATATTGTTTTGATGCCACACCCATTTTTCAGCTTCAATGTCCGAATCGAATCGAGTGTCCAGTCCGACACTTTCCCTTTCCCGGTCGTCGTCCGGTCAAGCCACTCGTCGTGCATCAATATCAGTACCCCGTCTTTGGTCCGTTGCAAATCGAGTTCTACGGCATCGACTCCCATATCGATCGCGCTCTGTATGGCCTCCAACGAATTTTCCGGGAAATTGCGCCAGTCGGCTCGATGCGACACGACAATAACCGAGTTTAGATTCTTATCCAATAATTTCTCCCGGATCTGCAACGCTCTCTCTTGCGACATAGCCGACATCACGACCGCCACAAGAGCCACTACTCCCACATACAGTCTCAAATTTTTCATCTTTTCCTCTATCTTTATAATGATTATTTCACAACAAGACAAGCCCTTTCAAAGGGAATTAAGGCCTACACGCCACCCTATTCGATTTTCATCGAACTCTCTCAAAGTGTACAAAAAGTGCCGAAATCGGAGAAACTCCGCAACCAGAATATTCATTATCCATTCCATTTCATTTTCCATGATACAAAAATAGTTCTACTTATTATTACAAGAAGAACCATTACACTAATAATATTATTTCGAAAGATAGATAATGAAAGTGGAGTATAGCGGACTCGAACCGCTCACCTCGACACTGCCAGTGTCGCGCTCTAGCCAGATGAGCTAATACCCCTTGTTTTTTTTATTGCGCTGCAAAGATACAATGTTTCTTGCGACTATACAAGCATATTGCAAATATTTTTTATCGTCAATTCGCATATATTTTATAATCAAATTGTTACGCATCACTCAAATAAAGAATAAGCAGAAACTGCGAAAAACGACCATATCTCGCAATATTTTCCTACCTTTGTCAAAGATAGGAAACCGACTAAACATAGATTGTAGACAATGATTGTATTCAACACGACATACCATGCCGACAACGCTCGCAAAGAGGAGTTTATCCAATGGTTGAAATCGACCTATATCCCCACCGTGCTGGAACACGGAGCTTTACAGGAACCTCGACTTACCCGCATCTTTGCCGAGGACGAGAGCGAAGGGACAAGCCTGTCGCTCCAATTCAACGCTCCCGATACCGATACATTGGAGAGCTGGCACCGAGAGTGTGGCGAAGCGCTCTTCGAAGAGATGCGGAAAAAATTCAACAACCAAGTATTGGGGTTCAGCACCCTGCTGGAAGTAATCGATTTATAAATGGTTGAGGTAAACGATAGAGTCATTATCGGTATCGACCCCGGGACGAATGTCATGGGATATGGCGTACTACGCATTGTCGGCAACAAGCCCGAACTGGTGGCCTTGGGAGTGATTCAACTCAATAAATTCGAAAGCCACTACCTGCGGTTGCGACGTATATTCGAACGGGTTCTTTCGCTCATCGAGCAATATCTTCCCGACGAAATGGCCATCGAAGCTCCTTTCTTCGGCAAAAATGTGCAGTCCATGCTCAAACTGGGACGCGCGCAAGGCGTGGCCATGGCTGCCGCTCTCTCCCGCGACATACCCATTACCGAGTATGCGCCCCTCAAAATAAAAATGTCGATTACCGGTAACGGGAGCGCTTCGAAAGAACAGGTTGCCGCCATGTTGCAACGTATCTTGCATATCCCCGACGAAAATATGCTTCCTCAACTCGACGCTACCGACGGCCTCGCCGCAGCTCTCTGCCATTTCTATCAAACCAACAAGCCCCAACGCGAAAAAAGCTACAACAGTTGGAAAGATTTCATCAACAAAAACCCCGATAAAATATCTACCCGAAAGAAGCCCAACGAAAAATAGCGCCACCCCATCGCACATTCTATCCAAATATCACAGAATATTCAATCATTTTCTCTACTGTTTTCAATTAAAAATAGAATATTTCACTACTTTCCCGGCGATAAACAATATATATTTCGACTGGCGAAAAAACTATTATAACTATATTTGCTCCCATAGACCATTCAACTATGCTCGACACTTTGAAACAAATACTCGACCAACGCATTCTCATTCTCGATGGAGCCATGGGAACAATGATACAACGCTACGGCCTAAGTGAGCAGGATTTCAGAGGTTCACGATTTGCCCATGCCGAGATAGAACTAAAAGGGAACAACGACGTGCTCTGCCTGACGGCGCCTCACCTCATCGACAAGATCCACCGGGATTACCTCGATGCCGGCGCCGACATTATCGAAACCAATAGCTTCAACGCCAACGCCATATCGATGGCCGACTACCAGCTCGAAAGCGCAGTGCGAGAAATAAATCTCGCCGCCGCACATATCGCCCGCCGGGCGGCCGACGACTATTCAACTCCCGAAAAGCCTCGTTTTGTAGCCGGCTCGATAGGCCCTACAAACAAAAGTTGCTCCATGTCGCCCCACATGGAAAGTCCCGCCTTGCGCAATCTCGACTTCGACACGCTCGTGGCAGCCTACCGGGAACAAATGGCCGCTCTCATCGAAGGGGGCGTCGACATACTGCTCATCGAGACCATCTTCGACACGCTCAATGCCAAAGCCGCACTTTTTGCGGCAAGGCAAGTCATGGAAGATAGCGGCAAAAAACTCCCCGTAATGCTCTCGGTCACAGTTACAGAGAGCGGGCGCACCCTCTCGGGGCAGACACTCGAAGCCTTCCTCACCTCTGTATCGCATGCCGAGCCGCTCTCTGTGGGGCTCAACTGCTCATTCGGCGCACGAGACATGAAGCCGTGGCTCCAACGCTTATCGGCCATCGCACCCTGCTACGTCAGCGCCTACCCCAACGCCGGATTGCCCAACCAGTTGGGCGAATACGACGAAACGCCCCAATCCATGGCGAGCCAAATCAAAGAGTTTATCGACGACGGTTTGGTCAACATCGTGGGCGGTTGCTGCGGAACAACCCCCGAACACATCGCCTGTTACCAAAATCTCATAGCCGGCGCAACACCCCGGAAACCGGTGGCAAAAGAGCGTAAGCTACATTTATGCGGACTCGAGGACCTCACTGTCTCACCCGAGAACAATTTCGTAAACATAGGCGAGCGATGCAACGTGGCCGGCTCACGCAAGTTCTTGCGGCTCATTCACGAGAAGAACTACGCCGAAGCGCTTGACATAGCCCGACGCCAAGTCGAGTCAGGGGCCCAAGTCATCGACATCAACATGGACGACGCCATGCTCGATGCCCGTAGCGAAATGGTCAACTTCTTGAATCTCATCGTCTCCGACCCCGACATTTACCGGGTTCCCGTCATGATCGACTCGTCCAATTGGGAAGTCATCGCAGCCGGGCTCAAATGCCTGCAAGGGAAAGCCATTGTCAACTCCATCAGTCTCAAAGAGGGAGAAGAGACTTTCCTTGCCCATGCCCGTGAAATCAAACGCATGGGAGCCGCCGTCGTCGTCATGGCTTTCGACGAAAAAGGACAAGCCGATACTTACGAACGAAAAATCGAAGTCTGCGCCCGCGCCTATCGACTCCTCACCGAGGAAGCCGCATTCGCGCCCTGCGACATCATCTTCGACCCCAACGTACTGACCATCGCCACCGGCATCGAGAGCCACGACAACTACGCCGTCGACTTCATTCGGGCCACCGCATGGATTCACCATAATTTGCCGGGCGCCAAAGTTAGCGGCGGAGTGAGCAACCTCTCTTTCTCTTTCCGAGGCAACAACTACATACGCGAAGCCATGCACGCCGTCTTTTTGTACCATGCTATTCGCAACGGCCTCGACATGGCTATTGTCAACCCGGCCACAGCCGTCACCTACGACGACCTACCGTCAAGGACACTCGCTCTTATCGAAGATGTGGTTCTGAACCGACGTCCCGACGCCACCGAACGACTCACCGAATTTGCCGCCGAACATCGGGAAGAGGCGGAGACAAAAAAAGCCGATTGCGGGGACGACCGGCACAACCTGCCGGTAGCCGAGCGCTTGCAGCAAGCGCTCGTCAAAGGCATATCCACCCACCTCGCCACCGACCTTCCCGAAGCTGTCGCACAATATGGGTCGGCCGTCGCCGTCATCGAGCAACCCCTCATGGACGGTATGAACCATGTAGGACAACTGTTCGGCGAAGGGAAAATGTTCCTTCCCCAAGTAGTCAAGAGCGCGCGTACCATGAAACAAGCCGTTGCCATATTGCAACCACTCATCGAACAAGAAAATTCCCGTTCGGGCGAGACTACCCGGCGAGGCAAATTTATCGTCGCCACCGTCAAAGGCGATGTGCATGACATCGGGAAAAACATCGTCGCTGTCATTCTCGCCTGCAACAATTTCGAGGTAATCGACCTCGGTGTGATGGTTCCCGCCGAACGAATCGTCGAACGGGCGATTGCCGAGCAAGCCGATTTCGTAGGGTTGAGCGGGCTAATCACCCCCTCGCTCGAAGAAATGCGCCACGTTGTAACCGAGATGGAAAAAGCCGGGTTGCACACCCCCGTCATCATCGGAGGTGCAACCACATCGAAACTCCACACGGCTGTAAAAATCGCTCCTTGTTACAGCGGGCCGGTCATTCATGCCGGCGACGCCTCGCAAAATCCCATTATCGCCGCCCAACTACTCAACCCGCAAACCCGCGACAACTTTATCCGCAGCATACAGGCCGAGCAAGAGGCTCTACGCAACTCGCTGAAACCGGCCGATTGGATTCCCCTTACCAAAGCCGAGCAAAAAGCGCCCGTCATCGATTGGGACTCCTACACAGCGCCACGCCCCCGGCAATTGGGACGACACACCGTTACACCCACCATTCGAGAGATTCGTCCCTTTATCAACTGGCGGGCATTCTTCTCCTTGTGGAAAATCGGCGCCCGCTACGCCTCCATATCCGACATGAAAGGGTGCGACCACTGCAAAGCGGCTTGGCTGGCGGCATTCCCCACGGCCGAGCGAGCCAAAGCGACCGAAGCCATGCAGCTTTACAAAGAAGCCATCCGGCTGCTCGATACCCTCGAACGTGAAAACAACGACTCCCCGCAAGCCGTCTATCTGATCGCCGAAGCCATCGCCTGCGACAACATCATACGGCTGCGACTGCCCAACGGCCCGTTCGACATTCCTTGCCTGCGACAACAAGTGCGTAAACCCGAGACCACGGCGCCCTACTACGCCCTCAGCGATTTTATCCGCCCCGAGTCCTACGGGATACCCGACTATGCCGGACTGTTCGCCGTCACGGTCGGAGGCGACATACAACGGCGCATCGAACGACTGCGGCACAAAAGCGACGACTTCAACGCCCTTCTGCTCCAATCGCTCGCCGACCGTCTGGCCGAAGCCGCTTCCGAATGGCTGCACTGGAAAATACGTTGTGAATTTTGGGGATATGCCCCCGACGAGCAAGGCATCGACACATCTACCGGGCTCTCGGGGCAACACCGAGGGATTCGCCCTGCCGTGGGTTACCCCTCCCTCCCCGACCACTCGCTCTTCTTCGACTGGGATAGAGTTTTGAATTTTAGCCAAATAGAAATTTCACTTACCGAAAACGGAGCCATGATCCCCAACGCCTCCGTGGCCGGACTGTATATCGCACACCCCGAAGCCCGCTATTTCCACATCGGCCACATTGCCCCCGACCAACGGGAACGATATGCCCGCCAGCGAGGTTTCGACCTCGACGAGACCACCAAATGGCTCTCGGTGTAAATGAACAAAAATGGGAATCGATTGTTTTATCAGCATCGACTCACTTAGCTAATCGATTCCTATTATGTCACCACGCATCACTCTCCTCCTATCGCTTTGGAGCGTCGTTGCCGGGCTTTCGGCTCAGCCCGGCATTTACCGTTTAATCGCCCGACTCGACTCCGTGCAAAACTACCGGGCTGTTTTTTCTTATCGGATAACCCTCCCGATTACCGACTCGGAAGTCGAATACCACGCCGAACTGGCCTATGCCAAAAACCAAGCCGACCCGTTATGCGGGTATCGTTACCGCATCGACTATAAAGCTCCAAACGACACCTGCCCCTACTACAACTTCGCGGCCTACGACAGCGGCAATTACTTCCGGTTCGACCGAGGTCGGTTGCGGGAATACCATCATAGCGACAACCCCGAACCGTTCGTCGCCCGGGAGAGCAATCCCGGTGTACATCGCTCGGGCCTTTTCACCGAACTTTTCCCGGCCGAAATAGCAAAGCAACTCACCGCTTTCATCGGGAAAAAAGATTGCCGGGTGAGCCTCTTCCCCGATACTCTCGTACAAAACCGCCGGTGCGACGCAGTCGTCGTGAGCGACTCGCTCCGAGGGGAACCGATGCGTATCGTTCTATACACATTCGACCCACAAAGCGGAATGCCGCTCTACCGAGAGACCGAGAACAATCCGGGGCATTTAGGCTCGCAAATGGTCGTCGTATCGTATCGGGTGAGCGACGATAAGGTGACGCTCCCGCCCGAATACTTCGGCGAACAGCAACTGCTACACGACTACGGCGAAACCTTTTCTATCTTCCGTGAAGGTACCTACGCCGCAACAGACCGTATCGGGCAAAAGAGTCCGCATTTTTCTCTCCCATGGAATGAACAGCGATTCACCCCGGAGCAACTGCAAGGCGAAAACGCCTTGCTCCTCTTCCTCGACGAGCAGAGCGAATTTTGTACATCGGTACGGCAAATCGCCGAATCGATTTCGCTGCAAGAGAATATCACTCCGGTATTCTTTTATGTAGGGCAAAAACCCAACCGCCTCGCAAACCGGTCGGGCGCCATCATTTTGGAGCAAGCTCGCAAGATTGCCGGGGAGTATGGCGTAACAGGATTCCCAACCCTCTTCCTGCTCGATGCCAACGGAATCATTCGCTTCGTAAAAATAGGATATTCCCCACAACTCCCCGAGCAACTCTCACAGGCGGTAAGGCTGTTGCACAACCCACTGTCAGCCAAACACATTCCTCACGAATAACGACATCGTTTCCTCCCGAGAACGCCTCGCCTCTTTTTGCCATTTCGCAAAGGGAGGCGATTTTGCGATATGACAAAAATTTAAAAAATAATCGATTTTTATAAGAATATTCTTTATTTTTATTAGAAAAAGTTCTACATTCACACATCTTTCATTATGTTATGCAACCATTTTAGTATTCTTAACATTCAAATTTTTATTTATGTTTAAAAGGTTTAATATTTTATCAATGCTGGCCGCGCTATTGTGCGTCGCGCTTTCGGCAGCGGCCGTCACACCGACCAACGTAGTTGTGAAGCAAAATGCCCGGACAATCAAAGCCCGAGGCGAGGTAAAAGACCATTTCAAACGCAGGAACGTTACCACGATTCGAGGCAACGGCACGGCAAGTCAAAACCCAGTCGCATTCGCCGCATTCTCTCCCAGCAAGGCTCCGGCCGCGACGAATGTCAAATTGCCCAACCTCATCGGCTCTGTGGTCGATGGACTCGATATCGGCATATATTCTATCACCGAGAACGGGCTGACGCCCATCAAGACCCATTATACCATGAATGCGGCCAACGGTGGAGCCGCTCTCGACGACAAATACATTTGCTGTTTCATGGATCAATTCAATGGGTCTGTATATGGCGCATATTACCGTCTATTCGACATGAGCGACTGGTCTTTGATCGAAGAGAACCTCAATGCCGACTTCAACTTGATGGCGGAGTGCATGACCTCCGACGGCAACGACATATACGGATGTTTCTATAAAAATGACCTAAGCGGCTACGAACTGGGGACAATGAGCCTGTCGCCGGTGAAACGAACCGGCACCATTTGCAGCCTCGCAGAGCCGTATATCGCACTGGCATGCGATGCCAACGCACTATACGGAATCTATGGCGACGGTCGTCTTGTACAGATAAATAAAAGTACCGGCGAAGAAACGATGCTCTCGAATACTGGCATCGTCTCGAAATACCTCACGTCGGCAGCCTACGACACCAAAACAGGCATTCTATACTACGCCTCCTGTAACGACACAGAAACCGCGCTTTACTCAATCGACTTCAACAACGCATACGCCGTGTCTAAAATATGCGACTTGCAAGGCGAGGTATGCGGCATGCACATCATTCCGCCTCTTGCCGAGGACGAAGCTCCGGCTGCCGTCACCGACTTTGCCGTGTCGTTCGAGGGAGGCTCCCTGAGCGGGAACGCCTTATTCACTATGCCGAGCGAGAAATTTGCCGGCGGCGAACTCACCGGAGAACTCGCATACAAGATTATGGCCAACGACAATGCAGTGGCTCAGGGCACGGCGGCTCCCGGCGCTTCGATCAACGCGCCCATTCAAGTAGCCAAAGCCGAGATGTACAAATTCTCAGTAATCGTGAGCAACAGCGTCGGCGATTCGCCTTCGAGCAATAAAGTGAGCGTATGGGTCGGCCCCGACAAACCTTATGCGCCGGGCAACGTCGCCATCGCCTACGAAAATGGCAAGTTCAACATAAGCTGGGAGAAGGTTACAGCGTCCGAGAACAACGGCTACTTCGACGCAAGCAAAGTGATATATACCGTGACCCGCTACAACAACGGAGTAATGGAAACGGTGGTGGCCGACGGCATCGCAGCGACACAATGCGAGGACGCAGTGGCCGAGCCGGAACAGCTTTCGATATACACCTATCGAGTAGTGGCCTCTTTCGAGGGCACGGTATCGGACGAAACGAAATCAAACGCTGTGGTCATGGGTAGCATCATTCCACCATATTCCAACGATTTCGCGACAAGCGACGATTTCACACCGTTCACAGTCTTAGACACCAACACAGACAATAACACTTGGGGGTGGAACGAATCGGGCTGCGCATTCATTGGGTACAGCTGGGAAAAAGACATGAACGACTGGCTCATGTCGGCTCCCGTGAAACTCGAAGCGGGCAAAGCCTACCGTTTGGCATTCGACGCACGGGGCGAATCGGAGTACTATACCGACCTTTTCGAAGTGAAGATGGGCAGCCAATGCGATGTGAACGCTATGGTTACCGAGCTTATCGGTGTCACCGAGCTTACCGATGCCACCTATCGTACATACTATGCAATCATCACACCCGAAACGACAGGTACATACTACATAGGTATCCACTGCTTGTCGAAAATGAACATGGGTTCTATCTATATCGATAATTTCACCTTCGAAGCGCCTATCCCCGACTCCGCACCGGCAATCGTCGAGAACGTGAAATTCACGGCCCAGCCCGACGGCTCGGCAGCTATCGATGTCAGCTTCAACGCTCCCGACAAGAACATTGCCGGCGACGACCTCGCATCGATTACCGAGGTGAACGTGAGCCGAGACAACTCTGTGGTAAAGACATTCTCGAATGTCACACCCGGCGAGGCTCTCACATTTAAAGATGTGGTAGGCACAGAAACCAACGTTCACTATACGATTATAGCATCGAACGAATTTGGCGAAGGTATACCTTTCGACAAAGACGCCTATGCAGGTCTGAAACTGCCGGCCACCCCCATCGATTGCAATATCGTCGAGAGCGCTACCGTACCCGGACAAGTGACAGTCACTTGGAATCCGCTGGCACAAGATATCGACGGAGACTCTATCAACAGCGACCTGATCACTTATACGATGGTCGACATGAACGAGCAGATTGTAGAAACCGGACTTACCGCAGAAGATGCGATAAATGGCTGGACCACCACTATCGACCTTCCTGACAACGGAGAACAGGCACTTGCGACATTCTACATCTTCGCCGAGAATCGTGTCGGGCGCAATCCCACCAACGGTTTCACGCAGATGATTCCCGTGGGCAACGCCTATACCGTTCCATTCAAGGAATCTTGTCCGGACGCTTTGCTACAACATGTGTGGATGAACGAAGGGGCATATTGGAGCACGGCTCAATCGTGCTACCAGCCGGTGTGCATGCCGCAGGACGACGATCAAGGCATGTTCTACCTCGAACCCTACCTGGCCAAAGAGAACAATCTGCTGCTCTCTGGTAAGATTGCAATCCCCGAAAGCGACAAAATAGGTCTGTCGTTCTACTATTGCGGCACCACCGAAGACCTCTTTGACCTCGCGCCCACAGTGCGCATTCCCAGCGGCGAGACCTATTACCTCACCGAGCCTATTCACACCAACTCGGCAGGCACGGGCTGGCAACGAGTATTCGTTTCACTGGCGCAATTCAAGGGACAGACGGTTCAAGTGGGTGTAAACGTGAACGCCCGCTCTCAGCAAGATTACTTCCTGCTCGATAACATCGAAGTACGAGAATTTGCCGACTACGATGTAGCCGTGGCGGACTTCACAACTCCGGCCTCCATGACCGTGGGCATCGACAACGAGGTGACTGCCACGATTACCAACCTGGGCACACACGAGGCGAACAACATCGCCGTACAGCTCCTTGCCAACGACGAGGTGGTTGAGACCGTAACTATCGAACAACTGGCAGTAGCCGCCACACAAAACGTCGAAATCACAGTGCGCCCGGCCGTGACACAAGCCGAAGCCGTGACTTATACGGTGAAAGCCGTGTTCGACTCCGACGAAAACCTGTCGAATAACGAAAGCGAAGCCAAGACTGTGGAATTTACCGCATCGGCACTTCCGGCCGTCACCATTAGCGGGAGCGTCGACGGCAATCGGGTAACCCTCTCATGGGAATCGCCCGATACGGAAAGCAAAACCATACAAGTGACCGACAGCCTCGAAAGCTATGAGCCATTCGCCATCGGCAAAGCCGGGGACTATACCTTCTACGACAACGACGGTGACGAAACATTCGGACTCGATGGGGGCGTCATGTTTGAGAATCAAGGGCAGCCCATGTCTTATATCGTATTCGACATCGAAGGTATCGACGAAGCCAGCCAATCCAGTGTGGCAGGGTTCGCCCACTCGGGATCCAAATGCCTCGCTTCATTCTCTTCGGTATCCAAGGCCAACGACGACTGGCTCATTTCGCCCGAGCTTCCCGGCATCAAGCAAACCATTAGTTTTTGGCATCGCTCGGCAGATGTCAGGTATGGCTTCGACCAGTTCGAAATTTTATATTCAACGACTGGCAACGCTCCGGCCGACTTCATCAAGTTGGGCGACACATACGCATCTAACTTAGGGTGGGCAAAAGTGGAGGCCGAACTGCCCGAAGGCTCCAAATACTTTGCAATTCACTGTATTTCTTATCAACTATTAGCTTGGCTGATCGACGACATCAGCTACACCCGCGGCACACCCAGCTACACGGTTATCGGGTACAATATCTATCGCGACGGGGTCAAAATCAACGATGCCGTAGTGACCGAAAACCAATATGTCGACAACCTCACGGAAGACGGCGATTATAGCTACAATGTAACCGCCCTTTACGCCGAAGGCGAATCGGGACTTTCAAACGCATACGATGCTTCGACAACAGGCATCGACGACATGCGCGCCGACGGCATATCAATTAGAACCGACAAGGGTGTGATCATAGTCGATGGCGCAAGCGACGTGGCAGTGTATGGCATAGATGGCAAGATTCACGGAATCGGGCATGGCGACACGGTAATCGCAGTCGAGCCCGGCTTCTATGTGGTGAAAGCCGATGGCAAAGTATCCACAGTGAGTGTGAGATAACCTGTTGAAAACAACGATCCTCATAAAAGGGGCTGCGGCGGTTTCGGCGCAGCCCCTTTTCCTTTGCCCGGAATCCAATGCTTTTTGGGGTGCACTTCAAAGACACTCTAACCCCTCTCCTCGGAACTGCCGTCCCTCGGTGTCTCCCCTATATCGTTTCACGACACAGAGGAGAAGTGTAGATTTCTATTTGTTCATTCTTCTCAGCAGCGAGAAGAACGAACCAAGAAGCGCCGCCGCTGTTATCGGGCTTTTTCGCTCGGTCGCTACTGCCGCCGTCGGGGGCTGCGGAACTCGCTTCGCTCAGACAGTCCTCGCCCTATTTCCTCCGCCGGCAGGCGCCCTCCCGGCCTGATAAAGGCGGTTTTTCCTTTCATACAATTAAATTTTACTCTTTTGTAAATTTCACTCTTGCTTGCCGTAGGCGAGGGGATTTAAACTCCTCCCCTGTGTTTTGCGGAGCAAAATATAGGGGAGGTGGCACGCAGTGACGGAGGGGTTTAAACATTCAGAGCCTGAGGGAATTAAATACTAAAAACTCCCCTCCGGTGTTTCTCGCAAAAGGAATTACATGTCGAACCGGTTGATAATCGCTGCGATTTCACGGGCATCGCTTTCGGTGAGATAAGCCGACATAGGAAGGCTCAATACCTCGCCGGCCAACTGCTCGGCAATGGGAAAATGCAAGTTGTTGTATTCCCGATAACACCGTTGTTTGTGCGGTGGAATAGGATAGTGAATGAGGGTGCCCACTCCCTCGGCCTCCAAATAGCGCATCAAGCGGTCTCGCTCGCCACAACGCACCACATACTGGTGCCAAATGTGTTCGCCCTCCCCACCCGCTTGCGGGAGTATGAGCCGCTCATGGCGAATCGAGTCGGTATAAGTTCGGGCAACAGCCGCCCGGCGGCGGTTATCCTCATCGAGATATTTCAATTTCACCGATAGAAATGCTGCCTGCAAATCGTCCATACGGCTATTAACACCCTTATAATCGTTTACATAGCGAACCGACGAGCCATAATTTCCCAAAGCTCGCACGACATCGGCAAGCTCCTTATCATCGGTAACCACCGCTCCGGCATCGCCCAACGCGCCCAAATTCTTGGTGGGATAAAAGCTCTGCCCCGAAGCATCGCCCAACGCCCCGGTATGATGCGAACCATGCAACCCGACGACCGAAGAGACGGCGCCAAAGGCTTGTGCGTTATCCTCCACGATTTTCAAACCGTGACGACGAGCCACCGTTTTCAACGATTCGTCCCAACAGGCTCGGCCATACAGATGCACCACCATAACCGCCCGTGTGCGCGGCGTCACGGCCTGCTCTACCAACGAAGTGTCGAGATTGTAGGTATCGACCGAAGGCTCTACAAAAACAGGCACCAAACCATTATCGGTAATGGCCAATACTGAAGCCACATAGGTGTTTGCAGGAACTATCACCTCGTCGCCCGGCCGCATCACACCCAGTTCGATATAAGCCCGCAACATCAACCGCAAAGCGTCCAATCCGTTGCCCGTAGCCACGGCATAACGGCAACCCAAATAGTCGCACAATCGTTCTTCCAACTGCGCCACATACTTGCCCCGGATATACCACCCACCTTCGATAACTTCGGCGGCGGCGGCTTTCATCTCGGCCATATACGGCTCATTGGCCTGTTGTAAGGAGAGTTGTGGATATTTCATTTATGGGTGATTTTTTTTGAAATCTTCATATTCGCGTATATAATCCGATTCATCGTAATAATCGGAGGTCAACACCAGACAGACCGAACCCGACGAAAAGTTATTGAGTACCCGCCAGATGCCCGGCACAATGAGCAATCCATACGAGGGGCGGTTCAATGTCACCGTCCGTGTAGAGACTCCGTCGTCGAGCAATACATCGAACGAGCCGCTGGCTGCCACCAAAAATGAGTACAACTGTTTGTGCGAATGGCCGCCCCGCTCCTCTCCACCGGGCACATCGTACAGATAATAAACCCGTTTTACCTCGAATGGCAATTCCCGGTTGTTCTCCACCACTGTGATATTGCCGCTTTCCCGCACATGCTTGGGCAATTGTATGATGCGGCAATCGTCGACCGAAGCCCGTTTACTCATCGCTACCTCCTTTCAACAAAGAGCGATACTCCTCGAAGTCCTCGATATAATCATCGGCATCGTACAAAGTCGACGACAACACCAGCGCCAACGAGTTGGTCGAGAAGTTATCCAGCTCGCGCCACATCATGCGGGGCACATACAGCCCGTAGTAGGAACGCGCCATATGGTAGCGCCGGGTCTCCCGCCCGTCGTTCAGCACGACATCGAAACTCCCCGATAACGCCACGATAAACTCCTCCTGCTCCCGGAAAGCATGCCCGCTGCGCCGCTCGTCACCCGGCACGTCGTAGAGCCAATAAGTGCGAGCCACCTCAAACGGGATATGACGCCCGCTCTCGATAAACGACAGATTTCCCCGTCGGTCGGTCACCTTGGGCAATTCGATCAATCGCACACGGTCAAAGCTCATCGTTAGCCAGTTTTATCAAATATTGTCCATATTGATTCTTCTTCATCGGCTCGGCCAATTCGAGCAAATGCTCACGGTCGATCCAGCCCATGCGGTAGGCGACTTCCTCCAAAGAAGCCACTTTGAGCCCCTGCCGGTGTTCGATGGTTTCGATAAAATTCGAAGCCTCGTACAACGACTCGTGCGTGCCGGTGTCGAGCCACGCAAATCCACGACCCATCAACTGCACACCGAGGCTCTTCGATTCCAAAAAGGCTTGATTGACCGAGGTAATTTCCAACTCGCCCCGCGCCGAAGGCTTCACTTGCTTGGCGACCTCCACAACCCGGTTGGGATAGAAATAAAGACCCACCACGGCATAATTGGAACGAGGATTCTCGGGCTTCTCCTCGATGCTGACCGCGCGGCCGTGTTCATCGAACTCCACCACACCGTAGCGCTCGGGATCGCCTACCCGGTAACCGAATACCGTAGCCATGCCCTTGTCGGCATCGGCTACCGCCTGCCTCAACATACGGGTGAAACTCTGCCCGTAAAATATATTGTCGCCCAGCACCAAGCAAACCGTATCGTCGCCCACAAACTTCTCTCCGATAATAAACGCTTGCGCCAGACCGTCGGGCGAAGGTTGCTCGGCATACTCGAAATGGACTCCAAACTGGCTGCCGTCGCCCAGCAAGCGCTTGAAACCGGGCAAATCGGTAGGCGTGCTGATGACAAGTATCTCACGGATACCCGACAGCATCAACACCGATATGGGATAATAAATCATGGGCTTGTCATACACGGGAAGCATCTGCTTCGAAACCCCTCGCGTAATGGGATATAATCTCGTACCGGAACCTCCGGCCAACACGATACCTTTCATCGTTGTGTCTCCTTTATTCGGGGCAATCAACGATTGCCATACATTTGTTCATAATATTTTTGATAATCGCCGCTCACAACCTCGTCGACCCAATCCTGATGATCGAGGTACCAGCGCACAGTCTTCTCGATTCCCACCTTGAAAGGCGTCTCGGGATACCACCCCAATTCACGGGCTATCTTCGACGGGTCGATAGCATACCGCATGTCGTGACCCGGACGGTCGCCCACAAAGGTAATCAGCCCTTCGTTGATATTCTCCACTTCGGTTTTCAACACTTTGCGATAAGCCGGCTCTTCGTGCATGATGCGGGATATGATACCGATAATGAGCTTCACGATATTGATATTCTGCTCCTCGTTGAATCCGCCCACGTTGTACACCTCGCCTATACGGCCACGTTCCAAAACGGCGTCGATCGCCTTGGCATGGTCCTCGACATAGAGCCAATCGCGCACATTATCGCCCTTGCCATAGACCGGCAACTTTTGACCGGCAAGTATATTCTTGATAATCAACGGTATCAATTTCTCGGGGAAGTGATACGGGCCATAATTGTTGGAACAACGGGTAATATTCACCGGCATACCGTAAGTCTCGTGATAGGCTCGCACAAACATATCGGCACTCGTCTTCGAGGCCGAATAGGGCGAGCGGGGATCGAGCGGAGTGGTCTCGGTAAAAAAATGCTTGCCATAGGTGTGCAAATCGGTACGGCCGCTCACGACCTTGCGCACATCGGGGTCGGTGATTTCCAAGGGCTGCGGGTCGACATAATCTTTCGACAAAGAGCCATACACCTCGTCGGTCGATACTTGCAAGAATTTTTTCCCCTCGGCATAAAGCGGTTTCCCCTCGGCGTCCTTCCCCCGATACCACGCCTTGCGGGCGCAGTCGAGCATATTCTGTGTGCCCAATATATTGGTCTCCAAGAAAAGTTGCGGGTTGGTAATACTACGGTCGACATGCGACTCGGCCGCAAAATTGACCACATAGTCGATGTCGGTCTCGGCAAAAATATTCGCCACCAACTCAGTATTGCGTATATCCCCTTTTACAAAACGAACCCGGGGATCGGCAATCTCCTCCTTGATGGTTCCCAAATTACCGGCGTATGTAAGTTTATCTAAAACAACTACATAAATCTCATCGCCATACTTTTTCAACAAGTATTTCAAAAAATTGGATCCTATGAAACCGGCGGCTCCGGTTATCAAATACCTTTTCATAAACCTGAAAAATTAAAATTGGCTGCAATTTACAACTTTTTTAAGAAATAACCCAATAAGACTCCGCCGAATATTCTCGAACTTTCGGTACAAAAAAACTCGGGAGACACCGTAGAGGCACCTCCCGAGGTCTGTATCTTACAGCTTTTGGCGGCTATCGTTTCACGATGCGGCCGGCAAAGCCTCCGCCGGGATATAGCGTAACGCTCAGTTTCCGGTCGGCGGGAACAGGCATCACTTCCCGTTTATAATCACAAGCCGCACGATCGGCATTGATTCCGTCCCGGTACAATTCCAGTTCATACTCGCCGTCGCCCAAGAACGAGAGGTCGAGCGTCAGCTCCCGCTTGTCCCAATTGGTCAATCCGCCCACATACCACACGTCGCCACTCCGTCTCGCCATAGCGATATATTCGCTCACTTTCCCATCGAGAGCCAACGTTTCGTCCCACACGGTGGGGATCGCAGTAATGAACGAGGTGCATTCGGGCTCGCGCATATAATTCGAAGGGTTGTCACACATCATATTCAACGGTGAGTCGAATATGACATACAGGGCCAACTGCCGGCAACGCGTGCCTTGACTCATCGGCTCGCTGTTCACCGGATTATAATTTTCGCCGGTCACATTGCGCATAGCGCCCTGTGTATAATCCATCGGGCCGGCGAACTGCCGGATAAAGGGGATTTGGACATCATATGTCACTTGGTCGTGCCCCTTGGGGCTCCACTTCAATTGTTCCAGCCCATTCACGCCCTCATAGTTGATCACGTTGGGCCATGTGCGTTGCGCCCCCGTGGGCTTGAACATGCCGTGAAAATCGACCAGCATATTATAGCGGGCGCATAGCTCCGAAGCCTCCCCGATAAACCGCACCATGTCTTGGTCGTCCCTATCCATAAAGTCGACTTTGAAACCCTTTATCCCCATCTCGGCATAGTGTTTCACAACTGCCTCCATGTCTCTGTGGAAAGCCCAATAGCCTGCCCACAGGATAAGGCCTACATGCTTTTGGTCGGCATAGGCGACCAATTCGGGCAAATCTATTTCGGGAACGACCTGCATCAAATCGGCTTTTTTATTCACCGCCCAACCCTCATCGAGAATTACATATTCGATGCCGTTCGCTGCGGCGAAGTCGATATAATACTTATACGTCGCATTGTTGATTCCCGCCCTGAAATCCACGCCATAGAGATTCCATGCGTTCCACCAATCCCATGCCACTTTCCCCGGTTTTATCCACGAAACGTCGGCTATGCGACAGGGCTTGCCCAGCCGGAACACAAGGTCGCTGGCCGCCAGTTGAGCATCGTTCTCGGCAACAGCGACAACACGCCACGGCAGTTGAGCGTTGGCATCCCGGGCAATATATTCCTCTCTCGAAGTAACCAACTGTTGCAGCATATTATGTCCGCCTTGCACCGTTTCCCGGGGAACGGGGGCAAAATGCGACGCAAGCACAGGAGCGTCACCGCCTCCGGTCAAATACATTCCCGGGTAATTATCCAAGTCGGCCTCGGTAATGCAGACTTTGATACCGTCGGGCAATTCGACCAATACCGGCAAGAACACAAGCCGCGACGGATTGAACTGCATGATCGACTTATGCTCATAAACATTCTCAAACGAATTGATATATTGCGATTCGAAATCACCGTCGTCCCCGGCGCTCACATAAGAGGCATACATCGGATAATCGGCCGGGAAAGTAAAATCGGCTTGCTCGTCATATACCTTATATGGCGATTTGCCGTCATAGGTGAGCCTATACGCTATACCATCGTCATAAGCCCTCACAACCAACCCTTGCCGCCCCACGGTCAACTTCATCTCTTCATAACAATCCCTCACCCGGGTACGTTTGTAGAACGGCGACTCTATCGTCTCGTCCACTTGTTTCCGGCTCACTCGGGGACGCCGGGTATTCTTTCCCCACAAAACTTTTGGTTCCGCCTCGTTATCCTCCTTGACCGTCACCGATATAGGAGATGGCGACAACACGGTCGTTTCACCCAAAAACACACTCAATGCCGCACCATTATCGGTAATCGACACGACCGCTTTCAATTCGCCCGAAGGCGCGGTTACTTCATAGTCCGCTCCATAAGCCGCACTAACCACAACAGCAGACATCAAAAAAGAAATACATGCTTGAAGATTCTTCATAAGGTTAACTTATTTTTTTAATAATACATAATGTGTTTATTCTGCAAGCGAAAGCTATAATTCGCCCCCGCACCAACAGCCCCCATTTATAAAGTACAAATATAGTGAAAGTTGAGTGCAGGGGGGTGACCCAAAAGTCTAATTTCATAAAAGCGAACTTACAGACAGTAACTTGGCCATCGTAATTTTATTAATAAGAGCCTTATCAAACTCCTTTCTGGGTGCTTTGATAAGGCTCTTTAATACTTAGAACTTACAATTTGTAATTTCTAAGAAAATGTATTTTACTTTTGGGTCACCCCCCTGCCGAAACGCATCCTATATTATCTAAAATATAGTGAAAGTTGAGTGCAAAAAAGATAAGTTCACTTGATTTTTTTGTCGAAACGCATCTTTAAATAACTCCTAAATCGCCTATTGAATAAGATAAGGAAAAAGCCATACAGGGATTCCTCTATATACGAAACCTATATGGCTTTTCCTCGATCCGTTTTATGCAGGGCACATTCAATCGATATTCCCGTTCAATTTATGCCATTCGGCCACGGGCGGGATAATCCCCATGGCAATCACCTCGTCGCGCAACTCGCACAAATGTTTATAGCTGTTTTCCAACCCTTTGTCTTCCTCGGGAGTGCCATAGACAGGATTATAATGAATCCCTGTCCGGTCGATAATTGTCTCCATCGCCATGAGTATGTGATTGAACTTACCGGTCGACAGGTAAACCCCGGCCGGCCATGTGAAAGGATTCCCGCCCATCGCCGCCGCAATCATCTCGATAGAGAGATATGCCGGACTTTGGAACGAAGATCGCCCCCGTAAATCAATAATGTTTTTACCGCCTTGCACGACACGCTGGCGAATCTTTTCCCAATCCTCGGCCGGCAATTTATCGGTGCCAATCAAGTGGGTAAGCGCAGTCCCTTTCACCTTCGTCGTCGAGGCAAAGACCGCCATCTGCTCTCCATGCCCGCCATAGGTGCGGCAATTCTCTATCTCGTCGGCGACAGCATGAAAGTATTTGGCCAATTCACTTTGCAGGCGAGTACTGTCGAGAGCGGCCAACGTAGATACCTGCGAAGGTCTCAACCCCGAGTAAAGCAACACGATGAGGCCGGTAATGTCGGCCGGATTGAAAACCACAACCACATGCTTCACCGCAGGGCAGTAACGGCGTATATCTTTCCCAAACTGCGCTGCGATCTCGGCATTTCCTTTCAATAAATCCTCACGAGTCATACCTGCTTTGCGAGCCGCTCCTCCCGACGAAACGATATACGACGCACCCGCAAGCGCCTCATCGATATGGCTCGTATAAGTCACATTCACCTCTTTGAAAGCACAGTGGCGCAACTCCTCGGCCACACCTTCGAGAGCCGGGGCATAAGGGTCATACAAACACAAGTTGGGAGTAAGTCGCATCATCAAAGCCGTTTGAGCCATATTCGAGCCTATCATACCGGCCGCACCTACAATCGTCAGTTTCTCTTTTGTCAAAAATTCCATATTCATGTTTTTTAATATTGATAAATCCTATTTTTTTCGTTCATACAGATATAACAAACAAAAGCCTGTTTTGATTATCGCAATTTTTCATTCCCGACAACCTGTCCCGACCATACTCCAAAACAAAAACGGCGCAACCGTCTCGCAATACATTCACTCCAAACCGGTTAACCTCGCCACACTCCAAAGCGCCTCCGAGTGAGGCTAGCCGAAATATCATGGCGACCCACACTCATGGAATCGTCTATGCGAAACAAAAATTTCAAATCTTTTACACACCTCCGTAAATTCATCTCCTTTTTTTACTTGATTTCCCAAATAATCCTTACTTTTGTACAAAAACTAAGAAATGGGAAAAGAAACATCAGAAAGAATACAGACCTCCCTGCTCAATGCGGCAGAGAAAAAAGCGCTTGTTTGGTTAGCTCAACGTCAACCCGCATGGGTTACATCGGACTTTCTCACATACACCGGTCTGGTAGGCGCAGTAGTTTGCGCAGTAGGATTTATATTGGCACATATCGACAAGAACTATTTGTGGATTTCTTCTCTGGGGTTGTTTATCAACTGGTATGGCGACAGCCTCGACGGCACATTGGCCCGCGTGCGCAACATACAACGCCCGGTTTATGGTTTCTTTATCGACCATTCGCTCGATGCGATTACTATCTGTATCATGTGTATCGGCGCCGGATTGTCGCCCATGTTCCGCCTCGATGTAGCCATGCTGGTATTGGTAGGTTATCTGGTGCTTTCGATTTACACCTATATCTCGACAATTGTAAAAGGGAAATTCCTGCTCACTTATGGGAAACTGGGTCCCACCGAATTTAGGCTAATCATTATTATCATCAACACCGTATTTATATATACATCGCTCGAGAATCTCAAATGGACTATCGGTGGCCAAACGTTAGGCTTGTTCGATATAGCCGGCCTTTTCATCGCCTGCTTCCTCTTTATCGCTTGGCTGGTACAATTTGTCACCGACCGTCGTTCTTTGTCACAACAAGACCCGCTGAAACCCTTTCAGAAATAAATAAAAGGTCGTGAAAGCCGGAATATTGAAACTGCGCATTTATCTGCAATTTGTCGTCAGTCGTCTGCTGGGTACAGGAGTCGACACGCTGGTGCTGTGGATATGCTCCGATTTCCTATTCAAAGGCTACGGCTATTGGGCGGAATATGTCCTCTCCCCTATCATCAGTTTTGAATTTGCAGTATTGAGCAACTTTGTTTGCTCCTACTACTGGATATGGAAAAGCCGCATCGAGCATCGCTCCGTGAAAGACTTCTGTGTGCGGTTCTTTATATTCAACCTATCGTCGGGCGCAGGCTTCTTGATGAAAATGGTATTTCTGCTCATTTTCCAAAAGATATTCGAGTGGGACGTTATCTATTGTAACCTCGCCGCCCTGCTCATCTCGGGTCTTTTCAACTACTTTGTGGCCGATTTGCTGGTATTCCGTTCCCGCAAACGAGTAAAAGTAAGCAGTCTGGACAGCAACGAAGGCTGCGACTCAATGGGCGCTTAACAAATCCCTCCCCTTCTCTCCAAATCACTAACTTGTTTGCTTATCCCCACCGATTTTCTACTGACCCACAATGGCACGAGGAGCCAACTCGTAGAACAAAAAAAAGGGAACAAACCGACGTTTATTCCCTCGCGGTGATTGAGTTGGGATTCGAACCCAAGACCCACAGCTTAGAAGGCTGTTGCTCTATCCAGCTGAGCTACTCAACCGACCTTTTATGAAAAAGTGTTGCAAAGTTAGGGATATTTCGGGATATTCCAAATATATAAATCCGATTTTTTGCACAGGCAATAGAAAACAACAGATCAGAACGGATACCCCACCGTGAAATGGAATGCCGCGTCACGCTTGAAATTCTGTGAGGCGATAGCCCAATGCTCCTGCCCGGCCGCCGGATTATAGGCCTTCATTCCCAAGTCGAAACGGAGGAGGAAGTAATTGAAATCAAGACGCACACCCAATCCATAGGCCAGCGCAATCTCTTTATAAAACGAGTCGAGGCGGAATTGCCCACCGGGCTGTGCCTCATAGTTGCGTATTGTCCATATATTGCCGGCATCGATAAATGCCCCCAACTCGACTTTCCAGAAAAGTTTCGCCCGATATTCGAGATTCATATCGAAACGTATATCGCCACACTGGTTGATAAACTCCGATACCGAGTTGTTCCCGTTATAGCTGCCCGGCCCCAACGTTCTCACCGACCAGCCTCGCACACTGTTGGCACCACCCGAATAATAGCGTTTCTCAAACGGTAATATATCGGAATTTCCATAAGGAATCCCTATCCCCCCGCCGACATGAAACGCTATCGAATTGCGCTCGTCTATCAAGTGGGTGAAGCTGTAATCAAAATCAAACTTGGCATACTGGGAATACTGAATGCCGAATATCTTGTATCCTTCCGATGTCGGAGCCGAAGTCAATTTGGACAACGCATTGAGCAGATTGCCGGCCACCTCGCCCGCAGCCCTGAACGTGTAAACATTGGAACGCCGCTGCACAGGATTAGAAGGGTTGAGGTTGGAACAATAAAACGTATATCCCATGCGCATGATGAAGTGATCTTCATAACTATACCGCAGCAGCGGATTATCGGGTGCTATGGTTTCGAGGAAATTATCGGTCTTATGCGGCAGATACACATAATTTATATCGAGCAAATCGTAATTGTGGCGGAAGAATCCACGGTTGGTCGTCCACTTATATTTCCATGCCGCCCCCCAAATGACACGGGTATATTCGGGGCGTTGCTGAAAATTGAAATTGAGGCTATACTCCGTGCTGGCTTTCATACGCCGGCGGAAATCGGTACGCAGAAAAGGGAAAAGGAATTTGGGGAAAGTCACTCCCACCTCACCGCCCAGCTCGGTATAGCGGTCGTTAATGAGGCCGCTCAAATCGCCCGACAAACTCTCATAAGCCCCGCGCACCTGAGTCGAAAAAGTCTCGGAGCCCTTGAAGATATTGCGATGCTGATAAGTCGCTCCCACGGCAAATCCCAAATCCCCCTCGGAATTTGTGCCTTCCAATTCGAGTGAAATAGATTGCGATTTGTCTTCATTGAGCAGGATATAACAGTCCAGTTGATTCTTGCCGTTCTCGTCCTGTCCGGCCGACTCGAAACGAATATTCACATATTTGACAATATGCAATCGCCCGAACGCCGTATAGGTATTGTCTACATCGCGGCTGCTAAACAACAATCCGGGACGAAGGAAACAATTTTCGACCAATGTCTCCCGTCGAATATACGGGTGCTCGCCCTCCACAAAATAGTAATTCTTATACATTTGGGCGTTGGAGACATCGATCGAATCGGTTACCGAAGGGTCAAACGAAAGGACAAAATAAATCCTCCGCATATAATATCGCTCATAAGGCCTATACCCCGAGGCGTTGGCCATAGCTTCCGGAACAATATTCATGGTGAGGTCGACAGCTTTCGAGCGGTCGGCCGTATCGGCGGTATAGGTAATCAATTCTTTGTTGAAAGCGTAAAAACCGTCGCGCCGCAAAATATCGGCAATACGCTGCCGCTCCTCGTCCAACACATTACGGTCGAAATTCGCCCCTTTTCTCAAAAGAGAATGTGCGCTATATCGCCGCTCGATTAGGCGCGAAATGGTATCGTTGGGAATGAGGTAATCTATATCGTCTATATAATGCGGCTCATGGGTCGACACCCGATAAGTCACATCCATGCGCTTGCCTTTCGAAAGAGTATCGGCCTCTACCCGGGCAGCCATATACCCCCTGTTGTTCATCGCCCGCTCCATTTGCAGCCGAGAGTTCTCCATCAGCTCCGGGTCATAAATAACCGGTGGTGAGCCCGCCTTTCGCACCCAACGGTTATACCATTTGGTCGTGTCGTTCCCCGACAAATTATACAGCCCGAGAGTAAACCTGAAAAGGCCGAACATGCGATGGTTGGGTTCCTGTCGCAGGTAAGATTTCAAGTCCGAAGGCTTCACCGACTTATCATCGGTCTCTATCTTTACATGATCGAGCAAATAGCTCCCATCGGCGACATGACGGGTAGGGCTGCACGACACCAGCACAATACCGACGATTGCAACTCCTGCGGCCATTATGACTCGACGAACTCTCAACGCTATTGATGAATTAAATGTTCTACTGCTATTGTCTTGCAAAGATACATTTTATTTTTCTCAATTCCAGCCCTCTCCCGGAGAAGCTATATCGAATTATTTAATAGGATTACAATCATGCAGTTATAACTGGTTTTATCTTTCATTTATTTCTAAAAACACCCTAAACGAATGCAAATTTAAATTTGAATCGCAAATTTTCTTTCAAATTATTTGTTTATATTGCAAAATAGTCATACATTTGCAACATCACAAACACAATTATATGGTTACAATGTTACTACATGTGATTTCTCTATCGGTCATTAGCATGATTCTTGTCGTGAGTCGATAAGGTGGAAAGGCGTATGTAGTTACTTCTCATAGAATATTGAATTAGAGTAATTGTAAAAACCTTTCCACACCACGGAAAGGTTTTTCTTTTGACAGCAATCGAACAAAAACGAATTATGAGACATCAGTTACGAAGCGAAACCAGTACAGCCGGGAGGAGAATGGCAGGCGCCAGAGCTTTATGGCGAGCCAATGGCATGAAACCCGAAGCGATGGGGAAACCTATCATCGCCGTGGTCAATTCATTTACCCAATTCGTCCCGGGGCATGTACACCTGCACGAAATAGGACAAACCGTCAAGAGAGAGATAGAAAAATTGGGCTGCTTCGCCGCAGAGTTCAACACTATCGCCATCGACGACGGCATAGCCATGGGGCACGATGGCATGCTCTACTCATTACCGTCGCGCGACCTCATCGCCGACAGCGTGGAATATATGGTCAACGCCCACAAAGCCGACGCTATGGTGTGCATCAGCAATTGCGACAAAATCACCCCGGGCATGCTCATGGCCGCCATGCGGCTGAATATTCCCACCATATTCGTATCGGGAGGCCCTATGGAAGCCGGGAACCTGAATGGCCAGGGACTCGACCTCATCGATGCCATGGTCGAATCGGCCGACGAAAGTATCGACAACGAACGGGTGCGGCAGGTCGAATTCGCAGCATGCCCCACCTGTGGTTCTTGCTCGGGAATGTTCACCGCCAACTCGATGAACTGCCTCAACGAAGCTATCGGTTTGGCGCTCCCCGGGAACGGAACGATTGTAGCCACCCACCGCAACCGGGAACGGCTTTTTATCGATGCAGCCCGCCAAATCGTAGAGAACTGTTACGCCTACTACCGGGACGGAGACGAAAGCGTGTTGCCCCGAAGCATCGCCACCCGGGAGGCCTTCCTCAACGCCATGACTCTCGACATCGCCATGGGAGGCTCGACCAACACGGTATTGCACCTGCTCGCCATAGCACAAGAGGCCGGCGTAGACTTCACGATAAAAGACATAGACATGCTCTCTCGCCAATCGCCCGTTCTTTGTAAAGTTGCGCCCAACTCGCACTACCACATACAAGATGTAAACCGGGCGGGCGGTATCCTTTCTATCTTGGCGATACTGGGAAAAGAAGGCTTGATCGACACTTCGGTCTCGCGTGTAGACCGGAAAAGCCTATCGGAGGCTATCGAACAATACGCCCTGCAAAACGGTGTATGCCCCGAACCTGCCGAAACGCTGTGGAAAAGCGCTCCGGGCAATCATTTCAACCTCGTGATGGCTTCACAGGAAAACTATTACAGTACGCTCGACACCGACCGCAGCGAAGGATGTATCCGTGATTTCGACCACGCATATGTAAAAGACGGCGGATTGGCCGTGCTTTTCGGGAATATCGCCCAAGACGGGTGTATCGTCAAAACCGCCGGTGTCGACGAAAAAATATTCCGGTTCAAAGGACGGGCCAAAGTATTCGAGTCGCAGGAAGAAGCCTGCGAAGGAATACTGGGCGGGAAAGTGGAAAGCGGCGATGTAGTCGTCATCACCTACGAAGGACCCAAAGGAGGCCCCGGCATGCAAGAGATGCTCTACCCCACCTCTTATATCAAATCGAGACACTTGGGCAAAGCCTGCGCCCTCATCACCGACGGACGTTTTTCGGGAGGGACATCGGGACTCTCGATCGGGCATATCTCACCCGAGGCGGCAGCCGGCGGGAATATAGGACTGGTACATGACGGCGATATAATCGAAATCGACATTCCAAACCGAAGCATCAACCTGCTCATCGAAGAAACAGAGATGAATCGCCGTCGAGCCGAAGAGAATAGCCGCGGGAAGCAAGCCTTCACTCCCCGACAAAGGAAAAGAGAGGTATCGAAAGCGTTGCAAGCCTATGCGGCGATGGTAAGCTCGGCCGATAAAGGAGCGGTTCGCATCATCTAAATTTCACGGGAAAAACTATGGCAACAGAAAGAATAAAAGGAGCAGAAGCGCTCATCAGATCGCTCATTGCAGAAAAGACAGAATACATCTTCGGATACCCCGGCGGCGCCATTATGCCGGTATTCGATGTGCTTTATGACTACCGGGAACAATTGAGGCACATTCTCGTCCGCCACGAACAAGGGGCAACCCACGCAGCTCAGGGATATGCACGGGTATCGGGGAAAACCGGAGTTGTCATGGTTACATCGGGGCCGGCAGCGACCAATATCATCACCGGCCTCTCCGACGCCATGATGGATAGCACGCCGCTCATCGTCATCACGGGACAAGTAGCTTCGCCGCTATTGGGATCCGACGCCTTTCAAGAAACCGATGTGGTGGGTATCACACAACCGGTGACAAAATGGAGCTACCAGATAAGGCACAGCGACGAAATCGCATGGGCCGTGGCTCGCGCTTTCTACATCGCCGGGAACGGGCGCCCCGGACCCGTGGTTCTCGATATTGCCAAAGACGCACAAACGGGATTGACCGACTTTGAATACAAGCCATGCCAATTCATACGCAGCTACAACCCCTATCCCGAGATTAACCCCTCGGAAATAGAGGCTGCCGCAAGCCTCATCAACGCAGCCCGAAAGCCCCTTATTCTCGCCGGGCAAGGCGTTGTTATCGCCAATGCCGAAAAAGAACTGGCTCAATTGGCCGAGACGGCCGACATACCGGTAGGCTGCACGTTGCTGGGATTATCGGCCATGCCCTCGGACCACCCGCTTTACAAAGGTATGCTGGGAATGCACGGGAGTATCGCCACCAATGTCAAGACCAACGAGTGCGACCTGCTCATCGCCATCGGCATGCGGTTCGACGACCGGGTGACCGGCGACTTAAACCAATATGCCCGACAAGCGAAAATAATTCATATCGACATAGACCAGTCGGAATTTAACAAAAACGTAAAATGCGACGTCTCGGTATTGGGCGACGCCCGTGCCGTATTGCAGGCCCTGAACCGTGAAATCGCTCCGGCCAGCCACCAAGAGTGGCTCGATTCCTTTGCCGAATGTGAACAAGTAGAAATCGAAAAAGTAATCAACCCGGAACTGCACCCCCAAAAAGAACTCATGAACATGGGCGAAGTCGTTCGCAAAATCTCGGAAGCCACCGACAACGACAGTATCTTAGTAACCGATGTGGGACAGAACCAAATGTTCTCGGCAAGATACTATCGGTTCAAACGCTCTCGCAGCATTGTCACTTCGGGAGGTTTGGGCACAATGGGGTTTGGACTCCCCGCCGCTATTGGAGCCAAAATAGGCCGCCCCGACCGTACCGTGTGCTTCTTCACCGGCGACGGGGGAATACAAATGACCCTGCAAGAGTTGGGAACCATTATGCAATATGGAGTCGATGTGAAGATTATCATTCTCAACAACAACTTCTTGGGTATGGTAAAACAATGGCAGGCACTCTTCTTCAACAAACGCTATTCCGAGACACCCATGCTCAACCCCGATTTCACCGGCATAGCCGCCGCCTATGGCATCGCAGGCGAACGAGTCGCCACCCGTGAAGAACTCGACGCCGCCATCGGGCGAATGCTCGGCCACCGGGGCGCCTATCTGCTCGATGTCCAAATAGACCCCGATTGCATGGTATTCCCCATGACTCCCGCCGGAGCCTGCGTAACGAACATCATGCTCAACGCCACCGAAAAATATTAATATCGCTATGACAGACAAAACATTATATACCGTAACCGTTTACTCCGAGAACCAAGTGGGGTTGCTCAACCAAATCTCGATTATCTTCACCCGCCGACAACTCAATATCGAGAGCCTGTCGGTGTCGGCCTCGGCTATCGAAGGGGTACATAAGTTTACCATCACGACATACAGCGATCGAGAGACAATAGAAAAACTGGTCAAACAGATTGAGAAACGCATCGATATATTGCGAGCTTTCTTCTATACCGACGACGAAATCGTATTCCAAGAAGTCGCCCTCTACAAAGTGCCTACCGACAAACTACTGGACGACAAGCACATCGAAGATCTGGTGAGAAAACACAACGCCCGCATACTGGAAGTAAACCGCACCTATACGGTCATCGAAAAATCGGGGCACACCGACGAGACACAAGCCCTATTCGAGGAGTTGAGCCGATACGACGTGATGCAATTCGTACGCTCGGGGCGCGTCGCCATCACGAAATCGACAGTGGAACATGTAAGCATATTCTTAAAAGAACAACAATACCGACAAGCCAAACTATGAAAGAAATCGAAAATCGGTCGGAACAACCGACCGTGGCACTTTATGCCAAAAGCTATGTGGTAGAGCCCGCCGAAGGCAATGGACAGCAAGAACTACCGCTGCCGCTGCTCGCCAAAAGAATACTCGAAGTAGCGACGCTCCACGCCGAATCGTGGGGCGTAGGATACAGCACACTCATCAAGAACCGGCAAGTGTGGGTTCTCTCCCGGCTGGCCATCGAGATGAGCCGCTATCCGCGCATCAACGAGCACTACACCTTGGAAACATGGATAGAGGGTTACAACAAGCATTTCTCGGCACGCAACTTCGCCATATCGGACGAAGGAGGGAAACCCTGCGGGTATGCCCGCACAATTTGGTCGGTAATCGACTTGAACACCCGTTTGTCGGTCGACATAGGCCAGTTTAAACATATCTCCCGCAACATATTGGACAAGCCCTGCCCCATCGAAAAACAATCGAGGGTACGCGACGTCCACGACGAGAATCCGGTAATTTACCACGTCGCCTACAACGATATTGATTTGAACCGCCATGTCAACAGCGTGAAATATATCGAACACGCACTCGACCTTTTCCCGTTCGAACGATACGACCGGCAACGCATACACCGATTTGAAATCGGCTATGCCAACGAAGCTCGTCACGACGCCACGCTGCGGCTGTGCAAAGAAGAGGTATCGATCGACAATTTTGCCTTGGAAATACGCGACGACGAGAAAATCTACTGTAAAGGACGAATTATTTTTGAAAACAGATAAAACCAATTTTATAAACTCTAAACAACAAACAAAATGGCTATCATGAATTTTGGCGGGGTTGACGAAAATGTAGTCACCCGAGAAGAATTTCCGTTGGAAAAAGCGAGAGAAATCCTCAAAAACGAAACAATCGCAGTGATCGGATATGGCGTACAAGGACCCGGACAGAGCATGAACCTGCGGGACAACGGATTCAACGTAATCGTGGGGCAACGTAAAAATTCCAAAACTTGGGACAAGGCCGTAGCCGACGGCTGGGTACCCGGCGAAACGCTTTTCGAAATCGAAGAAGCCTGCCAGCGAGGCACGATTATCGAATACCTGCTCTCCGATGCCGCTCAAATAGAGGTATGGCCCAAAGTGAAGAAACACCTCACCGCCGGCAAGACTCTCTATTTCTCACACGGGTTCGCCATCACCTACAAAGACCGCACAGGAATCGTTCCTCCCGCCGACATCGATGTCGTTCTGGTTGCGCCCAAAGGCTCGGGAACCAGTTTGCGCCGCATGTTCCTGCAAGGACGCGGGCTCAATTCGAGCTATGCTGTCTTCCAAGATGCGACCGGGCACGCCACAGAAAAAGTTTTGGCATTGGGCATCGGAGTAGGTTCGGGATACCTCTTCGAGACGACTTTCAAACGCGAGGTATATTCCGACCTGACCGGCGAACGAGGCACTCTCATGGGTGCCATTCAAGGCATCTTCGCCGCCCAATACGACACATTAAGGGCCCACGGCCACAGTCCTTCGGAAGCCTTCAACGAGACTATCGAGGAACTCACCCAATCGCTCATGCCGCTGGTAGCCGAGAATGGCATGGATTGGATGTATGCCAACTGTTCGACCACCGCTCAACGGGGTGCCCTCGATTGGTGGAAACGATTCCGCGACGCCACCAAACCAGTTTTTGAGGAGTTGTATGACGAGGTAGCCAAAGGCAACGAAGCCCAACGCTCAATCGATACAAACAGCAAGGAGGGATATCGCGACGGTTTGAATCAAGAGCTGAAAGAGATGCGCGAGAGCGAAATGTGGCAGGCAGGTGTAACCGTTCGAAAACTGCGTCCCGAAAACAATTAATCGAGCCATAGTTCAACATGAATACAGCGAGAGGCTTTTGCTCCCCAAAGGGAGACAGAAGCCTCTCCCGTTTTATCCTCCGGAAGAAAAGAGGCTGCCGGAATCCAAGACAGGCCAGCAAGCCACCCGGCATTCCTATCGGAGGGACGAAACATTCTTCTGGTATGTTTTGATGTTATCTATAAATTTTTATTATTCTTGAATTTCAAACGCCCTCAAAACATTCAATATCACCCCCGGGTTGGAGCAGGCAACAGTTATCGGCAATACGACTCAGGCTATGGGACGAGGAGCCAACGACAACCTCTCTACCCCGTTATGTGTGGAGTATGTCGACGACTATGCTATCGTCTACCTGCTGGCTCCCAACAATGGCATGGCCGCCTATAAGGTTTACAACCGGGGCGACACAGGCATGAAACAGACACCCAGCGACCCAATACACATCTTTGCCGGCGATGGCAACATCTACATCGAAGGTGCGGAACCGGGTGACCACATTATCGTGCATGACTTGACAGGCCGGCTACTCATAAACACGGCTGCCAGAGACGGCTTGACATCGATAGAACTCTCGCTGCCGGGACAGACGGTAATCGTAGCCGTGCGGGGAGCTGTGACAAAAATACGATTATAACCGCCCTTATCCGCTAAAATAGATAGCCCAAGCGAATGTCAAACGCAAGGCCTATATCCACATCGTCCCAACGATCTGTGGCGACGCTTATGCCGCCGCCAAGCTCAAAAAGGAAATGATTATGCCACACCCGACGGAATCCCCAATAAGGAGTGGCTATCAAGTAAGAATTGGACATCACCTCGCGTTGATACAACGCCATGATCCTATACTGTATATCGATAGCCACAAATCCCCCGCTGTTCTTATAGGTCATTTTCCCGGCCGCATACCGCTTTGCCAAATTATAATAGAAACGTGACTCCAACGATATGACCGGATATAAGCCCAAGCTCCATGTGGGTTTGTCATAAAAAATCGTATTATAGAATGTACTCGCATACTGCGCCTGCAACCCGGCACGGGCAATAAGAGTCATATATTTAGCTGCGGGATACTCATAGGCATACATCACGCCTCCGAGCTCGACCGAAACCGATTGGGTCGGTTCCGCCTGCTGCGCCTCCGCTCCTAAAACCGAGACAGACAATACGGCCACGCTCAAAAGTTTTCTCCACTGTGTCACAACACGCTCCTTTCGCCAAAATTGCCGTTATAAAACACAAAGAGGGGCTTGCGCCCCTCTTGTAAACGTTATCGACGGCGCTGTTGTTTCGCCCGTTGTTTTTGTTGCTCCCGCAAAGCGGCTTGCTGCTGGCGTTGTGCCTCTTCGAGGCGAGCCATGAAACCGCTCTTCTTGCGAGGTTTCTTTTGGTTCTCTTTCAACTCGGCCAGCACCTTCTCCTCGTTGATACATTTGCGGAAAGCGTAGGTTTGGATAATCGTAATCAGCAACGAAAGGAAGTAATAGTAGCTCAACCCGGCCGAATAGTTGTTGAAGAATACGAGGAACATGATGGGCATCAAATACATCATGAACTTCATACCGGGCATTTGCTGTTGACCAGCCGTATTCTGCATATTGATTTTGGTATAAATCAAGTTGGTGATTGTCATCAACAAACAGAAGAGACTGATATGATTCCCAAAATAGGGAGTAACCAGCGGTATGTAGGTGTCCCAACTTACTATGGCGTCGTAGGTCGAGAGGTCTTTGGCCCATAAGAACGACTCGCCACGCAACTCGATCGACGAGGGGAAGAAAGTAAACATGGCGATGAGAATAGGCATTTGCAACAATAGCGGCAAACAACCTCCCATAGGATTCACCCCGGCACGGTTATACAGGTCCATCGTCAAGCGCTGGCGCTCCAAAGCCTGATCCTGTCCCGGATACTTGTCGTTGATTTCCTTGATTTGCGGAGCCAATACCCGCATACGAGCCTGCGATTTATACGACTTATAGGTGAAGGGGAACAATACAAGTTTGATAAATATCGTCAACAGCAAAATGATAATACCGTAATTGCTGAAAAACTTACCGAGGAAAGTGAATACCGGTATGACAATAAGCGTATTGATCCAGCGGAAGAACTTATATCCCAGCGGCACGAGCTTATCGAGGTCGAGCGTTTCGTCGCCCGAGCGACCGTCGTCATACGAAGAGAGCAAGGGATAAGAGTTGGGGCCGAGGAAAATATCAAATCCGGCGACCTGCGGGTTCTGCGAATCATAGTCGATTGTACTCTCGGCATGGAACAGTTTCAAATACCTCTCCTCTTCGATAGCTCTCGAAGTGAAGGCTCCGTCGTTGAACTTCCCGTCGGCAATAAAGGCAGTCGAGAAGAATTGGTTTTTGAAACCAATCCATTTGAGGCTGGTCGTCGCCCGGTCATCGTCGCTCCCCGACTCGCTCAAATGTTCCACATCGTCGCCCACAAATTTATAGTACAAGGCGCTGTTGCGCTCCTCAAACATGCGGCCTTGCTCTTGGCGACGCATCTTCTGATCCCAAATGAAATCCCAATATACCACACTCGACGGGATCACCCGGTCCATGTCCTTTTGCCAAATATCCATCTTGAGCATATAGCTGTCTTCGGGCAGCGTATAACGTATTCCCAAGAGACTTCCGTTGGCGAGTTTCAACGTCATATCGACCGTACTGTCGTTCACTACGGGTGCGAAATAGAGGTCTCGGGTATCGATTACCCGGGCGTTGGTACGGATAATGAATCCATAATCGTTTTCATCACCGGTAAACAACGTTACCTGTGTCGAGTCGTAAGCCATATAGTCGTTCAACACAGCTTCATACAGACGACCTCCCTTATTTGAAAATTTCAAGGTCACTTTATTGTTAGAGAGGGTCGTAAACTCTTCGGTACCTTCGGCACAAGGCGCGAAAGCTCCATATTGTGCAACCAGGCCCGCCATCTTCAACGAATCGGAAAGTTCTTCCGAAACGGTATCGGGCAATGCCGAGACTTCGGATAAAGCGGCATCGGCCATACGCTCCGCTTCCACAGCGGCAATCGAGTCGTTATATCGGCGTTGCGCTTCCAACTGTTCGGGACTCGGCTGCATCCACCAAGAGAAGAGCAGCACGACCACAATCATGAATACAAGTCCTAAAATCGTGTTTTTATCCATTCTTCAAATTCGATTACTAAATTATTTTTTTGAGATTGCCGCTTTGATGAAATCGACAAACAGGGGGTTAGGATTCAATACGGTACTGTTGTACTCGGGGTGATATTGCACCCCTACATACCAACGCAAAGAGGGAACCTCGACCACCTCGACCAAATGGGTCTCGGGGTTTTCGCCCACACAGCGCATACCGGCATTTTCAAACGCCTGACGGTACTCGTTGTTAAACTCGAAACGATGACGGTGACGCTCCCGTATATGTGTCGTCCCGTAGGCCTTGGCCGCGATGGAGTCTTCGGCCAATACACAGTCATATGCGCCCAAGCGCATGGTTCCACCCATATTGGTTATGCTCTTTTGCTCTTCCATGAGGTCGATGACATTGTGCTTGGTCGTCACGTCCATCTCGGTGGAATTGGCATCGGTATATCCCAGCACGTCACGGGCATACTCGATGACCATACACTGCATGCCAAGGCATACGCCAAAGGTGGGTATATCGTGTTCACGCGCATATTTCAAGGCCACGAACTTGCCCTCGACACCCCGCTGTCCAAATCCCGGCGCAATCAGCACTCCGTCCAAAGAAGAGAGCATGGCATCGACATTCCCGCTATTCAGTTTCTCGGAATGAATATATTGCAAATCGAGCTTGCGGTCGTTGTAAGTAGCAGCTTGGAACAACGATTCGTTAATAGACTTATAGGCATCGGGCAGTTCCACATATTTACCTACCAAACCTATACGCACGCTTTTCGAAGCGTTCTTCATACGGTGGAGGAAGTTCAGCCACGGTTCCAGATGAGGCTCTCCGTTTATGGGCAAGCCCGTCTTGGTCAACACGATTTCGTCCAAATGCTGTTGGTGCATTTTCAAAGGCACCTCGTATATCGAAGGAACATCGATCGACTGAATGACCGCCGCCGGATCGACATTACAGAAAAGCGCCACTTTCTTACGCAGGTTCACCGAGAGGTCATGCTCGGTACGCAGCACCAATATGTCGGGTTGAATACCCACCTCTTGCAGTTGTTTGACAGAGTGCTGGGTAGGCTTGGTTTTCAACTCCTTGGCGGCTGCGATATAAGGCACATACGTCAAGTGTATGCACACACAGTTTTTACCCATTTCCCACCGCAACTGGCGCACACTCTCGAGATAGGGCAACGACTCGATGTCGCCAACGGTACCACCAATCTCGGTAATGACAAAATCGAACTGATTTTTGGATCCCAGCAGTTTGATATTCCGCTTGATTTCATCGGTAATATGCGGTATGATTTGTACCGTTTTCCCCAAATAATCGCCACGGCGCTCTTTGTCGATTACATTCTGATAGATACGACCTGTCGTAATGTTATTGGCCCGTGTCGTAGGCGTATTGGTGAAACGCTCGTAGTGTCCCAAGTCAAGGTCGGCCTCATGCCCGTCGACTGTCACATAGCATTCTCCATGTTCATAGGGATTCAATGTGCCAGGATCGATATTGATATAAGGATCGAATTTTTGTATCGTCACCTTATAGCCTCGAGCCAAAAGCAACCGTGCCAATGAAGCCGAAATAATACCTTTACCCAACGACGAGGTTACCCCCCCCGTCACGAATATATACTTAGTTTCCACGATAAATAGGGTTTATGGGTTTACACTTACAGGGTGCAAAATTAGGAAAAATAATCCACAAACCGGATAATATCGGATAGAATTATTTCTTTATAACTCTCCACGGATAAAAACTATGCAGACAAAGTCGAAAGAACGGTGTGACGATAAAGCATTTGTGTCGAATATTCACTATCTTTGTCACAAAAAACAAAGAGAAACAGGCTCGCATAAAAACAACAAGCCCGCCTCCCTCAAAAAAAAAAAATTAGGAGAATACAAAACAAACCATTCTATGAGCTCACGAATTATCGCTATTCTAATCTGTGTACTCTCTACCATAACCGGGGTGTCCGCAGCCTCGGTCAACGAGGCCGACAGCACGGCGATTCCCGTATCGGCACATGTCGACACGACAGAAATCGCTGCCGCAATCCCGGCAGTAGCCGCTACCGTGGTCGACTCGGTCAAATACCAGCAAGAGGCCGACAAAAATTTATTGTCCCTGATAGAAACCGATACCACCCAACAGGAATTGCCCATCATTAAAATGTTACGCATGCTCGAATATGCCGATAGCATAAAAGCGGCGCAAGGGTCCAAAGAGATTCCAGTCAACCCGCTGTTCCTGCCTATCGTATTCGAGAAACAAATGTCTACGCCCTTGCAGCACTTGCCCCCGATAAGCGACGATCCTTTCAAACGGCCCACCCTATCGGTAAACGACCATTGGCTGCGAAAAGAGACACAGGCGCAAAAAAGTATGGAATTTGCCCAAAACTATGTCATCGTGAATTGTCCGGAACTGATTCACTATAACATAGACAATCTGCC
Organism: uncultured Barnesiella sp.; assembly: GCA_944320015.1. Lineage (GTDB taxonomy): Bacteria > Bacteroidota > Bacteroidia > Bacteroidales > Barnesiellaceae > Barnesiella. The sequence continues at coordinate 28,176 of CALUFO010000008.1, read as the reverse complement.
GGAAGTTCCAAAACAATACATGATCGAGAACGACCCGGTAAAACACACCCTTTCTATCAAAGAAAAACCGCTGATTATCAAAAACGATATTGGCAAAGAAAAAATCAAATTGAAACGATGGCTGGTCAATTTCCAATCGTCGGTACAATTCTCACAAGTATATGTGTCGGAAAACTGGTACCAAGGTGGAACCAGCAACGTCAACCTATTGAGCGACCAGCAATTCTCGGTCAAATACAACGACCCCAAGGAACAACGCATTCTATTTGAAAACCTCATTCAATGGAGGCTAAACATCAACAGCGCCCCGGAAGACACAATACGCAACATACGAATCAGCGAGGACCTGTTCCAAATAAACTCGAAGTTCGGTCTTAAAGCCTACAACCAATGGTACTATACGGCGACCTTGAATTTCAAAACGCAGTTCTTCACAAGCTACACCGCCAACACCAACGACAAAACGGCGGCTTTCCTATCGCCGGCCGAATTGAACATGGGTTTAGGTATGTCGTATCAATACAAAAACGAGAAACAGAAATTCGAGACCTCCATTTCACTCTCGCCATTCTCCTATAACTTGCAGTTCATCATCGACAACGATATGGACCCGACGGCATTCGGTATAACCTCGGGAAAAAGCAACCACCAATTCGGTTCGTCGTTCGAAACCCGATTCAAATGGGAATTTTACCACAACATGATATGGAACTGCCGGTTGTTCTACTTTACCAACTATGAGCATGTGCAAGGTGATATGGAAAACACGTTCGATTTCATTTTGAACCGCTTCTTCTCCACCCGCATATTTGTTCACCTGCGTTACGACGACGCACTGGCTCGGAACGAAAAATTAGGGCACTTCCAATTAAAAGAGTTGCTAAGTTTCGGATTCAACTATAAATTCTAATGAAACTCAAAAGTTTAACTTTAATAGCGCTATCTCTTTTGTTCTGCTCTTCGTCTATTATCGACGAAGAGACCCGTTATGAAGATAAACCTCCTTATCGCAGTTTCATTCTTGAAAATTATACCGAAGAGAGCGCGAAACACTATTTCGACATAGCCGCTATCGACAATTGGGAGGGCATTTGGCTAATGACCGAGACGGGAGAGCGTGTGGCGATAGAGCGGTTCAAGGACATGCGTTTCTCCGAAATTTTCACACACCGCATCGTTAAATTGAAATCGACAGTGCGCGAGGACATTCCTATGGGAACTGTTATCGGTTATTTAAGCCTCGGAGTAAACGCAAACACCTGTTTTGTATGGCTTTACAAACGACGGCTCTCCGGTGCGGTTCTTTATAAGCCCGAGAAATTCTCGGCAAGGCTGACGCCGGATCTCAACGGCATTCTGTTCTCGGGGAATAAATCCAAGACATTGGAAGATTTGTTCGATCCCCGTTCGGGATTTGTCAAATTGTATCCCAAACAAACAGCCAACGACTCGGAAAACCGAGAAATAAGGTATCTATAATTCCCCCCCCCTTAAAACTTACGAAAGACAAACTTCTCGAAATGCCCGTCCTTGTCCCGGGTAAGAATCATTTTCGAGGAAGTGAGTTTCTCGATATGAAACATATTCTCCTCTCCCTTTTTCAATCGAAGCACCGAGGGTATATCACTATTATCCGAAGAGGGTTCCACTATCTTGAATCTCAGTTCATCGCCATCTCGCTCATAATTTCCATAATAAAGACCGGCCGCATTCTCTATTCCGTCCCGATAAACCACTTGCACCATGATGACACTGGTCTGAAAATTATAATAAAGATTATCATGCTGCGTCATTGTCTCATCTTCCCATATTTCGATCAATTGCCACTTCCCAAAAAGAAGGCCTATATATCCGTCGTTCTGAGTACAAGAAGACAAGGCAATCCCCACGAACAATACAATCAACGCACGGCGAATCATTGTCATATATCTTTTCATTTCACAATTGCTAAGATTCCACTCTTTTTAATTCCTATCGCTACTCCCCATTGGTTGCCATACAGCTCGCCCAAGTCTCCGGCCAAAGAAACCGAGAACGACCAGCCCGGGAGCTTCTCGGGGGTATAGAGACACTCTATCAAGCCCGACAAATCGTGCTCCGTATCGGCCAACGGGAGAAACAAATTGCCCCAAGAGGTACGATACGAAGCCAATACTTTATACCGCCACTCAGGAGTGACATAGCCCAACGCCCCCAGATGAACTCCCCGGAAGCGGTTATGTTTGTATCGCATATAACCATCGGTATTATAGAGGTGCGATTTGGCCATCGGAGTACCGTTCGAAAGGCCATAATGCACCCAGCCATTATAAAAGTAGTTGTTATAATAGTCGTCGAACCCTGTCGCCTCGGTCTCCAATATGGGATTGTCATAATCGGTCGGGCACCAGTTCAACGGACCTCCCTGATTGGTAAAATCGATATACTCCACCACGACATTCGACAACCAGTTCTTCCGCCCGCTCTTATATTCGATTCCCCACAGGCCATCCCAGCCGTTGAGTTTTCCCATTCCCGAGGCATCGTCGTAATACCACTCAAAGTACCCCCTTATGGACGATTTATTTTTGAATGTGTACTCGGCCGACAGATTCCAATGCCCCACATGGTTCCCATAATAATAGGCTTGGTCGCCCTTATTGGTTTGGTCATCGCCCGATGTAGGCACCAGAATTTGCAAGAAATCTTTCAAACGAGTCGGGCTTTTCATAGTGAGCGAGTCGATCAGTACGCCCTTCTGATAAAAACGCTGCGTGCCGCCAAACTGTGCGGCCAACTCGGCTCCGATAGTCACGACAAAAGGTTTATCGGGATTGGTACGAAACGAAATATCCTTATGATGATACAAGGCTCCGGTCGTAATATAGCGATTGTAATAGTTGTAATGTTCTCTCATGAAATCACTGTCCATGAACTTTCCATACGAAAATTCGCCCTTGATCTGTACCCAGCCTTTGGTAAATGGTATATCCACAAAATCGATAAATCCGGCACAGACTTGCGGTATCGGCCGGGCATTCCCCGACCAAACGAGACCGCCGGAGCTTAGCTCGAAATTCACCACCTCGTCGGTAAGTTCGCGAGCCCCTGCCCACAAGAAAAGAGAGCGGTATTTCAATCCGGCATACAACTGCTGCATCATAAACGAAGAAACCTTCGGGTTGTGGGTCTGCACCATGCCATCGGCATAATACGAAACCGGCGAGGTAGAGGAAAGGAGCCCCACACAATCGGCGCCGAACTCATAGGAGATGCGCTTGTCCATCTCTATATCACGAGAAAACGCAGCTCTCAGATAGCCGCTTTTACTATGCGTGACAAGACCATGTTTATTGGCCGAAAAATAATAGGGAGCAAACGTGCCGTTCCCGACATTTCCCGCCATCGACACAGCATAGTCCATCAAATATTGCGCAAAAGAATCAAATAATCCTACCCAAAGAAAAGAAAAAACGATTAATCCCTCTTTCCAAAAATTTCGAAACATCATGTTGTAGATATGTAAATAATAAAGCCCGGCTTGGCCTCATAACCAGCCGGATTGCAACATTACAATTTGTACGCCTGCAAAAATAGCATTTAATACACTATGCTACAACACTCCACATCGATTTAACCAAAAAAAAAGAGTAAAGTGCAATCGACGCACCTTACTCTCTCCGAAAAAAACAATACTAAATTCTCTCAGAAGGACACACCTACACGGAATCCCAAGTTGTTGCGTCCATCGATGTCGTAGGTAAGCACCTTGCTTTTATTGGTCGTATAGTTGTAATACATGGCCAAATGAAAGCCGTAACGCAAGTTGGGACTGGGAAATATGCTCACCCCTATTTCGGGAGAAATGGTAAAGCCCCATGAGTCGTCATAAAGTTCCCATGCCTGCAAGTAAGAGGACATGCGGCTATAATTGGCGCCCAATTTCAAAGTGGTATAGGGTTCGAAAATCCCGCCTGTCGTATAACGATATTTTGCCAAAACACCGAAAGGCAACTGGAACAGCGAGTGCTGTTGGTCGGTCGTAAGAGCCGAGCTGCCGCTCAATGTCAAGGTTTGACGATCGATATATTTGTTGTTCGTATGATAGGAGATGAATGCGCCAATGGCCATCTTAGGCATCACATAATAACCGCCTTCGAAGTTCATGCCCCAACCGCTGGGCTTGTCGGCAAAGCTATTCCCTATGGGGGCGTTGAACTGCCAATCGACATTGAAGTAAGAGGTTGAAACGTTTTGTGCGTTTCCCCGGGTCGGCACAACCACCATAAAAACAGCGGCTACCACCCATAACGATATGTGTTTAATAGTTTTCATAATTCGTTTTTTTTTTAATAAATATTCAAGATGTGGAGCCTATGTTTATTGATTGGTCAAGTAAGGAGACTGGACAAACGACTGGTCTATGGCCTGTATCACCAAATCCCTGTTCATTCGTGCCGAACTACTCTTCAAGCCGGCCATATAGGAATCCCAAAGCACATTCAACCGTTTGTTGGTTCCCGTTTTATCGGTCAAATCGACCAATTCGGCCAAGAATGAGTTCACGCTATAACTATATACGACAGGATAGGGATAGTACCAACTGCTCCAATAGGGTCCCCAGTATCCGGGTCCCCAATATCCGGGATAGCCCCACCACCAACAGCTATTGGGATAATCGACAAAATAACGTACATCTTCGATGTAGCTCACTTGCAATCCCAAATCGGCTTCTTCCTTCGTATCGACCAAAACAAATCCCCGGTCGGCCATATTGTCGGCAAAAGTCTCGAGGATATAATCAGCCTCATCATTCGTCCAGTAAGTGGCTTTTTCTTCGTTTGTGATAAGTAAGACACTATCCGGCAAATAATAGGTAATATATTCGCCGAAGTCGGCCGACTTATCATAATCGGTAAATACCACATAATCATCATCCAGCTTGGAGAGGCTGGGCTCTTTCTGGCAAGCGGTCAATACCGCTACGACAAAAAGAATCGGGATTAGTTTTTTCATATCAGTTCTGTTTTGTTTGTTTAATAACACAATTGTTATATACCCAAAAACAAAACCGATAAAAGATAGTTCGAGAATAAGTGTGTTTTTTTACCGAGAAGGGATTTTGCACCCGTTAAAGATTCCTAACAGCCCGATATACCGCATCGACCTGCGAGGCGATATAATCCCAATTATATGGCGACAGGTCATACGAAACAGGCATTTCGTTCTGGCTCAATTTGCGAGACAAATTGTTTTTCAACGAGTCGATGTCGCCAGTCACAAAAAAGTCGTCGGGCGACAAACAGGCCAATCGGTTGGCCGGTATATCGCTCACCAATACCGGCAGCCGATAGCTCAACGCTTCGAGCAATACAATGGGTAATCCCTCGTGAAAAGAGGGCAACACGAAAAGAGCGGCATGGGAAAAGAGTTCGTTCAACTTCGCCCCCCGTATGAAACCGGTGAGCACGACTCCATTTTGCGCCGCCAGTTGTTTCAAGGCAAGCGAATAATGGTCCTCATGGTCGGCATCACCGGCTATTACCAACTTATAGTCGCCGTGAGGTATATCGGCAAACGCCTTTATGAGCCAATCGAACCCTTTCTCTTCGACAAACCGGCCGACGGCCAAAACATACTTGCGAGGTTCTACCCCCAACGAATGAATGTAATCGGTGGTAGTAGCCGGTGTGGGACGGTTCACCCCGTTGTATATCAACCGGGCGTTCATGCGGCGATACTTTTCCCGCAGGATATTGTCTATCACAGTAGAAATCACAATCACCTCGTTGGCAAAAACCGCCCCCATGCGTTCACCCCATCGCAATACCATTTTGGCCACCTTGTTCCACTTCTGTCGGTCATAGTCGGGGCCGTGATGAGTCATCACTACCCGCAACCCCAATAGCCGGGCAAAGGGAGTTAGAAGAGCCGGCCCTATCGCATGGATATGCAACACATCGGCGCCCACCCGGCGGGCATATAAGATACCCAAGAAAGTATGTACAATGGCTTCGACACTCTTCTTGCGGGGAGCATAAATATCTTTGAGATGAACACCTTTATAGGTCGTGATTTTATTCGAAGGAGTCACATAGCACGAGCGACGCACCACCGTGACATCGTGCCCCCGGGCGGCCAACCGTGGATAAAGTTCTTCGCAATGGGTCTCCACCCCGCCCTGTATATCGGGGATTCCACGAGTACCTACCACGACTATCTTCATCGCAACGCCTCCTTCCTCCCAATCAAGTGCGATTGAGGTTTCCTTGCATAGGGTCCTGCCCTACATCATACCATTTTTTATCGATGCAAACCGGTTTCCCCAAGAGCGACCGTACTTTATTCTTCATCACCCACGTCATGGGATAGCGTATATACGACATCTTTTTCATGACCGGCGAAACGGTGCCTACCATCCAGCAATTTTTGGGACATTTGCGCACAAGAGCTCGCACTCGTTGTGCCTGCTCGCTGTTCCAAATATCGGAGAATGATTGAGCCTGACGAATATTCCCCATGCTCTCTTTCCAATATTTCTCTTCCAATCCGTTGCAGGGATATACCTCGCCATAAGGGTCTATAAAGCAATTCATCAAGCCGGCTTCACAGGGCAGCATGCGTCGATTGCCCTCGATATAGTTGATCAACCCCATATTGAAGAAGGCTCTGGCCCACGATTTAGGATGCTTCTCCCGCATCTGCATGTCGATTAACTTGGCAAAGTTGGAACAAACGGTCTCCCTATTGGTAATTACATTGTCTTCTTTGTGAAAATAATAAGAGTTGTGGAACGCAGCTGTGGCAAACTCCATGTCCAACGCTTTGGACAGACGGTAGAGCGAAAGCATATCTTCGGAGTTGTTGTTCGACACGGTTATCCCGAATCCAATATCTTTCACACCCATCTCTTTCAATATCAAGAGTGTGCGCAATCCTTTATCAAAACCTCCGGGACGTCCCCGCAATTCATCATTCTTTTGGGACAGTCCTTCGATGCTGACGCGTATTCCTATTTGGGGGAATTTCTTCGCCAACTCCACCACCCGGTCTTCAAACCAGCCCGAGGTAGAGATAACGACCCGGGGCGCTTTCCGAAAAGCCACCTCGACGATCTTATCCAAATCTTCCCGTATAAAAGGCTCACCCCCGGTTATGTTGATAAATTTCACACGAGGCAGTATCTCCAACTCCTCGGGACGGATTTCCTGCCGGGGATCTGTCGGATTCTTCCAGATATTACACATCTTACACTGCATGGGGCAGCGATAAGTAGTAATAATGCTTATATCGGTAGGTGCACAAATCTTCATATCCATAAATATCGTACAAAGATAACTCTTTTCCCCGGGCTATCAAATTTTACTTTTAATCTTCTATTCCATACACTCGTTTTAATTCGGTCCAATAACGGTCTTCCGAGAAACGAGCTTGCGCCCGCCGCGCTATGGCATCACGCTCACACCTCGTCGATTCCATCATCTCGGTAATGGCCGCGGCCAGTTCTTCTTTATCTCCCATGCGGAAGAGCCTGCCATCGCCCTCGCGTATCAACTCGGGGATACCGCCAACCTCGGCACCGATAACGGGTGTCCCCATGCACAGCGATTCGATCACGCTCAATGGATTATTCTCGTACCAAACCGAGGGTATGACCATCGCGCGGGCTTGCTTAACCAGCCCGACAACCCCCTCGGAAGAAAGATGCCCAAGGAAAAAGATATTCTCCAACCGGCCATATTCCTCTTGCAACGCCGCGGCAAGCGGCCCTGTCCCGGCCACATAGAGCGGATACGGCAATGTCGCCGCGACTTCGAGCAACATATCCACCCCCTTTTCATTGGAGAGCCGCCCCACATAGCAATAGTACGGCGCACTCCGTTCTTCCGTGTTGTTTTCGACGGTTTGTAGAAAATCCAATTTGCTTTGCTCGATAAAATTACAAATCACAGCCAACTTGGTATAATCATAGCCGCAAGCCCTCATCTTTTGCGCCATAAAAGAGCTGGGGCAAACAAAGGCATCGACCCATCGCTGCAACTTTTCCCGGCGCCACCACAAGGATTCGCCATAGGCCAACACACTGGCCGACAGGCTTCCTTTCATACACTTCCGACGCAGCACCTGCGTGCGGTCGGTAAAGCAGGCCTCGCATATCACCCCCTTGCATAGGCAACTATACGAAGGGCATAGCAACTTGTAATCGTGCAAGGTCCACACCGTGCGGCAACCATGCTCTTTGGCCAGTTTCACGACCACGGGTGAAAGATAGGAATGAATATTGTGAAAATGGACTATATCGGGACGGAAGTCATTCAAAATTTTTCGGAACGAGTTTTTTATGTCCCCCCACCCAAACAGGCGGCATGCAGCCCTGAGTTTGTCTTTCGCCCCACCCGAAAAAGAAATCTCGGAAGCGAAATATCGCGCTGTCGGCGACGGCAAATTCTGAGGATAGGACATAGCATAAACCGCCACTTCGTAACCGAGACGGCGCAACAAAGCCTCGAGATTGATCATACAGATACAATCCCCTCCCCTTGGATAATAAAACTTGTTCACCAACAGGACTCGCGGCGCTCGCTTCATGGGTTACGTTCAGGTTATTTAAATATTCGAGACGTAAATTTACCCTTTGCCCATACCCACTTGTATAGCCAAACGGGGCATACAATTCCCGTCCCTATTATAAATAACGCCGAAACTATAAATTCTATTATACCTCCGCCCGAAATTATATATGTTAAAATTGCCTTACCCCCTCCCATAAACAAAGTATGGAAGAGATAAATAGTCATCGACATATTGCCTATATAGGCCAAAACATTTGCTACCGAGGTATTTATGCGGCTTATCGCCTGCGAAAACGCGACAACCATGAACGAGCCTGTAATCCCACCAATAACCCATAGCAGAACCGACAGCGGGGAACCGACAGGAGACAGGAAAAAGAGCAAGACTGTGACGCCTGCCCAGAGAGGTGCGTATCCACACATGGCTTTCTCCAAGAATTTTATTCGAGAAACCCACATGCCGAACACAAAAAATATGAGATGTCGGCAAAGTTGTTCCACGCAACAGACTTCCGGAGCCGATTGCCAAAAAACAAGCCCCATTGCCAGAAGCGTCAAAACAACAAGACGATGACCCGCCTTAAAAAGCGGAACTATACAGAATATAACAAACAAGACATAGACAAACCACAAATAATAACCGGCCTCGGGTAAATAAAATACTCGATATAAAGCCTCGACAGCAACCGGGCGATCGACTGGCAAAAAACCGGCAGAAAAAATTTTTATCCCTATGACAGCCCACGACAAGATAAAATAGGGCACCATCAATCTCTTGAACTTCGACCTCACCAACGACCAATATCCCTTATCGCTGCTTGAACGTTCAAAGAAAAAGCCGGCAATGACAAAGAACAATGGCATGTGAAACTGGTATATGAAATGGGTAAATCCGACATACCACGAGGGTGCGCCCTCGGGGATATAATGCCCGATAACCACCAGTATAATGCCTATACCTTTGGCAATATCGAATGTGATATTTCGTGTTTTTCCCATCTACAATCCAATATCCCGATATTTATGTGTCTACCAAAAAGATTTATTGATTGCAATTTACTTGCAATCAATAAAATCCAATGCTTTTATGAGGTTATCTTTATACCGAGTTTCATTATAAAAATCATCAAACACAGCCTCATATTCCCGGTCCAAGGATTCGACATTTACACGTTTCTTTTCAAACGACACTATTTGTTCATACAGTTCGTCCAAATTATTTATATCGGCAGCTATGGCATATTCCTTATCTTTCAGAGGTTCTTTGAACGACTCTATTACAGTAGAATAGATAGGGATTACCCCATTAGCCAAATAAGAACTCAGTTTTGTAGGAGTTGACACCCTATTCAATGGTATGTCCCTCCTGAGAATAAAGCCATATTTATATTTCAGCAATTCTTTATCGAGTTCGGTCAATGGCACATATTTAATCTCGGCCGAAACATCATATTTCATCAAAATAGCCTCTGCCTCCTGTCTTTCAGAAGTCAATAATGTCAATGTAGCTTGAGGAAAATGCCGTTTAATCAATGAAAACAAATAAACAGTCTCTTCTATACATTGCCACCGGCTAATAGAACCGGCATATACAAAAGATGGGATTTCATATTTAGAAGACATATTCGAGACAACTTGCGCAAGCGATAACCTCTTTTGCTTATTGAAGCAGGGAATAATGAGATAGTTTTCTTTTTGATACCCAAACTTTTCATGATAATACCGGCGCATTGCTTCCGATACAAAAAGAATCAATCGAGCATGCTTCAATATATGTCGTTCCAAATAAGTAAAAAGCCTCACTTTCAACCTATTTTTTCTCCCGGTAAAAAGGTAATCGACTTCTTCGGCAAATATACCTTGAAACCAAAAAACGACCTGCTGAAAAGGATTTTTCAACAACATATAAAAATAGGCAGCAGGAGAAATCACGACTACAAGATCCCGGCGATGCACATCTTTTACCGTAAAGACTTGCTCCACACTCGTCTTGTATTTTTCTTCCAATGCCTGCTTTATGATTTGCAAATAATAATTCACGGCATCGTTAGTATCGTTCTTTCGTGTATATATCTTCACATTCATAATCCTATCACATTAGCCTCTATCGATTTACACCAACGACACGGGGAGAGAAGAAATTACGGCTTCTTCTGTAATTTAGCCCATAATATCTGTCTTAATTGCTCCTTTATATATCGAGGCATACCCACCACCATAGCCGCTATCAATACAAAGACACAGATACATTGCAAATACAGACTCGATATTCCATAAAAAATAAACCCGGCGATAATGCAACAGAGCAAAGGAATCGCTCCCGCATAGGGTACTTTAACCCGGAAAAACCGTCGGGAATCGACCATACGGAAAAGGAATAAAAACAGATAGGTCATAATCGATGCGATCACAACACCCCAAATTCCCCATCGCTGTATCAACAAGAAATTCAATAAAAGATTCAATCCTGTCGCCAATAACACTCCCGGCAAATTCCGTACTGTCTCCTTGGAACATTGATACCCCATGTCGAAAAACGAAGTCAAAGAGAAAAATATAACCGATATCCCTAACGGAAACAGGTACTGTCCGCTCTCCTGAAAATTGTCATCGACCAGCCAACCATAGTTCCACTTGATCAAGAAAACAGATAATATAACAAAAGCCGAAAAGATATACATCTGCGCATATAACACAGAAGAGAAGAACCGATTCTTATCTTGCGACCCGTATTGTTTTATAGCCGTTTCCTGCCACGCTTGATAAATAATTAGTGAAAATGTTTCAAGAATAGAGGCGAACTTCATGGCAACCGCATAGATACCATTCGATTCAAGGCCTAAATAGTGATCGATAAAAAGGCGGTTCGAACTACCCAGAATCCACCAACATAGCGCATTGGGTAAAAGAGGAAGCGAGTATTTTATAATCTCCTTATTGATTTGTGGATCAGAAAAATTATAGCGAAAATATTTCCTCAATATACCCAATTTACATTCAACAATCAACATCGAGGAGAATCGAGACAAAATATTGGCATAAAAAATACCTAATACCCCACAATCCAACCCGACAATAAATAAAAGGCTAAACAAGATTGTCAAAAACGAAGTCAAGATTCCGGCGTAAACGAAATAGACATTTTTCCCCAACCCTCGGATTACTTGTATATATATCTCATAAAACATGAAGGCAATCGTCAAGGCGATAATCCATGGTAAATAGAGTATATCAAAGAAAAACGAACAAATAATGCCGAGCAAAGAAGCTATCGCTGTCGATCGTAAAAGGAACCGGAAAGTAAATGTGATAATATATTTCCTGATTTTTTCCTCTTCATTATCCAACAAGAAACGGAATACCCCGTCTTTTAATTGGAAAGAGAGTAGTCCTATTCCTAAAAAAGAAATATTCAAGGCTATATCGTAGTATCCAAAGTCTTCGGGAGAAATAAAATAGGTATATAGAGGCACCAACAGGAATGTAATGAGTTTTGACCCCAAATTTCCTATGGCATATATAAAAATATCATTAATAAATTTTTTACTCCTATTCATTACTCAATCTAAATTGCTGCTTCTCTTTTATTCGAGAAATATCTCTTACAACGAGTCCTAACAAGATCATAGCCACAATACCACCACCTTGCAGGAAAGCACTTCCCGCCACCGATTCAATAAAGACAAACGCCAGAATCAATACCCCTATCTTATAAAGGTGAATTGATTCTACGGTAGCCTCCGTAGGCTTTATTTTTTTGTACACCCATACCCAAAAATAGAAAAACAACACTATTCCCACGATACCGAATTGCACTAACTCGGGGAAAAACGTATCGGATACAAATGGACAATCACCCTCCAACAATCCCCAAACCCTATCCAAATCGTACAACCCATACACATGAGAATAACCGACTTCTCCCGAAGAGTAGGTCGCATACGAAGCCAACCCCGAGCCCAAGAATAAATGGTCTTTCAATACCTGTGGGGCTTGAACATACAACGCGGCCCGAGCAAACGAATAGTTCATTTCTTCCTCTCCCAAAAGAAATCCCGAAGAAATGAAATAATAATCTATTTTCCCCCATGCCACATACAATACGGCACAAAAAACCAAACAAATCATTATCCATTGTTTGAGCCTTATCCTCGATAATATCCCCGGTTTATACAAAAACAAGATATATACCGCAAAAACGAAAAAGCCGTAAAACTTGGAACGAGTACTCAAAAATCCTACCATAAGAATACAGAGCATGATAACCGTATCTGTACGACTCATATTTTGGTAGGAACAGTAATAGTATATCAAGAATAAAAGGGTACTGATAATCCCATAATAAGCCACATGAACGAAAAACTCTTTCCCGAATCCCGAGAGTACTATGATGAGCATGATTACACTGAGCGACAGGCTCAGTTTCTTTAAAAACAGTTTCTGGGAGCCATTAAATCCCACTCCTATGGAATAGGCTACATAGAAAGCGATAAAAGGTTTTAACTGAATGAAAAAATCGTACAGAATCGCATAAGGAGTATTATACGAAAGGGCAAACAAAGAATAAAGCAAATAAAAGGTCATCACTCCGATGATCACAAAAAGACCTTTATATCGCTGGTGGTTCTTATTACTCAATATGTCCAATATACACAGGAGTGCAAACAGCAAGGTAATCAACTCATCGGAGCTTTGAAACCACATCAACTGATAGGTATATACTCCTACTATGAGCATCAAAATAAATAATCCATAGAATATTTTATTCAAGGAAATCATTTCTTACCCTCTCATGTGTTTGGCCGAATATCCGTATGCTTTTTTCTCCTCCGTATCATTTAAAACAAACACTACATTTTTCAAAGAGCCTTCCGTGGCGAAGTCTACTGCATTGAACACACAATTTTTCGAAGTATGGTTGGCTCGGCACACATATAATGTAGCATCGGCAAAACGTGTCAATGCGAATGTGTCGGAAACACTTTCTACCGGAGCCGTGTCGATAATCACATAATCGTATTTCTTCCGAAGTTCGGCGATCAAACTGTCCAAATTCTCCGACAATACCAGTTCCGAAGGATTGGAACATCTCGCTCCTGCCGATATGACATCGAGACAATCGGACTGCTGGATATATTGAGCCCAATCGACACCATTCGGCGCAGACAGCAAATCGCTCATTCCCTTATTATCGGAAAGACCCAGACGATGAGCTATTTGCGGATTGCGAAGATCCAAATCGAGCAACACGGTACGTTTCCCGGTTATGGCCATCGAATAGGCCAAATTAAGGCTGACAAACGATTTCCCCTCCCCGGGACCCGACGACGTTACCAATAACACGCCTTTGCCTCTATCGGGTAAAATAAACTGCAAATTGGAACGCAACAAACGGAACATCTCGGCCACTATCGAAGCGTTGTTTTCCTTAAATACAACATAGCCCGACGACGAATGGTGACAAATCTCTCCGGCGACAGGCCGAACGGTCAACCGTCGCAAATCGTTCTTGGTGGCAAATTGAGTCGTAAATAGGTTTTTCCCATACAGGTAAACAACCGGCAATATCAAACCCATACCGAACGCGACTACCAAGAATAGAAACGATTGCGGGTAAATAGGCTTACTTGTAGAGTAGGCTGCATTGACAATTCGGCACTTGGGAGAAGTCGAGGCCAATGTCATCGCATTTTCCTCCCGACGCATCATCAAGAAAGTGTACAACTCGTTCTTAATCATCTGGTTCCTCTTAATATCCAGATAAGCCCTTTCTTGTTCGGGAAACCCTCGCATTCTCGCTCTAAACTCCGCCTCTTGCTTTTTCAAATCGGTTCGCGCGATATCGGCACTCTCTTTGGCTTTTGTCACCGTATTCAATATATTATCGCGCATGGCGTCTATCTGGGCGGTAAGCGCCAATAAAGAGAGGTTGGAATCTTTGGCGGTACGCAACAGACGCATACGCTCCAACAGCAATTTATTATATTCATTGATAGCTTCGGCCGCTCCATCGGCGGGCAAACCGGTGGTCACGGGCACCAACGAATATTTATTCTCGGGCTTGTTCAAGAAACTATCGACCATCGCTATAATCGAGTACTGGGTCTCCGATTCGAGCAACAATTTTCGATATTCACTGTTCGCTTCGAGAATGACCTGCGCCTCGGTCTCTATATCCGACAAATCGTTCTCCCGTTTATATTGCTCGATAATCCGCTCCGCTTCATGAAGCTCTTCTTCAACCGTAGCCAAACGATCATCGACAAAAGACAGCATGTTCTGCGCTTTCAAATTCTTGTTCAGCACGGCATCTTCGTTATAGCACTCTATCAAGGTGTTCAGAATATCTTTCCCCCGTTGTTTATTGGACTCTTCCATAGCCAAGGAGATTCCGTTTGCTTTCTTATCGGACAAATCTATCTCCAGTTTTTTCTCCAAGACTTCGGCTTGTTGGTCATATCCATTGATATGAGCCACGAATTTAAATTTCTTCTCGGGCTTATAGAACGAAGTCGTATCGATCACAAGGCCTTCTCCATAATCGACCTTTACAGGGAACGCCGTCGCCTCTGTTTCGGCCAATGTCTCAAAGAATCCTCTCTTTACCAAAACTTTTATCTTTTGCCCCGAATCGCTTATCGAAACCTTAACGACAAATCCACTTGTCAACGTATCCAGCATCGAAGCCGGGATATCGACCGTAAGCGGCGAATTTTTATAGTACTGAGTCTTGTTGAAGAAATTTTTCTTGCTGGTATAGATTTTATTCAATTCGAGTCGTTTGACCATATCCCTGATCAGCGAATGAGAGGAAATGACCAGTATCTCGTCATTTACCGATCCACCGCCAATCATGCCATCTAATGAAAAACCGCCTCCCGAGACTTCATTCATCAACGATGCAAGGTTTCCACCCCCGCCTTTCTTCTCGTCTTCATTGACAAGAATATCGGCCGAGATTTTGTACAAAGGAGTCGTTATTTTCAAAAAGCAAAAAACCAGTGCGACACACACGACCACCGACCCGACAAACAGATACCACTTTTTACGAGCGGCTTGCCACAATGCGGTGATATCGATATTATCATTTCTCCTTTCGAGATTGTAATTTTCTTCCATACACAAACTTCCTTTATCTAATGAACAAAGCGATCGCCAATGAAACTAAAACCGAAACAGCGCTTACCATAGTACCGGCCACCGATATGCGGTAAGAGGCCAACTGGTTGTATCGGGCATTGTTTTGCTGAGCCTTGTTGGGCATGACATAAATAACGTCGTTTTGCCGCAAATAAAAATAGGGCGATTCAAAAATAGCCTTATCGGTCAAATCGAACCGGTGATAAATCCGTTTACCGTTTTCTTCCCGTATCAACAGGACATTCTCCCGCTCCCCATAAATCGTTAGGTCACCGGCTGCGCCTATGGCGTCGAGAATAGACAAGCGCTCGGTCTGTACACTTATTTGTCCCGGTATTTTCACTTCTCCCAAAACGACGACCTTGAAGTTCATAAATTGCACCAATACGAAGGGATCGTCCAGATCGGGCCTTATTTTATCCTCTATATATTTAGACAGCTCAGTTCGTGTCATACCCTCCACATGTATGCGTCCCACGATAGGGAAATCGATATCCCCTTCTTTACTCACCGTATAGACTTGCAGATTGGGTACGATTGTCAACTCCTCTTTACCCGGCTCGGAATAAGATACGGCCGGCAAATTATACGGAGCCGCAGCGTCGGGAACTGACGAAGAGACTGTAATCGACAACATATCATCGGGCGCTATTCGCAATTCGTAGTCACCGACATCGATCTGGCCACTCATTTGCTCGGCATCCAAATTAGCGAAATAAGGGGTCTTACTGGTTTTACAAGATGAAACAGCGATCAATAGGGCAATAACACTTAATACTTTTATTTTCATTACATTACTATTTTCCAGCCGAATCAGCCGGGTATAATTCTAAATTAGAACGGATTTGCAGTCCCTTTTATTATATCGGGAAATCCTTTTTTTATTAGAATTTTCACCAACAATACACCTCGGATTTTTTGTTCTTTTCCCAATCCATTTGCATACAGGCTTTTACTATTCTCATCCTGTGCGCTCCGCATGAAAAAAAACATTTAAAACTCTTTTCGGGGTCTCTGTTTGAAAAAGTTTATGTACGTTTGCATTTCATTTGATTACGATATGATAGACTTAAACTTTTCTTGGAGTTTTTCCACGTTTGAAATTTATCTATTAGTGATATTGGCATCGGTTTGGCTTATCGAAATTATCTACCAGTTTTATTTTTTCGATCGTCCCTCCCGATTCTACAAAAAAAGCGGAGACGGAAAAATAAAGTATTCCGAACAGCTACCCCCGGCCTCGGTAATTGTCTATGCCCAGAACGACGCCGAGAACCTGATAAAATTTCTTCCCAAGATTTTGAGCCAAACATATCCCCAATTCGAGGTGATTGTAGTCAATGACGACTCTACCGACGACACCAAAGACATCTTGTCGACATTGGAGACTCAGTATAAAAACCTGTATCACACATATATTCCCGAGGGGTCTCGCAATTTGAGCCATAAAAAACTGGCGCTCACACTGGGCGTTAAAGCTGCCCGATATGACATCGTGGCTTTCACCGACGCCAATTGCTATCCCTCGGGGAACGAATGGCTCGCCTCTATCATGCGCAACTTCGTACCCGGGGTAGATATTGTTTTGGGCTATACGGCCACCGAGCGAAAGAAGAGAGAGCGATTCTCTTTCTGGTATTGCGCCTATGACCGATTGCTATTTTCGCTTCGTTATCTCTCGTTTGCCCTGATCAACCGCCCGTATATGGGGACAAGTTCCAATCTGGCATACCGCAAAGAGTTGTTCTTCAAGAACAAGGGGTTCTCCAAATTCCTACATCTGCACTACGGCGACGACGACTTGTTCATCAACGAAATTGCCCGTCGGGGAAATACCCGCATAGAGATTTCGGATGCCGGGCAAATGACCGCCACATACCCCAATAATTATGTGGCTTGGAAAGAATCGAAACTGCAATATGATTTTACCTCGAAATATCTTCATACCTTGGCCAAACCGGTATTCGGGCTGTCCAAGGTCTTCGATTACGCTTTCGACACGCTATTCCTCTTTCTGCTGATTTGGGGTGTTTTGCACAATTGGATAATTGCTCTTTTGTCCTTGATTCCGGCTCTATCGTTATTTGCCATTAAAATTTCGGTTTATCGGAAGGCGGCCAAAATATTCCGCTCGCCAAAACTGTTTTTCGCACTACCTCTTTTCTCCTTCATACAACCTTTTATCAATTTATATTTCAACATAATAGGCGCCGTTTCTCGAAAGAAAAATTTTACATGGCGATAAAAAAATGAGGGACGATCGCCTTATACAACCGTCCCTCCACTTCGGTGCTACTACACAAAAAGTATATTACTTCACCGCAATTTTCTTCTTCTCGGCAACCGATGGAACCTGTTTTTTGGGAATCAGCACGGTCAACACACCGTTGCATTGCTTGGCTTCAATCGCATCGGTATTGACATTTTCGGGCAAAATGAGAGTTTGTTGAAACTGTGAACACGAGAACTCCCGACGCAAAAAACGTCCTTTTTTGTCTTTCTCGTCATCTTCCTGTTTGCGTTCTACGGTAATTACCAAATGATTATCCTTATCGACCGTGATTTCAAAATCATCTTTGGTAATACCGGGAGCCGCAATTTGTACTTCATACTCCTTATCGGTCTCCACGATATTAATCGCCGGAGCCGCACTGTTGGTCTTGGCAATCCATTCGTTTCCAAAGAAGTCGTTAAAAATACCGGGGAGCCAGTTTTGTTGATGCTTTGTAGGTGTCATAATTTTACCTCCTGAATAAATTTATAATACAATTAAATGCCGGGGAATTCCGACAATCACCTATAAAACACAAAGGCGCCCCCTTTGGCTCGGCAAACGGGAGTTAAAGTTGACGAGAAATTGCAAAAAAGCGTTATGGCTCGACTACCACATCGTAACGCAACAACTGGAAAGTCACCTTAAAAGGCCGTCCCGATACCCGCGCAGGCGGAGAGTCTACATGATAATAATTTTTCGACCGATCGAAACTCTCCACTTCGCAACGGCGGGTCGAATGCGGCAACAAGTCACACTCGACCGCGCGGGTGCGATAATCGATCATCTGTCCATCGGGGGTACGATAGATCAGTTTCACCACGACTCTCGACAAGCGGTATGCCGTATTGTTGCGCAACAGGAAACTCTCTTTCGTATCGCTCATGCGCTTATCGAACCCCAGCATATCGACAGCCAACGAATTGAAAACAAAGGCCTCGTGGACACTGTCGGGTGCAGCAGGGACAATCTCTCGTTCCACCCCTTGCGGTTCGGAGTCGCGAGTCGGGGTCTCTGTTTTTGAATCCCGGGCGGAAACTTGCATCGAAAGATTTCTTCGGGGCATAATACCCGATGTTTGCCCACATAATGGAAGTGCGACCATCCACCCTATTAAAAATAGCGATATTACTTTGTACTTCATAAACCAAACCCTTTACAAATCCACACCGCAGAAATCAACAGCGTAAAAACAAGTAAATTGCGAGCCGTTCCTCCCAACAGGGGGTTCAATTCGGTTCCACTCCGGCGACCTATCTCCACCCATGTTTTCACATGCAAGCACAGATACAGCACAACCGGTACAAGGCCATCGTAATAGGGCCCTGACGGAAGCAACAACGGCAGCACCAATCCCACGGCCACAACTCCGTTGACCAAATACCACCACCGGGCAAACGGCCTCCCGAAGAGGACGACAGTCGTGCGTTTCCCAGCCGCGGCATCCTCCTCCATATCACGGTAATTATTCACCAACAGGATATTGATGGATAATAATCCCATAGCGATTGAAAGGAGAAACACCAGCATATCGAAATGCAAAGCCTGTACATAGTAGGTCAGATTGACGGCTACAAGCCCGAAAAACAAGAACACGGTCGCATCGCCCAGCCCATGATAAGCCAACGGATAAGGGCCAGCCGTATAGGCCAGTGCAAACAGTGCGATGACTACCCCCACCGGAATCAGCCCCCAACCGGCAAAAAAGACAAGTCCCAAGCCCACGGCGCAGGCCAATCCCAACACGACAAAAGTCCCTATGAGCATAGC
Source organism: uncultured Barnesiella sp. (assembly GCA_944320015.1). Classification (GTDB taxonomy): domain Bacteria; phylum Bacteroidota; class Bacteroidia; order Bacteroidales; family Barnesiellaceae; genus Barnesiella. The sequence continues at coordinate 8,442 of CALUFO010000008.1, read as the reverse complement.
ACGAGGGGTAATGTCGCCCGAGGCTACCGCCCTTCTCGGGCCCACTCTATCGGCCTTGTCGCTACCCTTCACATAATCGAAATAGTCATTGGCCATATTCGAGGCAATCTGCGCCAATAACGCAAAAAGCAGACACAACAGAGCCGGAACCCACCGAAAAGCCCCGGTATAAAAAGCATAAGCCGAAGCGGCTATCACAGGACTGGCCGAGGCCGGCAAGGTGCGGGGGCGTGCCGCCGAAATCCAACTCTTATTCATGAGCGTCCTCTTTATCGATTTTGAAACAAGCCCGTATCGCACTCCGTATGCTATCGGCTTCGGGGCGGTCGTCTCGCAAAATAGTGAGGATTACCCTCAAATACTTGTCTTTATTGGCCAACCCGCACAAATTACATACGTTACTGTTGGTCAACATCGATTTTTGATTATAGACTTTCAGTATCGACCGGTAATCGCGATTCTTGACAAACGAGCGGAATTGGCTGCAAATACTGTTATAAAGGCCTCGCACATCGGTATCGTCGGTCAAGTGGTCGATATGCTCCTCGAATGCGTTTATATCATTGAAACGCCGGTCTATCTGATACTCCAAATTTCGCCGTATGCGATGGCGGGTATGAAGCAAGGCTTGTGATTCTATCTCTTGGGCAAACAATTGAATCACATTGTTTTTCACGATTTCGAAGACCTTGTTTTCGTTTCGTTTCATGCGACGGGCCACGGCGCGGATTACCCCCTCGAGCATCAACAGGTTCTCCACTTCGGCCACCTCGGGCACATAGATATGGCGGCTACGCAAATACTCCACCTCCCGCTCGGTGCGGCGGTCGCGATCCACGATACCCCGCGATTCGAGGTGATGTATCTCTTTCAAATCGGCAAAAGCCCGAGTCGCCTCGATCACCTTGTTGCAACCGCCCAATGGCTTCACGATATACTCGGGGAAAATATAAGGATACAACTTCACATCGATACTCCCGGTCGACGCCCCTTCGATAAACAACACCGGCTTGCGGCTACCCAATATATCGAGGTACATGCCCTCGGGGAAGGTGTCGTCGTTACGAATGAATTCATAGTCCCAACTCATATGCTCGGCATCGAACGAGCGCACCCATATACAGGTACTCTCCACCCGCGAAGCGGCAAAATCGATGTCGTGCGTGAGATAAACAAAAGTACAGTCCTTGCGCAAACGTTCGATCGAATCCCACAGCGATTTCAAAATAGAGTGATGCAAGTAAAACTCGGGATCCTCGACCAATATGACGGCATCGGGCATCGCATACAACACACCCGCTATGTAATAAAGCACCGCTTTCTCTCCCGAGCTCAACCGCAATGGGTTGAAAGGCTCCGAATCGTCGTTCTGGATAAGCAGGCGGCCTTCGGCTCGCAACATCTTGTTCTTGGGGAAGATACGCTCCCACAACTTCTGCACCCGGTCGAGACGAGTCTCGGGCAGTGTCACATGTCCACCCTTCTGCACCTCAAACTTATATCCAAACAAATTGCGGAACTCCTCACTCAACAACAAAAAAAGCAACTGGTCAAACTCGGTTGGCTCCTCCTTCGACACATAGTGCGAACGCTCCATCGCCTCCCGATACAGCGCTTCGATAGAACCCGGCCACACTTCGTGCGAAGGCATGAGACAAAGAGCTTTCTGTGCCGACAGCCAAAAGGCATGATCCTTGATTTGACGGGCGATTTCAACTCCAAACCGGCTTTTCCCCGCGCCATTGGCGCCAATCACAGTCACCGTACGCGACGACAACTTCTCACCCGGCGAGCCATTGTTCTTTTTCGGGAGCAATATTTCCATAATAGCACTTTTTAACGTTATAGAAATCCTTTCTCAAAAATAACTATTTTCTCGAATAATCGACCCAAAATCCCAAACTATTTTTCTATTTTTGAATGCTATTTATAACCTCTAACACATTTGAACCATGTTTTCAGGAATTGTCGAAGAAGCCGCTCCCGTCGTTGACTTGAAACGGGAAAACGGCAACCTGCACCTCTCACTCAAAAGCTCGTTTACCCACGAATTGAGAATAGACCAAAGCGTAGCACACAACGGCGTATGCCTCACGGTTGTCGACATAAACGGCGACAACTACACGGTCACAGCCATACAAGAAACACTCGATCGCTCCAACTTAGGACTATTGAAAATAGGCGACACGGTGAACCTCGAACGCTGCATGCCCATGAACGGGCGACTCGACGGCCATATCGTGCAAGGACATGTGGACCAAACAGCCCGCTGCACCCAGATAGACCTCGTCGACGGCAGCCGGTACTACACGTTCACCTACGACGTCGACCCCAAAATGGCCGTCAAAGGCTATATGACCGTCGAGAAAGGATCGGTAACCGTCAACGGCGTGAGCCTCACCGTGTGCAACTCGCAGGACAACAGTTTCCAAGTAGCCATTATCCCCTATACCTACGAACACACCAATTTCCAACAGATAGAAGTAGGCTCCATCGTCAACCTCGAATTCGACATCATAGGCAAATATATCAGCCGCATCATGCACTTCGAAAAACAATAATCAACCGTCTATGGATATTTACGAAATCATCGCCCACCGGCAAAGCGACCGCCAGTACGACCCCGACCGACCGGTAGAACCCGAGAAAATACAACGCATTCTCGAAGCCGCCCGGCTCGCCCCCTCGGCCTGCAACGCCCAGCCGTGGCACTTCATCGTAGTCGACCAACCCGAATTGCGCAACCAAGTGGCCGACGCCGTGGCCAGCCGTCTGCTGGGCATGAACCACTTCACCAAACAAGCCCCCGTGCATATACTCGTCGTCGAGGAGCGACCCAACTTTACATCGGGCATAGGTGGTATCATCAAAGACAAGCAATTCCCTTTGCTCGACATCGGCATCGCAGCCGCACACATCACCCTCGCCTCCACCGCCGAAGGTTTGGGCAGTTGTATCCTCGGCTGGTTCGACGAGAAAGCCGTGCGCCGTCTGCTCCATATCCCCGACAAGAAACGGGTGCTGCTCGACATCGTGCTGGGATATTCCACCCAACCCCTGCGGGAAAAGAAGCGAAAACCCGCCAGCGAAGTGATTTCGTATAATAAGTATTAAAACCCCGTTCACATACAGGCAAAAGCAACCGCAGCCGGGCAGGACTCCCCTACCCGGCTGCACAATCGAAAATCTATCTCCTTACTATTAACATTATCGAAGTTTCCCCAACTATTCTATCCCATTCTCTCCCACTTGGCTCATTTTTTTCTGCCAATAGCTTTTAGCATATTCAACACCTATCTCTCTAATAGCATCTATACGCTTGCTTTCGAGAGCCATTGCATTATCAATCAGTTTATTCTCCAATTCGAGCTCCCGTTTCTGCTCGTCCCGAATCTCTGTTCCAATCTGCTCAATCAACTCCAACGACTCTTCATAACAAGACGACTCGCTATCGACTGTCGCCAATACCTCAATCGCCGACTCATAATTCTGCGTGGAGATAGCAGTCCGAGCCTGAGCTATTTTAGCTGAGCAAGTAGCGTTTTGATACTTTTTGTAGATTTCAATCGCTACATTCAGCACATCTTCGCTTCCCTCCAACGACGACGGATAGGTCATAAGCAAAGCAAAAGCCTGTTCATATTGCTGTTGTTCCGCCATAGCCCGAGCACGCTTTATCATCTTCTCTTTGTTATCCCGATAATACTGTTTTATTTTATCCTTCACTTCTGAAAAGAAATAGGCATAAGTATTATCGTTGGGTGAGATTTTGGAGAAAGCATTTTTCACTGCATCAGAAAGCGTATTTCCACTTCCTTTCAGAGTTTTCGAACAAGTGCCAAATTCCACATTCGTGTCAAATTGTTTTACAAAAAGAGACAATTCCAGTTCGACAACGGTTATATTTTTCAATCCTCCTTCGACAAGAGCATGATCAATAATATTGATTTGGGGGTACATTACAAAAGAGCCGTACGAATCGGAAAAGATTCCATTCTTAGTTGTCACCGATTTCAGTTTAGTTTCCAACAGTCTGAATGAGTTGACATTAATCTCTCCCTGTTGCTCAGGAAGGACAATTCCAATTACAATGCTATTATCTGATTGCTGGGCAAAGCCCGTGAGACAATATCCAAGAAATAAAAGAAACAAGATGCGTACTTTCATTGCAAAAATTACATAATGGTTATATAAATCGTAGTCCCCTTAATATCTCGTTGAATCTGCAACCCCAGCGAACGCATAAACTTGAATATCGCCAACCCGAATTTATTAGAATTGTAATTCGATTGGTTCTTAGGGTCTTTAAGAGGGATACGCACCTCATCAAATATCATCTGTGTATCGGTAGTACCCTGTATATGATAATTATTTTTATAGGCATGTTCCTCCATCCACAACTCGATTTCATCGGATAGTTGCAGCCCCTGGTTCCCTACTTCAGAAGACATGGAATAAGCTGAATTTTGATCGAAACCAAAATTAATCATTACTGAACGGCCATTTTCTACAATATCATTGAACTTCATTTGAATCGTGTTGAGAAACTCTTCGGCACACGATTCAATGGCCTTGCTGGCCAACTTTCCAATATCTTCAGTATAGAATTTCCCGCTTTCTCCTACCTTATTTGCCAGAGATGCTCCTGTCGAAATATCATACGCCGAGACTATGACTTTAACCGAATTTCCCGTTTCGGACAATAAGATATCCATCTCTGCTTCTACATAGATATCAGCACCCGACAGTTCTATCAACTGAGCTTTCAAGTCGCTCTGATTCTCTTCTTTAAAAACGGCACTCTGCGATGCAGCCTTCAATCGTGCAGTAAAATCGACCGTAGTAAAACCTCTACTGTCAAAAGCCTCTTTTATTTTTGCCAATGTTACGCGCTTATTAACATCTTGCTCAAGGATAGAGCGTATATCTTCTCCCTCTTTCGTATAAGGAATTACCATTATTTTAGGCTGTACCGTGACTACATCTTGTGCCCACATGCAAAAGGCACTCATGCAACAAAACAACACCGATAATATACTCTTTCTCATAATCAGTATTTAGAATCCAAACTTTCTTATAATCCCATTCTGCTCCAAGTCAAGTCGCAAAGCCCTAATATTCACCTTCACATCGACAATTATCCGTTTCTTCTTAGTCGCATCTTTTTCAAATCGAGAAATCGGGACATTCGATATTATAAAACTATGATAGCGTTCTTTATCAAAGAGTTCCTTAAAATAAACTCTGTGCTGCTCTTGAATTTCCTTTTCATTAACCCCAATCATAGGATACTCAACCTGATTTGAGCCAGGAATTCCTCGAAATAAAATTGTTTGTATCGCTACTTTCTCGGCATTATCCATAGCCTCTTTACTTTTCTTCCCATATGAAAGCACTCGTAAAGAGATGTTTTCCGTCCCATCAGACACATAGGAAACTTTGTCTTGTCCTCTAAGGCCAAAAACGACAAACGACAAAAGCAGCAATAAAAAATTTCGTGTCATCAATCTCATTTGATTACCATTTTACATACGATATTAGAATCCGAAGCCAATCGGGCTGCCAATTCTTCACCCATCTTCGAGGGAACCTTACATTCCGAAAAAGCCTCGCCCGACAGTTTAACCACCTTTATTTCACCTAAATCTATAGGATAAGGTTCTCCTTCGAGCATCTCCACATATTGCACAACAAATCGGTCGCCCTTGTTCACTCCCTGCTTTTTCCCCACATTAAGCAAGACTATCTCAGCTTTATCCTTGTTCACCTTCAATACCTTGATAATCTTTCCCGAAACAGGGAAATTTTTCTTGAAATACTCGTAAATCTCATCTTGAAGAGACTGCATCGCCTGATTCACGGCACTCTCGGGTGAAAGCATCAGATCGCTGGCTTTTCCCTCAAAGCCCACGGCCTCGGTGCTCAATCCTGTCGCGACATCGACCACCTTCATCTGAAAAGAAACACTCCCCTTATACCCTTTAATGCTGCCGTTCGCATTTTTCATAGCATAAATAGGAATTTTGTTAATATGCCCCGTTATCAACTTTTCGGCAGCGACAGCAATATCCTGCTCCACAAGATTCTTGCTATCCATGAAAGCCTCGCTTTTTTGAAGTTCCAGTTCTTCTTTGATTTTGTCGTGACTGGTTCGATCCACAACTCGAAAACGTTTTGTATTCGTAAGCATCTCGACCACCTTCTCCGTCACCAATCCAGCATATTTACTATCGGTTTCACAGGTAAACTGGGTAACACCAACAATCGGCCTAATATCCGATGACGTTTGTGCGTGAGTACAAGCCACACACACAAACGCCACCAAGGCCCCCAAAAATCTTTTCATATCCCCATTTTATAAGCTATCCGATGTTTTTGCCGTTTCAATCATCTCAGCAATAGCTTTTATCTGCAACGCCGACTCTTCCACAAGAATCGGATAAGCATCTTTTGTAAAGGCCAAAGCAGTGGCTATTTTTGCAGCTTTCATCGGATTCTTCTCTCCCTTAGATGCTTGTACCATAGCTTCGGCCGACTTGGCGGCCTTCGAAATCGCATCAGCTTGTTTAGCGATTGTCATACTTAAATTCGTCAATTCTTCGAGAGATGGTTTCTTTACAGTCACATCTGTGACGCCATCTTTCGACTCTCCTATCTGTCTATAATACAAATCTTGCAATTGCTCTGTCGTGGCAACAGCTGCAACAGCAGATGCATATACGCTCATTACATAAGAATCTACTTCTGGGATATTGGTCTTTTTAGGCTCTTTCTTACACAATTTAGCCAACTTTTCACAACGAGCTTGTGATGCCTCCATCTCTTCTTTCGTTTGAGCATTTGCTACATTTCCTATTAATAACAAAAAGACAGAAATAACTAACAATAACTTTTTCATAATTCAATTTACTTTAAAAATTTATTATACAAAGGAATCTAAAAACAGCTACTATTCCTATGAAATGCTAGTTCCTATTTATCGACACCTGTATCCTTTTTGTTGTCAATAGTGTTATCAATATCCCTGTCACTCCTCTTTCAAGTGATCCGAAAAATATTGAAAAAATCGTAGTTCAAGATCCGAGAGATGCGGGTGAGTAGCTCGGTATCGATATACTCTTTGCGGAATATCTTGTACACATTAGCCCGGCTGCAAGATAGTTTGCGAGCAAACCAAGCGACACTTCGCTCCTCGTCCTTCAATCGCTCTCTAATAAGTTCCCCTATCGGTTTCATGGCCTTCAAGATTCTTCTTATCGTCCCCATAAGAAGGTTTAATATAACAACGAAGCGTGGAACTGAACACTCATACCGCAGTTTGAAGGCCGTAGGAAACCCGAGATACAGATATGAGATAACAGCCCACGCCCGTGATGCGTGAGAACCACCATGCCTAACCTTGTATCTCGTTTCGAAAATTTCCTACGTTTTCAAACTACAAGACAAGCATAACGCTTCTTTTTAATATGTCACCGATTGAGCATACTCAATCTGCTTGCAAAAATAGTGAAAGGAGAGCGTAGAGACAAATGAAAACACAGTTTTCACACTCAATCCTCTTCGCCCGAACAAAAAGAGCCTCCTGCGTGTAATTATATACGAAAGCCGTACGACATCGACCAAAATAAACTATATTTGTCCACCGATAACCCCAATCTATCACCCGATATGAAACCGATAAAACTATTCTACCAAACCCGTTGCCCCTTTTGCAAAAGGGCTTTCAGCTACATCGACGACCTAAAAAAACGCCCCGAATACAAAGATCTTGTCATCGAAACCATCGAAGAGACCGAGCACCCCGAAATAGCCGACCAATACGACTATTACTATGTACCCACATTTTATATCGGTGATGAAAAAGTGCATGAAGGCGGCATATATCCCAACGAAGTAGAAGCTATCTTCCAAAAAGCGTTGGAACAATAGCGGCTACTTAAATACCGCTACATAAAAAGTTGTCACTTGTCAAATCTAAGGAGAGTAGCATTAAACTCCACCCCCCTTGCCTGCGGCACTCCCTATCTCGGCTATCGCCGAGCAGAGGAGGAGTTTAAACTATTCACACTTCTCCCCTGTGTCGGGTACCGATATAGGGGAGAGACCGAGAGACGGCAGTCCCGAGGAGAGGGGTTGAAGAAAAACAAATTAAAAACTTGTATATGAGATGATTTAAACCCCTCCGCCCTACGGGCACCTCCCCTATATTTTGCTCCGCAAAACACAGAGGAGGAGTTTAAATGTAACCTCTGTCTCATGCCGAAAAGGTTTCTAAAAAGGGGCATGGGTATAGAGGTGTGGGGTATGGTCATAAAAAAAGAGAGCGGGAAGGATTCCTTGCGGAATCTTTCCCGGCTCTCTCCTATAAGTTGGCGGCTACCTACTCTCCCACTTGCGCAGTACCATCGGCGTGACGGGGCTTAACTTCTCTGTTCGAAATGG